>NZ_AVFL01000001.1 GCF_000576635.1 Skermanella stibiiresistens SB22
CCAGACCCGCCGGGCGTCGCGCCAGCCGGGCATGCGCCGGGCGGCGGCCAGGGCGCGGGCGACCCGGGCCGGCTCGTCATGGAGGTATTCCGGCAGGTAGGTCACCGGCGCCTGGAGCCGCCCATGCAGCGCGTGGGTGGCCTTGTCGGTCGGGTGGCGCAGCGAGAACAGGGCGAGCTTGACGCCCCGCCGTTCCAGCCCGACCAGTTCCTGCGCGATGAAGGTTTCGGACAGCCGGGGCCAGCCCTTGACGACGACGCAGACGGTCACGATGGGGCGATCAAGATCGATACCATGGGCGGCACGGCGACGGCCCTCAGGCGCGGCGGCGCAAGGTGGGCCGGCGGGCCGGGCGGCGCGGCATCGACAAGTGGCGCTCGGCCAGCCGGTTGACGTTCTCCAGCCCGTCGAGCAGGCCAGGGACGATCACATCGGACGGGACATGCTGCTGGGGCAAGTGCCGCAGCGCCGCCGCCATGGCCTCGGCGTCACGGGCGCCGTCGTCCGGCAGCATGCTGACCAGCCCCAGCTCCTGCGCCCGGCTGGCCCGGATGTACTGTTCCAGCCGCGGCACCATGCGCGGCACGATCAGCGCCCGCTTGTCGAACGACAGGATCTCGCAGAACGTGTTGTAGCCGCCCATGGCGACGACGCCGACCGCGTTCGCCATCAGGGTTTCCAACTGGGCCTCGAAGGTCAGCGCCTCGACCTTGGGCAAGGCCGCCGCGCGGGCCAGGAATTCGGTCTGAAGCTCCCGCTGCATGAAGGGACCGAGCACGATCAGGGCGCGGTTCGGCAGGTCGGGGTCGTGCTCGTAGGCGCGCAGCACCCAGTCGACCATGTCCTCGCCGTCGCCGCCGCCGCCGGGGGTGACCAGGATGTAGGGCGTGTCCGGCATGTCGGGTACGGCGGCGTTGACCGAGGTCTTGCGCTCCAGGTAACCGGTGTAGACCATCTTGCGGCGGACGGACGGCGGCACCTTGACCCCTTCCAACGGGTCGCAGATCTGCGGTAGCCCGTAGACCCAGACCTCGTCGTAGAGCTTGTCGAGCGCAGGCATGACCTTTTTCCGCTCCCACTCGGGCGCCAGGGCCGCCGGCTCGTCCATCACGTCGCGCAGGCCCAGCACCAGCGGTGTGCCGCGGCTCTTGAGCATTTGCAGGGTTTCCAACACCTCGCCGCGCAGGCCCAGCGGCTCCTTGTCGACGATGAACAGGTCGGGGTCGAAGATCTCCGCCGTGTGGCGGATGATCGACGCCCGCATGGCGAGCGTCTCCTCGATGTCGATGTGCAGGTTGAGCGAGGTGTAGTCCCCGTCGCGCAGCTTGATCACGCCGGGGACGCGGACGAAGTCGACGCGGCTGCGGAAATCGAAGCTGCCGATGATCGGCGAGCCGGACAGGATCAGGACCGACATGCCCTTGTCGCGTTCGACCAGCGCATGGGCGATCGTCCGGCACCGCCGGAGATGGCCGAGACCGAAGGTGTCGTGGCTGTAGATCAGCACACGCCTGTGCTCGCGCACGTGGTCTCGGATTGGCCCGATGCGGTTGCTCATGTGCCTCTGCTCACACTGTCGCTTGCGGTGGTGCGGCCAACCTGTGGCGCAGGAAACCCACAGGGGTCCCCATAGGGGTCAATGCCATCGTCTGTCTCTAGCAGAATAGCAGGTTATCGACCATGTGAATTGCCGGGTGCCTCCCCATCAGGTACTCTCGGCTCCACTTTTTTCCCGCCGCCGTGATCAAGGTTGGTCACGGCCGATCAATGCTGATCAAGGCGGGAACACATTTCGGACATCAGTGGTATGGAAAAGAGCATCTTTCGCTTCGTGCTGCGCTATAGTACGCGGCAGCAGGTGGTCGTTCTCGTGCTCACTTTGCTCTCCTTTCCCTTTCTTTATTATTCATTGGAGTTGCCCAAACAGATCGTCAACGACGCCATCGGGGGCCAGAACTTTCCCAAGGAGTTCTTTGGGTTCGAGTTCGAACAGGTGCCGTACCTGATGCTGCTGTCGGGGATGTTCCTGGTCCTGGTGGTGATCAACGGCGTCTTCAAGTTCCGCATCAACACGCTGAAGGGCCGGCTGGGCGAACGGATGCTGCGGCGGCTCCGCTACGAGCTTTATATCAGGGTCCTGCGGTTCCCGCTGCCACGCTTCCGCAAGGTCAGCCAGGGCGAGATCATCCCGATGATCACGGCCGAGGTCGAGCCGCTGGGCGGTTTCATCGGCGACTCGATAGCGCTGCCGGTGTTCCAGGGCGGCACGCTGCTGGTCTATCTCGTCTTCATCTTCATGCAGGACCCGATCCTGGGGGCGGCGGCGGTCTCGCTGTATCCATTCCAGGGATGGCTGATCCCGCGGCTCCAGCGCAAGGTCAACCAGCTCGGCAAGCAGCGCGTGCGGGCGATGCGCCAGATCTCCGACCGGATCGGCGAGTCGGTGTCCGGCGTCAGCGAGATCCACGCCCACGACACCTCGGCCTGGCATCTGGCCGATATCGCGCACCGCTATGGCGATGTCTATGATATCCGGTTCGAGATATTCCAGCGCAAGTTCTTCATCAAGTTCCTGAACAACTTCATCAACCAGCTGACGCCGTTCTTCTTCTACTCGATCGGTGGTTATCTGGTGATCAAGGGCAGCATCAGCTTCGGTTCGCTGGTCGCCGTGCTGGCCGCCTACAAGGACTTGGCCGGTCCGTGGAAGGAGCTGCTTGATTACTATCAGGCGAAGGAGGACATCCGGATCAAGTATGAGCAGGTGATCGAGCAATTCGACGTGCCGGAGCTGATGCCGGCGGCGTTGCTGGCCAGCGACGCCGATCCGAACACGCGCCTGACGGCGCCGATGGTCTTCAGCAATGTCGGCTTCGGCGAGGAGAACGGACCGAAGATCCTGGACGGCGTTTCCTGTACGTTGCCGCTGGACGGACATACGGCGCTGGTTGGCGGAGCCGGGCGGGACGAGTTCGCGATGCTGGCGGCGCGCTTGCTGATGCCGACCGCCGGCCGCATCCGGGTCGGTGACCAGGACCTGTCGCACCTGCCCGAGGCCGTCACGGGGCGGCGGATCGCCTATGTCGGCCAGAACAGCTACATGTTCACCGCCAGTCTGCGCGACAACCTGTACTATGGGCTCCGCCACCGGCCCTTGACGCTGGAGGAAGGGGACGACCGCGCCGCCGAGCGGCTGCGGCGGGCGAAGGAGGCGAAGGAGGCGGGCAACACCGACTTCTCGCTGGACGCGGACTGGATCGATTATGTCTCGGCGGGATGCGATGGCCCCGAGAGCCTGCGGAAGCGGACACTGGCGATCCTGGGCATGGTCGATCTGGCCGATGACGTCTATCGGCTGGGCCTGAACGGGACGCTGGAGAACGACACGAACGAGGATGTGGTCACACGCATCCTGGAGGCGCGCGCGGCGCTGCGGGCCGAGCTGGCGCAGCCGTCGATGCGGTCGCTGGTGGAGATCTGGCATCCCGAGCGGTTCAACAACAACGCCACGGTGGCGGAAAATCTGCTGTTCGGCAGCCCGGTTGGTCCGGTCTTCTCGGTCGATGCCATGGCCGAGAACGCCTATGTGCTGGAGGTGCTCCAGAAGGTTGATCTGACGCGCGATTTCCTGACCATGGGCGTGCAGGTTGCCCGCACGATGATCGAACTGTTCGCCGACCTGCCGCCCGGCCATCAGTTCTTCGAGCAGTTCAGCTTCATCTCCTCCGAGGAGCTGCCGGACTTCCAGCCGATGGTCGCCAAGGCCGACAAGGACGGCGTCGACAGCCTGAAGCCGGAGGAGAAGCGCCGGATGATGGCGCTGCCGTTCAAGCTGATCCCGGCACGCCATCGGTTGGGCTTGATCGACGACGGCATGGAGCGGCGGCTGCTGGAGGCGCGCCACACCTTCGCCCGCGACCTGCCCGACAGCCTGCGGGCGAGCGTCGAGTTCTTCGTGGAGGATCGCTACAACACCGCGTCGACCATTCAGGACAACATCCTGTTCGGTAAGGTCGCCTATGGCCAGGCGCAGACCGGCGGCAAGGTCGGACGGCTGGTGGCGCAGGTGATCGACGAGCTTCAGCTGCGCGAGACGATCCAGGAGATCGGCCTGGACCACTATGTCGGGGTGTCGGGTTCCCGGCTGTCGCGGGTCCAGCGGCAGAAGGTGGCGCTGGCGCGGGCCTTGCTGAAGAACCCCGACCTGCTGGTGATCAACGAGGCGACCGCCGGCCTGGATGGCGCCAGCCAAACCCGCATCCACGACGCCATCCTGGAGGAGCGGAAGGGCAAGGGAGTGGTATGGGTATTGCATAGGCCGAGCATGGCCCGCCGCTTCGCGCAGACCCTGGTGCTGCGTTCCGGGCAGATCGCCGAGCACGGCAGTTACCAGGAACTGGACAAGCCGGGAACCGTCATGCACGAGTTGCTGGCGGCCGAATGACGCCGTGTTAACGGACCTGTCGTATCGGTAGCGCATAAGTAGGCATCACAGGACGGGCACCAGCCAAGGAATAGCCGCCGAGAATAGGAGTTGTGATCGTGAGTCTCGCCGAGGAAGTCGAACTGCTGCGCAGGATCCCCATGTTCACCAATGTGGAGACCAGCAAGCTGAAGCTGCTGGCCTTCACCAGCGAGCGGGTCGCGTTCCATGCCGGCGACGTGCTGTTCCATCAGAACGAGATGGGCAGCAGCGCGTTCATCATCGTGGCTGGAGAGGCGGACGTGATGGTCGATACGCCGAACGGGCCGTTGACGGTCGCCAAGGTTGGCCGCAATGACTTCATCGGTGAGATCGCCATCCTGTGCGACGTGCCGCGTACCGCCAGCGTGGTCGCCGTGACCGACATGACCACGCTATGCATCTCGAAGGATCTGTTCTTCCGCATGGTCACCGAGTTTCCGCAGATGGCGGTGGAGATCATGCGGGTGCTGGCCCAGCGCCTGGAGAACACGACCCGGCAGTTGCGCGAGGCCGTCGCCCATTCGGCGTCCCACCCGATGTGAATTCAAATGGAAGGCCTTCATGAGCCGGTTGGACAGTTTCATCAGACGGGTCAGCGCACAGCGCGACTGTCTCAACGCGGCCGCGGAGTTGATCCGCGACGTTCCGGGGCCGGTGCTGGAGTTCGGCTTGGGCAATGGCCGGACCTATGACCACCTGCGCATGCTGTTTCCCGAGCGGTTGATCTATGTCTTCGAACGGCAGGTGGCGGCCCATCCCGACTGCGTCCCGCCGGACGAATGCCTGTTGCTGGGCGACCTGCGCGAGACGCTGGACACGGCCGGGGAGGTGATCGGCGCGCCGGCGGCGCTGGCCCACATCGACATCGGATCGGGCGATCCCGCGGCCAACGCCGAGCTGGCGGCTTTCCTGGCACCCCGCCTGCGGCGCCTGATGGCGCCCGGTGGCGTGGTGGTGAGCGACCAGGACCTTGGCGTGCCAGAGTGGGAAGCGCTGCGACCACCACCCTCGGTGCGGCCGGGGCGCTATTTCATGGCGCGGGTGTGAGCTTTATCGTCTATTAAAGGCTGTGGATCGTAGGTCGGCTATAGCGAAGCGGCACCCGACGTCACTCCTGACGCGCCTGCTTGTCGGGTGCCGCTTCGCTCTACCAGACCTACGGTTGCGCATTGTTGTACTGAAACTACACCGCTACGGCGCCGGACGACGAGGCGCCATCGGCGGTGGCCGCGAAGGTCAGGGTGAACAGGGTGCCCGTGTCGCCGTCGACCTCCACCGTGGCCTGGATCTGGTTGGCGAGCGACCGGACCAGCGATAGGCCGAGGTTGTTGTTGGTTTCCCAGTCCATGCCGCCCTGGGCGCCCACGCCATCGTCGGCGATCCGCAGTTCCCAACGCTCCCGCTCCAAGGGGCGCAGGTCGAGCTGGATGGTGCCGGCCTCGCGGTCGGCGAAGGCGTGGCGGAAGCTGTTGGTGACCAACTCGTTCAGGATCAGGCCCACGGGTAGCGCGGTGTCGAGCGGAACGTGGCAGGGCTCGGTTCGGGCCTCCACCACGATGCCGCGATCGGGGCCGTGGAACGCCGCGAGCGTGTCGCAGATCTCGGACAGGTAACCGCCCAATTCCAGGGTCGGGCCGGCCTCTCCGGTGTAGAGCTTGCGGTAGATCAGTTCCAGCGCGCCGATACGGTGGAGCAGGTTGTCGAAGCCGGCCCGCTGAACCGGATCGGCGCTTCGGCTGGCCTGCAACCTGATCAGGCTGGCCATCACCTGGAGGTTGTTCTTGACGCGGTGCTGAAGTTCGTGGAGCAGGACCTCGCGGTGCCGCAACGCCTGTTCCAGGTCGCGGGTCCGTTCCTCGACCCGGCGCTCCAACTGGGCGTGGGCGTCGCGGATGCGCGACTCCGCTTGGCGGCGCAGGGTGCAATCCAGCTGGGAACCGAAGAAATACAGCAGGTTGCCGTCGTCATCGTGGATCGGGCTGATGTACAGCTCGTTCCAGAATGGGGTGCCGTTCTTACGGTAATTCAGGATCTCGACCTTCACGTCGCGCCGCTGGGCGATCGCCTCGACGATCAGCCGTCTCGCGGACGGATCGGATTCTGGGCCTTGCAGGAACCGGCAGTTGTTGCCGAGGATCTCGGCCAGATCGTAGCCCGTCATGTCGACGAAGGCCTGATTGGCGAAGACGATGGGATTGTCGTCGAGATTGGGATCGGTGACGACTATTGGCATGCGGCTGCCCTCGACCACGCTGCGGAAAGGATTCTCCCGCGACGGGTGGTTGAACACGGCGATGTTGTCCATGCCTTTGGAGGGTGGTTGCAAGTCCGGTCTCCTGAATATCAGGTCCCGTGCGCCATCCCCGGATGGGTGATCCTGGATTTCGGCTTGAAACAATGGGATCGCGGTCGGGTGAAAGCCCTTCCGCGTCCCAATTGATTGGGCGTCGCACACGGGTTGAACCTTGAGCCAGATCCAACAAACGGAGCCCGTGAAACGTTCCCACCAATCATATGGAACGGCGCCACCCGGCTGGAAGCCGGGCGGCGCCCTATCCAGATGCCTACTCGTCCTTCTTGGTCAAGTCCTCGCCGGTCTCCTGGTCGACCTGCTTCATCGAGAGCTTGACCTTGCCGCGATCGTCGAAGCCCAGGACCTTGACCTTGACCTCATCGCCTTGCTTGACGACGTCGGCGACTTTGCCGACGCGCTCGTTCTTCAGCTCGGAGATGTGGACCAGACCGTCGCGTGACCCCAAGAAGTTGACGAAGGCGCCGAAGTCGACAACCTTGACCACCTTGCCGGTGTAGACGACGCCCAGCTCCGGCTCGGCGACGATGCCGCGGATCCAGTCGATCGCGGCCTGGCCGGCCTTGGCGTCGACGGCGGCGACCTTGACGGTGCCGTCATCCTCGATGTCGATCTTGGCGCCGGTCTGCTCGACGATCTCGCGGATCACCTTGCCGCCGGAGCCGATCACGTCGCGGATCTTCTCCTTGGGGATGTTGATGATCGTGATGCGCGGGGCGTTCTGGTTGACCGCGTCGCGGGCGCCGCCGATCGCCTTGGCCATCTCGCCCAGGATGTGCAGCCGTCCGCCGCGCGCCTGGTCGAGCGCCACCCGCATGATCTCCTCGGTGATCGAGGTGATCTTGATGTCCATCTGGAGCGCCGTGATGCCGGCGTCGGTGCCGGCCACCTTGAAGTCCATGTCGCCCAGGTGATCCTCGTCGCCGAGGATGTCGGACAGCACGGCGAAGCCGCGATCCTCCTTGATCAGGCCCATCGCGATGCCGGCGACTGGGCGGGGCAGGGGAGCGCCGGCGTCCATCAGGGCCAGCGAGGTGCCGCAGACGGTCGCCATCGACGAGGAACCGTTGGACTCGGTGATCTCCGAGACGATCCGCATGGTGTAGGGGAACTGCTCCTTGGTCGGGAGCAGCGGCCGCACCGCGCGCCACGCCAGCTTGCCGTGCCCGATCTCTCGGCGGCCGGGGGAGCCGACGCGGCCCGCCTCGCCGACCGAGTAGGGAGGGAAGTTGTAGTGGAGCATGAAGCTCTCACGGTACTCGCCTTCCAGCGCGTCGATGATCTGCTCGTCCTGGCTGGTGCCGAGTGTCGCGACCACGAGCGCTTGGGTCTCGCCGCGGGTGAACAGGGCGGAACCATGGGCGCGCGGCAGGATGCCGACCTCGGCCACGATCTGGCGGATGTCGGTGGTCGAGCGGCCGTCGATGCGGCGGCCGGTGTCGATCACCGAGCCGCGCAGCACGTCGGCCTCGACGTCCTTGAAGGTCGCCGCGATGGCCTCGGCCGGGATCTCGTCGGAGGTCAGGGCCTCCAGCGCCTTCTGCTTGGCGGCGCCCAGCTTGGTCTGACGGTCCTGCTTGCGCTTTTCCGAGTAGGCGGCGGTGATGTCCTCACCGACGGCGGCCTTGACCTTGGCCTTGATGGCGGTGGCGTCGTAGGGCGACGTGGGCATGTCCCACGGCTCCTTGGCGCACTGCTCGGCCAGCTCGATGATGGCGTTGATGACGGGCTGGAAACCGCGATGGCCGAACATGACGGCGCCGAGCATGATGTCCTCGGACAGCTCGTCGGCCTCGGACTCGACCATCAGCACGCCGTCGACGGTGCCGGCGACCACCAGGTCCAGGTCACCCTCGGCGTCGTCGACCAGCGGGTTCAGCGTGTACTCGCCGTTCCGGTAGCTGACGCGGGCGGCGCCGATCGGACCCAGGAACGGGATGCCGGAGATGGTCAGGGCGGCGGAGGTGCCGATCATGGCGACGATGTCGGGATCGTTCTCCATGTCGTGGCTCAGCACGGTGCAGATGACCTGCGTCTCGTTGCGGAAACCATCGGCGAACAGGGGACGGATCGGACGGTCGATCAGGCGGCTGACCAGCGTCTCCTTCTCGGAGGGACGGCCCTCGCGCTTGAAGAAGCCACCCGGGATCTTGCCGGCGGCGAACGCCTTCTCCTGGTAGTTGACCGTCAGCGGAAAGAAATCGATACCGGGCTTGGGGGACTTGGCCGCCACCACGGTGCAGAGCACCGTCGTCTCGCCATACGTCGCCATCACGGCGCCATCGGCCTGACGCGCGACCTTACCGGTCTCGAGCACCAGCTTGCGCCCGCCCCATTCGATTTCTTTTCTGTGGACGTTGAACATTGTTTCTTCCTTCCATCCGACGCCCCAACCATCCCGGATTGGATGGCAAGGGCCGGGGTCCTCAGTCGTTCTCGACCCCGCGTGAAAACAGGCCCGCATGAGCACAGGCCGAAAGCCGACCGGGAACGCGTCCGGGCCGGCTGGCAAAGCTCATCAATGAAATAGGTCCGGGGAATGATCCCGGCGGTATCTCCCGTCCCCGAAAATGGTCCGGTGGACGGGAGGAGACCAGGTGCGCCGCGGAGGGTGGCGCAGCCGGACGCCCACTTCGCGGCGCGAAGCCCGGTGGGTCGACGATCCCGGCTGATATCGGCAAACGAGGGTGTCCGATCGGCGATCCGCGGCTATCGGCGCGTCAGCGGCGCAGGCCGAGACGCTGGATCAGCTGCTCGTAGCGGCTGACCTTCTTGCGCTTCAGGTAATCCAGCAGGCTGCGGCGCTGGCCGACCATGACGAGCAGGCCGCGACGGCTGTGGAAGTCCTTCTTGTGCGTCTGCAGGTGCTCGGTCAGGTTCCGGATGCGCTCGGACAGGATCGCGACCTGCACTTCGGGTGAACCGGTGTCGTTGGCGCCGGTCGTGTATTCCTTGATCAGTTCCTGCTTGCGCTCGGGAGTGATCGACATCGGGTATCTCCAATCAAATCGGGTTGAGCTTAAAGGTTCAGCACTCGCACCGGGCGGATCTCCGCCCCTTCGACGCGGGCCAGCGCCACCGGCTTGCCGCCGGAAACAGCCAAAACGACAGCACCGTCGCCCGACGGATCGTAGTCCAGGCCATCCAGCCTTTCGCGATCCTGCCGGCGCAACAACGCCACCGTTTGCCCTAGTCTCAGTCGGTGCGCCTCAGCCTCCGTCAGGGCGAACGCCGGGATGTCGTCCAGCGCCGTCTCGATCGGAAGAAGAAGTGTTTCGACGGCCGCAACATGGTCCATGGCCGCCAGATCGTCCAGCGAAATCGCCTTTTCGAGGGTGAAGGAGCCGACATTGAGCCGCCGCAGGCGCGTGATGTGCCCGACGGTACCCAACGCCAGCGCCAAGTCGCGCGCGAGGCTGCGCATGTAGGTGCCCTTGCCGCACTCGACCTCGAAATCGGCGTGGTCGGCGTCGGGCAGGCCGATCAGGTGGAACCCGTCGATCCGCACGATTCTCGCCGCCAGCTCGAAGACCTCGCCCTCGCGGGCCAGATCGTAGGCCCGCTCGCCATCGACCTTGATGGCCGAGAACTGCGGCGGAACCTGGGAGATCTCGCCCTGGAAGGCCTCCAGCGCCACCTCGATCTCGTCCTCGGTCGGACGCTTCGGGTGGGTGGCGATGACGCTGCCCTCGAGGTCGTCGGTGGTGGTCTGCTCGCCCCAGCGGAGCCGGAAGCGGTAGGTCTTGGCGCCGTCCATGGCGTAGGCGACCGTCTTGGTCGCCTCGCCGAACGCGATCGGCAGCACGCCGGTGGCGATCGGGTCGAGGGTGCCGCCGTGCCCCGCCTTCTCGGCGTTGAGCAGGCGGCGGACGCGCGACATGACTTGCGTGGAGGTCATACCGGCCGGCTTGTCGATGACGAGCCAGCCGTGGATGGGCACACCCTTGCGCTTACGCGCCACGGCGGCCTCGACCCCGGGGAGTGGATTTTGAGGAAGCGGATTTCAGCGGGGCCGGCTTGTCGGCGTCTCCTTCCTCCTCGTCCTCGTATTCGTTCTCCTCCTCATCGTCCTCGTCGTCGTCGAGGTCGTCGTCATCCTCGTATTCGAGTTCCTCGTCGTCGTCCTCGTCGTCCTCGTCCTCCTCCTCGTCGGCGCCGTTCATGCCGTTGTGGACGCCGTTGTGGCTGTCCTCGCCGTCCTCGTCCTCGTCGTCCTCCTCGCGGTCTAGCGAGGCGGCGCCCAGGTCGCGGGCGACCTCGGGATCCTGGAGCAGACGGTTGATGTGGTCGGCGTATTCGAACGAGGTGTCGGCCTCGAACGACAGGGTGGGGACGTAGCGGAGCTTGAGCGAGCGGGCCATCTGGCCGCGGAAGAAGGCGGAGGCGCGGCGAAGGGCCGTGACGGCCTCGTCGGTCTCGCCGCCGCCCAGCGGCGTGATGAAGGCGGTGGCGTTGCGGAGATCCGGACTGATCCGGACCTCGGTGACGGTGACGTTCAGTTTCTGCAACTCGGGATCACGGAAATCGCCCCGGCGGAGCACTTCCGCCAGCGCGTGGCGCAACTCCTCGCCAACCCGCAATTGGCGTTGCGACGGGCCACGTGCCGCGCGCTTGCTGTTCATTGGTCAATTTCCTCTTTCACCGGCGGCGCCCAGGGCGCTGATCGGTACCGACGGGGGAACCGCTTGCCGTCGGTGGGCTTCCTGCCCCTGTTCATCACTTGGTGTTCGTTACCTGGGACCGACCGCGTCGGATCCCGGAATTGGAAACGCCCCGCGACGCCCGAGGGCGCCGCGGGGCTGTTCCGCGACGGCGGCCGATCAGAGCTGCCGCGCCACTTCCTCCATCTCGTAGGCTTCGATCACGTCGCCCGCGAGGATGTTGTCGTAGTTCTCGAACGCCATGCCGCATTCGTAACCCTCGCGCACCTCGCGGACCTCGTCCTTAAAGCGCTTCAGGGTCTTCAGCGTGCCGGTGTGGATGACCACGTTGTCACGCAGCAGGCGGACGCCGGCGCCGCGCTTGACGACACCCTCGGTAATCATGCAGCCCGCGACCTTGCCGACCTTGGTGATGTTGAACACCTCGCGGATCTGGGCGTTGCCCAGGAACCGCTCGCGCAGGATCGGCGAGAGCATGCCGGTCAGCGCCGCCCTGACATCGTCGATGACATCGTAGATGACCGAGTAGTAGCGGATCTCGATGCCGTCGCGCTTGGCCATCTCGCGCGCTTGGGGATTTGCGCGGACGTTGAAGCCGAAGATCATGGCCTTGGACGCGTTCGCCAGGGTCACGTCGGACTCGTTGATGGCGCCCACCGAGCTGTGGAGCACCCGCACCTTCACTTCCGTGTTGGCGCTGGTCAGGCGCTCCAGAGCGCCGCTGATCGCCTCGATCGAACCCTGCACGTCGCCCTTGATGACGATCGGCAGTTCCTTCGCCTCGCCGGCCTGGATGCGGGTGAACATCTGCTCCAGGGTGCCACGCGAACCGGCCGCCGCGACCGCCTCGCGCTTCTTGCGCTGGCGGAACTCGGTGATCTCGCGGGCCCGGGCCTCGGTCTCGACGACGGCGAACTCGTCGCCGGCCATCGGGGTGCCGTTGAGACCCAGCACCTCGATCGGCTCGGCCGGGCCGGCCGTGTCGGTGCTGGCGCCGCGGTCGTTGACCAGGGCGCGCACGCGGCCCCACTCGGCGCCGGCGACGAAGATGTCGCCGACCCGCAGCGTGCCGCGCTGGACCAGCACGGTCGCGACCGAACCGCGGCCCCGCTCGAGCTTGGCCTCGATCACGACGCCCTCGGCGGCGCGGTTCGGATTGGCCCGCAGTTCCAGGATCTCGGCCTGGAGCAGGATGGCCTCCTCGATCTTGTCGAGGCCCTGGCGGGTCTTGGCCGAAACCTCGACCGCCAGCACGTCGCCGCCCATCTCCTCGACGACCAGCTCGTGCTGCAGCAGCTCCTGGCGGACCCGGTCGGGGTTCGCGTCGGGCAGGTCGCACTTGTTGATCGCGACGATGATCGGAACCTGCGCCGCCTTGGCGTGGTGGATGGCCTCGATCGTCTGCGGCATGATGCCGTCATCGGCGGCCACGACCAGCACCACCACGTCCGTGACGTTGGCGCCGCGCGCCCGCATCTCGGTGAAGGCGGCGTGGCCGGGGGTGTCGATGAAGGTGATCTTGCCGCCGGAGCCGAGCTGGACCTGATAGGCGCCGATGTGCTGCGTGATGCCGCCGGCCTCGCGGCTGGCGACGTCGGTGGAGCGCAGGGCGTCCAGCAGCGAGGTCTTGCCGTGGTCGACGTGACCCATGACCGTGACCACGGGGGCCCGGGCGATCAGATCCTCGTCGATGTCCTGGTCGCCCTTGAGGCCGACCTCGACATCCGATTCCGAGACGCGGCGCATCCGGTGGCCGAACTCGGCCACGACCAGCTCCGCCGTGTCGGCGTCGATGGTCTGGTTGATCGTCGCCATGACGCCCATGCGCATCAGCGACTTGATCACGTCGGCGCCCCGCTCGGCCATGCGGTTGGCGAGCTCCTGGACGGTGATGACTTCCGGCACAACCACGTCGCGGGTGATCTTCTGGATCTCTTGGCGGCTGTTGAGGCGCTGCTTCTCGCGCTCACGGGCCCGGCGAAGGGCGGCCATGCTGCGCGTCCGCTCGGACTCGTCGCCGCTCAGCGCCTGGGTGACGGTCATCTTGGCGCTGCCGCGGCGGCGATCGCCGGCCTTGCCCTTGGGCGCGGCCGGGGCCTTGGCCGGAGCCTTGGCGGCACCGCCGCCAGCGCCCGGACCGACCTTGCGGCGGCCGCGGTCGTCCTCGTCGTCATCGGCGCGGGCGACCACGCCCACCGGCTTGCCGACCGTGGTCTCGGCGGCGCGCGGCGTCGTGGTGGCGGGACGGCGGCGGTCGTCGTCGCCGGAACGGGCGGCGGGAGCCTCGTCGTCGGAGCGGCCCGGGGACTTGGTGGCGGGACGCCTGGCGGCTTCCGCCTCCTTGCGCTTGGCCTCCTCCTCCTGACGGCGGCGCTCGGCCTCCTCGGCCACCGCGCGCTCCTCGTCCTGGATGCGCTTCAGCTCGTCCATCTCACGCCGGCGCAGGGCCTCGGCGTCGAGCTGGGGCTCCTCGACCGGCTCCTCGACGAGGATGGTCTCCTCGATCAGGGCGGATTCGGCGAGCTCGGCCTCGAGCTGCCTGCGCTCCTCGTCCGAACGCTTGGCGGCGCTCTGGAGGGCGCGGAGGCGCGATTCCCGCTCCTCCTTGGTGAGCTGGCGGACGGCGGGCTGGCCGCGCGGTCCCCTGCCACCGGGCGAGCCCTTGAGGGGCAGACCCTCGGCGGCCCGGCGCGCGGCGGCGCCGCCGTCGGCCACGCCGGGTGCGGCGCCCTTCTCGATGGTCCGCTTGCGCTTGACCTCGACGGTCACGGTCTTCGACCGGCCATGGGAAAAGCTTTGCCGGACCGACGCGGGGTCGGCGGGTTTGGTCTTCAGCTCGAGCTTGCCCTTGCCGGAGAGGCTCAAAACTTTTTTGCGGTCCTGGTCGTTACTGTCAGTCATCTGTGTCCGACTAGCTCGTCGTTAAATCTGTTGCCCGGCCGGCCGATGCCGGACCGCAATTACCGTCACTCGGGATACCCCGCCTGAGCGCCGCATACCGCCGACACTCGAGCAGGAAGCGCGCGGCCATCCGACCGGGCGCCAGCATCGCATGAACCACGTGATCCCGGCCGAAGGCGTGCCCGAGTTCGGCCGCGTCGAACAAGTCGACGATCGGCGCGTCCCCGGCCAAGCCCCTCAGCTTGCCACGTCCGTCCTCGGAGCCGTCGGAGGCGGCGAGCAACGCGCCCGCCTTGCCGTTCCGCAGCGACTCCCGGACTTTCTCGAACCCCGCGATCGCCACCCCGCCACGACGGCCAAGGCCGATCATGTCGAGGCAACGCCGCTTGAGCAGCTTTTCCACCAATGCCACGAGCCCGGGATCCGCCTTGGTCTTGCGGCGGGCGGATTTGGCGAACCGGTTCTTCGAGACCGCGGTGGCCAGGATGTCCCGATCCGCCGTGACCCAAAGCCCCCGGCCCGGCAGCGTCCCTTCGAGGTCCGGCACGACCGAACCGTCGGGGGCGACCGCGAACCGGATCATGCCCTCCCGGTCGGCCACGGCACCGGTGACGATGCAGCGCCGCAGGGGGCTGCGCCGGCCACCGATGGCCTCCTCCTCGAGAGGCTCCAGCTCGGCCCCATCGGACACGAGCCGTGCGGGCTCGAGCGCTTCGGGCGGGGGAGCCATCTCCGGGGGCGGGGTGTGGTGGGCGTTCAGTGAGGTCATCCGTTGCAGGGTCGGTCCTTGGCTTGGAAAGGCTTGAAGGCTCCAACGGGCTGGAACCTTCGGGGATTGGGTATCGCCGGGGCGCCTCGCGGCGCTACTCGGTCCCGGCTTGTTCCGTTTGGGTCGTCACCGCACCGGCGGCCGGCGCACCATCCTCGGTGAACCAGTGGGCGCGGGCGGCCATGATGATCGCGTTGGCGTCGTCCAGGCCCATGGCGTCCTTGCCGACGATCTCGCGCAACTCGTCGCCGGCGAGGTCGGCCAAGTCGTCCAGCGTCTTGACGCCGTTCTCGCCGAGCTTGACCAGCATGACGGGGCTCAGGCCCTCGATCTCCGCGATCTCGTCGGCGACACCCAATTCCTGGCGACGTTCGGTCATTTCGGTGTTCCGCTGATCGAGGAAGTTGCGGGCGCGTTCACGAAGCTCCTCGGCGACATCCTCGTCGAAGCCCTCGATCTCGGCCAGTTCGTGGGTTTCGGCGAAGGCGATCTCCTCGACCGACGAGAAGCCCTCGGCGACCAGCAGGTGGGCGATCACGTCGTCCACGTCCAGGGCGTCGATGAAGAGCTGCGAGCGGGTCTTGAACTCTTCCGAGCGCCGCTCCGACTCCTCGTTCTCGGTCATGATGTCGATGTCCCAGCCGGTCAACTGGCTGGCGAGCCGCACGTTCTGACCGCGGCGTCCGATCGCCAGACTCAATTGGTCATCCGGAACCACGACTTCAATGCGCTTGCTCTCCTCGTCCATCACCACCTTGGCGACTTCGGCCGGGGCCAGCGCGTTGACGACGAAGGTCGCCGGGTCCTGCGACCAGGGAATGATGTCGATCTTCTCGCCCTGCAACTCGCCGACGACGGCCTGGACGCGGCTGCCGCGCATGCCGACGCAGGCGCCGACCGGGTCGATCGAGCTGTCATGGCTGAGCACGGCGATCTTGGCGCGCGATCCCGGATCGCGGGCGACCGACTTGATCTCGATGATGCCGTCGTAGATCTCCGGCACTTCCTGGGCGAACAGTTTCGCCATGAAGGTCGGGTGGGTACGCGACAGGAAAATCTGCGGACCGCGCGCCTCGGCCCGTACGTCATAGATGTACGCCCGCACGCGGTCGCCGTTTTTGAAGTGTTCGCGCGGCAGCAGCTCGTCCCGGCGCAGGATCGCCTCGGCGCGGCCCAGGTCGACGGTGACGTTGCCGTACTCGACCCGCTTGACCAGGCCGTTGACGACCTCGCCCATGCGGTCCTTGTATTCCTTGAACTGGCGCTGGCGTTCCGCCTCGCGCACCTTCTGGACGATCACCTGCTTGGCGGTCTGCGCCGCGATGCGGCCGAAATCGATCGGCGGCAGCTCGTCGGTCAGGAACTCGCCGAGGGCCGCGTCCTTCTTCATGCGCTGGGCTTCGCGAACGGTCAGCTGGGTCGCCTCGTTCTCGACCTCCTCGACCACTTCCAGATAGCGCATCAAATGGATGTCGCCGGTCTTCCGGTCGATCCGGGCACGGATATCGTGCTCGTGTCCATACTTGGAGCGGCCAGCCTTCTGAATCGCCTGCTCCATCGCTTCCAGGACTTCATCCCGGTCGATGTTCTTCTCGCGGGCGACCGCATCGGCTACTTGTAGCAGTTCCATTCCAGAAGTCCCTGGCGTTCGTTTGAGTAGGCGTTCGGACGTGAGGCGAAAAGGCCGGCTACTGCTGAGCCGCCGTGGCGGCGATCAACGCGTCGGTCAGGATCAACTTGGCACGCTGCACGGCGTCGAAGGGGATGGAGGCCGGACCGGTGTCGGTATCGATCCGCACCGCCCCATCCTCGACGCCCTTCAAGATGCCGCGGAAGCGCTTGCGCCCATCCAGCGGATACCGTGTCTCCACCCGCGCATCGAAACCGGCGAACCGTTCGAAGTCCTTCAGTCGGGTCAACGGCCGGTCGATCCCCGGCGAGCTGACTTCGAGAACATAGGCCGAGGAGATCGGATCCTCGACATCGAGCAGCGCGGATACCGCCCTGCTGATGTCGGCGCAGTCCTCCACGGTCATGGCGGCTTCGTCCTTCCGCTCGGCCATCACCTGCAAGGTCGGCTTCTGCGTGCCCGACACCTGCACCCGCACGATCTCGTAGCCCATGGCTTCGACCGACGGGGCGATGATCTGTTGTATCCGATCGGTTGCGTCCATTCCACCTGACTTGAGACGACATGACCGGGCTTGGCGGCCCGATTCAACAAAGCTGTAGACGAAAAACAAAAAAGTGGGCCAGTGGCCCACCCGGATGCGATCCAGCGCTTGCCCGTTTGGCGGGACCACCGGATCGTATGGGATCACGGAAAGGGAATATAGCGAAGTTGCGGCGAGCCGCAAGGATTTTCCACAATAACAGCAAGGTCCGAACTCGCGGCCCGAACGGGATGGTGAGGAAAGCCGGGCCGGAAGGGGCCGGCCCGGCAGTCAGCTCCGAGGTTTGCGCCGGAAGCGGAGGAAGACCGGCTTGCGGCCGGCCTCGATGCCCTTCTGTTCGTAGCGGGACTGCGGCCAATCGGCCGGGCGCCGACGCCAGTCCTCGGCGGCGCGGGCGATCCACTCGAAATCCGGGTGGCTCCAGGCATGCTCCAGCATCCACATGGCGACGCCCATCACGTCGCTCGCCATCCGCAGCTCCGCCCCATCCTTGAGCACGCGCGACAGGCGGGCCAGGTTCTCCGGTCCGATGAAGCGGCGCTTGTGATGGCGGATCTTCGGCCATGGATCCGGGAACAGCACGAAGCAACGGCCGATCGAAGCGTCGGGCAGCGCGTCCAGCAAGGGCCGGGCGTCGTCCGGCAGGATGCGGATGTTGCGTTGTCCGCCGGTGTCGATGTGTTCCAGCAGGTTGGCGACGCCGTTCTGGAACGGCTCGCACCCGATCATGGCGATGTCGGGATGGGCCGCGGCCTGACCGGCGAGATGCTCGCCGCTGCCGAACCCGATCTCCAGCCAGACGTCGCTCGGCCCTGTTCGTTCGAACAGGGCGGCATCGAACAACGATAGCGGATCGAGGCTGGAACCGCTGGCCGGCGTCTCGATCGAGAGCCGGGGCAGCATGGTCTCAAGCAGATCGGTCTTGTAGAGCCTTAGTCTACGGCCGCGCCGGCGGCCGTAGACTTTCTCGCGCAGGTCGGCGGGCGCGTCCTCGCGCGGGCCGGGGGGACGATCAGGCAAAGGCGGACCGCAGACCCGGGACCAGATCCGTGCGCTCCCACGAGAACCCGCCATCGGCTTCCGGCGCGCGGCCGAAGTGACCATAGGCCGCCGTGCGGGCGTAGATCGGCTTGTTGAGGCCGAGATGCTCGCGGATGCCGCGCGGGCTCAGGTCGACCATCTCCTGAAGCACCTTGGACAGCTTGTCCTCGTCGACCTGACCGGTGCCATGGGTGTCGATGTAGACCGCCAGCGGCCGCGACACGCCGATGGCGTAAGCCAACTGGATGGTGCAGCGGGTGGCCAGATCGGCGGCGACCACGTTCTTGGCGAGGTAGCGCGCGGCGTAGGCGGCCGAGCGGTCGACCTTGGTCGGGTCCTTGCCGGAGAAGGCGCCGCCGCCATGGGGGGCGGCACCGCCGTAGGTGTCGACGATGATCTTGCGGCCGGTCAGGCCGGCGTCGCCATCGGGGCCGCCGATGACGAAACGGCCGGTCGGATTGACATAGAAGAAGTCATCCTCGCACATCCAGCCCTCGGGCAGGACGTTGAGGACGTGCGGGCGGACGATCTCGCGGATCTCGCCCTGGTCCAGGCCATCGATGTGCTGGGTCGAGACGACGACCGAGGTCGCGCGCACCGGCTTGCCATTCTCGTAGGCGAGGCTGACCTGGCTCTTGGCGTCGGGGCCCAGCTGCGGGGCGGCGCCGGAATGACGCGCCTCGGCCAGGCTCTTCAGGATGCCGTGGGCGAAGAAAATCGGCGCCGGCATCAGCGCCTCGGTCTCGCGGCAGGCGTAGCCGAACATGATGCCCTGGTCGCCGGCGCCCTCGTCCTTGTTGCCGGCGGCGTCGACGCCGACGGCGATGTCGGCCGACTGGGCGTGGACCAGGACCTTGACGTCAGCCTTCTCCCAGTGGAAGCCTTCCTGCTCGTAGCCGATGTCCTTGATGGCGTGGCGGGCCACGCTCTCCATCAGGTCGGGAGTGATCGACTCCGGCCCCCGGACCTCACCCGCCAGCACGATCTGGTTGGTGGTGGCCAAGGTCTCGACCGCAACGCGGGCGTAAGGGTCATGGCCCAGGAACAAGTCCACGATGGCGTCGGAGATGCGGTCACAGACCTTGTCGGGATGGCCCTCGGAAACTGATTCACTGGTGAAGACGTAGTTGCGTTGAGCCACGGGTAGCCTCGGCGCGTTGCGGATTGATGACATACGAAGATAATCGGCCCTTCCCAGGTGTGGCGGGCCAGATTACTCTTTTCGCAACCCGAACAACCCTGGTCAAGCGACTTGATCCGGAACACGCGGCGTGACTACCTCGCGCGGCTACCTTGCGGAGGTTGTTTAGCAATCTTATGACAGCGCGTTCGAGACCTCTGGCGGCTCGAATGGGGATATCGCCGACGGACCGCAGCGGGGCCGGCTGGAACCGCTGATGAAGGCGGTTCAGCCCATGCCCACCGGATCAGTCCCCGTCGGTGGTGGGGGCGTTGGCGGCGTTGGCGATCGACTTGGTCAATTCGAACAGGCGCTTGCGGACCTGCGGATCGGCGATCCGATAGTAGGCGCGCACCAGCTCCAAGGTTTCCCGCTTGGCCATGGGATCGGGCTCGAACGCGCTGGACTTCTCCTCGCCGAAACCACCACCGGACGGTTCGCCGGACGGCAGGGTGTCGGCGTCGGGCGGCATGTCGTCGAAGAAGAAGGAAACGGGCACATCCAGGACGCGGCTGAGATCGAACAGGCGACTGGCACCGATTCGGTTCGCGCCACGCTCGTATTTCTGCACCTGCTGGAACGTCAGGCCGATCGCCTCGCCCAGCTTCTCCTGGCTCATGCCGAGAAGCGTGCGGCGAAGTCTCACCCGTGATCCGACGTGGACGTCTATCGGATTCGGCTTGCCGGTCTTGGGGCGGCCACCGGTTCCACGCCGGCCTCGTGTCTGTGGTTGCATGGCTTCGCATCCCTGTTGAATGTTCGTCGTCTAACTAAGCATGCACGTGTATGCATTCAATAGTACGTATTACCGTATTCTTGTGCACGCGCATACGAAAATATGTGCGACATTCAAGCGGTCTGTCGAGCGATGGTTGTGCCGACCCCGAAACTCATAAGAAGTACCACCAAAATCAAATCGCCCATGCGACCATAGGGGGTGTTGTCCAGCGCTTTCGGCAATGCGGCGTCAACAACGCCGCGGGAACCCAACTCGAGATATGCGGTCGGGCGGCCATAACCATCGATCACCCCCGATATCCCGGTATTGGCCGCCCTCACCAGAGGTAGTCCTTCCTCGGCGGCGCGCGCCTGGGCGATGGCGAAGTGCTGGTGCGGGCCGGCGCTGATGCCGTACCAGGCGTCGTTGGTGACGTTGAGCAGCCAGTCGGGCCGCCGGCTGGCGTCCTTGACCCGGGCGGGGAATATCACCTCGTAGCAGATCAGCGGACTGAACGGCGGAAGTCCGGGGATCTCCAGCGTCGCCGGTCCTGGCCCGGCGGAGAAGTCGGTGGCGCCCGCCGCGATCGAGGCGACGGGCAGGATGCCCCGCAGCGGCATGTACTCGCCGAAGGGTACCAGGTGGAACTTGTCGTAGCTGGCGAGCAGGGCCCCGCTGCCGTCGACGGCGTGCAGGCTGTTCCAGAAACGGTTGGTCCCATCGGTCTCGGTCCGCACGCGCGGCGCGCCGGTGATGACTGCCCCTCCGGAGGGGGTCACCGAACCGATCGCCTGCCGGGCGGCGGCGTCGCGTTCCAGGAAGAACGGCACCGCCGTCTCCGGCCAGATCACATGGGTGGGGGTCACTTGGGTGGAGGCCAGCTGGGTGGAGGAATGCGCGCCCGGCGCCGGTGGTTCGGCGGTCAGTTCCAGCAACCGTTCGAAGTTGCGCGCCCGCTCGGCTGGGTTCCATTTCAGGGTCTGCGCGATGTTGGGCTGGACGATCCGCAGCGTGACGCCGGGAACCGTCGGTCCGTCGCTTTGTGACAATCTGACCCACCCGGCGGCGCCGATCAGGGCGACCAGCAGGAGGCCGGCGGCGATGGATCCCATCGCGCGGCGCCGCGACTCGGAACGGTCGCCCAGCAGGGCCGGTAGTCCGGCGACAGCGACGGTGACCAAACCGAGGCCATAGGTGCCGATCACCGCGACGCTCTGCAGCACCGGCGGGAAGCCCACCCACGAATAGCCGATCAGGTTCCAGGGAAAGCCGGTCAGCACATGGCCGCGCAGGTATTCCGCCACCGTCCACAGCATGGCGAGGGCCAGGACGCGGGCGAGGCCGCGCAGGGCCAAGCGGCGCGCCAGGACATGGAGACACAGGGTCGCGGCGCCGATGAAGATCGCCAGGAGCGCCGGCAGGCCAGCCGCGGCGAAAGGCATCATCCACCAGAAGCGGGCGATGTCCGTCAGCAGCGCGAAGGAGATCCAGTAGAGCCCGAGCAGGAAGTGCCCGAAGCCGAACCACCAGCCGATGAGGAAGGCCGATCGCTTGGTGGCGGCGCCGTCGAGCAGCCAGAGCAGTCCGGGGAAGGCCAGCAGCAGCACCGGCACGGCATAGGCGGGTGGCAGGGCGAAGGTCGCCAGACCGCCGAGCAGGGCGGCGGTCAGATGGCGGCGCCATCCGGTCAAGGCCATCAGCCGCGCGGCGATGCGCGCGGCGTGACCGTCGGCGAAACCGCCGCCCGCGCCTGTCGGGCGCGGGGAGGCGTCAGCCATGATGTTGGTTAGGCATGGATCGTGACGGGTTCCGGCAGGTTGCGGATCCGCAGGCGCTTGATGCGCCGGGGATCGGCGTCGATCACCTCGAACTCGATGCCCGAGGGATGCTTGAGAAGTTCGCCACGGCTCGGGACGCGACCGGCCAGGTTGAACACCAGACCGCCCAGCGTATCGAAATCCTCGCGCTCGTCGTCGTCCAGCACGGGGCCGACGCGGCTGAGGAAATCGTCGATCGGCAGCCGCGCGTCGGCGAGCAGGGTACCGTCGGGCCGGACCACGACCATCGGCGCCTCCAGTTCGTCGTGCTCGTCCTCGATCTCGCCGACGATCTCCTCGACCAGATCCTCGATCGTCACGAGGCCGTCGATGCCGCCGAACTCGTCGACGACCAGGGCCAGATGCTGGCGCGACTGGCGCATCTGGAGCAGCAGGTCGAGGACCGGCATGCTGGGCGCCACGATCACCACGTCGCGGGCGATGTCCTTGAGATGGAAGGGCGTCTGCTTGCCGACGCAGGCCAGCACGTCCTTGATGTGGACCATGCCGACGACGTCGTCCAAGGTTTCCCGGTAGACCGGCATGCGGGAATGGGCCTCCCGCGACATGCGCTCGATCAATTCGGGCAGCGTCGTCTCGACATCGACCGCCACGATGTCGGCGCGCGGCACCATGGTGTCGACCACGGTGCGCTCATGCAGCTTGAGGATATTCGCGAGGAGCACCCGCTCGTCGGCGGCGATCGATCCCTCGACCTCGCGTCGTTCCTCGATCAGTTCCTCGATGGTGTCGCGCAGCGTCGTGTCGCCGCGGCCCCCCAGGATGGTCCTAAGCCAGCCGCGGAATTGGCCGGTGAAGGAATTATGCTCGTCGGCCCCGTCTTCACGGGGCGTCCTACTGCCGGATATGTCTGTCATCGCCATATGGTTTGGGGTGTGGAGGCGCCAGCCGCGCCGTCATCCGGGTCCGGGGAATCGGATCGGGGGGACGAGCCGGCATAGGGATCGGCGATGCCCATGCCAGCGAGGATACTGGTTTCCAGTCGTTCCATGCGGTCGGCGTCAAGATCGGTTTCGTGGTCATAACCGAGAAGATGGAGCACGCCATGAATTACCAGGTGCGTCAGATGATCCTCGGCCGGCTTTCCCTGTTCGCGGGCTTCGCGACGCACGGTTTCGCAAGCGAGTATCACGTCGCCGATGAGTATAGGCATTCCCGGATGCGCCGCCAAGACATCATCGCTGTCCCCGATGTCATCCAGTGACGCGAACGAAAGGACATTGGTGGGCTCGTCCTTGCCGCGGTAATCGCGGTTGAGCGTTTGGACCATGGCGTCGTCGGCCAATACCAAGCTCATCTCCGCGACCGCGTCATCGGCCATGTCCCGGAGCGCCGCCGGATGCTCCGCCGCGGCGAAGGCGGCCTGGGCCGCGGCTTCCACCAGTCTTTCAACCCCTTCGGCGCCGTCGGACGACAGGTCGTCCCATTCGCCGGCCTCCAGGCTGACGGCGATGTCGAGGGATCGCGGCGTCGCGGCGGTCATCTCCGGTGGTCATCCCCGAAGCCGCCGGGCCGGGAACCGCCGGACCTGGACTCCTCAGGCGGGCGGCCGGCCTTGCGCTGGGCGTCGTGCCGGTCATAGGCGCGGACGATGTGGCCGACCAGCGGATGCCGAACGACATCGGCGTCGCCGAAATGGACGAAGCTGACGCCGGGAACCCCCTGGAGGATCTCGATCGCGTCCTTCAGCCCGGACCGGGTGCCGCTGGGCAGGTCGATCTGGCTGATGTCGCCGGTCACCGCCATGCGGCCGTTCTCGCCCAACCGGGTCAGGAACATCTTCATCTGCATCGGCGTGGTGTTCTGCGCCTCGTCCAGGATGACATAGGCGTTGGCCAGCGTCCGACCGCGCATGAAGGCCAGCGGAGCGATCTCGATCTCGCCATTGCCCAGGCGGCGGGCCACCTGTTCCGCCGGCAGCATGTCGTAAAGCGCGTCGTAGAGCGGCCGCAGGTAGGGATCGATCTTCTCGCGCATGTCGCCGGGCAGGAAGCCCAGCCGCTCGCCGGCCTCGACCGCCGGGCGCGACAGCACGATCCGGTCGACCTGACCCGTGGTCAGCATGACGACGGCCTGCGCCACCGCCAGATAGGTCTTGCCGGTGCCGGCGGGGCCCAGCCCGAACACCAGCTCGTTCTCCTGCAACGCCTGGATATAGGCGGCCTGCGTCGGGGAGCGCGGCGAGATCGAGCGGCGCTTGGTCTTGACGTTGAAGTCGGGCCGGGCGATCGCCTGCATGGCGAGGTCGCGGGCGGCGCCGTCGCCGACCCCGGTCGCCATGCGCAGCGCCGCGTCGACCTCGGCCGTGCCGACGGTCATGCCGCGTTTCAGCCGCTCCCACAGCGCTTCGAGCGTGGCTCGGGCGGTGTCGGACGCGTCGGGAGGTCCGGAGACGGTCAGGGTGTTGCCCCGGCTGATCAGCGAGACGCCAAGCTGCGTCTCGATCCGGGCGAGATGGCTGTCATGCTGCCCATAGAGCAGCGGCAAGAGCCGGTTGTCGTCGAAGGTCAGGTCGATGCGACGGTCGGGTGACCCCGTCAAGCGGTTGCCTCCCAGGCTGGGGGGGTGGGGAAATCGATCGGCGGCGCCGCCGAAGTCAGGCCGTCGGCCAGGACAAGCTCGCCGGCGAGGCTGTTGGCGCGTGCCGCCGTGATGCGGACGTCAACAACCGTTCCGGCCAAACGTCCCGGTGCGATGACCGGCACGGATTGCATGAAAGGGCTACGCCCCATCAGCTGGCCGGGCCTGCGGCCGGTCTTGTCCAGCAACACCGGCAACACGGTTCCGACGCAGGCCTCGTTGAAGGAGACCTGCTGGGCGTTGAGCAGGTTTTGGAGCGTCGCCAGCCTGTCGTCCTTGACGTCCTCGGGAACCTGGGCGTCGCCGAGCCCCGCCGCCGGCGTGCCCGGCCGGGCGCTGTACTTGAACGAATAGGCCTGGGCATAGCCGATATCGGTGACCAGCCGCAGCGTTTCCGCGAAGTCGGCGTCCCGCTCGCCGGGGAAGCCCACGATGAAGTCGGACGACAGCGCCAGATCGTGCCGAGCCGCGCGCATCCTGTCGATCACGCGGCGGTAATCATCGGCGGTGTGCTTGCGGTTCATCGCCGCCAGGATGCGGTCGGACCCGCTCTGGACCGGCAGGTGGACGAAGGGCATCAGCTGCGGCACCTCGCCATGGGCGGCGATCAGGTCGTCGTCCATGTCGCGCGGGTGGGACGTGGTGTAGCGGATGCGCTCCAGCCCGTCGATCTCCGCCAGTTCGCGGATCAGCCGGGCGAGACCCCAGGTCACGCCGCCCCGTCCCTCGCCATGAAATGCGTTGACGTTCTGGCCAAGCAGCGTGATCTCGCGCGTGCCGCCCGCCACCATGCGGCGGGCCTCGGCGATGATCTGGGCGGCCGGGCGGGAGAACTCCGCGCCGCGGGTGTAGGGCACGACACAGAAGGTACAGAACTTGTCGCAACCCTCCTGGACCGAGAGGAATGTGGAAACGCCGGCGCTGGCGCTCTCGCCGGGCAGGTGGTCGAACTTGCTCTCGATCGGGAAATCGGTGTTCAGCACCCGTTCCCCGGCGGCGCGGCTGGCGCGCGCGACCATCTCGGGAAGCTGGTGATAGGTTTGCGGGCCGAACACCATGTCGACGAAGGGCGCCCGGGCCATGATCTCCTCGCCCTCGGCCTGGGCGACGCAGCCGGCGACGGCGATGATCATGCGGCGGCCATCCTCGTCGGCGGCCTGCCTGTTCTTCTCCTGGCGCAGGCGCCCCAATTCGGAGAAAACCTTCTCGGACGCCTTCTCGCGGATGTGGCACGTGTTCAGGATGACCATGTCGGCTCCCTCGGGAGCCTCGACCGGCCGATAGCCCAAGGGTGCCAGGACATCGGCCATGCGGGCGCTGTCATAGACGTTCATCTGACAGCCCCAGGTCTTGATGAACAATTTCTTCTTGGTCAAAAGCCGAACCCTGCCAAACCCGTGTCTATCTTCGTTACTTGGAGACGCACAAACGCATATGGGCGCACCGGACGCGTTTCGCCCGTGCGACGGCGGAAAATAGCATCGGGGAGGGAGGGGGAGTCAACGACTCGGTGCGGGGCGGGGTCGGATGTTTGGTGTCAACCGAACCAGCCGCCGCCTGGCGGTGACTTCGCCATGAGGAAACAAGCTAGCGGAATAGCGGCTGTAGGTCGGGTAAAGCGAAGCGGCACCCGACACCAACTCGCCTGCTTGTCGGGTGACGCTTCGCTTTACCCAACCTAAGGTTGAGCGGGATCGACTTCAAGATTGTTTCCGGAGTTTGGCGAACAAGCTCGCCTGATTTTCGATCTCATGAGGCGTTGATAGGGGCATTGGCAGATCGGCGTCTCCCAAGGCGACAAGCAGTTCGGCGTGATCACGCAACCCCAGGAGCCGGATCGCCTCCCTCCTGGACAAGCGACCGCGGGAGTAAGCCAGCAAGGGGGCATCGGCACCGGCGCGCGAGCCATCCGAGGTCGGGGCCTCCAGATGCTTACGGACGATCGCGGTCATGGGTGTCCCATAGGTCGCGGCATAGGATTTGGCCGGCGCCACCAGATCGTCCGGTAGGTTGAATGTCGTGTTTTTCAGCATGGCCAGCTTCACCGTTCACATGAATATGTGATCCGATATCGCGCCCCTCAATTTCGATATGCCGGGAGTATGGGAAGCATCCGGTGTCAGTGGCCCGGCTGGCTCTTCGGTGCGGATTTTCCCATATGCGTCCCACAAGAGTATGCGGCTGTCCCGCTCTCCTGGCATTCTAATCCGATCGGACATCCAAGGAGAAGGAGCGGCGGCATGACCGCGAGCGAGGGAATCTTCGTGGGGAAGGGCGAGGCGCCGCAGGTCCTGGCGCTGAGATACGCCAACCGGCATGGGCTGATCGCGGGCGCCACCGGCACCGGCAAGACGGTGTCGCTCCAGGTGCTGGCGGAGGGGTTCTCCCGGGCCGGGGTCCCTGTCTTCCTGGCGGACATCAAGGGCGATCTCGCCGGCATCTCCCAAGCGGGCGGCGACAATCCCAAGATCGCCGAGCGGGCCGCCCTGCTCGGTTTGGACAACCCGGTCCGCGAGGGCAGCCCGACGGTGGCCTGGGACGTGTTCGGCGAGCAAGGGCATCCCATCCGAGCCACGATCTCGGAGATGGGACCGCTGCTGCTCAGCCGGCTGCTGGAGTTGAACGACGTCCAGGAAGGCGTGCTGAACCTGACCTTCAAGGTCGCCGACGACGAGGGGCTACTGCTGCTCGACCTGAAGGACCTGCGGGCCATGCTGAGTCATGTCGCCGACAACGCGGCGACCTTCGGGCCGCGCTACGGCACGGTCAGCAAGGCCTCGGTCGGCGCCATCCAGCGCCAGTTGCTGGTGCTGGAGCAACAGGGCGCCGAGCGGTTCTTCGGAGAGCCGGCCCTGGACTTGGCCGACCTGATGCGGGTGACGCCGGACGGGCGCGGCATCGTCAACCTGCTGGCCGCCGACAAGCTGATGCGCTCGCCCCGGCTCTACGCGACGTTCCTGCTGTGGCTGCTGTCGGAACTGTTCGAGGAACTGCCCGAGGCCGGCGACCTGCCCAAGCCGAAGCTGGTCTTCTTCTTCGACGAGGCGCACCTGCTGTTCGACGACGCGCCCAAGGCGCTGATCGACAAGGTGGAACAGGTGGTCCGGCTGATCCGGTCCAAGGGCGTCGGCGTCTATTTCATCAGCCAGAACCCGATGGACATACCGGAGGATGTGCTGGGCCAGCTTGGCAACCGCGTCCAGCACGCTCTGCGCGCCTTCACGCCCAAGGACCAGCGGGCGGTCAAGGCGGCGGCCGAGACCTTCCGGGCCAATCCCAAGTTCAACGCGGCGACCGCGATCCAGGAACTGGCTGTCGGCGAGGCGCTGGTTTCGCTGCTGGAGGCGAAGGGTATCCCGTCGGTGGTCGACCGGGTGATGATGGCCCCGCCCGGCTCCCGGCTGGGTCCGATCACGGCGGCGGAGCGGGCGGCCCTGCTGGGGGCGAGCCCGGTCAAGGGCCGCTACGATCACCCGATCGACCGGCAATCGGCCTATGAGCACCTGCGCGAGCGGGCGGAACGGCCGGTCGTGGAGCCCGTGGCGGCGAAGACGGCCGCTTCCAGGGCGCCGCGCGCGCCCAGGGCGGCCGCTCCCCGCCAGACACCGGCGGAGGCGATGGTCAGCAGCGCGCTCCGCAGCTTCGGAACACAGTTTGGCCGGCAGGTCGCGCGGGGTATCCTGGGCGCCATCCTGAAGCGCTGACCTTTCCGGCGCTTCGAACGGCGGATCGGAGCGGGTGTTGGCGGAACGGATTTTGGCGGGACGGCGTGGGGGGATCCTCTCCTGGTGCCTCTATGACTGGGCCATGTCGGCCTACAACACGGTCATCGGCACCTTCATCTTCAGCGTCTACTTCACCCGCGCGGTCGCCGATTCGGAGGTCGCCGGGACCGCCCAATGGGGCCGGGCGGTGGCGCTGTCCGGTCTGGCGGTGGCCGTGCTGAGCCCGGTGCTGGGCGCCATCGCCGACCGGGGCGGGCGGCGGAAGCCGTGGCTGGCCCTGTTCACCGCCCTGACCGTCGCGGGCACGGCGCTGCTGTGGTTCGTCAAGCCGGATCCGTCGTCGGTGATGCTGGCGCTGGTGCTGGTCGGGCTGACCAATGTCACCTTCGAGCTGGCGAACGTCTTCTACAACGCCATGTTGCCGGGGCTGGCGCCGCCCGGCCACACCGGCCGGGTGTCGGGCTGGGGCTGGGGGCTGGGCTATGTCGGCGGGCTGGGCTGCCTGGTGATCTCGCTGTTCGGACTGGTCCAGACCGAGACACCCCTGTTCGGCCTGCTCGGCACGGGGGAGCAGGCCAATGTGCGGGCGACGGCCTTGCTGGTGGCGCTGTGGTACGGCGTCTTCTCCTTGCCGCTGTTCCTGGTGACGCCGGACCAGGCCGGCACCGGGGTTTCGATCGGCGCCGCCGTGCGCGACGGGATCAAGGCGCTGATCGAGACGCTCCGCCAGATCCGCCGGTACGGCAATGTCGCGCGCTGGCTGGTCGCCAGCGCGCTCTACCGCGACGGGCTGAACACGCTGTTCGCGTTCGGCGGCATCTACGCCGCCGGGACCTTCGGAATGGGCTTCGACCAGATCGTGATGTTCGCGATCGCGCTCAACGTCACCTCGGCGGCGGGCGCCTTCGGCTTCGCCTGGATCGACGATTGGATCGGGCCGAAGCGGACGATCCTGGGCTGTCTGGTCGGGCTGATCGGCTTTGGCATCCCACTGCTGTTCGCCGAGTCTCAACAGGCCTTCTGGATCCTCGCGCTGGGGCTGGGGGTCTTCGTCGGACCGGCGCAGGCGGCCGGGCGCACCATGATGGCCAAGCTGGCGCCTTCGGGGATGGAGACGGAGATGTTCGGCCTTTACGCGTTATCCGGCCGGGCGGTCTCGTTCGTGGGGCCCCTTCTCCTGGCGTGGGCCACCGAATCGTTTCAAAGTCAACGGGCGGGAATGGCAACCATCGTGCTATTGCTCTTGTTGGGTTTCGTGTTGTTGTTTGCGGTGCGGGAGGAACGTGGGACCTGACCGATCGCCGCGGTGACCCGGGTGGTGTGACAATTTAAACAATCGTCAGCCACCCTGGTCCATGACACGCCTCATCACCGAACGCCGGGGAGCACCAGATGCTGAGCTACCACGATCTCGAAGCCTTCATGGGCATCGACGACGCCTTGGGCGAGGACACGCCGCCCAGCGCCGGCGAAAAGGCCAAGCCCAAGGCGGGCCACGCCACCGACGCCGCCGACGACGATCACGCGATACCCGTCCGGGAGTGATTCCTCCAGGGGAAAGACCTTAGGCGGGACGCCGCAGGTGCGGAGTGACCCGCCACTCGGCGTAGCGGATCAGGCGGGTGATCAGGAAGTTGATCAACAGGTAGATGGCGCCCGCCACGATGAAGACCTCGAACACGGCGAAGCTCTGCGAGATGATCCGGCGCGCGATGCCGGTGATCTCCAGCAGGGTGATGGTGCTGGCGAGCGAGCTGGCCTTGACCATCAGGATGATCTCGTTGCCATAGGCCGGCAGGGCCTGCCGGACCGCGATCGGCGCCACGATGCGCCGGAACACCATCAGCCTCGAGAACCCGCAGGCGCGCGCCGCCTCGATCTGGCCATGCGGCACCGACTGCACGCCGCCCCGGATCATCTCGCTGGTATAGGCGGCGGTGTTGAGCGTCAGCGCGATGACACCGCACCAGTACGGCTCGCGCAGGATGTCCCAGAAGATGCTGGCGCGCACCGCCTGGAACTGGCCCAGCCCGTAATAGATCAGGAAGATCTGGACCAGCAGCGGCGTGCCGCGGAAGACGAAGACGTAGCCGGCGGCGATCCTCGACAGGAGCTTGCTGGCCGACAGCCGCATCCACGCCACACCGGCCGCCAGCGCGAAACCGAACAGCAGCGCCAGTCCGACCAGTTGCAGGGTGACTGGCACGCCGGCCAGCAGCTTCGGCACGGCGTCCCACATGATCGACAGGTTCATGATCTCAGGCCCGCCTGACGCCGCGGTTGGAGTGGCGTTCGGCGCGGTCGAACGCGTAGGTCGAGATCGAGGTCAGCACCAGATAGAGCACCGCCGCGACCGCGTAGAACAGGAATGGGTCGCGGGTGACGCCGGCCGCGACCTGGGCGGAGCGCATCAGCTCCGCCAGCGCCGTGACCGAGATCAGCGCCGTGTCCTTGAGCGTGAGCTGCCAGACGTTGCCCAGACCCGGCAGGGCGTAGCGCAGCGTCTGGGGCAGCAGGATGCGGAAGAGGATCCGCGCCCTGGACATGCCCAAGGCGCGTCCGGCCTCGATCTGGCCGAACGGCACCGCCTGGATGGCGCCCCGGATCACCTCGGTCGAATAGGCGCCCGAGATCAGGCCGACCGACAGCGTGCCGATCGTGAAGGCGTTGACCTCGATGTAGCCGGTGTAGCCGAACAGCGAGGCTACACCCATGATCGCGTTGCCGGTGCCGAAGAACAGCAGGTAGATCACCAGCAGTTCCGGCACGCCGCGCACCACCGTCGTGTAGATCTCGGCCAGCGCCCGCGTGACGATGCCGCCGTTGAGCTTTGCCGAGGCTCCCAGCGTGCCGAACACCTGGCCCAGCGCGAAGGAGCACACGGCCACCGCCAGCGTCATCAGCGTGCCGCGCACCAACTCGTCGCCCCAGCCGGTGTCGCCCCAGGCGAGCAGCTCAAGCATGCCGGATCACTTGATGGAGGTGTCGTAGCCGAACCACTGGGTCGAGAGCTTGGTGATCGTGCCGTCGGCGGTGGCGTCCTTGATCGCCTTGTCCAGCTTGCCCTGGAGTTCCGTGTCGGCCTTGCGGAGGCCGATGCCGACGCCCTCGCCCAGCACGCCGCGCGAGAAGGCCGGGCCGAACTTGGTGATGTCCTTGTTCTGCTCGCCGGCCTTGATCAGGCCCTCGATCGCGGAGCGGTCGGCGACGATGGCGTCGATCCGGCCCGACACCAGGTCGAGACCCATGTTGTCGACCTTGTCATAGGCCCTGACCTCGACGCCGGGCATCAGCTGCTCGACCATGTTCTGCTGGATGGTGGAGACCTGGACGCCGACGGTCTTGCCCTTGACGGCGGCGGCGCTCTGGTCGATCAGCTTTTGCTCGTCCGGCGAGATCTCGGACATGTCGACGGATGTCGTCGGCAGGTTGAGCGCCAGCAGCGGGCTGCCCTTCATCGCGGCGAAGACGGTCGGCTCGGTGGCGTAGGGGCCGGCGAAGGAGATCACCTGCTTGCGCTCGTCCGTGATCGACATGCCGGCCATGATCAGGTCGTACTTCCGCGACTGGAGGCCGGGGATGATGCCGTCCCAATCCTGGGCCATCACCTCGCAGGTGGCGCCGATGCGCTTGCAAAGCTCGGCCGACAGGTCGATCTCGAAGCCGATCAGCTTGCCGGACGCGTCCATGCCGTTCCAGGGGAGATAGGCGCCTTCGGTGGCGATGCGGACCTTGGTCTGGGCGTGGGCGGCGGGGGCCTCGACGACGCTGGCGGCGGCGAAAAGGGCCATGCCGGCCGCGATGCTTGCGAGGGTCTTGTTCACGATACCGTCTCCTGTTCGGCGACTTTCGTCGCGGGCTTCTTGGCTGTTGATTGGTTATTGTCTTCGAGCGTCAAAGGTTGCGCGCCAGGAACTGCCGGCAGCGGTCCGATCGCGGGTTGGCGAGCACCTGGTCGGGCGGGCCCTGTTCCTCGATCCGGCCCTGGTGCAGGAAGATGACCTCGCTCGACACCTCGCGGGCGAAGCCCATCTCGTGGGTCACGATGATCATGGTCATGCCCTCGTCGGCCAGCTGGCGCATCACGCGCAGCACCTCGCCGACCAGTTCGGGGTCGAGGGCCGATGTCGGCTCGTCGAACAGCATCACCTTGGGCTGCATGGCGAGCGCCCGGGCGATGGCGACCCGCTGCTGCTGCCCGCCGGACAGGTGGCTGGGATAGGAGCTGGCCTTGGCCTCGAGGCCGACCTTTTGGAGCAGGGCCTCCGCCCGGTCGATCGCCTCGGCCTTGGGCACGCCCAGGACGTGGACCGGCGCCTCGATCACGTTCTGGAGCACCGTCATGTGGGTCCACAGGTTGAAGCCCTGGAACACCATGCCGAGCCCGCTGCGGATGCGGTCGACCTGCTTGGCATCGGCGGGAACCGCGTGGTGGCGGCCTTGCTTCATGCGGATCAGCTCGCCATTGACCCAGACCCGGCCCTCGTCGGGGGTCTCCAGCAGGTTGATGCAACGGAGGAAGGTGCTCTTGCCCGAGCCGCTCGAGCCGATCATCGAGATGACGTCGCCCTCGTGGGCGACCAGCGAGACGCCCTTGAGGACTTCGAGCTGTCCGAATCTCTTGTGGAGGTCTTCGACGACGACGGCGGCCCCGGGAACGGGGCTGGGGATCTGGTTCGCTGGCTGCGGCTGTGACAGGGCCATGCTTCCGATCTGACTGGTGTCAAAGGCTGGACAACAGGCTATCCGCGCCGTCGTTGCGGTGCAAACCCGTTTTCACCACATCCCTCGAATTTGAGGCGAAGGCGACCTCAGGATGCCGCTGGCCGTTGAACCGCGTCTACCGGTTGGTTGAGCACGATCGCGTTGGTGAACAAGGTCTGGTTGGGGATCAGGTAGCGTTTGCCGTCGCCCTGGAGCGTCGTGTAGCGCAGGTCGATGCCGCTCACCACGCCCTCGAAGCCCGCGACACTGATATGGTCGCCCCGATGGAATGGCCGGTAGCCCAGGATCAGCACGCCGGCCAGCAGGTTGGAGACCGCGTCGCGCAGCGCGAATCCCAGCGCGAAGCCGGTCAGGCCGAGACCCGCGATCAGGGCGCCGACATCCATGCCCATGGTGCCGAGCCCGCTGATCAGGCCGAAGCCCAGCAGCGTGTAGAAGGCGACGACTCCGGCCAGATTGAACAGGTCGATCCTATCCTGGCCGGAATGGGCCGCGATCCGGCGGAAGACCGAGCGGACGAGGGTGGCGGCGATGAGGAAGCCCAGGATCACCAGGACTCCGGCGCCGATGGCGGGCAGGGCGGCGGACAGCTTGCCGAGCATGATCTCGGCGGTGCTGAGGTTGAGCAGGTCGGAGGCGTTCAGGTCCATGGAATCCGATGGTCGCGGTGGAGATGGGACCATCGGGGAACACAGGGAGGCGGGAGCGGTTCCGCCCCCGCTCAGCCGCCGCGCTTCAACCCGTCCAGTCGCGCCTGGACCTCGGCGTGCTCGGGCGAGCCGGGCTGGAGTTGGGTCAGCAGCTTGCCCCAAAGCTGCGACGCCTCCGCCGTGTTGTCGGTCCGCGCGGCGTCCAGGCCGACATAGTAGAGCGCCTGCGGGTTGTCCGGCTGGAGCTTGAGCACGTCGCGGAACACCGTCACCGCCGGGGCGGGCGGCGCCTCGTCCGACCCGCCGGAGGCGATCAGGGCGTCGGCGTAGGCCGTCATCAGATCGACTCGGCCGGGTGCGGCCTGGACGCCGGAGCGCAGCGCCTCGGTCGCCTTGTCGGTCTCTCCCAGCACCCGATAGGCGCGGCCGAGCCGGAGCCAGCCGTCGGCGTCGTTCGGATTGTCGCGCAGGCGGGTGGCGAGGGTGTCGACCATGCCACGGATCATCGTGTCGCGCTGCTCGGGCGTCATGTTGGCGGCGCCAGCGACTTGGTCGCGCGTCGGGCCGGGAGCATTCGGCGGCGCGCCCGGCTGGGACTGGCCCTGGGGCTGACTCGGCGGCAGCGGCTGGGGCATCACGGAGGCGACGTCGACGCCGAGCTGGCCGGCGGTGTCGGTGATCCGCTGGCGGACGGTCGGCAGCCACGGCGCGTCGGCCGGGCTCTGCTTGACCAGGGCCACCCAGCGGTCGAGGGCGCCCCGGATGTCGCCGGCCTGCGCGCGGGCCAGAGCCAGATAGTAGTGGGCGCGGGCATCGTGGGGGTCGGCCTGGAGCACGGCTTCGAAGGTCCGGCTGGCCTCCTCCGGAACGACGCCCTGGGCGGCGGCGGTCATCGCCTCGGCGTAGGACGACAGGATCGACGGGTCCTTGCCCTGGCTGACGGCGACCGCCTGCCGGAACGCCTCGGCGCTGGCGTCGAAATCGCCCATGCGCGTCTGGGTCTGGCCCATCAGCAGCCAGCCCTGGAGGTCGTTCGGATCGTCCTTGAGATGCTGGCGCAGCTTGGCGATGGCCTGCATGATCTCGGGCGTCGCGCCGCCGGGCGGTGCGGCCTCCCGCGAGGCGAAGGGCTGGCCCGGCATGTTCGGGTGGCCGGTCGGCACATAGACCGCGAGGGCGCCGAACGGGATCACGACGCACAGGGCAAGCGCCGCCCATCGGCTGTTGCGGCTGATCGAAGGGCCACCGGGGGAAGGTGCCGCCTCTCGGGTGTCCTCGTCCGCCACGGCCAGCATGCGGCGGCCGATCTCGGCGCGCGCGGCCTGGGCTTGCCGCTCGTCGATGCCGCCGCGGGCGAGGTCGCGCTCCAGCTCCTTCAACTGGTCGCGATAGACCTCCATGTCATAGGCGGCCCTGCCGGTCGACCCCCGCCGGCCCCGCAGCAGGGGGGTGAGCACGAGGGCGGTCACGGCCGCCGTCATCGCGGCGGCGACGATCCAGAACAACATGGTCTCAGCTATCCTCGCGCAGCAGGCGGTCGAGCCGCTGGCGTTCCTCGGGTGTCAGGGGAGTGGCGCCTTCGCCGCCAACGACGGTTGGCCTACGGCCACGCAGGAACAGCGCCGCGCCAAGAGCGCCCAGCAGCAGGACCGCGATGGGTCCCAGCCACAGCACATAGGTGCTGGCCTTGAAGGGCGGGCGCAACAGGACATAGTCGCCGTAGCGCGCCGTGACGTAGTCCAGCACCTCGCCGTCGCCGTCGCCCGCGACCAGCCGTTGGCGCACCAGCACCCGCAGGTCGCGGGCGAGCGGCGCGTTGCTGTCGTCGATCGACTGGTTCTGGCAGACGAGGCAGCGCAGTTCCTTGCTGATCTCGCGCGCCCGCGCCTCCATGGCCGGATCCCTCAGCACCTCGTCGGGCTGGACCGCGAAGGCCGGGGATGCTACCGCGATAAGCAGAGCCGCGAGGCAGGCCCGAACGACGCCGGTCATCCCTGGAGATCCCCCTGGAGGGACTTGATCAGCGGCAGGATGTGCCGCTCGACCTCGTCCGGCATCACCGGGCCGACGACCTTGTAGCGGATGCGGCCCTCGGCATCGATCACGTAGGTCTCCGGCACGCCATAGACGCCCCAGTCGATCGAGACGCGGCCGTCCTGGTCGGCGCCGATCGCGGCATAGGGGTTGCCGCCCTGGTTGAGCCAGCGGATGGCGTCCTCCGGCTTGTCCTTGTAGTTGATCGCCTTGACCGTGACGCCCTGCTCCTTGGCCAGCCGCATCAGCACGGGATGCTCGACCCGGCACGGCACGCACCACGACGCGAAGACGTTGACCAGCTGGACCTTGCCCTTGAGCTCGGCCGAGGCCAAGCCTTGGCCATCCTTGAGCAGGGGCGGCAAGGTGAATTCCGGCACCGGCTTGTCGATCAGGGCCGACGGCACGACCGAGGGGTCGCGCGTCAGCCCGACGGCGAAGTAGCCGGCGAGGACCACGAACAGGCCCAGCGGCAGGATGTAGATGAGGCGGCGCATCGCTCGGGGTTTCCTGTGGGGCCGCTTATTCGGCTGGCTGGGGCGTCGGCTGGCGGTCGCGCTTGGCGCGGGCCGGAACGCCGATCCGGAACCGCCGGTCGCTGAGGGAGACGCAGCCGCCGATCATCATGATCACGCAGCCGATCCAGATCCACGGCACCAGCGGGTGGTGGTACAGGCGGGTGGCGTAGCCGCCGGTGCCGCCCTGCTGCTCCTGGCCCAGCACGACATAGAGGTCGGACACCCAGTTGGTCCGGATGGCGGCCTCGGTGGTCGACATGCGGGACACCGGGAACCAGCGCTCCTCCGGGTGGAGGGTGGCGAGGAACTCGCCGTTCCGGCTGAGAGTGAAGGTGCCGGTCTTGGCTTGGTAATTGGCGATCGGGCGTTCCTCGACCTGATCGAAGCGCAGCTCGTAGCCGGCGATCTGGGCGGTGTCGCCGGGCCGCATCACCTGGATGCGCTCGGTCATCCAGGCGGCCGAGCCGGTCATGCCGGCGATGGCGACGCCCATGCCGGCGTGCGCGATCGTCATGCCCCAGCTTGACCGCGGCAAGCCCACGGCCCGGCGCCAGCTCTCGGCCAGCGGCGCCCGGAACAGCTTGATCCTGTCCGTCAGCTCGATGATGGCGCCGAAGAAGGCCCAGGCAGCCAGCGCCACGCCGAGCAGGGCCATCACCGGCCCGCCCTGATAGGCGTAGAGGGCGCCCAGCACGCAGATCACCGTCAGCACGGCGGCGAACTTGAGGCGCGACAGGGCGCCCGCCAGATCGGCGCGCTTCCAGGCCAGCAGCGGCCCGACCGACATGGCGGCGATCAGCGGCACCATCAGCGGGATGAAGGTGGCGTTGAAGAAGGGCGGCCCGACGGAGACCTTGCCGGCGTCGATCGCGTCCAGGAACAGCGGGTAGAGCGTTCCCAGGAAGACGGTGGCGGTGGCGGTCGACAGCAGCAGGTTGTTCAGGACCAGGGCACCCTCGCGGCTGATCGGGGCGAACAGCCCGCCCATCTTCATCGACGGCGCCCGGATCGCGTAGAGCAGCAGCGCTCCCGCCGTGGCGATCACCAGCAGAGCCAGGATGAAGACGCCGCGGGCGGGATCGACCGCGAAGGCGTGGACGGAGGTCAGGACGCCGGAGCGGACCAGGAAGGTCCCGATCAGCGACAGCGTGAAGGTCAGGATGGCGAGCAGGATGGTCCAGCTCTTCAGCGCGTCGCGCTTCTCGACCACGATGGCCGAGTGAAGCAGCGCGGTTCCCGCCAGCCACGGCATGAAGGAGGCGTTCTCGACCGGGTCCCAGAACCACCAGCCGCCCCAGCCCAGCTCGTAATAGGCCCACCACGAGCCGAGCGCTATGCCCATGGTCAGCCCCGACCAAGCGGCCAGCGTCCACGGCCGGACCCAGCGCGCCCAGGCGGGATCGACCCTGCCCTCGATCAATGCCGCGACCGCGAAGGAGAACGCCATGGAGAAGCCGACATAGCCGAAATACAGGAACGGCGGGTGGAAGGCGAGGCCAGGGTCCTGGAGCAGCGGGTTGAGGTCGGTGCCGTCGAGCGGCGCCGGATCGACCCGGATGAACGGGTTGCTGGTGGCGATGATGAACAGCAGGAAGGCGACGCCGATCATCGCCTGGACAGACAGCACCCGCGCCTTGAGCGTCGGCGGCAGGTTGTGGCCGAACAATGCCACGGCGCCGCCGAACATCGCCAGGATCAGCACCCACAGGAGCATGGAGCCCTCGTGGTTGCCCCAGACCCCCGCCACCTTGTACAGCATCGGCTTCATCGAGTGGCTGTTCTGGACGACGTTCAGCACGCTGAAGTCGGACACCACGTAGGCGTAGGTCAGCGCCAGGAAGCTCACCAGGATCATGGTGAACTGGCCGATCGCCGCCGGTTTGGCGACATCCATCCAGGCGATGTCGCCGCGCGCGGCGCCGATCAGGGGCAGCGTCGCCTGGACCAGCGCCAGGAACAGCGCCAGCACGAGGGCGTAATGGCCGAGTTCGGGGATCACGGCGCTATTCCTTCGCTGTCGTGGCCAGGGGTGTTGAGGGCGCGTCGGCGGGGCCGCTGACGGGGGTCGCCAGCGACTTGGTGGTATGCTGCGGGGCACCGGCGCGTTTCAGCGCGTCGGCCACCTCTGGCGGCATGTAGCTCTCGTCGTGCTTGGCCAGCACCTCGCGGGCGACGAACACGCCGTCCGGCCGCATCCTGCCCTCGGCCACGACGCCCTGACCCTCGCGGAACAGGTCGGGCACGATGCCGACATAGGTCACGGGCACGGACTGGGCGGTGTCGGTGACGCGGAATTCGATGGTCAAGCCATCGGGCAGCCGCTTGACGCTGTCCTGCTCGACCAGACCGCCCAGGCGGAAGCTGCGCTCTCCGACATGTTGGGCCGCCAGGTCGGACGGGCTGTAGAAGAAGACGAGGTTGTCCTGGAACGCGGTCAGCGCCAGCGCCGTGGCGGTGCCGAGACCAAGCATGGCGAGGCCGAGCATGTAGAGGCGGCGTTTCTTGCGGGTCATCGGTCGTTTCCTTCCGCGGCGGGCAATGGCGCTCCCGGGGTGGGCGCTCCCGGGGTAAGCGCTCCAGGGGCGGGCGCGCCGTCGCGGCGGGTCCGCTCGCGCCGGCGTGGCCGGGTCGCCTCCAGCGTTTTCAGCAATGATTCGTGGCGGCGCAGGCCCCGCAGGCTGACGATCAGCATGCCGACGAGAAAGACCGCCGCGACGCCGTACGCGGGCCAGACATAGGCGGCGTAGCCACCCATCGAAAAGAACTCAGCCATCGTTCCGCCAGTTGATCCCTCGCCGGGCGCTCTCCAGGGCACCCTTGACCGCCGCCATCCTTACCAGTCCTTCCACTCAAATGCGCCGATTGAATGGCATCCGGCGCCGTCGGTCCATTGCCTATTTGGCCCCCCACGCGTGATTGACATGGGTTCGCGACGCCTTGCCGCACATGGGGGCCGCATATGGGACCGTGGGTGCGTCGGCATGGCATAATGGGTCATGCGCCACCGGAACCCGAATGGCTCGAGCTTGGCGGCAATATGACAGTGGGAACGGTGGTAAACAAGGCGGGGCGGCGGTTGTGACAACTGGGGAGCGGCCGCGGGGACCTTCGTCCAGCCAGTGGACTTAGTCCATAAGAATTAATACTCTCGGGAAAGAACCGGGCGGAGTTCAACCGCACCGGGTTGCCCTATCCGGAGAGTGTTCGCGGATGATTCCATTCCCCAAGTGCCGGCTCCCCAAGCTCCGGTTCCCCAAGCCCTCTCCGGTCGATCGCGCGATCCGGCGGAGCGTCGGCGTGCTCGCGCTATGCGGCCTGCTCGCCGCCGGGCCAGCGCTGGCGACACCCGCCTGCACCGCCGCCCAACCGGCGCCGCTGGTGCCGACCGACCCTGCGCTGTGCGCCTCGCTGGCCGACGCCGTGCGGAAGCCGGGCGACCTGCCGCTCGACCAGTACGAGGCGAAGCTGGGGGATTACCTGCGGAACTTCTGCCATCGCGACGAGAAGGCGGGATGGACGCGCGACAAGCGGGTGCGCGACACCGGCCCCTATACCGCCAGCCTCCAGGATGGCCAGTGGGTCGGCACCTATGCCGGCACCCACGCGCCGGTGGTGATCTGGTACTCGCCCGACATGGTGGAGTGGCTGAAGGTCAACCGTCCGTCGGACGAGGCGGCCACTCCCGTCGTGGCGGCTCCCGTCCCCGACGGCGCCATCATGGTCAAGGAGATGTTCCCGGCGCCAGCCGCCGCCTGCGCCGGGGTCGATCCGCTCAAGCTGCTGCCGACCAGCGGCGCCGCCGTCATGGTGCGCGACGCCAAGGCGTCCCATGACGGCTGGTTCTGGGGCTGGTTCGGCTGGAGCGGCTGGGCGCCGGACTATCCGCCGGGACCGACCAACCCGCTGCCCAACATGGGCTTCGGGCAGTACTGCCTGAACTGCCACGCCTCGGCCAAGTCCGAGCACACCTTCGCCAGCCTCAAGAACATGCTGGGCCAGCCGGGCCAGCCGCTGGTCTTCCTCAGCCAGGATTTCTTCGACGCCCCCTCGCCCGAGATCCACCACCGTCTGGTGGCCCTGCCGACCGACGACGCGAAGCGGCTGGGCCAACCCCAGTACGGCTACGACACCGATGTCACCACCGGCTTGAAGGTCGCGGGGCTGCCCAAGCCGACCTGGGAGACGGTGTCGAAGATGCCGTCCGAGACCTATGACAACGTCTGGGTCAAGGCCGGTGGTCCCAATGTCGCCAGCGAGTTCGTCACCTCCGACCAGTGCCTGGGCTGTCACGACGCCGGCAGCACCGGGCTCCAGTTCGACATGACCAAGCCGAACCCGCACGGCGCTAAGCTGCTGAACCTGTCGCCCTACGCCACGTGGTGGACCTCGCCGATGGGTCTGGCCGGCCGCGATCCGATCTTCTTCGCCCAGCTCGCCAGCGAGACGCAGACCTTCCACCCCGAGAGTTCGGAACTGGTCCAGAACACCTGCCTGGGCTGCCACGGCATCCTCGGCCAGCGGCAGTTCTCGATCGACACGTTCAAGGAGACCGGCAAGTGCCAGAACTTCCTGCGCACCTTCGCCGACGCCGTGCCGTTCCCGGCCGGCAACCCGACCGCCGGCCACGCGACCTATGGCGCGCTGGCGCGTGACGGCGTGTCCTGCACCTCGTGCCATCGTATGGCGCTGGGGGCGGAGGCCACGGCCCAGTTCAAGGACGCGCCGCAGAACGCCTGTATCGACGAGCGCCAAGCCTTCCTGAACCCGGACGCCACGGGATTCGCCAAGACCTTCACCGGCAGCTTCCTGGTCGGTCCGCCCGACAAGATCTATGGCCCCTTCAAGGACCCCAAGGTCAAGCCGATGGAACAGGCGCTGGGCAACACGCCGGAATACCACGCGGCCATCAAGAATTCCGAGACCTGCGGCACCTGCCACACCGTCCACCTGCCGGTGCTGGACAAGGGCGCGGTGATCGGCCACGTCTATGAGCAGACCACATATCCGGAGTGGGCGTTCAGCGCGTACCGCACCGGCGAGGGGGTCGACGGCAAGCTGCCCGGCGGCGCCGGATCGCTGGCGGCGAGCTGCCAGGACTGCCACATGCCCAGCCGCGACGCCAACGGCAAGCCATACCGGAGCAAGATCGCCAGCATCCAGGAATACTCCAACTTCCCGCAGGCGGAGAACAACCTGGGTCCGGAGGATATCGACCTGCCGGTGCGCGACGGCTTCGCCCAGCACACGCTGGTCGGACTGAACGTCTTCTTCACCAAGATGGCGCAGCAATTCCCCGATATCCTCGGCATCCGCACCCAGGACCCCATGCTGGTGTCCAAGGGCGTCGATCCGCTGATCCGAACGGAACAGGCGATGCTCGACCAAGCCTCCGCCGGGACGGCCGCCATCGCGGTGACCGGCGTCAAGACGGAGGGCGGCACCCTCAACGCCACCGTCGCGGTGACCAGCAAGACGGGGCACAAGCTGCCGTCGGGCGTGGGTTTCCGCCGCGCCTTCATCGAGTTCGACGTGCTCGACGCCAACGGCGCCGTGCTGTGGGCCTCGGGCCGGACCAACGGGGCCGGCGTGATCGTGGACGCGGCGGGCAAGCCGGTCGCGGGCGAGCTGTGGTGGAAGGACGACTGCTCCGGCCGGACCGATGGCGGCAAGCTGGCGCACCAGCCGCATTTCCAGGTGGTCAGCCGCCAGGATCAGGCGCAGATCTACCAGGAGCTGGTGACGGCGCCCCCGGCCGGCGTGACGCCGACGAAGACGGCCTCGGCGGCGAAGGCGGCCCCCGTGTGCGGCGAGGGCGTCAAGCCGACGGGAGAGTTCACCACCAGCTTCCTGTCGATCTGCGGCGACGTTAAGGACAACCGCATCCTGCCCCACGGTTTCCTGAAGCTGGAGGAGCGGTTGAAGATCTCGGAGGCGCTGGGTGCCGGCAAGGACCTCGCGGAGGATGTCGGCTCCACCGCCGTCGGCGACGATCCCGACTATGTCGACGGCGGCGGCGACAGCTTGGTCTACGCCGTGCCGTTGGCCGACATCAAGGGCACGCCGGCGTCGGTCCAGGCGACGCTCTATTATCAGGCGATACCGCCCTATTACCTGCAGGACCGCTTCTGCACCGCCAAGGGCGCCGACACCGAACGCCTCTACTTCCTCGCCGGCCACCTCAACCTGGACGGCACCGAGGCGGCGGACTGGAAGCTGAAACTGGTCGGCACCGGAGCGGTGTCGGTGACCGGAACCTCGGCGGCGGCGGTCGTGAAGTGACGTGAGTGGAGGGGCTGGGCGGTGGCGGGTGCCGCCGCCTGGCCTTTCCACCCGCCTGGATTTCCGATTGCCTGGACTTGTGAGGTTCCGTCACGGCGATGTGGTGCTGGGACGGATCCCGCCAAGCCGCGCCGCCAAAGTTAGGCGCGGTTCCGTCCAAAACGCGCACGGAACGGCAAGACGATCCGTCCGCCAAGCGATTGCATGCTCCGTTCCACGACCGGCAAGCCGTCAGGCTCACCCAGGCCCGGTCGCCCAGGACAGAACGGGGCCCCATGAACGTCGCTCATCGAACCATCCGCGCCAATGGCATCCGGCAACACTTCCTCGAGGCGGGCTCCGGGCCGCCCGTCGTCCTGCTGCACGGCTTTCCCGAAACAAGTTATGCGTGGCGATACCAGATCCCGGTCTTGGCCGAACGCTTCAGGGTGATCGCTCCCGATCTTCGCGGCTACGGCGAGACCGACAAGCCGGCGGCCGGATACGACAAGAGGACGATGGCGCGGGATCTCGTGGAGCTTCTCGCGGCGCTTGGGATCGAGAGGATCGCGCTGGTCGGGCATGACCGGGGCGCCCGCGTCGCGACGCGTTTCGCGAAGGATCACCTGGGGCTGCTGGACCGGCTGGTGGTGATGGACAATGTCCCGACGCGGATCGTGGCGCGCTCCATGAACGCGGCGACGGCGCGGGCCTACTGGTTCTTCCTGTTCCATCTCGTGCCCGACCTGCCGGAGGCGCTGATCGCCGGACGCGAGGATATCTGGCTCAGGCACTTCTTCTCGGACTGGTGCTTCAATCCGCACGCGATCTCCGGAGCCGACTTCGACACCTATGTCGCCGCCTACCGCGCTCCGGGAGCGGTGCGCGGCGCGATGGCGGATTACAGGGCGAGCTCGCAGGACATCGAACAGGATACGGCGGATGCCGATGTCCGGATCGCTTGTCCGGTGCTGTCGCTGTGGGGCGCCGATTTCGGCGCGGTGGCGCAGACCTTCGACATGGCCGCCGTCTGGGCGGAAATGGCGGACGACCTCCGTACCCACGCGATCGAGCGCTGCGGGCATCTGCCGCACGAGGAGCGGCCGGATCGGGTCAACGAGCTTCTCCTGGACTTTCTCGAAGGCTGGAACGGATAGGCGTCGGTGATGGAACGGGCACATCAATTGTTTCTGGGGTTCGCCCTCGGCCTCACGGCCGCGTGGTTGGCCTTGCCCGCGGCTCCGGCGATCGCCAAGGCGCCGATGGTCGCGTCGCAGGCGCCGGGTTTCTATCGCATGAGTCTGGGTGGCATCGAGATCACGGCATTGCTCGATGGGACGCACACGTTCCCCGTCGCCGCCGTGATGCAGGCGCCGCCCGAGGCTCCCGGCCCTGTCAGGCGGCTTCTCACCCAGGCCCGTCCGGGCGAGGTGGAGGCGCGTCTGGCCGCCGAGGCGCTGGAGATGCCGTTGGAAGGATCGATCAACGCCTTTCTGATCAACACGGGCGACCGGCTGGTTCTGATCGACAGCGGAGCCGGCGACCTCTATGGCGTCTGTTGCGGCAAGCTGCGGGCCAACATGGAAGCCGCCGGATACCGGCCGGAGGATGTCGATGACGTCCTGCTGACCCACCTCCACGCCGATCATGTCGGCGGACTGATGCGGGATGGAAAACCGGTCTTTCCCACGGCGACGATCCATGTCAGCCGCACCGACGAGGATTACTGGCTGAACCCGGATAACGAGACCGCCGCACCGGCCTTCCTCCACCCGATGTTCGAGGGCGCCCGCCAAGTGCTGAAACCCTATCTGGACGCTGGCCGGGTCAAACCCTTCGATTATGGTCCCGAGGTCCTGCCGGGCATCACGCCGATGGCGACGCCGGGCCACACGCCCGGTCACTCGTCCTATGCGGTGCGCGCGGGCGACGAGACCTTCATCGTCTGGGGCGACATCGTCCATGTGGCACCGATCCAGTTTCCCGATCCCGCGATCACCGTGACCTACGACAACAATGGCGACCTCGCGGAAGCCCAGCGTGGGAAGCTCTTCGCCCACACGGCGCGGCACATGATCTGGGTCGGCGCCGCGCACATTTCCTTTCCAGGGATCGGCCATATAGCACTTCGCGACGGCAAGTTCGGGTGGCTGCCGACGAACTACACGACGGAGTTTGCCGCACAAGCTCCAGGTGGACGATAGGCGGCGGACGGGAGCGCCGCGATCAAAGTGGTGAATGCGGTGGACCCACCAGTTGATTCGGTCGCTGACACTCACCGGAAGATCGCTGGTACCATCCTGTTTGCTGGCCCTCGATCACAGCGGACCAGCCTTCGCGCTCAACCCGCCAGCATCCGGGCGCGGAGGTCGGCTCTGGTTGCCATGACCGCCGTCACGCGTTCGGTCAGCGGATGGTTCAGTCCGTCCGCTTCGGCGCTGCTTTGGGCTTCGGCGGCGTGCCGGGGTAGCGTGTCGGCTAGCTCCCTCACGCGGGTGAGGACCAATTCCGGCTCCAGTCCGAGTTTCAGGGCGAGCTTGCGCCTTTCCCATCCCCGAGTAGCGCGTCGACGCGGTCCGGTGTCGCGAACTGGACAGGTCCGGCGCAGTCCTCTCCGACATGGGTGATCAGGGCGAACGGATTCCGGGCGAAGACCTGGAAGCGCCTGGCCCAGCGGTCGAGCACCATCGCGTTGTCCGGGAGCAGTCCCCACAGGAAAGCCTCGACCGGGCGGTGAGCGTGTCGCGGGTCTATCATCGGTATGGATAGCGAAAGCGGATAGGCGCCGGCCGCGTCGCGCCAGTCTTGATCGTGGATGAAGCTGAGCCTGCCGCGCTGGTCATGCCTGACCGTTCCAAGCACCCGGCCCGCCGCGACCCCGACGAGTTCCTGGGTCACGACGGGTCCTTCGCGAGGTCGGCGAGGAGTTCATCGATGTCGACCGTGGGAATGACGTTGGCGCTTGGGACTCGGGTTTCCGGTGGAATGCTTGTGCCGATGTGGAGCTCCAGTCCCAAGGCGCCGAGCGTGCGCAGGATCAGGCCGATCTCCGCGCGCGGCTTGCCCTTCTCGATCTCCACGAGCCATTGGCGGCTGACCTTGACGCGACGGGCAAGTTCCTCCTGACCCAAGCCCAGGGTGCGGCGCCGCTCGCGGATGATCAGGCCGATGTCGGTGGCGTTCTGGATCAACATGCTTTGGTTCGCAGGAGTGTCAGCGAACGGTGACAATATACGGAAGTCGGCGTTCGGTGACAAATCGGGAAGACGATTTGCCGCGTATGCTTCCTAAATCATATGGTTTGAATTGTATGTCCAAGTGACATCCATTTGATCATGGAGGTCATTCATGGGCATGGTGGGAAAAAGGACAATCATCGAGCACGAAACCCTGACACTGTCCGAACAGGATCGCGCGGCGTTTTTCGAATCTTTGATCAATCCACTAGAACCAAACGATCGTTTGCGGCGAGCCTTCGTCGATCATGGCCGGAGATTGGGATCAACTCGTGAATGACGACGTCTCCATGTGAGGACCTGAGTATTCGTTTGCTGGATGAGGGGCATGATCGCGCCTTTTTCACCTGTGGCGAAGGACTTCCCAAGGACAGCGGCTTGGCTACACATTGGTGGCCGACGCCCTATGCCGAGCTTTCGCCAGCGCCGCGACGGTGGGATCGTCGATGGTGGTGCGATGAGGTGTCTTGATCCAGCCAGCCAACCTGAACGCAAAAAAGCGCCCAACAGGGCGCTCGCGGACTTACGGATCATCATCTGGGAAACTGGAGCGGGCGAAGGGATTCGAACCCTCGACCCCAACCTTGGCAAGGTTGTGCTCTACCCCTGAGCTACGCCCGCATTGGCGGCTGGTCCGGGTTGTGACCAGCGGTGAGCGTGGATAATACGGATGCCGGAACCCTTTGCAAGGCTCTTTTTTCGAATCTTCCGCGACGGTTTGCGCACCCGCTGGATCGGGCTATAACAGCGCCGCCTTATTTCGCCGGACCAGCGAGGTTTCCGCCATGCCCGACCAGACCGAGCCCAACCAGACGGGGCCCGACCAGACAGAGTCCCAGCAGCCGCCGACCTCGCCGGAACAGCTCGTGGCCTATCTGGAGGGGCTGGGGATCGCGACCACGACCCACAGCCATCCGCCGGTGTTCACGGTGGAGGAGGCCCAGGCGTTGCGTGGGACCTTGCCGGGCGGGCATTGCAAGAACCTGTTCCTGAAGGACAAGAAAGGCCGCCTGTGGCTTGTCGTCGCGTTGGAGGACAGCGCGATCGACCTCAAGACCCTGGACAAGAAGATCGGCGCCGCGCGGCTGTCGTTCGGCAACGCCGACTTGCTGTGGCAGGTGCTGGGCGTGCGGCCGGGATCGGTGACGCCGTTCGCCGCGATCAACGACACGGAACACCGCGTCACCGTGGTGCTGGAGCAGGCGATGATGGCGCACGACCTGCTGAACTACCATCCGCTGGACAATGGCCGGACGACCGCGATCCGCTCGGCCGATCTGGTCAAGTTCCTCTCCGCCACCGGGCACGACGCGGTGGTGGCGGATCTGGCCTGACGGGCCGGTGGCCTTGCTGGATAAAGCCCAAGGCCTCATCTAAAAACGGCCGAGCCAAACACGCATTTCGAACAGCCAGCTTCCAAAGAACAGGACGTCCCCATGCAGACCATGTTCAACGCGCCCGGCGCCGGACCCAAGCCCGGAGCCGACCTGATCAAGGACACCACCGACCAAGCCTTCATGGCCGACGTCATGGAGGTGTCGCGGACGGTGCCGGTCATCGTCGACTTCTGGGCGCCCTGGTGCGGCCCGTGCAAGCAGTTGGGGCCGATGCTGGAGAAGACCGTCAATGCCGCCAAGGGCGCCGTGAAGATGGTCAAGATCAACATCGACGAGAACCCGCAGATCGCCGGACAGCTCCGCATCCAGTCGATCCCGGCGGTCTACGCCTTCTTCCAGGGCCGGCCGGTCGATGGTTTCGTCGGCGCCCAGCAGGAATCGCAGATCAAGCAGTTCGTCGATCGGTTGATCAAGCTGGGCGGCGCCGGCGCCGATGACGGCGGGCTCCAGGAGGCGCTGGACGCCGCCGCCCAAGCCTTGGAAGCGGGGGACGCCGCGACCGCCAGCGACATCTACGGCCAGATCCTGGAGGTCGAGCCGACCAATGTCGCGGCCTATGCCGGGCTGATCCGCTGCCTGATCGCGGCGGAGGACCACACCCGCGCTCGCCAGATGCTGGATGGCGCCGCGCCCGAGATGGCCAAGGCCCCCGAACTGGCCGCCGTCCGCAGCGCGCTGGACCTGGCCGAGCAGAGCGCCGCCGCCGGTCCCGTCGGCGACCTGATGGACAAGCTGGCCCGCGACCCCAACGACCACCAGACCCGCTTCGATCTCGCGATGGCGCTCTACGCCAGCAACAAGCGCGAGGAGGCGGTGGACGAACTGCTGGAGATCGTGCGGCGCGACCGGGAGTGGAACGAACAGCAGGCCCGCAAGCAGCTGGTGAAATTTTTCGAGGCTTTTGGGCCAACCGATAAGCTGACCCTCATGGCAAGACGGAAGTTGTCATCTATCTTATTTTCATGAGCCCAAACCCGTTCGACCCAACACACGACCAACTGCCGGAAATCGTTCCGATTTTTCCGCTCACCGGGGTATTGCTGCTGCCCCGGGGCAAGTTGCCGCTGAACATCTTCGAGCCTCGCTATCTCGCGATGACCGACGACGCGCTGGCTGGCAACCGGATGATCGGCATCATCCAGCCGTCGGACCCCTTGAGCCGCGCCAGCGTGCCGCCGGTCTACCCGATCGGCTGCGCGGGCAGGATCACCAGCTTCAGCGAAACCGAAGACGGTCGCTATCTGATCACCCTGACGGGGGTCAGCCGCTTCGAGATCGCGCGTGAAATGCCGATCCAGCGCGGCTACCGCCGGGTCGCGGCGTCATGGGAGCGGTTCGTCGACGATCGGGACGAGCCGGGTCCGGCGCTGTTCGACCGGGCGCGGCTGGTGGAGGGGTTGCGGAGCTATTTCAGGATCCAGGGCATCTCGGCCAACTGGGACGCGATCGAGCAGACGCCGGATGAACGGCTGGTGACGTCGCTCAGCATGATCTGCCCGTTCGAGCCGTCGGAGAAGCAGGCCCTGCTGGAATGCCCGACGCTGTCGGAGCGGGCGGGCATGATGATCGCGATCATTGAAATGTCTATGTTGGACAAGCGCGACGGCGATACCATGGCGAGGCATTGATCCGGACCGCGCCGTCCGGATCTTCGGTTCAGGTGAGGGGTTGAGGACGTGAGCGATACCAAAACGGGTTCGACGGCCAAGGTCGATCCGAAACTTCTGGAGATCCTGGTCTGTCCTTTGACCAAGGGGCCCTTGAGCTACGACGCGGCCGCCCAGGAGCTGATAAGCGAGCGGGCGGGTCTGGCCTATCCGATCCGTGACGGCATCCCCATCATGCTGGTGGACGAGGCCCGCACCTTGGACTCCGACAACGCCCATCCGGCCAAGCTGGCGGGTCACTGATGGCGCCGGGCGATCCCGGGAACGCCAAAGAGGCCTTCGCCACCGATCCGTTCGGGACCCAACACTGGCCTGTGGAAGTTCGGCTGAAGAAGGCGGAAAAGCGGCTGGAGATCACGTTCGACGACGGACGCGCCTTTTCACTGCCGGCCGAACTGCTGCGCGTCGAGAGCCCGTCCGCCGAGGTCCAGGGGCACGCTCCGAGCCAGAAGCAGGTCGTTTCCGGGCGCCGGCATGTCGGCATCATGGGGCTGGAGCCGGTCGGCAACTACGCGCTCCGCATCCAGTTCGACGACATGCACGACAGCGGCATCTTCTCCTGGAAATACCTGTACGAGATGGGTGAGCGCCAGGGCGAGCTTTGGGCGACCTATCTCCAGGAATTGGAGAAGCGGGGCCTCAAGCGCGATCCGCGATAAGCCCTCCCGTCAGCCGGTGGCCCGCTCGCGCAGGAAATAGATCAGGTCGAGCGTGGGCGGTGGCACCGGGGACTGCGACAGCAGGCCATGCGCCTGTCCGCGGTGATGGGTCTGGTGGTTGAACATGTGCGATAGCACCCAGGTCACCTGCGTCCTGAATTCCGTGCCCGTCGAGTTTCGATAGACCACGTCGCGCGAAAGGCTGTCGGCGTCGTGGCTTTCGACCATTTCAAGGATGTCACGGTCCAGCGCCTCGCGCGCGGCGGTCAACTCCGGCAGATCCTCGAACAGGATCTGATCCAGCTTGGTGCCGTCGGGTGGCGTGCCGCGCAGGCGTCCCAGCCAGATGCGGTCGGCGACCAGGATGTGGTTGAGGGTGCCTGGGATCGAGCCGAAGAAAGCCTGCCGGGACGCGCGGTACTCGGCGTCGGGCAGGGCGGCGCAGGCTGCGTAAAGCCGCGTGTTGGCCCAAGCGTTGTAGTGGGCGAAGGTGTGGAAGTGTTCTGGCGTCATGATCGATACCCCGGGAATCCAAAAGCCGCGCCCATTATAAGCGCGGCCTGTCGGATTGATCCCCCCTCGAACCCGGATTCGGGCCTGGGGGATCGGGTATGCGTCCCGCCGGTGGGCGGGTTTGGCCGTCGTTAGGCGCGCCAGAAGGGCTTAGATGCTTCCGTCTGGGCTTCCAGGTCGCTCAGGCCGATGTCGCGCAGCATGTGTCCGTCGAGCTCCATCAGCTCGCGCCGGGAGACGATGCGGTACTTCCAAGTTTTCAGGGTGTCGGTCATCCGCTGGATAAGGTCAGCGGAAGAATCGGCCGAACGTCGACCGGCGTAACCGGGCGTGCGAACTGCCAGGGCCATGATGTGAGTCCTCAGATGATTAAGGCCGGCTGTCCTCAGCCGGCCATCGTTGCTTGTGAACGGGAATATGGTGTCCTACCGCACTTGCGAGAAGTGCGGCTTCCACATGGTTGACATGAAGCCATGCCATGGCTGGTTAATCTGCCGTTAACCATAATTTCGTTAACGGCGCGGATCCCGCGTCGCTAGCGCAGGATCGGGATCAGCCGGTCCATCGCCTGGGTCAGGCATTCCGGCGAACTGGCGAAGCACAGGCGCAGATAGCCCTCGCCACCCTCGCCGAAGGCGGCGCCGGGGGCCAGGCCGACCAGGGCCTCGTCCACGATCCGCTTGGCGAGTTCCAGGCTGTCGCCGGCGCCCTCGACCGAGAAGAAGGCGTAGAAGGCGGCGTCGGGACGCTGGACGCGGACGCGGGGCAGGCTCTCCAGGGCGCCGCAGACGATGTCGCGGCCGGTGCGGCAGCGCTCGACCATCTCGGCCACGAATGGCTCGCCCTGCTCCAAGGCCGCGAGCCCGGCCTTCTGGATGAATCCGGCGACTCCCGAGGTGTTGAACTGGGTCATCTTCTCGAAGATGGGACCCATCCCGGCCGGAGCGATCACCCAGCCGAGCCGCCATCCCGTCATCGCCCAGTTCTTGGAGAAGCTGTTGATCACCAGCAGCTTGTCCACAGGCTCGGACACGTCCAGGAAGGACGGCGCGCGGTCGGCGTTGAAGACCAGCCTGGAATAGACCTCGTCGGCCATGACCCACAGCCCGCGCTCTCGGGCGAACTCCATGATGCGGCGCTGGTCCTCGGTCCCGATCGTCCAGCCCGTGGGATTGCACGGCGAGTTGATGAAGATCATCCGGGTGCGGGGTCCGCAGGCCTCGAACAGGCGGCCCAGGTCCAGGTGCCAGCGTCCGTTCTCCAGCGCCAGCGGCACCTGCCGGACCACGCCTCCCATGATCTTGATGCTGGCGAACACGTTCGGCCACACCGGCGAGACCACCACGACCTCGTCGCCGGCGTCGATCAGGCTCTGCATCGACAAGGCGATGGCCGCCATGCCGGAACCAGTCACGGTGATCCGGTCGACGCCGACGGGAACGCCGTAGGTCCGCTGGTGATAGGTGGACAGGGCCTCGCGCAGCTCCGGCAGGCCGCGCTGCCAGGTGTAGAAGACATGCCCCTCGCGCATGGCCTGATACGCGGCGTCCATGATGAACCCCGGAGTCGGCACGTCGCCCTCGCCGAACCACAGCGGGATCATGCCATCTCGGCCCCTGCCGTAATTGGCGACGACGCCGATCAGGCTGGCGGGCAAGGCGCTGATGGCGGGGCGGATATCGGGGCCGGATGTCATGGGCGTGTCAACCGTGTTGGGGAAGCCGTGTCGTGGGACGGGAGTTCGGGGAGGGAGTTGGTTGGGAGCGCCAACCGTCATACTGCGGCCCTCATGCTTTGTATAGCGCGCCTCGGCATGAATTCCTCTCATGCCGGCATGAGAATCCCTCTGTTGAACCATCGGGCGGCACGGACGATTCTCACGATGAGCTTGGCTTTCGAGCCATCCAGGGAGGAAATCAAGGATGAGCGACGCGATCCACGAGGGCGGCTGCCTGTGCGGCTCGGTCCGGTATCGGACGACCGGAGCGCCCAACGACACCAACATCTGCTACTGCACCCAGTGCCAGAAACAGACCGGAGCACCCTTGCCGGCCTTCGCCAGCTTCCCGCTGACCCAATTCGAACTGATCTCCGGCGAACTCGGCGGCTATCGGGCGTCGGATTTCGCGACGCGCGAGTTCTGCCCGAAATGCGGCTCGGCGCTGTTCTGGCGGCGCGACGGCGCCGATTACGTGTCGATCTGCCTGGGTGGGTTCGATGATCCGTCCGACTTCCCGACGCCGAAATACGAGATCTGGACCGATCACCGGATCAAGTGGCTGACCAACATTCCCGGCGTCGACTCGTATCCCGGCGACAACTGAGCCTTTCGGGTAACCTTTCGGCGGCGGTTCTCACTGCCCCCAGGGTCCGCCCGCGGAGGGGCCGCCACCGCCCATTCCCTTACCCCAGGGGCTTTGCCCCGCGCTGGGCGCGAAACCGGCCGAGCCGGCCACCGCCGGACCCGCCATCAGACGCAGGCGGCGCACCCGCTCCTCCGTCGCGGGGTGGGTGCGGAACAGGCCGTCGACCGAGCGGGAATGCAGCGGGTTGATGATGAACAGGTGGGCGGTCGCGGGATTGTTCTCGGCCTGGACATTGTCGATCCGCGAGGCACCCTCCTGGATCTTGACCAGGGCGTTCGCCAGCCAGAGCGGGCGGCCGCAGATCTCGGCGCCGATCTTGTCGGCCTCGTATTCCCGCGTGCGGCTGATCGCCATCTGGACCAGCATCGCGGCGAGGGGCGCCAGGAACACCATCAGCACCGTGCCGATCATCCCCAGCGGATTGTTGCGGTTGCCGTTGTTGCCACCGAAGAAGAAGGCGAAATTGGCCAGCATCGAGATGGCGCCGGCGATCGTCGCGGTCACCGTCATGATCAGGGTGTCGCGGTTCCGGACATGGGCCAACTCGTGGGCCATCACACCGGCGATCTCCTCGTTGTCGAGGCGGCGCAGCAGTCCGGTGGTCGCGGCGACCGCCGCGTTCTCGGGGTTGCGGCCGGTGGCGAAGGCGTTGGGCTGGTCGTTCTCGATGATGTAGACCTTGGGCATCGGCAGGCCGGCGCGCTGCGACAGTTGCCTCACGAGACCGTGGAACTGCGGCGCCGTGGTGCCATCGACCTCGCGGGCGCCATACATCCGCAGGACCATCTTGTCGGCGTTCCAGTACGCAAACAGGTTGGTGCCGACCGCGAACAGCAGCGCCATCACCATGCCGCCCTGGCCTCCGATCAGGTAGCCAATCACGAGAAACAGGGCGGTCATGCCGGCCAGCAGGGTCGCGGTGCGGAAATAGCTCGTCATGATGGATATCCCAAGGCGGCCTCCCACGGCGATCGCCGGCCGGCGGGAGGTCCAAAGTCGAAGACACCCGATATGTGACGCCGCCGCCGCGCGCTTCAAGGCTTGGCTGGACGTGTCGCCGGGGCCATATCCCGTGACATGACCAAGATCGAAATCCAGGCCGTCCCCCCGGCCGATCCTTCCGCCGCGGCCGCCGAAGCCGCCGCGCCGAAGTCCACGCCCGAATCCACGACAATCGAGCCCGTGACGCCCGGCGTCTCCGTCCAGAAGCCCGGCGAGATCGGCGGTCCGCGCGGACCGGAGCCGACACGGTACGGCGATTGGGAGAGCAAAGGGCGCTGCACGGATTTTTAATAGGTTCTCCGTCCCTGCATACATCGGAATTCATATGACATACGATAGCAGGTAGGAGATTGAACCTAATTAGCTTGAGTGCTTCCTATCGTTCAAGTATCCTTCCGATAGGCGGGTGATTCCACCCGCCGCTTTGTTGGACCTACTCCCGTGCGCTCGCGTCTCGTCGCCTCCGCCTTGTTTCTGTGCTCCCTCGCCGCCGTGTCGCCCTCCCTGGCGGCGGATCGGATGCCGGGACCCCTGACCGGTGTGGTCACCCAGGTGTTCGACGGAGACACGATCGAGGTGCGGATCGCGGTCTGGCTGGACCAGGAGATCGTCACGCGGGTCCGGATCGAGGGCATTGACACGCCGGAGAAGCGCGGCAAGTGCCAGCGCGAAAAGGACATGGCCGAACAGGCCCGCCAGATGACGGAGTCGCTGGTGGCGGAGCCTATCGTCATCCTACGTGACATCCAGCACGACAAATATGGTGGCCGCGTGCGCGCCCGTGTCTCCACCCTGGACGGACAGGATCTTGGCCAGCGCCTGATCGAAGCCGGTCTCGCCCGGCCCTATCGCGGCGAGGCCCGCCAGCCCTGGTGTTCGGTGGCACAGCTGCCTTAGAGGGTGCGTCGAGGGATCGCCCCCCTCATGAAAAATGGGAACATCCCGGTAAGTGACTCGTTTGTCAAACCGTGCGGCGTTCATGCGCCGCCGTCTCGACAGCGAGGAGAAGACCATGCGCATGCCACGCTTCCGGGCCCTGACGGCCGGATTGACCTGCGCCATGATCGCGTTCGGGACGACCGGCGCCGTGGCCCAGACGACCATGACTCAGGACAGTCCCGTCCAAACGCGGCCCACCCCGCCCGCGACCAAGCAGGATGCCGTGACGGCCCCCGCCCCGCCGGAAGCGGGGTTCGACGTGATCGTGCTTGGTGTCATGAAGGGATCGTCACCCGAGGATTTCAGCCGCCAAGTGATCGAGGCGCTGCCGGCGCAACTCAAGGATCCCCAGACCAACTTCACGTCCGGCGTCGGCTTCAAGCGCGACAAGGACTACCGGATGGTTATCGCCTTCCATGGCGAGGAGATGGTCGAGGCCTCGACGCTCTGCACCAGCACCAACGACGTCGCCGCCGTGCCGCCGCCGGAGAATAGTGACCTGATGGCGGCGACGCGGATCACCGCCGCCTTCTGCGACGGCGGCCAGCCGCTCAACACGGCGACCGACCGCATGGTCGGCAGCGTCTCGCCAGGGCAGGCGGGTTTCCGGTTCATGGTCAGCGATGTCGCCAAGCAACTGTTTCCCGACGGGTTCGGCACCATTCCCGGCACCATCAGCGCCCAGCCGCCCGGGACCATGGTCAGGCCGATCGAGTAGCGGCCCGAAATGGCCGGCCTAGCCTCGCTTGGGTGGATAGGCGTGGCGGTTGCCTTGGTAGTCCTCGACGGTGTGGCCGGTCCCGGCGTCGCCCGTGAGATAGTCGGGGCCGACCGGGGCCTTGCCATGGCCGCCCGGGATGTCGAGCACGTAGGTCGGCTGGCAAAGCCCGGAAACCCTGCCGCGCAGCCGCTTCATGAGGCGTCGGCCATCGTCCAGGCTGGTCCGGAAGTGGCTGGTGCCCGGCGCGAGATCGCCGTGGTGCAGGTAGTAGGGTTTGACGCGGGCGCGGACCAAACCCCGGAACAGCGCCTCCAACACGGCCGCGTCGTCGTTGACGCCCCGCAGCAGCACGGTCTGGCCGACCAGGGGGATGCCGGCGTCGGCCAGCCGGGCGAGCGCGGCCTTGGCCTCGCCGGTCAGTTCGTCGGGATGGTTGCAGTGGACGGCCAGCCAGACCGCGGTGTCGGCGGCCTTGAGCGAGGCGACCAGCGCGTCGTCGACCCTCGCGGGGTCGGCGACCGGCACGCGGCTGTGCAGCCGGATGACTCCGACATGGGGCATGGCGTCCAGCGCGGCGACGATCGCGGCGAGCCGGCGGGGCGCCAGCATCAGCGGGTCGCCGCCGGTCAGGATGACTTCCCAGATCTCCTCGCGGGAAGCGATGTAGGACAGGGCCGCCGCCAGTTCCTCGCCGTCCAGGGCCTCACCGCCAGGGCCGACCATCTCGCGGCGGAAGCAGAACCGGCAATAGACCGGGCAGGCGTGCAGCGCCTTCAGAAGCACCCGATCCGGATAGCGGTGGACGATGCCCTTGACGGGGGAGTGCGCCCCGTCGCCGATCGGGTCGGCCAGTTCCTCGGGCAGGGTCTCCAACTCGCTGGTGGAGGGCAGGTACTGGCGGGCGAGCGGCCCGGTCGGATCGGCGCCGTCCAGCTGGCCGAGGACATGGGGGGTGACGGCGATGGCGTAACGGTCGGCGACGCGGCCGAGGGCGGCCGCACGCTCCGGCGTCAGGGCCCCGGCGGCGACCAGGCCATCCAGGCCGCGGACCGTCGCGGTGCTTTTCATGATCGGCAACTCGTGCTGAACTCCGCCAGTCAAACGTCAGGCATAAACGGGTCGGGGCGCACCATAGCCCGCCATGACCCGCCAAGCCAACCGCCGGCTCAACAGATCAGGGTCCCTTCCCCAATCATGCTTTCGTTTCCCCAACTCATCTTGCCAAAGACCATCGGTCATCGCGGCGCCCGGGCCTACGCGCCGGAAAACACCCTCGCGGGCATCCGGGTCGCCGCCGATCAGGGGGCCCGCTGGGTCGAGGTCGATGTCAAGCTGTCGCGCGACGGCGTCGCCATCCTGATGCATGACGACGATGTCGACCGCACGACCGACGGTCAGGGGGCGGTGGCGTCGATGGACTTCGCCGAGCTGCGGAAGCTCGACGCGGGTGTCCGGTTCGGACCGGACTTCGCCGGCGAGCGCATCCCAACGCTGGAGGAGACGCTGGCGCTGGTGTTCGAACTGGATCTGGGCATCAACCTGGAGATCAAGCCGTGCCCCGGCCGTGAGGTCGAGACCGCCCGCGTCACGCTGGAGGTCGCGCGCGCGATGTGGCCGGCGGACCGGCCACCACCGCTGATCTCCAGCTTCGAGGTGCCGAGCCTGGAGACGGCCCGCGACGTCGCCCCGGACTGGCCGCGCGGCTATCTGATCGACCGCCGCCCGGACGACTGGTCCGCCATCGCCGACCGGATCGCCGCGACGACGATCAACATCAACCAGTCCCGCGAGGACGCCGATACCATCGCCGATTATCTCGCGACCGGGCGGCCCGTGCTGGCCTATACGGTGAACGACCCCGTCAAGGCGCAAGCCCTTGTGGCGCTTGGGGTTTCGTCCGTGTTCACCGACCGGCCGCGCGACATCCTGCCGGTGCTGGGCGACTGACACGGCGACTGAACGCCCTGATTCGCGATAATTATTCGGTTGGCACTCTTCTGCGTCGTAAATTTTTCATATATGGAGGCTGTGAGGGTATGGTTGTCACCGCCGCCGGGTCGAACCGGCGCGCGGGTCGCCGTGTCCGCGAGTTCGAAGCAGCAGTTTTTGGAGGGTTCGTTGAAGGCGCTCAAGCCTTTGCTGATCTCGGGTCGGGAGGTCTTGCCGCTGGTCGAAGGCGGTAAAGGCATCTCCGTGTCCAACGGCGAGAGTTCCGGCGCCTGGGCAGCGGCAGGCGGGGTCGGCACATTTTCCGGCGTGAACGCCGACAGCTTCGATGATGACGGCAACACCGTCGATCAGGTCTACCATGGCAAGACGCGCCGCGAGCGGCACGAGGAGCTGGTGGCCTATTCGATCGCGGGCGGCATCACCCAGGCCCGGATCGCCCACGAGGCCTCCAACGGCCAGGGCCGCATCCACATGAACGTGCTGTGGGAGATGGCCGCGGCGGAGCGGATCCTCCATGGCATCCTGGAGGGCGCCAAGGGCATGGTCCACGGCGTCACCTGCGGCGCCGGCATGCCGTACAAGGTGGCCGAGATCGCGGTCAGCTACGGCATCCACTATTATCCGATCGTCTCGTCGGCGCGCGCCTTCCGCGCGCTGTGGAAGCGCGCCTATCACAAGTTCGCCGACAATCTCGGCGGCGTCGTCTACGAGGACCCCTGGCGGGCGGGCGGCCACAACGGCCTGTCCAACGGCGAGGACCCGACGGTGCCGGAGGATCCTTTCCCCCGCGTGCTGGCGCTGCGCCAGATGATGAACAGCTTCGGGCTGCAGGACACGCCGATCGTCATGGCCGGCGGCGTCTGGTATCTGCGCGAGTGGGAGGAGTGGATCGACAATCCCGACCTGGGACCGATCGCCTTCCAGTATGGCACCCGTCCGCTGTTGACCCAGGAAAGCCCGATCTCCGAGGCGTGGAAGCGGAAGCTGCTGACGCTGAAGGAGGGCGAGGTTTTCCTGAACAAGTTCTCGCCGACCGGCTTCTACTCGTCAGCGGTCAACAACCCGTTCATCCAGGAACTGCGGGGCCGCGGCGAGCGCCAGGTGGCGTATTCGGTCCAGCCGGTGGGCGAGCACGACACGGAGTTCCGCGTCGGTCCGCGGGGCCGGCCGGTCTACCTGACCGCGCATGACCGCGACCGCGCCTTCGGCTGGGTCGAGGCCGGTTTCAAGGAGGCGCTGCGGACGCCGGACGGCACGCTGATCTTCGTGACGACCGAGAAGTCGCGGGAGATCCTGCAGGACCAGATCGCCTGCATGGGCTGCCTGTCGGCCTGCATGTTCTCCAACTGGGCGCAGAACGAGGAAGGCTCGACCGGCAAGAAGGCCGACCCAAGATCCTTCTGCATCCAGAAGACCCTGCAGCAGATCAGCCACTCGGACGATTGCGAGACCCAGCTGATGTTCGCCGGCCACAACGCCTATCGGTTCGCCAGTGATCCGTTCTACTCGAACGGCTTCATTCCAACCGTGAAGGAACTGGTGGATCGGATCGCGTCGGGCGACTGACGGGGTTCCTGGCGACAACTCCGGGGCGGTACTCACCGTCCCGGAGTTGTCGCCGGTCAGTTACTTTCGGGATACGTGTACTCGACCTTGTCGCTTCCCGTCAGGTTCTGGATCAGGCGCTGGAACTGGTTCAGCAGCGGCACATCCGACAAGGGGCCGGCCGGTCCCGGGGGTGGAACCGCCTCGGATCCAGCATCCGGATCGTCGGCCACCAGCATGGGACCGCTGGGGCGGCGTGGCGCGTGGTTCAGACCGGGAATGTCGCGGGCCGGCAATCCCATATGGGCGTCGGTCATGAAGTCGCGCCAAACCCTCGCCGGCAACCCGCCGCCGGTCACCCGCTTCATCGGTTGGTTGTCGTCGTTGCCGAGCCAGACGCCAGCGACGTAATCGGCGGTGAACCCCATGAACCAAGCGTCGCGGTAATCCTGGCTGGTGCCGGTCTTGCCGGCGGCCATGCGGTCGAGCTTGGCGGATTTGCCGGTGCCGTATTCCATCACCGCCATCAGCATGCGGTTCAGCTCCGCTAGATTGGTGGGATCGATCACCGGCGTGGCTCCGGCCGAACCGCGGCGTTGGTAGAGCACCCGCCCGGCGCGGTCCTCGATCCTGGTCACCGCGTAGGGCCACACCGCCCTGCCACCGTTGGCGAAGGCCGTGTAGGCCCCGGCCAGTTCCAGCAGGGTCACCTCGCTGGTGCCAAGCGCTACGCTGAGGTCCTTGGCGACCGGCGACGTGATGCCGAGCCGCCGCGCCACCGAGCGCACGGGATCGATCCCCGTCCGTTCCAGCACCCGGATTGCCGCCGTGTTGACCGAATGGGCCAGCGCGTCGCGGAGCGGCATGGGCCCGCGGAAGCCTTTCTCGAAGTTGGCGGGCCGCCAGCCCTTGATCTGGATCGGCGCGTCGTCGACCAGGGTGTCGGCGGTCATGCCGGCCTCGAGCGCCGCCAGGAAGACGATCGGCTTGAAGGCGGAACCAGGTTGCCGCAAGGCCTGGGTCGCCCGGTTGAACTGGCTGTCGTCATAGCTGGACCCGCCGATCAGCGCCCGGACGGCGCCGTCCGGGCTCAGCGCCACCACGGCGCCCTGCTCGGCGCCGGCGGCCACGGCCGCCCCCGAGAGCGTCGCCGCCAGCCGCCGTTCCGCCGCGCGCTGGAGCCGGCGGTCCATGGTGGTGTGGACGGTGATGTCGTCGTGTTCCTTGCCGATGAACCCGACGACCTGATCGGCGACCCAGTCGGCGAAATAGCGGTCGCCGTCGCCTTCCGGTTTCCGCCGGGGTGTCGGTGGGGCGGCGCGCATCGTCTTGATGTCGTCCGGCGTGATGTAGCCGGCGTCGACCATGGCCGACAGAACGACATCGGCGCGTTCGGCGGCGCGCTCCGGGCTGGTGGTCGGCGAATAGCGCGACGGCGCCTTCAGCAGCCCGGCCAGGATGGCGGCCTCGCGCAGGTTGACCTGGGTGGCGGGCTTGTTGAAGTAGGTCTGCGACGCGGCGTCGACGCCATAGGTGCCGGCGCCCAGATAAACCCGGTTCAGATAGGCGGTCAGGATCTGGTTCTTGGAATATGTGCGCTCCAGCCAGATCGCCAGGATCGCCTCCTGGACCTTGCGGCCCATCGTCCGGTCCGGTGTCAGGAACAGGTTCTTGGCGAGCTGCTGGGTGATGGTGGAGCCGCCCTGGACAACCCTGCCGGCTTGGAAGTTGACGAAGGCGGCGCGGAGCAGGCCGATCGGGTCGATGCCGAAATGGCTGAAGAAGCGCCGGTCCTCGGTCGCCACCACGGCATGGATCAGGTTGGGTGGCAGGTCGGCGGCGTTGACCGTCGTGCCGTGGATGTCGCCATAGCGCTGGATCGTGGCGCCATCCGCCGCCAGCACGGTCACGGCGGGCCGGCGTTCCGCCTGCGCCACCTGGGACACGTCGGGGAGATCGTAGGCGTACCAAGCCACCACCGCCGCCACGGCGACGCAAACCCAGATGACGCCCACGGCGGCCCAGCCGCCCAGCACCCGGAGGAGTGGCCGGCGGAGAAACGGCGGCCGGTCACCACCGCCGCGGCTTGGGGACTTCTTCCGGGAAGATCGGTCATCCGGTCGTTCAGGTGGTTTTCTCAAGGTGATCGTTCAGCGTTGCCCATTGACACCAACACGATGCCTGATCAACGCGGCGATTTCACGGCATTATCCGCCGATCCTTCGATGGAGTCTGAAGAGTTGACGGTGATGCCGGCATGGCTCGGGCTGGGGGAGTTGTCTTTCAACATGGATAAAGAGGAATCCGGGATGGACACTGAACCAAAAAGCATTGATAAATAATAAGGTATAAATAATTATAGAAAGAGCGGTGAAATTATCTAGAAATTTCAAACGTTGGTCGGAAAGGATGGCTGACGCCGTGTAAGGGCGTGGCGAACCTCGGTTACGTTAGGACGCCGCTACTCGACGGCGCGTGGGGTTTTTTTACGATGATATTGTTAGCGCTGGGGAAACGCAGGATGACGCACTGGTCAATGGCAATGGACTGCGGCTCGATCAGGATCGCCTCCAGCGTCACACAGCCAATGGGCAAGCCGTGGCATTGGGTTCTATCGCAGCTTTTCGCGCGAAGGCGGATTGTGTGGAACGCCGAGTTCTGAGCGAGAGCAACGGCCAAGAGCGGGCTTCGGTTCAAGGGTCGTCAGTTCACGTCTGAGGTGATCCTGTGGGCCATGCGCTGGTACCTGCGGTTTGCGATCCCCTATCATGATCTTGGTCTGATTTGCTTGATCTATCCGCGCCGCATCAGAACACGAAACAGTTTTGCCATAAAGTTAGTTTTAATATTTATTTTTTCCTATTAATTTTCCTCTCACTATACATATCATTGTTATCGTGTATCATGGTTCTCATATGCATTATGAACAGCGAGTTTAGAAGTTATTGAAATTGAGGGTGTTCTTTAGACTTATCTATTAACTTTAGGTTTGGTCTAACCTGAAATTTCCTTTTCCAAACATTTCTTTTTGTGTCCATATATGAACAACAATAAGATGTTGGACGCACATTAGTATTGCGAACCACCCGTGTGCGGCGTCGAAGGTGAAGGTTCGCTGGGAAAGTTTCTGGTTCACCTGGAGAGGACGTTGTGAGATTAATCCACGCTCTTGTTCCAATCGCCGTACTCATTCTCCCCATGCAGGTTGTCGAGGCACAACTGTTGTTCGGCGACCGCTTGGGTGAGGCTCATTACAAAGGTGATGACACAAAGATCATCATGCAAGTCAGCTCTGATATGTTGGGCAGCGCGCCAGACGGAGAAACCCGTTCCTGGTCAAATCCCCAAACTGGCCATTACGGCGACATCACGGTCATCCGCACCTACAACATGACTTATAATAAGAAAAGCCTGCCGTGTCGCGATACCAGAGTGGTTGGCATGTTGGCTGACAAGAAGGTCGTGTACGTCATTCCTCTATGCCGAGTGGATGACGGAAGTTGGAAAATGGCCGCGCGTTAGTTTCAAAGTAGGATCTCGGTGCGATAGATTTTCGCTTCTGAATACTGATGATTATCCATGCCCATAGAAAAATTATTCTTATTCATAGCATGAGAGGTCCTTTCTGGCATGAGCTTCCAGCGCTCCGCTAGTTTGCTGGTCCCCAAAATCGCCGCGACCGCGCGGCTTCGCAGGGAGTAGCCTCCGTGAACCGCAAGAGTCATATGACATGTCTCATTGGTATCTCCACGCTCCTGGTTTCCGCCTGCTCGCAGACGGAGAACATGGCCAAGCCTGTTGTCGCGGCCACCGACACCATTCAAACCCAAGCCACAGTGATCGCGATCAACCGTCCCGAGCGTGAGGTTGTGCTCCGTGGCCAGGATGGCACGACGATGGGGTATGCCCTGGACGAGCGCGTGCGTAACTTCGACCAGATAGAAGTTGGTGACGTGGTGACAGCTCAGTACTACGAATCCATAGCGATCGCGGTGGAACCGGCGACGGGAAAGCCGACGATTAAAGACACAAGCTCCGACCAGCGCGCCCCACTCGGCGATAAGCCGGAAGCCAACAACCTGCGCATCCGCGAACTGACCGCGATGGTCGAGGACATCGACTACTCCAATCGCTTGGTCACCCTCCGCGGACCGTCAGGCCAGATCCGCAAGGTCAAAGTCGGACCGGATGTCACGAACCTGGAAGCCGTCAGGCGGGGTGACCAGGTGCGGGTCCGTCATACCGAGGCCATTGCCGTTGCCGTCACGGAATAGCGGCCGGCGGGCAACGGCATCTCCAGCCAAGGTAACGGGATCATTGGCGAGCATCTCAGGACACTTGCCGAGTATCCGCCTGTGCAGCGCGGGTCGTCCATCGACATGACCAACGTTGTGCAGGACTTCCTGCAAAGAGCCAAGCAATAAGTTCAGGGCAAAACGGACGGTTCACACTTTGAACCTCTTCTCGGGAGGCCGTCATGAAGTTCAGCCGCAGGGATTCCATTGGTCTATTTGCGTCCGCGGCCGTCGTGCCGTTGACGATGCAACTCGCCCAGGCACAGACCGCCACCCCGGTTGGTGCGGAAGCCGTCACGTCGGGCGGTGCAGCGCCCAAGCCGGCGACCGAGGCGACCAAGGCGGCCAACCGTGCCGTGCAGGAGTACCTGAACTTCAAGGATCGCGAGGATTTCGAGAACGCCACGCGTGATTTGATCGCAAGGCCGGACACGTTGACGATCCGAGGTGCCGATGGCCAGGTCGTCTGGGACCTCGAGGCGTACAAACAGTTCATCGATCTCGACAAACCGCCGCCGGACACCGTAAATCCGAGCCTGTGGCGCAATGCGCAACTCAACATGCAATACGGTCTTTTTCGCGTTCATGACCGCATCTTCCAGGTGCGGGCTTACAACCTCGCCAACGTTACCTTCGTCCAGAGCGATGCCGGTTGGATCATCCTTGATGCCGGCAGTGACTTCGAGAGCACCAGGGCAGCCTATGACCTTGTCAATCAGCATCTTGGGCAACGGCCCGTGCTGGCGGTCGTCTACAGCCACAGCCACGGCGACCACTACGGCGGTGTGCGTGCGCTCGTTGACGAGGCAGACGTTGGCGCGGGTAAGGTACAAATCCTCGCCCCGGAGCACTTCACCGAACACGCGATCAGCGAGTTCGTGATCGCCGGCAACGCCATGGGTCGGCGTGGCATTTACATGTACGGACCACTCCTGCCACGCAACGCGCAAGGGGGTGTCACGGCCGGACTGGGCCAGACGGTGAGCCACGGCACCGGCGGCCTGATTCTCCCGACGAGGGAGATCAAGCAGACCGGCGAGGAAGTCGTCATCGATGGCGTGCGCATGGTGTTCCAGGTGACGCCGGGCACCGAGGCGCCCGCGGAGATGAACACCTACCTCCCGCAGTTCCGCGCCATGTGGATGGCGGAAAACACGACCAGCACGATGCATAACATCCTCACGCTCCGCGGCGCGCAGGTGCGCGATGCCTTGGCATGGTCGAAGTTCATCAACGAGACGATCGACCTCTACGGTGACGCGACGGACGTCAAGTTCCAGGCACACCACTGGCCGATATGGGGCAACGCCAGGATTATCGAATACTGGAAGAACCAGCGCGATCTGTACAAGTACATCCATGACCAGTCGGTGAACCTGATGAACAAGGGCTACACCGGCGTCGAGATCGCCAACGCGATCAAGCTGCCGCCGGAGTTGGACAAGGCCTGGTACAATCGTGGCTACTATGGCTCCCTGAAGCACAACGCGCGCGCGGTCTACCAGCGCTACATGGGCTTCTACGATGCCAATCCTTCGACGCTCGACCAGTTGCCGCCTGAGGATGCCGCCCGGAAATACGTCGAGTACATGGGTGGAGCTGGCGCGATTCTGCAAAAGGCGAAAGCGGACTTTGACAAGGGTGAGTACCGCTGGGTCGCGGAGGCTTTGAAGCATGTCGTCTTCGCCGATCCGGAGAACAAAGTCGCCAAGGAACTGCTCGCGGACACTTACGAGCAGATGGGCTACCAGGCCGAATCAGGTCCGTGGCGCTCGATTTATCTGCAAGGCGCGCTTGAGTTGCGGCGCGGTGTTCCGAACGCAGGCGAGATCGAAACGGCGGGGCCGGACACGGTCAGGGCAATGCCGCCGGAGATGACGTTCGATTATCTTGCGGTGCAGCTCGATGCCGACAAGGCGGCAGGCAAGAAGCTGTCGCTGACGATGGCTTTCAGCGACCTCGGGGAGTCGTATGCGCTGTTTGTCGAGAACCGCGTGCTCAACTACTCCAGGAAACCGGCCACGACGGATGCCAGGCTGACGCTCAACAAGGCGACGTTGGATCGGCTGCAATCGGGTCAGATGTCGGTCGAGCAAGCACTCACGTCCGGCGACATAAGGATCGACGGCCGCCGGGAAGCGGTGTCGGAATTCGCCGGTTTGTTCGAGAAGCCCCCGTTCTGGTTTGCCATCGTCACGCCCTGAGCCCAGGAGACCCCCATGGGGATCTGAGTTGCTGGCGGGCGCTGCCATCCTGCCGACCGCTTCGCCGGTGGCGAAACGCGCTGATCGCGCCAGCGTGCCCGCCCAAGGGCGGCTTCCATGATCAAGCTTCGGTTCCCGGCACAGGATTGACACGGTCATCATGCCCTTCATCGACATTTTCGCCTGGATTGTCCTGATCGTTCTCGTCGTGACAATCGTAGCCGTCGTCGCGGCGCTCGGACTGATGCCGGGTCGCATCGCCCGCAGGCGCGGCCATCCCTGGGCGGAGGCGGTGACGGTCGGGAGTTGGGCCACCTTGGTTTTCGGGTTCGTATTCTGGCCTCTGGTATTGATCTGGGCCTACGTCGATGTGCCGGCCCGGCGGGAGCCGCCGCGATGATCGTTGTCCTGCTCAATTCCTACATCGCACTGCTGGCCCTGTTCGTCTGGCTCCGGTTCATTCCCCTGAACACGTTTTGGAAGCTGTCGCCGGTCCTCGTGCTGTTCGCTCTCCTCGTCGGCCTGTTCATCCCGATGGGCTGGGGTGCGCCTTCGGGACCGGTGGCGGTGATCCGCAACGCGGTCCAGGTCATTCCCTCCGTGTCCGGGGAGGTGACCGATGTGCCGGTCGTGGCGAATACCCCTTTGAAGGAGGGGGATGTGCTGTTCCGCATCGACCCGACCACCTACAAGGCGGAAGTCGATGCCATCGAGGCGCAGTTGCGTTTCGCCGAGTTGCGCCTGTCCCAGTTCGCGGAACTCAGGAGCCGGGACACGGGGCGGTCCTTCGACGTGCAGCAGCGGGAATCCGAGGTCGAGCAACTGCGAGCCCGGCTCGACGGCGCCAAATGGAACCTCGACAGGACCAGCGTGCGGGCACCGGCCGATGGCTATGTCACCAATCTGGCCCTGCGCAAAGGGGCTCGCGTCACCGCCCAGACCCCGGTAATGGCCTTCATCGACACGTCGGAGACTATCCTCGGCATGGAAGTCCCACAGATCTATGCGCGCTATGTCGAGGCTGGCCAACCTGTGGAATTGACGTTCAAGCCCTTGCCGGGTGAGATCTTCACCGGGCGCGTCGAGGCGGTATTACAGGCGCTCGCGACCGGGCAGATCCAGCCTGGCGGCCTCGCTGCCGCGCCGTCCGAGATCCAGGCGGCGCCCTTCGTCGTTCGGGTTCGCCTTGACGATCACGAAGCGGCACGCCGCCTGCCGGCCGGCAGCGTCGGGGCCGCTGCGATTTTCACCGATCATATACGAGCGGCCCACGTCATCCGTCAGGTCTTGCTGCGGCAGACGGCGATCCTGAACTACCTGAACCCATTCTGACCGAGATCGCGGAAACCGGAGGAAAGCATGAGGAGATGTGTTCTCGCCGCCCTCGCCTTCATCGTCTTGGCGGCACCCGCGCATGCACAGGTCCCGTCCGGCGAGGATCTTGACAAGCGCCAGATTCACCGCCGGGCGGTCGAGGCCGTGATCTGGGGTATGCCCGCGGTCAACTACGACCTGATGCTCCAGGCCGCCCTGAAGGCAGGCGCAAAGGAGAACCAGATCGTCTACTGGTCGAACTTCCTCGATTGGAAAAACCAGACGCTCACCCCGAACCCCACCACGATCTACCTCATGCCCTTCATCGACATGAAGGATGTCGGCCCGGTGGTGGTGGAGGTTCCAATCGCCGAAGGAGGCTCGATCACCGGGACCATTTTCGATGCCTGGCAAGTGGCCCTGGAGGATGTCGGTCCCGCTGGTGCCGACAAGGGCAAAGGCGGCAAGTACCTTATACTTCCCCCAGGCTATGGCGGCAGGGTGCCTGACGGTTACATCGTGCTCCAGTCCGGTACCAACATGGCCGGCGCGCTGCTGCGGTCCAATGTCAGCAGCGGCTCCGCCGCCGACATAGCCAAGGCGGTGGCCTACAGTAAGCAGATCAAGCTCTATCCGCTGTCCAGCGCGGTTAATCCTCCACCGACAGCTTTCGTCGATGCGATCAGCGTCGAGTTCGACAGCACGATCCCCTACGACATCCGTTTCTTCGAGTCCCTTGGCCGTTTCGTTCAAAGGGAGCCGTGGCTGGAGCGGGACAGGGTCATGATCGACCCGCTCAAGTCGCTCGGCATCGAACAGGGCAAGCCGTTCAAGCCCGGCGACGAGACGCGCGAACTTCTGAATCAGGCCGCCACCGAGGCCCATGCCCTGCTGGATCGCGGCTATGAGGCGCTGTTCTCACCCTATTACCCGAATGGACAGTGGGCGCTCCCACTTGCCCATGAATTGACCGAGGGCCTATCGAACAACTTCGCCAAGTCCGGAGTGTATCCCACGGATACCCGAGGCGTCTTTTTCTCCATGGCGTTCTCCAGCGTCAAGCACTTGGGAACAGGCCAATTTTATCTGGTGGCGCTTCATGACAGGACGGGCCAGCCGTTCGACGGCGGCCAAAGCTATCGGCTGACGGTGCCAGCGGATGTGCCGGCTCAGCTCTACTGGTCGGCTACAGTCTATGATCGCACCACCCACGCCTTGATCCGGAATCAGACGTGGCCCTCCCGTGGCTCGACGACGCCTGGACTTCAAGTGAACGGCGATGGCTCGGTCGATCTATTTTTTGGCCCAAGTCCACCCGCCGGCAAGGAATCGAACTGGATTCCCACCCAGGCCGGCCGCGGTTGGGAGGTGATGATGCGCTTCTACGGACCGCAGAAGCCGCTTTTCGACAAGACATGGCGCCTGCCGGATGTCGAACGGTTTATGGCGAACTCCAACTGAGTGAGGAATGTTTTCCGGTCACCGTCGGCACTTCGTTCGTACCAAGACGGACATGCACTTCGACAATATGCTGAAACAGGTCGAGTAGCCCGGTTTCAGCTTCTCGGCGTGTCTGATAAGACCGCTCGACACGGTCCTGTTGCAAGATTTTGCTTGAGACAAAACTCCCGCGATTTTAAGCCATTTCTGGGCGGGCATGTCGAACAAAGAACTGATCAAGGTTTCCTGGCGACGATGTCGTTAGCGCCGATCGCTTTTACCTATTCTTTTCTCATCACCGCCCAGGTTTCATCGTTCCAGCGTGCGCCACATGGTTCGGAAGCTCTTGAAACCATGGCCGGGACGGACCAGCCGCTCCGACACGCCGTGCTCCCGCGGCATCAGCCCAAGATCATGGTAAGGGATCGCAAACCGCGGGTTCCAGCGCCTGGCCCACTGGATCAGCCCAAAAAAGAAACCGCCGCCGGGAAGGTCCCGGCGGCGGCTGGTCATTGGGTCGTTCGTCAGGTGGGGACGATCAGTGGACCGCCTCGCCGTGCAGGGCGAGGTCGAGGCCCTCGCGCTCGACGTCCTCGCTGACGCGCAGGCCGATGACCACGTCGATCACCTTCAGCAGGATGAAGGAGGCGACGGCGGTCCAGACGATGGTGGCGGCGATGCCCCAGATCTGGGTGACGACCTGACCGCTGTTGCCTTCCAGCAGGCCGATCGCGGCGCTGCCGCCGATCGCCTCCTTGGCGAAGACACCCGTCAGGATGGCGCCGACGATGCCGCCCACGCCGTGCACGCCGAAGGCGTCCAGGCTGTCGTCATAGCCCATCATGTGCTTGAGGCCGGTGGCACCCCAGAAGCAGATGATGCCGGCGACCACGCCGATCACCAGGCTGCCGCCGACATCGACGAAGCCCGAGGCCGGGGTGATGGCGACCAGACCGCCGATGGCGCCCGAGATGATGCCGAGGACGCTGGGCTTGCCCTTGCCGATCCATTCCGCGAACATCCAGGCCAGGGCGGCCGACGCGGCGGCGACCATGGTGACCAGCATCGCCATGCCGGCGCGGCCGTTGGCGCCACCGGCGGAACCGGCGTTGAAGCCGAACCAGCCCACCCACAGCAGCGAGGCGCCGATCAGGCTGAGCACGAGGTTGTTCGGGACGAAGTGCTCGGTCGGATAGCCGCGGCGCTTGCCGATGACTAGGGCGGCGACCAGACCGGCGACGCCCGCGTTGATGTGGACGACGGTGCCACCGGCGAAGTCGAGCACGCCGTCGGCGAACAGGAAGCCGTTCGGATGCCAGACCCAGTGGGCGATCGGCGAGTAGACGATGATCGACCACAGGCCCGAGAACACCAGCATGGCCGAGAACTTCATGCGGTCGGCGAAGGCGCCGGTGATCAGGGCCGGGGTGATGATCGCGAAGGTCATCTGGAACATCACGAACACCGATTCGGGGATCGTGAAGGGAACCGGCGTCTCGGTTCCGACGCCGAGCGAGAACGGCGCGCTCATGTCCATCCCGGCCATCAGGACCTTGGAGAAGTCGCCGAAATAGGCGCCCCCGTTGCCGAAGGCGATGCTGTATCCGACCACCACCCAGATCACGGCGACGAGGCAGCAGATCGCGAAGCTCTGCATCACGGTGGCCAGCAGGTTCATCTTGCGGACCATGCCGCCGTAGAACAGCGCCAGGCCCGGGATGGTCATCATCAGGACCAGCGCGGTGGAGGTCAGCATCCAGGCGGTGTCGCCCGTGTCGATGGTGGGGGCATCGGTCTGGGCCAGCGCGCCGGCCGGCAAGGCGACCGCTCCCAGTATCGCCGCAAGCAGCGGAACAGCGAAGGCAAACAGACGGCTCATTCTAGACACATCCTCTCGATCAGTTCGGCACGGCCCGCTTGATCTTATGGATCCGGTCCAAGGCCACCCTGGGGTGGGGCGGTCCGGGTCCTGACCTTGACGACGGGGCCTGATCCTTACGACGGGTTCTGGCGGTGGGCCTCGGCGGAACGGCCGACGCCCTTCGTCCTCCCGCTGTTTCAAGATCCGTGCCGCTCGAAAAATGAGCAGTTGCGGGCGGAACCAGAAAAACCCAAGCGTAAGGGCAGGGCACCGCCTCCGAGTCGCTTGATGGCTTTGCTTAAAAAATAGGCGGTAAACACGAGGTCCAACCCAACCGCTTATCCCGCAAACAAAGGACCAGCGGTGGTTCGACTTTGTCATAATTCGATCCTAATGCGGTTGACCGCGAAAGTCAGCCCAAAAATTGTGCATTTCTTGGACGCCATCGGCGATCCTCCCCTTAATCGGCACCTCGTTGGATTGGCCCACGACGGCGAAATGTGGCAGGGTGGCCGCAAGGATGCGTCCGGGATGGTCCGGGAGGGATGGTGCCGCCCCGATAGGGTGGGAATCCGGGCCGTGTCCCAAGTAAGGGCATTCCAGGAAGGGCCTTGGACAAGGGCTCCCAAAAAGGGTCGAGGAGAACCCCACGTGGCTATCGAACGTGAACTGCGGCTCGCACCACGCCGCGCCATAGCACTGGTGCTCGCCGGCGGGCGGGGCAGTCGCCTGAAGCAGCTCACCGACCGGCGCGCCAAGCCGGCGGTTCATTTCGGCGGCAAGTTCCGCATCATCGATTTCGCACTGTCGAACTGCATCAATTCCGGGTTCCGGCGGATTAGCGTCATCACCCAGTACAAGTCGCACAGCCTGCTGGTCCACCTGCAGCGCGGCTGGGGCTTCCTGCGCGGCGAGATCAACGAGTACGTCGATTTCCTGCCGGCCCAGCAGCGGATCGACGAGACGTCGTGGTATCAGGGCACCGCCGACGCGGTGTACCAGAACCTGGACATCCTGCAGAGCCGCGGCGCGGAGCACGTCCTGATCCTGGCCGGCGACCACATCTACAAGATGGATTACGCCGCGATGCTGTCGTGGCACATCAGCCGGGGCGCCGATGTCACGGTGCCCTGCGTCGAAGTGCCCCGGATGGACGCCACCGGCTTCGGCGTCATGCATGTCGACGACCACGATCAGGTCGTCAGCTTCCTGGAGAAGCCCACCGATCCGCCCGCCATCCCGGGCAAGCCGGACAAGGCGCTGGCGAGCATGGGCATCTATGTCTTCAATGCCAAGTTCCTCTATGACCAGCTCAAGCGCGACGCGGCGGACCCGACCTCCAGCCGGGATTTCGGCAAGGACCTGATCCCCTACCTGGTGCCGCGCGCCAAGGTGATGGCCCACCGGTTCCAGGACAGCTGCATCCACAGCCAGCCCGACGCCGAGCCGTACTGGCGCGACGTCGGCACGATCGACGCGTACTGGGAGGCCAACCTGGACCTGACCAAGGTGACGCCGGATCTGAACCTGTACGACAGGCAATGGCCGATCTTCACCTATCAGGAGCAGTTGCCGCCGGCCAAATTCGTGTTCAACAACGACGATCGCCGCGGCATGGCGGTGGATAGCCTGGTGTCGGGCGGCTGCATCATCTCCGGCGCCCAGATCCGCCAGTCGCTGCTGTTCAGCTCGGTCCGCGCCAACTCCTATTCCAGCCTGACGGAGGCGGTCGTGCTGCCCGACTGCGACATCGGCCGGCACGCCCGGCTGACCAAGGTGGTGGTCGATCGCGGCTGCCGTATACCCGACCATCTCGTGGTGGGCGAGGACCCCGACCAGGACGCCCGCCGGTTCCACCGAACCGACTCGGGGGTCACCCTGATCACCCGCGAGATGCTCGCCCGGCTGGGCGCCTGAGAGGAAACCGGATCATGCGCGTCCTCCATGTCGCCTCCGAAGTCTATCCGCTGATCAAGACCGGGGGGTTGGCCGATGTCGCGGCGGCCCTGCCGGCGGCCCAAATCAAGATCGGCGTCGACGCCCGGCTGCTGGTGCCGGGCTATCCCGCCGTGCTGGACAAGCTGGCCGACCTGAAGCCGGTCCGCACGCTGGCGGACCCGTGGACCACGGGCGGCACCGTGCTGATGCTGGGGCGCACGCCCGACGGCGTGCCCTGCTATGTGGTCGACGCGCCGGAGATGTACGGCAGACCAGGCAACCCCTATCTGGGGCCTGATGGCCGGGACTGGCCGGACAACCACCTGCGCTTCGCCCTGCTCGGCTGGGTCGCGGCCTGGCTGGCGGGTCCCGACGGTGGCTGGCGCTGGCGGCCGGATGTCGTCCACGGCCATGACTGGCAATCGGGACTGGCCCACGCCTACTTGGAGTTACGGGGCGGACCGCGTCCGGCGACGGTGCTGACCATCCACAACATCGCCTATCAGGGGCTGTTCCCCGCCAGCCTGCTGGGCGAACTCCAGCTGCCAGCCTCCAGTTTCGATGTGGACGGACTGGAATATCACGGCCAGATCGGCTTCCTGAAGGCCGGGCTGTACTATGCCGACAGGATCAGCACGGTCAGCCCGACCTATGCCGACGAGATCCAGTCGATCGATGGCGGCTGGGGGCTCCACGGCTTGCTGGCGTCGCGGGCTCCCGATCTGTGGGGCATTCTCAACGGCGTGGATTACGACGTCTGGTCGCCAGCGGTCGATCCGGCGCTGGTCCAGCGCTATGATTTCGACACCCTGGACGACAAGCGGATAGACAAGACGGCCTTGCGGGAGGAGTTCGGCCTGCGGCAACGCGACGACGCGCCGCTGTTCGGCGTGGTCAGCCGGCTGACGCCGATGAAAGGCTTCGATCTGCTGCTGTCCGCGATCCCCGCGCTGGTCGAGGAGGGCGCGCAGTTCGCCGTGCTGGGCAGCGGCGAGGGATGGCTGGAGGACGGCTTCCGGTCGCTATCCGAACGCCACGCCGGCGATGTCGGGGTCTTCGTCGGCTATGACGAGCCGCTGTCGCACCGGGTCCAGGCGGGGTGCGACGTCATCATGCTGCCGTCCCGCTCGGAGCCGTGCGGGCTGATCCAGCTCTATGGCCTGCGCTATGGCACATTGCCGCTGGTCCGCCGGGTCGGCGGGCTGGCCGACACGGTGGTGGACGCCCAGGATTGGGCGATCGACCAGGAGCGCGCCACCGGCTTCGTGTTCGACCAGCCGACGGTGGAGGAACTGCTGGCCGCCTGCCGCAGAGCTCTGGAGCTGTGGCGGGATCAGGCGCGCTGGCGCTCGGTCCAGCGGGTCGCGATGCGTCAGGATTTCTCGTGGACGGCCTCGGCCAAGCGCTATCTCGACATGTACCGGTCGGCTTACCCCGATGAGTGAGACGGAATATTATCCGGTTCACAGCGGGGGGCCATCCGTGCAATTCATGCGGCCTGTTTAACCGAACCCGAAAAATCGTCGAGATATTGAGCCAGGTCCTCACCAGGAACGGCCGGGACAAGGCGCTGGAAACGCTTCAGCGGGTCTACGGCTACGACGCCTTCAGGGGTCAGCAGGCCGGCATCATCGACCATGTGATCGCCGGGGGCGACGCGCTGGTGCTGATGCCGACCGGCGGCGGCAAATCGCTGTGCTTCCAGATCCCGGCGCTGGTGCGTCCCGGCATCGCGGTGGTCGTCTCGCCGCTGATAGCGTTGATGCGCGATCAGGTCGACGCCTTGCGCCAAGTCGGGGTCAACGCCGCCTACCTCAACTCGTCGCTGGACTGGCGCGACGCCGCCGAGGTCGAGCGGCAGGTGGCGCAGGGCGAGCTGGACCTGATCTACGTGGCGCCGGAGCGGCTGGTCACCCCCCGTTTCCTGGAATTGCTGGAGCGCAGCCGGGTCTGCCTGTTCGCGCTGGACGAGGCGCATTGCGTCTCGCAATGGGGTCACGACTTCCGGCCGGAATACCTGCAGCTCTCGATCCTGCACGAGCGCTTCCCGACGGTGCCGCGCGTCGCCTTGACCGCGACCGCCGACGAGCAGACCCGCGCCGACATCCAGGCGCGGCTGAACCTGGGTGACGCCAAGGTCTTCATCGACAGCTTCGACCGTCCCAACATCACCTACCGCGTGGTGCCCAAGCAGGAGCCCCGGCGCCAGCTGTGGTCGTTCATCCAGACCCACCACGCCGAGGACGCCGGCATCGTCTATTGCCTGAGCCGGGCCAAGGTCGACGACACCGCCGCCTGGCTGGCGGCGCAGGGCCGCGATGTCGTGCCCTATCACGCCGGCCTCGACGCCCAGACGCGGGAGGCCAACCAGGATCGCTTCATCAAGGGCGAGGGCGTCATCGTGGTCGCCACCGTCGCGTTCGGCATGGGCATCGACAAGCCCAACGTGCGCTTCGTCGCCCATGTCGACCTGCCCAAGAGCATGGAGGCGTATTATCAGGAGACGGGCCGGGCGGGCCGCGACGGGCTGCCGGCCGACGCCTGGATGGCCTATGGCCTGTCCGACGTGGTCGCGATGCGGCAGATGCTGGAGTCGAGCGAGGCGCCGGCGGAGGTCAAGCGGGTCGAGAAGCACAAGCTGGAGGCCCTGATCGGCTTCTGCGAGACGGCGGAATGCCGGCGGCAGGTGCTGCTGAACTACTTCGGCGAGGTGCTGCCGGCGCCCTGCGGCAATTGCGACACCTGCCTGGAGCCGGTCGAGACCTTCGACGGCAGCATCGTCGCCCAGAAGGCGCTGGCCGCCGTCTATCGGACCGGCCAGATGTTCGGCACCGGGCACCTGATCGACGTGCTGCGCGGCACGGTGACGGAGAAGATCACCAAGTTCAACCACGACCAGATCAAGACCTTCGGCGTTGGCTCCGACATGACCAAGCAGGAGTGGGGCTCGGTCTATCGCCAGCTGGTGGCGGCCGGATTCCTGAAGGTCGATCACGAGGGCTATGGCGCGCTCCACCTGACCCAGGCGGCCGGGCCGGTGCTGAAGGGTCAGCAGGGCATCCGCCTGCGCCGCGACAACCAGGCGGCGGTCAAGAAGTCGCTGCGCGCCCAGCGGGGCGCCAAAGGCGGCGCGCCGGCGGCGCTCAGCCCGGCGGACGACGATCTGTGGCACAAGCTCCGGGCGTGCAGGATGGAGCTGGCGCGGTCGCAGGGCGTGCCGCCCTATGTCATCTTCCATGACAGCACGCTGCTGGAGATCGTCCGCGTCAAGCCCCGCGACGCCTGGCGCCTGGGTCAGCTTCCCGGGGTCGGCACCAGCAAGCTGGAGCGCTACGGCGACGCCTTCCTGGAGGTCGTCAAGCGGCACGGCTGAGGCGGGGTGGTGCGGCGCGAAGGTGCGGCCAAACGCCCGTTTCGGCTGGTCCCGGGGTGTGTACGATGGCGTGCGTCGCGCGTGTCACCGTCACCTTGGAAGCCGTCATGAGCGATTACAAGCGGAAGCTCGAGGAAATGAAGAGGATCCTGGCGACGGACGACGACTTCGGCCGCGTCTACCGGATCTTCTTCGACGATGTGGTCACCGACCGGGCCTTCATGGCGCTGGGCGAGAAGAACCAGAGCCCGCTGCTGCGGGCGACGCTGAGGATCATCGGCGAGGACCTGCTCGGGACATCCTGCCGGGTCACGGGCCTGCGGCTGATCAAGCTTGGCCGGGACAAGTTCGTCCATGGCTGCTGCGACATCAACGGCCACCCGACGACGCTGATCTACTTCGAGGACATCGACATGGGCATGACCGCGATGATCCGCGACATGGCGACCATGGTGGTGACCTATAGCCGCGTCTCGACCCTGGTGATCAAGGACCCGGGACGTGGCGCTATTCCGGTGCCGGGCACCGCCGCGCGGCATTGATGGAAAGCGGTCCCTCCCGATCTCGATCGGTGACGGGATGTTTGGGTACGGGGAATAAGATGCCGATTGATTGCCAATAATTCCCGATTTTGAGCAGGAAGAAAAAGAGTAAATCGCGAAGACTATTGGTCTTGTTCTTTGGTCCTATTGATGGATCATGATGTCGGTTACATCATCGGCTCACTCACCAGCGGATGACAAAAAGATTGGTTCAATAGGTACCCAAGTATCTTTAGCGATCATGGACTCGTGTGGGGGATTTTTTCTTCAATCCCCAGCGGTGACTCCATTTTCGCCTTGAGGATGCCTGTCAGCCCGTCGTCCGGACCGACCATCAAAAATGAGCATTTCAGGAGGAACGTTGATGTCCAATCGATCGATGTGGCGATTCGACGCCGCGCGGCCGCCGCTCGCGGGTACGGCAGCCTTCGCCTTGCTGGGCTTTCTGGCGGCCGCGTCTCCGGTCGCGGCCGGGCAAGGTGGCTTGGTCACGTGGGACGACATCGCGAAGGACGCGGAAACCCCGGAAGACGTCCTGATGTATGGCGCCGGTCTCGAAGGCAAGCGGTTCAGCCCCCTGGATCAGATCAAGAAGGCCAATGTCGCCAATCTGGTCCCGGCATGGTCGTTCTCCTTCGGCGACGAGAAGCAGCGCGGCCAGGAGACCCAGGCCCTTGTCCATGACGGGGTGATCTACATCACCGCGTCGTATTCGCGCATGTTCGCGCTGGACGCCAAGACCGGCAAGCGGCTGTGGGCCTTCTCCGCCCGCCTGCCGGAGGACATCCGCCCCTGCTGCGACGTGGTCAACCGCGGCGCCGCGATCCATGGCGACAAGGTGTTCTTCGGCACGCTGGACGCCGCGATCGTGGCGCTGGACAAGAAGACCGGCAAGGTGGTCTGGCGCAAGAAGTTCGCCGACCACAAGGTCGGCTACACCATGACCGGCGCGCCGACCATCGTGAAGGACCAGAAGACCGGCAGGGTGCTGCTGATCCACGGGTCGTCCGGGGACGAGTTCGGCGTGGTGGGCCAGCTCTTCGCCCGCGATCCCGACACGGGCGAGGAGGTCTGGATGCGGCCGCTGGTCGAAGGCCACATGGGCAGGTTGAACGGCAAGGACAGCACGCCGACCGGCAATGTCGAGGCGCCATCCTGGCCGCGCAAGGCCGACGGCACCATGGTGGACGCCTGGAACCATGGCGGCGGGGCGCCGTGGCAGAGCGCCACCTTCGACACCGCGACCAACACCATCGTGATCGGCGCCGGCAATCCCGCGCCGTGGAACGGCTGGGCGCGCTCGCCCGGCGACAGCCTGTTCACCTCGGGGCAAGCCTATGTCGATCCGAGCACCGGCGAGCTGGTCGGCTTCTACCAGCACACGCCGAACGACACGTGGGACTTCTCCGGCAACAACGAGATCATCCTGTTCGACTTCAAGGACGATCGGGGCAAGACCGTCAAGGCGGCGGCCCACGCCGACCGCAACGGCTTCTTCTATGTGACGGATCGGGAGAAGCTGGCCAAGCGGGGCGGCGAGATCAACAAGCCGACCGCGCTGATCGGGGCGTGGCCGTTCGTCGACGGCATCACCTGGGCGAAGGGCATCGACGTCAAGACCGGCCGCCCGATCGAGGCCGGGAACCAGCGCCCGCCACTGCCCGCCGAAGGGGAAACCAAAGGCAAGGCGGTCGAGGTGTCGCCGCCCTTCCTGGGCGGCAAGAACTGGAACCCGATGGCCTACAGCGAGTCGACCGGGTTGTTCTATATACCGGCCAATCACTGGAAGGAGGACTACTGGACCGAGAAGGTGACCTACACGCCGGGTGCCGCGTATCTGGGCATGGGGTTCAGGATCAAGAAGATGTTCGACGACCATGTCGGCGTCCTACGCGCCATGGACCCCAAGACCGGCAAGATCGTCTGGGAGCACAAGGAGGAGCTGCCTCTTTGGGCCGGCGTCCTGACCACCGCCGGCGATCTGGTGTTCACCGGCACCAGCGAGGGCTTTCTCAAGGCCTTCGACGCGAAGACCGGCGAGGAGGTCTGGCGGTTCCAGACCGGCTCGGGGATCGTCTCGTCGCCGATCACTTGGGCGCGGGACGGCGTGCAGTATGTCGGCGTCGCGTCCGGTTATGGCGGCGCTGTTCCCCTGTGGGGCGGCGACATGGCCGACCTGACCACGCGGGTGACCCAGGGCGGGTCGTTCTGGGTGTTCAAGCTGGCCGACATCAAGGTGTCGAGCGCCGCCCAGCCAGCGGCGAAACCCCAATGACCGGCGGCTGGGCCGACTTGAACGGCCGCTCCGTCTTGGCGCGGTCCGTGATGGCCGCCGCCCTGGCGTTCATGGTGTCCGCCGCCCCGGTCCGGGCCGCCGATCCGTCACCGCTCGCGGTGACGGAAAGCGGGGAAACCACGGGTGGGGAAGCCGGGACCGCGGACGCCGCCTTCGACCCGGTGGTCGGAGGCTGCGTCATCGGTCCCCGGGTCGAATGCCCCGGCGCCGACATGCGGCACGGCAGGCTGCGGGATTCCGATCTCGCCGGAGCGGATCTGAGGGGCGCCAATCTGGCGCGCGCCGACCTGCGCCACACCAACCTGCGCGGCGCCAATCTGGCCGGAGCCAACCTGGATGGCGCCGACCTCCGCTTGGCCTTCATGCAGGGAGCCAACCTGAAGGGGGTGACCCTGCGGGGCGCCAACCTGGAGTTCGCGCGGGCCAGTGGCGCCGACCTCAGCGGAGCCGACCTGACCGCCGCCAATCTTGAAATGATCAGGGGCGACCGGATGCAATTGGTCGGAGCCCGGCTCGTCAACACCAACCTCCAGGAGGCCAAGCTGTACGAGGCGAACCTGAAGGACGCCGTCATGGAGGGGACGCGGAACACATACGCGATCTTCCAGGACGCCTTCATGGAAGGGTGCCGGGGCTGTCCGTTCGACTGGTGAGGCGTCACCGCCCTTCCCCGGTCCTCAGCCGATATCCCACGCCGGGTTCGGTGATGATCAGGGTGGGGCGGCCGGGGTCGGGTTCCAGCTTCTGGCGGAGCTGGTTGACGTAGACGCGCAGATAGACCGTGTCGTCGGCGTGGGCGGGGCCCCAGACCTCGCGGAGGATCTGGCCATGGGTCAGGATCTTGTCGCGGTTGTGGACCAGCAGGGTGAGCAGCGCGTGTTCCTTTGGCGACAGGCGCTGTTCGATCCCGTCGCGGATCACCAGCCGGCGCGGCAGATCGATCGTCAGCCCGCCGATCGCCAGCGTGTCCACCTCGGTCTCGCCAGCGGCGGCGGCACCGCGCTGGCGCGACGCGGCGCGGATGCGGGCCATCAGCTCGCCGATGCCGAACGGCTTGACGACATAGTCGTCTGCGCCGCGGTCCAGCGCCTCGACCTTATCGGTCTCGTCGGCGCGGACCGACAGGACGATGATCGGCACGGCGCTATCCTCGCGGATCGCGGTGATCACCTCCTGCCCGTCGATGTCGGGCAGGCCCAGGTCCAGGATCACCAGATCGGGCTTCTCCGCCTTGGCGGCATCGACGCCGGGACCGCCGGCCTCCGCCTCGACCACCTTGTAGCCAGACGCGGTCAGGCTGATCCGCAGGAACTTGCGGATCTGCGGCTCGTCATCGATCACCAGGATCTTCAGCATGCGTCAGGCGCTCTCGGGGTTCGGCTCGACCAGTTCGGCTGGTGCTGGCACCGGCAGGCGCATGACGACACAGGTGCCGGCCCCGTTCAATCCCGGCTGGGCGGAGACGCGGCCGCCATGGGCCTCGATGATGCCCCGGCAGATGGCGAGCCCCAATCCGGTTCCGGCGGTGCGGCTGTCGCCGTCCTCGACACGATAGAACATGTCGAAGACCCTTTCACGGTCCTCTTCCGGGATGCCGGGCCCTTGGTCGCAGACCTCGATCAGGACGGTGTCGTCACGCCGCACGGTCCAGATCGTGATCGGCGTTCCGGCCGGCGAGTATTTGCAGGCGTTGTCCAGCAGGTTGAAGATCACCTGCTCCATCAGCATCGGGTCCAGGCGGAGCAGCGGCAAGGCCGGGTCGATCTCGACCTTGACGGCGCGGCGGCGCAGCAGCTTGCCCGCCCGCTCGACCGCCGAGGCGATGATGTCGCGCGGATCGACCCAGTCGGCGCGCGGCTTCAACTGCCCCGATCCCAGCCGCGTCATGTCCAGCAGGTTCTGGACGAAGCGGTTCAACCGTTCCGCCTCGTCCTGGATGGTCTGGGCCAGATCGAGCCGGTCGACGGCGTTCAGCGACGCGTCATACGAGATCAGGCTGGACGAGGCGCCCAGGATCGAGGCCAGTGGCGTCCTCAGATCGTGCGACAGCGACGACAGCAGGGCGGAGCGCAGGCGCTCGGTCTCGGCCGCCAGCCGGGCCTGCTCGATGTCGGAGACGAGGCTGGTGCGCTCGATCGCCAGCGCCGCCTGATCGGCCAGGGTGTCGAGCAGGCGGTTCTCCTCCGGCGAGAGCAGGCGGTCGCCCGCCTCGATCTGGACGCCCAGCACGCCGACCGGCGCCCGCCCGGTCTTGAGCGGCAGGAACAGCCATTCCGAGGTCGGCAGGGTCGTCGAGCCCCGGCCCGCCGGCTGGCCGTGCGACCACGCCCAGTCCGCCGCGGCCCGCGCCTTGTCGTCCAGCCTGTCCTCCGGCGGGAATCCCGCCTTGATGGTCAGGCTGTCGCGTTCGGGCAGCAGGATCAGCGATCGGCCGCGCAATGTCGCCGCCACATGGTGGACCACCGCCCACAGCACGTCGTCCTGATTGGCCGCCGCCGCGATCCGCCGGCTGAAATCGTAGAGGTTGGTGGTCCGGCGGGCGCTGGTCCGGGTCGATTCCACCTGCATCCGAACGCGGGCCGCCAGATTGCTGGTGATGAAGGCGGTGATCAGGAAGAAAACCACCGTCAGGATGTTGCGGGTATCCGAGATATCCAGGGTAAACAGGGGGTCGGTGAAGAAGAAGTTGTAGGCCAGGAAACTGGCGACCGAGACCGCGATCGACGGCCCCAGGCCATGGCGGATCGCCACCAGCAGCACCGCCATCAGGTAGATCAGCGAGATGTTGGGGAGATCCAGGAACAGGCTGAGGCCATATCCCAAGGCGGACGCGGCGGCGGTCGCCGCCGCCGCCACCGCGTAGCCGGTCCAGTCGAAGCCGGCTTGGCGCGTGGCGAGGACAGGGAGCTGGCGCCGCGGCTCGTCATCGCCCGCCACCACGGTCACGTCGAACCGATCGGCCCGCGCCAGCAGCTCCGCCGTGACGTTACGGTGACGGAACGGCAGCCAGCCGTCCCTCTCGGCGCGGCCGACGATGATCTGGCTGACATTGCGGGTGCTGGCGAGATCCAGCAGTTCGGCGACGGTGTCGTCGCCCTGGATCACCATCGTTTCGGCACCGAGTTGTTCCGCCAGCCGAAGCGCCTCGGAAATGCGGGTCTTGGTCTCCTCGTCCAGGCTGGCGTGGCGATAGGTCTCGACATGCACCGCCATCCACGGCGCCTGCCGGCGTTCCGCCGTGCGCTTCGCCGTCCGCACCAGTCGCTGGACCGATGTTCCGGGACCGACGCAGACGAGGATGCGCTCGCGGGTCGGCCAGGGCCCGGGGATGGCGTGGGCGCGCATGTAGCTGACCATCTGCGCGTCGACCCGCTCGGCGGCGACGCGCAGCGCCATCTCGCGCAGCGCCGTCAGGGTCCCGGCGGAGAAGAAGTGATCGACAGCCCGGCGCGCCTGCTCCGGCACATAGACCTTGCCCTCGGCCAGCCGCTTGATCAGCGTTTGAGGCGGCAGGTCGATCAGCTCGATCTCGTCGGCGGTCTGGAGCACGCCGTCGGGGACCGTCTCGCGCACCGTGACGCCGGCGATGCGCTCGACGACGTCGTTCAGGCTTTCCAGGTGCTGGACGTTGAGGGTCGAGTAGACATCGATCCCCGCCGCCAGGAGCTCCGCGACGTCCTGGTGGCGCTTGAGGTGGCGGCTGCCCGGAACGTTGGTGTGGGCCAACTCGTCGACCAGCACCAGCCGGGGCCGGCGCTTGAGGATGGCGTCGAGGTCCATCTCGGGAAAGACGCGGTCGCGGTATTCGACCGGCTTCCGCGGCAGTTCCTCCAAACCTTCCACCAGCGCCTGGGTGTCGCGCCGGCCATGGGTCTCGACGATGCCGATGACGACATCGACATGCTCGCGCTTCTGGTCACGCGCCGCCTCCAGCATCGCGTAGGTCTTGCCGACGCCGGGAGCGGCGCCGAGGAAGATCTTGAGCCGGCCGCGCCGCTCGCGGTTGGCTTCGGCGAGCAGCGCGTCGGGCGAGGGTCTGTCGGATTCGGCCATCTACTCTTCAGGCTGGTCTTCAGGTGCCGGGCGGTTCGGCGCCATCGGGCACCACGGCGGGCAAGGCGTCAAGCGCCAGGTTGAGCGCCAGCACGTTGACCCGCGGCTCGCCGAACAGTCCCAGCGTCCTGCCCTCGGTCAGGGAGGAGACCAGGGTGCGCAGCTGGGCTTCCGGAATGCCGCGGGCGGCGGCGATCCGCGGCGCCTGCCACAGGGCGGCGCCCGGCGACAGGTGCGGGTCGAGCCCGCTGCCCGACGCGGTGACCAATTCGACCGGGATCGGGCCGCGCGCCGCGGCGTCCGGGTTGGCCGCCCGCAGCGCGTCGATCCGGGCCTTGACCTGATCGATCAGCGGCCCGCTGGTCGGGCCGTAATTGGAGGCGCCCGACGCCTCCGCCTTGTAGTCGGCCGCCGAGGGCCGGGGCTGGAAGTGCCCCGGTTCGGTGAAGCCCTGAGCGATCAGCGTCGAGCCCACGACCTCGCCGTCGCGCGTCACCAAGCTGCCATGGGCCTGGGTCGGGAATAGCGCCCAGGCCAGGCCGGAGACGGCCAGCGGATAGAGCGCGCCGGTGATGATGGTGAGGACCACCAGCATCATCAGCGCCGGTTTCAGTTCCTTCAGCATGGTTTGGTGAGCCCTGGTTAGACGAGACCGAGCGCGTTGACGCCCAGGTCGATGAGCTTGATGCCGATGAACGGGACGACCAGCCCGCCCAATCCATAGACCAGCAGGTTGCGCCGGAGCAGGCTGGCGGCCCCGGCGGGACGGTAGCTGACGCCTTTCAGCGCCAATGGGATCAGCGCCACGATGATCAGCGCGTTGAAGATGATCGCCGACAGGATGGCGCTGGACGAGCTGCCGAGCCCCATGACGTTGAGGGCGCCCAGCTGGGGATAGGCCGCCACGAACAGCGCCGGGATGATCGCGAAGTACTTGGCGACATCGTTGGCGATGGAGAAGGTGGTCAGGGCGCCCCGGCTCATCAGCAGCTGCTTGCCGATCATGACGATCTCGATCAGCTTGGTCGGATCGCTCTCGAGGTCGACCATGTTGCCGGCCTCGCGCGCCGCTTGGGTGCCGGTGTTCATGGCGACCCCGACATCGGCCTGCGCCAGGGCGGGGGCGTCGTTGGAGCCGTCGCCGCACATGGCGACCAGCTTGCCCTCCGCCTGCTCGTGGCGGATCAGCTCCAGTTTGCGCTCGGGCGTCGCCTCCGCCAGGAAATCGTCGACGCCGGCCTCGGCCGCGATGGCCGCCGCGGTCAGCGGGTTGTCTCCCGTGACCATGACGGTGCGGATGCCCATCTGGCGCAGTGTCGCGAAGCGCTCGCGGATGGCGGGCTTGACGATGTCCTTCAGATGGATGGCGCCCAGCACCCGTTTGTCCCGGGCGACCACCAGCGGCGTGCCGCCAGCCTTGGCGATCCGCTCGACCGACTGACGCAGGTCGCGTGGCACGGCGTCCTCGCCGACATGGCGGATGATCGAATCGACGGCGCCCTTGCGGATCGAGCCGGCCGGCGTGTCGACGCCGCTCATCCGGGTCTGCGCTGTGAAGGGCACGAAGGTGTAGCCGGGGGTTTCGGCCGAACCCGCCTGGAAGCCGAACTTCTGGCGGGCCAGCGCCACGATCGATTTGCCCTCCGGGGTGTCGTCGGCCAGCGAGGCGAGCAGGGCGGCTTCGGCCAGATCGCGGTCGTTGATGCCGGCGACCGGGACGAACTCCGCCGCCTGCCGGTTGCCCAGCGTGATGGTGCCGGTCTTGTCCAGCAGCAGCGTGTCGATGTCGCCCGCCGCCTCGACCGCGCGGCCCGACTTGGCGATGACGCTGAAGCGGACCAGCCGGTCCATGCCGGCGATGCCGATGGCCGACAGCAACCCGCCGATGGTGGTCGGGATCAGCGTGACCAGCAGCGCCACCAGGAAGACGACCGGCAGGGTGATGCCGGAGTACACGGCGAAGGCCTCCAGCGTCACCACCACCACCAGGAAGATGATGGTCATGCCGGCCAGCAGGATGTTCAGCGCGATCTCGTTGGGGGTCTTCTGGCGCTTGGCGCCCTCGACCAGCGTGATCATGCGGTCGAGGAAGCTCTCGCCCGGATTGACGGTGATCCGGACCACGATCCGGTCCGACACAACGCGGGTGCCACCGGTGACCGCCGAGCGGTCGCCGCCGCTCTCGCGGATCACGGCCGCCGATTCGCCGGTGATCGCCGACTCGTCCACCGTCGCGATGCCGGCGACCACGTCGCCGTCGCCGGGGATCACCTCGCCCGCCTCGACCACGACCAGGTCGCCGGCGCGGAGGCTGGCGGCCGGCACCGACTGCCAGTCCGTGGCCGCGACATCGGCCAGCTTGCGGGCTGATGTCTCCGTCTTGGTCTTGCGCAGGCTGGCGGCCTGGGCCTTGCCGCGGCCTTCCGCGACCGCCTCGGCGAAGTTGGCGAACAGGACGGTGAACCACAGCCAGGCCGTGATCTGGCCGACCACGGCGAGGTTGGCCCCGGCATCGGGGCCGGTCCCGCCCGTGAACAGGTCGCGGACGAACAGGACGGTGGTCAGCGCCGCCACCACCGCCGTGACGAAGATGACGGGATTGCGCACCAGCTCGCGCGGGTCGAGCTTGCGGAGCGCCGAGGTGGCCGCCTGGGCGGCGATGCCGGCGTCGAACAGGGAGATCTCTGAGGTGCGGTGTATCATTGGGGGGCGCCCGTGAAGGAAATTCCCTGGGTCATCAGCAGGTGTTCGACGATCGGTCCCAGCGACAGCGCGGGGAAGAAGGTCAGGCCGCCGACAATCAGGACGACGCCGATCAGCAGCCCGACGAACAGCGGGCCGTGGGTCGGGAAGGTGCCGGCCGACGCCGGCAGGGTCTTCTTGGCGGCGAGGGTGCCGGCGATGGCCAGGACCGGCAGGATCACCAGGAAACGGCCGAACAGCATGGCCACCGCCAGCGCCGTGTTGTGGAACGGCGTGTTGGCGCCGAAGCCGCCGAACGCGGAGCCATTGTTGCCGGTGCCCGACGCGTAGGCGTAGAGCACCTCCGACAGGCCGTGCGGCCCGGCGTCCTGGATCGAGGCGGCGGCGGCCGGCACGACCAGCGTCAGGGCCGACAGCCCCAGCACGCCGAACGGCACGGTCAGCGCCGCGATCATCGCCAGCTTGATCTCCTTGGCCTCGATCTTCTTGCCGAGGTATTCGGGCGTCCGCCCGACCATCAGGCCGGCGATGAAGACGGCTAGCAGCACGAAGATCATCATGCCGTAGAGACCGGCGCCGACGCCGCCGAACACGACCTCGCCCAGCATCATGTTGACCATCGGCACCATGCCGCCCAGCGGCATGAAGCTGTCATGCATGGCGTTGACCGAGCCGTTGGACGCGGCGGTCGTCGCCACCGCCCACAGGGCCGAGTTGGCGACGCCGAAGCGGACCTCCTTGCCCTCCATGTTGCCGCCAAGCCCATCGACTCCCGCCGCGATCAGGGCGGGGTTGGTGGCGCTCTCGGCCCAGGTGGCGACGCCGATGCCGATCACCAGCATGACGCCCATCGCGGCGAAGATCGCCCAGCCCTGGCGGCGGTCGCCGACCATGCGGCCAAAGGTGTCGGTCAGGCCGGCGGCCAGCGCCAGCAGGAACAGCATCTCGACCAGGTTGGTGGCGGGCGTCGGGTTCTCGTAGGGGTGCGCCGAGTTGACGCCGAAGAAGCCGCCGCCGTTGGAGCCGATCTGCTTGATCGCGATCTGCGACGCCGCCGGACCCTGGGCGATCACCTGCTGGCCGCCTTCCAGCGTCTGGGCGGTGACATAGGCGTCGAAGTTCTGCGGCACACCCTGCCAAACCAGGAACAGCGCCAGGACGATCGACAACGGCAGCAGCAGGTAGAGCGTGCCGCGGACCAGATCGACCCAGAAGTTGCCGACCGTGCGGGTGCCACGCCGGGCGAAGCCGCGGATCAGCGCCACCAGCACGGCGATGCCGGTCGCGGCGGACACGAAGTTCTGCACGGTCAGGCCGGTCATCTGGACCAGATAGCCCAGCGCCGCCTCGCCGCTATAGGCCTGCCAGTTGGTGTTGGTGGTGAAGCTGACCGCCGTGTTGAAGGCGAGATCCGGCGCCACGGCGGACATGTCGGCCGGATTTAGCGGCAGCCCGTGCTGGAGTCTGAGCAACCCATAGAGCGCCAGCAAGCCCAGCAGGTTGAAGGCCAGCAGCGAGGCGGCGTAATGCGTCCAATGCTGCTCCCGCGCCGGATCGACGCCGCACAGCCGGTAGAGCCCGCGTTCGACCGGCCCCAGCACCCTGTCGAGGGGAGCGGGACCGGCGCCGAAGACACGGGCCATGTAGCCGCCCAGCACGGGGGTGAGGGCGGTCAGGATGACGAGATAGAGGGCGATCTGAAGCAGCCCGGCGGAATCCATGTCTGGTTCCTCCGCTCAGAACCGTTCCGGGCGCAGCAGGGCGTACCCGAGATAGACCAGCAACCCGGCGGCGACGGTGCCGCCCAGGATGAAGTCGAGCGATAGCGATTCAAGAGACATGGCGCCGCTCACAATCGCTCCAGCGCGCCGGTCAGCCGATCGAACGCGGCGAAGAACGCCAGCGTCACGATCAGGAAAACAAGATCGGCCATGGTTGGAAACTCCCTTGGGAAACCACGAGGAAATCGAGGATCCAAGGCTAGGCCGGAGCCGCGTTAATTCTCCATGCGGAGTTTCGCGGCTTTGGTAAGCGCTGCGTCAAGGGATGTAAGGAAGATGTAAACGCCGGCTGCCGGCCTCGACGTCACCAGCCGGAAAAACGCTTGATCGCCGCGGCGGAACCGGGTAGGAAGCGAGGATCAAGCCACGATCGCCGGTTTAGCTCAGTGGTAGAGCACCCGCTTCGTAAGCGGTAGGTCGTCAGTTCAAATCTGACAACCGGCACCATTTTCCCCAAAAAGCACCTCCCAAAGAACGACCAGCTTGCGCCCGGCAAGCGAATCCGCGTCGCGCGGCGGCGTCATTGGATTGACCGTTTGAAAACACGATGCCGACTGATTGAAAGTCAAAGCCCGACCGATTGAAAGAGCGGCGCCCACTTCCGCTTGGCGAACCAGTCGTCGGCGTCCTGATCTACTAGCCCCCCGAGGTCATGGTCGTTCGAGGCGCGATAACCTGCTCACAGGTCGCCGGGTGACATCGTCCCGGATTGGGTAGGGTAACCCACTGACATCCTGATGATAATCAACGCCATAGTGGAACCGCGCTCGTTCACTACCGTGGCTCCACCATGGCCTGGGCGATGATGCCTCAGACGAAGGCGAGATACCCGGCGTCGTCGCCGATGCCGAGCAGCGTCAGCGTGTGGGCGGGGTCGGTGGCCGACGCGGCTGACGTATCGCCCGCCGCCGAGCCGGATGCCGCCGCCTCGGTCGTGCCGAAGAACAGCGTCAGGGCCGTGTCGGTGGTGGCCATCTCGTCCGACGCGGCGGCGGAGACGCCCAGGACGGCGCCGGCCCTGCCGGTGTCGAAGCTGCCCGTCGTGGTGTTGCCGCTGTTGGTGAGGCCCGATGAACTGCCGGACTGGACCGTCAGCCATTTCGCCTTCGAGACGATGTTGTTGAGGATGTCGATGTCGCTCGACGCCGTGCCGTGGTTGTCGGAGGCGACGTTGACGACCGAGGGGTAGCTGTTGTTCGGGGCGAACTTGTTGCCGGTTATCGTGCTGTCGGTCCCGGCCAGGACGTTGACCGCGCGCTTGGCGAGGTCGTGGATGTAGTTGCCGGAGACCAGGATGTCCTTCGCCTCGTAGTCGAGGTTCCTGGGCCAGGTGCTGCCCGCGGCGGAACTCCAGCCGCCGACGATGACGCCGTCGAGCACGTTTCCGATGTCGTTGTAGAGGATCTTGATGTCCTCCGATCCACTCTTGACCGTGATTCCGGAGCGGTTGCCGTCCTTGCTGCCATCCGAGATGTCGTTGTAGGCGATGATGGCGTTCCGCACATAGACGTTGTCGATGCCCTCCTCGCGGCCGTAATTGGCGATGGTGTTGCCGACCACCGCGACGTTCACGGCCTGCGCCAGCTTGATCCCGTCGACGGCCGAGCCGCTGATCCTGTTGTCCTCGATCACGATGTTGGTCGTCATGTTCGACAGGCCGTTGCCGCCCTGGGTCAGCTTGATGCCCTCGCTGCCGCCCTGGATGGTGAAGCCCTTGATGATCAGGTTGTCCTCGCCATAGGCGTAGATCGCGGCCTTGGACGAGGATGCCGCGATCTTGGCCGAGCCCTCGCCATCGGCGGACACCAGCCAGATCGGCTTGGTCGAGGTTCCGCTCTTGCCGTCCAGCGACACGTTCTCGTTGTAGGTTCCCGCCTTGACCATGACCGCGGTCCCGGCGGCCGCCTTGTTGACGGCGGCCTGGATCGTGTTGAACGGCGACGCGGAGGAGCCGTTCCCGCCGCTTCTGGCGTTGTCGTCGACCCACAGCGTGGTGGTCGGCGAGACGCCGGAGAAGCTCGAGATGACGGACTTGGCCTGGGAACTGATCGACAGCGCGGAATATGCCATTGAAGCCTCCTTGGCCGCGGAACGGGAGCCGATGTGAAGGGCCGCGCTCGCGGGGATTGTTCGTCAGCGACACGAAGGGGGATGACGCGAAGGAAAGCCTCACGCCGGAAGGGATCATCCCGGATGGGAGCCAGGATCGGGCGATGGACTTGGGCGGCGGGACGGAGTGGTGGAGTACTGGCGGAAACTGATCTGGTGGATGGGGTGGGCGGCCACTGGCGCGCCCGCTGATTTTGTTGGGATCGAGCTTGGATGCTAAGGTAGAGAATAAAATTTAAAGGTCAATATACACGATTGTATATGGGAATTCCGGAAAAATGTATAAATTCAAATATCACATTGTTGAAATCATCTAGTTCGTCTAATCCCAATGGCGCCGGTGCTTGGTGGCCGCTATCCAATCAGTGTGGGTGCTGAGCTGGCGATCTCTAGTGGGGGCTCGCATGCCTTCGGGAACACGCAGAATATTGACAGCCTGTGATTAAAATCGGATTTTATTCAGATTTTTTGTGTTTTATCATTGGAAGTACAAGAAACGATCAGCCATGATGCCGATACCGCCCGAACAGTCCGGAAAATGCCAAGTATCGGTATGACATTGGGACGGTTCATTAACCATGATTTCAAACCCTGACTTTCTGCGGATCGCCTTTCCGCTTATGGTCTGACGCTACAGGCAGACATGCCGCGAAATGGAAAATATCATGCCCTTAAAAGTGGCCGTTGTTAGTTAGAATGCCAAATATAGCTGACTTAGTTTTCCATATTCTAAAAAACTATTACCTAAGGCTTAGGATCGTTACTCAGAAAAAACCTAAAATGACTTACATTATTATCGTTTCAGCAAGAATTTCCTGATGAAGATCGCCCGGACAAACTCCGACATGGGTGGCGCGCGGTCAATTTAGCCGTGGCGGTGCCTGACCCAAGTCCACCGGAGCCGCGCTTGATCAGGAAGTGAATTGCATGTTTCAGATCCGTTCCATCGCCATGAGGCTCGTGGTTGCCATCGCGGCCACCGCGGCGGTCGCTTCCGGCGTCCTTTGTGTATTCGCCACGATGAAACAGAACGAGGTCACCAGTCTGGCCCTCGAGCGCGAGATGCGCCTTCAATATGAAAGCGTGATCGCGGCCTTCGAGTACGAGGGGCGCACCGCCTCCGCCGTGGCGGCGGTCGTCGGCGCCCTTCCCGATGTCCAGGCCGCCTTGGACGACGAGAACCGCGAGGCGCTCGGCGCCACCCTGGGCGCGGCCCAGAAGGCGTCCAAGGCCCTGGGCGTCGGACCCTGGTCGTTCACCAAGCCGCCCGGAATCACGACGTACCGCGTCCATGATCCGAAGAGCTTCGGCGACGACGTCTCGCAGCGCCGCCGCACGGTGGCCCTGGTCAACCAGAGCCAGAAGGGCGTCACCGGCATCGAGCCGGGCCGCGACAACCTGGGCGTCTACAGCGTGGGCCCGGTGGTCCGCGACGGCCGCTTCATCGGTGCGATCGACATCGGCGTCACCTTTGGTCCGGTCTTCGTCGAGCGGATCAAGTCGCGCTTCGGGGTCGATTTCGCGGTCCACCGGATGCAGGGCGACGTTTTCGCCACGCTGGGCAGCAGCCTGGCCGACAAGACCCTGGCGAGCCCCGCCGAACTGGCCCAGGCGCTGGATGGCACGGTGGTGCTGCGGCGGAGCGAGCTGGACGGCCACCCCGTCGCCTTGTATCTCGGCCAGTTGAAGAACTTCGCCGGCGAGCCGGTCGCGGTGATCGAACTGGTCCAGGACATCTCCAGCTTCGTCGCGATCGAGAGCGGCACCGTCTGGTATCTCGGCACCGCCACTGGCGTGGTCCTGCTGGCCGCGATCCTGGTGGCGCTGATGGTCGGCCGCGGCCTGACCCGTCCGCTGGAGCGGCTGCGCGAGGCGATGCGCCGCCTGTCCACCGGCGACACCTCCGTCCAGATCCCCGGCCGCGACCGGCGCGACGAGCTGGGCACGATGGCCGAGGCGGTGGAGGTGTTCAAGACCTCCATGGTCGAGGCGGAAACCCTGCGCGGTCGCCAGGAAGCCGACCGCGCCGCCGTCGAGGTGGATCGGAAGCGCGGCATGAACCAGCTCGCCGACAATTTCGAGGCGAGCGTCCGGCACGTGATCGACGCCGTCTCGTCCGCCGCCACCGACATGCGGGTCACCGCCCAGTCGATGTCGGCCACGGCCGAGGAGACCCAGCGCCAAACGCTGGCGGTCGGCTCCGCGTCGGAACAGACCTCGACCAACGTGCAGACGGTCGCCACGGCGGCCGAGGAGCTGTCGTCCTCCATCTCCGAGATCGCCCGCCAGACCTCCAACGCGTCGTCGGTGGCGGCGCGGGTCAGCGAGGAGGGGCGCCGGACCGACGTGATCGTGTCGGGCTTGACCAACTCGGCCCAGCGAATCGGCGAGATCGTCCAGATGATCCAGCAGATCGCCAGCCAGACCAACCTGCTGGCGCTGAACGCGACGATCGAGGCGGCCCGCGCCGGAGAGGCCGGCAAGGGCTTCGCGGTCGTGGCGTCCGAGGTCAAGCAACTGGCGACCCAGACCTCCAAGGCGACCGAGGACATCCAGGCCCAGGTCAGCGAGATCCAGACCGAGACCGGCAGGGCCGCGGCCGCCGTCCGCGACATCTCGGCCCGGATCGAGGAGCTGAGCGGCATCACCGCGTCGGTCTCCAGCGCCGTCGAGGAGCAGGGTGCGGCGACCCAGGAGATCGCCCGCAACGTCCAGCAAGCCGCCTTGGGCACCCAGGAGGTCTCCTCCACCATCGGTTCGGTCACGGCGGCCGCCAACGAGACCGGCAGCGCCGCCGCCCAGGTCGTGGCGTCGGCCGACGACCTCGCGACCCAGTCGACCCGGCTGCGCGCCGAGGCCGAGCAGTTCCTGGCGACCATCAGGGCCGCCTGAGAACCCGCGTATCGAAGAATCATAAGAGCATAATCGAGGATCACGAGAGACATGACCGAAGCACTGCCCCGGCGCCGATTCCTGATCGGCGCCGCAGCGGGAACCGCCGCCGTGACCACCGTCGGCGCCTTCGCGGCCCCCGACATCGCCCTGGCCGCCCCGGAAGCCGCGGCTCCCGAGGCCAAGCCGGAAACCACGCCGACGGGCCAAGTCGCGACCGCTCCGGATTACGTGCCGGAGCCGATGCGGATTCTGACGGCCACGGAGGCGGCGTTCATCACCGCCGCGGCCGACGCCATCATCCCAGCCGACGACCTGTCGCCGTCGGGCTCGGAATGTGGGGTCGTCACCTATATCGACGGGCAGCTGGCGGGGGCCTACGGCGCCGGGGCCAGGATGTACCGCGCCGGTCCGTTCAGCACGCCCCAGCAGGGTGCGGGCGAGCAGTCGCCGCTGTCGCCGCTGGAGTTCATCCGCGCCGGCATCTCCGCCGCCAACACCTGGGTCAAGGGCAAGTACGGCAAGGAGCTGGACGGCCTGGAGCCGGCCCAAGTGGCCGAGGCGCTGAAGGCGATGGACGGCGGCAAGGCGGAATTCGCGGCGATCGGCTCCAAGCCGTTCTTCAACGCGCTGCTCCAGCTGGTGATGGAGGGCTATTTCTCCGACCCGATGTACGGCGGCAACCGGAACATGGCCTCGTGGCGGATGATCGGCTACCCCGGCCTGCCAGCCACATACGCCGACAAGATCGAGACCTATCGCGGCAAGCGATACGAGGTCGAGCCGCAGTCGATCGCGGACTTCTCGTAATCAAGGCCAGCGGCCCGCCCCCCTTTTCCCCAGCGGGGGCGGGCGCCTCAAAGGGTAGAGACAAGCAGACATGGCAAAGAAACTGAACGAAGTCGACGTCGTCCTGGTCGGCATGGGCTGGACCGGGAGCATCATGGCCCGGGAACTGAGCAAGGCCGGCCTGAACGTCGTGGCGCTGGAGCGCGGCCCCAACCGCATTCCCGGCGAGGACTTCACCCTGCCGAACATCCGCGACGAGCTGCGCTTCTCGGTCCGCCAGGAGCTGATGCAGGACCCGGCGCAGGAGACGGTCACCTTCCGCCACGCGACCGACAAGTCGGCGCTGCCGATGCGCCGGTTCGGCTCGTTCCTGCCGGGCGACGGCGTCGGCGGCATGGGCACCCACTGGAACGCCCAGACCTACCGCTTCCTGCCGAGCGACCACACCCTGCGCACCGACCTGACCAAGCGCTATGGCAAGAAGAAGATCCCCGACGACATGCTGATCGCCGACTGGGGCGTCACGTATGACGAGCTGGAGGTGCACTACGACCGCTTCGAGAAGCTGTGCGGCCTGTCGGGCAAGGCCGGCAACCTGCGCGGCGAGATCCAGAAGGGCGGCAACCCGTTCGAGGGCTGGCGCAGCGCCGAGTATCCGAACAAGCCGCTGAAGCCGTCGATGGCCGGCGTGATGTTCGAGAAGGCCGCGACCGAGCTGGGCTACAGCCCGTTCCCGGCACCCGCCGGCAACATGAGCGCGTCCTACGTCAACCCCGAGGGTGTCCGCCTGGGCGCCTGCCAGTATTGCGGCCACTGCGAGCGGTTCGGCTGCGAGGCCAACGCCAAGTCGAGCCCGAACACGACGCTGCTGCCGGTGCTGGTCAAGGAGCCCAAGGTCGAGATCCGCGACCGCTGCTACGCCAGCCGGCTGGTCTACGACAAGGCCGGCAAGAAGGTCACCGCCGTCGTCTATGTCGACCTGCGCACCGGCGAGGAATACGAGCAGCCGGCCGGCATGGTCTTCCTGTCGGCCTGGGTGTTCGGCAACACCCAGATGCTGCTGCATTCCGGCATCGGCCAGCCCTATGACCCCAAGACCGGCAAGGGCGTGGTCGGCCGCAACTACTGTCACCAGATCCAGTCGGCGGTCGGCGTCTTCTTCGAGGACAAGGAGCTGAACCCGTTCATGGCGGCGGGCTCGCTCGGCATGGTGATCGACGACTTCAACGGCGAGAACTTCGACCACAAGGACGTCGACTTCCTGGGTGGCGGCTACATCGCGCTGAACTCGACCAACGGCCGCCCGATCCTGAACCGGCCGGTGCCGCCGGGCACGCCGCGCTGGGGGTCGGAGTGGAAGGAGGCGACCGCCAAGTGGTACCGCCGCGCCGCCAGCATGAACTGCCAAGGCTCCAACTACGCCAGCCGGGGCAACTACCTGGACCTGGATCCGACCTACAAGGACATCTTGGGCCGCCCGCTGGTCCGGATGACCTACAACTTCACCGACAACGACCGCAAGATGTCGGCTTTCCTGACCGAGAAGGGCGCCGGGATCGCCAAGGCGATGGGCGCCACCCACATCTCCGCCAACCCGCGCAAGGGCGATTTCGATGTGGTGCCCTACCAGTCCAGCCACAACACCGGCGGCACGCCGATGGGCACGGACCCGAAGACCAGCGTCGTCAACCGCTATCTCCAGCACTGGGACGCCCACAACCTGTTCGTGCTGGGCGCCTCGGTGTTCCCGCAGAACGCCGGCTACAACCCGACCGGCGCCGTGGGGGCCCTGACCTATTGGGTCGCCGACGCCGTGGTCAACAAGTACCTGAAGAACCCCAACCACCTGATCAAGGCCTGATCGACATGAAGCGCATGATTATCCTCGCGCCGAGCCTGCTCGGCGTGATGATGGCGAGCTTGTCCGCCACCGCGCACGCGGCGGACGGAGCGGAGGTCTACGAGACCTGCGCCGCCTGCCATGGCGAGAAGGGCGAGGGAACCGACAGCGGCCCGGCGCTGACCGGCGTCGTTGGCCGCAAGGCGGGCTCCGCCAGCGGGTTCCGCTATTCCCCGGCGATGAAGCGCAGCGGCATCACCTGGGACGCCGAACAGTTGAAGGCGTTCCTCGCCAACCCGCAGGCCAAGGTCAAGGGCAACCGCATGCCGTTCGACGGTGTCCACGACGAAGCCGAGCGGGACGCCGTGGTGACGTATCTGGAAGGCCTGAAGTAAGGGTGTGACGTGACGTGGGCGGCCCCGCCGGGACGTTCCGGCGGGGCCGCCTTTCCGCAATCCCAGTTCCATCGGCTCAGGCCGAAGCGTAGTCCCACGCGGCGCCCAGCTTCGCCCGGAGCGCCGCGGTGATCCAATCGACGAAGGCCCTGGTCCGCGCCGGCAGTGGCCGGGCGTGGGGATGGATGACGCTGACCGGCCGGGGCGGCGGTTCGAACTCGGCCAGGACGATGCGCAGGCGGCCTTCCGTCACGTGGTTCGCCACCTGATATGACAGGAACATGCCGAAACCGATCCCGGCGACGCAGGCGTCTATCGCGGGAGCGACCTGGTTGAATTCCAGGTTGCCGGTCACCGGCACCGCGAAGCCGCGGCCATTCTCCTCGAAACTCCACCACGGGTGCCCGGCGCCGGAGAAATCGATGCAATTGGCGTCGAGCAGGTGCCGCGGATGGGTCGGAAGCCGGTCCGCCAGATAGTCGGGCGACGCGACCACCATACGGCGGACCTTGCCGACTTGGTGGGCGATCAGCGTCGAGTCCTCCAGCGGACCGATCCGCACCCCGACATCGACGCGCTCCTCGTGCAGGTTGATCATCCGATCCGCCAGTATCAGGCCGCATCGGACCTTGTCGTGCCGGCGCACGAAGTCGATGACGGCCGGCGCCACGTGCATCTGGCCGAACAGGACCGGCGCCGTGATGGTCAGCCGGCCAGCCGGTTCGCCGGCCTCGTTGCGGAGCGCTTGTTCCGCCTCCTCGACCGCCGCCAGCAAGTTCCGGCAGCTTTCCAGATAGCCTTGTCCCTCCGTGGTCAAGGCGATGTGCCGCGTGGTGCGGTTGAACAGCCTGACACCCAGATCGGCCTCCAAGGCGGCCAGGACACGCACCACCGTGGGCAGCGATGCCCCCATGGCATCGGCGGCGGCGCTCAAGCTGCCGCGATCGGCGATGCAGACGAAGGTTGTCATGGCTTTAAACTTGTTCATCCGAAGGATTACTCTACTTTTCGGAACTATGAAATCCTAAAAAACGTATTTTTATGATCGCGTCAATCGGGCAAAACACAACTCGAGACCTCCAAAGGTCGGACGCGTGATCATGAAAGCTTGACCACAAATGATAAAATTTTATCGATTTGCCTTATCTGGCCATAGTCACCGGGTTGAACTGTTCCTCTCGCTCCTGGGACTTCCCTTCGAACCAATAGATGTCGATCTATTGGGTGGTGAACAACGTGGCGCCGCCTTCCTGGCGCTCAACCGTTTCGGACAGGTTCCCGTCATCCAGGACGGCGACGTCACCCTGGCCGACGCGAACGCCATCCTGGTCTATCTGGCCGCCCGCCACGGCGCCGAACATTGGGCGCCGCGAGACCCGGCCAAGGCCGCCCAGGTGCAGCGCTGGCTGTCGGTCGCCGCCGGGCAGGTGGCGTATGGTCCCTGCGCCGCCCGGCTGGTCACGGTCTTCAAGATGAGCTTCCACGCCGACGAGGTCATCGCCCGCGCGCACGCGCTTTTCGCCGTGATGGAGGACGAGTTGGCCGAGCGGCCGTTCCTCACCGGGGACGAACCGACCATCGCCGATATCGCCAACCACACCTACATCGCCCACGCGCCCGAAGGGAACGTCTCGCTCGATCCCTATCCCAACCTGCGCGCGTGGCTGGCGCGGGTCGAGGCCCTGCCGGGCTTCGTGGCGATGCCCCGCACCGCCATCGGTTTGGCGGCCTGAACCCGATCGCCTTTGAGCCGGCCTTCATCCAAGCTGAGGGAGGGGGGCTCCATCCTCCATGACCTTCCGGATCGAGCCCGCCGATCCATGGGCCGATGAAAAAGGAGAGCGGGAATGGCAACGCCTGGTTCCATGCATCCCAAGCTGATCGTCCTCACGCTTCTTTCCTTGCTGGCCTTCGCCGGAAATTCCCTGCTGTGCCGCATCGCGCTCAAGCAGACGGCGATCGATCCGACTTCCTTCGTCGCCATCCGGTTGCTGTCGGGCGCCCGGGTGCTTTGGCTTGTCCTGTGGTCGCGAAAGCGGACCCGGGAGATGGAGGGCACATGGCTCGGCGCCTGCGCCCTGTTCGCCTACGCGATCACCTTCTCCTTCGCCTATTCCATGATTCCCGCCGGCACCGGCGCGCTGCTGCTGTTCGCGTCGATCATCTTCCTGGGAGAAATCGTCACGCCGGTGCTCGTCGTCGCGTCCATCGCGATCATCGCTGGTGGTGATGAGGAGGAAGCCGGCGCTGGCGCTCGCCCGCCGGTGAGGGTGGGAGGATAGGGGCGAGACGAAATGACGCGTGGTTAGGAGCGCGCGCAACAATCAGCACCCACGATTATCGCAATCGTGTGGTTGTTCGGCGCGTCGAGTTGGCGGATATTGCGCTGGGACGTCCGTTTTCAAGAGCCTTTTTCGAAACGGCCCGATTTTTCGGAAGGGTGCGGGTTTCGTGAGGGACGGGGGGCGGATGAAATTCGTAGCGCCATGAAAGGCACTCCTTCCATGAGTAGGTCCGCTCAAACATTCGGCCAGACGCTGATATGGATCGCCGTCACCCTCGCCGCGACCGTCGCGTTCGGCTGGATCGCCCTCAACCGGGGTGAAACGCTCAACGCCCTCTGGATCGTCGTCGCGGCGGTCTGCGTCGCTCTCCTGGCATACCGCTTCTACAGTCTGTTCATCGCCCGGACCGTCCTTCAGCTCGACCCCCGGCGGCAAACGCCGGCGGTCCGGTACAATGACGGCCTGGACTTCGTGCCGACCAACAAATACGTGCTGTTCGGGCACCATTTCGCGGCCATCGCCGGCGCCGGCCCGCTGGTTGGCCCCGTCCTGGCGGCCCAGCTGGGCTACCTTCCGGGAACCCTCTGGATCCTGGTCGGCGTCGTGCTGGCCGGCGCCGTCCAGGACTTCCTGATCCTGTTCATCTCGATGCGCCGCGACGGCCGCTCGCTGGGCGACATGATCCGGACCGAAATGGGGCAGGTGGCCGGCGTCATCGCCATGTTCGGCGTGCTGCTGATCATGATCATCCTGCTGGCCGTGCTGGCCCTGGTCGTGGTCAAGGCGCTGGCCCACAGCCCGTGGGGCACCTTCACCGTCTTCGCCACCATTCCGATCGCCATGCTGATGGGGGTCTACACCCGCTTCCTGCGGCCGGGGCGGATCGGCGAGATGTCCGTGATCGGGTTCCTGGCGCTGATGGCCGCGATCTATCTCGGACAGGTCGTCAGCCTGAACCCGACGCTGTCGGCGATGTTCACCTTCAGCGGCGAGTCGCTGGCCCTGATCATCATCGGCTATGGCTTCGTCGCCTCCGTCCTGCCGGTTTGGCTGCTGCTGGCCCCGCGCGACTATCTCTCGACCTTCCTCAAGATCGGCACCATCCTGGGTCTGGCGCTAGGCATCCTGTTCGTGATGCCCGAGCTGCGGATGCCGGCGGTCAGCCGCTTCGTCGACGGCACCGGCCCGGTGTTCGCCGGCTCGGTGTTCCCGTTCCTGTTCATCACCATCGCCTGCGGCGCGGTGTCGGGCTTCCACTCGCTGATCTCCTCGGGCACCACGCCCAAGATGGTCGAGAACGAGGAACAGACCCGCATGATCGGCTACGGCGCGATGCTGATGGAAAGCTTCGTCGCCATCATGGCGCTGATCGCGGCCTGCGTGCTGGAACCCGGCCTGTACTTCGCCATGAACAGCCCCGCCAGCCTGATCGGCACCTCGGCGGACCAGGCGGCCCAGGTCATCAGTTCCTGGGGTTTCGTCATCACGCCCGAGATGCTGACCCAGACGGCGGTCGACGTCGGCGAGGGCACCATCCTGTCGCGCGCCGGCGGCGCCCCGACCCTGGCGGTCGGCATGGCGCACATCCTGTCGTCGGCGATCGGCGGCAAGGCGCTGATGGCGTTCTGGTACCACTTCGCCATCCTGTTCGAGGCGCTGTTCATCCTGACGACGGTCGACGCCGGCACCCGCGTCTGCCGCTTCATGATCCAGGACCTGCTCGGCACTTTCGTGCCCGCCATGAAGCGCACCGAATCCTGGGGCGCCAACGTGGTCGCCACCGCGCTGGCGGTGACAGCCTGGGGCTACTTCCTGTATCAGGGCGTCATCGATCCGCTGGGCGGCATCAACACGCTGTGGCCGCTGTTCGGCATCTCCAACCAGATGCTGGCCGCCATCGCGCTGATCCTGTGCACCGTGGTGCTGTTCAAGATGAAGCGGCAGCGCTACGCCTGGGTCACCCTGGTCCCCACCGTCTGGCTGCTGATCTGCACGCTGACCGCCGGCTGGCAGAAGCTGTTCCACCCCAACCCGGCGATCGGCTTCCTGGCGCACGCCAACAAGTACGGCGACGCGCTGGCGTCCGGTCAGATCCTGGCCCCGGCGAAGACGATCGAGGAGATGAACCGCATCATCTTCAACGACTACATCGACGCCGGCCTGTGCGCCCTGTTCATCCTGGTCGTGCTGGCGATGGTGTTCTACGGCGTCACCGCGATCCGCAAGGCGCTGTCCAACCCGAATGTCACCACCCACGAGGTCGGTCCGGCCCCCGCCGCCCGCGTGGCCCCACGTCTGGGCGCCAAGGGACCGCGTCATGCATGACCTGAGATCCATGATCGGCCGGTTGAAGGAGACGGGCCGGCTGATGATCGGGATACCCTGCTACGACACCTATGTGGCGCATCGGCTGGAGAACCACCCCGACCAGCCGGTGATGACCTACGAGGAGTTCTTCCGCGAGCGGCAGGACAAGCGGTACGGGGTCGGTGGCGGTGGCATGAACCGCTGCTGCTGACCCGGGGAGAGATGGGGAACCAAGCCGGGGCGGGACGCCGATGGGATCGGCGTCCCGCCTTCTTGGCGGGCATCTTGACCACCGTCTTGCCGCCCGCCATCCCCAAGGTCATATAGCTCCGGTGAGATCACTTCGCGGACGCCTCCTGGCATTATGGATCCTGTTGCTGGCCTCCGCCGGATCGACCGGCTTCCTTCTGGTCGAGTTCTACCGGCAATCGGCGACCGTCCAGGTGGCGCAGGCCGAGACGGCGGTGGCGCGCGCCTGCCAGGACATAACCGACCGATACGCCTTCTTCACGGCGGGCTGGGCGCGGCCCGCCGTCGTGGATGCGGACCCGGCGCTGAAAGCCGATCTTGTCCTCGTCGTCCAATCCGCCCTCGCCCGATCGCTCGGCGTCGAGGGCGGCATATGGCAAGCCCGATCCGGATCGCTCGCCTACGCGTATCCGACCTATGAGGGAACCGGTCCGAAAAGCGACCTTCCCGCCGCCGAACTGTCCGCCATCTCCCGCATCAACAACGACGCCCTGGATTCCGAACGGCCCGTGGGCCTGCGCCGGGCCGGGCAGTCGCAGACCCTGGTCCTGCAGGCTTGTCCACTGCCACCGCCGATCCGGGACGCGACCGCCTGGGCGATGACGCGGGCTTTCACGGGACAGGGACCCGCCTTCAACCAACTGCTCGCGGGCTTGGCGCTCCTGACAGTGACCGTGCTTGGGTCGGCGCTGTTCCTCGGGCGTCTTCTCCTGATTTTCTCACGGCGCATCGCCGTGCTCGAACAGACGCTCGCCACCCATGATCAGAACGCCCACGAGTGGGGGAAGGGCGACCTTCCGGTGTTGGAGCGCACGGGGGAGCGCGAGCTGGACCGACTGGTCGACGCGCTCAACGCGACCGGACAGCGGCTGGCGGACGCGCGGCGGCGCGCGTCGACGGCGGAACGCCTCGCGGCGGTCGGGCGGCTTCTGGCCGGCATGGCGCATGAGATCCGCAATCCGATCGCGGCCATGAGGCTCAAGGCCGAGAACGCGCTGGCCAGTCACGACCCGGAGCGCGGCCGGGGGGCGCTGACCGCCATCCTGGATCAGATCGCGCGCCTCGATGGCCTGCTCCGCGACTTGCTGGCGTTGACGCAGCATCGCGAGCCCCGGCGCGAGCCGGTCGATATCGCGTCGCTGCTCTCGCTCTGCGCCAACCTGCATCGGGACTTGGCCGAAGCGAAGGGCATCGTGGTCGAGGTCGTCATCGACGCCGCGATCCAGGCGGGGGACGAGCGGCCTTGCCTGGACGCCGGCCAGATCGCGCGCTGCCTGGACAATCTCGTCCTCAACGCCATCCAGACCATCCCCGAAGGCGGCGGCACCATCCAGCTCGGCGCTTTCCGGAACGGGGAGACCTTGCTTCTCCGGGTGAGCGACACGGGACCGGGGGTGCGGGACGATTTGCGCCAGCACTTGTTCGAACCCTTCGTGACCGGCCGGGCCGATGGAACCGGCCTTGGCCTCGCGATCACCCGCGAGATCGCGCTCGCCCATGGGGGCGACGCCCGGCTGGTCAAGACCGGGCGGGGAGCAACCTTCGAGATCGAGCTGCCATGGCAACCGTCCTGATCGTCGACGATGACACCGCGTTCCGCGAAAGCCTGGCCGAGACGATCGTCGATCTTGGCCACGTCGCCGCGACCGCCGCGACGGGGCGGGAGGCGCTCTCCCATCTCGATGGGAAGCGGTTGGTGGACGCCGTCCTGCTCGATCTGCGGATGCCGGGCGAGCTGGATGGCATGGCCGTGCTGAGGCGGATGCGCGAGACGCCATCGCCGCCCCCGGTGGTGATCGTCACGGCCTATGCCAGCGCCGACAACACGATAGAGGCCATGCGCCTTGGCGCCTTCGACCATCTGACCAAACCGATCGGGCGAGACGAACTGGCACGGCTGCTGGCGCGTATTCCTTTCCAGGACCGGGCTGGGCGCGGGGCTGATGTCTGTGGCGGCCCGCCATCCGCCGAGTCCGGCCCCCCCGAATTCGTCCAGGATGGCTTGATCGGTTCCAGCGAGGCGATGAGGCGCGTCCAGAAGATCATCGGCATGGCCGCCGACAGCGACGCCACGGTGCTGATCTCCGGTGAGACCGGTACCGGAAAGGAAATGGTCGCCCGCGCCCTTCATGAGCATAGCTGGCGCAAGGGCGGACCGTTCGTGGCCGTGAACTGCGCCGCCATCCCCGCCGATCTCTTGGAAAGCGAGTTGTTCGGTCATGTCAGGGGCGCCTTCACCGGGGCGGCCGTGGACCGATCCGGCGCTTTCCGGGATGCCAACCGGGGCACGCTCTTCCTCGACGAGATCGGCGACATGCCCTTGGCCATGCAGGCCAAGATCCTGCGCGTCCTGCAGGATAGGATCGTCACCCCCCTGGGCGGCCGCGCGGCCGCGGTCGATGTCCGCATCCTGGCCGCGACCAACCGCGATCTGCCCGATCAAGTGGCCCAAGGCGGTTTTCGCGAGGACCTGTATTATCGCTTGAACGTGGTTCCAATCGCCCTGGCGCCCTTGCGTGAGCGGCTGGCGGATATCGTGCCTCTGGCGGAACACTTCCTGGCGCTGAGCGCCGTTGGCGGCATCGCCAAACGGTTGTCGGCCGAAGCGGCCGCCAGGCTGCTCGAACACGGTTGGCCGGGAAACGCGCGCGAGCTGCGAAACACCATCGAGCGGGCCAGCGTGCTGGTGCGCGGACCCGTGATCGAGGCGTCGGATCTCGGCCATCTCATCGCCGGCCCACCGGCGTCGGGGGAGCGCGGCGCCGCCGTCGACTGGCTGGCCGGCGATTTGCCGACCGCGGTGGCGCGTCTCGAGGTGGCGATGATCCGGCGGGCCTTGGACGAAGCCAATGGCAACCGAGCCGAGGCCGCGCGGCGCCTTGGCGTCCAGCGCCAGCTTCTCTACGCCAAGATGGAGCGTCATGGCCTGGGCTCCAATGGCATGGGCTCCCATGGCCCGGACTCGGCCGGCGACCTGTCGGCGAAAACGACACCCGGTGTCGGGAAAGACGACACCTGACACCCTGGGTGGAGCGTGAAATCCCGACGCTCCGCGGCGAAGTACATGGCACGCCCTTTGCCTTGAGACACCTTGGAGGCGACATCGCCTACCGCCACCAAGGATTTTGGCAATGTTCAAGATGTCACGACACCACACGATTTCCGGCGCGCTGATCGCGACGATCGCTCTCGGCGCCGCGACCGTTTACGCCCAGTCCGGGCCATCCCTCTGGGACCCGGCTCAGCTTCCCGAGACGAAGGGCGTCGTCAAACAATACACGCCAACGCCACGCGGCGATATCGACGGCCTGATCCTGACGGACGGCACGGAAGTGAAGCTGCCGCCCCACCTCACCAGTCAAGTGGTGTTCGCCGTCAAGCCGGGTGATCAGGTCACGGTGCGCGGCTTGAAGGCTCGCGCCGTACCTCTGGTCGATGGCGCTTCCATCACCAACGACGCGACCGGGGTGACGGTGACCGACAATGGGCCTCCCGACGCGAACGAAACCGAGACGACGGTATCGGGACGGATCGCGACGGTCCTGCATGGAAAACGTGGCGAGGTCAACGGGGCGGTGCTCGAGGATGGCGTGACGCTTCGTCTGCCGCCGCCGGAAGCGGCGCGTTTCTCCGACCTGCTCCAGACGGGACGGATGATCAGCGCTCGGGGGATCAGTCTCACCACTCTCATGGGAACCTTGGTGGAAGCGCGCGCCATCGGCGCCACGCCCGAACAATTGACCGAACTCGCCGTCAGGCCACCGATGGGACCCAAAGGTCATGGTCCCGGCGCCGGTCCGGGGCATGGCCCCGGCGGACGGGACGGGATCGCGCCGCCGCCTCCTCCACGCGGCTGAGTGGAACTTCAGAGCGAAACCCTTCAAGTGGATGGAAGATCCCAGATGAGCCGGCCTCCCGCGCGCGGACCCTTTCCGATGTCGAACCATGACCAAGCACCTTCGATCCGGAGGATGCCTTGACGGCGAACCCGACCATCGACGTCTCCGGTCCGTATGTCTCGAAGCGCGGGGGAGGGCGGCCCGCCGGTACCGTCCTGCGCGGCCTTGACTGGCTGAACTTCTTCCTGGCCGACGTCCGTGACGGCTTGGGGCCATACTTGGCGATCTATCTCATAGCCGTGCGGGGACCGGAGCACGGCTGGAACGAGGCCACCACCGGACTTGTCATGACCATCGCGGCGGTTGCCGGCCTGATCGCGCAAACTCCCGCGGGCGCCTTGATCGATCGTACGAACAACAAGCGCGCGATCGTGATCGCGGGTGCCGTCGCGGTGACCTTCAGTTGTCTCGCCCTGCCGTTCATCACCGACTTCTATCTCGTCGCCGCGACCCAGTCGGTGGCGGGCATCGCCGGGACCATCTTTCCGCCTGCGTTGGCGGCGATCACCCTTGGCATCGTCGGTCCGAAGGCGTTGTCGAAGAGGATCGGCCGCAACGAGGCCTTCAACCACGCCGGCAACGCCACCTCGGCGGCGATAGCCGGCGTCACCGCCTATTTCTTCGGTCCGGTGGTGGTGTTTTGGTTGATGGGGGCGTTGGCGGTCGCCAGCATAGGATCGCTGCTGATGGTTCCGGCGGCCGCGATCGACAACGATCTGGCACGCGGCCTCTCCGAGGATGGAAAGGAGGAGGACGGCACGGCCGGGGACCAACCCTCCGGGTGGTCGGCGCTCCTGATGAACCGTGATCTGCTGGTGTTCGCGGTGCTGGCCGTTCTCTTCCACCTCTCCAACGCGGCGATGCTGACATCGGTCGGGCAACTCCTGACCCAGACCGTCGGCAAGGAATACGCCACGACGTTGGTCGCCGTCTGTATCGTCGTGGCCCAGCTCGTGATGGTGCCGGTCGCGATGGTGGTGGGCGCCAAGGCGGACGTGTGGGGACGGAAGCCGCTTTTCCTGGCCGCGTTCGGGGTCCTGATGGCGCGCGGCGTGCTCTACACCGTCTCCGACAATCCCTTCTGGCTGGTTTCGGTGCAATGCCTCGACGGTGTCGGCGCCGGGATCTATGGAGCGCTGTTCGCCGTGATCGTCGCGGATCTGACCCGGGGTACCGGGCGCTTCAACGTCAGCCAAGGCGCTGTCGCGACGGCGCAGGGACTGGGAGGTGCCGTCAGCGCGACGCTGGCCGGGTTCATCATCGTCAACGCCAGCTATGACGCGGCTTTCCTGACGCTCGCGGCGATCGGCGGCGCTGGTTTCGTCCTCTACGCGGTGGCGATGCCCGAGACCAAGGCCTACAAGCCATCAACGACAGCCCGCGTCAACGAAGTCCGGCGCCGATGATGGCGGCCATCGCCAATCGAGGAGTTGGGAGCGGGGCGTTGGCGTGAGGGCCTGGAAGTCGGCGCGGGCGGCGTCCCGAGACGCTTGGTCTCGGAACGCCGCCCGCGCTTCCCTCGGTGTTTTCACACAGCCGCCATCAGCCGATCGCGAAGAAGGCGTTCGGGTTGGACTGGATGTCGTCGGCGGAGACGTTCATCAGCGTGATGGTGTCGCCGTTGCCGAGGTCGACCACCGCGTGGCCATCGATGGTGGTGACGCGCGCGGCCAGATCGTCGGCGCTCGACACCGACAGGCCGTTGATGTTGCGCGAGACCAGCAGGATGTCCTCGCCCTTGTTGAAGTCCATCACGACGTCCTGGCCGCCGCCGCCCCGGAAGGTGAAGGTGTCGGCGCCGGCGCCGCCGGTCAGGGTGTCGTTGCCGGTGCCGCCGCGCAGGACGTCGTCGCCCGTTCCGCCGAACAGGATGTCGTCGCCATTGCCGCCCGACAGCGTGTCGTTGCCGGAACCGCCGTATAGGATGTCGTCACCGTTGTCGCCGCGCAGGTAGTCGTCGCCGGAACCGCCGTGGAGGACGTCGTTATGGCCGCCGCCATACAGCATGTCGTTGCCCGAACCGCCCCTGAGGATGTCGTTGCCGGTGCCACCCTCGAGGATGTCGTTGCCGCTGCCGCCCTCCAGGATGTCGTGACCGTGCTCGCCCTTCAGCAGGTCGTCCCCGGCCCCGCCCATCAGGATATCGTCGGAGGTGCCGCCCAGCAGGGTGTCGTTGCCGGAGCCACCCAGCAGCGTGTCGGACCTGGCGCCGCCGCTGAGATAGTCCTCGCCGGCCCCGCCGTCCAGCACGTCCTCGCCCCAGTTGCCGAACAGCATGTCGTCGCCTTGGCCTCCGATGATGAGGTCATGGCCGCCGCCGCCCGATATGAAGTCGGCTTCGTTGGTGCCGTAATGGGTGTCGTATGCCCCGCCCGGAAGAGTCGCCATGAACAGCCTCGCTTCAAGTCCGTTATCGTGATTCAAATTCGCTGAACGCGAAATTGGCTTAACTCATTCGAATGATCAAGCGGGCTGTCGTGGACTCGCTATTTGTCACAAAATACCAGGGAACACTTCGAGATTAAGGGTAATTCACCCTTATTCGCGGCATTTGCGCGCGCGAGGTCATGGCTTCTCGATCCTGTCGTTTATCCAGCCCCGCAGCGCTCCCCGATCGGCCTTGCCGGTGCGGCCCAGCGGCAGTTCCGGAGCGAAGTGGAAGGCGTCGGGGATCTTGAACCGCTCGATCCGGCCGGTGGCCCAGCCCGCCAGCGTCCCGGCGTCGAGCGTGGCACCGGCGCGCGGGACGATCAGGACGTGCAGCCGTTCGCCCAGCAGCGGATCGGGCACGCCAGTCGTCAGGGCCGCCGCCACGTCGGGGTGGCCGCAGAACAGGCGATCGATCTCCATCGGCGCGATCTTGTTGCCGCCGCGCGAGATGATGTCCTTCGCCCGTCCCACCAGTTCGACATGGCCCAGGGGATGGAGCCGCGCCAGATCGCCGGTGCGGAACCAGCCGTCGTCGAACGAGGCGGCCGTGAGGTCCGGCTGGTCGAGATAACCCAGCATGCCGAAGGGCGTCCGGATCAGCAACTCGCCGGTCGTGGCGTCGATCCGGAACTCGACGCCAGGGGTCGGCAGACCGATGGTGCCAGCCGCCGCGGCCCGGATTTCCGGCGTGGCGTGGAAGTCGCACGATCCCGTCTCGGTCAGGCCATAAAGGTCGAACAGGCCGGCATCGGGAAAAGCCTCGCCGATCATCGCCGCCAAGCCGCCTCCCAGCGGTTCCCCGCCGGTCAGGATTTGCCGGAGCCGGGGAGCGGACGGCACTTGGCCCTCGCTGGCGAACAAGGCCCGCAGCATGGTCGGGACCAGCGCCGCCGTGGTGACACCGTCCTCCAGGGCGGCGCGGACGGCGGCGGGTGTGAACTTCGGCATCATCCGAAGCCGTCCGCCGGCCAGGATGGTCAGCAAACCCGCCCAGATGCCGAATATGAAGGTCACCTGCAACGGCAACAGCGTGTCCGTCCGCGGCGTGAACCCCAGCATGCCCTGAAGGGCATCGAGCTTGGCGGCGAACCTGTCATGGCCGATCACCACTCCCTTGGGGGTGCCGGTCGAGCCGGAGGTGAGGATCACCAGGGCGGCGCCGTCCAGCAGCGGGCGCTGCGGCGGCGGCTCGGCGGCGACCTTGGTCACGTCACCGGTGGCGCCTTCCACGATCAGGCGGGTGGCAGTGGCCGCGCGCAACGTCTCGACCACGGCGGCCGGGGAGGACGCGTGGATCGGAATGGCGACGCCCCCGGCGGTCCAGACACCCAGGAAGGCGGCGATGTCGGCGGCGCGGTTGCCGACGCCGATCATCACGGGCTCATCGGGGGTGATGCCATGGCGCCGCAACTCCGCCGCGAGGGCGTCGGCGCGGGATAGGAGGGCCCCGGCGTCGAGCCGTTCCGATGGGTCCTCGACGGTCGCGGGGGCCCGCTCCAGCCGTTCCCGCAGAAGGCTGGCGAGGTTGCGGCCCTGATTTGCCGACGTCATCGGGATCTCTCCGGGAAGCGGCCGTCGCGCCACGCGATGGCGGCGCGCAGGCCCTCGGCCCGCGCGATCTCCATGAAGCGCAGCTTGTCGGGCGAGCCCTCGCCCTCGATCTGGAGGTCGATGTCCAGGGCGGCCTCCAGCGCCTCGCCCATGCCCATGATCTCGAAGGTCCGGTTGATCGCCCGCTTGGTCTGCTTGACCAGGTTGGGGTCGATCGCCGCGATGTGGCGGGCGGTCCGCAGGGCTGATTCCATCAAGTCGTCGGGCGGGACCACCCGGTTGACCATGCCGATCTGGTACGCCCGCTCCGCCGGGATGCGGTCCTCGCCGGTCAGGATGATCTCCTTCGCGATCTTGGGGCCGACGATCCAGGGCAGGATCATCACGACGATGCCGGCGCCGAACTTCAGCTCCGGTTCGCCGAACACCGCCTTCTCCGACGCGACGGTGATGTCGCAGGCCAGCGCCAGCTCGCAGGCGCCCGCCAGGCAGTGGCCATTGACGGCGGCGATGGTCGGCTTGGACAGCCGCCAGAATCGGATCACCGGATCGAAGTCGTTCCGCAGCAGGGTCCGCCAGCGCGCCACGCCCGAGGGCTGGCTCTCCATCTGTTCCTTGAGGTCGAAGCCGGAGGAGAAGGCGGTGCCGGCGCCTGTCACAACGACGGCGCGGATCTCGGGATCGGCCTCGATCTCATCGAGCGCCTGATCAAGCTCCTTCAGCATCGTCTGGTTGATGGCGTTGAGGCGCTCCGGCCGGTTGAGGGTCAGGATCGCGACGCCGTCGTTTTTCTCGAACAGGATGGTCGTGCGGCTCATGGTGGATCACCCAGGGATTGGAAAGAGGATTTCAGCGCTTGCCGTTGGCGATCGACAGGGCGGCCGGATCGGCCCGCAGGCGCAGCATGGCGATGATGCCGAGGAACGGGCCGATCGCCAGCACCATGAAGGCGTGGGACCAGCCGACCGCGTCCACCACCAGAGGCAGCAGATGGATGCTGACGAGCGTCAGCAGGAAGCCGGCGCAGGTCTGGATCGTCAGCATCGTTCCGACCAGCGAGCGGTCGCAAAGTTCGGCCACCGTGGCGGAGAACTGACCGGAGTCGGCGATGACACTGACACCCCAAATGATGCCGACCGCCACCAGCAGGGCTGGCGGACCATCGAACAGCAGGCCGATGGTCAGGGCGCAGATCCCGCTGACCGCCATCGAGACCGAGGTCACCAGGGTGCGGCCCCAGCGGTCGGCCAGCCAGCCGGCGCCCAAGGCCCCGAAGGCGCCGGCCCCGACCACCGCGAAGGTCGCGAACTTGGCGGTGGTCGAGGAACCCTCGCCCAGCGTCAGCGCGAAGCTGGCGTGGATGAAGACGCCGAACCACGCCCACATGGCGTAAAGCTCCCACATGTGGCCGAGATAGCCAAGGTTGGCCAGCCGCAGGGGCCGGTTCCGCCACGCCTCCAGCGCGTTGCCCAGCCGCAGCGGCGGCGCCTTCGCCACGTTCGGTCCGATCGACACGAAATTGATCAGGACGGCCGCCAGCAAGGCCGCCGCCGACGCCGTCACATAGGGTGCCCGCCAATCGACCCCGCCGAAGGCCGCCAGCAGATGGGGCGAGGCCGAGCCCAGCGTCAGCGCCGCGATCAGCAAGCCGATCAGCAGGCCAAGGTCGCGCTTGGCCCAGGTGGTGGCGATCTTCATGCCCACGGGATAGACGCCGGCCATGCACATGCCGGTCACGAAGCGCAGCACCGGCAGCATGGCGTCGACCGGCTCGAACGCCAGGATCGCGACATTGGCGATCGCCGCGATCAGGGCCGACGCGGCGAACAGATGCCGGAGGTCCAGGCGGTCGGGCAGGCTGAGCAGGGCGCTGCCCAGCGTTCCCACGACGAACCCCGCCTGGACGCTGCTGGTCAGCAGCGCCTCCTGGAACGGTCCCAGCGTCCACTGGGCCTTGATGCTGGCGAGCGACGCGGTGGTGGCGAACCACACCGACATGGCCGCCACCTCGCTGGCCAGCAACAGGGCCAGCGACAGCGTCCTGCCGGCCGAGCGCGCCGCCACCTGACCGCCGGGACTAGCCATGCCGGGTCAAGCCCTGCGAGGTCATTGGGCCGCGGCCGTGGTCTTGACCAACGGGCACTCGCTGTCCTTCAAGGGCCGGAACGCCTGGTCGCCGGGGATGGTGGCGACGGTGTCGTAGTAGTCGTAGGGCTGCTTCGATGCCGCCGGCGTCTTGACCTGGAACAGGTGCATGTCGTGGATCTTGCGGCCATCGATCCGGATGCTTCCCTTGCCGAACAGGGGATCGTCGGTCGGCATCGCCTTCATCGCCTCGACCATGTGACGGCCGGAGCGGGCCGCCTCCTTGTCGGGCATGGCGGCGATCGCCTTCATCCAGTGCAGGGTGGAGGCGTAGGCGCCGGCCTGGTTCATGGTCGGGTAGCGGCCGCCGTTGCGCTTGACGAAGCGCTCGGTCCAGGCGCGGGTGCCGTCGTTGAGGTCCCAGTAGAACGCCTCGGTCAGCAGCAGGCCCTGCGCGGTCTCCAGCCCGATCGAGTGGACGTCGGTCAGGAACACCAGAAGTCCGGCCAGCTTCTGACCCGATTGCGACAGCCCGAACTCCGCCGCCTGCTTGACGGCCGTGATGGTGTCGCCGCCGGAATTGGCGAGCGCCACGATCTCGGCGCCGCTACCCTGCGCCTGGAGCAGGAACGACGAGAAGTCGTTGCTTTGGAAGGGCGCCCGGACCTGGCCCACGACCTCGCCGCCATTGGCCTTGATGATCGACATGGCGTCGCGTTCCAGCGCGTGGCCGAAGGCGTAGTCCGCCGTCAGGAAGAACCAGCGCTTGCCGCCGTTGGCGATCACCGCCTTGGCCGTGCCATTGGCGAGCGCCCAGGTGTCGTAGGTCCAATGGACGTTGTTGGGCGTGCAAGCCTTGCCGGTCAGGTCCGAGGTGCCGGCGCTGTCGATCAGGAAGACCTTGTCCTTCTCCCGCGCGATCTCGGACACCGCCAGGGCGATCGAGGAGGTCGGCACGTCGGCGACGACGTCGACCTTGTCGCGGTCGAACCACTGGCGGGTGATGTTGGCGCCGATGTCGGGCTTGTTCTGGTGGTCGGCCGAGACGATCTCGACCCGGAAGCCCTTCTCCTCGGGCTTGAAGTCCTCCACCGCCATCCGGGTAGCCTCGACCGAGCCGATGCCCGCGATGTCGGAATACAGGCCGGATTGGTCGTTGAGCACGCCGATCCGGAACACCGGCAGAGTGGAGTTCTGGGTCTGGGCTTGGACCGGATAGGCCGAAGCCAGCATGGAGGCCGCGATCAGGCCCGCCGCGATGGAACGCATGTGTTTCCTCCCTTTTGGTGTCGCGCGGGCCTCTCCGTGCCCGACATTCGACAGCTAAGCGTCAGGCTCGCCCCAGATGTCGCTATTTGTCAAACAAATAATCTGATGACTTTTTTGCCTTTCGGCCGCCGCCGACTATGCTAGGGTGCGGGTCAATGGAAGCGACGGCGGGATGCGGAACGGGATGGGCATCGAGTTCAAGGACGTGGTCACCGCGAGTGCCGCCAAGCAGATCGCGGAGAGTATCCGTGCCGCCATCCTCGACGGCAGGCTCAAGATCGATGAGCGGCTGCCGACGGAGGACGAACTGGCCCATAGGTTCGGCGTGTCGCGTCCGACGGTGCGGGAGGCGCTGAAGCGGCTGGCGGCGCAGCATCTGATCCGCTCGCGCCGCGGACCGACCGGTGGCAACTTCGTCGCCAGCCCGGCGCCCGAGGACGCCGCCCTGTCGCTGGCCAACGCCACGACCCTGATGGTCGCGGTGGGGGATTTCAGCCTGGACGACGTGGCGACCGCGCGGCTGGAGTTGGAATCGGTCTGCTGCCGGCTGGCGGCGGCCAATCGGGCGGATGTCCACCTGAAGGCCATGCGGACCGAACTGGCCCGCCAGCGCGACGAGGCCATCACCGACGAGGAGTTCTGCGCGTCGGATGTCCGGTTCCACCGGGCGCTGGTCGACGCCACCGGCAACGCGCTGCTGAGCTTCGTGATGCATTCGGTGGTCGAGGCGCTGCAGCCGGTCAGCAACATGATCATCTTCCGCGTCCGCGACCGCCACACCATCGCGGGGTTCCACGAACGCATCCTGGCCGCGATCGAGGATCGCGACGGCGAGGCCGGCGTCACGGCGCTCCAGGACCTGATGGCCTATATCCGCGAGCGCTACCGCGAGGCGCTGGAGCGCCGGGCCAGCTAGGTCGAAAGAACATCAAGAACGATCAACACGGGAGAGAACGCGATGACCATTGAATCCTTTAAAGCCCTCGTCGCGGAGCAGGCCGACGGCAAGCCGAAGATCGGCCTGACGCGCTGGACCGACGCCGATCTGCCCGATGGCGACGTGACCGTCGCGGTCGAATGGTCCAGCCTCAATTACAAGGACGGGCTGGCGCTGACCGGCAAGGGCCGCATCCTCCGCAAGTTCCCGATGGTGCCGGGCATCGACTTCGCCGGCACGGTGACCGAATCCAAGTCGCCTGACTTCAAGCCCGGCGACGGCGTGATCCTGACCGGCTGGGGCGTCGGCGAGAGCTGGTCCGGCGGGTTCGCCGAACGCGCCCGCGTCAAGTCGGAGTGGCTGGTTCCCTTGCCCGACGGCCTGGGCGCGCGCCAAGCCATGGCGGTCGGCACGGCGGGCTTCACCGCGATGCTCTGCGTCATGGCGCTGGAAGGACACGGCATCGACCGCGAGCGCGAGATCCTGGTGACGGGCGCCGCTGGGGGTGTTGGCAGCGTCGCGGTCCGCCTGCTGGCCAATCTCGGCTACACGGTCGCGGCCTCCACCGGCCGGCCGGAACAGGCCGATTACCTGAAGTCGCTAGGCGCCTCGGTGATCGTCGACCGCAACGAGCTGTCGCAGCCGTCCAAGCCGCTGACCTCCGAACGGTGGGGCGGGGCGGTCGACACGGTGGGCGGCGTGACGCTGGCCAGCGTGCTGGCCGGGACCGCCTATGGTGGTGCCGTCGCCGCCTGTGGACTGGCGGGGGGCGCCGACCTGCCGTCGACGGTGATGCCTTTCATCCTGCGGAACGTGGCGCTGCTGGGTGTCGATTCGGTCAATTGCCCGAAGCCGCGCCGCCAGGAGGCGTGGGCCCGGATCGCGAAGGAACTGCCGGCCGAGGCGCTCGACGCGGTGACCACCGAGATCACGCTGGAGGAACTGCCGGGAAAGGCCGAGGATATCCTGAAAGGGCAGGTCCGCGGCCGCACCGTGGTTCGGATCGCCGGCTGACCCACGGGGCGGGTTCGAGCGAGGGGAGCTGACAAGGGAATGCGGGCGCGGTGGCGACAGATGACGGTGGCTGATCTGCCGCTGGTGGAGCGGATCGCGGAGATCGTCCACCCAGCATATCCCGAATCGGCGGAGGTGCCGGCGGAACGGCTGGCGCTGTTCCCCGCCGGCTGTCTGGTCGCCGAGGATGGGGCCGTGGATGGTACCGGCGCCGCGCTCGGTTACGCCGTCAGCCATCCCAGCCGGCTCGGGCGCCCTCCGGCGCTGGACAGCCGGCTTGGCGGGTTGCCCCGCGACGCCGATTGCCTCTATTTGCATGACGTCGCGTTGTTGCCCGAAGCCCGCGGGCTGGGGCTGGGCGAGGCGCTGACCGTGTTGCTGCGTGATCTCGCGCGCCGCCAAGGTTTGCCGATGCTGGCGCTCACCGCCGTCAACCGCTCGGCGCCCTACTGGAGCCGGCGCGGGTTCAAGCGGTATCCCGGCGACGCGGTGCTGGCGGCGAAGCTGGCGTCCTATGGCGAGGATGCCGCCTACATGGTGGGCTGAGCCGCTTTCTTCCGGCGGTCAGTGCGCCATCAGCACGGGGATGCGCGAGGCGTTCTCCAGCACTTGACGCGTCGCCCCGCCCAGCATCATCTCGCGGAAACGGCTGTGGCCATAGGCTCCCATCACCAGCAGGCTGGAACCGAGATCGAGGGCGCGCTGCGTCAGGACATGGCCCACCGGCTCCTCGGCGATCCGGGGCAGCCGGTCGATCGCCGCGTCCACCCCATGCCACGCCAGATGGGCCACGAGATCGGCGGCGCCATCCACCTGCCGGCGCGGGTCCTCCCGGACCAGGATGAAGACCCTGCCGGCCTTGGCGAGGAACGGCATCGCGGCGGTGACCGCGCGCGCGGACTCGGCACTGTCGTTCCAGGCCACCGCGACCGACTGGCCGAACCGCTGGGGCGACACGGGAGGCGCCAGCAGCAGCGGCCGTCCAGCGTCGAACAGCACGGCGTCACGGGCGGTCGCCAGGGGGCCGAGAGCGGCGTGGCTGCCCTGCGGCACGACGATCAGGTCGGCGCAGCGGGCGACCTGCGTCAGGACGCGGTCGATCCGCCCTGTTTTCACGTGAAACCACGCGCTCGCCTGCGGCGTTCCCGCCTCTGGTCCCTCCGCCGCGGGATGCTCGACCAAAGGCGCGTCGGCGGCGGATCTGGCGCGGTTGAAGAACAGATCGGCTTCCCGCGAGGCGGCGGCCATGGCTTCCCACCGTTGCTGGATCAGCCGCTCCATCATGTCGGGCGGAACCGCCTCGCCCATGATCGGGATGACCTCACGCGGGTCCAAGGCGATGAACACCGCGTCGACATGGGCGTCGAACAGTCGAGCCGCCATGAACGCCAGCCCGAGCGTCGTCTGGTCGGACGGCTGTCCCGTCAAAGGCGCTAGGATCTTCCTGATCATTGTTTCCCCCCATCACGGCATCCGGCATTCCCGGACCGGCGATCGTCCTCATCCTGCGCCGCGGGTGGGTTCCGTGCCTTAACCTGGATTAATCATGTTATGCCCAGCGCTTGACCAAGCCCGTCCTGACCTTTCGATTGGTGGACAGGGATCGCCCATGCGCCTAGGCTCGATCGTGATCGTCGGTACAGCGTTATCGGGGAAGCGCCATGGTCCTTGGTACCAGGTTGTCACCCATCGCATCGGTGCCCCGCGTGGTCCTGTGCGAGCGGTGCCCGATCCGCCGCCACGGCGTGTGCGATCAGGTCGATCCCCATGACTTCGAAAGGATGGCGTCGGACGGACCCCGTGTCCGGAACCTCGCGGCGGGCTCCGTCCTGTTCGGGGAGGGCGACGCCTTCGACCGGGTCTTCACGCTCCAGGCCGGCTGGGCCTTGACATCGAAACTGTTCGAGGATGGCCACCGCCAGATCATCCGCTTCGTGCTGCCCGGCGACCTGATCGGGTTCGAGGGGAGCGAGGCGACCGGAATGGCCTATGGCGCGGAGGCGATCACCGCCGTCAGGCTGTGCGGGATGGAGCATTCCATGTTCTTCAAGGAATGCTCCTGTTCGCCGCGCTTCGCCATGAACTATGCCGAAGCCGTCACCCGCGAGGCGATGCTGGCCTGGAACCATGTCGGAGCCCTGGGGCAGCAGAGCGCCCGCGGGCGCGTCGCCAACCTGCTGGTCGAGTTGCACCAGCGGGTCCGCGCGATCGAGGGGGGTGACGATCCCGCCGTGTGGTTGCCGATCAACCAGACGCATATCGCCGACGCGACGGGCATGACGCCCGTCCATGTCTGCCGCACCCTGAAGCGGATGCGGCAGGAGGGATTGCTGGAATTCAGCAAGGGACGGCTGGTCCTGATCGATCCCGGCCGCCTCGCCGCCGTGGCCTGATCCAAGTGCCGACCCTCAGGCGATCAGGCGGCGGCCTCGATCGGCTTCAGTCCCTGGGTGATCGCCTCGAAAGCGGCGTCGAATCGGGGATCCGCCATATCCTCGGGCTTGAAGACGATATGCAGGGCGCCACGGTCGGTGTTGAGCACGGTGAAGCGGACCCGCATGCCGCGCCGGTCCAGCGTCAGCACCCCCGGAGTGCCGGGCTGGACGTCGGAGATACCGGCGATCATGGCCCCGCCATGCGACAGGTCGGCCATCCGGGCGTTTCGGCGTTCCGAGCCGAACTCCACGACGCAGGGTTCATCGACCGTGAACCGCGCCTCGCGCCGCCGGTTGGCTTCGACGGTCGAGGTGCGGACCACGCGGACCAGGATGCGCCGAAGGTCCTCGATGCTGACGGCGACCTCGCTGGACCCGGCTTTGACATCCGCGGCTTGGGCTCCCGTCTTCGTCGCCTCGCTCGACACGTCGGAAATCCGGTTCGAGACCTCCTGGGCCGCGACCGTCGTCTCGGCGACGTTCCGGCTGATCTCCTGGGTGGCGGCCGCCTGCTCCTCCATGGCCGCCGCGATCGCGCTGGAGACCCGGTCGATCTCGCCGATGGTGTGGCCAATCTCCTCGACGGCTCCTACCGCCACCGCGGTGACGTTCTGGATCTCGCTGATCTGGCGGGTGATCTCCTCGGTCGAGCGGGCCGTCTGTGTGGCGAGGTTCTTGACCTCCTGCGCCACGACCGCGAAGCCTTTGCCGGCCTCTCCGGCGCGAGCCGCCTCGATCGTCGCGTTCAGCGCCAGCAGGTTGGTCTGTCCCGCGATGGCGTTGATCAGCTTGACGACCTCGTCGATCTTGCCGACCGTCTCGGACAGCGAGCGGATCGTTATCTGCGTCCGCTCGCCGCTTTCGACCGCGCGACGGGTCACGACACCGGAATGGGCGACCTGGGAGGTGATCTCGCCGATCGACGCCGCCAACTGTTCGGTGGCGCTGGCGACGGTCTGGGCGTTCATCAGCGCCTGATTGGCCGCCGCCGCGACGCTCCGGGAGTTGTGACCGACGCGCTCGGCCGACAGTGCCATGCCCTCGGCGTCGCGCGCCATGCCGCTGGTGTGCGTGGCGACCCGCTCGACGGCGGACCGGGCTTCCCGCTCGACGGTTTCCGCCATCGCCTGGAGCGCCTTCGTCCTATTGTCCCGCTCGGCCTCGGCATAGGTCTCCAGCAGGAGTTCCAAGTCCATCCAAGCCAGTTTGGTCAGGGCGCCGCGCAAGGCGAGCTTCCGCGAGGCTTCGGCGGCGCCGAACAGCGAGGCGACACCGCGCCGGCCGATGTCGAGTCCCAATTCCTCGACGATGCCATTGATCACGGTATTGTGGCAGATGGCGACGGCGTAGCCGGGCACGCCGTTGTCGAAGAAGGCACGGGCCAGCCGCTTCGCCGAATCCGGAAAATTGGCATCGATCCTTCCGGAAACGGCACGCACCCAATGTTCGACCCGGACGGCATGGACGGTGGGATTGGCCAACGCCGACTGCATTTCCGGCCAAGCGGAGAACCGGACGTGCCATTGTTCCAGCAGTGACGGCAAACGGTTTTCCGCGAAGTCTTTTTGGTCGCGAATTAGATCGATATCAGCTGTTGTCAGATTGAAAACAGCTAATCTTCTCTCGTGACTTTCCGAATCTAGAGCGGTTTTTTTTATTTCTTCCAAACCCATGACATCCTCAGGGACAAGAAAGCGGGACATTACAAAGGCTTGGATATATTCAGCCAATGAAAGAAATTGTTAAACTATTGCCTAAGCAGTGCTCGGCTATGAAATGAGACAGGCTTATTGTCGGATCGTAAGAATTTTACAAAATGTTATATAACTAAGTATCTAATCAAGATTTTCACGATTCTTACGCGGGTGAAAGTAAGATCGCGTAAAGACATTGCGACGCCGATTTACAGAGTCCGCCGAATGAGCAGCCAGATTAAGAGATTCATCTCTTTCGCCTTCGCCGCCGCCGACCTTCTTATCGAGGTGGGCGCCGCGGGTGAGGTCAGGTTCGCTTTGGGAGCGGCGCTGACCCTGACGGATCAACGGGATGACTCGCTGCGCGGCCGCAACTGGCTCGATCTGTTCGATCCGGCGGACCACGCCGCGATCCAGTCCATGGTCGAGGCGCTGGGACCGCGGGGCCGGTGCGGACCCCTGCCGGTCCGCATGGCGGCTACATCGGTGCCGGAGAGGCGGAACGAGCCGCCGCGCCGCGCCGCTCTCAGCGCCTGCCGGCTGGCGGGCCCCGAGGAGTGGCTGTCCTGTGTCCTGACGGCGCTTCCCGCCAACGATGGCGCGGAAAAGCCGCTGGCCGACATCGAGGAATTCATGGCGGCCGCCAGCAAGGCGGGGGAGGCGGGAGCGGAGCTGACCCTGCTCGACGCCCCCGGCTTGGCCAGTCTGGCGCAACGCGACCCCGCCCTGTGCCAGACGGTGGTTCAGCGCATCAACACCGTGCTGCGGGGGGCGGCCGTGGCCGAGAACGCGGCGACACAGCTCAGCGAGACCCGTTTCGGCGTCGCCCATGGTGGCGACGACGCCAGCCTGCGGAAGGGTTTGGCGGCCATCACCGCCGAGGGAGCCCGCAACGGTTTCGATCTCGGCATCAGCGCCCACAACCTGGATCTCTCGGACAAGGGCCTGGAACCGGACGAGCTTTTGCAGGCGGTCCGATTCGCGGTCAACCGCTTTTCCGCGATGGGATTGGACGCGGCCTTGCCGGGATCGGCGACCGAGGCCTTCGAGCAGATGGTCGACAGCGCCATCGAGCGGATGAACGACTTCGCGGAGGTCGTGCGCGAGGAGAAGTTCGACCTGTCGTTCCAGCCGATCGTCGAACTGGCCTCCAACGCGTTGCACCACTTCGAGGTGCTGGCTCGCTTCACCGACGGCTCCAGCCCGTTCGAGAAGGTCCAGTTCGCCGAGGAGATCGGCGTCATCGAGAAGTTCGATTTCGCGGTGTTCACCCGCTCCATCGCCGCGATCCGCGCGGAGGACCGCCGCTGCCCCGCTGCCCAACCCCTGCGCCTGGCCGTCAACATGTCCGGCAAGTCGCTGGAGAACGCCCTGTTCATCCGCCTGCTGCTGGCCTCGCTCGACGACAACAGGGATTTGGCGGGCCGGTTGTCGTTGGAGGTCACCGAGAGCGCCCGTTTGCAGGACCTGGCGCGGGCCGAACGGGTGATCCAGGAGATCAGGCGGCGCGGCTTCGACGTCTATATCGATGATTTCGGCGCGGGCGCCGCCTCGTTCCAGTACCTCCAGGCGCTGACGGTCACCGGCGTCAAGATCGACGGTTCCTATATCAAGCGCATCGGTGGATCGCGCCGCGACGACACCTTGTTGCGCGGTCTGGTTCGGCTTTGCGGCGACCTCGAGATCGTCACCGTCGGGGAGATGGTCGAAACGATGGAGCAGGGCGACTTCCTGCGCGGCATCGGCGTTACCCTGGGGCAGGGCTGGCTGTTCGGCAAAGCCGCCCCGACGCCGGTCTGGGCCTCGAAACTGGCGCCGCCGGCCAGCGCGCCGCGTGTCCGAGGCCGGCGGCAGGGCGTCACCGAGAGCTGGGGATGATCGTCGGCGCGGTTGAAGGGGAACGTATCGAAGGTGTAGGCATGAGGTGGCGACGTTCAGGGAGGGCTGGGGCGCGATGACTGCGAACGCGGCGGTCCCCGGATGGACCACGAGGACGGATTCCAAGACTGGCTCCAGCCCCGACGCGGGGTTCGAGGTCGTCCTGCCGACGGCCGAGGAGATCGCCACCCTGCCGGTTCGGACGATCGAGCGGATACACCGGTACTCGACCGAATTGCCGCTGTCACCAGCCAGGACCGCTCTCGAAGGAGCGTTGCGGCCAAGGCTGCGGACGACGCGGCTGCCCAAGGTGATCACCCCGATGCGGCTGTTCTGCCTGCCGTTCGAGGATCTACTGACCGATCGCGACCCCCGGGTGCGGCCCAACGCGCTGATCCCCCGCCGGATCCTGATGCCGTTCTGGCGCCTGCTGACCAAGCCGGCGACCGTCCCCGAATTGCTGCGCGGGCCGACGGCGGAGTTTCCCTTGCCAGCCCGCCTGGACTTGGCGGCCCTCGACCACCCCCTGTTCGACGCGGCTCGAAGCACGCTCTCCGCGATGCGCGTCGCCGCGATTGGCAACGCCGCGATCGCCTCGGTGGGCAAGCGGATCCATCCCGGCATCTGGGATATCGTTCCCGAGATGGAGACGGCGATCGGGTTGCGCCACTACCTGCACCGGATCAAGCGCCACTTGATGGAGGGCCGGATCCCGGCCGCGGTGTCGGACTTCCTGACCATCGGCACCCATGACGCGCTCGCCATGCAGGTGCTCCTGCTGGCGCTGGCGCGCTGTCCTGCGACCCGCAAGGCTTTTCCCAAGTTCGCTGAGGCGCTGAGCCGCGAGAAATCGCAGGAGGTCTCGCGCGTCCTGTCCGACATCGTCCGCTGCACGCTGGACGACGCCCGCCGGGACCTGGGTGTCGAGACCTCGGACGAGGGCGCCCAGGAGCTGGATCCGGCGGCGCTGGCCCGCGGCTTGCGCCCGGCGGCCGAGCGGCTCGCCGTGCTGCGCGCCCAGCCGATGGGGCGCACGGGGACCGCCGCCGCCGACCGGCTGGCCGGCGAGGTCAAGACCGTCATCAACGACAAGCTGATGCCCAATGTCGACCAGATGATCGTCCGCCTGACCACGATGCCGCGGACATCCGACGAACAAGAGTTCGTCACGGCCCTGACCTCGACCGTCGAACTGCTGTCGGTCGCCCGCGAGGTCTGTTCCGGAGCCGGTTTGTCCGACATGGGCGGCAAGGCGGTCGAACGGCTGGTGGCGGCCACGAGCAAACGGATCGCGACCCTGGCCCGGCCACCGATCGAGGCGATGCCGGACGCGGCACCCGGGAGTGGTGCGCCAGCGAATGATCCGCCGGGTGGAGGCTCGGCCGACCGCGCACTGCGGGTAGCGGCGCGGGCCGCCCACGCCTTCGAGGCGCTGTGTCCGCAGGAAAGCGTCCTGTCCTTCCTGCAAGGCGCCTTCGTCGACGCGACCGGCCGCCCGGCGCCCAAGACCCGCGAGGCCTTCCTGTCGGAGATCGTCAGGTCCTGTTGCGCTCCCGTCAGAATGAATTCGTAAACGGGATCGGGCGCATGATGGTGGCGCCCGTCAAGAACGAGACCACCACCATGACCGAGACAGCTCCCCCTTTCACGACCCGCCTCGCCGGTGACTATGTGCCGGCGACCTTCGAGGAGAGGGGGGCCACGGTACCGTTCCAGAAGCCCGATCTCGCCAATGCCCGCGTCCGACGCAACGCGCGGGACGAGCTCGAGGTGCTGGTCTATGGCTTTTCCGGCGGGCGCGGCATCTATGTGCTGGCGTGGCGTTCGCTGCCCGACCTGCTCGGCCTGAACCTTCATGACCTGACGCTCCACGCGGAAATCCTGACGACCAAGGCGGTGACGCCGGAGCGGGTACAGATCGCGGCCTACCGGGTCGCGCGCAGCGGCCTCGCTGGGGAGACGGCGCTCCAAGAGGCCGAGGACATGCTGGCCGACCGGGCGGAGATCTCCATGGCGACGACCTGCGATATCCTGCGTCGTCTGGTGCCGGCCGCCGAATCGGCCGCCATGACCGCGGAGGCGCTCGGCACGCCGGCCGGCAAGGCCGCCGCCCGGGCCACCCTGGCGGGATTGAACCTGGGAACCGATCCCGACGCGGCGTTCGAGCGCATCCAGAAAACCGCGTCACTGACGCTTCCGCTGGGAGTGGACGCCGCTGGCGGCCGCGGTCCGTTGCGAACCTTGTTCGGCAGGGTGGGGGAGTTCACCGCCCGCGTCGAAGGCGCTGGCGGAGACGCGGCGGCGCTGATCGCGGACATCGCGCGCTTGACCCTGGCGGTCGGCGGGGACCTGATCCAGCGGATCGACGCGGAGATCGCGGCACCGGCGGCGTTGCTCGCGGGCTGGGACGTCCGGAGCGCCAGCTTGAAGCAGTCGGTCGACCGGCTGGGCTGGCTGCTCGACGGCTGGCGTCCGGTCTGCGACCTATGGGATGATTGGGTCGGCGCCGGTTCGGATCCGGCCCTAGGGCTGACCACGCTCCGCATCCTGCCACTGGTGCCGCGGAACGAGTGCGGCCGGTTCCAGGGCGATGCCGCCAGCCTGTTCAGCCGGCGCTCCACCGTCTATGGAAGATTGCAGGACGAGGCCTGAGCCGGTCGGCAATCGACGACCAAGGTGTCGACCATCCCGGCTTCGACTGAGGCGCGGCGGAGCAATTCGGAGCAGCGCGGGCCGATCGTCTCGCCAACGTCCTCCGTCATGCCAGCGTGTTCCCTCGATGGAGCGCAGTTTATCGACCCGTAAGGCGGCGGTTCTGGCCTCAGGTCCGGAAAGGGCTGGACTTACCAGAAGTCGGTTCCGGCCAATGCCATCACGGTGATCGTCCAGCGACTTCGTGTCTTCCGCGACAGGCTCGCCGAAGTGGAACCGCCGCGTGATCTCAGCACGGCTCCCAGCGCCCAGAATTTCACGAACCTCCATGTCACACGGGGATGTTCTATCTCGTCCTGTCATCGAAGCGGCACGGACGCCGCTTCCCATCATTCAGGATGAACCATGAAAATCGTCGTCATTGGCGGGACCGGGCTGATCGGCTCCAAGACCGTCAGGATCTTGCGCGACGCCGGCCACGAGGTGGTGGCGGCGTCGCCAGCCACCGGGATTGACACCATCACCGGGGAAGGGCTGGCGGCTTCGCTGGCCGGGGCGCGGGTGGTGCTGGATCTGGTGAATTCACCCTCCCTCGAGAACGAGGTGGTCCTCGACTTCTTCGAGACATGGGGGCGCCACCCGCTCGCGGCGGAAGCCGCGGCGAAGATTGGGCATCACGGGGCGCTGTCCCGTGGTCGGGACGGAGCGGCTCCAGGAGAGTGGCTATTGCCGGGGCAAGCTGGCGCGGGAGAGGCTGGTCAGGGCCTCCGGCATCCCTCCCACACCATCGTCCAATCGACACAGTTCTTCGAGTTCCTCGCCGGCATAATCCAGTCAGGCGCGCGGCCCGGTACCAAGTCGAGCGGCCAGCCGGGCGCCGGGGCCGATATCGTGCGGCTGTCGCCCGCCCCCGTGCAGCCGATCGCCTCGGATGACGTCGCGGCCGCCATGGCGGGGGTCGCGCTGGCCGAGCCCGTCAACGGCACCATCGAGATCGCCGGCCCGGAGCGGCCGCCTGAGCGAGTTGGTCGCGCTCTATTTCAAGGCGATCAGGGATCCGCGCCAGGTCGTCGGCGACATCGAGGCCCGCTATTTCGGCGCCCGCCTGGATGACCGCTCGCTGATGCCCGGCGGCGAACCTCGCCTCGGGTCGAACGGCTTCGAGGATTGGATCCGCAGGTCGCGGGCCTGGGGCTGACCGGCGCTCCGCCGGCCCCGCGCCACTTCACTTCAGGACTGGAAAAGAGTTGACCATGAGACGCTTCCTCCACGCGCTGGCCATCGTGCTCGTTGGCACCAGCGCCGCCGCGGCCCACGACACGAACTCCGCCCATGATAACAACTCCAAGGTGACGCTGGTCTACGACCACGCGCTTCCCAACGTGCCGGGGAAAAGCATCAAGGGCGTGCTGGTCGAGTATGGCCCCGGCGGATCCTCGGCGGCGCACACCCACGCCAGTTCCGCCTTCATCTACGCGACCGTGCTGGAAGGCGCCATCCGCGGTGCCGTCAACGACGGGCCGGTCGTGACATATCGGGCGGGGGAGAGCTTCTCCGAGATGCCGGGGGACCGCCATGCCGTCAGCGGGAACGCGAGCCAGACCGAGCCCGCTCGCCTGCTCGCCGTGTTCGTGGTCGACACCGGCGAGACGGAACTGACGACGCCGATCGGCCGGTGATCTTGGTCGCGCGAAACAAGAAAATCGCGCGCGATGTCACATTCCTCCGCGCCATCCCGTCAACGGATCGGATCCCCCCATCCCACAATGCCAAACCCATGGAGACGACGATGACACCTCGATTGGCGGAACCCCACAAGGCCGCTCCCGCGGCGATCAAGGCGATGATGGCGCTGGAAGCGGCCCTTGGCGCCAGTGGGCTCGATCACGATCTGCTCGAACTCGTCAAGCTGCGCGCCTCGCAGATCAACGGTTGCGCCTTCTGCATCCACATGCACGCGACCTTCCTGCGAAAGCATGGCGAGACCGAGATGCGGCTTTACATGCTGAGCGCTTGGCGGGAGTCCACTTTCTACAGCGCGCGGGAGAGGGCGGCGCTCGGATGGACCGAGGCGCTGACCAGACTGGCGGACACCGGCGCGCCGGACGCGGATTATGACCTGCTCAAGGCCGAATTCACGGAAGCGGAGCAAGTGAACCTGACCCTGGCGATCGGCGCCATCAACACCTGGAACCGGCTGCAAGTGGGCTTCCGCGCCGCCCATCCGGCGGATGGCGCCCGTGACCGCGCCTGACGGCGGGGTCCACTCGTTCGAGACGCACCGGCCACGGCTGGTGCGTCTCGCGTACCGCATGCTCGGCTCCTGGTCCGACGCCGAGGATATCGTGCAGGACGCTTGGCTGCGCTGGTGCCGGGTCGATCAGGCCACCGTGCTCGAACCGGCGGCTTTTCTCAGCCGGACGGTGACGCGGCTCGCCCTCGACGCCTTGAAATCGGCCCGCGCCCGGCGGGAGACCTATGTCGGCTCGTGGCTGCCGGAGCCGATCGCCGAACCGGAGGACGACGAGATCCGGTTCGACGAATTGACGCTGACGCTGATGCTGGCGCTCGAACGGCTCTCTCCGCTGGAGCGCGCCGCCTTCCTGCTGCACGACGTGTTCGGTGAGCCACTGGACGAGATCGCCGGCACGCTCGAGCGCGACCCCGCCGCCGTGCGCCAGCTCGCCGTGCGGGCGCGGAAGCACGTCCGCGAGGCGCGCCCCCGATACAAGGTTGGGCGCGAGGAAGGCGATCACCTCGCCCAGGCGTTCTTCACCGCCTCGTCGACCGGCGACATGGCGGGTCTCCGCGCCATCTTGGCCAACGACGTGGTGATGAGGGCGGATGGCGGCGGCAAGGTGCTCGCCTTTCTCAACCCCATCATCGGCATCGAGCGGGTTGCGCGCCTGTTCGCCGGACTCCACCGCAAGCTCACCGCACGGCCCGCCGCGTTCATCCGGCCTTTGTGGATCGACGGGCTACCCGGCTATCTCAGCCGCGAGCGCGACGATGTCCTGCAGACCACCGCGCTCGAGATCGAGAGCGGGCGCATCACCGCCATATACATAACCCGCAATCCCGACAAGCTCAGGCACATCGCGGAAGCCGCCGGCGGGGATCCGGCCCGGTAGCCGCGCGTTCCGCAACTTCCAGCTTGATTCCACTGTTTTGCTTCCATCGACGGGCATCCAATTCCGGGGGCATGATGAACCAGCACTGCGTTTCTTGGGACGACGTGGCCGAGGAGATCTCGGCATCGGGAGTGGCGAAGCGGGTCATACCCGGTTCGCACGCGTCGCTCGTCATGGTTCGGGTGCCGGCCGGGACCGAAGCCGGGCGTCACAGCCATTCCCACGAGCAGTTCGTGCAGGTGGTCTCCGGGTCCGGCACGCTGGAGACGGAACAGGGCTCGCACGCCTTCGGGCCAGGTAGCGTGTTCCACTTCCCGTCCGACACTTGGCACGCCGCCCGCTTCGACGGCGACACGATCCTGATCGAAACTAATCTGGCCATCTGAGTACTCATCATGACAGCGCCGTTAGTGACGGCGCTGTGGACACGCCTAATACTTTCGCACCGCCGGGATTCTTCCGATAGCGAGTCGTGGCCTCGATCGTTTGATATGATCGTGGCAACGACTACTTACACTGTACGCTGGAGTATCCTGTGCGCCGCTTCATCTTCCCCCTCCTGATCATGGTGGCGCCTCCTCTCGGGGGTTGCGCGAACCAAGCTTCCGACATCAACCCTGGTGTCGGCGGTTTGGGCGTTTCCCGAGGCGAATCGCTGGGCGGACAGGAGAAAATCTCCGATGGAGCCTCATTCCATCGTAGTTGCCCGGCGGGCAGGAGGTGCCCCGATGGTCCGTGGCTTCGTCGGGATATGGCATCCGTTCCTTGAGAGGACGAGGAACGGCATGGGGCTCTTCATCGCGCGTGAATAATCGTGATTGGCGTTTGCGCGGACGATCATCATGCGCTATGGTCCCCGCCGTGTCGCTGGACCCGTAGCTCAGCTGGATAGAGCGCTGCCCTCCGAAGGCAGAGGTCGTACGTTCGAATCGTATCGGGTCCGCCACTTTCCCGGCTTTTCCGGGTCTAACATCCCGCTAAAATCCCACTACGATGGGCGAAGCGCCCCCGTCAGGTGTCAGCAAGCGCTGGAGCCTTCCTTAGGATCGTGCTAGCCATCAAAAAATCTATCCTTATGGCGTCAACGAATTGGGTGTTTAAAGACGCGGGACGATCACTTCGGCACGACGATGGCGGCAGTCGGATGATGATCCGACGGAAGAGGAACTGGTGCTCAAGGTGGCGCTGGACCCCGCCAACAACGACCGGCTCCAGGCGGAAGGGGCAGCACCGGCCAAGCTCCATCACCAGAACGTCGTGAACATGCGGTGTACGCTGACGGTGGCCGGGCGGATGGCGGTCCTGATGGAGCACGTCAACGGGCAGACGCTGGCCCACCACCTCCGGCGCGAGGAACGGCTGTCGCTGGACCTGATCCGGCGGTTCGGCGAGGAACTGCTGAGTGCTGTCGATCACCTGGAGGAAAAGGGTGTCGCCCACCGCGACATCAAGCCGGACAATATCGGGATCACCGAGGGCAAGGAGCGCAAGCGCCTCATCCTGTTCGACTTCTCGCTGACGCGGACCTCGCCGGACAATATCTAGGCGGGAACGCGCCCCTATCTCGACCCTTTCCTGTCGCTGCGGCGGCCGCTGCGCTGGGACCTCAACGCCGAACGCTTCGCCATCGCGGTGACGCTGTACGAGATGCTGACCGGCACCATCCCGTCCTGGAGCGACGAGCATAGCGATCCCGCCGCAGTCGGCGCCGAAGCCGTGATCGAGGCCGACCGCTTCGACCCGCATCTCCGCGACGGGCTGACGGGCTTCTTCACCAAGGCGCTACGCAGCGACGCGCGCGAACGGTTCGACAATGCCGAGGACATGCAGCGCGCATGGCGGCACGTGTTCGACCAGCCGGCGCTGGAGAAGATCGAGGATGCCGGCTTCGACGCCGTCGCCCGCCGGACCACGGCGCAGACCTCGATCTCCGAATTGGGCTACGGGATCGAAGCGCAGGACGTGCTCGACCGCGTGGGTATCCATACCGTGCGCGACCTGCTTGCGGTACACCGGCGCACCTTGCGCTATCTGACCGGCGTCGGCGACCGAATCTGCCGCGAGATCCGCGAGAAGGCGAAGCGTCTGGCGCAACTCCGTCCCGATCTGGTGCCAGGCGCCCCGGCGCCGTCCGAACCGGGAACGGCGCCGGCGGGCGTCCCCACCGTCGATCGGCTGGCGGAAGTTCTGATCCCGCGCCGGGCGCTGGGCGACGAGACGGCGGAAGACCGCGCGCTGGCTGTCTTCCTGGGGTTGGAGGCGACCGACCCGCCGCGTGAATGGCCGACGATCGGTCAGGTCGGCAGCCATTGCGGCATGGCCCGGACCGCCGTGGTCACCGCCCTAGCCAAGGGGCGTGAACGCTGGCACAAGCAGCCGCTTCTGACGGCATTGCGTGAAGACATCCGCGCCTTGCTGAATGCCCATGGCGCCGTCATAACCGCCACCGAGCTGGCATGTCAGGTCCTTGCGATGCGGGGCTCGGCGATGGCGGCGGAGGACGAGCGGCTGAGACTGGCCGGCGCCGTCGTCCGTGCCGCCGCAGATGCCGAGGGCGCCCTGGTCGATCCCCGGTTCCAGTTGTTCGAGGACGACGCGGCGCCGCTGGTCGCCGACAGCCTGGAGCTTGCGATCCACGCTCATGCGCTGGGCCGCGAGGCCGATGCCTTGGCGCGCCAGGACCCACCGCTGGCACCGCAGCGCGCGATGGAGGAGTTCGAGCGTCTGGGCTTGGCCGGAGGGCTCCACCCCGGCCAAGCCCGCCCGGCTGCTGACGCTGGCCGTCGCGACGTCGCGCGATGCCGCGCTGTCGAGCCGCCAGGAGATCTATCTGCGCGGCATGCCGCCGGAACGAGCATTGCGGCTGGCGCTGGGTTCCCTGCTCGGCCCCCCCATGCTGACCGAGGATCAGCTACGCGAGCGCATGCGCTGGCGCTACCCGGAGGCGGCCCCGCTGCCGCGCCGGCCGGCGCTGGACGCCCTGCTAGCGGAGGCCGGCGCCGGGCGGGTCTGGCAGGACGGCGGCCAGGGACCCGGCTACTACGCCGACCGGGCGGCGCTTGGGATGTCCACCGGCGTCAGTTCGCTTCATCGCCACATGACCGAGGGACCGGCGGTCGATCAGACGCCGGAAGTCGTCGTGGCGCAGCCGCTTGAGGAAAAGCTGACCTATGCGTTCCGCACGGGTGGCTTCATGGCCCTGACCGTGGACGCGCGGCGCTTCCTGGATGCCGAACGCGTCCTGCTCGACCGCTTTCCCCTGCAACGGGTCAGCTTGGACAAGCTGATGCTCGACGCGATGCGAGCCGCGGTGCCTGATCTTTCTAGCACCCTAAGTTAGAATGACACTGGCTGAACAAGCCACCGCACTCACCTATGAGAGAAGTTTTAGACCTCACGCTAATCTTGACGTGTGGAACAACATCCTTGACAGTGCAAATCTACATTTGGAGTTAGTAGATGGTTGAGCTGGATCACCAGCCTGCTAGTGTCCCAGAATGGGATCCGGCTGTTCCTGGACATTTACAGCGGATTGCGTTAAATCTGGATCACTTTGGAGCGTGATGTCGCCCAGCAACGCGAGAACGCCGCTGTAGGTGTTTCAGATTTAGCGCACGGCGTTGTAATTGGCACATGACGGCGGAGATGGTTGAATGCTCCTCTCGGTTAGGCAACAAGGTAATCCAGAAATCCGAGATTACGGTGAATAGTCGCTTCGCTTTATAACCTGTAAACGGTCACTAGATAAACATCATGACAGGACCTCCGTCCCATATGGGCCATCTTGCTGCAGATTGGCTGTTAGGGCGAGTGCGATCCGCGTCGCTCGAGCCCGCGAAAGCATGGGAGTACCTTTAGAAGCGCTGATAGTAAATTTTACATACCCCATGTCCTGCAGGACAGCAGCTATGATATCTATAGAACCGGCATCGACGGTGTCGTTGCACTCGGCTTGCTTGATGATGTTACTCATGATCTTATCCCGGTATAATGCGCCAAGCTGAACATAGTCTTAAGAATGTAAGCATGACCCATTCATGATAAGGCTTTTTAGGAGGCGTTTTTGACCATCATCGCTACGCCGTATGCGATGTTCCCGAAAGTTCCTAACCTCAAATTGATCCCAAATCCTTGTTAGATAGCCAGACTTGGGTTTTGGCTTTTTCAATGATGCTTAACCAAGCCAGCTCATCTGAGCGCGCTGAGTCGATCTGTTTTACAGGCTCATCCAAGAGGATGGCTAATGACGTATGGTCTGCAATCATGATTGTCGCACAAACCAAGCAATTTGATAATGCGGAACTAAATGAAAAACACTGTGCTGATTCAAATGGGCATAAAATATCTTTCCCATTATTGATCCACCAAGAAGCTTGTTGATTTTCCATAAGCATCTTGGCGAGTAGTTCGATTTGAACAACATCTTTCGGAAAAACTGATTTTAGAACAAATTCTGTTCTTCTTACAATTGGTTTCATGAAGTGGCGAATCACTACCGCTCGCTGTATTTCATTCTCTTGCCCATTCATCAGCTATCTCACTCGTGTTCGGGATTGTCGATAACCTCAGCCGAGCCGACGTTGGTACAAGGACTCAACATAACAAAAATATATGATTGTAATCACAGGTTGAGATTTGATTGCGAGCGCGAAAGCGGCTTATTCTATCTTCAAGGTGAACCAGATGGACCTTTTTAGTGAGACCATTTGGAGACACTTTACCTTGTGTTCCTATTGGCTGATAGCGTCATGACAACATCATTCAAGCGCCGAGATCACCACTCTGCCACACTCGTAATGCAGAGCTTGTCGTTTACGCTGGTTCAACCAACTTCATCCTCATGGATATTACGCCAGACATACGCCTTAGGTTCATGCCCGCCCCTACGTCACTCGCATGCATGTCCCGCCTAGTTATAGCAGGCGCAGGATACCCAGCAGCCATGAAGGAATTCATAGACCATCTGATTGAAGTAGCCGAGTGGAGTGACGGCCACTTAGTCGTGCCAACTGCTGTGTATGATGACGAGCCAGAAGATTTGAATAATAGTATGCTGCGCGCGCATGTTGGTGGCATGGCTGAGCACTTGGCGCGGTTGGCGGGCGGAAATGCTCCGCCATGGTGCGAGAAGCCCTGCTATTTTCTGCAAGGTACGTACTTCTTGTATGGAGAGCGGTCGCGGCTGTTCCTGCTCGAATGGACCCCGGAGGCTTTCCGCCGTCGCGGACTTTTCTGTGGCCCAGTTCTGCAAAAGCTGGCCACAGCCTTGCAGATTCCTGCACCTGATGCAGACATTCCACAGGTATGAATGAGACTAGGAGATTGACCACAAACCGTCGTTCTGCTCCTTTTCTGTGTCTGAAGCCTGATAAGCCTGACTATCTTTTACAACCTAAAACCTACTAGGGTTTAGAGCGCTCTTGGTAGCTATCGAAACGAACCTGGGAACGGAGAGTGAAGTCACCCTTTACTTCAACGGTATCTTCCTGGTCCGGGCCGAGTTCACTGCCATGACCATCGTCTTCAATCGATCTTCAAAACTGCGTTCCACAAGGCGAGGGCAAAGCGACCATTGTCAGAAACTTGCCCACCGGTCCATCATTGGTTTTTTGATGCCGGTGATTGGGACGAAGTTGGTGGCAAGAAGGGGTGTTGGGCATCAGCATATCCTCCCCTTGTCAAACAGAACGAATGAGCGGCACTGCTGAAGCACTAAGGAGTGGCCGATATCGCAGATCCGGATATCAGGCCACGAATATCAACATGTTGTTGCGATTTTCCAGAATTTACACACCTTTTCAGAGATCTCCGCAGCCAGTCAAAAGCCTAGGCTGGATCCTGAAACGCCTGCTCTCCAATCGCTTCTGCGCAATTCGATAGCGCATCCGGTTACTGCGCTTGGCAGCCATTTCGGGCGCTTCAGGATAAAGATTACTGATTGGTCGTCGCTCTTCGGGCAAGGTATGCAGCATCCTTCCATCCGAGCGGTACTTGTCAATATGGATGAGCCATTCGCATAGGTCGGGGTATGAGTACCACATCCTGCCTTTATGCCTAGGTGTGAACTCGGTGTCGCGGATCAGATCCTGGTAGTCTTCGGGGTAGTGGGCGAATTCCCAGACGATTTGAACCGAGGCTTCGGCGAGTGCCAAGCGTCGGAAGCTGTCCGGAATCGAAAGGATTGCCGCCGTATCTGTCGGCAGGTCGGCCGGCGCGCCGTAGAAGAAGGAGGCTGTCACTCCAGGGTTCTCATAGCCCAGAACCATCGAAAAAGGGCGCCGGTATTCGTCTTTCAGGCGCTCAAGGATTGCCTGGTGATGGGGTTCGGTGATGCCGCTTTCGATCTGTTTGCAGCGGACCAGGATGCGTGCGGCCGAGATCCAGGTCACACGATTTTTGTTGCCGTCTGCCAGCAGGCTGTAGGCATTGCCCACGCCATCCCGCCAATTCTCAAGATAGAAGCCGGACTGCGTTGTGGCGTAGTCCAGGGCGCGCTGCCGTTCCTGCTGGCGCGTCGTCTTCTGATGCTGACGGATCGACCAAAGGATGGCCGCCAGGGCCGCAGGCACGGCGGCGGCCGTCGCGGTCACAGAGGCTCGGGCGTCTTCCTGCTGAAAGGACAGGACCCACATTCCCAGCGCAACGGCAGCAAAAATCCAAAGGACCGCATCGGCGCCCCAGCGTAATGTTTTCCTACCTACGCGGTACAGGCAGACATTCGCTCTTCTGGCCATACGCCTTGCAGGGCGTCGGCGCTTCGGGGTCGGAGACGGCGTCATCGATTATACACTTTGCTGCAGAAGGGACACCCGACCCGATGAACCATCCAGCGCAGGAACTCGAACTCAAGCATCATCCCTTCCGCGTAGTAGCGTTGATCGGGTTTTTCCCGAAGCTGTGCGCGATGTGCATGCGACATAGCCTGGTTTGCCACATCAGGACCACAAAATCCGGAACGATCCCGATCCACAGGCTCCGGATCACAATTTGCTCCAGGGATCCGACATCAACGACGCGACGCAGCCATAAGGAGTTTCCTCAAATTGATGTATTCAGCGCGCTCATGAGCTCGCGGCAAGTTGCTTGCATGGAGAGTCCCTTTAGATTTAACCCACACATCGTGACCAGACTTTCCGATATTTCCCATCTACCGTTACCTCCCATTATCTGGTATGCTGATCTTGGTAAGGGCCGATATGTAGACGTTCTTGAGGGAATATCGAAATGGCTAAAGGCAAAGGCGAAGTCACCTCTGCGAAGGCTGCAACCGCAGCCTCCAAAGTTCTCCGTGATCCAAAATCCTCCAAGGCGGCAAAATCCGCCGCAGCATCGGCGCTGACCCAGCGGCCGGCCAAGGGGAAGTAGCACATAGGTCTGACCGGCAGAGTTGCCTCTGCCGGCCAGTAAGAGATTCGAGAACATGCGACGCCCTGCCGTCGATGTTTGGACAGTTGACTCCGGTAATCGTACGCGGCCTGCAGCGTCGTGCGCTACAATGCCCTGCGTTAAATCTGAAGCGTCCATTCCGGCCCACTCATATGGCGGGCGACATCAAGCTCCAAAGAGATCCAGACTCAACCTGGTCTGCTGCAGCGCGGGTGCCGGCGATGTTGACAACATCATCTGGCGCATTGAGCAGCCAACGCCACCTCGACAGCTGCGTAATGATGGTAGTGCTTCTGGCGAAGCCGATTTCGTTGACCCGCGACAGGGATGACAAGTGCACCTCGATCATGCCGATATGGCGTTCGGGCGGAGGGAAACCTCAAGCCACCAACGAGGCTGGCCCGCTAAACTGGCTTGCCGGGAATCGAAATGCCTCGAGCGTCCACAAAAATCTTCTCGCGGTCGCACTCCTGGCGTTTCAGTTCGGCTCGGCGATGCTTATCGCCGGCGGTACCGGATGGTTCTACTACGGGCTTGGCTGCTGGCGGATGTGGCGCCTGCTGCGGTAGCAGGACCAACGGGGCCAGACAGAACGACATCGCAGGTGATCCACGACATTTGAACTAAAATCACTGCGTAGACTCTCGATCCTGCGTCGGATTCAGTACCGAAGGAGTGTCTGTGAGTGCGCACTTATAAGTTGGATATGCCAGCGTGTGCTCCCGCAATCAGGCAGGTGGTATTCTGCAGCGTCACTGCGCCTCGCCCTCTTCAACCTCTTTAGTGGGTTGAATGCTCGACAGGCAGGCCGGCGGTGTGCCACTCGGGATAACCGTCTTCCAGGCGGCGGGCCTGGTATCCACGTGCCCGTAGCGCGGCCACGGCTTCGAAGGAGAGGACGCAATACGGTCCCCGGCAGTAGGCGACCACTTCACGGTCGGACGGCAGCTCCGCCAACCGGCGCTCCAACTCGGCAAGGGGAATATTCATCGCGCCCGGCAAGTGACCGACGGCGAACTCGTCGCCTGGCCGCACATCCAGCACCGTTACTTCGCCTCCACTGGCGCGGCGTAGTAGTTCGGCGCGCGTGACCGGCTCCACGTCATCCAGCACATAGAAGCGCTCGGCCAGTACGGTTCGTAGCCCAGGCATGTTCTGTTCCCCCATGTGCCGTAGTGCGGAGAGCAGCGCAATTACCCGGCGCTCATCGGTGAGACGGTAGATCACGTGCTTGCCCTCCTGCCGTGACGCTGTCAGGCCCGCCTGCCGCAGGTGCCGGAGGTGCTGGGAGGCGTTGGCAAAGGACAGCCCGGTACGCACTGCAAGCGCGTCCACGCTGCGTTCGCCCTGCGCCAGATGTTCCAGGAGGTCGAGACGGTGAGCATGACCGAGCGCCTTGGCGATTTCGGCCAAATTGGTGAGGGCTGCGCGCTTCGGGCTGTCTTGGCTTGACATGGGTATGGGACCATACGAGAACGTTCAATTCTCTGATTGAACAATGACTGTCCAACGCAGTGTACCGATCTTGCGTAGGACAAGGAAGTGGCTATGCCAAACAGCGTCCTTTCCTATGAACCATTAATTCGCCTCAGTGCCTTCGCTGGCGTGTTCGCGCTCATGGCCGCCTGGGAGCTTTGGGCACCGCGCCGACCCCAGGCGATTGGCCGTTTCCGCCGATGGCCGAGCAATCTCGGCCTGGTCGTGGTGGACACGCTGGCCGTGCGCCTGATGGTTCCGATGGCGGCGGTAGGTGTCGCGCTGCTGGCCGAGGAACGTGGCTGGGGCCTGTTTCACCAAGTCAGCCTGCCGGTATGGTTGGAAGTCGTGACGGCGGTGGTGGTGCTTGATCTAGCCATCTACGGCCAGCATATCGCCTTCCATGCGGTGCCGTTACTCTGGCGGCTGCACCGCATGCACCATGCCGATCTGGAATTCGACGTGACGACCGGCCTGCGCTTCCACCCCATTGAGGTGGTGTTGTCCATGGTGATCAAGATTGCCGTGGTGGTTGCGCTCGGCGCGCCGGCGTTGGCTGTGTTGATCTTCGAGGTGCTGCTGAACGCCACCTCGATGTTCAACCACAGCAATGTCCGCTTGCCTGCAAAGCTGGAGCCAGTGCTGCGCTGGTTCATGGTGACTCCCGACATGCACCGGGTGCACCACTCCATCCTGCGGCACGAAACGGATAGCAACTACGGCTTCAACCTGCCTTGGTGGGACCGGCTGTTTGGCACCTATCGCACAGCACCCAAGGCCGGGCATGACGGCATGACGCTGGGCATCGAGGCCTTTCGTGATCCCGCCGAGCTGCGCCTGGACCGCCTGCTGACGCAGCCGTTGCGAAATGATGGCCGATCACACACCACTCTGCGGGAGATGGTCCTATGAGCGCTGCGACCCATGAGCGGCGTAACGTCCTGTTGCTGGCGTGCGCGCAGGCGCTGTTTCAAACTGCTTCGGTGCTGGTCATGACAGTCGGTGCTCTCGCCGGTGCACAGGTTTCGCCCGAGCCCTGGCCGGCAACCGCGCCGATCGCAACGATGTTCCTGGGTACGGCGACGGTCACCTGGTCTGCCGCGTCATTGATGGGGCCCGTCAGGGACGGCGAGCCGGGTTCATCCTGGGGGCGCTGCTGGGCGTGCTCGGCGGCGTGGTGGGAGCGGCCGGCATCTGGCTCTCCTCGCTGGCACTGCTCGGTCTTGGCACCTTCCTGATCGGGGCGTATCAGGCCTTCGCGCAGTTCTACCGTTTCGCCGCCGCCGAGGTGGCGAGCGAAGTTTTCCGGCCGCGTGCCATTTCCTTCGTCCTGGCCGGTGGCATCGTGGCGGCGCTGGCCGGCCCGGAACTCGGACGCTGGGGTGGGCCGCTGCTGTCAGCGGAATATGCCGGCTCGTTCCTTATTCTCTCGGTAGTCAGCCTGCTGGCGTCCGGGGTTCTGCTCGGCCTGCGGGTGCCGCCGCTACACATCGAGACGACCGGACCGGCCGCCCGGCCGCTACAGGCCATCATGGCCCAGCCGACTTACCGGGTGGCGCTCTTCGGGGCCGCCACTGGCTACGGCGTGATGATCCTGGCGATGACTGCGACGCCGCTGGCGATGGTCCACCACCATCACGATCTGGCAGACGCCTCGCGCGTGATTCAGGCCCACGTGTTGGGCATGTTCCTGCCCTCGTTCTTCACCGGTTCGTTGATCGCGCGTTTCGGCGTGCTGCGCATCATGCTGACTGGCGTGGCGCTGCTCGCCGGCCATATCGTCATGGCGTTGACCGGGACCGGCTTTGGCTCCTTCGCCAGCGCGCTGGTGCTGCTCGGGGTGGGATGGAACTTCCTTTATATCGGCGGCACCACGCTGCTGACGGAAACCTATACGCCGGCCGAGCGGGCGCGGGCGCAGGCGGCCAATGACCTCACCATTTTCGCGGTGGGTCTGACCTGTTCATTAGGGGCCGGTGCCCTATTGCAGCGGCTTGGCTGGCAGGGGCTTAATACGGCCCTGCTGCCCTGGCTCGCTCTTGCTGCGTTCGCCTTGATCTGGCTGGGCGTGTCGCGCCGGCGGATCACACGGGCGAAGACCGCCCGTGCCTAAGCTAATACATTCAGGGAAGGACACGTTCATGGCAGACGAAATTCAGCCCCATAATCAGAAGCCGGCCAGCGTCTGGAACTCGGGCGGGAAGCGCTATGAGGAGATCAGCCGTGGCATCGCGGACTCCATCGAGCATTGCGTGCTGCGCCTGAATCCTCAGCCCGGCGAGCGCGTCCTGGATCTGGCGACGGGCACCGGCTGGACGTCGCGGCTGGTGGCCCGCCGGGGTGCCAAGGTGATCGGGGTCGATCTGGGAGCCGACCTGGTGGCCACGGCGACGCAGCGGGCTGAGGCCGAAGGGCTGGAGATCGAGTACCGCGTGGGCGATGCTGTGTAAAGGGCGGATGAAGCTTCCTCAGATGTGCCGGGCGAAAAATCCCCAGACGGTTTGTCAGGTTATAGATCGGTGTCTGTCTGAGTGGAGGTCATTTTCGGTGGTCGTCCCCGGCGGCGTGGTTGAGGTTGCGAGGTGTTGATCGGGCGGTTGCGAGTGTTGTCCGGGATCAAATCGGCGTGACGGCGGAGGCGATAGCTGGCGCCCTCGATCTGAACGACAACGGCATGGTGAAGCAGGCGGTCGAGCAGCGCGGTGGCGACGACGGTGCCGCCAAAAACATCGCCCCATTCGGCGAAGCCGCGGTTCGAGGTCAAAATCATGGCGCCGCGCTCGTAGCGGGCATTTACCAGTTGAAAGAACAGATTACCGCCCCCGGAGATGACAGGCAGGTAGCCGATCTCATCAACGATCAGCAACTGGGGCCGGCACAGAAAGCGCAGACGTTCGCGCAGGGTGCCCTCCCGCTCCGCCTTGGCGAGCGAACTGACGATGTCGGCCAGGGTGGCGAAGTAGACCGAACGACCGGACTTGACCGCCTCGACACCAAGGGCCAGGGCCAGATGGGTTTTGCCGCAGCCGGGTTGACCGAGAAAATGAACCGCCTCGTGACGATCGACGAAGTCGAGCTGGGCCAGCGCCATGATGCGGTCGCGATCGAGCGAGGGCTGGAAGGAGAAGTCAAACCCGCTGAGGGTCTTGATATTGATCAGCCGGCCCATCTTCAGGGCGGACCGGACGCGTCGCCCCTCCCGCAGGGTCAACTCCTCGCCCAGCAGGGTGTCGATGGCTTCCAGGGCCGAGATCTCGCCCCGTTCGATCCGGCGCAGGATGTGCTCGATCACCTCCAAAGCGCGCGGCATGTTGAGACCGACCAGGTGGCGGCGGATGCGGTCGAGCGTGGCGGGGCTGGCCGCCGGATCGAGGGAGGTCATGGGGCGCCCTGCTGGCTGGCGAGACGGCGGCCGATGGCGTCGTAGATAGCCAGCGACCGGGGTGTCACCGTGGCACCGCGGGGTTCGTGGTCAGGCTTGGCTTCCTCGCGGGTGGTTCTGCTGTTGGATGGCGGAGGTTGAGTTCGATGGCCTGGAGCGATCCGGCGCTGGCCGCGACCTTCCTGTGCCGGATGGGAGGCGATCAGCGTGCCGTCTTCCAGGATGTTGACCGCGCCGGCGGTAATCCGCACCTCGACCGTCCGCCGGCGGGTGCTGTCAGGCACGGAGTAAAGATTGCCGGCGACGGAAACCATGCCGTCGCGGGTGATGCGGCGTTCGAGCGCCAGCACGGTGTTGAAGGGGCCGGCCGGCAGTGCCTTGAGGTGAGCGCGCTCATCGGCGAAATGTTCAATGACGACACGCTGGGTGGTGGCGTGCAGACGAACGTTGGCAACCTGATCCAGCCACTGGACGAACTGGACGTTCAGATCGTCGAGATTGCGGAAGGTGCGGGCGAGGAAGAAGTCCTCCCGGACATAGCGAAAAGGCCGCTCCACTTTGCCCTTGGTCTTTGCCCGATAGGGCTTGCAGGCCTTTGGCAGGAAACCATAATGGGCAGCCAGATCCAGGAGCTTGGCATTGTAGGCGATCCCTCTGGCTGGCTGGTCGGGGTCCTCGACCTCTCCGAGCACGGCGGTCTTCATGCGGTCGTATAGGATCTGCTCCGGCACGCCGCCAAATGCCTCGAAGGCGGCGATGTGGCACCGGAGCACGGTCGGCAGATCCTGGCGGGCGACGAACCGGGCCCACATCATGCGGCTGTGGCCGAGCACGATCGAGAACAGCCACACGATCGGTTCGACATCGGGCTGGTCGGTGAATACGGTTTTGAAGAAGGCGAAATCCACCTGCGCCTGCTTGCCGGCCGGCGTCTCGAACCGGCGCTCGAACTGAACCTCGGGCTTGGGTCGGACGGTACGCAGAAAATCCTTCAGCACCGTATAGCCGCCTTGATAGCCGAGGGCGCGGATATCCCGGAGCAGGCGTCGGGCGCTGAGTTCCGGGAAGGTCTGGAGACGCTCTCGCAGATAAGGTTCAAAGGGACCGACAAGGGTCTGCCGGAGCGGGCGTGGCGTGTAGGCGGGCGGTTCCAGCCCCTTGGCGATGTACTTGCGGATGGTCTTGCGATCCAGGCCGGTCCGGCGCGCGATTGCCGACACGCTCAATCCCTGGCGGGCGAGATCAAGAATCATGACGAGTTCCCCAAGTGTGACCACCCATGCTCTCCCTCAATCGACTGAGGGGATTATGAGCCAGGGGCGGCTACACGGCTCCAGAGCGTCTGCTCCGGAACCGTGCCGTTGCATCAGCCTGGGGAATGTTCATCCGCCCGATCTGAGGAGTATTCACCCGGCACTTACAATGCTGAGCGCCTACCCTTCGCGGATGGCGAGTTCGATGCGGTGATTTCGACCTGCGGCATCATGTTCGCCAGGCGCCCGGAGGCGGCAGCGGCCGAGCTGGCGCGCGTCTGCCGCCAGGGCGGGCGGATTGCACTCACTACCTGGCTGTCCGACAGCAACCTGTTCAAGATGTTCCTGGTAATGAAGCCGTACATGCCGCCACCGCCCACGCCGGCACCGTCCTCGCCTTTCGAGTGGGGCCGCACCGAGCGCATCCAGGAGCTGCTGGGGCAGGCGTTTGACCTGAAGTTTGAGAAGGGCACCTCCTACTACCGCGAGCTGAGCGGCGAAGCTGCGTGGGAGACGTTCTCGACCGGCTACGGGCCGACGAAATCGCTGGTCGCCTCGCTTGATGACGCGCGCCAGGCGGAACTGAAGCGTGACTTCATTGCCTTCCACGAGGGCTTCCGCACCGATCTCGGCATCTGCGTGCCACGTGAATACTGGGTCACTCTTGGAGTTCGCAGATAGCTGAGCGGGCAATAGGCACCTGACGGTCCAAGCCTCTGAGTGGGTAGTGGCCGTCAGGAAGGCCTGACTGCCTTGAAGGGTGCGTCATATTTTTACTTTAAGCTGAAAAATTAAGTGAACACCCCAACCGCTTTAGGTGACATCCCTTTATGGTGACAGCGCTTCGATGATCCGGCAGTCCGATACCAACCCCCCACGGCACTGATGGGCCAGCCTGTCGAGTTCCGCCCGGAGCCGCTCCAGATCCGCGATCTTGCGCTCGACCTCGTGCATCTGCTCGACGACTAGAGCATCCACCTCGCCGCAGGGCCGGTCCGGCTGGTCCGACAGGGCCAGCATCCGGCGCACCGTCTCGATCGGAAATCCAAGGTCGCGCGCCTTGCGGATAAACGTCAGCCGCCGGACGTGCCGGTCGTCATAAATCCGGTAGTTCCCCGAGTTACGCGCCGCACCGGGCAGCAGGCCGATCCGCTCATAGTAGCGGATGGTCTCGATGTTCACGCCGGTCAGCTTGCCCAGTGCACCGATCGTATGATCGACGGACGTCATTTTTTCCGACATGACCCCTTGACCCTGTAGTTGCTACAGGGTCCATGTTTATCACACTCAGACGGCGGCGGCATCCGCCTTCTGATGTTCATGGGGGGTTATCATGCTGGACGAGGCCCGCATCGGGCAGGCAGTGGCCGAGGGCAAAAGCGCTCTCCGCTATAAAGTGACGGGCATGGACTGCCCAAGCTGCGCGACCAAGATCGAAACGGCCGTCGGGCGCCTCTCAGGCATCGAGGACGTCAGCCTGAGCTATCACTCCCAGGTCCTGAAGCTTCGGCTCGACGAGGCCGCGACGCCCCGTGAGCGGCTGGAGAGCACGATCCGCAGTCTCGGCTTTGGCGTCGAGGACATGGACCGCATCCAGGTGATGACCGAAGGTGACACTGACACCGGCGTCGGAGATCCTGCGGGACAGGCGTGGTGGACGACACCCAAGGCCCGGCTGACCGGCCTGATCGGGATGCTCGTCGCCGCGGGCTTCCTGGTCTCGTGGCTCATTCCGGACCTGGAAGATTATGCCCTTGTCCCAGCTGCCCTCGTAGGCTTGGCCGTGTTCGGCCGCCGAGCATTGGCGCTGGCCCGCGCCGGCTCCCCGTTCAGCATCGAGATGCTGATGTCGATCGCCACCGCGGGAGCACTCATCATCGGTGAGACGGCCGAGGCGTCGATCGTCGTTCTGCTGTTCGCCGTCGGCGAACTCCTGGAGGGTCTCGCGGCGGGCGCGGCCCGGTCCGGCATCAAGGCGCTGGCGGCACTCGTACCGCGCACCGCCCTCGTGATCGAGGATGATGTCGCCCGTGAGGTTTCAGCGTCACGCCTGGAGATCGGCCAAGTGGTGCTCGTTCGGCCCGGCGACCGTGTCCCGGCTGACGGCGAGGTGATCGATGGCGAGTCCGATGTCGATGAGTCTCCGGTCACCGGAGAGTCGGTTCCCGTACCCAAGCAGGTCGGCTCACCGGTCATCGCGGGCGGCATCAACGCGACCGGCGCCCTGCGGGTCCGGGTGACACGGGAAGCCTCCGACAACACCATTGCCCGCATCATCCACCTCGTCGAGGAAGCCCAGGCGGCCAAGGCGCCGACAGCGCGCTTCATCGAGCGGTTCAGCGGGCGATACACGCCCTTTGTCATCCTGGTCGCGGTGCTGACGGTCCTGGTCCCGCCGCTCGCCTTCGGAGCCGACTGGCATACCTGGATCTATCGCGGCCTGGCGCTGCTGCTGATCGGCTGCCCGTGCGCCCTGATTCTCTCCACACCGGCGGCGATCACCTCCGGTATTGCCGCCGGCGCGCGGCGCGGCCTGCTGATCAAGGGCGGTGCCGCCCTGGAGACGATCGGCCGGGTCCGCGCCATCGCTTTCGACAAGACCGGGACTTTGACACAGGGACGACCGCAGGTGACCGACCTGGTGCCGCTGACGGGAACCGACCGCTCCCTGCTCGGGATGGTGGCCGCCGTGGAGAACGGCTCCAGTCATCCAATCGCGCGGGCCATCCTGGACTGCGCGGCGGGCGGCGGCGTACCGCTGCGCCCAGCACGCGAGCAGAAGGCCCTTCCAGGACGCGCGGCGCAGGCCATCGTCGGCGGGAAACTTGTTGAGGTCGGCTCGCCGCGCCACGCGGCGGAACGGTGCGGCCTGGAAGGCATCTCCGCCGACCGCATCGCCGCGCTGGAGGACGAGGGCAAGACCGTAGTCGTGGTCCTGGCCGACGCCCAGCCGGTGGGCCTGATCGCACTGCGCGACGAGCCGCGGCCCGACGCCTTGCGGGGCATCGCGGCACTTCGGGACCTCGGTGTCCGCAGCATCATGCTGACCGGCGACAATATCCGGACCGGACAGGCCATTGGACGGAAGCTCGGCATCGAGGTCAAAGCGGGCCTTCTGCCCGAGAACAAGCTGAACGAGATCGCGGTCCTGAAGGCGGAGGCGCCGGTCGCGATGGTCGGTGACGGCATCAACGACGGCCCCGCTCTGGCGGCAGCCGATGTCGGCATCGCCATGGGCGGCGGCACCGACGTAGCATTGGAAACAGCCGATGCAGCCTTGTTGGGCAACCGGGTGGAGGGTGTTGCCGACCTCATAGCTCTGTCCCGCGCGACGATGACGAACATCCACCAGAACGTGGTGGTCGCCCTCGGCCTCAAGGCGGTGTTCCTTGTCACCACGCTGCTTGGCGTGACGGATCTATGGCTCGCCATTCTCTCTGACACCGGGGCCACCGTGCTCGTTACCCTCAACGCTCTGCGGCTACTCCGCTGGTCAAATGCCCAGCCCGAACCGGTGCATGCCAACCACCTCTCCTCCCAGGATCTGTGATGTCAAAGCACTCCGTCATCGCTGGCGCCGCCGCGCTGGTTCTTGCCTTCGTCGCATCAGCACATGCCGAAATGGCAAAGGTCGGTGACCTTGTTATCGAGCAGGCTTGGGCGCGGGCAACCACACCGTCAGCCAAAACCGGCGCAACCTACCTGTCGGTCAGAAACACTGGCCCTGAGTCCGATAGTATCCTGTCCATGGAAACGCCGGTGGCGAGCCATGCCATGGCTCACCAGACAAGACAGGAAAACGACGTCTCTCGCATGAGCGAAGCCGGCCCGCTCAGCGTCCCGCCTGGTGGCGCGCTGGAGATGAAGCCCGGTGGGACGCACATCATGCTGATGGACCTTGGGGGCGGCCTGAGACTCGGTCAGCAGTTCCCGCTGACCATCACCTTCGAGAAGGCCGGAAAGGTCGAGATCCCGGTCAAGGTTGGCAAACCTGGTGCCATGGGACCGGAGTGAGGATGCCGTGGTCAACCCGAGAAACCTCCGCTTTTTCCTGTGGGCACTCGTCGGCGCGGTTGCCGTTTCGGCTACCCTCCTGATTCTGGTCGTGCCGCGCGGCGAGCCATGGCGCGAGAGCTTGGTCGAACCCGTCGTCCAATGGCCGAGGGAGCTGACTGGCGTCTCCTGGACGAGACAGGCAGCGCCTTCACGCCCGATCACCTGCGGACCAAGCCAACCCTGGTGGTGTTCGGTTTCACGCACTGCCCCGACGTTTGTCCGACCTCGCTGTCCTATGTGGCCGGCACACTCCAGGCACTCGGCCCACAGGCGGAGGCGGTCCGCCCCTTGTTCGTGACGGTTGATCCGGAGCGGGACACCACCGACGTCATGGCCGAATACACCGACCTTTTCGATCCGCGGATCATTGGCGTGACCGGCGCCCCGGATCAGATTTCGGCCGCCCTCAAGAGCCTGGGAGCCTACTCCCGCAAGGTTCCCCAGGATGACGGGGGCTACACCATGGACCACACGGCGACAATGCTGCTGCTGGACGACCAAGGCCGTCCGCGCTCAACCCTCGACATCCACGAGAAGCCGGAGGTCGCCGCCGGCAAAATCCGCCTCCTGCTGGAAAAGTCATGAACCAGGAAACGGGCCAAAATCTGTCGCCAGAACCTGGTAAATCAATCAGCCCCATGGAGAGTTAATCGATGCCTCTGAGCCGAACCATCCGTGCCATCTTCCTGGCGGCCTCGTGCCTGCTCTCCAGCGCCGCCCTTGCCCAAACGCCAGCCGTTCCGCAAACCGCCACAGCACCCCGCGTGCTGGGGAGCCCGGATGCGCCGGTCGAAGTGATCGAGTACGCCTCGCTTACCTGTCACCACTGCGCAGCCTTTCACACGGAAGTCCTGCCGCAGGTGAAGAAGGAGCTCATCGATACCGGCAAGGTTCGTATCGTTTACCGCGACTTCCCGCTCGACCGGGTCGGGCTCGAGGCCGCGACCATGGCGCGGTGCCTGCCGCCGGAACGGTACTTTCCGGTGCTCTCGCTGCTTTTTGCCAAACAGGACGACTGGTCGCACGCCAAGGACCCGATCGAGCCGTTGGCTCGTATCGGTGCCCTCGCCGGGTTATCCCGCCAGTCTTACGACGCCTGCCGCGCCGACAGGGCGCTTCAGGACTCCATTGTCCAGTCCCGCTTCGAGGGCGAGCAGAAGCACGGGGTAGAATCGACGCCCTCCTTCGTGATCGACGGCAAGACCTACAAGGGGGTGCTATCGTTTGATACGTTCAGTAAGGCCATCGAACCCCTGCTTCCGAAGCCCTGAGTCGCCGCCGGCGAATCGATTTCGCGTGCTGAGGCTGAGCTGCAGGACATCGCGAAGGTCGGGGTGGAACATCAGGAGCCAGCCACGGCGCAACTGATAACGCTGCCGGAATATTCCCAGCACGAGCTTCAGCATCTCGCCGGGGATCTCGTCATAGATCCACAATGGGTTGCGGTAGATGCGGCATGCCGTGAGGAAAGGCAGCCATTTCCTGGTCTGAACCAGAACCAGACCGACCGGTTTGCTTTGGAAGTGAATGATATCGAAACCCACCTTCCAGCCCTGAACCTTTGCCATGATGACGCCGTACTGCCATGTCTGACGCAGAGTCGGCCGCTTGCAGCAGGCCAGCAGGATCTCCCACTAGCCGAAGGTGCAGTCGTTCTAATCGATCCAGGAAGAATTGAATGGGAGCGGCATGCTGCGCGTCCACGGCACATCTGGGCTGGCTAGGAGGGCGCCGATCATGCGGTGCCAGCCTCTGGCGACTGTCCGAGGGATCGGCTAACCACACGTTCGCGGCTATCCTGTCTTAGGCACTGATGACCCAAAATCCGCCGCAGCAATAAATGTCGGTGCGAATCCGACCGCCCGCACCATCCTCTCCAGCTCATGTTCTACTGCTCGCGCAGCAGGATCGTTCGACCGTTCTCTCTTCGGATGGCACCCGCACGGCTGAGATCGGCCAACGCCCGATACAACGCTTCTCGCGTCAGGCCGATGTCCGCCGCGACTTCCGTCCAAGGCTGATCCGTCGGTACGCTCAGCGGCACTCCCGCCCCGTTCAACTCGAGCCAGGCCAGCAGACGTTCTTTCGCCGAACGGATGTTGCGAAGCTCCAGACGAGCTCGAAGGGTGCGGACTTGGCTCGCCATGAACATCGCAAATGAAAGGGCGGTTTGAGGGTCGCTGGAGAGCCGTTCACGGAGGTGTTGAATGGGAAAAGCCACTAGCTCGGATCTCACGTCCGCAACGGCGTCACAATGATAAGCGTCGGCAGACACCGCAGCTTCCGCGAAGGTATCCCCGGCTCGGGCGGTGTGGAGAGCCAGAGTCGCGCCGTTCTCCAAAGTGCGGGTCAGACGTACTCGACCGCTCTTCACTCGAAACACCGCGTATACCGGGTTGCCTTGTCGAAAGGCTGTTTCGCCAGCTTCGAGATGAACGGTTCGTCCTCGTTCGATCTCTTCAATCCAGTCCATCGCACTTCCGTCTTCGACGCTCGACATATGATCGAGATCATACGCATTTAAGGCGCATCAGGCTATGGAGGGAAGCAGGAGGTGCTGACATGCAAAGTTCAACTGTACTCGCACTGATACTAGCTTGTTGCGGGAGCGCTGGATGCGCTCAATCCGACCAGTACGGACACTATCCGGAGAACCAGGCAGCGGCGGTCGATCCGTTACGGCAAGCCGATGTCGCCGCGCGGGGTGTAAGGGTGATGCCCTTCGACCTCGACCGTAGCACCCATGTCTTCGCTGGTTCGGCGGATGGGGGCACGCAGACCGTAATCTCCAAGGATGGCGCACCTGATCAGATTGCGTTGATCCGGCAGCACCTGAAGGAAGAAGCTGCAGCGTTCGCAAAGGGAGACTTCCGCAGCCCGGCCGCAATCCACGGGACTGACATGCCGGGCCTCCAAGAGCTGAGCCGTGCCGGAGATCAGCTGCACGCTGAATACGAAGAGGTTGATCGCGGAGCACGGATCCATTTCACCTCCGGCAATACAGCCGTCGTCCGAGCGCTCCACGCCTGGTTCAGGGCCCAGGTGGCGGATCACGGAAACCATACCGCCCATGGCTCGTCACACTGACCTGCGATGGCGTCAACGACACCCCAACGCCGACTGAAGCGGACATCGGCGTCGCGATGGGCACCAGCACTGCGGTCGCGATCCAGAGTGCTGGCGTCACCCTGGCTCTAAAGCCATGCTTTATATTTTCTCTCACATTTTAACAATGTCAAAGGGAGAGCTATACGGAGAGACAGGAAGTCGTTTCAATCAGGCATAAACTGTAAAACATAGTTTCATAATCGCGACAATCCCTAATAACGTTTACTGCATCTCAGGGTAGCAGATGCGCGGTTGGCATCAGTAAGGAACTAAGTTCAGGTCATCCGCACCTCCCCCCGCCAACGCCATCTTAGAGGCCGATCGCGACGCAACCTGTTAGCGGTATGTGGATGATGCTATACTGCTCGATCACCAGCATGCCCATTCCTTCCTCTCGATCAGTTGCGGGCAAGCTTCTCCGCCCGTGCCGCAGCGATCAGGGCACGCCGGTGCAGCACTGCGAATTGCCGGGCATTGAGATCGCCGGCGGCAAAACCCGAACGCATCGACTCGACAATCTCTCCCGGCAGCTCCGGCAGATCCGAAACCGCAACGCCGAACTCCAGGGCGACATCCTCGGTCACTCCGGTCATGATCACGCCGAAATGCTCTGGTCGCGGGCGCGGCACTTCTAGCACCCGGCAGCGGGCTCGAAGCAGCGGATCGACTCGTTCGGCGTTGTTGGCTGTCAGGACCCAGGACACCGCGGACAGGTCGGCCGGCATCTGAAGGCACTCGTCGTAGTACTGCCGCGCCGTCGCCGGATCGATCATCGTCAGGAGTACGTCGGAAATCCGGCCGTTGTGCCGACTGTCCGCCGCCTTGTCGATCTCCTCGACGCAGAGCAGAGGGTTTGCGATGTTGTAGGTCCTCATGATCGTCAGGGGGAGGCAAGGATAAGCCGAGGCCCACCCCCGAGCAGTTCCCGCAAGAGCTCGACTGTCAGACGCACCTCCAGCGCTGAGCTGAGTGAACGGCACTCTGGCATATCCGGCCATGCAGCGCGCAAGCCTTGACTTGCCGACGCCGGAGCGTCCGACAAGAAGAAGCGGCGGCAGGGCGAAATGCGGACGGCCGAGACGCGCGGCCAGCGACAGCTCGCCCGCGATGTCATCAATGATCTCAGAGCACCACGGAAACGCGGATCTTAGGTCGGTGCGGTACTCGTCCGGGTCCGGCATGGCGGCAAGATGGGTCAAACCGGACAGCGCCTCATAACCTTCGAACTCCTTCCATACCTTCTTTGCTCCCACCTCGCTTACCCGCAACGCCGAGCGCAGCACGACCATCGAAGGCGGTGGCTTCGGCAGTTCGTACAGCAGCGAACCTATCACGCCGACCGGGTTGGGCGACAACCAACCGGCATCTTCCAGCATCGCGATCACTGCCCCGTTCTCGGGGTTTTCCGGATCTGCGATACCCGGTATGAGATCCAGTTGAATGGCGACGCTTGCCGGCGTGTCCGCCCTGAGGATTGAAGCAAACAACGGGCGGAACCTTCCGATTCGAATGCGAAGATCATACTCATTGAGAACACAGGGATGGGCCAGCCACCAATCGAGATGAGCGCATGCCAGACGAGCTTCGGCGATGTGGTCGTCCTTGTTTTCCAGGAAATAGAGAAAAAGGCATGTCCCCCGGAGATCGCGCAGGAGATCACCTGCGGATTGGCCAAACAGGTCGCCGACCTTACCAGCAATCGGCAGAAGCGGCAGATCACCTTTTTCATCCTTGAGCCCGCCCCGTCCGAGACCCAGGACGGTTGAGAAGTCTGGCACATCTTCGATCGTTATTCTAACCGCAGCACGCGCCCCGGCCATGTGCTCAGGCGTCATCTCTGCCGGGGGAAGCCGCCAAATGGACAGAAATGCGCGCACATCTTCCGGCGATAGAGCGTTGTCCCCGGACATTCGATCCTCCTGAGAGTCAATAACTTTGACTCTTTTGCCAAAACAAATCAAGAACATCAAGGGAAAAGAAGCCTATCATATGGTCTAGTTTCGATGCATTGCAGGCAAGCCATCAGTTCTCCAAGACTTGTCTATTGATAGGGGTAGATCCACAAGTATATGGAAAGTCACTTGGCTGTTGACCGCGCTCACGATCTGACGACAACATGGAAATTACGCACCACAGAGGAGCGTCGGGATTATGGATTTGGATTTTCCATCTTTGGTCGCGCTAGCCCTCAGCATTCCCATGGTTGTCTTGGGTGGGGCTGGCTGCGTGTACTACAGCATCGGCTGCTGGCGCATGGCCCGAATCCTTCGTGAGCAGAACCGGCGCTGACTTGCCGACGGTCTGCGTTGCCAGTGGAGCAAATCCGGGCCGGTACCACGTAAAATGGTCCTGGGAGAGCTGAAGCTTGGTCGTCACTAGGCTGGCATTGTTGTCGAGCAAGGTCTGTTGACGCTTGCCTATCCGCCTTGGTCGAGAAAGGATTTGCTGGTGTCTGCAGGAGATCGCGCATGTTTCAAGCCCTTGCCCTCAGTGCCTGCCTCGCAATCACTACGCTTGGCCTTTCGGGTGCCGCATCCGCGCAGGTGACCCACACACCGCAGCAGCCCTATGCCCATCTCCAATCCCGTCCCGTTAAGGCGCTTTCCGACCAGCAGATCGCCGATCTGCGGGCCGGCCGCGGCATGGGTTACGCGCTCCCAGCCGAATTGAACGGCTATCCCGGTCCTGCGCATACCTTGGAGAATGCCGACGCCCTCATGCTCAGCCCTGTTCAGCGCGAGAGTACAAAAGCCTTGTTCGAGGCCATGAAGTCAGAGGTCGTACCTTTGGGTGAACGCCTGATCCAGCAGGAAACAGAATTGGAACGGCTGTTCGCCGAAAAGGCGGTCACACCTGTGATCCTCGAGACGGCGACTGGCGCGATCGGAGTGACGCAGGGTGCGCTGAGAGCCGCTCACCTCCGGTATCACCTGGCAATGATGGAGGTGCTGACGCCGGAACAAGCCCAGCGTTATACACAGGCTCGGGGGTACGGCGGGGAGCACGGACAGGAGGGACACGGCACCCACGCCCGCTGACTTGGCGAACAGCTTATCCCACACATTGAATAAAACCGCGGGTTATACGTCTTTACTGCAGTGCCCTTCAGTTTCCAGTGAGCAATTCGCCATGCTGCTGCCGTTAATCGCCTCCCGCCGGCGTATCGCCGCGGTGTCCCTAGCCTTCCTCTTCCCCTTGGTCGGTGCGGCGACTGCCCACGAGGGCGCGACCGGAGTGGTGGCCCAGCGGATGGACGTCATGAAGCAGATGGGCCAGCACATGAAGGCCCTTGGCGCCATGGTGACGGGCAAAACGGTCTTCGATCAGGAGACTGCACAGCACCTTGCCGAGACCATGCACCAGCACTGCGAGCATGTGATGCACATGTTCCCGCCAGGCAGCGATGGCCATCATTCCGAGGCCACTCCCGCCGTCTGGACCAACCGGGAGGAATTCGACGCACGCATGCGTCGCTTCGATGCCGCTGTAGAGGAGCTCATGGCCGCGGCCGCCTCGGGCGATAAGGCCCAGCTGGGAACGGAATTCAAGGCTGTCGGGCAGGAGTGTTCAGGCTGTCACGACACCTTCCGCCAAAAGAAATGACGACCATCAACCATTTGGCCTTCACCGCACTCTGACGCCCCATACGAGCCGAGAATTAAGCGGAAGCCTGACGCTCCAGTGCCGTGCACTCGGAGGTAAATTGACTCCATCCCTTCGATCGGTCGTCATGGAACAGGGGTTTGCCTCGAACCTATAAGGTGGATCGTCCGGATGAGAGAGAAACGGTGACTTTGACCCGCCCGGCCTAAATCTTCGCAGATCATGATCACCTGGGCTGCTTGCAACTGGCCTAGTGATACCTTTGCGAGCGGTATATCATCCTTGGCGTATCGCTGAGCCGTCTAGCGGGCAAGGTCCCCGGAGTGGCTGACCATGAGGCGCATCTCTGTTTTGGTATTTGCACTGGTATGGCTTTCCTATACCTGGACCGCCGATGCGGTAGAGGGCGGGCGCAGGACGCTGAAAAACACGGTCATCGCGAACAGCGTGGTGGCCGTTTATAACGCAGAGAACTCGCACCTATGCACGGGGGTCCTGGTGTCGCGAACGGCCGTTCTTACGGATGCGCACTGTGGAGATACCGGAAGCGCCATCACCATCATCTTCGAAACCCACGTGGTGGGGCACCTCACCGGCCGCACCTCCTTGCCCATTTCGCACTTTGAACCCTCTCCTTTATGGGCTGACGGACGAAGCAAGCCGTCTGACCGGGGCGACCTTGCCCTTGCTATTCTTGGCGGACTGGCTCCGGCCCCATACCGACCGGTATCGCTGTTGGACGTCGATACGGGTTCCTACTGGAGGAGCCTAGTCGGAGCCGCCGTCGCGGGATATGGAACAACCTCATACAATGAGTCCCAACACGGTGGCTTTCTCCACGACGCGTTGTTGACGTCGCCAGCCTGGGATTGGGGCGTCACGGAGCTCCTCGTGAGCGACAGGAAGGTTGCAGTATGCGATGGGGATTCCGGCGCGCCTTTGTTGGAGATGCTTCCGTCTGGTGGATTGGGCGTGTCGGCTTCGGTCAGCCGCAGCCTCCTGAGCTACGAGCCCCGGCTTTGCTCCCACAGGTTTGGACTGACAAAGCTGATGCCTTTCCGCGAGTGGATTGACGATGTGCTGGGTAGGTATGGTTCCGGGCCGGCAACCTGGGTTCAGGTACACCCACCCGCCTTCTCGCAGACTTCCGAACCGAGCAGCTGAAATGACTTCAGTAAAGGAATAGCGGCGGTGCGGCCGGGCATAAGCAGGGAATGAACCGGAGAGGTCCTGATGTTCTGCAGCCGCACATGGCATCACCGGTTTGGAAAGGGCTCTGTGCTGGGTGACAGCTTTACACACTCCACGAAGCTGCTTGTGGGCGACGCCGCCCACAAGCAGGCCGACTACCGCATGGTAGTCGGCCTGCCAATGCTCAGAACCAGAACCGCACGCCCGCAACTAAGGACAGGTCGCTCGGATCCTCGCCGTGATCGCGGGCGATATCCGCCGTCTCGCCGAGCTTGCGCTCCCAATTCACGCCGATGTACGGGGCGAACTCCCGGACGACCTCGTAGCGCAGGCGCAGGCCAAGCTCGATGTCGTTAAAGCCCGGGCCGATATGGAGTTCCTGTACCCGCTGTGCCGAGACGTTCACCTCTGCCACCGGCTGTAGGATGAGCTTCTGCGTGATCAGGAGGTCGTACTCAGCCTCCAGGCGGGCGCTGAAATCGCCATCCTCGCTGACGAAGAGCTGGGCGGTCACGTCGAAGAAGTACGGTGCCACGCCCTGGAACCCGATCACGCCGTAGGTCGTCTGCGGCTGCGGCCGCACGTCGTGCCGGATGCCGATCTGCGCGTCCCAGAACTCCGACGTCATGCGGCTGTAGAGAAGCTGGAACTCGGCTTCTTCCACATCTCCATCGACGGGCTTGCTACCCTCGGCATTGAACCAGACCTTGTTGGTGTCCCCGCCGACCCAGCCCTGGACATCCCAGTCGATCGAGTTCTCACCGTCCCTCCAGCGGTGCTCGAACCGGTCGATGAGAAGCGTTCCGAGGATCGGCGGCTCCTCATGGAACTGCTCAGCCGAGTGCTCCTCGGCGGCCCAGGCCGGGACTACTGAAAGCGCCAGCAGGATGGCCCCGGCCATCAGTGCGGTCCTGTGCGGGACCCTTGTTGTCGTTGTCATCCGTCGTTCCTGGATCAGAGGCTTGCCGTGTGGGGTTCGACGATGAAGCGCGTCATCATGCCCGAGGCCATGTGGTAGAGGAGGTGGCAGTGGAAGGGCCACTCCCCGGGCTCGTCCGCGGTCAACTGCACCGTCGTGACCTGCCCCGGCGGGACGAGCACGACATGCTTCTTGGGCATCCGATCCGTCTGACCGTTCTCAAGCTCCACGAACATCCCGTGCAGGTGCATCGGGTGGGCCATCATGGTCGTGTTCACGAAACGGATGCGGACACGGTCACCATAGGCCACCCGGATCGAGGCTCCCTCATCGAACTTCTGGCCGTTCAGGGTCCAGATGTAGCGCGACATCATGCCCGTCAGCTGGACTTCGATCTCATGAGTGGGCTCACGTAGATCCTTGTTCCTGACAAGTGCCTTCAGGTCGGCGTAGGAGAGCGCCTTGGCACCGGGAGGCGTGCCTGCGTCGGCCCAGCCCACCGCCTGATCCTTGCTTCCCGCAGCACCGTGACTCATGCCCGGCATGGCGCTGTGGTCCATTCCAGGCATGTTGCTGTGATCCATGCCCTGCATCGAGCCGTGATCCATGCCCTGCATCGAGCCGTGATCCATACCAGGCATGGCGCTATGGTCCATTCCGGGCATGTTGCCATGGTCCATGCCGGCCATCGAGCCATGATCCATGCCCGCCATGCTACCGTGGTCCATGCCGGGAGCCATCGCCATGTCGGCCATGGTCAGGATGGCGCGTGGACGCTGCTCGGGGATCTCGCCTTCCATCCCTTCGCGGGTCGCGATCGTCGCCCGGGCGAAGCCCGTGCGGTCGATCGATTCGGCGAAGAAGGTGAAAGGCTTATCTTCCGTGGGCATGACGATGACGTCGTAAGTTTCCCCAACGCCAAAGCGGAACTCATCGACCTTCACCGGCACCACGTTCTGCCCGTCGGCAGAAACCACGGTCATCGGCAGTCCAGGGATTCGGACGTCGAAGATCGACATGGCCGAACCGTTAATGATCCGCAGACGCACCCGCTCACCCGGATTATAGACAGCCGTCCAGTTATCCAGCGGCCCCTTGCCGTTGACCAGGAACTGGTAGCCGGTCACGTCGGCGAGGTCGGTGGCGTCCATGCGCATCTCGCCCCAGGCGAGCCGATCGTTGATCGTGGCGCCCAGGCCGTCGCGCTTGGCGTCCTGGAAAAAATCGACCAGGGTGCGCCTGTTATTGTTGTAGTAGCCCTCGCTGACCTTGAGCTTGCGCAGGACGTTTTCGGGGTTCTCCGGCGTGTGGTCGGACAGCAGGACCACGTAGTCACGGTCGGCCCGGACGGGATCGCGCCCGGCGGGCTCGATCACGATGGCGCCGTACATACCCTCCTGCTCCTGCGAGGCGGAGTGGCTGTGGTACCAGTAGGTGCCGGCCTGGCGCAGCTTGAAGCGGTAGGTGTAGGTCTCGCCAGGGCCGATCGGCCGGTAATTGTTGAAGCCCGGCGCGCCGTCCATCACGCCTTCGAGCAGCAGCCCGTGCCAGTGAATGGAAGTCCCCTCATCCAGCCGGTTGGTCACGTGGATGACAACCTCCTGCCCCTCACGCCAGCGCAGCGTGGGCGCCGGGATCGAGCCGCCGATGGAGATGGCGTTGCTCGTTTCGCCGTCGATGGTGATGCGGGTTCGTTCGACTGCCAAGTCTAACGACCGGTCCGAGGCCGCGAAGACGCGGCGCCCAGGATAGACCGTGACGACACCCGCCACGCCTACCGCTCCGGCGAACTTGAGGGCGTCGCGGCGCGAGAGGCCAGGTAGTGTTTTGTGCATGCTGACCTCCCTCAGCGCTGGAAATTGACTTTGCCGACCATGCCGGACTCGTAGTGGCCGGGCATGTTGCAGGCGAATTCGAGGGTGGCCGGCTTGGTGAATTTCCAGACCAGTTCCTTGGTCTGGCCGGGCTCCACGAGGACGCTGTTGGGGTCGTCGTGCTTCATGGAATGACCCATCCCCGGCATCGTGGAATGGTCCATCTTCATCTTTTTCACATCCACGCCGGTCGCGGAGAGCATGCCGTGGTCCACCATCATGGCCATTTCTTTTTGATGGGCGGCGTGCATCGCGGTCGTGCCGATGTTGAACTCGTGCAGGAACTCGCCTGTGTTCTTGATCACGAAGCGAACAGTTTCGCCGGCTTTGACCGGGATGGTTTCCGGCTCATAGAAGTTGTCGCCCATCGTGATTTGGATGGTGCGCGTCTTGGGGGTAGCCTTGGCAGGTTCGCCGATTGCGGCAGTATCGTGCTTGTGACCAGCCTCGCCGGGGGCTGCGAACGCCAGCCCCGGTGATACAAGGAGACCGGTGCTGGTGATCAGGGCGGCGACGGCGCCCAGGGTGTGGGTGCTCAAACGCATATTGGGTGTCCTCTATCTCTGGCTCCGCCGTCGATGCGGGAAGAAGCCGAAAAGGGTGCAGCTTCCGGCCAGGGACGGCCGGAACGGCAAGGAGTGAGGGCAGCGACCGAATAGCTCAGGGAATCTGGGCAACTGGGAAGGAAGCCGGCGACCCGGTAAGGCGCAGACGCGCGGAAGGCGTGCGCGGCTCAGGCGTCGCGGGTCAACCGTTCCCGGTCAGCTGGATCGATGCGCTGATTGCAGCGCGTCCCGCTAAGGGGGAGGAGCGCTACGAAGCCTCTTGCCCGCGCTGCTCACGCAGGCGGGCAAGGGCTTCAGGCCGCGGCCCTGGGAGGGCGGCGCAAGGGGAGCACGGAGCGCTTCCTGAGCAAGTCGTCGCTGACAATCTGCAAACGAGCGGGCATCCACTCAATGGGCTTTACCTGGAGATCGGCGGGCTCCAAAGCCGACAGGCCACCGCAAGTCATCACGCAGCACCCTCGGTGCGCGAGCTCGGAGTCGTCTCCGTGCTCGTCCTGGTCCTTGTGATCGCCATGGCCAGACTGCCCCGGCTGCTCGTTACAGTCGGTCGCAGCCTTTTCGCCCAGGGGAACGCCGTGGTGGAGCATGTCGGCCATCGCGGCCTCAGGCATGGCCAAACCTCCCCAACCGAGGAGGAGGCCGAACAGCACAGCCGCTAGAAAGCGCGTGAACCGCATGCCTATTGCCAATCCCATATCCAAGGGCCGCGCCCGAATGCCGCACCGTAATGCATCAATCATAGCAATCGCAAGAGCATCTAGACTTCTACGGGTTGCATTTCAATCCCATCCTTGACGGGGGCGGCGTGACCGCCCCTGGAGCTTGATCCACAAGTTCTCACAGCGATCATGAAGTTTGGTCCGCACCCGCTGCCGCCCTGAATCGAGGGCGGCCATTCCCCTGTGCTAATCGAGGGGCGGAGCTCTCGAGATCCCGCAGGATGGGGCAGTCCGGGCGGTGATCGCCCTGGCATGCGTCGGCAAGTTCCTGCAGCGTGTCGCTCATCGCCCGCATCGCGGCAATTTTGGCTTCGAGCTCGGCGACATGGTCGAGAGCGATCCGCTTGACCTCGGCGCTCGCCCGGTCCCTGTGGCGCCACAGGCCGACGAGCTGCTGGATGCGCTCGATGCTGAATCCTAGCGTGCGGGCCCGCCTCACGAACCGTAGGATGTTCACCTCGTGCGGGGTGTAGACCCGGTACCCCGAGGCGGTTCGATCCGCCTCGGGAATCAACCCGATGCTCTCGTAATAGCGGATGAGCTTGGCGTTCACGCCGGACACCTTGGCCGCCTGACCGATGTTCATGACCATTACTCCTCAAGTACCCCGGGGCTTCCAGCCGCGCAGCGTGAGCGCGTTGAGGACGACGCTGACGGAACTCAGCGCCATGGCGGCACCTGCCAGCACCGGGCTTAGGAATCCCATAGCCGCCAGCGGAATGCCGACGAGATTGTAAATGAAGGCCCAGAACAGGCCCTGGCGGATCTTGGCATAGGTGCGGCGGGACACGTCGATCGCGCCGCCGACCAGCACCGGGTCGCCACGCATCAGGGTCACGCCCGCAGTCGCCATCGCCACGTCGGTACCGGTTCCCATGGCGATGCCGATGTCGGCGGCCGCCAGCGCCGGGGCGTCGTTGATGCCGTCACCGACCATTGCCACGACCTTGCCCTCATGCTTGAGAGTCGCCACCACGTCGGCCTTGTCGCCCGGCAGGACTTCGGCGAAGACCCGATCGATGCCCAGATCCCGCGCGACGGCCTCGGCGGCGCCCTTGCTGTCGCCCGTGACCATAACGGCTTCGATTCCCTTCTCGTGCAGCGCCCGGACGGCCTCGCGAGCCGCCTGCTTCACCGTGTCGCCGAACGCCACCAGCGCCAGCACACGTCTCTCAGGAGCAATCTCGGCCAACCAGGAAACCGTCCGGCCCGACGCTTCCAGCTCCGCCGCCTTGGCCCCCAGAACGTCATCCTCCAGTCCGCTCTCCGCCATCAGACGCCTGGTGCCGAGTTGCACCGAGCGTCCCTCGACCGAACCGGACACGCCGCGCCCGGCTAATGCCTTGAAGTCGGTCAGGGCAGCCGGAGCGATACCCTCCGCCTCGGCCAGCTCACGAACCGCGCGAGCCAGCGGATGCTCGCTGCCTTGCTGGAGCGAGGCGGACAGCCGAAGCAGGGCGGCGCGATCCAGGCCCTCCGCCGGGATGATGTCGGTCACCCGAGGCTTACCTTCGGTCAGCGTGCCGGTCTTGTCGAAGGCGACGGCTGTGACGGCGTGTGCCCGCTCCAGGGCCTCGGCGTCCTTGATCAGGATGCCGTGGCGCGCCGCAGCGCCGGTGCCGACCATGATCGACGTCGGGGTAGCGAGCCCCAGCGCGCAGGGACAGGCGATGACCAACACCGAGACGGCGGTGATGATGGCGGTTTCCGCATCGCCCGAAACGCTCCACCAGGCCGCGAAAGTGACCGCGGCGATGATGAGGACGATGGGCACGAACACCGCGCTGACCCGGTCCACTGTCCGCTGGATCGGCGCCTTTGATGCCTGAGCTCCCTCGACCATGCGCACGATCTTCGACAGCATGGTCTCGGAACCGACCGCCGTGGTTTCCACAGCCAGCAGGCCGTCCACGTTGATGGAACCGCCGGTGACCTTGGCGTCGGCCGCCTTCTCGACCGGCAGCGGCTCGCCGGTCAGCATGGACTCATCGACGCTGCCGGTGCCCTCCACCACCCGGCCGTCCACCGGGATGCGCTCGCCGGGACGGACGACCACGACGTCGCCATGCTTCACCTGATCGACCGGCACCTCGACCTCGGTGCCGTTCCGGCGCACCCGGGCGGTGTCCGGCCGGAGATCCATCAGGGCGCGGATTGCCGCGGCCGTCTGTCCCTTGGCGCGGGTCTCAAGCAATTTGCCCAGCAGCACGAAGGTGATCAGAACGGCCGAACCCTCGAAGTAGAGGTGCGGCATGCCGTGTGCCTGGTGCGCGGTCAGCAGCATATAGACGCTGAGGCCCCAGGCGGCGGTGGTGCCGATGGCGACCAGCAGGTCCATATTGCCGGTGCCCGCCCGCACGGCCTTGTACGCCGCCTTGTAGAAGCGCCAGCCCAGCCAGAACTGCACAGGCGTGGCCAGCAGGAACTGGACCCAGCCCGGCGGCATCATGGGGTAGCCGGCCAAGTCGCCGATCATGCCGGCGACGAGGGGAAGCGACAACGCGGCACCAATCAGGACGTGCCGAAGTTCACGGCGGCTACGCACCTGCGCCTCGTCCGGCGCTCCGGTGGCCGCCTCGTCCCGGGTGACCGGAGCAGCCTGGAAACCCGTCCTTTCGATCGCGGCGACCAGGGAGGCGGCGTCGATGCCGTGTCCGGTGACATGCGCACGCTCGGTGGCGAGGTTCACGGCGGCGTCGGAGACGCCCGGCACCCTCTTCAGCGCCTTCTCGACCCGACCGACGCAGGATGCGCAGGTCATGCCCTGAACCCGGAGGTCGAATTCGGCCACGGCGGGTTCATAGCCCGCTCTGGCGATGGCATCGACGACGCCCTGGGTACTCGGCCTGGGATCGGTGAAGGCGACGCGCGCCCTCTCGGTCGCGAGGTTCACGGACACGTCCGTGACGCCCTCCACCTTGCGGATGGCCTTCTCCACGCGACCCACGCACGACGCGCAGGTCATACCACCGATCCCGATATCGATCTCGGACGCTGCCGGCTCCGGCGGCGCGACCGGTTCCCTTGCAGTTGCATAAGCCATGAACGGCTCCTGTTCTCTCTAACTGCACATGTAGATGGGCCTTCCAGCCGTTGGAAGGTCAAGGGCTTTTCTTGATCGAATGTTTCACCGGTGACAAATTCCAGAGGAGCTGCCAAGCGGACGAAAACGGCCAGCGCGATTGCTCACGCTGGCCGCCTCCCGGACTCGTAATGGCGCGGAACTTGGTGTACGGAAAGATCCTACCGGGTAGGTTCGGCCCCCCCTTCACCCTGCATCATGGCACGGCAATGCTGCATCATCTGGGCTTGATCCATCTGGCCCATACCGCCCGCATTCGCGGCACCGCCACCATGGGCCATGCCGCCACCCTGCATCGTACCGGACCCTCCGCCCTGCATCATGGCGCGGCAGTGCTGCATCATCTGAGCTTGATCCATCTGGCCCATGCCCGAGTGGTTCATAGTGCCGCTCGGGCTGGTCGGGGCGGCTGTCCTCGACTGCTCGGCCGGGCCGCTGGAACAAGCGGCCAGCCCGGCCGCCAGTGCGGCAAGGATGCTGATGCGCCGTAGGTGACCGATCATCATCGTCTCTCCCTGGGATTATGGTTATACAAACAGCAGATGCCGTCGATAGGCACGGTCATGTCGCCCGCGATGCTGGCCTGCAGGGCGAGGGAGAAAGGGACTGAAGGTCCGTGACATCGCTTCAGCCCATCCCCGCTACTATGTGTCACGCCGCATCGCGGACATCATATCCCGCGTCCTCGATGGCTCGGCGGACAGTCGCCTCGTCGGCATTCCCTTCGACCGCGACTTCCCCGGCCTTCAAATCCACAACGGCACGTTCGACCGCGGGCACGGCCTCGACCGCCTTGGTAACGGTTTGGGCGCAGTGGCCGCAGGTCATCCCCTCGACTTTGAGCTTCAGCATGATGATCTCCTCCTCCTTGGATAATGGTCTCAGCCTCGGGTTTCCCATTGCTGGAAGGTCAAGATTTTTCTTCGGAGCTGCTCACGCTCCGCTGTGGTCCGGTCCACGATGTCACCGAGAAATCAATGCTAGGCTGCCCATCCTTTCACCGCCGAACCGAGCGAGTTGCCGTCACTGTCCTGCCGATGGTCATGGCACTGAGTCGGTTTGTTTCTGTATGCGCGGGAATTCAGCGGCATCGGCGTCAGGTCTGGAGTGGGCTTTCAATCAGTGTGACGGGGATTCCGGCGGCGGGTGGGACGCACAGTCCAGATAACCGCGATACCCGACTTTGAGGGTCTGCCCGACCTCGAAGATCATGTTCGCCTCTTGGCGCCGCACGCCGTCACGATTTTCGCCGCTCTCTCCGGGATCAGGCAGAACAGTCATTCGGATTGGATCGGCAGCCAAAGAGAGTTTTCCACTCCGCTCGTTGCCGCTGCCGTCGATCGGTTCTGGTTCCAAGGCGACGAGGTTCCCGTTCAACTTGATGATTCCGCTACCCGGTCCTCCACCGAGGGGCATGTTTACCGCCAGAACCGGCTTGCCTGCAGTCGTGTACCGGAATTGGCAGTAGGATCCCGAGCCGACCGCGTTGCGGACTTGCGCGTCGTTCATCGTGGCGGGGTCGAGGCTAGGGATCTCCGCCCCCGCGAGTGCTTCCTCCGCGGGCACCATCCTGGCGATCTCGGGCGCTTGCACGGCCTCCAGATCGTCGTCCGGTGCATCGTTCCGATTACATCCAGCAAGCAGTACTAGGATCAGTATCGTCAGAAAAGGTCCCAGCCCGACCCGAGAAGTCAACTTACCCATCAGTCCCGCGCCTCCAGATCGGCGGCAAGATATTTCATCTCCGCGATTTCGCGCTCCTGCGCCTCGATGATCTCGTCCGCGAGCTTACGGACCCGCGGATCGGTGATCTGCGCACGCTCGCTCGTCAGGATCGCGATCGAATGGTGTGGAATCATCGCCCTCATGTAATCGACATCATCCACCGTCGCCTGACTGCGCACGATCCAGAGCGCAAAGGCGAACACCACGATGGATCCCCCGAAAATCGCGAGATTGATCGCCCGCTTCCTGTACATGCCCAGCATGTACCCGAGCATGATGATGGACATGGTCGCGCCCATGACGAGAGCCATCCAGGCGCGGGTCTCGCTCCAGAAGACATGCTCGAACGAATAGGTGTTTAGGTACATCAAACCGTACATAACGACGGTCGAAGTCACAATCATAGCGGCGAAGCGCCAGTACGACATCTCCATTGGGCTCATTCTCCTTGTTTGGCGCGCCTTGAAGTCAATTCGAATGGCCGCTGCCGGAGCCCGTGCCACCCAGCGCCGCATATTCTTCGGGCGTCATGGCCGGCAATTCCTTGACGAAAGCGGCGATGCTCCAGAGCGCCCGGTCGTCATTGGTCGGTCCAAACGCCGGCATTCCGGACATCTTCACTCCATGTTTGACGAGCCAGAATATCTCCTCCGGCTCCCACTCGGCCGCCTCCTCCGCAAGGTGGGGCGGTCTCGGTCGCATGCCGCTCGCCCATGCGGATCGCTCGACGCCCGGCCCGGCATGACAGTGCTGACACATCGATTTGTAGGAGCCTGCGCCGGCCTTCACCATATCCGGCGAAAGGCTTTCGGGCACGGCAATGTCCGCAGCGCGGCTTTCGACGGAGTTGTGGAAAGTGGTGTCGAACGCCCACCGGGTGAACGAGGTGTGTTCTTCCGTCGCGGCGACATTAAACGCTCCGGTGTAGACGACGAACAAGCCGGCCACCCCGAGCAATGCTAAAATGCCAACGGCACCGGCAGTAGCGGCGAGCCCCACGGTTCTCTTCCGATTGTCCATCTCCATCACTTTCTGCCATCTTTCTGCGATGGCTTGTCTACACGTGCTATCCAAGTCTCACAGAGCAAGACATCTCCGACCCGGTTCCACCGTCATGGCACCAGGGGGTACAGCATGGGCCATGAGCGACAGCGGCCACAGGCGACAACGGGTGTGAGAACGGGGATAGTGCCGAATGGCCACTCAGCGGAGAGCGTCCTGGTCATTGAGGCAGATGAGGCAGACGATGTCCCCGAACGAACTTGGACTCTTCTCCAAATCTATTAGGCACGGGCACAACTATTACAGCGCTGTATCGTCCGACAGCGACTATGTTTTCCCGGGTGTCTGATCGAGTTCAACTTCCCGGGCGGCTGTGTCCCGATCAGCGGGCGCTCCTTTCATGTCTTCGCTTGCCTTCTGGATTTCAGCAGCGCTGCTTCGCCCGGCGCGGCGCGGCTCCTGTGGGCCGGATTGCCGTTCAAAATTCTCGCCGGTGCTTTGCTTGGCAGTGCCTTTTTTGCTCTCCATGAGATCCTCACTCATTGATTTTCCCATTCCTGAAGGATGAAAATCCCTCCGGTGTCCGCTCAGGCCTTTTCGTGAGCGGGACGCCCCTGATGTTCCTGGCCATGCTCCTGGTGTTGCTGGCCGTGGCCACCGGTGAAATGCAGATAGAAAAGCCAGGCCGCGGCGGCTCCGAAAGCCAGGTTCAGGAAGAACGTGTAGTCGATGGCGAACCGGACCATCTCCTGCAGCGACGGGCGTTCCGTGGGTGTCAGTCCGGTCAGGTCGTAGAGATAGTGGACCGTGATGCCCGCGGCGACCATGCACACGTACATGACCAGCGACAGGTAGCCGGCATATTTCCAGCCATAGTATTTCCCGTGGATCCAGACGACGGTCGCCGCCACCAGGTCGGCGCCGAGGAATGACATCACGCCCCCGAGCGATACCTGCTTCGACCACAGCATGGCAGCGAGTGGCACGTTGCCCATGGAGCCGATGAACGTGAAGAAGGCAACTACGGGTGCGATGGCGGCGTTCTCGACTACGGCCCAGAAAGACGGGTTTTCAGAATTTCCGACGAACAGGAAATCCCAGAATGCCTGCGGCACGAAGATGGAGATGAAGCCGGCGACCGTGAAGCCCAACAGGATCTCCTTCCAGACCATCGCCCATTCCATGAAGAATGCGTGGGCAATCTGCCTCCAGCCCGCGTGCGAGGTCAGCTTCTGCCGCCAGGAGCCCTGCCCCCCGTCGTGCTGCATATCCATGCCTTCGCTCTGCTGAGCCTTTTCGGCGTGGCGTTTGCCCTCCTCGGCCAGCCCGGACGGAAACCAAAGGGCGGTGAGCAGGTAGGCGTAAAGCACCATCAGCAGTCCAAGCAGGATATTGGCAAGCGTGAACCGCCAGCCCAGCAGCACCCAGAGCACGATTCCGAGTTCGATTACCAGGTTGGTCGAGGCGATCAGGAAGGCCAACGAGTTGACCGGATGCGCGCCTTTCACCAGGACCGAGCGCGAAGCGGCCAGGGCGGCAAAGGAGCAGGACGACGAGATGAACCCGAAGAGCGACGCCAGGCCCGCCTGCTTCGGCCCGCGCTCGCCGAGCGCCTTGCCCATTTGCTCGCGGCTGACAAGTACCTGGATGCCTGCGGAAATGATGTAGCCGAAGATGAGTGCCCAGAGCGCCTGCCACAGCATGCCGGCCCCGGTGTAAAAGGCTTGCCAAACTTGATCCATACTTTCCTGTCCATTGATTCCGCTGGTGCGGCACACTCATACCGGTGACGATCATGTCGAAGAAGACCTCGTCCGCCGTCGCGCAGTTCGTTCTGGTGAGGTCTTCTCTCGGATGAGCAACCCCGAGGAGAACGGCTCCGCAGGGTCGTTTAAATTGATCAGGCAGCCATGCTCTGAAGTGCTGCCTGACAGGCCTGCTCACAGCGTCGGCAGGATTCCGCGCAGATCCGGCAATGCTCGTGCATCGATGCATGGCTGTCGCATTCAGCACCACACAGGCGGCAAGCGGTCGCGCAGGCCTGCAGCGTCAAGCGGATCAGTTCTTCATTGGACCCCGTACGGCGTGTCGCGATGGATCCAGCGGCCGCACAGATATCCGCACAGTCAAGGTTGAGCCGAATGCACTGGCGAAGTTCCTTGACCATATCTTCAGCGAGGCAGGCATCCGCACACGAGGTGCAGGTTTGGGCACAGGAGTAACATTCCTCGATGCAGCGGATCAGGGCATCATTGATGCTGCCTTTTACGTCGGGATGCGTTCCGATCATCTCGCGAACTAGCATATCACATTCTCCCAATGTTTGACGAAGACTTGATCCAGCATGGCTCTCGTCCCTTCAACCGTAATAAAGGCGCGGCAGAGCATGTAGGTGACTCCAGCACCCGAATTTGAGGATGCTTTCAATAAGGGCATGCCCTGGTGCAGGTACTCCCCTCAAGAGGATCTGGGTACCTGGCTATGTCCACGTCGGTTGCCTCATCTGGTTGGTGCCCTTCAAACATTCCACATCGTCCAGCCGTTTCGCGCGCAGGTTCACTTGTAACACTTCGTAACAGACAGAAACTCTTTGAAGCGAAATCACCTGCATCAGAGCGCCCACCCAGGTGTTATCCAGATGTCATGGAAAGCGCAGCCCACATCCTTATTGTTGACGACCATCAGGAAATCCGGGATCTGCTCGGCCGCTTCCTGGAACGGCATGGATTTCGATCAACCGCCTGTCGGGATGGAGCCGAAATGCGGCGGGCGCTCCAGGCGGATCATTTCGACCTCGTCGTTCTCGATCTGATGCTACCTGGGGACGACGGGCTTAAACTATGCCGTGAACTTCGATCGCCCGAGGCCAGGAAACCTGATGTTCCCGTCATCATGCTGACGGCAATGAGCGAGGACACGGACCGCATCGTCGGCCTGGAGGTGGGCGCGGACGACTATCTCCCGAAGCCGTTCAACCCCCGGGAGCTTCTTGCCCGCATCAGGGCCGTCCTTCGCCGTACGGCCGGTTCGAATCCCGGCGTCGTCAGGATGCCACACGAGTACCGGTTTTCCGGATGGACCCTGGACCTCGTCCGGCGGGAGCTGACATCCCCGCCCGGAGCCCTAGTCGCCCTCACGGGCGCCGAGTACGACCTGCTACTCGCTTTTCTGGAACGGCCTGGCCAGGTGCTGAGCCGCGACCAGTTGCTGGAGCTCGTGCGAAACCGTATCCACGGTTACGCCCGGAGCGTCGATGTCCAGGTCAGCCGTCTCAGGCATAAGATGGGCGACGACGTATCACCAAGCCCGCTCATCAAGACCATACGAGGATCCGGCTATGTCCTGACCGCCGATGTCGAGCGGGCATGATGGCGAGGATGAGGTCGGTTCTGCGCTCTCTGGTACCGGACACTATCGTTGGCCGTGCCGTAACGATCCTGCTGGTAGCACTGGCCCTGTCGCACCTGCTCAGTATGGTCTGGTACCGCTCCTATCTGTCGCAGCAGGCCGACCTGGCCGATGAGCGGGTCGCGGCCGAGCGCATCGCGGCGGTGAAGCAGGCTGTCATGACGCTGCCGCCAGAGGAGCGCGAGACCGCCGCCCATTCCCTGTCCGGCCGGGGGCTGACCGCCCATTGGAGCGCCATTCCGTTGGTCGAGGAGGCGTCCGCCCGTGATGACCGACTCGACATGCTGGAGCGCCGCCTGCAGCAGCTGGTTCCCGGGATCGACGGCAACGGCCTGCGCGTCGCCTACGCGGCGAAGGGATACGGTGCCGACCACGTCCTGCTGGTATCGACGAGGCTGCCCGATGGAAGCTGGATCAACGCCCGAGCCACGGCACTGAGCACCCTGGGCAGGCAGGACCGGCATTTCATCGTCCCTACCACGCTGATGTCGATTGCCATCCTGGCCGTCTCCCTCTACCTGGTCCGTGTCTGCACCGCCGAGTTCAGGAGCATAGCCCACGCGGCGCGGCGGCTCGGAGTCGATGTAACCGCGCCGCCCTTGCCGGTCCATGGGCCGGAGGAGGTGCGCGAGGCGGCCATGGCCTTCAACGAGATGCAGGGCCGGATCCGCACCCTGGTAACGGATCGGACGCAGATGCTCGCCGCCATCTCCCACGATCTTCGCTCCCCGATCACGACCATCCGGCTGCGCGCGGAATTCATCGATGAGGGGGAGGAGCGCGACCGCATCCTCGCCCAGTTGGACGAGATGGAGGCCATGGTGTCGGCCACGCTGTCATTCCTCAGGGACGACGGAGGTCGGGAAGAGACCAAGGTGGTCGATATCAGCGCGCTGCTGGCGACCATCTGCGACAACCTGTCCGATGCGGGCCGCCCGGCGTATTTTCAGGGTCCGACCGGAGTGACGATGCGATGTCGTCCGATCGGCCTGAAGCGCGCCCTGGCGAACCTGATCGAGAACGCGGTCAATTATGGCGCCTCCGCCACCGTAATCCTGGAGACTTTGCCGGGCCGTCTGGTGATCTCGATCGACGACGAGGGCCGGGGCATTCCCGACAGTGAATTGGAGACGGTGTTCAACCCGTTCTACCGTATTGAGGAGTCCCGCAATAGAGAGACCGGCGGCTTCGGTCTCGGCTTGACGGTGGCCCGATCGGTCATCAGGGGGCATGGTGGCGATCTGGTCCTGGAAAACCGCGCGTCCGGCGGGCTGCGCGCCTTGATTACGCTCCCATGGGTCTCCTGACTGTCCCGGAGGCAGAACCTCGGAAGCAGGATGAAATATGGACCGCTCCCTTGATCATGATCAAGGCAGCTGCTCCAAACCTCCATCATGTTGTCGATGCCAACCCGTCGCATAAGCCTGACGGAGCGCTTGGTGTCTGCTCAATGGCATCATCACCAGAGTGGGAATGGAATTAATCGCCATGTGGCGCGGGTCGTGGGTAACGTTCAGGACGGGGATGGCGAGCCTGCTGATGCTGGCGACGCTGCTCGTCTACGCCGCCCCGAGCCACGCCAGCCTGGTGTCTCATGTCCGGCCCATGGCCCCGCACGAGCACGCGGTGACCGCGACGGCCAACGAACCCATTGCCGTCCTTGAGCACGACCAGGTCCCTTGCACCGATGCGGACCGCCTCGACGACGGCGTCTGCTGCAGCGTGGCGCAGTGCGCCACCATGCATGCTGGCCTGCTCGCGGGTGCTGTCGAGACGCTCATCCCAGGCTTTGTACTGTCGAGCGATCTGCCCGCTCCCGCCATGTCCGAGGGCGTCGGCAGCCCTCCCGCCCTGCGCCCTCCTCGCCGGATCATCTGACGCCACGAGTCCGCCCGCGCCAAAGTTCGGCAGCGGACGTCGGACCCAGCCCTCGTGGCCATAGCCTTCTAATCCCCGGCACCTCCGCAGGGAAGCCGTTCGGGATCACCACCACACGGCTACCGGTATGATGACAACCGTCGAGTATCGGGCCCGAGCGAACTTGAACAGGATGATCATGAGCATCAACTTTACGCAATGTTCTCGCAACGCAAAAGGGACGCTCCTCAGCCGCGACCATGAAGTCAGACGACTGATCCTGCTTCCACTTGTCGCGGTAGTCATGGCGACGCTTTCCGTCGGCACAGCCCACGCACAAACACCCAGGGTGATCGAAGGAGGAGGTTTCGTTTACACTGCCGACGAGCATGGCAACTCCATCAGCGCGATCGATCTCGCCACCACCCGGGTCACGACGATCCCGATCCCGATCTCGCCGCACAACGTCCAGATCACGACGGACGGCACCCGGCTTCTGGCGGTCGGCGCCGCGGTCGCTGACGGTCACGGACACGGCCATGACAAAGCCGCACATGATGCGGGTGAGACCAGGGGGCGGCTGCTGGTCTTCGATGCGGCCTTCCTAGCCAAAGGTCCCATCGAGACTATCAGCGTCGGCGCCCATCCGGCCCATGTCGTCCCTGGGCCGGAAAGTCGGCGGGCATTCGTGACCAACGCCGGAGACAACACCGTCAGCGTGGTGGATCTTGCCCGAATGTCGGTCGTCAAAACAATCGCAGTCGGCCGCTATCCGCACGGGCTTCGGATGAGCCCGAACGGGCGCGAGGTCTACGTCGCCAACGTTCAGGACGGCAGCCTGTCCGTCATTGATACTGGTTCCCTCATCGAAGTGGCGCGGATTCAGGTCGGCACCACGCCGGTTCAGGTCGGCTTCACCCCGGACGGCAGCCGCGTCTACGTCTCGCTGCGCGATGAAAACCGTGTCGCCGTGGTTGATACCGCCGCCCGTACCCTGATTGGAACGATCAAGGTCGGGCGGAACCCGATCCAGGTCCACGCCACACCAGATGGACGTTTCGTCTACGCCGCCAACCAGGGCACGGACGCCGAACCTGCCGATACCGTCTCAGTGATTGACGTGGCTGCCGGCAGCGTCATCGACACCATCCGCACCGGGAAAGGGGCGCATGGTGTCAGCATGAGCGATGACGGGGCCGTCGTCCTCGTCACCAATATCGTGGACAGCACCGTCTCTGTGATCAACACCGCGACACGGGAAGTCCTGACAACCTTTGCAGTGGGACATGGCCCCAATGGCGTAACGTACCGGTCGATGCCGAGGTGAGTAGTAGGGCTGGTTCAAGCACAGGCAGCACCCTCAACCGCTTTCTTGATCTCGATCAATGCGGTTGTCCCGGAACGCCGTAATATTGCATGTGCCGGTTCGTCGTCTTAACCTGTCGGAGCGGCTGGTGCCTGAACCTGCGGCACCTTCACCAGAGTGGGAATGAAAGTCATCGCCATGTGGCGTGGATCGTCGGCGACGTTCAGGACGGGAGTGGTGAGCCTGCTTATGCTGGCGATGCTGCTCGTCTACGCTGTCCCAAACCACGCCATCCTGGTGCCTCATGACCGGTCCATGGCTCCGCACGAGCATGCGACGGCCGTGACAGCCGACAAAACGACTGCCGTCCGTGACCAGGATCAGGCTCCTTGTGCCGATGAGGGTCTCCTTGATGGCAGCGTCTGCTGTAGCGTGGCGCAGTGCGCCACTATGCACGGCGGCCTGATCACGGATGCTGTCGCGGTAATCGTCCCGCGCCTGGCCATGTCCAACCATCTCCCCACTCCCATCATACCCGAGGGTATCGGCAGCTCTCCCGCCCAGCGTCCTCCACGTCTGATCATCTGACGCCACGAGTCCGTCCGCGCCCAACCTGCTTTTCGGTTTGGTCAAGGATATCGGACCCGGTCCATGTGGCTGTAACTCGTCTCCCCGGCGCTCCTTGTGGAGTTCGTTCGGGGCAGTCTCGACCCAGATGACAGACGGAGGACACGATGTTGTTTCTCACCCGTACAATGCTGCCGGTTTTCGCGCTGGTCGCCATGATGGCGGCTGCCCAGGCACAAACCATTGATCAGGACCATACCTCCCACCATCCCGACGGCACTGGCGCAGCACAGCCCCAGGAAGTGCCGAATGCGGGTCAAGCCGGCAACGCCCCCGTGACCGGCCAAGGCATGGGCAGCGGCATGGTTGTCCAACCAGGCACTCAGCAGCCGCGCGGTCAGACCAACATGATGGGCGACATGGGAATGATGGGAAACATGGGGCAGATGATGCCCATGATGCGCCAAATGATGATGGGCCGGCAGGACGGCATGGGCATGCCCTTCGAGCATGTCGAGGGCCGGATCGCTTTCCTGAAGACGGAACTCAGGATCACGGACGCTCAGAAACCACAGTGGGATGCCTTCGCGAATACCCTGCGGGAGAGCGCCAGGACTCACCAATCGATGCATGAACAGATGACAAAAGGCGGCATGCCGTCCTCATGGCCGGAGCGCCTTGCCTTCCAGCAGAAGTCACTTTCAGCGCGATTGAACAGCCTCAACGATTTGGAGGCTGCCGCCAAGCCCCTCTATGCCTCACTGACCGAAGAGCAGCGAAAGATCGCCGACCAGCTCCTTTCCGGCCCCATGGGAATGATGTGACCCGCCAAGGGAGGCAATCATGACGCACGATTATGCCAATCAGAATGCCAAGACGCACAGGCCGGAAAGCTCATGGTGGCGCTCGAGGAGCGGCTTCGTTCTGCTCGGCTTTCTGGCGGTGGCGGCTTTCTTCCTGCTGACCGAGCACACGGCGCACGTTTTTGGAGCGCTGCCGTGGCTGCTTCTGGCAGCCTGCCCGTTGATGCACCTGTTCATGCACGGTGGGCATGGACACAGCGGTCACAAGAGCCGGAGCGATAGCACCGACCTGGACCAAGGAGGCTCGCCATGACCCACGATGCCCCGGCCTACGGCCTGTGGATGCTGGTCATCCTAAACTCGGCCATTTTCATCATCTTCGCCTTTAGTTTCGGCAAGCCGCAATCGTCGCGGGACTGGCGCTCCTTCGGGGCCTTCAGTGCCTTCATCGTCGCCCTGTTCACCGAGATGTACGGCTTTCCGCTGACCGTCTACCTGCTCTCGGGCTGGCTCCAGACTCGCTATCCGGGTCTGGACCTGCTGTCGCACGATGCCGGTCACCTGTGGTCAACCATCTTCGGCCTGGAGGGCAATCCGCACTTCAACGCCCTCCACATCCTGAGCAACCTGGTGATCCTGGGCGGCTTCATCCTGCTCTCGGCCGCCTGGAAGGTTCTCCTCGAGGCCCAGCGGCACCATCGGCTTGCTGCAACGGGTCCCTATGCCTATGTTCGGCATCCCCAATACGTCGCGTTCATCGCCATTCTGTTCGGCTTCCTGCTCCAGTGGCCGACCATCCTGACGCTCGCGATGTTCCCGCTGCTCGTTCTCATGTACGTGCGTCTGGCCCGATCCGAGGAGCGCGAAGCCGCCCGGGCGTTCGGAGCCGAATACGAGCGCTACGCCGCCGTCACCCCCGCCTGGCTTCCACGTCTCGGTGGTCGGAATGCCGCTGGACCGAGACATGGCGGGGCTGCGGGTGCCTAGGGATTTCGGCAAATGAGCGGTGTGTGGATGCCTCCGGATGACTGGCTTTCGGCGATCCGCCGGTACCTGGTGGTGATTGCCTTGGGCAATCTCACTTGGGAATTCGCTCACATGCCGCTCTACACGCTCTGGCAGACCGGTACGGCGGCAGAAATCGTCTTCGCCGCCGTCCACTGCACGGGCGGGGACATACTGATCGCAACCATGTCGCTGATGCTGGCGCTCCTGGTCGGCGGACGACCAGCCTGGCCGCGCGAGGGTTTTCTGTCCGTCACGGCCATGACGGTCATCCTGGGCCTCGGCTACACCGTGTTCAGCGAGTGGCTCAACATCGAGATCCGCCGATCCTGGGCCTACTCGGAACAGATGCCGACACTGCCCTGGTTGGGAACCGGCCTGACGCCACTTGCCCAGTGGCTGGTCATTCCCGGACTCGGCTTCCGGCATATCCGACGGAGCGTCCTGAAGCCCGGTCATCCCGCAGGGATCCGGACATGACCCACTGTGACGGTACGAAGCTGTACCCAACGGAACCGCTGGGACGGTTCCGCGGCCCGAAACAAATAAGGAAATCGACCATGATCAATGTGCAGCGCAGGCTGTTTGTCAGGGCTTTGGCCGCGGCAACGGGGGCCCTGCTCCTCGGTGCCGCTCTCGCCGGGCCGGTGCGGGCCGCCGAAACGGTTAGGCTGTCGGAGGTTTCCCACCTGCATGGAATCGCCGTCGATGCGACGGATCCGTCACGACTGTATCTCGCCTCCCACCATGGCGTCTGGTTGACCAACCCGGATGGCACGGCGACCCGGGTATCCGACAATCGGAACGACTACATGGGCTTCACGCCCAACCCGGCCCGACCCGAATCGTTCTTCGCCAGCGGCCATCCCGAGCGGGGCGGCAACCTGGGCGTGCTGTCCTCAAGCGATGGCGCGAGGACCTGGAGCCAGGTTTCCGCAGGCGTTAACGGCCCTGTTGACTTCCATTCCATGGACGTCAGCGCCGCCGACCCGAACATCCTGTACGGCCACTATGGGAGCGTCCAGGTCAGTCATGACGGCGGAAAGACCTGGGAGATGGCGGGCAAGCCACCCGCTGACATATTCGACCTCGCTGCATCCGGGAAGGACCCGAACACAGTCTACGCTGCCACCCGCGGCGGCCTGATGATCAGCCGTGATGCGGGCAGGACCTGGCAAGCCGCCTCCCTGGTCCAGCGACCGGCGACCATGGTCGTGACGGCCGCGAATGGCACGGTCTACGCGTTCCAGGTCGGTGTCGGCCTGCTCAGGACCACCGAGCCGAGTTTGGCCTGGCAGACGGTCGGAAGCGGTTTCGGCGAATCCGTCCTGCTGCACTTCGCGTCCGATCCTACCGATCCCGAGAGGCTCTACGCGGTGACCGACAAGAACGTCATCCTGGCCAGTCGGGACGGCGGCAAAACATGGAAGCCGCTGCAGTCCTGACGTCGATCAGATCGTCCCCGCAAATCCTGTTGACCTACCAATCGTTGGAAGGTGGAGGCTAGAGCAAGCGTTCGACGGCCTGAGAGGACAGCATCCAGCCCAGGCCGCCAGCATCAAGCATCTGATAAGGAGCGGCAATGACCGACCTGCATCGAGGCCATGAACATCATGACCATACTCATCACCATACTGCGCACCAAGCCGGTCACGTGAACCAAGCGACGGTGAAGGACCCCGTCTGCGGCATGACGGTGGATCCCGAACAAACGGAGTACCAAGCACGGCATGGGAATGAAGCCTTCCACTTCTGCTCGGCACGATGCCGCGACAAGTTCGCCGCCGATCCGGAGCAGTACCTGAAGCCAGCGGCCAAACCGGCCGCTCCGGAGCAGGCGGGGCATCCCGCACCGAAGCCGGGGGTTATCTACACCTGCCCGATGCACCCGGAGATCCGCCAGGAGGGACCAGGCACCTGCCCAATCTGCGGCATGGCCCTGGAGCCTGTCACGGGCGGTGTCGAGGGCGAGCCTAATCCCGAACTCGTGGATATGACCCGGCGGTTCTGGATTGGAACCGCCCTCACGGTGCCGCTGGTTCTCCTAGAATTGGGCGCCCATCTGCCAGGCCTCGGGCTCCACACCCTGATCTCTCCTCAGACATCCCTGTGGCTCCAGTTCCTGCTGGCAACGCCGGTGGTCCTGTGGGCGGGCTGGCTGTTGCTGGAGCGCGGATGGCGGTCGTTCGTGAACCGCAGCCTGAACATGTTCAGCCTGATAGCACTCGGCGTGGGCGTGGCCTACCTGTTCAGCCTCGTCGCGACCTTCCTGCCAGGCATCTTCCCGGTAGGCTTCCGCAATGCCGAGGGGCTGGTCTCGGTCTACTACGAGGCAGCGGCCGTGATCACCGTGCTGGTGCTGCTCGGGCAGGTTCTGGAACTTCGGGCACGTGAGCAGACCGGGGGAGCCATCAAAGCCTTGCTGAACCTGGCGCCGAAGACGGCGCGCCGCATCCGAACCGGCGGCGAGGATGAGGAGGTGCCGCTCGAGGCCGTCCATGTCGGTGACCGGCTGAGGATCCGCCCCGGAGAAGGCGTGCCCGTCGATGGCGAGGTGCTGGAGGGGCGCAGCGCCGTGGACGAATCCATGGTGACCGGCGAGTCCATGGCGGTCGCGAAGGAACTTGGCTCCAAGGTGATCGGCGGCACAGTGAACCAGACAGGATCCCTGGTGATGCGCGCCGACAAGGTCGGTGCGGACACCATGCTGTCCCGGATCGTGACCATGGTCGCCGAAGCCCAGCGCAGCCGGGCGCCGATCCAGCGGCTCGCCGACGTGGTTGCCGGATGGTTCGTCCCCACCGTCATGGCCATCGCCATTCTGTCCTTTATCGCTTGGGCGATTTGGGGACCGAGCCCCGCCTTTGCCTACGGACTGATCGCGGCCGTGTCGGTTCTGATCATCGCCTGCCCCTGCGCACTGGGTCTCGCCACCCCCATGTCGATCATGGTTGGTGTCGGTAAGGGCGCCACTGCGGGCGTGCTGATCAAGAACGCCGAGGCGCTGGAGCGATTCGAGAAGGTGGACACGCTGGTCGTCGATAAGACCGGCACGCTGACCGAGGGCAAGCCCCAGGTGACGGCGGTGGTCGCCGCCTCGGGTATGGACGAGGCAACCGTCCTGTCGCTGGCGGCCAGCCTGGAACGGTCCAGCGAACACCCCCTGGCCGCGGCTATCGTCGCCTCCGCCAAGGAGCGGGGCGTGCCAGTGGAGGATGTCGTCGATTTCGACTCCGTCACCGGTAAGGGTGTGGTCGGCAAGGTTGGCGGGCGAACGGTGGCCCTCGGCAACGCGAGGATGATGCAGGACCAAGGCATCACCCTCGGCGATCTGGAGGCGCGCGCCAACGACCTCCGGCGCGAGGGCGCCACGGCCCTGTTCGCCGCGATCGACGGCAGGCCCGGCGGCGTGATCGCGGTCGCGGATCCGATCAAGGCGAGCACGCCGCACGCGCTGGAGACGCTGCGGGCCGACGGCGTCCGGATCGTGATGCTGACCGGCGACAACCGGACCACCGCCGAGGCGGTGGCCCGCAAGCTCGGCATCGATGACGTCGAGGCCGAAGTTCTGCCCGAGGACAAGAACCAGGTCGTCAAGCGCCTGAAGGCGCAGGGCCGCGTGGTGGCGATGGCTGGCGACGGCGTCAACGACGCCCCGGCGCTGGCGGAAGCGGACATCGGCGTCGCGATGGGCACCGGCACCGAGGTCGCGATCCAGAGTGCTGGCGTCACCCTGGTCAAGGGCGATCTCGCCGGCATCGCCCGCGCGCGGACCTTGAGCCGGGCGACGATGCGCAACATCCGCCAGAACCTGTTCCTGGCGTTCGTCTACAACGCGCTCGGCGTGCCGATCGCCGCGGGCGTCTTTTATCCGCTGTTCGGGTGGACGCTGTCGCCCATCATCGCGGCCGCGGCCATGGCCCTGAGTTCGGTATCCGTGGTGGGCAACGCTCTGCGCCTGCGAACGGTCAAGCTCTAGACCTGACCGGGCGATCGGTTCTCCGCCTGATCCGGCTGTGTATCGGTCGTCCGCGTCGCTTCTGTAAGAGAGAAAAGCAATGACTGGCCTGGATCCATTTATGGAACGTTCCCGGATTGCCTATATCTCCATGGAAATCGCGATCAAGCCTGAGATCCACACCTACAGCGGCGGCCTGGGCATCCTGGCTGGGGATGTGGCGCGTTCGTGCGCGGACCTCGAATTGCCCGTGGTTCTCGTTACCCTGGTGAGCAGAGAGGGCTATCTCCGGCAGGAGATCGCTCCGGACGGTCGGCAGGTCGATCATCCGGACCCATGGATTCCAGCGGACTGGGCGGTCCCGCTCGATGCGATGATCGCAGTCGAGATCGAGGGTCGGCTGGTGTGGACCCGCGCCTGGCTCCATGTCGTCGAAAGCCCCCTGGGGGGCGATATCCCGGTCATCCTGCTGGACACCGATGTCGATCAAAACAACGCCGATGACCGTCGGATCACCGACAGGCTGTACGGTGGCGATGCCGTGCACAGGCTGAAGCAGGAGGCTGTCCTGGGCATCGGCGCCTCTCGCATGCTGCGCGCTCTGGGCTTCGAGATCGAATTCTACCACCTCAATGAGGGCCATGCAGCGCTCCTAGCCGTGGAGCTTCTTCGAAAAATCCCCAATCCGGTCGCCAATGAAAACCCTGACGATTGCCCATCCGATACACCATCCGACCAGGACCTATGCGCGCAGTGCCTGTTCGATGTCGCTCATGTACGGGCACGATGCGCGTTCACTACTCACACACCCGTCGAGGCCGGACATGACCGTTTCGACTACGAGGACGTCAAACGCGTCCTTGGCGACTTCATTCACGTCGATCAGCTGCGGCTGCTGGGCGGTCCGGATCACCTGAACATGACCAGGCTGGCTCTGAACCTGAGCGGCTACGTCAACGGCGTCGCGCGACGACATGCGGAAACGACGAGACACCTGTTCCCAGGCTATCGGATCTCGGCCGTCACCAACGGAGTTCACCCCGCCACCTGGGTTCACCCTGGCCTCGCCCGCCTCCTCGATGGAGCCGTGCCGGGTTGGGGCCTCGAACCCGAGCTTCTTGTCCGGGCGGACCAGTTGCCAAATACCGAGGTCTGGGCCGCGCATCAGGAGGCCAAGCACGCCCTCCTTGACGAGATACAGCGCAGGACGGGAGTGGCGATGACGCCCGATCGGCCTTTGATCGGTTTCGCGAGGCGCATGACCGCTTATAAGCGTCCGGACCTTCTGTTCTCTGACCTTGAACGTCTGCGTTCGATCAGTCGTTTGTTCCCATTCGAGCTGGTTATGGCGGGCAAGGCGCATCCGCGGGATGAACCAGGCAAACAGCTGATCGAGGAGATGCACGGCCACATCCGCGACCTCGCAGGCGACATCCCGATAACGTTTGTTCCCGGCTACGACATGGAGTTCGCCCGCGCTCTGGTTTCCGGCTCGGACATCTGGCTGAACACCCCGCTGCCGCCCCTCGAAGCGTCCGGGACCAGCGGCATGAAAGCAGCGTTGAACGGTGTCCTGTGTCTCAGCACGCTTGACGGTTGGTGGCTGGAAGCGTGCATTGAGGGTGTGACCGGCTGGGCGATCGGCGACACTGCACTCGGCACGGCAGGTGACGACGCCGAGGAGCTTTACGTCAAGCTGGAGCGCACCGTGCTTCCCCTCTATTACGGCGACAGGGATCGGTGGATTTGGATGATGAAACAATCCCTGTCCAAGATCGGAAGCTACTTCAATAGCCACCGGATGATGAAGAGCTACGCCGTCCAGGCTTACTTCGGGAGGCCATAATGAGAGATACCCCGCGTGACGGTCAGGCCTTCCAGATGGAACTCGTCGGCTGCCGCATGATGCTGATCGACGGCCACGTGGTCGAGAGCCACGTCCCCGCCTCGGCGGTCAAGCGACTGCTGGCAGATTACTCTGCCATCTGGGGCAACTCGCTGCTCGGCATACCGGCCGGCTCACTGGGCATGGAAGGACCAAGGATAAGGCCACTCGTCACCTTCGGCGACAGCGACGAACCGCAGGTGTTCGTGATCGGATGAAGCGGCATCGATCTGTGATATGGATGTGGAGTGCCACACTGGCGCTCCTCGTCGCCGGAGGCGCAGTCGCCTGGATCCTGATACCGGGCGGCGACCGGGCCGATCCGACCAATGCCGCCCAGGTGGCGCTGGGCAAGGCCGTCTATACCCAGCACTGCGCGTCGTGCCACGGAACCAACCTGGAGGGTCAGCCGAACTGGCAGTCGAGGAAGCCCGACGGGAAGATGCCCGCGCCGCCGCACGACACTACGGGGCACACTTGGCATCATCCGGACGAGGTCCTGTTCGGCATCACCAAGCAGGGTATTGCTGCCTTCGCTCCAGCTGGGTACGAGAGCGATATGCCGTCGTTTGGCGGAGTACTGACCGATGAAGAGATTTGGGCCGTGCTGGCTTACATCAAGATGGTTTGGCCTGACGAGATCCGACGCAGACAGGCTGCCGTTGCCGAGGGAGTCAGAAGGTAAAGCTGACAGGCCTTCGGTCAGTTTGGCATAGGCCTGCTCCGACAGACAGCTCGAAAATTGATTTTTATAGAGTGATTCGAAGGTGGCTTCGATGATGCCATTATGGATTTGTTGGGAGGGAGGCATGACCCGCGATGAAAAACCACCTTCTACGATCGGCACGAGTGCAGGGCTTACGCCTTGACTGAGGAGATCTGCAGGCGAATCCTCCTGGATCCCAGCCTAATCGACGTCGCACGGGGGCACCTGGAACGCTTCATGGACCCGGACCCACACCAGGCTCCATACTATGCGATGTGGCGGGATCTCCTCGACCTGCCGCCGGCGGAGCTCGTCGAGCACCTGCTGGAAGACAGTCCACGTGGTGATCTCGTGCGCGAGACCATGCCGAGCTTCGGAGGAATCCAGGCCGGTGAGGCCATGGAGATAATCAGGAAAATCCTATAATTCCCCTGCTTCGGACATGCGTGTCCATGGTCGGCAGACGGGAGATGTTCAGACCGTGAGACCCCTATGGCGAGATGAAGATCGCTTCCGATCCAGGTCATTTCGATCCGTCACACCGAGTCTCCAATTAGGTCAACCACAGCCTCAACAAGGGCAGATCGTACGGCAGAGGGAGACAGCACTTCAGCAGGCTCGACCAAAGGGCATGCCAAGCGTCGGCGACATGAGGCAGTTGACCGCTCCCGATCAACGCCGGCCAAGCTCATAACCAACCTCATCTTGGAATTTATTCCGGCCTACGCTGGATCAACTTTAACTATCAAACCCTTGAGGTTGAGCTATTTCTGAATGCTGTGGCCGACAAGTACGGGATGCTGATTGACCCGGCCGACTTGGAGGATGGCTGCCGGAACCGGGGCAAGAACGCGAAGGAAGGTCAGGCGAAATCTCATTGAGCGGCGTCTCAGTAAGGATCCATCTCTCATGGCTTGAAAGATGAACTCTCAATGTCAGCCTGCGGATTGAGAGCTAAGCTCTCCAAGCGTGAGAGCTCGGGAACGACAGCAAGACAATAGGTCAGAAAATCATAATTTGGTGACCTGCTGTACTGGTTGTCGCAGCGAGTCCCGCTTAGCAGTGCGGAACATCCTCGGCAGCCAGCTCCATCCAGCCACTCCTATAGGCCTCGCGCCAGATATGGGCCATGCTGTCGGGAACTTCCGCCGGTGGTTGAAGGCGGGGCTCACGATCGCCCTGGTAATCCGCGTAACCAGCCTGGAATCCCGAAACCATAACGGAAAGCGCCGTCACTTCCTTGTTTGTTCTCCGTGTACCCGGTCCGCGCTTTTTCATCTCAACCCTCACTATTTCCAGAGAAATAACAGTTCAGTTGGCACGCCGATGTCAGCAGAACAACAAGCGTAGCTAACTCTAAGTTGCGCATTAAGGCATTTCCGGAGTTCTCTCCAGAGATTCCCCACGGGTTCCCCAAGCAGAATGACCTCATAACCCAATCCCTGGACGGGTTTCCCCACTCTCCCCAAATTACCTGCCTCGAAAAACAGGTTCCGGAAATCGATAGCAATGAAAATTTGAAAGGCAGGCGGAATGGCCGGAGGCAGGTCGGCTTAAAATGAGTAAGATCGCGCGAAGTTTATTTTTTGGAACGGGTAATTTGGGGAAAATGGGTAAATCAAACACAATCAGACACTTACAACGCCAGCTGCTGGGGAATGAATGGGAAATCGATGGGGAAAAGCAAGAGCGCATCACTTTACCTTCCCAGGGTTTTGAACCACCTTGCACCCTACCTAGTTCATCCCGATGAAAATCGATTATCCATCGGCCGAGGATCACATCGACAGAGGTTTTCCCCTCATGGTCCACTGGAATGGCTTTGCGAAGGTTTTATTGAAGAAGGCGGTGAAGCTGTTGATCTTGTCTTTGAGATCCTGGGCCGAGGTGAAGGATCCGCGGCGCAGAACCTTGCGGGCAAGGGTGGAGAACCAGAGTTCGATCTGGTTGAGCCAGGAGGCATGCTTGGGGTTAAATGGAAGCGAATGCGGTGATTGGCATCGCGTAGGAAGGCTTCCCGGCTGGCGCGCGACTTTAGAATGCCGCGCTTGTGTTTCTGCCCCAAGTCCTGGGTGACGCCGCAGCGGCGGGCGACAATCCGCACCACGCTCTCGGACAGGTGGATCTTCGGGTTGTCCGCCACGATCTATCATTGAACATATCGGGTGCGGCACCATCGAGCATGCTTTCCAGGAAGGCTGCAAAGTCGCTCTCGCACCGATGGTCGCCGATCTGACCGAACACCTGCCCGGTCGTCATGTCGAACCCGGCGATCAGGGTCTGGGTGCCATGACGGACATACTCGAACTCCCGCCGTTCAACGGCGCCCGAACGCAGGGGCAAGCCCGGCGCACTGCGTTCCAGAACCTGATGCTGGTCATCTCGTCGAGCGAGACGGTGCGCACCCCGGCCATCGCCGCTGTTTTGGCGGCGTGGTAGGTCGCGCAGATGTCGGCGCACTTGGTGTCGAAAGCCGGATTGGGTGCCGGCGTCAGCCAGGCGCGCACGCGATGAGGCTGGAGATCAGCCTCCCTTTAAAAAAACGCCCGACCGAGCCGTGGGAGATCGTCTCGACCAGGCCCCGCTTGATCGCTTCGCGGGCCAGTGCGCTCTGGCTCCAGTGTGTGATCAGCACCCCGCTGGCGTCCGGAGGCTCGCAGGCCAGGGCCACGATGGCGCAGATCTGTTCCGCAGTGAACGTTGGCGGCGTCCCCGAACGCGATGCATCGGCCAGCCGGTCAGCCAGCGCCGGATGAGGCTCGTCGTCCCAACGCCGTCGCCAGCACCGGACTGTCTGAACCGTAACACCCAGCCGGCGAGCAATCTCCTGATTGCCGATCCCCTTCGGCCGCCAACAGGATGATCTGCGCGCGTAGCGCCACCTGCTGCGGCGTCGAATGAGCCCGAACCAAACGGTCCAACCCCTCGCGTTCAACCGCACTCACCACGATGGGCTCAGCAGATCGCGCCATGGCTCCCTCCCCAGCATCGTCATCGATCATCATAGCTTCCCTGGAACCAAGCTTAACAAAACCCGCCGAAACCTCCAGAACGCTACCAAAAGCTGTGACAAGGTGGGTTGTTCATTTCAAACGGCCTGAACTAGGCTTGTTTATTTTTCATCTTCAGATTTCTCAGCCCCTTTCTGTGGATGGGAAATATGAGTAAAGTGAGGAAACGCTGTCGAATCGACATCTTACCGGCAGCCTTTCTGGAGAGCGCGTGGGGAAATCTGGGAAACGCTGTTCCTCCTAGCGCAGATAGGAGAACAGGCCGCGTGAGACGCGGCCTGTTCTCCCCCAATGGACGTTCTTCTGCGATCAAGGGAAGGGGATGGTGTCGTCCTCCTCCGGCTCCTCAGACCATCTCACGTGGCCCTCCAGGACCTTCGAAGGTGCCGTCACGCTGCAGGTCTTCGCTAAGCTCTCCAGGAAGCGCATTTCGGCACTGACATCGGCCTCCTCCAACATGCCCTTGATCAGGCTGTCCTTGACGCTCCAGTAGCCCCTCAACGTCACGCTGACGCGCCCATCCTTGATCCTCGACGGGAGTGCGGCGTCGAGCTGCTCCGTTGCGGTGGCGACCAGTTTGAACGCGCGCTGCGCGGGAGCCTCGTCCTCGCCGTCGTCAAGCAAGCCGAAGTTCATCATCTTATCCAGACCGAGAGCCTTACGGCTGATCGGATAATGGGGAGCCACCTTTCCCCGGCCCGCGATGTACCGGCACTGCTTGCGACCCTTCTCCACCTGGCTGGCGTCGATGATTTTGCGTTTGAGTAGTTCGGTACTGAGATCGTTCTCCGAACAACGGCCGCCGGACATTTCACGAAGGAACTGCTTAGGAATATAGACGGTCTCCCTGTTATAAAGCGCGTACCCCTCGCGGGTCTGTTTCGCTCCATTACCCACAGCGACGACGGCGCTGTTCCAATTTCCGGCCAACCATGTCTGAAGATTGTCGATTGCCTCAGAAGTCGGATTCATGCTCGACGACTTGCTGTGCTGGGACCATCCCCACAGGATCGCCTGCTTGATTTTATTGCGTATCACCTGGTCAATAATCCCGAACTTGAACATGAAATCGGCAGATACCGACAGCACTGCGAAAGGAATGGCGGAACGCGTCGCAATGCCGGAGGTGCCGCCACTCAACTCGCCAGCCGCAGTGGTGATCAGCCTCTTGACCTCGTCTGGATTCTTGTGCAGGCCGGCCTCTATCAGGCCCCGGACAAAAGCTGGGCCCGCATTGCCGCGGTTCCTCTCCAGGCCATCCTCGATCTCCTTTACGACTGCCGGATCGACCTTGCCGTTCGTGTCAGTAACACTGATATTTGCGAATCGGACCAGCATGCCGGGATGCAGAATCTCATCATCGTCGGCCATCTTTTCCGCGATCGACATCTCGCCAGTAAGGAAGCCGAAGCTCCGCCACTTGATGGGATCCGCCATGTTCAGGTTCGCGCGCATGCGAACCTTACCCTGGCCGCCGGCTAGCATATAGATCAGGCGACCGATCACATCGCCCTTTGCCAGGCCAAGCTCGTCGAACGTGATCACAGTGCCGTTGCCGCGGCTGGCCAGCAACTCCATTGAATTTTCAGTCCCCTTGAGCGTCTGGACCAAGCCCTCCCCAATCACGATGCTCGTGTGACCGCTGGCGCTGATCTGCATCAGGATTGTTTTACCGCGACTGCTTTCGCCACTCACTGCTAGCCCGCATGTTGCGATTGACGATCCGGTTGAGAGGCCAGTTAGATTGACTAGGCAGCCTGCGCCGACGCCGGCGATACCCAGCAGCCAATGAGGAACGCCCTCAAGAAGGGCGATCTTGTGGATCGCCTGCTTCCATCCCTCGAGCGTGCCGGCGGTGGTGTCGTGCATCAGCGCCCGAACGCTCAAATCATATGTTCTGCCGGCGTTCTCGGAGCCTGTGATGACCTCTCCCGAGGGGCAGATGAACAGAGGCTCGCCCGTGGCTATATCCATGTGCCATCCGGTCTTCGAATATGTCCTGATCACGTCTGCCGGCTGCGCCATGCTCAGCATGTTGATGAGGAAATCGGTGCCCATGTTCGATGAGCTGATGCCAATACCTCTGTCAAGTAATTCAGTTTTGACCTGCTTCGTATCGGCCAAGGTGGAGCGGTAAATATCGAAGAAGCGCCTAGGGGCGTCCTCATCCATGTCCTCATAGGCGATCCGCAGGCCGGTCCTGCCGTCATCATCGACAAACTTTAGCCGGTGTGTAACGGCAACTGGCGTGGTCAACGGCCGGTAAAAAGGGTCATGCTTCTCACCTTTGACTTCGTGCACCCAGATCCTGCCCCCGTCGCCGAGAGGCTTGAAGATCAACGGATAAAGGTTCACGTAGCTTGGAAGCGGATAGGTTTTGCCATAAATTTCGTTGATGATGGCGAGATCGCCGCTCGCCTTCTTCTCACTTTCACTGATGTTGCTCTTGCGCTCTTTGGTGCGCTTCTCAACGCGTTTATCCACCGCCTTGATTAGCTGGCGTTGGGATACGCCGATCCGTTTGATTCCGGTCATCAGCCGCTGAGCGTCGCCACCATTAGTCTCCTGTAGATCGATGATCCAGTCTAGGATGTCATCGCCATAGGGATAGCCGATATCCTCAGCTGTCCTCTCGAGCACGATCTGGACTGTCAGCACTTCGCGCTCCTGAGCCGGCGCCTCAACGACGAGCACCTCCTCTTTGACGGGCTCGATGGCTGGCTCCTGAATTACTGTCGATTCGCCGGCGTCATCCGTTGGAGCAAGTGATTTCTCGTAGATTTCGATGAATGCGCGCGCAGGTGTGGCCATGGACAGGAAGTCCGCGAACTGATCTAGGCTCCAAGCGTCTTCGACGCTTCCATCCGCATCGGGTTCCGGTTGTACGGCGTCGCCGGCGTCCCATCCCTTGCGTTTCCCTTTCGGAGGCTTCAGGATGTAAACGTCACAGCCGAGCTCCTGAAGCTTGAAAGCCAACTCGACCATGACGCCGAAGCCCGGACCATCGTTGTCTGGCCACAGGAAGACTGCGTATCCCTTAAGATGAGTCCAGTCCGTTTTGCCAACGGCATTGGCGCCGCCGCACCAGCCGACTGTAGCGTAGCCGAGGTCAGCCAAAATCTTACGGGACAGATCGACTTTCTTTTCTCCCTCCATCACAACAACACGTTTGGTGTCGTTGGCAGCTGCATGAGCGGCAAGTCCATCAAGGCCGTAGGGTGGCCTGGGGGAGGGGAAGCTGCTGTAAGTCCAGCCCTCGCGCACAGAACCATCCGGCATGGTGACGCCGGTCAACCACAAGACGGAAGGAGTAAGCTTCTTTCCATCTCTCTTGGGCGTCCGGATCACGTAGCCGTACAGACTGCCGTCCACGAGGCGATAGTCATGCAGGCTATCGATGGGAAGTTTGGAGAACGGTTTTTCCTTATTCAATGGATTGAGGATGACAGTGGTCCAGCCATCTTGGCCCTTCAGCGCGGCCTTGATGCCTTTGGGCGCAGGGATTACCGGCTTTCCGGGAAATACTCCTTTGTCTTTGGCCTTGGCATTTGCAGCGCGAATGGCGTTGAGCTTTCCACGGAATGCGGGGGTCTGGTTTCCAAGAGCTGCGCGTTCCCGCTTTATGACATCGCGAAGATCCATGTCCTCGCAACGAGCCATCAGGTCGAGCACATCACCGTTGGCTTTGCAGCCATAGCAGTAGAAGTGGTCGCTGTAGAACTTAAGGCTCGCGGTCCTGTCATCATGGAAAAGGCATTTGCATTCATGGACTCCGCCGCATCTTTTGAGAGGCAATCCGTAGCTCCGGGCGACATCGAGGATGTCGAATTGGGTCTTGATGGCTTGAATATCGCTCACGTCCGTACTCTCCCGCTCCTTACGGAGACGTCGAGCCTCACCTATGCCGACCGGCCGATTCCTAGCGATTTTGGGGAGAATCGCGCACCGTACTTGCCCGAAATTGGTGAAGACCCTATAACAGCTATCTGTAAGTGAGCTGTTTCGGTCGCTTCGGATAAGTAGTGGTCAGGAACTGGGTAAGGGGCTGTCGGTGGGGATCGACGGCCCCTTGTTCATTCTGCCGCGTTTGCTGGCACATCAGCCTTCAAGAACGGCGACAGCTTCGCACAGTCGATGCGCCAAGTGCCGGCGACTCGCTGGTCGATGCCGCAGCGGACGCGCGAGTTAAAGACAGTTTGGCGGGAGACACCTGCCAACGCGAACGCTTCAGTGGTGCCTATGTAACATTGGGCTTGAGCCCATGCAGGAGTTTTACGGCCACGCGTAGTAGTGTAGTGTGTCATAGCGTCCTCGTAGAAATACAAGTTTCGCTATTGACGATAAGTCCGGTGCATTGTGCCCTGATTACATCAATCACACGCGGTGGAGACTGCTCCAAACGTATACAAAATTTTAACGTGTCCTAAGGAATGTTGAACGCTTCAACTTCGGTGGTTTGTCCAGCCAGAAGGGCAATCGGCCCCGCGCCCAAAGAAGCTCCGGCGCAAGCGCGATGGTCTGGGAGTGACGCCAGGGGCGACGCATGAAATGGGCTGGTGAGATTTGACGGCGTAACGGGGCTTTACAGTTTTCCCTTCATCAACGAAGGGATAATGGCGATGTCGGTCGAGAAACTGGTCGAGCACTTTTCAGCGCTCGAGGATACTCGATGTGCCGGCAAGGTCGATCATCGGCTGATCGACATCCTCGTCATCGCGGTGTGTGCGGTGATCGCGTGCGCGAAGAGCTGGGACGATATCGCGCTTTACGGTCGCAACAAGGTGGGTTGGCTGCGATCCTTTCTGACCCTGGCCAACGGCATTCCTTCGCACGACACCTTCCGGCGCGTCTTCATGCTGATCGACCCGGATGCTTTCGAGGCCTGCTTCAGCGATTGGGCCCGAATGTTTGCCGGGGTCTTCGATCGGGAAGTCGTGGCCATTGATGGCAAGACCCTACGCCGATCCTTTGACCGTGGCCGGGCCCAGGGGCCACTGCACTTGGTCAGTGCCTGAGCCAGCGAGCAGGGGCTGGCACTCGGCCAGCGTGAGGTCGATGACAAGTCGAACGAGATCACCGCGATCCCATCGCTGCTCGAAACGCTGTCCTTGAAGAACTGCATCGTAACGTTGGATGCCATGGGCTACCAGAAGGCAATCGCCGACCGGATCCTGGAGCGGGGCGCCAATTACCTGCTGGTGCTCAAAGCCAATCACAGCAAAGCGTTCCGGGCGGTAAAGGAGTGTTGCGAGCAGCACTGTTTCGCCCGCGGTGCCACGACCAAGCCGGTGTTCGATGCCTTCGATGACAGTCATGGTCGTCTGGTCCGCCGGCACGTGTTCGTCTGCCCGGAGGCTGCCGACTTGAAGGCGCTGGACACTTGGTCCGGGCTGCGCACCGTGCTGGCGGTGGAAACCATCCGCGGGGTCAATGGCTCCGGCAAGGTCGAAGCCGAGATCCGCTACTTCCTGTCAAGCTGCCGCGATGATCCCACCGTGCTGGTTCAGGCGATCCGCCGGCATTGGACGATTGAAAATGGGCTCCATTGGATCCTGGATGTCACGTTCCGCGAGGACGACAGCCGTGTCCGGAATCGCACGGCAGCTCGCAATCTGGCCGTCCTGCGCAAGATCGCCATCAACCTCATTGGTCGCGACCGAACATCCCGGATCAGCATGCGGGCCCGTCGCAAGCAGGCTGCCTGGAATGACGAGTACATGCTTTCTCTACTGTCTGGGTGACTTCATGCGTCGCTCCTGGGGCGCCGCATCCAACAGATAGCGGTGTCGTTCCTCAACCCCTTCCTCCTGCGCGACGTGGAAGAGGTCGCGCGCATGTCGGGCCGGATCGAGTGGCTCCAGACGCGCATAGATTCCGTCGAGCACGATGCGCTGTGGTTTAGGAGCACCGCTCCAGCTCGAAAGATCCGCTTCGCCCTCGTCCATGCTCGTCCAGTTACCTGCTCTCTCTCGGGACGGTCGCCCGGTGGCTCTCCAATATGATGTCGTCCAGGCGGCGGCCAGGGGTGAAGCCGGCTAAGCCGAGCGGAACCGCGACACCAGCCGACAACCGCGGGCAGGGCTCGGCGGCGCCGATCACCTGCGTGACCGGGAAGCGGACAGCGTAGATCGGCAGCGTGTAGTCCGCCTCGTCGTCGCCGATGCCCTTGCTGCGGACCTTGGCGCTGGCCTCTTCGATCTCCATGCTGACGACCATCGTCGCCTTCAGTTCCTGCTCCGTGATCGGGCGCAGTTCGGCGGCCCGGCCGGGATAGAAGCGATCGATCATGGCGTCGAGCGCCTGGGCCTTCGCCGCAGGATCATCGACGACGTGCGCTGTTCCGAAGCACATCGCCGACCGGTAATCGACTGAGTGGTTGAACCCGCTGCGGGCGAGCACGAGGCTGTCCAGGTGCGTTACTGTCAGGCAGACCGCGAGCCCGTCCCTTTGGGTCCGTAACATGCGGCTGGCCGAGGAGCCGTGCCAGTAGAGATGTGCGCCCTCGCGCCAGAAGGCGGTCGGAGTGCAATAAGGCTGGCCGTCGATAACGTAGGCGATGTGGCAAAGCATCGCAGCGTCGAGGATGCCGTGCACGGATTCGTGGTCGTAGCGACCCCGTTCGTGTAGGCGCTTCACCCGATTGCGGACGGTAATGGGATAGGTATCGGGCACCGTTCTGACCTCCGAGTAGAAGTGGACAGCACAGCGATTTAACTCTATGCATTGGTCTGGTGCGAGGGCCAATTCTGCGCGTGATGACTGGACCAATCCTGATGGGTGCCGACCTTTCCGACCTGATGCTGGTACCGCTCAACCGCGACAGTCCGGTGCCCGTGCTGCGCCAGCTTTACCTGGAACTGCGCCGCAGCATTCTCGCCGGCGCCATCCCGCCGGGCGCCCGGCTACCGCCGACCCGGACGCTGGCCGACCGGCTCGGCGTTGCCCGCAACACGGTGGTCGTCGCCTACGAACAGTTGTTGGCCGAGGGCTTCATCGAGGGGCGGGTCGGCGCCGGCAGCTTCGTGTCGCGCGACCTGCCGGAGGTGCCGGCGTCGCCCCCAGCGGTGGCCAGCGCCCCGTCGCCGCCCGTCCCGCCGGCTAGCCACCGCTTCGCCGGCGCGCAGGCGCATACCGGACCGTTCGGGCCCGCCCCCTTCAATACCGGCCGCTGCACGTTGGACGAACGCACCCTGAAGGTCTGGCGCAGCCTGACGCTACGGCGTCTTCAACGGCCCGACCCGGCGTGGCTGGGCTATACGGATCCGGCAGGACCGTGGGCGCTGCGCCAGGCCATCGCCAGCTATCTGCGCACCAGCCGGGCGGTGCGCTGCGAACCCGAACAGGTGGTGGTAACTACCGGCGCCCAGCAGGCGATCGACCTGATGCTGCGCGTGCTGATCGAACCGGGCGATCGGGTCTGGCTGGAGGACCCTTGCTATCCGGCGGTGCGCGCGGCACTGGCCGCCGCCCATGCCCGCGTCGTGCCGATCCGTGTCGATGCGCAGGGGATGGACGTGGCGGCCGGCATCGCCGCGTCGCCGCAGGCCCGGCTGGCCTATGTCACGCCGTCGTCGCAGTATCCGCTGGGCGTGGTGCTATCCATGGCACGGCGCCTGGAGCTCCTGGCGTGGGCGCGGCGAAGCGGGGCGTGGGTGCTGGAGGATGACTACGACAGTGAATTCCGTTACGCCGGACGGCCGCTGGCGTCCTTGCAGGGCATCGACGAGGGCGGCCGGGTCATCTACATCGGCACCTTCAACAAAGCCCTGTTTCCTGGGCTGCGCCTCGGCTATGCCGTGGTGCCGCGGGAGTTGCTGGAGCCCGTGCTCGCCGCCCGGCTGCTATCCGACTGGCACCCCGCCGCCCTGCAGACTGAGGTGGTGGCGGATTTCCTGGAAGAAGGCCATTTCGCCCCGCACCTGCGCCGAATGCGGCAGCGGTACCTGACAGCGCGGAATGCGCTCGTGGAAGCCTTGCGTGACAACCTTTCCGATTGGATGGAGATCGAGGCCCCGGACCAAGGAATGAAGCTGCTGGCCCGACTGCGTCCGGGCCTATCGGACCTCGCCGTATCGACAGCCGCGGCGTGGCGTGGCCTCATCGTCCGGCCGGTCAGCCCGATGTTCATTGAGGCTCCGCCGTTCCACGGACTGATGCTCGGCTTCTCCGGCCACGAGCCAGGCGCCCTTCGCTGGGCCGCTAGGGAGCTGACGGCAGCCTTGGCGGAATACCATGAACGGCTCCTGTCCCGCCCGTAAGAAACTTCATGCGTCAGCCCTGGGAGTGAAGCGGGCTCTGGCGACCGACCCCGACCAGACTGCCATGCCCAAATCTGCGCGCACTGCGGGACGGCACTGAGCACCGAAGGCCAGCACTTTCACCACGCCTACGACCACATCGACCTGCTGCCGATCCGGTCGGTGGTCACGCGGGTGCGGATCTTCGGCCGGCGCTGCCCCGGCTGTCACCGGCGGGTTCGCGGCGAGGCGCCCACGACGATGCCGGCCGGCTCGCCTTTCGGCCCGTTGGTGGTGACGATGCTGGCCTACCTGCACCATCACCATGCGGTCGGCTACGACCGGCTATCCGGATTGATGGCGGACCTGTTCGGCCTGTTCATCAGCGAGGGGGCAATCGCTAATGCTCTGCGCCGCTCCAGCCGGGTCCTGAAACGCGCCGGAGCGGCAATCGTCGGGCGGCTACGCTCCGCCACGGTCATCGACTGCGATGAAACCGGCGCCCGGCTGACCACCGACACGCTCGGCACCCGGATGGGCTGGGAATGGGTCCTGGTCAGCGACACCGCTGTTCCGCACTGCATCCGCACCTCGCGCGGCCGCGACGTCGTCACCGACGTGCTGGAGGGGCACCGGCCGTGCTGCTGGATATCGGATTGCTGGGGTGATCAGCAGGAGCACGCCGAAACCCAGCAGGATTGCCTAGCCCATGTCCTGCGCGGCGTCCAGTGTGCGGTTGATGCCGGAGAGCCGTGCTTCGCGCCTTCCCTGCACTGCCTACTGTGCTGGGTGATCGCCGTCGGTCGGCGGCGGAAGACCTTGAAGGTCAGCACTCTGGCCCAGTACCGCGCCACGGCGGACCGCCGCCTCGACCGTCTGCTGGCGATGCCGGCGGTGACCGCGGCCGGGGTCGAACTGCAGCGGCAGACCAAACGCAGGCGCGTCCAATTCTTTACCTTCATGACCGACCGCGATGTACCGCCGACCAACAACGCGGCTGATTGGGCACTCTGCCCCAGCGTTATCTTTCGCAAAGTCACCAATGGCTTTTGCTCATTTGGGGCGCCGACATCCATGTCCTGATCCGATCGGTCATCGGCACAGGCCGCCTCAACGGCTTCTCCGCCCATCAGGCAATCGCTCGCCCCCTGAGAGGCCAGAATATCCTCGCTGTCTGACCAAGCCCGCGAGCAATTATAATCGGTCTATAAATTTCACCTAGCCAAATAATATAATAATCATTATTTCGAATATTTGATTTTTGGCAATTTTATATATTTAATTTCCAAAAGCAAAAATTGAAGTATTTTATTTCTGATTACAACTTTAATCATTACTGTCAAGTCTTTTTTCAGAAAGGATATATTAACATTTTTTTAACCAATTTTCAGTCACATTGCTTAAGACAGTTCCGCGAATTTTGAAGGAGTCTCCAGTGAGTGCAAAAAACTCTTGTCTTAATGACCTTTCGCATCGGCCTTGCTTGTTCACACGTGAGCAGCCGTTGGCCTATAGCGGCCTTTCACCCAAACCTGCTAATGATCGAGCGGAATGCGATTTACAAAGCCTCTCGCTGTATAAAGGCATCGAGATCAATCCAGTTCTTATGAGCAACCTCAAAGCACGTCTTATAGTGGTAGAGGAGATGTCCTGATGGCTACGCAGATTGATCCGGATCGGATCTACAGCCTAGCCGAAGCAGCGCCTTTGATTCACTCCAGCATCAAAACGCGCTCTTTGCGGCAGGCTATCGCCACAGGCAGACTCAGGGCATCCAAAATCGGTCGTACCGTGCTGGTAACTGGCGCTGATATCATTACTTATCTGGAGCGAGCAAAATGCCCCGCGCCTACAAGGGCCCACGTCTCGAACTTTACGGCCCAGACACCCGGTTCGGTGCCAAAGCCAAGCGTGGCTTCACCGAATACCGTTTCTACATCGTCTGGTCAGACGCCGGCAGAAAGTGCGAGCGCAGCACGGGTACGCCAGACATCGGCGTTGCTGAAGGGTGCTTCCGTGCCTTCCTCGAAGCACGCGCCGACGCTGCCAAAGCCGCCAACCAAGCCAATGGCCCCCGCCGTCCAGACCAAATGAGTGTTGCTGATGTGCTCGACATTTACGGCCGCGAGCATGCTCCGCAAACGGCGGCCCCGGCCCGCATCGGCTACGCAATCGACGCGCTGCTGCCATTCTGGGCCGAGCTAGCGGTCAGCGACATCAAAGGTGAGACGGTGCGCCAGTACATGCGATTCCGCCGCGACCGATTTGCGGCGCGTGAGGCCGAACGTGTCACCGAGCAAACCGCGCGCGGCAGGCTCCCACCACCTGCCCGCACCCTTTCGGATGCTACTGTGCGGCGCGAGTTGGTGATGCTTAGTGCCGCCTTGAAGTATTGCAATGAAGAAGGTCATCTGATCAACCCGCCGACGGTCTGGCTGCCGGAGAAGGGCGTGCCACGTGACAGACATCTATCCCGATCGGACATAGCTCGGCTTCTTTGGGCGGCTCGGAAATCCGCGCGCAGCCGCACGCATCTGACGCTCTATATCTTAATCGCTTTCTACACGGGTGCACGCCGGAATGCGATCTTGGAACTCCAGTGGCAGCCGAACTCCTTAGGCGGGTGGGTAGACTTGGAGCGAGGCATAATTGACTTCCAAGGGAGCGCGCGGCGCACCAATAAGCGCCGGAGTGCGATCCCAATTCCAGGTCGGCTGATGACTTTTCTGAAGCTGGCGCGGCGTAGGACCATGCGATACGTGATCGAGTTTGAAGGTCGTCCGGTGCGCGATCCGAAAAAGGCTTTGGCGACGGCCGGCCGTGTCGCCGGGCTTGGAAACGTTTTCAGCCACCTGCTGAAGCATTCGGCCATCACGTATCTGTTGGGCGCTGGAGTGCCGCTGTGGGAAGTCGCCGGCTGGACCGGGACCAGCGAGGAGACAATCAGGCGCGTCTACGGCCATCACTCGCCAGACTATCTGTCGAGTGCAGTGAAGGCGCTAAGATAGCACTCGTCAATCCCCGTAACATCCCGCAACGAACGCAATTTAACCATTCCGAACTTCATCTATCAACGAACAGAGAGTGAAAATTTAACGAATACCATGCGAACATCAACATGCATCCTGCCCTCCGAAGGCAGAGGTCGTACGTTCGAATCGTATCGGGTCCGCCACTTTCCTGACATTGCCGGGCTTAACATCCCACTGAAACCCACTCCGATGCGGCTTCCCTGTTTGGGATGCGCGAGTCGAAGCGATGAGCGAGCGCCAGCTTTGGTGGATCCGTGAGCTGGCGAGCGCCGCCACACCACTGGCAGCCGAACTGGCTTCATGACGTGAATTCGGCGTATCCCATGCGAGGCTTCGTTTAGCCGGGTGATTGTGATGCCGAATCCTACAATTATAGGTTGCCGATCGACCATTGGGATCGACACCGAACCTTCTTGTTCTCGATCCGGATGGGCGGACGTAAGGTAATCAAATCGTAAAGGTCCAGTCCTATGATTCCCACGACAACCTTTGGGAAGGGAAAGGTATAGTGACCGAGTCGAAGGTCAACCAGGACCAGATGGGTGATGGGACGGAAGACCCGACCACCGCTTACGATTTTAATCCTAATGAGACTTACAGCGAAATAGTCTATCGGGACGAGTGGAAGCGGCATCGTCCGGCGGCCTATTTTGACTATCGCACGAAGTGGGATGAGGTGCCGCGTGGCAAGGTCGAACTCGACTTTCCTCTGCATCTGGACATCGAAACCACTAATATCTGCAATTTGCGGTGCCCAATGTGCCCGCGGACCATCCATGTCGACCAAGGTACATTCTCGGAACTTGGCATGATGACCCGCGAGGAGTACGCCTCGATCATCGATCAAGGTGTCGAGCATGGTGTCCACAGCATCAAGCTCAACTATCTGGGAGAACCGCTCGCCCACAAGGACGTTGTTTGGCAGGTCGCCTACGCCAAGCGGAAGGGAGTGCTCGATGTCATGATGAACTCCAACGCTTCACTGCTGAACAAGGACCGGGCGGCTCAACTCCTCGATGCGGGATTGGACAACATGTTCATTTCGTTCGATGCGGTGACTCCCGACCTGTTCGAGGACCGGCGCGTCGGCACCACGTTGGGCCGGGTTATCGATAACGTTTACTCGTTCGTGCGTCTACGCAATGATAGCTACCCGCATGTCCAAGTCCGTTTGTCGATGGTCATGTACAAGGAGCCCATATGGATCGAGCAATTCGAGGGCTTGAAGATCATGTGGAAGCACTTGGTCGATGCGATCGGCTATGGCTTCTACACGGAGCGCGACGAGGACCATAAAAGTGAGTACCCTCCAGTCCCGGGTTTCTGGTGCGCTCAACCTTTCCAGCGTATGTTCCTCAAGTATAATGGCAATGTCACCATTTGCTGCGTCGATGACAAGGACGAGGTGGTGGTTGGCAATTGGCGCGGTCAGCGCCTCCACGACATCTGGAATGGACCGGACTACAGAAACGTTCGCCGGCTTCATGGAGCCGGTGAGTATCATCAGATGGCGATGTGTCGGAAATGCAGTCTACCTCTGGTGACCTGACTGGACCGGTCGTCATCGTTGGGGCGGGAGGCCATGCCAAAGTCGTCCGTGACGCGCTTGAAAGCGCCGGCTTCGTGATCGCTGGCGTCACCGAGCGCGATGCGGCCGCAGCGGCACGCAACTTCCCCGACCTTCCTTACCTCGGTACCGATGAGGGTCTGGCGGATCGTTTCGCGCCGACGGCGGGATATCTGACGATCGGAGTGGGGGGCGCCTGCTCGACCGATGGGCGGCGGCGCCTTCACGAGAGGTTCTCCGACCAAGGTTATCGCTTCGCCAGGGTCGTGCATCGGATGGCCTATCTGGCTGCGGGGGTCCAGGTGAGCGAGGGGGTTCAAGTCATGGCGGGTGCGGTGATACAGCCTGGGGCTTCGGTTGGGGCTTACGCCCTGATCAACACCCGGGCCGTGGTTGATCATGACTGCTTCGTAGGCGCTCATGCCCATGTCGGGCCAAACGCCACACTCACGGCCGCCGTGTGGGTCGGTGCGGGCGCCTTTGTCGGTGCGGGCGCCACCGTGCTACCCGGCCGACGGATTGGTGCCGGCGCGTTGATCGCCGCTGGCGCCGTGGTGACGCGCGATGTGCCTGATGGTCTGCGGGTCGCCGGTGTTCCCGCCGCACCGCTGACACCGCGCCGAGGTTGATCGACTCTCCGCGTGTCCGGGAACGTCCATCGCCCTTGAGGATGGAAATGGTAGGTCGTCGACTGCCAGATGGAGAAGGATCGAGAGGTGTCATGCGGTCTCCAACTTACCTGATCACCGGAGCATCGGGCTTCGTCGGCCGCCACCTTGCCGCGCGCCTGGGCCAACGTGCCGTAGCCCTTTACAACAATCGACCGATAAGCGGTGGTGTTCAATTTGACGGTGGGACGATGCGTCTCCGAGACTCGCTCCTCCGCGAGGGCCATGAGTTCACCCATGCGTTCCTGCTGCACGGCATCACGACCATGGATCTTTGCGCCCGTGCTCCCGTCGCGACTGGCCAAGTCAACGTGGATGGCATGAAGCGGATGATCGACGACCTGATCGAGGAAGGCATCACGCCAGTCTACGCTTCAAGTGACGCCGTGTTCGACGGCACCGAAGGCGGATACACGGAAGATTCTCCGCTAAACCCCATACTGGTTTACGGATCCCAGAAAGCCGAGATCGAGACTTATCTCAAGGGGCGCCAAGAGCCCTGGCTAATCGCGCGCCTCTCAAAAGTTGTCGGGACCGACACTGGGACACACAGCCTGTTCGGAGAATGGATCGAGGCTATCAATGCCGGCAATATCATCAGGTGCGCGCACGATCAGGTCTTCTCACCGGTCTCCGTGGACGATGTCGTCAGAGCTCTGGTTTCGTTGGCTGAAAGTGGTCGAACCGGCCTGTTCAATGTCTGCGGACCACGTGCTTTGAGCCGGCTCGATTTGCTTGATATCTTTCTCGACGCCATCCGGGGTGATCACCCTGTCAAGGCGAATGTCGTCCCTTGCAGCTTGCGTGACATAGCGTTCGCGGAAGCTCGACCCCTGAATTCTTCTCTAAATCCAGACAAGCTTTACCGGTCACTCGGGGGCGAATTTAAAGATATGTTAACCATATGTAAAGAAGTTTCAGCAAATCTGAATGGTGGCTGGATTGATATTCGATAACTGAAATGCACTCCATGCCTGAGTCGTGGCGGGAATTTGAACTCATCATCCTTGAAAGGACCAAGCGTGAACGCCGATCTTGGGAAGGAGTATCTTGTCAAACGCATCAGCTCCAACGAGCGGTATGACGACATTCTCCAGTTTCCAAGATACTTTGAGATCGAAACGGTCAACGCGTGCAATGCCCGGTGCCCCATGTGCACGATCGCGGATTGGCAGCGCGATTCACCGGTCATGAAGGATGAGTTGTTCGCCAAGATAGCCGGGGAACTGAGCCGGCACGCGGGTCAAATCAAGCGGGTCAGCCTGTTTCGCGATGGTGAGCCGCTGCTCGATAAAAAACTGGCCAAGCGCATCGCGATTTTGAAAGAGGGCGGCATCCGGCAGGTCGGGATCTCGACCAATGTTTCCCTCCTCGACGAACGGCGCTCGCGCGAGCTGCTCGAAGCTGGGCTCGATGAGATCGTGCTGTCCATCGACAGTTTGAACAAAGGGATTTTCGAAAAGATCCGTGTTCGCCTGGACTTCGATGAGGTGATGGAGAACGCATTGCGCTTCATCGAGTTGCGTAACCGTATTCGCCCTTCCACCAGCATCTGGATGCGGATGATCCGCCAGGAAGCCAACAAGGACGAATGGCCGGAGTACAGGGAATTCTGGGCGCCGAAAATGACGGAGATCGACCGCTTATACTATTTGAATGTCCACAATTGGGGTGATCAACTCGCCGGCTATCAGCCAGTATCCAAGAGCTATCAGCCGGAATTGCCCTGCGTCGCCCTATGGTCCCTGATGGTGATCTTCGCCAATGGCGATGTGCCACTCTGCAATGTCGACTACAATAATAAATACCCCCTTGGCAACATCGGTTCCAGCAGCATCGCCGAACTTTGGCGGAGCAAGGTGGCCAATGAGCGCCGTGATTTACATCTGGCAGGTCAGAAATCGCATTTTTCCTTGTGTGGCAATTGCACGGTCTGGAATGACCCAGTTGATCGGGAAAATCATTCGAAGGTATATGCCTAAACGATCGCCAGTTGATTTGGCAAATGTGTGCTCATGGACTTGAGCACCAGCATGCGGCGCCAAAATGCCGTGAACCATGGGGAACGGCCTGTTTCAGCAGACGCCCGCGCCAGACAGCGTCACTGTTGATCGATCCGTCCATGGGTCGACTATCCTGAGATGACATCAAGCGGATCAGGCGAGCGCACGGTTGAAAAGCGTGTAATGAAGAGCCGGCGGGACAAGCGTGAGGCGGATGTGTCGTTATTCAACCACATGCTTGACCCAAAAGTTCGAACTTGGCCCCTGTCGCATTATTCGCAGCCAATGTTTGGGACGCACTCCGCTCTCGAGGCATCTAGGCTACACAATGTCACGCCGTGCCGCGACGAAGTACCAACTCATCAGCACCGGTCCGGAAACCTGCAGGCGCTGCCCGTTGACCAAGCGCTCGGTGTAGGTTCCCATGCCCCCATCCTTTGGTTTGTCGAGATCGATATCGATTTCGAACCGCTGGAACCGGAAGTCCCCGTATCCCAACTCCGCCAGGAAGCGTCGCGAGCGCGTTAGAGAATAAACATTGTAATACGAAGCCGAATGGTCTTTACCCTCGACAGGGGAAGTGTAGTCCTGGATCTGGACAGTAGCCGCAACCTCCCCCTCGAAGAAAAGAGAACTCATCGCGATCCATGACGGGCAAAGCCGCGCCATCGCGGCTACGGGCTCCTCAAACGATGGCAACCACGACACCACTTGAAAGCTGATCAGGCCATCGAAGCGATTGACGAAGGAATTCGGTAATTTGTAGATGTCACCGATTTCCAGGCTACAGCGCGACTCATCTTGTTCGTCCATCATGCTGTTGCCGAGAGAAATCAAATCTGGGTTGATATCGATCCCGACTGTTGGGGAGGAGAAGCGGTTTGCCAGATAATAAGAGTTCGCACCCATCCCGCACCCAATGTCGAGCACGTTTTGGGCGCTCTCCGCACCAAGCAAGCCCTCGGCTTCCAGCCAGTCGCAGAATCCGACGGTGCTGCGGTAAGGCTGCTTGAACTGTCGACGATGGTAGTCGAGGATCTTTTCGTTCGTCGCGGCTGCCATCCAAGCCCTGGTGTCCTGCTGCTTCGTCATTGGCGTCCTCAGCTTTTCGTTGGTTCCATTTCCCATGCCCGGCTCGACAGCCGGAGAATTCCGACCTCTGAAAATCTCGATGCCCAAGACAGAGTCTGTCTTCCAGAGGTTAGGGCATCGCGATCCCATCTATGCCGTACTGGTTGTCTTCTCCATTACCTTGATCATCGATCTCCGGTTCTTCTGGCAATGGATGTCATTGAACTTGATGGCCGTGTTCATTCCCTCGTCCTACTCGACTTGCCCGATACGGGGCATCCCCGCAGATACTCCGCACCCGCCTGGGCTACCGGCGGTTTTGGATGAAGATTGCGCATGCCTTCCAGGCGTTCCTATGAGCCATTCGGACCAGACGTGAGCATGGCGATAGCCTCGTCCACGTTGATTCGCGGAAATAGACCATAGACACTATGCGGGCAGACATTGTAAATCGGCGGAGTTGGCACGCCCAAAGATTCACGCAAGGTCATCAAGGATAAATCAAGGAACTTATCACAATTGATTGCATCGACCATCAGTCGACGGTTCACCTCATTCAATCGATCGGGCCGGCCGCGGTAGTCGATCATGTCAGGTCGGGTCAGGAAGTCCTCTGCCACCTCCGTCTCATCCGTATTTATATCGGCATAGAAGAAATAGGGGCGCCGCGAGACCTCCGGGCTTCCACCACCATCCGCGCCGAAAATGAAAATGCGGCGGGGGCGCCCCATGACCAGGGCGGGCAGAAAGCCTGAGAGAGTATTGCTCGCATGAACATGCAGGGGACGGCTTGGAAAGCCTGGTCCAGCGTTCGCCGGTGCGTAAAGCAGCCGCTCGTCGTAGCGGGCGAGGAACTCCGCCTGCGTGGTTCCATGCTCGGTGAGTGTGCCGAGCGCATAAGGTTGAGTGATAAGGAGATTGGGTGTTGTCCTCGTGAGAAATGCCGTCAGTTCATCATACCAGCTACGGGTGACGGCCATATTCAAGATCGACAGGATGTCCACCTGTCGTCCTATCCGGGCTAGGACACGATCCTCCACCGGCGGAAATATGCTGACCGTGGCATAGCGGATGTCCAAGTCGGCCAATTCATCGATGCGCTCCTCCAGCATCGCGAGAGACGGGCCCTGAAGCGCGACCACCACGTCACGGTTTTCAACGATCCGCCTGAAGCGCTCCAAACGGGCGCCGGTATCGGGTAAATAGTCGCTCCTGCCATATGGTGATCCACTGGTGGGGCGAAGCATCGGAATGCTTCGCAGCACTTCGGCCGCCTTGTCGCGGACTCCCGCCTGGAGCAGGATGTCGGCCTGCAATACGGAAAGCCATTCCCAGGTTTCATGGGGGGCTTCCCGCTTCATCTTCCCGTATATCTCCAATCCCAGCGCGGCAATCCGGAGCGCCTCGTCCGCATGTCCGGTCTCGCGTAGGCACTCGGCGTAATCCCGACAGAAATCCGGCCTGAACGTAACTCTTCCATCCAGTTCCACCATGCGCCGGAACAGCCCCGCCGCTCTCTCGAAGTCACGGTTGTATCGGAAATACCGCGCCGCTTTCAGCAGAACCTCGATATCGGAACCCGCCAGTTCGACCGCGCGATCGTGAGCCGACACTGCCAGATCGATGCGATCATATGAATTGGCCGCGACTTCGCCCATCAGCAGCCAGGCTTCGGGATTGAGTGGATCCAGTTCGAGAAGGGCATCCAGAGTCTCGATGGCCCGGTCGTACCGCATCACCGAAGTCTGCGCTCGCGCGAGCCGCAGCAGCATGGATGGAACGACAGGGACCGCCCGCACCATCGCGCCACAGGCTGTCTCGGCTTCGCTCAGACGGTTGCCCGCTTCCAGCAGGTCGATCAACTTGAGGTGCGCTTCCAGGAAGTCTGGCGCCTCGGTGAGCGACCTCTGATACAACAACTCCGCATCGGTCAAGCGACCGAGTTCAAAGGCTTTGGTGCCAAGATGGCATGCCAGTTCAGGGTATCCTGAAAGCATCGACGGCAGAGCCGCCCACAGCGTGGAGTCGTGCGGCGCGTCCTGCAGTCGGGCCAAGAGTCCGCGGAGATCGCGTATCGCCTCGTCCCGCGTGGTCGAGGTTTCCGCCATCAATTGTACTCGCGGAAAACCGGTTTGAGCGGCGGTCCCTCCAGCAGGCTTCCGACATCGCCCTCCAATGCCCGGGCGTAGACGCCGAGTGCCCGGCGCGCCGCCTCCAAGGTCACGTCCACCTCCGCCGGGCCATGGGCCAGGCTGGGTGCCACGTAGTTCATGATCACGCCATGGCGCGCCATCTCCTGGAGGAACAGGGTGCGCATCGGCGCCGAGATCGCGCCATCGCGGTCGCGACAGGCGAATTGGGGACCGCAGGCATAGCCGAAGGCGGTGAAATGATCGGAGACACGGGAGTTCCGCGCGGCCTCGTTGAGTCCTTCGATCAAGGCGGCGCCCACGCGCCACATGTGCCCGATCACATCCTGTTCCCCATAGACGCGCATCACGGCGCGCGCGGCGGCCAGCGCGTGGTTTTCCGCGCCATGCGTCGTGGACATCAGGAAGACGCGCCGCCGCTTGTGGCCGATGCCGCCAAGCTCCATGATCTCGCGCTTGCCGACGAGGGCGGAAACCGCGAACCCGTTGCCCATGCCCTTGCCGAAGGTGCTGAGATCGGGGTCCAGATCGTAGAACGCCTGGGCCCCGCCCCGATGCCAGCGGAACCCGGTGATCATCTCGTCCAGGATGAACAGGGCCCCGTTGTCTCGGCAGAGCGAACGGACCGCGTGCAGGAAGCCGTCCCGTGGCGGCTCGCTCGTGGCGGCCTCCATGATCACGGCGGAGATCCGACCCGGATGTTCCGTGAACAGACGACGCACGCTGTCCAGGTCGTTGTAGCGGAAGCCGACGGTGAGATCCCGGATCGCCTGGGGCACGCCGCTGTGGCAGGGCGTGGCGCCGATGAACCAGTCGTCGAACGAGAAGAATGGATGATCCAGGCAGATCGCCACCAGGTCGCGTCCGGTGTGGGCGCGGGCCAGTTTCACCGCGGCCGTGGTGACGTTGGATCCGTTCTTGCCGAACTTGACCATGTCGGCGCTGGGCAACAGGGCCAGCAGATCCTCGGCCGTCTCCATCTCGATCCGCGACGGACGACCGAAATTGGAGCCCTTCCAGATCTGCTCCACGGCGGCTTCGATGACGGCGGCGTGGCGATAACCCAGGGTCATGGTCCGCAAGCCCATGGTCCAATCGAGGAATCGGCGGTCCCGGTCATCCCACACATGGGCACCATCGCCCCGCTCCAGGAAGCGCGGCGCGGTCGCGGGGAACTGGTCGTCGCCCTTGCTATAGGTGTGGGCGCCACCGGGGATCACGGCGTGGGCGGGGTTCGCGGTGGGTTGGGTCATCGGACGCTCCCGGTCAGACATGCCGGCCGTCAAGGCTGCTGGCTTCGGCGCGGACCAGCAGGTCGAGAACGCGTTCGTCATCCGTGAGCGGAAAGGGCCACGGCCGCTCGCGGCGGACCGCCGCCACGAAGTCGGCCATCTCCGCGACATAGGGCTCCTCGGCGTGGATATAACCCCGCTCGACCGTGGCGTCGGTCAGCGCCTCGTCGGTCCATGCGTTCTCGGACGCCCGAAACACGCGCAGGCGGTTGAGCGTATGGTCCCACTCGATGGTCCCCTCCGTGCCATTGAGGCGGAAGCAGCGCACTGCCGGCCGGGCGATGACATCCACCAGAAGATGCCCGACCACGCGCGTCCGAAAGCGCAGCAGCATCTGATAGACGTCGTCGATATCGCAGTCGATGTCGCCGACTTTGTCCTTGAGGCAGGACAGGGTCTCGACCTCACCGAACACGTCGGTCAGCCACGCCAGCTCGAATGGCACGATTTCCCGGCAGGCGCCGGTCTCGCGCTTCGACACGTAGAAGTCCTTGTAGCTCTCCCAGGGGTGCCAATCCGGAAGATACTGGCCGCATTGATAGGTGAAGATCAAAGGCCGGCCGATCACGCCGGCCGCGACCAATTCCTTGATCCGCAGGGGCCCCTTGAAGTAGCGCATGGTGCAGGACGGGGCGCCGACCGTCCCGGCCTCCGCGACGCGGCGGATCAATTCGCCAGAACGCGGATCGGTGACGTTCGCCTCGGTGAAGAAGGCGATGCCGCGTTCGGTCGCCCGCAAGGCGTAATCGACATGGGTGTCGGGAGGCGTCGAAATGATCCAGGCGTCCACTGGCAGCGCCGCGGCGGCGGCCCAGTCCGCGATCTTCTCCACCCCGTACCGCTCGGCCGCTTCGGTCCGCCGGTCGGCGCGCGGGTCATAGCCGACGATGGTTTCGAAACCAAGGCTCTTCAGGCAGCGGATCCGCCGCTTACCCATGGAACCAAGGCCGACGATGAGAAACCTCATGCTCCGATCCTCGCGTCCGCGCCGATTTCCGCGCTGATTTCCGATGACCGCAAATGGGTCTCATAGGCTTGCTGCACGCCTTGGTTGATCTGGGCGATCTCCGGATGATCGGCGAGAAAAACCATGATGTTCGAAAAGGTGGGAGCGAGTCCCTGGGCCGACAGGCCGTCGACGACCGCCCTGAACAACCGGTAGTCCTCTTCGTAATCGAGCGTCATGCGCAACCAGGGCCGGTGGTATCGGTCATCCGTCTCGGTGATCCGGCCGCAGGCGAAGGCCGGATCACCGAGGAAGAGGCTTCCCCAAACTTCGGTGTTGGACTCCGGACGGTCCTTGCAGACGCGTTCGAGCGCCGACGCCGCGAGACCGAAGCCGGTGGCGCCCAAGGGCAGTCCGTCGAACGTCACGAAATCGATGGGCGCCGCTTCCGCGTGGGCGATCAGGCGGTCGATGTGGTCGATCGACACAAAAGGATCGTCGCCGTCCACGACGACGGCGAAATCCAGGTCGAACATCCGGCAGGCATCGCGGTAGCGCACCAGCTTGTCGTCCAGGCTGCCGCGGAAGCAGGCGACACCCTCGGCGGCGGCGATGTCGCACAGCACCTGATCCCGCGGGTCCGTCGACGTCGCCACGATGATCGCGTCGGCCCTTCGGGACTCCTTCAACCGGCGCAGCAGGAACTGGGTGACGTTGCCGTCTCCCAGCGGCTTCAGCACCTTTCCGGGCAGTCGGGTCGCCTTCTCGCGCACGGACAGGAGGATCCCCACCCTCATGGGGCCGCCCCGACGATAAGGTCGAACGCCATGCCCTGATCGGCCGCGATGCCGGTGCGGGCGGTGGAGCCGACGAAGAGCGCCTTGTGAGCCGGGGAAACCCCAGCGTCGGATCGCTTGGCGATCAGCGCGTCGGCGGTGATGGTCTCGCCAGCGGCGATGGCGCGGGCCGCCACGAGGCGTTTGCGGACGTTGCCTCGGTATTTGCGCGACGAGGCGTCGAGGCCGGCCGCGTGGGGCACGCCGAGCGCCATCTCGGCCTTGCGCACCAGCGTGACCAGCCGGGCGAGTTCGTCCCCGTTCAGGGCCGACTCGAAATCCTCGCCGCGCTTGGCGCGGTCATGGGTGATGTGCTTCTCGATGCAGGTGATGCCGAGCGGGATCGCGAGCAGCGGAGCCATGAGGGCGAAGTCGTCGTCGGCGTCGACGTGATCCGCGATGCCAACCGGCAGGCCGAAGCTGTTCCGCAGGCATTCGAGAAAGCGGAGGCTGGTGTCCGCGATGCTGGTCGGATAGTTCTGATGACCGTAGAGCAAGGTGATGGCGCCGGCGCCGGTCGCGCGAAGCCGCTCGATCACCGACTCGATCTCGCCCAGGGTGGCGCCGCCGACGCGCAGATAGATCGGCGTCCCCTGGCGGCCGACCGCGTCAATGAAGTCGTGCTCCTCGAAGCAGGCCGGTGGCACGACCAGCGCGTCGGGGGACAGGGTCACCGCGAAATCGAGGCTGGGGCCATCGTTGGGCATGATGACCAGATCGAGCCCGACCTCGCGCGCGACGGCGGCGACCCGCTCCCATTGATCGAATGACAGGCTGATGTCGCACAGATAGTCGTAGATGGGGCTGGTCTCTTTGCCAGCCGAGACGCGCCCGGCCCCGGTGCCATAGTCCCGCACCATGTAATCCGGCATGTGGGTGATATGGATGCTGATGGCGTCGGCACCGGCCGAAGCCGCATCGCGGACGATCCGTTCAGCCAAGTCGACCGAACCGTCGTGCGAGTATGCCATCTCGGCGATAACGTAAATAGTTCCGGTCACGCTGTCTGTCCCCGTTTCCGCCACGTCGTGATATCCGCGAGTTGAAGATCCGTTTCGCGACGGATGCCGCGGCCGGATTCACTGCCAAGTTCACTGGGAGGCCAATGCCACAGCCACGGATTTCCAAGTCACGGTCTTCCATTTTCCGGTACAATCGCGGAAAATATGAAATGTTCGAACCATATGCTTAAGAAAATATGAACAACCCCTGACGTCACGCCTGTTTGATCCAGGTTCACGTGATATTCCTGTCGGGGTATGGTTTTTCCATCAGTCGAGATGGGGTAGGTGTGATCGGCCAGTCACCTCGAATGGATGTCCCTGCCCGGCGGTTTGAGCGCGATGAGTGTTGACATTCGTTGCCAATCCAGGCCGGCTTCCGGGGTGCGCCGGACCTCGGGGACTGGCAAGTCACCGGGGGCCGGCGCGGACGAAGGGAGGGGCGACGATGACAGGAAAGGTTCTCGTGACCGGAGCCGGGGGCTTCATCGGTTCCCATCTGGTCGAAACGCTGGTCCGCGAAGGGTGGGACGTCCGAGCCCAGGTGCATTACAACTCGCTCGGCGGCTGGGGTTGGCTTGACGACATCGCGCCGGACCTGCTGGCTTCCGTCGAGGTGGTGGCGGGTGACATCCGTGATCCGTGGGCGGTCGCCCAAGCGGTCCGCGGCCGCGACACGGTCATGCATCTGGCGGCGCTGATCGGCATTCCCTATTCGTATGTGGCGCCGGCGCAGTATGTCGAGACCAATGTGATGGGCACGCTCAACGTCTTGCAGGCGGCTCGGGACGCCGGGGTTTCCCGGATCGTCCAGACCTCCACCAGCGAGGTCTATGGCACGGCCCAATACGTGCCGATCGACGAGCGGCATCCGCTGGCGGCGCAATCGCCCTATGCCGCCAGCAAGATCGGCGCGGATCAGCTCGCCCTATCCTATCACCGGTCCTTCGGCACGCCCGTATCGGTGATCCGGCCGTTCAACACCTATGGGCCCCGCCAGTCGGCGCGCGCCGTGATCCCCGCGATCATCAACCAGCTGCTGGCCGGAGCGACCTCGATACGCCTGGGGTCCCTGACCCCAACCCGCGACTTCAATTTCGTCGAGGACACGGCGCGAGGCTTCATCGCCGTGGCGCGGTCCGAAGGGGCCATCGGCGAGGTCGTCAATATCGGGAGCAACTTCGAGGTCTCAATCGGCGCCACGCTCGACATCATCGCCGAGGTCGTCGGCCAGCCGGTCGAGGTGATCCTGGACGAACAGCGCGTCCGCCCCGCCGGAAGCGAGGTCGAGCGTCTTTGGGCGGACAACGCGAAGGCCATCCGGCTGACCGGCTGGCGACCGCGATACGGCGGTGCGGACGGGTTCCGCCTGGGGATCGAACGGACCGTCGACTGGTTCCGGACAGCGGCGGAACGCCGGCCGGGCCGGGCCAGATCCTACGCCGTGTGATGGCGTCCATTCCCTTTCGATGAACATGGCTCGCCTGAAATGGGCCATCAGAACCTGGAGTCCGCCATGAGTCGCGTCCTTGCGGTCGCCCCCCATCCCGATGACGAGACCCTTGGCTGTGGCGGCGCGCTGCTCCGTCATCGCGCGGAAGGTGACTCCATCCACTGGCTGATCGTCACGGAGATGACGCCCGGACCTGGAGTGCCGGCCGAGCGTTTGGCGGCGCGCCGAGGGGAAATCGACGCGGTCGCCAGCCACTACGGCTTCAACGATGTCCATGGCCTGGGCTTTCCGACAGCCCGGCTCGACACGGTTCCACGCGCCGAACTGGTCGGAAGGATCGGAGAGGTGGTCCGCGCCATCGGCGCCGATACCCTCTATCTACCGTTCCGGGGCGATATCCACAGCGACCACGCCGTCGTGTTCGACGCCTGTGCCGCGTGTGCCAAATGGTTTCGCCAACCCACCGTCCGCCGGGTTCGGGTCTATGAGACGCCTTCGGAAACCGAATTTCAGATCGCGCCCGGAATGCCGGCCTTCCAGCCCAACCTGTTCATCGACATCACGCCTCATCTCGATGGCAAGATCGCGGCGATGCGGTTCTACGAGAGCGAAATGGCGGAGTTTCCGTTCCCACGCAGCGAGACGACGATCCGGGCCTTGGCGGCATTCCGCGGCGGCACCGCCGGCTGTGCCGCCGCCGAAGCCTTCATGACCGTCCGCGAGATCCTGTGACTAATCCGGCTCCAGCTTTTCTTAATTAATTCGAAACCATCAGGCGGTGACACTGTGGGCCTCGTGGTGACGGGATCGGCTGTTCGGCCAAGCTGCCATGACAGCGGACAGGTCCACCCGTCACGAATGTCGTAGGTCGAAACTGTTCCCGGTGCGATGGCCAATCACCGTTTAGAAGCCCTGATCGTTCGAACCGACACGCCTTTGATCAAGGCGATCGAACTCATGACCAGAGCGGCGGAGAAGATCCTCCTGGCGGTGGATGATGACGGCCGATTCATCGGTGTGATGACCGACTACGATATTCGTTACGCCATTCTGGACAAGCTCAGCCTGAACGATCCGATCGAGAAGATGATCAGCACCAACCCAGTCGTTGGGCGGGTCGGCATGACCAATGCCGAGATCATCGAGTTGATCGAGCGGACAAGATGCTTCCAGATCCCGATCGTGGATGGCGACGGGCACTTGGTCGACATTCGGTTCATCCGCGAATTCATGCATCATTTGGTATGCCCGAGCGAGGTCGTCGCGGTGGTCATGGCGGGCGGTCTCGGCGCCCGGCTGCGTCCGCTGACGGAGCATACCCCCAAGCCTTTGCTGCGGATCGGCGGCGAACCCATCCTGTTCATCATGCTCGACCGACTGTTGAGCGATGGCTTCACGAAGATCTATCTGACCCTTTGCTATAAAAGTCAGATGATCATGGACACGATCCAGGCGGTTCCGCGCTATCAGGACAAGGTCCACTTCATCATCGAGAAGGAACCGCTGGGAACGGCCGGTTCGCTCAGCCTGCTGCCAGTGAAACCATCGGCCCCCTTCCTGGTCATCAACGCCGATCTCCTGACCGACGTGCCCCTGGGCGAGATGCGCCGGTTTCACGGTGTCGAAGACAACGTCATCACCATGGCCACGAAACGGGAAACCTATGTGATGCCCTATGGCGTCGCGGAGATCGCCGACGGCCGTGTCCTATCATTGAGGGAAAAGCCGGAATTCACGCTGTTCGTGAATGCCGGAGCCTATATCCTGTCGCCACAGGTGCTCGACCTGATCGGCGGCGGCGTTCGGATCGATATGCCGGATGTCGTGAACATGCTGCTCGAGAACGAGATGCGGGTCGGCAGCTTCCCCATCCACGAGGACTGGATCGACATCGGAACTCCCGAACAATACGATCAGGCGAGGAGCAAGCGGGTCGGGCCGGCCTTCGCGGAAGCCAGTGCCCAATGGGCTTGAGCGGAGCGCTTGCCGTGGGCGTCGGTGGGATGGGGAGTCGGGAAACCGATCCGACCGAGGCCTTGATCGCGTTCTACCGGGATCGTCTTGGCCTGAGCGGTTCGATCCCGCTCCATGAACCCTGTTTCCAAGGCAACGAGTGGCGCTACGTCAAGGATTGCATCGATACCGGTTGGGTTTCGTCGGTGGGTTCCTATGTCGACCGCTTCGAGCGGGAACTCGCCGCCCGATGCGGCGCGAGCTTCGCGGTGGCGACCGCGAATGGCACCGTCGGGCTGCACCTGGCTCTCCACGCGCTCGGTGTGAGGGCGGGCGATCTCGTCGTTTGCCCGGCCATCAGCTTCGTCGCCACCGCAAACGCCATCGTCCATTGTGGTGCCGAACCGGTCTTCTGCGATGTGGACGAAACGGCCCTGGCGCTCGATGGCGCCACCGTCTCGGCATTTCTCAAGACGGAATGCCAAGGTCACGGCGCCACGTTGCGGCACCGGGCCAGTGGGCGCCGGGTCGCTGCCATGGTGGCGGTCCACGTGTTCGGCCATCCAGCCGACATGGATGCGCTGCTGGCGATTGGCGCGGAACATGGCTTACCCGTGGTGGAAGACGCGGCTGAGGCGCTCGGCAGTTCCTATCGCGGGCGCCCTTGCGGCTCGCTGGGCGACGTGGCGATGCTCAGCTTCAATGGCAACAAGACCCTGACGACCGGCGGCGGCGGCGCCCTGCTGACCGATGACGCGGACTTGGCGCGCCGATTGAAGCATCTCGGCACCACCGCGCGGATTCCCCATGGCTGGGAATACGACCACGACGAGGTCGGCTATAATTATCGGATGCCAAATCTCAACGCGGCGCTTGGTTGCGCGCAATTGGAATCGCTCGACGGGTTCGTCGCCCGCAAACGCCATCTCGCCACCCTCTACGAGGAGGTATTGGCCGATGTCAGGGGCGCCGCCTTCCTGCGCGAACCGGACCACGCGAGGAGCAATTACTGGCTCAACGGCGTCCTGTTCGATACCCAGGCGCTGGCTCGGGACTTTCTGGAGCGGGCCAACGCCTCGGGCATCCAAACCCGCCCCTGCTGGCGGCCGCTGCCCGAACTTCGGATGTTCGCCGCGGCGCCGGTCGCGGGAGCGGGCTTCCCGGTCGCGCGCGACCGGGCCACGCGCTTGGTCAATCTTCCGAGCGGACCGGGATTGATCCCGTCCATGGCCGCCGTTCCGGCGTGAGGAGCCTTCCCATGGCGAGGCGATCGATCGCGGTTGTCACCGGCTCCAGGGCCGATTACGGCATCTACCGGCCGGTCCTGAAAGCCATCCAGGCGGAACCGGATCTGGATTTGCGCTTGATGGTGTGCGGGATGCACCTGTCGGCAACTTTCGGGGACACCGTGGAGCGAATCCACGCCGACGGCTTTCCCATCACGGAACGGGTGGAGACGCTGCTCGCCTCCGACACGCCGGAAGCCATCGCGAAATCGATCTCGCTCGGGGTGGCCGGCTTTTCCCAATGCTTCGGCCGTGAACGGCCCGATATTCTGCTCCTGTTGGGCGATCGCTACGAAATGTTCTCGGCCGCCATCGCCGCCTTGCCGTTCGCCCTGCCGATCGCCCACATCCATGGTGGCGAATTGACCGAGGGCCTGATCGACGATCCGATCCGCCATTCCCTGACCAAGCTGAGCCATCTGCATCTGGTCAGCACGCGAACATACCGGAACCGCGTCGTCCAGATGGGCGAGCGGCCCGACCGGGTGTTCGTGACCGGCGCGCCCGGTCTGGACACGATCCGCGGCCATCAGCCGACCAACGCCATCGAGTTGGCGGCCCGTCTTGGCATCGCCCTCCAGCCACGACCCCTGCTGGTCACCTTCCACCCCGTCACGCTCGAATATGGTGACACCGCGCGTCAGATCGGCGAGTTGCTGACCGCTCTCGATCGCTTGCGGCATCCGACGCTGTTCACGTTCCCGAACGCCGATACCTCTGGTCGAACCGTGATGGGCGCCATCGAACGGTATGTCGCCGAACACCCCGAGGCGATGGCGGTGCGCGACCTGGGAAGCCAGGATTACTTCTCCATGATGACCCACGCGGCCGCCATGGTGGGCAATTCCTCCAGCGGCATCATCGAGGCGCCCAGCTTCGGCCTGCCGGTCGTCAATATCGGCACGCGTCAGCGCGGCCGGGTGCGCGCCCGCAACGTCATCGATGTCGCCGTGACGAGCGGGGAGATCGCCGCGGGCATCGCCCAAGCGCTGGAGCCCGGTTTCCGGACCAGCCTCGCCGGCCTGGAAAATCCCTATGGCGACGGCCATGCCGCGGGACGGATCGTCCGGGTGCTGCGTGATGCCCCGCTCGGCCGTGGGTTGATCGAAAAACGCTTCCATGATCTCCAGGGTTCGGACCTGTTTCCGAGCGGCGACCCTCGAGGAACGACGCAGGCAATGGACGACATGACATGACGACCGTCGAACTCGCGGGCCGCCGGATCGGCTCGGGCATGCCCTGCTTCGTGATCGCCGAAGCCGGCGTCAACCATAACGGCGATCTCGACATGGCGCTTCGGCTGATCGACGCCGCGGTCGAAGCCGGCGCCGACGCGGTCAAATTCCAGACCTTCGACGCCGATCGCCTGGCGACCGTCGACGCGCCGAAAGCGGCTTACCAAAAGGTCACCACCGGGACGGTGGAAAGCCAGCACGAGATGCTCCGCCGGCTGCAACTGGACGCCGAAGCGCATGTGCGGCTGCAACGCCACTGCGCGGAGCGCGGTATCCTCTTCCTGTCCTCCCCGTTCGACGAGCGGGCCGCCGATCTGCTCGACGGTCTCGATGTCGCCGGTTTCAAGATCCCGTCGGGCGAGTTGACCAATCTGCCTTTCCTGGCTCACGTCGCGGCCAAGCGGCGCCCGATCATCCTCTCCACCGGCATGGCCGACATGGCCGAGGTCGCGGTGGCGGTGTCCCACATCGCGGCGGCCGGCTGTACCGATGTCATCCTGCTACACTGTCTCAGCAACTACCCCGCCGATCCGGTCGAGGCCAATCTGCGGGCCATGGCGGCCATGACGGCCGCCTTCTACCTCCCGGTCGGTTATTCCGACCATACGGAGGGCGTCGCGGTGGCCCTGGCGGCTGTGGCGTTGGGTGCCGTGATGATCGAGAAGCATTTCACGCTCGATCGGACACTGCCGGGTCCGGATCACCCCGCCTCGCTGGAACCCGCCGAATTGGCCGACCTGATCACCGGCATCCGCACGGTGGAGCGGGCGCTGGGCGATGGCGTGAAGAAATCGCGGCCGAGCGAGGCCGGAACCCGCGCCACCATGCGCAAGAGCCTGGTGGCCACGCGGGACCTGTCGGCCGGCACCCTGCTCACGGCGGCGGATATCACCGCGAAGCGGCCCGGGACGGGATTGTCGCCCGCCGTCCTGCCTTATCTGCTGGGTCGCCGGACGGCCGTCGCCGTGGCGGCGGGCGCGCCGATCGATTGGGCCCTGCTGGAGTGAACATGGGTCCGCGCTTCGCCTTCATCGGATGTGTCGAGCTCAGCCACGCCCTGCTGCGCCGCCTGTTGACGTCGGGCGTGGCGGTACCCGTCGGTGTCGTGACCCGCGAGGCCTCCCCGTTCAACGCGGATTTCCGATCCCTGGCGGATCTGGCGATGGAGGCGGATTGCCCCATCCACTTCGCGGATGACGGGAACTCGGCGGCGATGGCGGATTTCCTCCGCGATCTCTCTCCCGATGTGATCTGCTGCGTCGGCTGGTCCCGGCTGCTGCCGAAGGCCGTGCTCGACATCCCGCCCAAGGGAGTGATCGGCTATCATCCGGCGGCGCTGCCGAACAACCGCGGCCGTCATCCCCTGATCTGGGCCTTGGCGCTGGGATTGTCCGAAACCGCCTCGACCTTCTTTCTGATGGATGAAGGCGCCGACACCGGACCGATCCTCGATCAGCGCCCGGTCATCATCCACCCCGACGACACCGCGCGGACACTCTACGCGCGCGTGGCCGAAACCGCCCTCGTCCAGATCGGGGACATCATGGCCGGGATTGGAGCCGGTACCACCGTGGCGGTGCCCCAGGATCACGGCCGCGCGACCGTCTGGCGGAAGCGTGGCCCGCGGGACGGCGAGATCGACTGGCGCATGTCCGCCAAGGCGATCTTCGACCTCGTCAGGGCTTTGAGCCATCCCTATCCCGGCGCCCACTGCCAGGCCGGCGGCTCTCCGGTCAAGGTGTGGCGCGCCGGGATTGGTCCGCCAGCTCCGGCCAACCTGGAGCCGGGCCGGGTGCTGGATGTGTCGAATCGTGGGATCCTCGTGAAGTGTTGGGATGGGTCTGTTCTTCTCATGGAGCACGAATTCAACCCCCTGCCGGAACCAGGGACCTGCCTGTGACGGGTGGGGCGGCCGTTTTCCTGGACCGCGACGGCGTGCTCAATCGCGCGCTGGTGCGCGATGGCAAGGCTTTCGCTCCCCGGCGGCTCCAGGACTTCCGGCTACTGCCCGGCTCCGCCGCCGCCGTGGCGACGCTGCGGCGGGCCGGCTTCCCGACCATCGTCGTCACCAACCAGCCCGACATCGGCAACAAGCTGGTCGATCCGGCCATCGTCGCGGCGATGAACGACCGGCTCCGCCGCCGCGCGCCGGTGGACGACATCCTAGTCTGCCCCCATGGCCAGACCGAAGGCTGTTCCTGCCGCAAGCCGAAACCGGGCCTGCTGCGCGACGCCGCCGCGCGCCACGGTATCGACTTGTCCATCAGCTACATGGTCGGTGACCGGTGGAGCGATGTCGCCGCCGGCCGGCAAGCCGGCTGTTTCACCATCCTCATCGACCGGGGCTATCGCGAAGGGTGCCCTGAGAGGCCCGACGCCGTGGTCGCGACGCTGCCCGCCGCCGTCGCCTTGATCCTGGCCCGCTCCCTCAAATCGGAAGAGGTTCGGCCCGTTGAGGAGTCGATGCGGTACCGGGACGAGACGGAACTTGCTTGGTCTGAACCGATTGGTTAATATCGGTTTCAACATAGTGGTTAATACTTAAGTCTAATTCTTCTGGTTCGATGGGCCGATCCGGCGCGAACCGTTGTCGGGGGAAGCATGGGCAAGACTTACGTCGTTCTGGGTGGCGGTGGTTCGTTCGGTATCCACACCGCGTTCTATCTTCTCGACCACGCGGAACCCAGGAAGGTCATCGGGGTCGGACGCAATCCCCTACGGCCCGCTCCCTTCTCGCTCGGGATCGAGGACCGGCCGAACTACGAATACCATGCCCGGCACGTGACCTATGAACTCGATCTCCTGTTCGAGCTACTGGACCGCGAGCGTCCGGAGATCATCATCAACTTCGCCGCCCAAGGCGAAGGGGCCGTCTCCTGGAAGAATTCCTGGCGCTTCTTCGAGACCAACAGCATGGGTCTCGTGCGCTTCACCGAGGAGCTGATGAAGCGCGACTATGTCGAACGCTTCATCCAGATCGGCACGTCGGAACTCTATGGATCGTGCGACCATCCCGCCACCGAGGACGACCCGATCAAGCCGACCAGCCCCTACGCCGCCTCCAAGGCGGCGTTCGATCTCTACCTGATCTCGGTGCATCGTTTCCTGAAGCTGCCGATGAACATCATCCGGCCCTCCAACGCCTATTGCCCGGGGCAGCTTCTGCATCGGGTCATTCCCAAGGCGGTGGTCTGCGGCCTGAAAGGCGAAAAGCTGCCGCTGCATGGCGGTGGCCGCGCGGAGAAGTCCTATCTCCACGCGCGCGATCTGGCCCGCGCCATTCACATGGTGTGCGAGAAGGCTCCGTTGGGCACCGTCTACAACTGCGGCCCCGAACAGCCGACCTCGATCCGCCGGGTGGTCGAGCTGACCGCCGAGGCGCTGGACATCCCCTTCGAGCGGCTGTGCGACATGACCGAGGATCGCCTTGGCCAGGACAGCCGCTACTGGCTCGATTCGTCGGCAATTCGCCGGGACACCGGCTGGCAGCCGGAGATCGGCTGGGAGGATGGGCTGGCCGAGATGGTCGACTGGGGGAAGCGCCACTTCGACGCGCTGAAGACTTGGCCAACGCAATACGTCATGCGGGGATAGGCGTCCATGCTCGTGTCCGATACCGATACGCCGACCGCGTCGGTCCCGCCGCGGGATGGTCGGTTCGATGTCGCGGCGGCTCGGCGCCGTTGCCTGGAACTCCGCCATCGCATCCTCGACCTGTCGCGCAATCTCGCCGCCATGCACATCGCCCCCGCCTTCTCCTGCCTGGAGATGGTGGACGCGATCTATTTCGGGCTGATGCGACGCGATCGAAATGGCGCGAGTTCGGACACCTTCATCCTGTCCAAGGGTCATGGCTGCATGGCGCAGTACGCCGTGTTGGAGAGGCTCGGCGTCCTGTCATCCGAGGATCTTGAACTGAACTGCAAACCCGAGGGCCGGCTGGGCGGTCATCCCGATTACGGGACCCCCGGCATCGAGGCCTCCACGGGCTCGCTCGGGCATGGCTTGGCGATCGGCCTCGGCATGGCCTACGCGGACAAGCTGAAGCGCGAGGACCGGCGGGTCTTCGTGCTGGTCGGCGATGGCGAGATGCAGGAAGGGTCGGTCTGGGAAGCCCTGATGATGGCCGCCAACCTGGGACTCGACAATCTCGTCTGCCTGCTCGATCTCAACGATTTCCAGGGGCTTGGGCGGACCAGCGAGACGCATCCGCATTTCTATCCGATCGTCGACAAGATCGCCGCCTTCGGCTGGGAGGTGGCCTCCGTCGATGGTCATGACGCGGGTGCCTTGGTGGACGCCTTCCAGTCGCGGCGCGGCGGTGTTCCCTTCTTCGTGGTTGGCCGGACCATCAAGGGCAGGGGTGTGGCCTTCATGGAGAATGTTCCGATCTGGCATTACCGCTCGCCGGACGCCGAGGAATATAGGATCGCCAAGGCGGGGCTTCGGGAGGTTGGGTCAGGCGGGGGCACCGCGCCTGGTGGTGGATCATGAGGAATAGCTTCGCCGACACCTTCCACGAACTGGGTCAGCGGGACCCGCGGCTTTGCATCGTCGTGGCCGACATCTCGCCCGCCGGCAGCATCCAGAAGTTCCGGGACGCCTTTCCCGAGCGTTTCGTCAACACCGGGGTGGCCGAGCAGGTGATGATCGGCATGACCGCCGGCATGGCGATGCGCGGTCTGCGCCCCTTCGCCTACACGATCGCCACCTTCGCGCTCTACCGTCCGTTCGAGATGGTGCGGAACGATCTCGCCTACCAAAACCTGCCGGTCACCATCGTCGGCATCGGCGGCGGTGTCGCCTATTCGGTCCTGGGTGGCACCCACCACGCCCAGGAGGACGTGGCGATCGCCTGCGGCATCCCCAACCTGTCCGTGATATCACCGTGCGACCCCCTCGAGGTCGAGGCCGCCACCCGCCACTGCGCGGTCCAAACGGGCGGCCCGATCTACATGCGCTTGGGAAAGGCGGGCGAACCGGTGCTCACCCGGGACGCGCCCGATCCGTTCCTGTTCGGCAAGCTGCGCTTCCTGCGCCGCGTCCCCGGAGCCGAAACCTGCATCCTGGCGCATGGCGGCATCATGCGGCTGGCCCAGCAAGCCGCTGACGCGCTGGCGGAGCGGGGCGAGCCGGCTTCCCTGGTGTCCGTCCACACGCTGAAGCCGCTCGATTCGGCGGGGCTGCGCGCCATCCTGGCGTCTTACCGCCGCGTGGTGGTGATCGAGGAAACCTCGTGCCAGAACGGCCTCGGACCCATGGTGAAACGGATCGCCTGGGACATGGACGCCGACACCCGGCTCCACCACTTCGCCTTGCGGGACGAGTTCACCCACGTCCACGGCAGCCATGCCGACGTGCTGGCGTCCCATGGATTGACGCTTGAAAACATCCTCGCCGCGCTGGATCAGCGGCCGGCGGCGGGACGACGCGGGAGAGGCGCGCCATGAGCACGCGTGATGGCGGCGAGCCGCAATACCAACCGGCCATCCAGCTGATGCGGGAGGTGGGGCTTCAGAAAATGGGATACATGACGAGCTGGGCGTACCACGACGATCCCAAGCGTCTCGCCTTCATGTTCGCCCGATACAAGTTCGTGGCCAAGATGCTGGAGGGGAGCGGGCATGCCCTCGAGGTCGGGTGTGGCGACGCCTTCGCCACCCGCGTCGTCGCCCAGTCGGTTGGAAGGGTGACGGCCGTCGACTTCGATCCCGCCTTCATCGAATCGGCGCGCGCGACCCTGTCGCCGAAATGGCCGATCGATTGCCTCCTGCACGACATCATGGCCGGGCCTGTCGCCGGCAGTTTCGACGGAGCCTACGCGCTCGACGTGCTCGAACATATCCCGGCCGAGCAAGAGGATGTGTTCCTGCGTCACATGATCGAGCCGCTGACCCCCTCGGGAACGCTCGTGATCGGCATGCCTTCGCTGCAGTCGCAAGCCCACGCCTCGGCCCACAGCCGTGAGGGTCACGTCAACTGCAAGGATCAGCGCGAGCTCAAGGCGCTGATGGCGCGCCACTTCACCAACGTGTTCATGTTCGCCATGAACGACGAGGTCCTGCACACCGGCTATCACGCCATGGCGCACTACATCTTCGCGCTTTGCTGCGGCAAACGGATCGATCCGGCGCGGTAGACGCGGCCTCAAGTCTCGGAATGGAATTATTCATGTCGCCGATAAGACGTGTCGCGATCTTCTCGATACCAGATCATCATTACATCAGCGTGACGATGGGCTTGAAGCGCGGGCTGGAGCAACTCGGCGTCCAGGCTTTCGTGTCGTGGCCGCCCTTGTCGGGACCCAACCTCGCGTGCTTCGTCGACAACTACAAGCCGGACGTCGTTCTGGAAATCGATCGCTTCCGCGACCAGATCACGAACTTCAATGAGCCGGTCCGGCACGTCGCCTGGGTTTTCAACCATATCGTCCATGGGCGTCGGGTGACGGAAAACGCGACGGGCAGTTTCGCCGTCTATATGGTCACCGATCCCATACTCACGGGGTTCGAGCATTTGGAGCCCGAGCGCTTCGGTCATCTGTTGCCAGCCTGTGATCCAACCACATTCCATCCGCGGCGGCTCGACCCTTTTTTCGACTTCACCGTAATAGGACACATGTATGGCCCCCTGGGGGCGAATACCTTGAATACGGAGATCCAGGTCGATGGCCAGCCGATCGGCAGGATCGGCGACTTGGTCGACGAGTTCATGGCTTCCGACCTTCAGCATTGGAAGCAGGACAACCGTCAGGTCGACGAATTCATCGTCGGATTCTTCGCCAAGCGCGGATACGGCATCGATCGGAGGAGCATACCGGAAAACATCCGCTACGTGATCGACGAGTACATGATCCGCCTCAAGGACCGCAAGCGGGTCGCCGACGGGTTGCTCACGGTCTCCCGGGATATCGGCTTCTTCGGCAATCCCGAATGGGCGGAGTGGCCTGAATTCAATCCCTATTACTACGGCACGCTGAGTCGTCCGAGCAGCCTCGCCGACACCATCTGCCGCACGCGCGTCAACGTCCACAACGGCCCGGTCACCATGCACATGCGCGTCATGGAAGTTATGGGATGCGGCATGCCCTTGCTGGTCAACCGGTCCCTGTGGGATACCAAACCGAGCGGCATCGAGAGCCACTTCACACCCCACGAGCATTACATTCCCTACGATCTCGACGCGATCGAGGAGGTCGCCGCCAAGGCCCTGCGCGACGAGTCTTGGAGGGTGGGGATCGCCGAGGCTGGACATCGCCATGTCATGGCCTACCACACGTGGCGTAACCGCGCCGAATACCTTCTTCGTGACTTGGCCGAACGCTGGTAAGTCCGGGGCGCCCCACGCCCCTGGTCGCACGACACTCCCAAAGCGCCCGTTCGCCGGTTGCCGTTCGATCGCCTCCGGCTTGCCGCGGAATGATGGCCCTTCTGGCGCGTGATACGAATTTTCAGCAAACGGAAAGGGCGCGTTAACCAAAACGCAACCCGCGCCGCGCTTTAACACGGTATCGGCGGCCGTTTCCATGGCCGCTGGCCTTAGTCGTCGGGATCCGGGAGAAGCGGTCATGAGCGGAAGGTTCGATTCGGTCTTCGTAACGGGCGGCGCTGGCTATTGCGGCAGCCTGCTCGTGCCGCGGCTCCTGGAGTTGGGATACAGGGTCACCGTCTATGACATCCTGTATTTCGGCGACCGCTTCCTGCCCAAGGAGCATCCGAACCTCACCATCGTGCGGGGCGATATCCGCGATACCCCCAAGCTCGCGGCGGCGCTGCAAGGGCACGAGGCGATGCTGCATCTCGCCTGCATCTCCAACGACGCCAGCTTCGAACTGGACGAGCGGCTGTCCACCACGATCAATTTCGACGCCTTCGAGCCGATCGTGATCGCCGCCAAGAACGCCGGCGTCAAACGGTTCGTCTACGCCTCGAGCAGTTCGGTCTATGGGGTGTCCGACGCCCCCGACGTGACCGAGGACCATCCGCTGCTGCCGCTCACCCTGTACAACAAGTACAAGGGCATGTGCGAGCCGCTGCTGAAGAAGCATACGGACGACTCGTTCGTTGGCGTCATCTTCCGCCCCGCCACCGTGTGCGGCTACGCCCCCCGCCAGCGCCTCGACCTGTCCGTCAACATCCTGACCAACCATGCCCTGACCAATGGCCGGATCACCGTCTTCGGTGGCGCGCAACTCCGACCCAACCTCCATGTCCAGGACTATGTCGACCTGTGCGCGCTGCTGCTGTCGGCCCCCGACCACTTGGTCGCGAACGAGACCTTCAATTGCGGCACACAGAACATGACGATCATGGAGATCGCGGAACTGGTCCGGCGGGTGGTTCAGGAGCTGTTTCCGGAGAAGGGTGACATCGAGATCGTCACCACGCCGTCGGACGACCTCCGCTCCTACCACATCAATTCCGACAAGATCAGCCGGGTGCTCGGCTTCCGACCGCGCCACACCGTCGAGGACGCGGTGCGCGACCTGTGCCGCGCCTTTCAGGACGGGCTTCTGCCCGACAGCATGAGCGATGACCGGTACTACAACATCCGGACCATGAAGAAGCTGCACGCGGCATGAGCGCCCAACCCACCCGCAACGCCGGCACCATTTCCGTGGCCCGGCCCATCGCGGTCGTCACCGGAGGCGCCGGCTTCATCGGCAGCCATATGGTCGACCTGTTGCTGGAGCGCGGCTTCGCCGTGCGCGTGATCGACAGCCTGGTGGGCGGGCGGGAAGCCAACATCGCCCACCACTCGGCCGATCCGAACCTGTCCTTCGAGAAGATCGACATACGGGCGCTGGAACCCGGTCACCGGCTGTTCTCGGGTGCCCGTCACGTTTTCCACTTCGCGGGCATCGGCGACATCGTTCCGTCGATCGAACGGCCGGACGACTATATGTCGACCAATGTCCTCGGCACGGTGCGGGTGCTGGAATGCGCCCGCGCCGCCGGGGTCGCCAAACTGGTCTACGCGGCGTCGTCCTCTTGCTACGGGCTGGCGTCCACGCCGACCACCGAGGACCACCCGATCCAACCGCTCTACCCCTACGCGCTCAGCAAGTACCAGGGTGAGCAAGCCGCCTTGCACTGGCGGCAAGTCTATCGGCTGCCGGTCAACGTGATCCGGATCTTCAACGCCTATGGCATCCGCTCGCGCACGTCTGGCGCCTATGGGGCGGTGTTCGGCGTGTTCCTGCGCCAGAAGCTGGCCGGACGGCCGTTCACCGTCGTCGGCGACGGGACCCAAAGCCGGGACTTCCTGTACGCCAGCGACGTGGCGGCGGCTTTCCTGGCGGCGGCCGAGACCGAGCGGGTCGGGCGGGTCTACAATCTTGGCGCCGGCGATCCCCAGACCGTCAACCGACTGGTCGAGTTGCTGGGCGGGAACGCCGTTCATATACCCAAGCGGCCGGGCGAGCCGGACAGCACTTGGGCCGACATCACCCGCATCACCGCCGAGTTGGGCTGGAAGCCCCGCGTGTCCTTCGAGGAAGGCGTGCGCCGCGTGCTGGACAACATCGACTATTGGCGCGAGGCCCCGCTTTGGGATCCGGAGGCGATCGCCACGGCGACCCGGACCTGGTTCACCTGCCTGGGAGGCGAACCCGATGACCGGTAAGCTGTCCGCCCTGTCGGAGAAATACGACCACAAGGTCAAGACCCTGGATGAGTTGCGCGAGATCCTGGGACCCTGGCCGCGCGCCCGCAAGGTCATCCTGTGCCATGGCGTGTTCGACGTGGTGCATCCCGGCCATCTGCGCCATCTGCTCTACGCCAAGGGCAAGGCCGACATCCTGGTCGCCAGCCTGACGGCCGACCGTCACATCTCCAAGGGGCTGTACCGGCCGCATGTGCCGCAGGAACTGCGCGCCCTCAACCTCGCCGCCTTCGAGTTCGTCGATTACGTCATCATCGATCCCGAGGCCAAGCCGCTCCGCACCCTGGACCGGCTCCAGCCGGACTTCTACGCCAAGGGCTACGAGTATGTCTCGGGCGGCCTGCCGCCGAAGACCCAGGAGGAGGTGGAGCTGGTGCAAGGGTATGGCGGGGAGGTGATCTTCACACCGGGCGATCATGTCCTGTCGTCCTCGAGGCTGATCGACTTGCAGCCGCCTAGCCTGAAATACGACAAGCTGCTGACCCTGATGGACGGCGAGCGGCTGACCTTCGACGATCTACGCGGCACGCTGGAACGGCTGCGGGGGCTGCGGGTCCATGTGGTTGGCGACACCATCGTCGACAGCTATACCCAGACCGCGATGATCGGCGGCCAGACCAAGACGCCGACCGTGAGCGTGTTGTATCAGGGGCGGGAGGATTTCGTCGGCGGGGCCGGCATCGTCGCCAAGCATCTGCGGGCGGCCGGAGCCGAGGTCGTGTTCTCGACCGTGTTGGGCGACGACGCGCTCAAGGACTTCGTGCTCGAGGATCTCGCCGGGGCCGGAGTGCGGTGCCAGCCCATCGTCGACGCCACGCGGCCGACCACCCAGAAGAACGCCATCGTCGCCGGCGGCTACCGGCTGCTGAAGATCGACACGCTGGACAACCGTTCGATTTCCGACGAGATCGTCGAGCGGCTGGTTCGGACCATCCGCACCGAGCCAGCCGATGCGGTGGTGTTCAGTGATTTCCGCCATGGCGTCTTCAACCGCCGCACCATTCCGTTCCTGACCGGCGCCATCGCGGATGGGGTATTCAAGGTGGCCGACAGCCAGGTCGCCAGCCGGTGGGGCAACATCACCGAATTCCAGGGCTTCGACCTCATCACCCCGAACGAGCGCGAGGCGCGCTTCGCGCTGGGTGACCAGGATTCCGGTATCCGGCCGCTCGCCTCGGAAATCTACGATACCGCCCGATGCCGGATGCTGATCCTGAAGCTCGGCGAAAAAGGCGTGCTGACCTGCCGCAACCCCAATCACGAGGCGATCGACAGTTTCTTCGTGGTCGACAGCTTCGTCGACCGGGTGGTCGACGCGGTCGGCGCCGGCGACGCGTTGCTGGCCTACGCGACGCTGTCCATGCTGGCGTCCGGCTCGACGGTGGTCGCCAGCATCCTGGGCTCCATGGCGGCGGCCTTGGAATGCGAGGTCGATGGCAATCATCCGATCACCCCGGCCGGGTTGCTGGCCCGGATCGACACGGTCGAGAACGCCTGTCAATTCAGGAGCTGAGCGGGACGTCATGCGGATCATCGTCGTCGGGCTTGGCAATCAAGGCCGCAAGCGCTTGAAGGTCGCCGGCGCGGACGCCGTCGGAACGGTCGATCCGGTGGCGCCCGATGCCGACTGGCGGCGCATCGAGGATGTGCCACCCGACTGCTTCGACGCCGCTTTGGTCTGCACGCCCGACGGCCCGAAATTGGAGTTGCTGGCACGGCTGCTCGGTCACGGCAAGCATGTGCTGGTGGAGAAGCCCCTGTTCGCGTCCGCTGGCGGCTTGGCGCGGCTCGACGCGCTGGCGCGGGCGAACGCCGCGGTGTGCTACACCGCCTACAATCACCGGTTCGAACCGCATTTCGAGCGCATGGCGGGCCTGATCCGATCGGGCGAGCTGGGGCGCGTCTACCGGTGCCGCCTATCCTACGGCAACGGCACGGCGCGCGACGTCCGCGATTCGGTTTGGCGCGATCAGGGAGCCGGGGTGCTGCCGGATCTTGGTTCGCATTTGCTGGATACGCTGTTGTTCTGGTTCGGCGATCTGGATGCGCCGTTCCGGATCTGGTCGGCCAGCCGGTTCGAGAACCGCGCCTTCGACCATGTCGTGGCGGGCGCGCGCGGGATGATCGTGTTCGAGATCGAGATGTCGCTGCTGAACTGGCGTAACCAGTTCACCTGCGACATCCTCGCGGAGAACGGCTCGGCGCATATCGACAGCCTGTGCAAGTGGGGGCCATCGGTGTTCACCCGCCGCCACCGCGTCCTGCCGAGCGGCCGCCCGCCCGAGGATGCGATCACGGTGGTCCGGTCCGATCCGACCTGGACTCTGGAATACGCCCACTTCAAGCGGCTCTGTGAAACGGGTGGTCCCGGCAACATGGGCAACGACAGGGTCATCAACGCCATCCTGGACGACCTCGCCGTCCAAGCGCTGGAAGGACACGGGACATGAAGCGTCCGGTCATCGGCTTCGCCGGCCTGACCCATCTCGGCTTGGTTTCCGCCGCCGCCGCCGCCGCCAAGGGCTTCACCGTCATCGCCCATGGCGCCGATGCCGCGGCGGTGGCCGATATCCGCGCGGGGAACCTGCCAGTCGCGGAACCGGACCTGGACGGCCTTTTCCGGGATCACGCCGAACGTCTGACCGTCACCAGCGACTTGGACGAACTGGGGCGATGCGATCTGGTCTACATCGCCACCGACGTGCCGACCGATGACGAGCAGCGCAGCGACCTCACCGGCATCGAGGCGCTGATCGGGCGGGTCATCCCGGCTCTGGCCGAACACGCCGTCCTGGTGGTGCTCTGCCAGGTTCCGCCCGGCTTCACGCGCGGCGTGCCGATGGCTCCGGAGCGCCTGGTCTATCAGGTCGAAACCCTGGTGTTCGGCCGCGCGGTCGAGCGCGCGTCGCGGCCGGAACGCTTCATCATCGGATTGGCCGATCCGGCGGCGCCGATGCCGGCGGCACTCGCATCCTACCTCGGCCGCTTCGACTGTCCGGTGCTCCCGATGCGTTACGAAAGCGCCGAACTGGCCAAGATCGCCATCAACTGTTGTCTCGCCGCCTCGGTCAGCGTGGCCAACACGCTCGCCGAGTTGAGTGAGCGGGTCGGCGCCGATTGGGCCGAGGTGGTGCCTTCCCTCCGGCTCGACCGCCGCATCGGTCCCCACAGCTATCTCACGCCCGGTCTGGGGTTGGCCGGCGGCAACATCGAACGCGACCTCGCCACCGTCCTGGATCTCGCCACGCGCCATGGCACCGAAGCCTCGACGATCCGGGGGTTCGTGACCAACAGCCTGCATCACCAGGCTTGGGCTTGGCGGGAGTTCCGCCAAACCCATCCGGAGGGGGGCAAACTCCGGGTGGCCGTACTCGGCCTCGCCTACAAGGAAAACACCCACTCGACCCGGAACTCGGCGGCTCTCTCGCTGATCGAGCGTCTGCGGGACCTGGAGGTCCACGCCTTCGACCCGGTCGTGCCGGCGGCGATGGCGTCGGGAGCGGTCGGAGCGCGGTCCGCCATGGCCGCGGCGGAGGGGGCCGACGTGCTATTCATCATGACGCCCTGGCCGGAATTCGCCCGGCTCGCGCCAATGGAACTCGCGAGAGTCATGAAAGGCCGCACGGTGATCGATCCCTACCGGATGCTGGATGGCGCCGCCGTCGTGGCGGCGGGCCTGGATCATCACGCCCGCGGGCTGCCGCCACGGCGGGGCCTCGGGCACCCCTGAGGGTCGGTCGCGGGGACTATTCGCAGATCGTCCAATAATAATCGCCGGTATAGCCCGCTTCCACGAAAAGCTTGACCCATTCCTGGGGATAATCGTGGAAGTTCGCGGTCAGCACCCAGTCCAGGAAGACCCGCCGCTGTTCCTCGGTGTGGTAGGAGTCGACCTGGACGAAAGCCTTGCCGCCTGACAGTCGCTGGATCTCCCGAAGTGCCCGCAGCACGCCATCCCGGTCCAGGTTGTGGATGGTGTTGATGGAAATCACCGCGTCGAAGCTGCCATCGGGAAACGGCAACCGGTCGGCGTTGCCGATGTGCAACCGCCCGACCACTTCCGGCTCGCAGTTGACGACCGCGTATTCCGAAACATCGATGCCGAACGCCTCGATACCAGGACAGGCCTTCATCAAGTCCTTGACCAGAAATCCCTTGGCGCATCCGACGTCGAGCACGCGGTCGCCGGGTTTCAGGCCGAAATGGGCGACAATGTCCTCGGCGATCGGCAGCCAGCGGCCGTCATAGCGGAAGCCGCCATATCCGTACTCACGCGGGCCGTCGAAATACTCCCTGCCGTACTGCCGCGAGATGGCGATGACCTCGGGAGACTTGGCGGTGGCACGGGCGGTGACATCGCGTTTCGTGCGAGGCAATCTCGCCAAAATGTCAACTTCAGCCATGGTCTGTTCCAATCGGGATTGATATTGGGGAAGCCGGGGCTTGGGGCCGCCTATGGCGCGCGGCAGGTACGTCCAAGTCCCTCGGCGATACCGGTAGGGGCGAAATCGGGGAACGCCTCGCGGCACCCGGCGATATCGAACGCCCGGTAGCCGTTGTGCGGCATGGGTCCCTGGCGCGGCGTGCCGATGATCCGCACTGGCGATCGGGTCAGCGCCACGATGCGCTCCGCGATCTCGCGGAATGACATCGTCTGGCCGGTGGCGGCGTTCAGCACGCCATGGCTTCGCCGCAGCACGATCCGGTGGATCAGTTCCGCGACATCGTCGATCGAGACATGGTCACGCATTTCCTCCCCCTCGCCGAACAGGACGATGTTCTCGCCAGCCAGGGCCAGGCGCCTGAAGCGGTTGGGACCATAGCCATCATGAGGATCGGCGGTGCCGTTGATCAGGGTGGGACGCAGGATCGCCAGGGGACCGGGATAGGTGGCCTTCAACATGATTTCGCGCGCGAGATGCATGGCGCCGTGGAGCGAGCCGGGTTCGGCGCAGGATCGCTCGGTCAGGGGGACCGACTGGTCGGCATAGACGGCGTCGGAACTCACATAGACCAGATGGGCTGGTGGTTTCGTCTCGACCGCCCGGCAGACCGCCTCGATCATGCGCGTGTTCTCGACCAGCATGGCGGGCGTCCGGCACGGCGCGCGGGCCGAGGTGACGACCAATGTGTCGGACGGACGCAGCACGACCGCCAGCCGCTCGGCGGCATCCACCGCGAGCAGGTCGATCTCGACGCGGCCAAGGCCCAGGACGGGGATCCCGGCGGCCTCCATGTGGCGCGCCGCGGCGCCACCCACGAAACCGGCCGCGCCAAGCACCACCACGCGACTAGGCGGCTCGCCGGCCTCTCTTCGATGTGTCAGCATGGCCGATCCTTCACCATCTTGTTCTCGGGCTTTCGCGGTGATGTCCGATGTTGTCCATGATCGACCTCGTTCGGTAACCGTCTTCACCCGCGACCGGAAGTTCTCGCGTCAACGAATGAATTACCAAATCGGGCCGGCAGAAGCGAGAGGGGTCGGTACCGGACCATCCGGCGCGTCGGTGAGTTGCGGAACGCCCATTGGCCAAAGCCGGCCAGCGCCACGGCTCAGGCGGCGGCGCCTTCCAGCAGGGAGAGGATGTATTTGCCGTAACCGCTCTTGCCCAGCGCTTCGCCCAGCCGCAGAAGCTTTGGACCGTCGATGAAGCCCATGCGGTAGGCGACCTCCTCGACGCAGGCGATTCGCTGACCCTGGCGCTTCTCGATGGTGCGGACGAACTCGCCGGCTTCCAGCAGGGACTCATGGGTGCCCATGTCGAACCAGCAGAAGCCCCGGCCGAGCTGTTCGACCGAAAGCTGGCCGCGCTCCAGGTAGGCGGCGTTGACCGAGGTGATCTCCAGCTCACCGCGAGCCGATGGCGTGACCGACGCGGCGATGTCCACGACTTGGTTGTCGTAGAAATAGAGGCCGGTCACCGCCCAGTTCGAGCGCGGCTTGGCGGGTTTCTCCTCGATATGGGTGGCATGGCCGGAACCATCGAATTCGACGATCCCATAACGCTGGGGATCGCCGACCAGATAGGCGAACACCGTGGCGCCCGTCTTGCCGCCATCTCCCGCCGCTTGGAGCTTCTTCGACAATCCATGGCCGTAATAGATGTTGTCGCCCAGGATCAGCGCGCAGCCGTCGCCACCGATGAAGTCGCGGCCGATCAGGAAGGCCTGTGCCAGCCCGTCGGGCGACGGCTGGGCCTTGTAGCTCAACTCGATGCCCCATTGGCTGCCGTCGCCCAGCAATTCCTGGAACCGCGCCTGATCGTGCGGCGTGGTGATGATCAGGATTTCGCGGATGCCCGCCAGCATGAGGGTGCTGAGCGGATAGTAGATCATCGGCTTGTCATAGACCGGCAGGAGCTGCTTGCTGATGACCAGGGTAACCGGATGCAGCCGGGTGCCGGAGCCGCCGGCCAGGATGATGCCCTTCATGGCAATGCCCCGACGGACGACTCGCAAAGCCGCGCCACGCAGGTCGCGAGACTGTCCCGCCAAGGCGGGGCGGCGATGCCAAAGGTGGCGCGGAGCCGGGAGCAGTCCAGCACCGAATTGGCGGGGCGCGCGGCCGGAGTCGGGTAGTCGGTGGTGGTGATCGGTCGCAGGACCGGGACCGGATGGCCATGGCGGGCGGCGAGCCGGAAGATTTCCTGGGCGAAGCCGTACCACGTGGTCGAACCCGTTCCGGTGAAATGGAAGGTGCCGTGGAGGTCGGCCCTGGCACCGGGTTCCGCCATGCGCACCGCCATGGCGACCAGCGCGTCGGCGATATCGGCGGCGGCCGACGGGCAGCCGTGCTGGTCCGCGACGATGCCAAGTTCGGGCCGCTCCCGTCCCAGGCGTAGCATGGTCTTGACGAAGTTCTGGCCATGCGCGCCATAGACCCACGCCGTCCGGACGATGGCGTGGCGCGACGTCGCGTCGCGCACGGCCTGATCGCCCTCCGCCTTGCTGGCGCCGTAGACGCTGACGGGAGCGATCGGATCATCCTCGCGATAGGCGTGGCCAACGGCCCGCCCGTCGAACACATAGTCGGTGGACAGGTGGATCAGCGGCGCGCCCCTGCGGGCGCAGGCCTCCGCGATGTGGCGTGCTCCGTCCCGGTTGACCGCGATGGCCGCTTCCGGCTCGCTCTCGGCCCGATCCACGGCGGTATGGGCCGCGGCGTTGATCACGACGGCGGCGCCGCTCTCCGCGACGATCCTGTCCACGTCCCGCCGGACGGTGACGTCACACTCGGCGCGGCCGGCGGTGCGGACGATCCAGCCGGCTGGCAGGACGGCCTCACGCAGGCTTGTCGCCACCTGCCCCTGGCCGCCGAATACCAGGATGGTCCGCGCGGCCGCCTGAACACCCTGGTTCACGATGCCGCGGCCGGCTTCCGGCGGTTGATGGGGGCCGGCGACGCTGGTGGGGACTGGCTTCATCGCTCGATATCCTATGATCGGGAGCGGCCCAGAAGTCACTGTGGCGGCATGAAGCGGTCGGGCAGGCCGGCCAGGGGGGGAAGCGCCAGATCCTTGGCGGATAGCACCGCGTCGGCGGGCTTCACCGGCCAGTCGATCGCGATGTCCTTGTCGATCCAGGAGACGCCGCGGTCATGTGCCGGTGAATAGGGGGCGGAAACCTTGTAGAAGACCTCCGTGTCAGGCTCCAACGTGCAGAAACCATGTGCGAAGCCAATGGGCACGAGGATTTGATTTCCTTCCCGCGCGCTGATCACGGCGGAGACGTAGTCGCCGTAGCTCGGCGAGCCGTGACGAAGATCCACGGCGACATCCAGGATGCTGCCCCGCAGGACGCGGACCAGCTTGCTTTGGGCGAAGGGCGGGACTTGAAAATGAAGGCCTCGCACCGTGCCGTGCGAGGCGGAAAAGGACTGGTTATCCTGTACGAATACTTCCTCGATGCCGGCTTCGGCAAAATCCTGTTTACTATAAGTTTCGCAAAAATATCCTCGTGCGTCGCCGAATTTCTTCGGAACGATCATCTTCACATCGGTGATGTCGAGGTCTGTAATCCGCATGGCAGTCTATTCATGAGGTGCGTTGTATTATGATCGCCTAAGCTGAGATGAATCCGGCGCCGAAGCGGAATGTTTGACCAAAAAGCATGAGTGATCCGTTAACTTTGCTGTCGCCGCTCACACGGTGGGAACCGTATTTGGGGAGAGGCGCCTCGCGATGGTGGCTCGACCGCGAGGGAACCGGTCTTGGCGCCTGATATCTTGAAACGCCGTGGCAACCAATCACAACCTGGCAAGCGTGGTGCCAACCTGTCGAGGGGCGCACTCATTCCCGGTCGGCAGGCGGGAAGGCCGGGACCATCGCTGATGCCCGGCCTCCATCAAGGACGGAATCTCGGATCGAGGCGGGATCTCGTTATTGCGATCCCAGCAGGAGACTCTCCATGAACTCCAGGCGCTGCATGACATTGTCCGGATCCACGATCCCGATGGCCCGGATTCCCAACCCCAATCTCCGATTGTCAGGCTCGGGGAGCAGGTGATCCCGGTCGATATGAAGGGATAGCTTGATCCCAGGGGAGGCCGAGCCGGCTTGTACGGCGGCGCAGTCGATCGAGACGAAGAAGGCACCCGACCGCTTCGGGTGAGCCTGACGCACCGCGCCACACGCGCTGACGATCCGAAGTCTGGGGGAGTCGATTTCGTCCGGAACCACCATCTCCAAATAGACGCGGATGCGCGGTGGGATGGGTTTCGTGGCATCCAACGAGAGCGAGATCGTCGAGAAGCGACCGTTCATCCACCGGCCCCAGGGCTCGGGCTTGTGCCATCCCTTGGAGCATACGAGGTGCCGGCCGGGATGGTTGAAGGTCAAGTCCTCCATGCTGGCTGGGATATCGTGGCGGCGTAGGCGGGCGAGATCACCCAGCTTGACGAAGCCGGCGGGGGCGGGACGCTGGTCGGAACCCGTTTCACGGAGAAATCCGTCCAGCTCGTCGAGAAAGGTCGTCGCGACATCTTGCCAGCTTCTCGGGCGAAATCGCTTCCGAAGATTGGCTTCGGCTTTGTCGCGCATCGCGTCATCGAAAATGTAGCGCTCGATCGTCTGGAGGCCGTCGCTGACATTGTCCGGATCGATGGATATCGCGAACTCCTTGCCGACCTCCGGAATGGATGTCGTTTGCGAGGCGATGCAAATCTTCCCGTATACCAGGCTCTCACCGACGGGCAGACCCCAGCCTTCGCAGAAGCTGGGGAAGACGGTGAACAGGCAGTTCTGGTAGAGGGATTGAAGGTCGGAGTCGCTGATATCGTGGAGCACCCGTATGTGGTTGCCGAGATAATCGGTGCCTTCGAGCTGCGCGAAGAAATCATCGACCCTCCAGCCCCGGCGCCCAACCAGGATCAGCTTGGGGACACGATCCCTGCCGTGCTTTCTCAGGAGTTCCCGCCAGATCCTCAGCAGGTAGATGTGGTTCTTGCGGATCTCGATGGTGCACACGCAAAGGACGAACGGCCCCTCCACCGACTCCGCGAGGGAACCGCGCCTCGACATGACGCCAGCGCCCACTCCGCCACCGCGCATCTCGTGGGCGAGCAGAACCGGCTTGATGGTCCTGGGCTTCTGCCCGAGTTCGCGGTAGAAGCGGGTGACGTCGTCCGCCGTATATTGCGAGATGGTGAAGACCAGATCCACGATCTGGGACAGCATCGCGAAGGAACTGACAAACATCCGCACCAATTGCCGGTCACAATACTCGGGATTGTAGAGCGGTATCAGATCATAGATATAGACGCCAATCCTGACACCGGATTCACGCAAGCTGTTGATGAGGTGGATGGCGTCGGGAAAGTTCCAGAACGCGCCCAGCAGGAACAACATGTCTCCGCTGGCGATGTCGGCATCACGCAGCCGCGACGTGTCCGCCAAGCTCGATGTGTAGCCGGCCCATTCCGACAGCGGAATCGAAGAGTTCGCGTCCAGCCTGTTGAGGAGCGTCTCGATGCTCACGAACGGGATTTCGTAATAGGCGGTGCTCGACTCGGTGGTGATGCAGAAACGGATACGGAAGCGGCCGCTGGCCACGATCAGGCGGACCAGTTCACACTGGACCCGTTGGATGCCGGATACGGTTTTATGGTGCCGGAGGTAGTGGATGAGATCGGTGATTTCAAGCCAGACGGTGGGTTTTCCCGCAGGATCCATTTTCCCGCGGGGAGAACCCGCTGGCAGCGATGCCTGGAAGAGGTTGTGGCCGATTTCATCCCCGCCCTCGATCACGAACCTGAGGGTGCTGGTGTCGATATCCAGGGGCAGGGGTATATCGAACCCATGTTTTCCTTCCCCTTTACCCGCAACCTTCAAATCCTCACGAAACAAGTTGGCGGTTCCCCAGGTGATCAGGGTATCGCCCGAGTAGATATTCACGACTAGCGGATCGGAATTGCCAGTCTGCCAAGCCCAACCGAGCACATTTCGGTTTGAAACGCCATCAATGCATCCCTCGTAACGGCTGGCCGATTTGTCGGTCGCCGCCGCAGCCAATATTCGATTTTTGATCGCCTTGAATGCGCTCATCTCATTCAACCTTTAAATTAAATCCAAAAGATTAATCACTAAGTTGTATGGCTTTAGAACTAGGCAATCTTGATGTCAAGCGAAACCCATCGAACCGGATCCGCGACTCGATCCGGGCGAAATGAGGGCGACTTGTCCCAGGCGGATCCTCCTGGGCAAAGTTGATGGGGTGCCAAAGAGCCGCGGATCCAGGGGATTTCGGGATCGGTGCCGCCGCTCGACCAGGATCGCCGCGGGAAACCACAAGGAGAGCCGGTAAAAATTATTCCTATTGACCCCTTGATTTTCTTTCGCTACCTACCCTAAAGCTTTAATCCAAATTTACTAAATCTAAAGACGTATGCGTATAAGAACGTTCGTGCTTCTTGCCTAATTAATTCGGAGACTCTTGGATGAACGCCCTGTCGCAGCTTCCGGTGCTGTCCTTGGATGCCTGCCCAATATGTAATAGCAAGAAGCTTGATTATCAATTCACCCACGAGGGCAGCGCGATCGTCGGATGCACGGACTGCGGTTTCGTGATGCGGAATCCACAGCCCACGGATCTGGAACTGGAGGCGATCTATTCTTCAAGCTACTTTCTTGGTGCCGACAGAGAAAGTAATTTTGAGGAAAAGGGCTTTCAAATCGAGGTCGACCGCCTGAAGAGGAAGACCGCCGCCCTATATCTTGACGAGGTGGAAAGCTATCTCGGACTCGACGCCCAGCAGCGCGGGAACATGTCCCTGCTCGAGATCGGGTGTGGTCTCGGAAACTTCCTGATCGAGGCCCAGTCCCGAGGCTATCAAATCACCGGGGTCGAGGTGTCGGAGAGCGCGGTGGCAACCGCCAACGACAAACTCGGTTCACCGGCCGTCCATCAGGGCTTCATCGAAACCGTCGATCTCCCGGCGGAAAGCTTCGATATCTGCATCATGGCCGACGTGATCGAACATACGCGTGATCCCGGCGCATTCCTGTCGCATGTCCGCCGCCTGCTGAAACCCGGCGGCGTGATCTTCGTCGCGGTGCCGAGCCTGGACAGCTGGTCAGCCAAGGCGATGAAGGAGCGGTGGGTCGAGTTCAAGCTTGAGCATCTGTTTTACTTCGATCGGCGGAGCATCGAATCCCTGCTGTTCAAATCCGGTTTCGAAAGCATCGCGCTCTCCGGTGGCCGCAAGATCCTCAGCCCGGAATACATCATCCAGCACTTCGAGCGATTTCCGGTTCCCGTGATCACGCCGGCGGGCCGTTTCCTGCGCCGCCTGCTGCCCAAGTCGTTATGCTCGACCCATATCGGCATCGTCGCCAGTGGCGTGAACGTGATGGCCCGGCGCGGCGATACGGTTCCACCGGTACGGCGGCGCCAGAAATTGTCGGTGGTGATGCCAGTCTTCAACGAGCGCGGCACCTTCACCACCGTGATGGAGCGGCTTCTCGCGAAGACGATCGAGGGGCTCGACATGGAGGTCGTGGTCGTCGAAAGCAACTCGACCGATGGAACCCGCGAGCAGGTCCAGTCCTTCGCCTCGCACCCGAAGGTGAAGGTCGTCTTCGAGGAAAAGCCGCGGGGCAAGGGGCACGCGGTCCGCACCGGCCTGCGTCACGCGACCGGTGACTTCATCCTGATCCAGGACGCCGACCTGGAATACGATATCGATGACTATGATATGCTGCTGGAGCCGCTGCGCAGTTATCGCTCCGCCTTCGTGCTTGGCATTCGCCACGGCAAGGGCGGACATGTCTGGAAGATCCGGCAGTTCAGCGATCAGGTGGCGCTGGGCAACGTGATGAACCTGGGCCACCTGTTCTTCACCACCCTGTTCAACGTCGTCTATGGCCAGAAGCTGCGCGACCCCTTCACCATGTACAAGGTGTTCCGCCGCGAATGCATCAGCGGCATCGAGTTCGAGTGCAACCGCTTCGACTTCGATTGGGAACTGATGGCCAAGCTGGTGCGCAGCGGCTACACGCCCCTGGAAATCCCGGTCAACTATCACTCCCGGTCCTTCACCGAGGGCAAGAAGGTCACGTTCTTCCGCGATCCCCTCACTTGGTTCCGGGCGTGCTTCAAGTATCGTTTCGTATCCCTGAAAAAGGGCTGGGCACCCGCCTCATCGGCCACGCGCTCCTCGGTCGCCAGCGCTAGCGCCAGCGCGACCAAGGGGGCGTGATGCGGCGCTTGTTGGCCAACAAGTGGTTCGCCCTGGTCAATAGTCTGGCGATCTTCGGCCTGCTGTTCTGGTGGATGGCATCCCATCTGGATTTCGGCGCCATGGTCGCGGTTTGGGGCAGGCTCGATCCCGTGTGGTTCTCGACCGTGATCGGCGTCATGGGGCTGGTGGTGCTGGCGGCGACACTCCGGCTCCAGGGTCTGGTCGAGCATGTCGGCGGGCGTCCGGTCGACTTCGTCGCCTTGGCGCGGATCAGTTTCGTCAGCCTGTTCATCGCCCATGGCGCGCCGATCTCCGCGCTCAGCGACGTCGCGCGGGTCGCCATGGTCAAGCTGCGCTTCGACTTGCCGGTCGGTGACGCGATCCGGGTGGTCATCTACGACCGCATCGTCGGGGCGCTTGGCATCGTGTTCAGCGGGCTGGTGGTGTCCATGGCGTTGCCGGTCGTCGACATCGACAGCGATCTGCTCACCTATCAGACGCTGCTCTGGGCCGGAGGCATCTGCGCTTTCCTGCTGCTGGTCTGGGCCGGCCGGGCGAAGCTCCAGGTACCATGGCGGCCGGTCGCGGCGGTGCTGGACGGCATCGCCGGGCTGGGCAACCTGCTCGGTCACGCCGGCTTCCTGGTACCCCAGGCGGCCATCGCCTTGATGTTCACGGGTTGCATCGGCCTTGTCCTCTGGCTGATCGCCGTCAGCATGAACGTGCCGGCCGATCCAATCGTCCTGTTCGTGTTCACCCCGCTGATCGTCTTCGTGAACAACATCCCGTTCCTCTACCTGGGCTGGGGTGGTCGCGAAGTCGTGGTCGTCGCGACCTTGGGCGCGATCGGCGGGATGCCCACCCCCGAAGCCCTGGCGATCTCGATCACCTATGGTTTCGTCGTGATGCTCAGCGCGTTACCCGGAGCGGTCTTGTGGCTGTTGCGGCCGACTTTCCGGAAATTGACGGCCGTGACGGCCGCGGGCATCGGCCAAACCCCCTGACGAAAATCATGGCATCGCCATGCCTTTTTCAGAACCAAGCGAGAATGGTGAAGATATGCACGCCTTCGTGACCGGCGGCGCCGGGTTTATCGGTAGCAACCTGTGCGACCGCCTTTTGGCGGCCGGCCATCGGGTGACCTGCTACGACAACTTTTCGACCGGATTCCGGCAATTCATCGACGGTTCGCTGGCCCATCCCTCGTTCACCCTGGTGGAGGGCGACCTTCTGGACATGTCGAGGCTGACCGAGGCGATGGCCGGAGCCGATATCGTCTTCCACCTCGCGGCCAACGCCGATGTCCGATTCGGGACCGAACATCCCCGGCGGGACCTGGAGCAGAACACGATCGCCACCTTCAACGTGCTGGAGGCGATGCGGGCCAATGGCGTGAAGCGGATCGGCTTCTCCTCGACCGGCTCGATCTATGGCGAGCACAAGGTATTCCCGACCTCCGAGGACGCCTCCTTCCCGATCCAGACGTCGCTGTACGGCGCCTCCAAGCTGGCGGGCGAAGGCATGATCGCCGCCTACTGCGAGGGCTTCGGCTTCCAGGCCTGGATTTTCCGGTTCGTCTCGGTGCTGGGAGAGCGCTACACCCACGGTCACGTCTTCGACTTCTACAAGAAGTTGCTGGCCGATCCGACGACGCTGCCGGTGCTCGGCAATGGCCGGCAGCGCAAGTCCTACATGTATGTCCAGGATTGCGTCGACGCCATGCTGCTGGCTGTCGACAAGGCGGCCGACAAGGTCAACGTCCTCAACCTGGGCCAGGACGGCTATGTCGAGGTCAACGACTCGATCGGCTGGATCACCGCCCATCTAGGCCTGGAACCCCGGCTCGTCTACGCAGGCGGTGAGCGCGGCTGGATCGGCGATAGCCCCTTCATCTTCCTCGATACGACACGCATCCGCGACCTGGGATGGCGACCCAAGCTGACGATTCGCGACGGCATCGTCCGGACGCTGCAATGGCTCCGGGAAAACCAGTGGGTACTGGAGAGCCGGCAATGAGGATCTGTGTATTCGGCCTCTGGCACCTGGGTTCCGTCACCGCCGCCTGTCTTGCCCAAGCGGGCTTCGACACCGTCGGCCTCGACCTTGATCCGGCCACGGTCGCGGGTTTGTCGGCGGGTCGCCCTCCGTTGTTCGAGCCCGGATTGGAAGCTCTGGTCTCGGCGGGACTGGGCGCCGGCACATTGTCCTTCACCACCGACGCCGCCGCGGCCGTCAGTGACGCCGACTTTATCTGGGTCACCCACGACACTCCCGTGGATGACGAGGATCGCGCCGACGTGGACTATGTCCGGACGCGTGTCGCCGGACTGTTCCCGCACCTGAAGGATGGTGCGGTCGTGCTGATCTCGTCCCAGATGCCGGTCGGTTCGACACGAGGCTTGAAGACCACCTTCGAGCAAGCGGCCGGCGGCCGTCGGGTCGCGTTCGCCTACTCACCGGAGAATCTCCGGCTGGGCAAGGCGATCGAGGTGTTCACCCAACCCGAGCGCATCATCCTTGGCGTCGATCCCGATCACGCCCGGACCGTCATCGAGCCGGTGGCCGCCAGGTTCTGCGACAACCTGATCTGGCTGTCGGTCGAATCGGCGGAAATGGTCAAGCATGCCATCAACGCCTTCCTCGCGACCTGCGTGACCTTCATCAACGAGGTCGCGACGGTCTGCGAAAGGGTCGGCGCGGACGCCTTCGAAGTCGAAGCCGGCATGCGCAGCGAGCCGCGCATCGGGCCGAAAGCCTATGTCCGGCCGGGCGGCGCGTTCGCCGGCGGCACATTGGCGCGGGACGTCACCTTTCTCAACGAACTCGCCAGCGAACATGGACTGATCCTGCCGCTGCTCGGCGGTGTGCTGCCAAGCAACCAGCAGCACCGGAACTGGGCGCTCCGCCGGATCACCGACCACTTCGGCGATCTGACCGGCCGAACGGTGGCGTTGCTCGGGCTGACCTACAAGCCCGGCACCGACACGCTGCGCCGCTCGGCCGCCGTCGAGTTATGCCGCGGCTTGGCCGAACGGGGTGCCAAGGTCCGCGCGTTCGATCCCGCCGTCCATGACTTGCCGCCCGACCTTCATCCAGTCGTCGCCCTGGCCGCCTCGGCCGACGACGTGGTCGAAGGGGCCGACGCCCTGGTGATCGCGACGGAATGGCCGGAGTTCAAATCGCTCGGCGTGGCCAGTGTCGTCGCCCGCATGCGCGAGGCCGTCATCCTGGATCAGAACGGTTTCCTGCCGCGCGACTTCGCGACCGACGTCCGGATTCACTACGCCACCATTGGAAAACCCTGATGCCGGAAATTTCAATGCCGCACACATCAAAACCGCTGACGGACCGTTGCGCGATCATCACGGGCGCCGGGCAGGGCCTGGGCGCCGTCATCGCCAGACAGTATGTCGCGGCCGGGGCCTCCGTGCTGCTCTGCGCCCGCGGCGGGGACTCGCTCCGCGCCGTCCAGGAACAGCTGTCTTCCGACTTGGCTCCGGGGCAGCGGGTGTTGATCCAGACCGCCGACGTCGCCGTGCCCGATCAGGTTGACGCGCTCGTCGCGCGAGCCGGGGCGGAATTTCCGCGGATCGACATCCTGGTCAACAACGCCGGCGTCTATGGTCCGCTCGGTGCGATCGAGGAGATCGATTGGGAAGAGTGGGTGACCGCCATCCAGATCAACCTGATGGGGACCGTCTACCCCTGCCGCGCGGTGGTTCCCCACATGAGGGTTGCTGGCTATGGCAAGATCGTCAACCTGTCGGGCGGCGGCGCCACGAGCCCGCTGCCGCGGGTCAGCGCCTACGCCGCGTCCAAGGCCGCCGTGGTCCGCTTCACCGAAACACTGGCCCTCGAAGTCGCGGACGCGCGCATCGACGTCAACTCCATCGCTCCCGGCGCGCTCGCGACCCGGCTGATGGATCAGGTGGTCGATGCCGGGCCGGATCGGGTGGGCGCCTCGTTCCATGCGCGGATGGTGAGGATCCGCGACGAGGGCGGAGCACCTTTGGAAAAGGGCGCCGATCTCTGCGTCTACCTCGGATCGGCCGCCAGCGACGGCATCAGCGGCCGTCTGCTCGCGGCCGTATGGGACCCTTGGGCGACGCTGCACGAGCGGGCCGAGGACTTGGCGAAGAGCGACATTTATACGCTCCGCCGCATCACCCCCGAGGATCGTGGCCAGAATTGGGACGGGCAGTGATGTTCGACAACACCGAAGGGGATGGCCGGATGCGTATCGGGATCATCGGCTGCGGCTTCATCGGCCAAAAGCGCGCCAAGGCCGCGCGGGATGCCGGGCATCCGGTCACCCTGGCCGCCGATCTGGACTTGGCGCGCGCCGAAGCGTTGGTCCGCTCCGGTGATGACACCCGCGCGACCACCCGCTGGCGGGATCTCGTCGAGTCCGACAAAGTCGATCTGGTGGTGGTCGCCACCACGCATGACATGCTGGCGCCGATCACCCTGGCGCTCGCCGAGGCAAGCAAGCATGTGCTGGTCGAGAAACCGGCCGGCCGGACAGCGGCCGAGCTGGAGCCCATCATCGCCGCCAGCGGGCGCACTGGCGCGGTGATCAAGGTCGGCTTCAACCACCGGTTCCATCCGGCCTTCCTGAAAGCGCGCGAGATCGTGGACAGCGGCGTGATGGGACCGCTGATGTTCATCCGCGGCCGGTACGGCCATGGCGGCCGGGTCGGCTATGAGAAGGAGTGGCGCTTCGTCCCGGAGATCTCCGGCGGCGGTGAGCTGATCGACCAAGGGTCCCATCTGATCGACCTGTCGCGCTGGTTCCTGGGTGACTTCACGGAAGTCTTCGGCGTCACGCCGAACTTCTTTTGGGACGCGCCGGTCGAGGATAACTGCTTTCTCACCCTGCAAACGGCCGAACGGCAGGTCGCTTGGCTTCACGCCACCTGGACCGAGTGGAAGAACCTGTTCTCATTCGAGATCTACGGCCGTACCGGCAAACTCCACATCGAAGGTCTGGGCGGCAGCTATGGCACCGAAAAGCTGACCTTCCACCAGATGCTGCCGGAGATGGGGCCACCGGAAACGACTTCCTGGGAATTTCCCTTCGCGGACCGGTCCTGGAACCTGGAGTTCGAAGAGTTCCTGGCCGCGCTGGCCGAAGGCCGCCGTCCGATCGGCGACATCCATGACGCTTACGCCAACCTCGACATCGTCGGGAAGGTCTATCAAGGGACCAAGCCATGATCATCACCCGGAGTCCCCTGCGCATCACGCTGGGAGGCGGTGGTACCGACCTGCCGTCCTATTACCAGGACCATGAGGGCTTCCTCATCGCGGCGGCGATCGATCGCTACGTCTACATCACGGTCCACCAGACCTTCGTCGAGGACCTGATCGTCAAATACGCCAAGGTCGAGCGCGTCGCCTCCCCCGACGAGCTACAGCACCCGATCGTGCGCGAAGCCCTGAAGCTGGTCGGCATGGACGGCCGCTACCTGGAACTGGCGAGCATGGCCGACATTCCGGCCGGCACGGGACTCGGCTCATCGGGCAGTTTCACCACCGCCCTGCTGAAGGGCCTGCACTGCCACCGCAAGAACCTGGTGCATCCGATGGAACTGGCCGAACAAGCCTGCCACATCGAGATCGACCGGCTGGGCGAGCCGATCGGAAAGCAGGACCAGTACATCGCCGCCTATGGCGGAGTGACCTGCTTCAAGTTCAACAAGGACGGCAAGGTCGACGCGTGGCCGCTGGCGGTGAGCGGCGAAATCCTATCCAACCTCGAAGACAATCTTATGTTGTTCTTCACCGGATTCTCGCGCAAAGCGTCGTCGATCCTGGAAGAGCAGGACAAGAAGACCAAGACCGAGGACAAGTCGATGGTCGACAACCTGCATTTCGTCAAGGAACTCGGCTTCCGTAGCAAGGAGGCGCTCGAGGCGGGCCGGCTGGACGAATTCGGCAGGCTCATGCATGAGCATTGGGAGCACAAGAAAAAACGCTCCGGCAGCATGTCCAATCCGCATATCGACGAGTGGTACCAGTTGGCCATGAACAACGGTGCCGTCGGCGGCAAGCTGATCGGCGCGGGCGGCGGCGGCTTTCTGATGTTCTACACCGAGGAGAAGGTGCGCTTGCGCCACGCGATGCTCGGGGCTGGACTGTCCGAGGTCCGTTTCCGCTTCGACTTCGAAGGCAGCAAGGTCGTCATCCAATGACGCCCGGCGCTTCGACGGGGTGCGCGATGCCTCCGGTGGCATTGCTGGCTGGCGGACTCGCGACCCGCTTGCGGCCGATCACGCATACGGTTCCGAAGGCGATGGTCGAAGTCGCCGGCGAGCCCTTCATAGCCCATCAGCTTCGCTTGCTTCGGCGTGAGGGCGTCTCGCGGGTCGTGATCTGTACCGGCTTCCTGTCGGAGCGGATCGTCGACTTCGTCGGCGATGGCGCCGCCTTCGGTCTCGCCGTCTCATACTCGGTGGACTGGCCGGAACTGCTGGGGACTGGGGGCGCGCTGCGAAAGGCGCTCCCGCTGCTGGGCGAGCGGTTCCTCGTCATGTACGGCGACAGCTACCTGGACATTCCATTCGCGCCGGTCGCCGCCGCCCTCGACGCATCCGGCATGCCGGCGCTGATGACGGTCTATCGGAACGAAAGCCGATGGGACACCAGCAACGTGGTCTTCTCCGATGGGCGGATCGCGCTGTACAGCAAGAAGGCCCGTGTTCCCGAGATGGCCCATATCGATTATGGACTGGGGGTGATGGACGCGGCGGTGCTGATGGACCACGCCGAGGGAGAGGCCTTCGATCTGGCGGATGTCTACGGCGCGCTCTGCGACCAGGGCCTGCTCGCGGGGTACGAGGTTCAGCAGCGCTTCTACGAGATCGGCTCCCACGAAGGGCTGAAGGAGACGGAGGACTTCCTGCGCGCGGCGGCGGCGGTATGACAGGTTTCAGGGCTTGATGGCGAGCGCCGCGCCGGAATACGGATCGATCGACAGCAGCAGCCGCAGCTTGTTGTCGGCCATGTATTCGTCGAACGCCAGGCGCGCGCCGTTCCACCAGCCATAGTCGTCGCAGATCAGCACGCCGCCGGAAACCAGACGCGGGTAGAAATGCTCAAGCTCATGTTTGGTCGATTGATGGAAATCGGTGTCGAGGCGCAAAACGGCGATATCGCCGAGGTCCGGTACTTTGGTGGGGATGGTTTCCTCGACGGCGCCCTTGATGAGGACGAAGTTGTGGAACGGGTATGAGGTTTCCCGCAGGGTCGCGACGGCCTCGTCGCGGGTGGCGAATGCCCAATCGGTGAAACCCTCCTGGCGGCGGGCCCGATAGATCGGCGCCGCCTGCTTCTCCGGCGCCCCCACCATCCAATCGCGCTCGTCAGGTTCCGTCATGCCGGCGAAGGTGTCGAACAGCAGCACCCGTCGATCCGTGACGCCGGCGAGTGCCAAGGCTTCCGCCATGACGGCGGCGCAACCACCACGCCACACGCCGCATTCCACGATATCGCCCGGGATGCCGGCCTCCGCCACGTGGCGCGCCGCCCGATAGGCCGAATAGAGCACGCTCCACGGGACCATGGTCCGATCGCGGAACCTGGACCAGAGATCCGCGAATTCGGACTCGACGAAGTGTGGCAGCCTTCCCTGGGCCGCCGAAGCGGCATTGGGGTCCACCAGACATTTGACTTGGCATTTGCCGGCCGGATGGCGCTCACCCAGCCAGGCAACCCCTTCCTGCACCATGTCGATCTCCAGGCGGAACATGCTGGATTGTGTCGGGGCGACAATGGTCATGGGAATGCTCGCCCTCCCGCCCCGGCGCAGATCGAAGGGCAGCCGCGTGCGCGGCGCGTCGAACAGGTGGATCGTCCCGTCGGCGTTGAGCCAGTGATAGGAGAGCATGACGGGGTGGACAAAATCGCTCGACAACGTCCGCGGACTCTGGTTGACGAGTTCCACGGCAATCTCGAAGGATTGTCCGGGGGCCACGGCGATCATCAGGTCCGTCGTGGTCAGGCGGAAATCCGGCTGGTCGATGATGATGTCGGCGGGATGCCCGTTGGGGACCGCCGCGATCTCGCCGCCGGTCGAGCAGAGCACCATGCCGCGATCGGACTCCAGCATGCCGGCGACGCTCAAGCCGTACCTGTTCATGTGGCGGAACAGGTTGACGCCATCCCGCATCGCGTCGTGGAAGAGAACCCGCTTGGTCGAGACGTGGCTGAGGATCTGATCCAGAACACCCGCGCGGTTGAGGGTGCCGACCGGGGAATCCACGAAGACGAGGTCGACCTCGCGGGAGAAGCCGCCGATGGCCCGCTCCAGCGCCTCACCGTCGAACAGGCGCTCGCTCGTGTCGAATCCGATCCGCATGGCGCGGCATCCAGCCTCTTGGGCGCGCCAGAGCCACGGTCCCTCGGTGGCGTCGATCGACAGGGCATCGACCCCCAGACGCTTGAACAGGATCGAGGTTTCGCCCGCGCCGATCTCGATGACGGTGCGGATACCATGGCGCTGGACGATATCCTCGATGAAGGCGTATTCCGGTCCTGTCAAATAGGCGCCACCACACTGGAGGCCGTTCCAGCGGACCTTGCTGGTGGGAACGGAGTAGGCGAGCGACAGCATCGCCGTGCGGTCCAGCAGATAGGAACCGCGACCCTCGTAGGGTTTGGCGAGGCCGGTGCGGGTCAATTCCCGCAGTTCGGCGATGAGATGTCGGGCCAGGACGCTGGTGTGGGGATCGGGCAGCGGCTCGTCGAAATGGGGAGCGAGGCCGGCCAGCAGCATGACGAGGGGGGACTCGACCGACGAGCGGGCCGGCTCGGTCGCGGCCTGGGCGATGGCGCTGCCGATCGCGGGATCGATCGCGAACAGGAAATCGTCAGGTTCCGCGACTCCGGCGAAATGAGCTATCTTCAGCCACTTCGCCGGATTGGCGCGGTTCACCAGTCGCTTGCCCCGGCGTTCGACCACTGGAGTGAAGTCGTTGTCACGCAGGCCCTGCCAGTTGTAGATTTCGGCATCCAGCTCGAACAGGGGCTCATCCCGCAACAGCAGCCGCGCCACCAGGAAGTGGTTGTCGTAGAGAACCCCTGGTTCGATGTGGGCTTGCCAGCATTCCTCATCCAGGCTCGCCTGATGGATGTCGGCGAACAAGGCGGCCTTGCCGGCCGGCACCGCGATGACCCCCGAGTTGAAGTAGGAGGTCCGTTCCAGCGCCGGGTTGCCACGCCACGGGAACCGCTTGTTCTGGATCCCTTGGCATCCCGAAAGATCGTCGGGGCAGACCGCGATCCTATCGACTCCAGCCAGTTCGGAAATGTCATCCAGCACGACGATGTCCGCGTCCAGATACAGGAACGCCCCCCGCGCCGCCGCCCGGGCGTAAGCCTCGAACTTGGCGCGTTTGACGCCCAGGGTCTTGATGGCGTCCAAGGCTTCGACGCTGACTTGGTCGAGCTTCGCCAAGTCAGCCATGGCGTCGACGTCGTCACAGAAGATGGTCACACCGCGGGATTTGTTTGTTTTGGCAAGTGAAAGACAAAGTCTCTGGACATGCCGAAAATATGAACTTGTTGCGATTGTGATTATCTTCATTGTGTCGCCTGCGATAATCATAGAGAAGTTGAGAATTCGACAATCCGGAGTAAATGAAATTACCGCAAAATTTACGGAGCAGGACGTATGTTTCTATATGGATTGTGATTATCAATAACTGCTATCGCTTGCGTATCTCGTTTTGTTGAGTTTCCCATTTGCAAAAACGGGATAGGGAAAGATCAGGTTGATATTGTCCGTCAATCCAAACATCGATCCTGAAGCTCACCCGGCATCACTGATTCGCTTGCGGTAGCGCCGCAACTTGGTGTTTGTCGGAAAGCCCTTGGAAACGCAGGAACTTAATGTCGATGAAACCAGGATCGCCAGCCAGATAGAACCACGCGCACCCCTCTTGAACCAGCGACAAGCGCAGGATCGCATCCGGGGAACCTTCGGTGAATTCGACATTGATCTTCAGGGTCCGGGTTTCACCTGGCTCCAGCGCGGTTTGCAGCACGCTGCGCAGGCCGTCCCTGACCACGGTGCTGCCGTCCTTCGATAGCCAGTGATAAGACAGCCTGACCGAACCAAGGCCTTGGGAGACTGGAAGCGCGTGCGTGCTCCGGTTCGTGACATCGAGAATCAGCGTCATGACACGGGGATTGCCGGCGATACGGCGAAAGATGTCCTGACCATGGAAGCTTTCGATGCCGATCAACTTGAGGCTGGATTGGTAATCCGCTGGTGATGGCAGGCATGCCGCTTGGGCGGGAACCGTTTGGGCGGCCGAATAGATGGAATTTTCAGCCAGCGTCGACGGCCCGTGTAGTATGCGGTCCCTGAGAAAGATGTTCATAGATAGGGCGATCGAGGCGATCAGGAACATGCTCATGAAGGCCGGCATCTTGTTCTGGGTCAGCAGAAAAAGAAGCGGGATCAGGACAAGGAATATCGATGCGGGTTTCATATAACCGCTGTAATGCTTCATCACGACTTCATCGAAGCATAGGTACAGGAGCGTGGCCGGGATGAACGCGATGACCACGGCGAACAAGGGACTCGCCGCTCCTCCAGTCCTTCGGGCGATCATGCGTATCGCGGTCACCGCATAGGCGAAGAGGATGCCCAGGAAGAAAACGATGCCAGCCGCTTCGCGGTACGACGTGCCATACATTGGATGTTCGCCGCTGAGGGCCGTCCGCAGCATGAACCAAGCCTGCTCCAACGGCGGGGCCAGCACGGTCCCCGCGGCTTTGTGCGGAGCGATGCCGAAGCGGTTCGTGACATAGGCTTGCCAGAAGATGAAGACCGCGCCGGGCAGGGCGAGGAACAGGAACTTCTCCCAGTTGGCCTTCAACCAAACGCGCCAGCCGGTCACCGTTCCCGTCGACATGACGAAGTGGACGAACAGAACGAAGGCCACCGAGACATAGATCTCGCGGGACAGGGCGGCCATGCTGATAGCCAAGCCATAAAGCAGCCATCGGCCGCTGAGAAACGCGACGATCGCCATGATCATGTACGCATCGGCGGCCGCGTCCGGCAGTCCGTTCAACAAGGTGACCTGGACGCCGGCGGAGAGGCTCCACAGCAGGGCTGGCCAGACCGGCAGACGGCGGCCGACAAGGAAAGCGGCGAGCACATATGTCGCGGTCACCACCAGCAGGAGGTTCGCGAGATAGTAGGTGAAGGGCGACACCCAGTCCTGGATAGTCAGGATCGACAAGGCATAGGCCGTCAGCGAGAGACCGACCCGCTGGTAACGATAAGGTGGCGTATCGATATGCAGGGAAGCGTCGGTTGTGGCGAGAAGATCATTCGACATATAATAATAGAACTGGCCATCCCATCCGACTTCGCCGTCCCGATGGTAAAGCGGGACAATGCCTCGGGCCGCCAGTTCCGCGGGAACTCCCCATGCTTGGGCTGGCATCACGTGCCATTCCATTCGACCCCTCGCCTCGCCGCCCAGAAAGAGCGCCATCATCGTGACGGAGACGGCGAATGCCAGGAATGCCACGACGGCTGGGCGGAGGAGGAGGAAGGGCATGGTATCCTGGAAAGATGATGGAAGTGACCACGAGACCGCGGTGGGACCAATGGACTGGCGGATGCATATATCAAATGGCTTAACCAAACCTTTCTTATGGCGCCAATCAGGGGTTACCGCTCGACCGATGGAAGGATGAGGGTTTCTCGGAGCGGGTTGCCGTTTTTCCTGCCTCGACTCTGTAGACGAACAGATCAGCCGATCGTGTGGCGATCTCCAATGGTAGTTTACGTCGTGTCACAAATAGGTCGGCCGATTCCCCTGCTGATATCGCTGGTGGGTCGAGGCGCCTTATCTCTATCGCCGCGGCCGCCCAAACGGCTCCAAACGCTGGGGCAAGATCAATCGAAATCATTTCTGAATGGGCTTGGACTTCGGCCTTCAATCCTCCCGAATTTATGTTCCAAGGCGCCACGCCGCCAAATTTCGCGCCATCCACAAAAGTTTGGAATTTCACGGGACCTTGCGCGCATTCGGTGGTCGTCCCAGGCTGGACGGTGATCATGTAGCTGCCTGGGATTACGGGAAACGAGAAGTGCGCCGTTGTGGAGCCTGTAGCCACAAAGGGCATGGTATCCTCCGTCAGACAGCGGCCAAGCTCATCCGATCCTGGGGCTTTCAGGCCGTTGATGTTCGCGGTCTCGACCTCAACGGCATCTCCACCACCACCACCCAGCAGGCTGACAACGGTGTCGGTCGCCGAACTCCCCGATCGCCTGCCGAATTCTATCTTGGTCAACGGCATGGCGGCGGCGGGATCAATGAAGATGGGTTCAGGCGCGCCCAGCCAGAATCGACTGTGGAACGAAAGATTGGAACCCTTCAGATCGTTGTCGAACCGAGTGATCAGGCCTTGATCACGAGCTCCAACCACAAACCGGAAAATGTCGTTGTGCGACCACTGGGATGACGAGAGCAATCCGATCAACCTGTGTGAGTGGTAATTCTGGAACAGAGCCAAACCCATTAGAACCGCCAAAGCGACCGGCTGGACCTGACGCCTGGCCAATCCGAAGACAAGCATGAGGAAGAAAAGCAACGCGGCCACGATCACGCGCTGAGCTTCGGTCGCTGACGCGTCCATAACCCACAACCAACCGACACCGTTGATGAACCAGTTCAGGAACGACAATTCGGCATTGTTGACCAAACTCAAAGCCACCAATGCCCTCAGTGGGGTGTAGGCGTAGAGCAGGCCCGTCAACCCAAGCACCCCACCGACGATCACCCACGAGGGGGCGATCTCCCGTCCGCCGGGCCAAGTCAACATTCGAAATCCCAGGATAATGATGAACGGGGTGAAGGAGGCGAAATATCGGCCATTCGGAAAATGCGCCAGATCGTAGCTCAGCATATGGACGGTCGAAATGATCAGGATTCCCCCTGTGGCTATAGCCAGAAAGGCGCTGATCAAATTGACGCCGCGAGAGAAACCGCGGCTGCGGAAAAGCGCACCGAGTAGCATATACAGAAGCAAACCGTAGGTGCCGAAGATCAATCCGGAAATCTGATAGAAGCCAGTATTGACCAAGGCTTTGGCGCCGCCATCCCACCCGAGGGTCATTATTGTCTGGAGATATGTATCGAAATGTGACCTGTAGCCCAGGGGGTTCGCTTGATGTGCGATGATGTTGCGGATCAGCAGCGGCCCTATCGTAAGCGCCATGCCGAGGATGAGGAGGGCCAATCCTCGGACATAGGCGGGCCGCTTATGATGGACTGTCGCGATGGCGATCATCGTTGTCACGATGGCGCTAGCATTGAAGAACAATCCATATTGTTTTGCCAGGAACAGCAGGCCGAGTGACAAACCCGCGAGTGCCGCCGATGCCGCGGAAGTGGTCTGAAAGAACTTCAGGGTAAACAACATGCACATGGCAGTGAGGAGATAGAACAGCGGATCTGCCCACACCAGATGCGCATAAGCCGAAGCAGGCAAGATTACGGTCAGCGCTGACATCGCAAGACTGTTAAGTTCGCTAAAATCTAACGCCCGACAGAATAGATAAACCGGGATGCAAATACTTGAAAAAACCACCGCGTTTATTACTCTGATTAGCTCATAGGCATCAGCGGTATTGCCTAGAGAGAATAATGGGGCTATCAGAGCCGGGTATAAAGGATTATATTGATCGTCTGGGAAGAAGGAAAATTTTTCATATATATTTCTTGAAATCTCAAAATAACTAGCTTCATCACCGAAAATGAATGGGCCATTAATTGGTGCACCGCTCCAAAATATATGGAGAAATGATACTCCAAAAATCAGTGCAATTGCGAAGATTATTTTAAAATATGAGCGCGGCATTCTAAGATTAATGAGAGGCATTGGCAAGTAACTCCCGAGGCTGTCGGCCCCCATGTCATAAATCCGTTCGAAGTCAGGCGATCTACCTATCAAGTTACCTAAATCACGCACGTTTAGACCATTAAGCATATATCTTTAGCACTGGATATGAGAGTGTGCAACTGTCAAAGATATGCAATGAAATATTGTGGTGAGATGCCTGCGATCCCGAGCCAACCGGAGTCGGCGAAAGGCCCGGAAACCGCTGTATTGAAATCCATACCGTGACGCGACCCCGATCAGGTCGTTAGGCATCAGCTTGGAACCCCAGTTGGGAAGCGACAGGCATGGAAAAAAAATCTTCATAAAATTTTTACTAACTTTGCCCATGTTCGATCTGTCGGTAAATCTTTCGATCTATGCCACCACGATGACGTTTGGTTACGACGCTCATAGCGTTCGCTTCCGAGCAGGTGCGGAGCCTGAAGTTAAGAGTGCGGAGCCAAGTCAACACCGAAATCGACCTCTATCAAATTAGGTAAACCTAGGCTATATGGTCTAGGTCCATCTGGGTGGTTGCCCGCGGATGAACTGGACAGGCGAAGGACCATGGTTGGACCATTTGGAACGAAGAATCATTTCGGAGCCAGTGCCCGTGAGAAGATCGAGACTGTATATCTAGCGACCTTGGGGCGACTGCCTGAACCGGAAGCGATTCGCCAAGCCGAGATGAAGGTCGCTCTTGGTCAGAGGTGGATCGAGGACTTGCTCAGGTCTCTGATGTTGTCACAGGAATTTCTCCAGCGTTCCGTGACGCGGGCAGCCAAGGACCATTTGTACTATATACATCAGGCGCGTTGTAAGCTCATTCGAACTCACCTGCCTCCCGCCGCGGAGATCGGGGACCTGGGTGGCGCCAACGCTCCCATCTATCATATGGGATATCCGCATAAGTTCGATCGGCTCGTCATGGTCGATCTGCCGGATGAGCAGCGTCATACCGCGTATGGGCAAATCAAGGTGCAAGCCTATTCCGGGCCGGGTGAGGTGGTTGTCCATTATGGCAGCATGGTGAACCTGACCACGATCCCCGACGGAAGTCTTGATTTGGTATGGTCCGGCCAGAGCATCGAGCATGTCAGTGAAGCCGACGGACAGCGCATGTGCGCCGAGGTGAACAGGGTCCTCAAACCAGGCGGAATGTTCTGCCTCGATACACCGAATGGCCGGATCACCAATATTCATGCCGCGACAGCCGGGTTGAAGTTCATCCATCCGGAACACTTCATCGAGTATGATCCGGATCATCTGGCGTCCCTGCTAACCACCTCCGGTTTCGAGATCGTGCATCGGTATGGGGTGTGCCATATGCCCACGACGGCGAGAACCGGCATTTTTTCTTATGAGGACTTCGTGCTGGGGAGTCCAATAGTATCTTGGGTCGAGGAGTCGTATATTCAATATTACGCTTGTCGAAAAATATAGGCGTTGAAGATTTACATATTCAGCTGATTTGTCATCCAATCCGTTGTCGGGTAACGCTATGAAAATTGGAATTTGTCACCGTAACATCATTGCCCGTGATGCGATTGGCCATGACATCCACGGTATGTTCGATGTTTTGACGGAATGTGGCTTTGAAGTTGTCCTGATTGGGGAACACTTCGATGACGTGACCCTCGCGAAGGGGCGCACGATGACTGTGGACGAAGCGATAAAATGGCACGACTTCGCGATATTGATCTATCATCACAGCATCATCTGGGAGAAAGGCGAGACTTTGCTTCGCCTATCTCCTTCCCGTTTGCTTATGAAGTACCATAATATAACGCCTGCGGATTTTTTCGCCGATTATTCCCCGAATTATTGGTCGATGTGCGCCACTGGACGTGAGCAGACGGCGCGGCTGGTCGCCTTGTTCGATCGCCCGCATCGCTTCATGGCGGACTCGATTTTCAACGCGACGGAACTGGTTGAAGCTGGCGCCAATCCCGAGCGGATCACCATCGTGCCACCCTTCACCCATGTCAACACCATGATGAGCGATCATGCGGCCAGACCCTTGCCGGCAGTTCCTTATACCGTGTTGTTCGTGGGGCGGATCGCGCCGAACAAGGGACATATGATACTGATCAACACCATTCATGCGTATCTGCTGACGATCGGGCCTGGCATCAAGCTGAGGATCGTCGGCGGCCAGGATGAGAACCTGCTCGGGTACCGGGAGCGAATTGTCAATCATGCCGCCGAGCTGGGCGTGCTGGACCATATCGAGTTCCTCGAACAGGTGAGCCCCGAAACCCTGCGCGGATTGTTCGCCGATTCCAGCCTTTTTCTCTGTACCAGCGAGCATGAGGGGTTCTGCGTACCCATCATAGAAGCCCAGGCGAGCGGGCTGCCGGTCGTTTCCGTGAATTCCACCGCGATTGGCGAGACCGCCGGTCTTGGGCAGATCCTGCTCGACCCACCTCGCTCCTTTCAGGATTATGCGTTCTTCGCACGCATGATTCATGACGTATGCACGAACGAGCGCCTCCGCCGGAACGTCATCGCCAAGGGACGGCGCAATGTCCTAAGCCGCTTCACCAAGCCGGTGACGGCCGACCTTTTCATAAACGCCCTCGCGCCCGTTTTCGAGGAACTGGCATGAAGGTCGCGATCGCCACGGTGCAGGTGCCGTTCATCAGGGGTGGCGCCGAAATTCTGGCCGAAAGTCTGCGGGGGGAGCTGGTGGCGCGGGGGATCGACGCGGAGATCGTCAGCATCCCCTTCAAATGGTATCCGCCGACACGCATCCTCGACCACATGCTGATGGCGCGCATGGTCGACCTTTCCGAGGTCAACGGCATGCCGATCGACCGTGTCGTGACCCTCAAGTTCCCAGCCTACCATGTCGAGCACCGGAGCAAGGTGGCTTGGGTGCTGCATCAGCATCGCCAAGCCTATGACCTGTTCGAAACGCCCTTCGGCGACCTCCATCATGATGCCGAGGGGCGTATGGTCGCCGGCGAGATCCAACGTTGGGACGAGCGACTCCTGCCGGCCCACGATGCCATATATACCATCGCCCGGAAGGTGACCGATCGGCTTCGCCATTACAACGGGATCGAGTCGGAGGTTCTCTATCACCCGCCGGCCAATGCGGAGCGGTTTCGGTGTGGGAGCTTCGAGCCCTATGTCCTCGCGCCGGGGCGGTTCGACCAGATCAAGCGCCAGCACCTCATCATCGACGCCTTCGAGCATCTGCCTCCCTCGGTCAAGCTTGTGCTGATCGGCTCGACCGACAGCGCCTATGGGCACCAGATGGTCGAAACCGCGAAGCGCATCGGCGGAGACCGGGTGGTCGTTCGTGGCGTCGTCACGGAGGCCGAGAAGATCGACCTGTTCGCCAACTGTCTCGCCGTCTACAACGGCGTGTACGACGAGGATTACGGTTATGTCACGCTGGAAGCGTTTCTGGCGGGCAAGGCGGTGATCACGCACCCGGACTCGGGTGGACCGCTGGAATTCGTCCAGCACGGCGAGAATGGCCTGATCATACCTCCCGACCCGCTGGCGATCGCCGACGCCATCCGTACCCTCGCCAGGGAGCCGAGGCGCGCGCGCGCGCTGGGAGCCGCTGGCCGGCACACCATCGATGCGTTGGCCATCAATTGGGATATCGTCATCGAAAGGCTGCTCGCGTGAAACTCGCCTATTTTTCTCCGCTGCTGCCCAAGCAAACGGGTATCGCCACTTATTCGCACCATTTGGTGCCGGCTTTGGCGAGGCAGGCTGGCGTCGATCTGTTCGATCCGCCGCCCAGCCAATCTCCCATTTTTCCCCAGCGGGTTTTCGACTATGTGGCTCGACCAGAACTTTTGCTAACCCTGCCAGGTTACGATAATGTGATTTATCATCTGGGAAACAATCCATATTATCATCTCAGTATTTACAAAGCGTTGATTCAAGTTTCTGGTACGGTCGTACTGCATGATGCCGTGCTTTATTACTTGATTGCTGGTTTGGATCGCGGCGGAATGCTGCGGGAATTCATGTACAATTATGGTGCGACACGAATGTCCGAGTTTTTCGCGATCGAGCGGGAGAGCGTGGATTTCAACGTGCTGCGTTATGATCAGCCGGAACGCTATCCGATGCTGCGGCGTGTGCTGGACTCGGCGAAGTCGGTGATCGTCCATAGCGAAACAACGGCCGCCATCGTTCGTGCCGCCGGCTTCCGAAACCACGTGACCGTGGCTCCGCTCCTCATGTATCCCGACATGGTCGAAGCAACCCTGCGAATCGATCCTTTGACGGTTCGAGCGGAGCTGGGCGTGAAGCCGGATGACATACTGATCGGTTCATTCGGTTTCATTGGTCCTCCAAAGCGCATGCCGATTGTGTTCGATGCCTTGAAGCGCCTCTCCAGGCGGAGCAATCGTTTCAAACTCCTCATTGTCGGTGAAGGCGGCGATGTTCATTCCGAGATCAACAGGTGGGGCGTAGGGGACAACGTCATACTGACCGGTTTTGTGGATGAGAACGGTTTCAATCGCCTGCTTAGATCAATCGACATACTGGTGAACCTGCGGTTCCCAAGCATGGGAGAGACATCCGCGACCCTGATCCAGGCGATGTCCTACGGCATACCTTCGATCGTCTCCAATCATGCCTGGTTCTCGGAACTTCCGGACAACGTCGTCCACAAGATCGGCGTGGGGATCGGCGAAGCCGAGGAGTTGGAGCAGGCCCTGCTCCGATTGGCCGATGATGAAGCCCATAGGTCCACGCTCGGCCAAGCCGCCCGCGAATATGCGATCAAGCATTGTATGCCCGACGTCGTCGCGGCCCGGTATATCGACGCCGCTGTCCAACGGCGCGCCGACGCCAACGCCACCTCGGCCGGCATGGCGCATCGAGGAGCGGAGATGCGGTTCGAAGGGCTGGACGACGGCGCCAGTACCTTCATGAAGACCTATTTCCAGAGACGCATCGCCGAAGCCACCCCCGTCTGAATCAGGTTTTTCATTGCCACGCACGCCTCAGGAATGGACATGCTCGATCTTCATGATGCTGAAACAGAAGCAACCGGGAGCACTCCCCTGGTCATTCCGAAGTCAGGCGATCACGTCCAAACCGGCTCGACCGCAATGACGTTGGAGCCCATGATGCGACAGCCACTTGCAATTCCTCCTTCGGTGCGACGGCCTCTCCGCAAGCCTGACTTGGTCATCAAGGATCGGTACCGCCTCGCCGAGCTCCTGGAACATGATGATATCGACTTCGTTTTGAACGCCTGCCGTGCCCTATCCCAGGCGGAACCGGACGCGGCGGTGGTGGAACACTTTCTCGAGCTTCTGCGCTGTGGTGCGGCAAGCAGAACCGATGTCGTGATCACTCTGAGACAAAAGTATAAATCTCAGAGTCCCCATGTGAAGATACAGGGCCTTTGGTTCCGTTCAGCGGCAAGTCAAATTTACAAGGTGCCGGTGATCGGCTACGCCGCAAGGCTGTTCATCTCCGTTTTTTACCTTCCCAAGATCGCCCAGGTGCTACAGCGGCTTGACGCCCATGTGCGCCATTCCGTTCTCGATGTCCTAGGGCTTCAGGAAATGGTTGGTGAGGAGGTTGGCGCCGTCTTGCGCAAGATTGACGCCGACTTGGACAAGCTACAGCGATCCATCGAATCGATGAAGGCGGTGAGTTCGGATCACCAGAATGGGATTGCTTCGCTTAGGGGCGAATTGGCCGCGCAGGGCCGCCGGATCGACGAGGATAGGCGCGCGATCCTTGACGAAATCTCAAGTCTCAAAGCTGTTCTGGTGGAAGTCGATGGTGCCAAGGCGGGCAAGGATGAGGTCGCGATCCTCCAAGCGAGGATCGCCGCACAGTCCGAGGAACTTCCCTTGTGGTCCGAGAAGCTCGACGCGATCCGGGCCGATCACGCCGCATTCGCGGAACGGTTGACCTCCCTGGATACGGCCGCCCGAATCGCGGCGGGCGAGCATGGACAACTTCAGAAGCAATTTGGTGAATGGTCGTCCCAAGTCGCCGACCATCTGTCGGCATTGCGGGACCAATCGCATGCTTGGTGGTCTGAAGCGGATGGCCGGCTGTCGGCCCTGGCCCATGCCGACCAACTCGTTCGCAATGACCAGATGATCCTTGAGGATCGCATGGGCGGCCTTGAGGATGGTTTCCATCAGAAGATCTGCGACTTGGATGCCCTTCATAGGGGGCGGCTGTCCGTACTCGAGAAAAACCTAAGCGACCTGGAGGATGGCCTCCGTCGGAAAATCACCGAACTGGACGCCGTTTGCCGGGAGCGCATGTCCGTATTCGAGGAAAACCTCGGCCGCGAGTTGGTGCTGTTCGCCATGGCGGCGCGGCAAGCTCAAGAAGCGCATGAATCATTGCGAATCCAAGTCGGGACCTTGTCGTCTGAAACGGTGGACCAGCTATCGGCCTTGGTCCACGCTGACCAACTCGCCCGGAATGATCATAAGGTCCTGGAGGACTGCGTCGCCGATCTCGAGGATGTCTTCCACAAGCAGATCGCCCTATTGAATGCCGAGCATCAAGACCGGCTGGCCAACCTTAGGACGGACTTCGGCAGCGAATTGGCCCTTTCCTTGGCTGCCCTGCGGCGGCTCGGCGACGAACATGGGATGCTGCGCGACCAAGTCGCCTCATGGGCGGCCGAAACCAATAGCCGCTTGGCGGCGCTGGCGGAAATGGACGAGTTCGTGCGCAATGACCAGGTGCTTCTCAAGGACGGCATCACCGATCTCGACAGCGGCCTCAGGATCGAATTGGCTCAACGCGACACGGAACTGCGTGACCGGCTCGAAGCGTTGTCGACCGCGTTCGTCGACCGCTTGGCCGAACTCGATACGGGATACAGAAACCTCTTGAACGGGGTGTCAAGCGATCTCGCCGACAAGTTGGCACTGATCGATGCCAACCACCGTGATGGCTTGGAAGCGGTCGGCCGGCATGCCGAGTCGGGCCAACGGGCTATTCAGGATAGGGTCAACCATCTGGACGAGACGCTCTCGGGTCGGCTCTTGGAAATCGACAACGATCACCGGGACCGGGTGGCCAAGTTGTCGGAGAGCTTTGCCGCCCATGCGTTGGATATCGGCGGCAAGTTGCAGGCGAGCGAGACGGCGAGCTTCACGAAATCAGAGCATGCCGAATTCGAACGCAGGATCGGTGCCTTTGTTTCCGAGTTGGCCGATCTCGTGACCAAGCTCGACCGCGAGGCCGCGCGTGGGGATGCTGTGGCCGAAGTCGCCAGCCGTCAAGCGGAGCAGGCGGCTCGGATCGACTCGAAAGCGGATCTCAAGCTGCTGAGCGAAACCCGGACCGATGTCAACGAGATGGGATCTCAGTTCGCGCGCTACCGGATCAGCCTTCTGGACCAGGAGCGACGCCTCACCATGCTGCTGGACGAGGCCCGGCGCCGATTGCCCGAACCATTCGACGAGAATCAGCTTCAGAAACTTGCCGCCGCTGGCGACCATATGCTGGATACCGTCTACCTGAACTTCGAGGACCGGTTCCGCGGCACGCGTGAGGATGTTCAGGCTCGTTTGGGAGTCTACATCCCTGAGGTGCTGCGCGCCGTGGTGCAGACCGCTCACGCGCCGGTGTTGGATATCGGCTGCGGGCGCGGTGAATGGCTTCGACTCCTGGAAGAACATCAAATTCAAGCGATTGGCGTCGACCTGAACGAGGCGATGGTGAGTTTCTGCAAGAGCCTTGACCTGAATATCAGGCAGACGGATGGACTTGAGTATCTTCGGGAGATGAAGAGTTCCAGCCTATCGGCCATCACCGCATTCCACGTCATCGAACATCTGCCATTCCGAAGCTTCATCGCGCTGGTTGACGAGGCGTTGAGGGTGCTCAAGCCGGGCGGCATGCTGTTGTTCGAAACGCCGAATCCGGCCAACATCCTCGTGGCGACGAACTCGTTCTATTCCGATCCAACTCATCTGAAACCAATGCCTAGCGCGATGGTCGAAAGCATGCTCGAAGCGCGCGGCTTCGTCCGTACCGAGGTCAAGAACCTGCATCCGCATCCGAACGTCAATCGATACTACGAACAGCCCATCCTGAACGAGTTCAACTATTTCTTCTATGGACCTCAGGATTATGGAGTTATCGCCTGGAAGCCGGGCGGTGGCACTGGCCGGGCGCTGCCGGCGTTGTCGGCCTGAAGACAGACCAATTCTGTGAACCCACAGCCGATCGCGACCCCGCACTGGTCGCGATCGCGAAGCGGGGATCGGGAGAGCCTGTTGATCTCCGGTCTCATTCCGATCCTCCCGTATCGGGAAACAAACACACAACTGCGGCCACTTCGGAGCGGCGTCACCTTCAGTGGCCATCTTGGCTTTCGGCTGATGCTTGCCCATCACACCCCCATAACACTCATGGTGGGCGGAAATGTGGTCCTCCAGCGGGGTGCACCCAGCAAGCGGTTCAATCCTTGGCCCAGGAAGCTGGGGCGAATTGAATCTGTCGGATGACGGCTTTAGCGCACCCTGCTAGAACCCGCAAATGGTGCTGGAAGCTGAAACCTCAGGAGTTCAATTCCGGTATTCAACAGAGGATCCCACAGGCGAAGATCAAGGGACTATGCATTAAGTTTTAATCCATGTTAATTAATACTTATTAGCGAAACTTCAGGGTCTTCGCTTCGATTATACTTTTTTACACCCAAACGAGCGTAAGAAGCTGAACGGAGAGTTGAACATGGCCCAAGCCCAGTGCCATCCCGATAGTGCCGATGAGATCGAACAGGTTCGCCGTGATCTGTCCGCCGCCCTCGGCGGGCGCCGGCCAGAAGATCTGATGCGTACCGTCGTCACCGACTATGATGGTGAGGCGCCGTTTCATGTCATGGGCGACGCCGCGGCTCAAGTACTGAAGGCACGAGGCTGGGCTAAGCTCGCCTTCGAAGGAGGCGATGTGACCTTGGTCGCCACCGAGGAAGGACGGCGATCAATCCTGGGCTGAGCCTTGCGGCCCACGCCAAGGCACCCCTGGCTTTTCCAGGGGTGCCTTGGATTTATGAACGTCGGCGAAGCTCCGAAGGCACTCGCGTCAATTCAGATCTTGAAGTTGGCGGCCAACGCGTCATCGTGGAACATCTTGACGGTTTCAAGGGAGTACTGTTGAAGGTCCTTGCCGACCAGTGACAGCTTCTTGAGAATGTCATTAGTCACCGTGATCACATGGCAGCCGACGGCGTCCGCCTGATACACGTTGAGCAGTTCGCGCGGGCTTGCCCAAATCAGCTGGGTATTGGGAGCGGTCTTCAGGATTTCGACGGCGGCGGCCATCATCGGCACGGGATCGACGCCCGTGTCGGCCACGCGACCAGCGAACACGGAGATATAGCAGGGGGCCCCGCCTGTGACAGCTGCAACCACGTCACGCACTTGCGACAGAGTCGTCAAGGCCGTGACGTTCAGCGAGACACCGGAATCGGTCAGGCGCCGAATCAACGGATAACAGGGTTCGCCGCAGGTGTTGGTGACCGGGATCTTGACGTTGACGGTCTTGCCCCAGGAGGCGATCTCCCGAGCCTGTCGTTCCATCTCATCGAATTCATCCGAAAAGACCTCGAACGAAATTGGCCTGTCTGGGATCGCGGACAGAATATCGAGAGCGAACGCCTTATAATCAGAAATTCCGACTTTGCGCATCAGCGTGGGGTTGGTCGTGAAACCCTTGATATGGGGCTTCGCGTACATTTCCAGCATGCCTGCCTTCTCGGCACCATCGGCAAAAATCTCCACGCTCAAATCGGCAACGGTCTTCATGATCGAATGTTCCTACTGGTATGCTGCTGAATGATCCACTGGGCGGCCTCCAGCAGAGAACTTGCGGCCTTGTCGGGTTCGCCGCGCACGCCCTCCTTGTAACCGACGCCGACAAGGATGGTCGAACACCCGGCCAAGCGACCGGCCTCCATGTCGCGCCACCGATCACCGACCATGAAGCTGCTTGTCACGTCGATGCCATATCGCTCTGCGGCACCGGTGAGCATGCCAGGTCGGGGTTTGCGGCAATCGCAGTGGTCGGCATCGTCGTGGTAGCAAACCTCGACCGAATCCAACGGGAGGTGTGAAAGCAGGTACTGGTTGATGGCTTCCACGGATTCACGAGGCGTTGTTCCGCGAGCGACATCGGGCTGGTTGGTTACGACGATCAGGCGGAACCCTGCCTGCCGAAGGGAGAGCAATGCCTCCGGGACATTGGGGAGTATTTCCAGGTCGCTCAGATCCGCTGGAGGGCAAGGCACATCACCTTTCATGCGGACCTTGTTGAGGACCCCGTCACGGTCCAGGAACACGGCTGTCCGTCTCGGACAGGATGCCTGACTCCGAAGATCGGAGGTCACCGCACCGATTCCCACTTCGTCTGCTTGGCCTTCAGCTTCGGATGTGACACCAGCAAATGCCAGATGACGGCCTGGAAAGCCTCGGCGTGAGGCGTGATCGTCTCGGGATTGACCACGGGAATCACGATGCAGGCATCGGCGCACTGGGCGGTATAGCCGCCATCGCGTGATACGATGCCGACCACGCGCGCGCCGACCTCCTTCGCGTACTTCAAGGCGGAGACCAGGTTCGGGCTGACATTCTTTTCGAGGTTGCCGCCACCCACGGACAGTATGAACAAGGCGTCGACGGGTTTCAGGCGGCTGACTTTCAACCATTCGACGAAAACACTATCCCAGCCCTCGTCGTTGGTCCGCGCCGTCAGTTCCGAGACATTGTCGGTGGGCGCGTAGGACTCGATCCCGACGATTTTACGGAAGTCATTGACTGCGTGGCCGCAGTTGCCAGCGCTGCCGCCGACGCCTAAAAAGAACAACCGTCCGCCGGATTGGCGGACATCGGACAGGAGATCGGCGATCTTTTCAATGTCTTCAGAATTCAATTGCTGGGCGATCGACACAGCCTCATCAAGATGGGCGCGCGCGTAAGACATAAAACATCCTTCTCATCGTCATGACAGTTGGCGGCGACTTCAAAGACGCACATTTTAGAGTTAGGTAATTTTATACATATTCCAGACTTTTTGATTAACACCAATGGGTGTTTTTTGTCAAGTGCGGCATTCTACCCGCTCGGTTTGGGTCAGATTGCCAAGGGTTTTCCTTCACGGAGCTGGCGTCGCGCGAGGTTCGCTCCGAGTGGCGAGAGGTGCTGGCGTGGACGCCACGACCGATCCACTGGATGGCGAGGCGAAGCCTCGGGCGTGGTTGGGGCTGTCTTTGGAGCATTTTTCCGCCTTGTTGACGGGTGCGGGTCTCGCCGAGGTTTGGCGGTTCTCCCAACGGCCCGCTCGGGAGATATGGCGGTGTCCGCGACCGGCCGCGGCGGTTGGAAAAATCGCGTCAACCGACGTCGTTGGATCATCTCGGGAGGCGAAAGGAAATATGAAGTCCCGACACGCGGCTTGCGGCGCTTGCCTGTCGGGGGGCGTAAGGGTAGGGTGCAGCGCATTTTTTTGTCCTGCGGCCCGGTAGACCATGCAATCTTTATTCCTGCTGATCGACACCATCCTGGGGCTCTACGTCTGGATCCTGATCGCATCCGCGATCTTGAGCTGGCTGGTCGCCTTCAACGTGGTCAATACCCGCAACCGCGCGGTCTATGTGATCGGTGACTTCCTGTACCGCGTGACCGAGCCGGTGCTGGGGCCTATCCGTCGCGTCCTGCCCAACCTGGGCGGGCTGGACCTCTCGCCGATCATCCTGATCCTGCTGATCTTCTTCATCCGCAACCTGCTGCGCGAGTACGCGTTCCTGGTGTGACCCCATTCAAGCCGGCGGCTGGCGGGATCACGGTCGCGATCCGCCTGACGCCGAAGGCTTCGAGGAACGCCGTGGGTGGGATCGCCGCGGGACTCGACGCCGCCGGGCAGCCACAGGCCGCGCTGAAGGTGATGGTCACCGCGGTTCCCGAGGCGGGCCGCGCCAACGAGGCGCTGGTCAAGCTGCTGGCGAAGGAGTGGAAGGTGGCGAAATCCTCCATCACCCTGGTTGCCGGGGCCACGGACCGGAACAAGGTTCTCCATGTCGCCGGGGATACCGCCGACCTGATGGCACGGCTGAACTCGCCGGCGCCATCCCCGCCGATCCAAAACGACCCGTCTGGAAGATCCGAATCATGAGCCAGGCACGCATCATCGACGGCAAGGCCTTCGCCCAAAACCTGCGCGACCGTCTCGCCCTCCAGGTCGCCGACCTCCGGTCCACCGGCGCCAAGGGCGGCCAGGACTTGGTGCCTGGTCTCGCGGTGGTCCTCGTCGGCGAGAACCCGGCCAGCCAAGTCTATGTCCGCAGCAAGGGGCAGGCGACGGTCGCCGCCGGGATGCGCTCGTTCGAGCACAAGCTGCCGGACACCACCGATCAGGCGACCCTGGTGGCGTTGGTGGAAAAGCTGAACCGCGATCCCGCCGTCAATGGCATCCTGGTGCAATTGCCGCTGCCGGCCCAGATCGACCCCGCCGTCGTGATCGCCACCATCGATCCGGCCAAGGATGTCGACGGCTTCCATGTCGAGAACGCCGGCCGGCTGGCGCTGGGCCTGCCCGGCATGGTGCCTTGCACGCCACTCGGCTGCATGATGCTGCTGAGGGACGTGCTGGGCGACGACCTCCGGGGCAAGCGCGCCCTGGTGCTCGGCCGGTCGACCATCGTCGGCCGCCCGATGGCGAGCCTGCTGCTGGCGGCCGACTGCACCGTCACGATCGCCCATTCGCGCACCCAGGACCTTCCCGAGGAGTGCCGCCGCGCCGATATCCTGGTGGCGGCAGTCGGGCGGCCCGAGATGGTGCGCGGCGACTGGATCAAGCCGGGCGCCACCGTGATCGACGTCGGCATCAACCGGGTGCCCCATGCCGATCCGGCCGCCGCCGCCGAGGGCAGGACGCGGCTGGTCGGCGATGTCCATTTCGCCGAGGCGATGACGGTGGCGGGCGCCATCACGCCGGTACCGGGCGGTGTCGGACCGATGACGATCGCCTGCCTGCTGCTGAACACCCTGACCGCGACCTGCCGCCAGAACGGCGTGCCGCTGCCCGGATCGGTACCGGAGGCGGACACGGCGGCACCATGATCATCGCCTATGGCCGGGGCGGGACCGGCTGCTTCCGGGTACCGCTGGAACTCGGCATGGGGCTGCCGGACGAAGCCGTGTGGATCGACCTGCTGCACCCGACCGAGGAGGAGCGCGGCGAGATTGCCCGCTTCCTCAAGATCGACCTGCCGACCCATGAGGAGATGCGGGAGATCGAGGTCTCCAGCCGCCTGTACTTCGAGAACGGCAGCGCCTATATGACCACGCCGGTGATCACCAAGTCGGATACCGAGCATCCCGGGCTGGGCGTCCTGACGTTCATCCTGACGCCGACGCATCTGGTCACGGTGCGCTATGTCGAACCCAAGAGCGTCGACACCTTCGCGGGTCGCCTCCAGCGCCAGCCGGAGCTGCTGGCCGGGCCGGAGAACGCGCTGCTTGGCCTGCTCGACGCCGTGGTTGGCCGAGCGGCCGATGTGCTGGAACTGATCGGCTCGCGCGTCGACGGGATCGGGCGCCGCGTGTTCGACGATCCGCTGCCGGCCAAGTCGAAGGAGGCGGCCCGCAAGCCGGACGCGCTCCGCGAGGTGATGCGCGACATCGGCCGGATCGGCGATGTCACCAACAAGGTGCGGGAGAGCCTGGCCGGTCTCGACCGGCTGGTGGCCTATCTCGCGACGGTCGGCGTCGGCCGGCTCAACAAGGAGCAGCGGGCCCTGCTGAAGAGCTTGAACCGCGACCTGCGCTCGCTGGGCGAGCACGCGGGCTATCTCGGCCAGCAGACGAACTTCCTGCTCGACGCGACGCTGGGCGTCATCAACATCGAACAGAACGCCATCATCAAGATCTTCTCGGTGGTCGCCGTGGTCTTCCTGCCGCCGACGCTGATCGCCAGCGTCTATGGCATGAACTTCGAGTCCATGCCGGAGCTGGACAAGCCCTGGGGCTACCCGCTGGCGCTGATCCTGATGGTCATCTCCGCCATCCTGCCGCTGCTGTATTTCCGCCGCAAGGGCTGGCTGTAGGCGGAAAACCACTGCTCCCTGGCGTCCGTCAAGGACCGGCGACTGCTTCCCAGGGGAGCCACATCCGGCAGGACAGGCCGTTGGGACGCCAGTCGAATTCGATCCCACCCTCCAGTTGTCCGACGATCGTCCGTTCGATCAAGGTCATGCCGAATCCGCGTCCCGTTGGCGGATCGTCCCGCCGGACGGTCGTCTCCTCCCAGCGCGCGACCAGCCGGCGGCCCGCTGGCCAGATCTCGACGCCGCATTCGACCGACAAGGCGCCGCTGGCGTCCGACAGCGCGCCATGTTTGGCGGCGTTGGTGGTCAGTTCGTGGAACACCATGGCGAGCGCCACGGCACCCGCCGGATTGAGCGCCACGGGCTGGAGGTCCAGCCGGATCGCCGTGCCGTTGGCGCGATAGGGCTCCAGGGTCTGGGCGACCAGATCGGGCAGGTGGGCGGCCTCCCAGTTCTGGTCGGTCAGCAGGCTATGCGCCCGCGACAGCGCGCCCAGTCGGCCGGTGAAGGACTGGACGAAGTCGTCCATGGTCGAACTGCGCCGCAGCGTCTGCGACGCGATCGCCTGGACGATCGCCAGCGTGTTCTTGACCCTATGGCTCAGCTCCGCCAGCAAGGTCTGCTGATGTTCGTCGGCCCGCCGCCGCCGCGTCACGTCGCGCACGGTGCCATCGATTCGCACCGCCTTGCGGACGCCGCCGAGTTCGCCGAACTGGCTGCGGCCCCGCGACGCGATCCAGCGGACCGAACCATCCGGCCAGAGCGCCCGGAATTCCATGTCGAAGAGGCCGTCGCCGTTCGGATCGCACGCCCGCTTGAGGGCCGCGGCCACCGCCTTGCGGTGTTCGGGGTGGATCAGTTCCAACTTGGCGTTGATGACGAGCGGAGCGTCCGGCGTTAGTCCCAGCATGGCCTTGCAGCGGTCGGACGCCACCACCGATCTGGTCTCGGGGTCGATCACCCAGGTGCCGAGGTCGGCCGCCTCCACCGCCAGCCGAAGCCGCAGCTCGCTTTCCAGCAACCGTCGCCGGTCCTCGCTGGCCTGCGTCACGTCGGTGTTGATCGCGACGGCGCCGAGCAGGACATCACCCAGCCGAATCGGCGCCGCGGCGGAGCGCAGCGCCACGTCCCGCCCGGTCTTGGCGTTGCGGACCAGCACGTCGCGGATCGTGCGCTCCCCGGCCAGGGCCCTCACGAAGGCCTGTTCCTCCACGGGCAGCGGTTCGCCGCTTCGGGCGTCGCGGACCTGGATCATCGCCGCCAGTTCGGGGACGGGGTGGTTGAGCTGCTCGACGCTGTCGAGGCCCAGCATCTCGAGCCCCCGCCGGTTGCACCGGACGATACCGGTGGCGGTGCCGACATAGACGGCGTCGGGAATGCTCTCGATGACCGCGTCGAGCGCGGCCGTCTGGCCCAGCAGCGCCGCCTCGGTCGCCTTCCGCTCGGTCATGTCGACCAGGAACCCCAGCATGCGGATCGGCTCGCCCCTGTCGTTGAAGAAGAAGCTGCCATCGTCCTGCACGATGACCCAGTGGCCGTCCTTGTGACGGAACCTGTACTCCATGTGGAAGGATGCCCGGGTGGCCCTGACCCGCTCCAGCTCGAGCCTGAACGCCTCGCGGTCGTCGGGGTGGATCAGCTCGACCGTGTGGGCGAGCCCTCCTTCCCCCAACTCCGCCGGCGTCCAGCCCAAGGCCGCCTCGCAGCCGCCGCCCCACGCCATCGCGTCGGTCCGGGTGTCCCAATCGTAGAACACGTGGCCGGCCGCCATGACGGCGGCGTCATAGCGGTTGCGCCACTCGTCGGACGACCGCTCCGCCTGGAGGCGCGCCGCGGTTTCCAGCCGCAGCGCCTCCTCCAGCTCGGCGATCCGGCGTATTCCCGCGTCTTTGGCGGTGTCGGAAGTCACCGATCCGTTCTCCTGGGGGCGGACGAGAGGTGGGGCATCGTCATACGCAACGTCCGCCGTCGACCTCCAGTGCCACCCCGGTGATGAATTCCGCCTCGTCGGACGCCAGATAGAGCGCCGCGTTGGCGATGTCGTCGGGCCGGCTCATCCGGCCCAGCGGGATCGAGGCCACGAACTGCCGCCGCCGCTCCGGCGTGTCCTCGCCCATGAAGTCCGCCACCATGCCGGTGTCGCCGATCACGGGGCACAGCGCGTTGACCCGTATTTTCAAGGGCGCCAATTCGACCGCCATGGATTTGGTGGCGACGATCGCGGCGCCCTTGGAGCTGTTGTACCAGGTCAGGCCCGGGCGGGGCCGCAGGCCGGCGGTCGAGGCGGTCGTGATGATGACGCCGCCGCCGCGCCGTTCCATCACCGGGACGACATGGCGGGCCGCCAGGAACAGCGCCTTGACGTTGACGGCGTAGACGCGGTCGAACTCGGCCTCGGTCACCTCCAGCATCGGCTTGTTGCGGTGGGTGTAGCCGGCGTTGTTGACCATGATGTCGAGCCCGCCGAAGCGGTCCACGGCGGCGGCGACCATGGCCGCGACGGCGCCATCGTCGGTGACGTCGGCCTTGAAGAAGAAGGCGGCGCCGTCATGCCCGTCGGAGATCGAGTCGGCCACCCGCCGGCCCCGATCCTCCTCCAGATCGTTGATCACGACCTTCGCGCCCTCGCGGGCGAAAGTCCGGGCGATGCCCTCGCCGAAGCCGGATCCGGAGCCGGTGATGATCGCCACTTTATTGGATAGACGCATTTTTCCTCCTGGTTCGCCTTGTGAATCGGCGTTTTTCACGACCGTCGCGGCGGCTTGTCCGACCGCGTCCGATCGACGGCCGGGGTGCCGCCTCCCGTTCGGGTCACCCCCATGGTCGTGCTGTTCATCCTGTCGCACCACCGGAAAGTTGCTCCGGTTTGGCGACATCGGGTAGGATGGATTGTATCAATGTTACATTCGGGACAGGAAAATCATCGTCAACGCCAAGGTTCTGCTGGTCGAAGACACTCCCTCCCTGGCTCGTGTCTACGCCGAATATCTGAAGAAGGCCGCCTTCACGGTCAAGGTCGTGGAGACGGGTGCCGCGGCTCTCGAAGCGATTCGGGAGTCGGCCCCCCAGGTCGTCCTGCTCGATCTCCAGCTGCCCGACATGAACGGGATGGAGATCCTGAAGCATGTCTCGGGTCAGCAGATCCCCACGGCGGTCGTCGTCATCACCGCCCACGCCTCGGTCAACCTGGCGGTCGAGGCGATGCGGTACGGCGCCTATGACTTCGTCGTCAAGCCCTTCACCGCCGACCGGCTGCTGGTCACGGTTCGGAACGCGGTCGAGCGGCTGCGTCTGGCGCAGCTGGTCGACACCTTCACCGACGAGCTGGCGCGCGGCAAGTACCACGGCTTCATCGGGGCCTCGTTCCCGATGCAGGCGGTCTACCGGATCATCGACAGCGCCGCCGCCAGCCGCGCCACCGTGTTCATCACGGGCGAGTCCGGCACCGGCAAGGAGGTCTGCGCCGAGGCGATCCACCGGCAAAGCCCGCGCAAGGACAAGCCCTTCGTGGCGATCAATTGCGGCGCCATTCCCAAGGAGCTGATGGAGAGCGAGATCTTCGGCCATGTGAAGGGATCCTTCACGGGGGCCGTGGCCGACCGCGAGGGCGCCGCCGCGCGGGCCGATGGAGGCACGCTGTTCCTGGACGAGATCTGCGAGATGGAGCTTGGCCTCCAGACCAAGCTGCTGCGCTTCATCCAGACCGGAACGTTCCAGAAGGTCGGCGGCACGCGGCTCGAGAAGGTCGATCTGCGCATCCTGTGCGCCACCAACCGCGATCCCCTGCGGGAGGTCGAGGATGGCCGTTTCCGTGAGGATCTCTACTACCGCCTCCATGTCATTCCGGTCCACCTGCCGCCGCTCCGAGACCGGGAGGACGACGTCCTGGACATCGCCCGCCAGTTCCTCAGCGACTACGCCGCGGAGGAGGGCAAGGGGTTCAGGCGCTTCCACCCGGCGGTGGAGCAGGTGCTGCGCGATTATCACTGGCCCGGCAACGTGCGGCAACTTCAGAATGTGATCCGCAACGTCGTCGTGCTCCACGACGGCGAGGAGGTCACGGCGGCGATGCTGCCGTCACCGCTGAACCAGCATTTGGCCCTCCAGCCCCAGCCGTCGCACCGGTATCAGCCCGCCTCGATCGAGGAGCCGGTGGTGGCGCATGTGGCCGATGCCTATCCCGTGTCTCCGGGGCCGCGTCCGATCAGGCCCTTGTGGCTGGTCGAGAAGGAGGCGATCGAGGAAGCCATCGCGGCTTGCGACGGCAATATCCCGCGGGCCGCGGCGCAACTCGGCATCAGCGCCTCGACCATCTACCGCAAGCGGATGGCTTGGGAAGCCGAAGGCCGGGCCTAACCCCAGCCCCGTCAAATCTTCGAATCCTCATTTTTCCGGTATTGTTGAAATCGAAGGGGGCAACGGTAGTTGGTTCCTCGTTGGTGTGAAGTCATGTCCTTTCGGCACGGGTAAATCATGCCAACCCGTACCCTATTCGGGAAAATGACATATCCATGAACTCTGTGCTTGTGCCAAACAATCCGACTCGTTAGCGTATTTTCAAGTAATCCATGGTTCGGGTCTTCGCTGCGTCGCAACAAATGCCGGGGGCGGACTACTTCACCATCGATCACGACACCGGGTTCCGGCCCGGCACCAAGGTCTGCATCACCAGGGATTGCCGACCGCGTTAGCCTAGGACGACCAAGGAGTCACAGTCATGGCGACTGGCACGGTTAAATGGTTCAATTCTACCAAAGGTTATGGATTCATCGCTCCCGAGAACGGCGTGAAGGATGTCTTCGTCCACATCTCCGCGCTGGAACGCTCCGGTATCCGTGGCCTCAACGAGGGCCAGAAGGTCAGCTATGAACTGGCGCGCGGCAATAATGGCAAGGAAGCCGCGGTCAACATCAGTCTGGTGGACTGATCGTCCCGGCGTCACTTCAAGGAATCGATCTTCAGGATCGTGAAAGGGAGGAGGAAGGCGACGGTCTTCCTCCTCCCTTCATTTCAACCCGGGGAAATTCGCCGGGTCCCCACACCCAAGGTCACGCCGCCGGTTTCCGCGCCGCGATGCCGGTCGCCGCGATGCCCGCGATATGGGAACGCATCCGTTGCAGGTGATCCAGGTCCAGGGGGAACTGGATCACCGTCCCGCCATCCTTGCTCAGCGCGACGCGGGCCAGCAGATCACGCGGCAAGCCGTCGATGCTGATCCTGATCAACTCGCCCGGCGTGCCGCGCAGGGCGGGTGACAACAGGGCGTGGGCGCTGGATATCTCGCTCACCCGTCCCCGCCATGCCACCGCTCCCGACCCGTCGCCGCCGGTCGCTTCGGCCTGACGGTCGATCGCATGGGTGGCGAAGGTGTCGTCGTCGGTGTTGGTGCCGCGCATCGCCTTCAGGAAGGTCTCGACCTCGCGGCTGAGGCTCGACGATTCATCCTTGAGGTCGGTCGCGAAGCGCCTGACGCCGCCGGCGCTCTCGCCGACCGTCGTCGCCTGTTCCTTGATGCCGACGACGCTGCCGGACACGGCTCCGGAACTGCGCGCCACGAAGTCGATGTTGCGGACCATCTCGTGCAGGGTCGCGTCCTGTTCCTGGACAGCCGACACGATGCCCGAGATGTAGCTGTTGACCTCGCCGATCAAGTCGGTGATCTCGGTGATGGCGCCGGCCGACGAGGTCGACACCTTGCGGACGCCGCTGATCCTGGCCCCGATCTCCTCGGTAGCCTTGGTCGTCTGGGTCGCCAGTTGCTTGACCTCGGCCGCGACAACGGCGAACCCCTTGCCGGCGTCACCCGCGCGGCTGGCCTCGATGGTGGCGTTCAGCGCCAGCAGGTTGGTCTGCTTGGAGATGTTGCGGATCAGCTCGACGACCTGCTCGATCTGTTCCGCCGTCTCCTGGAGGCGGCCGACCTCGTCGCGCGCGTTGCCGGCGGCGGCGACCGCCCTGTTGACCACGTCGGCGGATTTCTCGATCTGCCGGGCGATCTCCTGGGCGCTGACCAGCATCTCCTCCGACGCGCTGGCCAGGGTGCCGGCGCTCTCCGACGATCGGGTGGCTTCGCTGGCGACCTCGTCCGCCATGCCGAGGGTGTCGCCGCTCTGGCGGGTCATGACGGTGGCCTCGTCGACCATGGCGGTCGAGGAGGAGACGATCCGGCTGAAGACGGCACCGATGCTGGCGCCGAAGATGCCGACGAGCTGGCTCAGCTCCTCGGCCTGGCGCTGGCGCTTGGCCCGCTCCACCCGCTGGATCTCCTCCAGCTCGCGGGCCCTCGCCATCCCGGCCCGGAACACCTTCATGGTCGCCGACATCTCCTGGATCTCGTCGCGGAAGTACGGCGTCACGATTTCCGTCTCGAGATTACCGTTGGCGAGATCGGTCATGGCGTGGGTCAGCTTGCCGACCGGCCGGGTGATGCCGCGCGCGATCAGGATCGACAGGGTCGCGGCCAGTGCCAGGATGACGCCGGAGAGGACCGCGATGATCGTGGTCGCCCGGGCCTCGTCGTCGCGGGCGCGCGTCACCGATTCGTCCGTCGAGACCGAGACGGTTTCGAGCAGATCGATGATCGCCTCGTCCAGGTCGGTTTGGTTCCTCTCGAGCTCCTCCGCCGCCGTCATCAGCGCGGTGATGGTGGTCGGCGCCGTCCGGACGCCCTGCTCCCGGATGCGGGCCAGGATCGCCTCCGCTCCCTTCTCATAGGCTTCGTGCCTCTCCTTGATGAACGCGACGCGGGCGACCAGGGCGTTCATCGCGGCGGTGCCCTCGGCTGTCGACCGCGCGTCCGCGATCATCGTCTCCAGCTTGATGAACTCCTCGTCCGTCTTGTGGGACAGGGCTTCGAACTGGGCCACCACCTGCTCCAGCCGGTTCTCCGCGACGCTGACCTCGCCCTCGCGCAGCATCCGCTCGAATAGGACGGCCTGCTCCAGTTGGTGGGTCGTGATCTGGCGCAGCAGGTCGCTGATCGGCATGTCCCGGTCGGCGACCTGGGTCAGTTCGTGGCCGATCCTGACCATGCTGGTCAGGCTGACGAGAGAGACGACGCACAGGAATCCCAGCGATAGCGCGGTGAGGGTGTGGATGCGGAAGCCGATCTTGAGGCCGCGGATGAAGTCGGGCATGGCGCCGGTCCCTTGAGTCAGATGTTGGGGGTCAGGTGTTGGAGGGCAGGAGTTCGCGAACCGCCGTCAGCAGGTCGTCGCGGGAGAAGGGCTTTTCGAGCGTGCGGTCCGCCGTCGCGGCGGCGACCAGGAGGGCTTGCTTGGCGGTGACGCCGCCGGCGCCGCCGGAAACCGCGAGGATCGGCAAGGCCGGCCGCGCCGCCTTGGCTTCGATGATCACCGTCGTGCCATCCTTGCGGGGCATGACGATGTCGCAGATGACGAGGTCGTGGGAACCGGCCTTGACCTTCGCCAGGCCCTCCTCGCCATCGCGCGCGGTGTCGATCCTGTGCCCCGCGAAGGTCAGGACGACATCCAGGGCGTCCCGGACGCCCGCCATGTCCTCGATCAGCAATATGTGAGCCATCGGAATCCCTATGATGTCTGGATGATCGGAAGGTGGATCGAGAAGACGCTGCCAAGGCCGAGCCGGCTGGACGCCGTGATCGTCCCGCCGGCTTCCCGCGCGATCGACAGGCTGACGGCCAGTCCGAGGCCGTTCCCCTGATCGCGCGGCTTGGTCGTGAAGAAGGTTTCGAACAACTCGCCGAGACGGTCCTCGTCCATGCCGCGGCCCGTGTCCCTGACATCGATCCGCAGGTAGTCGCCTGGCGCCAAGCCAAGGGTCTCGGCCTCGTGGGGACCGACCACGGCGCGACCCCAGTCGATGTCCAGATCGCCGCGGCCATCCATGGCGTCGACCGCGTTGGCCACGAGATTGCCGACCACCTGCCTGAAGTGGCGGGGAGCGATCCCGAGCAACGCCGCGTCGTCCGCTCGGTCATCGCCGAAGTTCGGGTTGATACGTAGGCGGATCGCGTCGGGAATGATTCCGGCGATGAATTCGGCGGTTTCCTCGATCAGGGCCGACACGGGAGCGGGTTCGAAAGGGATGGCGCCGGGCTGATGCGGGGCGTTGCGGGCGATGCCGAGCACGTCGGTGGTCAATTGAAGGGCGATGTCGAGGTTGGTCCGCAGGGTCGCCAGGGATCGCCGGATGTTCTCCGGACCGAGGCTCTCCCAATCCTCCAGCACCTCGGTCATCAGCCGGATCGGCTGGAGCGCGTTCTTGATCTCGTGGCTGAACCCGGCGGTCAGACGGCCGAGCGTCGCCAGCTTCTCCCGCTCATGCTCGAGTTGGAGCCGCTGACGCAGGCGGGTGACGTTGGACTGAATGCCGATGTAAGCCGTGGCCTCGCCCGCGGCGTCGAAAACCGGCGCCATGTAGAGATGATTGACGAAGGTCGCGCCGTCCTTCCTATAGTTCAGCAGGTTGACCTGGAAGGTCTCGCGAGCGGCGATGCCGCGCCGGATCCGGGCCACCGCGCCGGGCTCGGTCAACGGGCCCTGGAGAAAACGGCAGTTCCGGCCGATCACCTCGTCACGCCGGTAGCCCGTCAACTCCATGAAGGCCCTGTTGGCGTGAATCAGCGGCATGTCCCCCTTCAACGAACTGATGGTGTGGGCGAGATCGCTGGCGTCGAGCGCCTTCATCAGGATTTCGGGGGAGAGATTCATAGTAAAAGTTACTTTTCGTTAAGGATTTGGCAGCGCGATCGATAAGACAAAGACGCGCGGATCCAAGCATCCAAAGTGTTCGTTGAAGTGAATTTGGACAATAACTTATAAAATCCGAGCCATCTGCCTTTCAAAGGGTTAGGATGGCTCCGACTTTCCGCAATTCGAAAGATGTCGAAAGGGGTATGTCTCCGGTCTGGCCTACAAGGCCCACCGACTCGGTTTGGACCGTCAAATCCGGGTTGTCAGGTCCGGGAGGTCAGGCCGAGGGCGTCATAGGCGTCGGCGGTGGCTTCCAGCAATGCCGGGACCTCGGCGCTCAGACGGTGGACGGTATCGCCGTCGTCGGCGTGGCAGGCGCGCTCGATCGCCCGGATCGTTTCGGCCAAGCGGGCGGCGCCGAAGGTGCCGGCGGAGCTTTTCAGCGTATGGGCCTCCCGCGCCACCACGGGCAGGGGGCCTTCAAGGATCCGCTCGACACGGCCGCGGGCCTCCGACAGGAAGGCGTGGATCAGGTCGGGCAGGATGGTTTCGTCCAAGTCGTTCTTCAACTGATCGAGCACGCCAAGGTCCAGCAGATCCGGCGGGAGCGCACGGCCCGGCTCATGCCCCCGCCGATCCCTTCTTCCCAAGTCGCCATCGGCGCCGGAGCCGGTGCTGGTTGCTTCGGGCGAGGCGGCGGGTAGCCAGCGGGCGATCGTCTCCAGCAGGTGGAGGCGTTCGATCGGTTTGGGCACATAGTCGTTCATGCCGGCATCGAGGAAACGCTCGCGGTCTCCCACCATGGCGTTGGCGGTCATCGCGATGATCGGGATATCGCCGACGGGCGCCGGCAGGGCGCGGATCGCCCGCGTCGCCGCGATGCCGTCCATCTCCGGCATGGCGATATCCATCAGGACCAGCAGGTATGGCGCGCGCCGGACGGTGGCCACCGCCTCCAGCCCGTTGGACGCGATATCCACCCGGTAGCCCGCGACCTTGAGAAGGGTGCTGGCGACCAGCTGGTTGGTCACGCTGTCCTCGACAAGCAGCAGGCGCGGCGCGTCGGGCGGCAACGTGTCGCCTTCCAGGCCGGATGTCCCGTCAACCCCATCGGCCTCGCCGCTTCCGATGGAGGGAACGGCCGGGACGGCCTTCCCATCGGATTGAGGCAGTTCGATCACCGTCTCGCCAGCCAATGCCGCGAGGAGGGAGGCTTGGCGCGCTGGCTTGCGCAGCGCCGCCGAGAAACCCGCCGCCTCGCAAGCGGGCCAGGAGGTGGGGATTGGGCGTCCTGGGCGCTCAATCCCCGCCAGCAGGATGAAGCGGACCACGCCGGCGTCGCGCAGCCGACGGGCAAGCGTCGTGATCGGCAGGTCGGTCACGGCGGCATCGACCACGGTGGTGTCGAAGGGAGGGCTGGCCCTGGACGCTTCGATCAGTTCCAGCGCGGTGCGGGCAGCCGCCGTTCCCCGGACCAAGGCTCCCCAGGCGGTGAATTGCCGGGTCAGCACCTCGCGGCTGACGCCATTGGGTTCGATCAGCAGGATGCGCCTTCCCGCCAGGGGCGCGGCGGCGACGGGCGATCGCCCGCCGTCGGCTTGGCGCGTCAACCGCACCGCGAACCAGAACCGGCTGCCGATCCCGGCCGCGCTCTCGAATCCCATGGTGCCGCCCATGAGCGTGACGAGACGATTGGCGACCGCCAGTTCCAAACCGCCACCGCCATGGCGGCGGGGTGGGCCCGTGCCACCATGGCTGAATCCATCGAACACCTGGGCCTGGGCGACGGCCGGTATCCCGATGCCGCTGTCGGCCACCTCGAAGCGCAACGCCACCGTCGCCGGCCCACTCTCCAGCGCCATGATGGTCAGCGAGACGCCACCTTGCTCGGTGAACTTGACCGCGTTACCCACCAGCGTCGCCAGGATCCGGCGCAGCCGCTGCGGATCGCCGCGCAAGGTCGCGGGCAGGGTGGAGGGAACGCTGGTCACCACGTCGATTCCCTTCGCCGCGGCGACCCCGGCCAGCGTGTCGACCACGCCTTCCACCATTTCGACCAGGTCGAAGGCTTGATCCTCGAGCCGGAGGCGGCCATCCTCCAGCCGGGCGAGATCCAGGATACCGCTCAAGGCCGCCACCTGCGCCTCGACCGTTTCCCGGATCGCCAGGGCCTGGGAGCGCTGGGGTTCAGCCAGTCGGCTTTCCGTTAATGTCCCCGCCATCACCAGCGCGCCGTTCAGCGCCGGCCTGATCTCGCGGCCGATCGCGGCGAGGTAATCCGACAAGGCGCGGCTCCGCTCCTCCGACTTCGCCTTGGCCACCCGCAACTGGCCCGCGATGTCGTGCCACTCGGTGATGTCGCGCAACGTCAAGGCGCTGGCGGCCCGATCACGCCAGGGCACCTCGCGCCGGGAAACCTCGCACAGGATCCGGTCGCCGCCGTGACGCAGGAACCAAGCGCGCCGACGTTCCGGTTCCGCGGCGCCCGGTCCGGCTTCCGTGGCTCTTGGTCCGGCTTCCGCGGCGCTCGGTCCGGCTTCCGCGGCGCTCGGTCCGGCTTCCGCGGCGCTCGGTCCGGCTTCCGCCGGGGGGCCATTATCCAGCCCATCGCGCGATCCGACCCAGTCCTTGGGCGCCACCAGCCGGTCCATCGGGCAGCCGATCAATTCTCCCACGGCTTGGCCGAACAGGACGGCCGCCGCGTCATTGGCGTCGATCACGACGCCGCCGTCATGGATCAGCACGGCTTCCGACGTCGCGCCGGACAACCGGCGGAAGCGCTCCTCCCGGTCGGCGAGGTCGCGCTCGGCGCGGCGGATCGCCGTCACGTCGACGTAGCCGACCAGCCACCCGCCATCCACCATGGGCACGGAAACGACGTCGAGCACATGGCCGTCATGCCGCACATGATCGCGCCGCGATGTCTCCCGGCTGGCGGGTAGGCCATCGGGGGCCTGGGAAACGCCGTCCAGCTCCGCTTCACCCCGGCTCGACAGGAGTGCCGTGAACTCCGCCAGGTGCAGGCCAGCCAATGGCAAATCCGGAGGCAGGTCGAGCAGTTCGCCCAGCTTCGCGTTCCAGCCGATCAGCCGCGCCTCGGGGCTCCACAGGCAGATCCCCTGCGGCAAGGCGTTGAGGACGGCGTCGAGCAGCCGGATGCGCCGTCCCAGCTCGGCCTGACGGCGCTTGGCCTCGGTCACGTCGACACTGACCGCCACCCGATAGCCGCCGTCGATTCGCCGGCCATCGATCCTGAGCCAGCGTCCGTCGGGAAGTGGGTGGCCACCGTCGAGATCCGGATCGGGCGACTCGGCCAAGGAGGGGACGCCTTCGACCAGGGATGGGGGCTCCCCCGGTGGGGCGGACCCGGTCGACTGGTGCGGCATCCCCTGGGCGGGCAAGGCCGATTCCCGGTAACGCCGGTTCGACATGACCAGCCGGTCGGCCTGATCGAAGATCGCGAAGCCCTGTGGCAAGGCCTCGATCGCGTCGGCCAGCATCCGCCGGGCGGCGTCGGTCCGCCGTTCCGCCGCCCGCGCCACCCTGACCCGGCGCTCGCTGGCGGCCAGCCGTTCCACGACCAGCCCGATCAGGGCGGCGGCGCAGACGATCTTGATCGCCACCATGCCCATGCCGGCGCTCGATGGCGGCAGGGTCGCCCCAAGCGTCAGCGTCACGATGGCGGTGATCTGCACCGCGAACCGCCGCATCCTTTTGGGATGCCGACCAGCGGGCGGGTCAGGGTGCGGGGTCTGCTCGGCTGCTTTCCTGGTCATAGTTCGCCCGGTGTGTCGCCACCGGATCACCGGCGCCCTCACCCTAATGGGTCACCGCATCCGAGACAACATCCTTGCCCATTTGGTGACCAGCGGCGCCTCGATGCCGCGGCCTGTTCCGCGCCAGGACGCCATGGCGCGGGGCGAACAGGATCGCCGCCGTCAGCAGCACTCCCGCCAGCGTGGCGATCATGCCGGCCGCGTTCAGCGCGTCGGCGGGGCCACCGGCCAGGATCGAAGGACCAAAGGCACCCAGCAGATAGCCACCGGCTCCCGTCAGTCCGCCGATCGCGACGCTGAGCCAGAGCTGGACCGGCAGCCTGTCGGTCAGCAACCGCGCGGTGGCCGCCGGGCAGATCAGCATGGCGACCACCAGGATGGAGCCGACCGCCTCGAACGAGGCGATCGCCGCGATGGCGACCAGCACGACGACCGCGTGGTGGAACAGGCCGGCCGGAATCCCCAGCGTGGTCGCGAGCGCCGGATCGAACGAGGTGATCGCCAGCTCCTTTGCGAAGGCCACGACACAGACGACGCACAGCAGCGTCACCAGCGCCAGCGTCACCACTTGACGCGGCAGGTCGGCCCAGACCGCCGGATCGGCCAAGTCGGCCCAGGTTTGGGGCGCCAGCCACAGGATCGCCTCCAACTGGCCATAGAGCACGCAGTCGGCGTCCAGATCGACCGCGCGGGCCGCGCCCTGCTCGATCAGGACGACGCCCCCGGCGAACATAACGGTGAAGACGACACCCATCGCCGCCCCGCCGTCCAGCCGGCCGAACCGGCGCACCGCCTCGATCAGCACGCCCGCGATGACCGCCGCCGCCAGGGCGCCCAGGATCACCGGCAGGCCGGCGCGCGTGCCGGTGATCAGGAAACCCGCGACGATGCCGGGCAGGATCGCGTGGCTGATGGCGTCGCCCAGTAGGCTCTGGCGCCGCAGCACCAGAAAATTGCCGACCAGCGCGCAGCAGACGCAGGCCAACACGGCGGCCGTCATGGCGGGCAGGTCGATCTGGAGGAATTCCTGGGTGGTGATCATCCCGCGATCTCCCGATGCGCCATCCCGGCCGGGCCGGTTTCCAAGTCGCGCACCATGTCGGCGGGCAGCACGCGGTCGATTGGATCGATGCCCCAATTGGCTTGGCCCGGGATCAGGGTCGGGTAGCGGATCAGGAAGCGCTCCCACAGCCGGCGGTTCCGGTCGGCGGCGCTGGCGGCGGCCCGGCCGCGCTCGGTCAGGACGCCATCCGCCGCCAGTCCGCGCAGCCGCAGCCACGCCATGATCGCGGGTGACGCATCGAGTGGATGGCCCGCTTCATGGGCCGCCAGCGCCGCTTGTTCGGCGTATGCCAGCCGCAGGCGGGCTTGGCGCAGCGCGGTCGCGACGACTCCGCGCGCCGGGGCGGCCAGGAAGCTGACGAGGAACAGCGCGCCGGCCACCAGCACGATCACGGCGCCCGCCGGCAGGCGCGGCACCAGGGCGGACAGGCTGGCGCCGATCCAGCCGCTCGCCCCTCCCAGCGCCGCCGCGACCAGCACCATGACCCATAGCCTCTCGGTCCAGAACCGGGCCGCGGCGGCGGGCACGATCAGCAGCGCCACGATCAGGATCAGCCCGACGGTTTGGAGGCCAATCACCGTCACCAGCGTGGTCAGGCCCATAAGCGCCAGATCGATCCGCCGGGTCGGCCAGCCTTGCCCGGCCGCGAAATCGGGGTCGAAGCAGAGCAGCCGGAATTCCTTGAACAGCAGGCCGGCGGCGGCGAGCGCCGCCAGCGCCAGCGCGCCGAGCGCCAAGGCCTCGCCCTGGTTCATCGCGGCGGTCTGGCCCAGGATGAAGGTCTTCAGCCCCGCCTGGTTGCCGGTCGCCAGCGTCTGGATATGGCTGAGCAGCACCACGCCGACGCCGAAGAAGACGCTGAGCACGGCGCCGATCGCGGCGTCCTCGGGCAGGCGGGTGTGGCGCGTGATGGCCTGGATCGCCAGCACGCCGGCCAAGCCGCTGACCAGGGCTCCCGTCAGCAGGACCGGCAGGCTGCGGCCTTCCAGCCCCAGTCCTGTCGCGATCAGGAACGCCAGGGCGATGCCGGGCAGGGTCGCGTGGCTGAGGGCGTCGCTGACCAGCGCCCGTTTCCGCAGCAGCATGAAGCCGCCGATGGCGCCGGCCGCCACCCCCAGGCAGGCGGTGCCGGCGACCACCACGGCCGAGTTGAAGCCAGCCTGGAGCGTCAGGGTCGCGATGACATCGGCTGGGTTCATGCCACGCCCCGCTCGAGTGGAGCGAGGTCCCGCCCTGGATCGGGCGCGCGGTCCCGCCCGGCCATGGGAACGTCCCCCGGTCCCAGCCGGCCACCATAGGTCTGGCGCAGGGTCTCGGCGTTCAGCGTGGTGGCGACGGGTCCGGCGGCGACCACCCGGGTGTTGAGCAGCAGGACGTGGTCGAAGTAGTCGGCCACGGTCTGGAGGTCGTGATGGACGCAGATCACCGTGCGGCCGGCGTGGTCGAGATCGCGCAGCACCTGGATCACCGCCCGCTCGGTCGCGGCGTCGACCCCGGCGAACGGCTCGTCCATGAAATAGACCCGCGCCTCCTGCGCCAGCGCCCGGGCCAGGAAGACGCGCTGCTGCTGTCCGCCGGATAGCTGGCCGATCTGCCGGTCGGCGAAGTCGGCCATGCCAACCCGGTCCAGGCAGGCCCGCGCCGCCTCCTTGTGGGCCCGGCCGACGGGGCGGCACCAGCCGATCATGGCGTAGCGGCCCATCGCCACGACATCCAGCGCCGAGGCCGGGAAGTCCCAATCGACGGTTTCCCGCTGCGGCACGTAGCCGATCAGGGCGCGCCGCTTGGCGACCGGTCCGCCATGGACCTTGACGGTGCCCGAGACCGCCGGGACCAACCCCAGGCACGCCTTGATGAAGGTCGACTTGCCGGCGCCGTTGGGTCCGACGATGGCGATCAGGCCACGCGCCGGCGCCGTGTAGTCGGCCGACCATAGAACCGGCTTCCTGTTGTAGGCGACGGTCAGCCCGCGCACCTCCAGCGGCGGGGTCGCGGCGGTTTCGGCGATGGATGGGGCGGAGTGGGGGAAAAGCATGGCGCTCACTTCTCCCCCACATCCGCAGAGGCAGCCGTCAGCCGGCCCTCGAAGCCGCCGGATGGGGGATCGCCGCCCAGGGCGCGCGCGATGGTCGTGACGTTGTGGTCGATCATGCCGACATAGGTCCCCTCATGGGTGCCGGGCGCGCCCATCGCGTCCGAATAGAGCGCGCCGCCGATCTCGACCCGGTGGCCGCGCGCGGCGGCACCTTCGATCAAGGCCCGGATGTTGCGCTCGGAAACGCTGGTCTCGACGAACACGGCCGCGATCCGGCGGGAGACCAGTAGGTCGACCAGCGCCTCGATCTCGCGGAGGCCAGCCTCCGACTCCGTGCTGATTCCCTGGATGCCGCGCACCTCCAGGCCATAGGCGCGGCCCAGATAGTTGAAGGCGTCGTGGGCGGTGACCAGGACCCGCGTCTGTTCGGGGATGCTGGCCAGCGCCGATCGGGCATAGGCGTCGAGTCGACCGAACCGCTCGGCCAAGCCGGCGGCGTTGGCGCGGTAATGGTCGGCTCCGGCGGGATCGAACGCCACCAGGGCCTCCAGCGCCGCGTCCAGCGCGCGGGTCCACAGCTTGACGTCCATCCAGACATGCGGGTCGGGGTTGCCGTCGAAGCCCGCGGGTGTCAACAGCAGGTCGGACGGGATCGCTTCCGCGACGGCGTGGACCGGCTTGCCGGACCCGGCGATGCGGGTCAACGCGTCGGTGATCTTCCCCTCCAGATGCAGGCCGCTGTACAGGACGATATCGGCCCCGGCGATCCGCGCCACGTCGGAGCGGGTCAGCTTGTAGGTATGGGGATCGACGCCCTCGCCCATCAGGCTGCCCACCTCGGCGCGGTCGCCGGCGATGGCGCGTGCCAAATCGGCGACCTGGGAGGTTGTCGTGACCACCGTGAACGGAGTGGCGGCACGGACAGGATGCGGAAGCGCCACCAAAAGTGTCGCCGCCAGAAAAAACCATCCGAAGAGAACCCGCTTCATGGCCGGTATTCCCTTGGGATGTTGGACATTGAACAGGTGTTCATATTGACATGTCCCTTTATTTATTTGAAAACTCGCAATCCTTGTTAAGTGATATGCCGTGTGCTTTTCCTTTTACAAGCATATCTCTTCGTATGATCCAGAAGGATGCTGACGCGATGATCTTATTGTTCACCGACTTCGGGCTGGCCGGCCCCTACACCGGGCAGATGAAGGCGGTGCTGGCGGCCCAGGCTCCGGGCGTCCCGGTGATCGACCTGTTCGCCGACGCGCCGGCCTTCGACCCCTTCCTCGGCGCCTATCTGCTGGGGGCCTACCGCGAGGCCGTGCCACGGGGCGGCGTGCTGCTGGGCGTGGTCGATCCGGGCGTGGGAACCGATCGTCCGCCCCTGGTCGTCCGGGCGGATGGCCGCTGGTTCGTCGGGCCCGGCAACGGGCTGTTCGAACTGGTCATGCGCCGCGCCGTCGCGGCGGAGATTGAGGCCCCGGTGGAGGTGTGGACGATCGACTGGCGTCCGGAGCGGCTGTCGGCCAGCTTCCACGGCCGCGACCTGTTCGCCCCGGTCGCCGCCAGACTGGCGCGCGGCGAACCGGTGCCTGGAACACCCGTCGCGCCGAAGGGTGTCCGCCGCCCCGACTGGCCCGACGACCTCGCCCGCGTCGTCTACATCGACGTCTATGGCAACGTCATGACCGGTCTCCGCGCCTCGATGCTGGCATCGGACGCCGTGCTGGAGGTCGCGGGCCGCCGGGTCGCGCGCGGCCGCACCTTCGGCTCGGTGCCGGTCGGCGAACCGCTCTGGTACGAGAACTCCAACGGTCTTGCCGAGATCGCGGTCAACCAAGGGCGGGCCGACGCGGCGCTGGGGTTGCGGGTCGGCGATGGGGTCAGGGTCGTCGATGTCTGAGCGGTGACCGGTCAGGCGCTTGGTTACACACCGCCTCGATCCGCAAGGGTGATCGTCACCCCAGCCTCAATCACGCCGCATCGCGCAGGCGGCCAGATAGGGCCTGAAGAAATCCAGCCCCGGCGTCACGGCGCCCACCACCTTGGCCTTGTCGTCCCAGCGCCGCACCAGGACCGCGTCGGGTCCGAAGCGGCCCAGGATGAAGCGGGCGGCCTGATCCTCGGTGAGGGGCCCGCCTTGCAGCTCCAGGCTCCGCCTGGACGCGGGGGACAGTGCCGCGGCGTAGGCGGGGTCGACCGCGCACAGGTAGCGCTTGGCGGCGACGTGCAGGCGGACCGGCGCGCAGACATCCTCGGGGAAGCGGTCGGCCAGCCAGCGGGCGCCGATCGCCTCGTGCCGGCCGTCGATGTCCTCGTCGGCGATGGTCTCGCCCAGTCCATGCAGCAGATGGCCGACATCGTGCAGCAGCGCCGCCGCCACCAGATGGGGTGGGGCGCCGAACTGTTCCGCCATCGCGGCGGTCTGGAGCGCGTGCTCGGTCTGGCTGATGGCTTCGCCGAAATAGGCTTGGCCACCGGAGGCGCGGAACAGGTCGAGGATCTCTGAAACGGTGTCGGTCATGGCCCCAGTCACGGAACGGCTCCAAGGGCGAGCCGGCGTTCGATGTCCTCGATCACTGGGATCAGCTGGCCGATCCCGTCGATGACGTAATGGGCGCCAGCGGCGCGCAACCGATCATACGCGGCGGTCCGCCTGACCTTCAACTCGTCTTCCGACAAGGCCGTCAATTCCTCGACCGCCAGACCCATCTCGTTGCCGGTCAGGGCGACCGCGACGGTCCACATGCCGGCGTTGCGGCCCTCCTCGATGCCGGGTGCCGTGTCGTCCACCTTGACGCATGCCGCCGACGGCCAGACGTTCAGCTGGATCATGTTCTGATAGCACATCAGCGGGGTCGGGCGCCCGGCCGGCAGGTCCCCGGCGCAGACGACGCAGTCCGGCTCGTAGCCCCGGGCGGCGGCGGCCGGGATCAGCGCGTCCATGATCGGCCTGGAATAGCCGGTGGTCGAGCCGATCTTGACGCCCCGCGCGCGGAGATCGGCGATGGTCGTCCGGGCGCCCGGCACCAGATCGGCGTGGTCGGCGACCACCGCGACGTTCATCGGCAGGAAGCGGGCGTAGAGGTCGTCGACGTCGGCGTCGGTCATCGGGCGGCCATGGACGCCTTCCCAGCGCTTCGCCACCTCCGGCAGCGCGCCGACCGCCTTGATGTGATCCCACTTGGGCAGTCCCATGGGAACCCGCGCCTCCGCGACCGAGATGGTGACGCCAACCGTGCCGAAGGCCTGGACGAAGACGCCCATCGGCGCGCGGCTACCGAAATCCACCACCGTGCCGGCCCAATCCAAGATGACCGCGCGAACCGGTCCGTCATAGGGCTTAGTCATCATGCGGTCATTTCCTCCATGGCCAGGCAGAAGCCCCGCGCCGCACTCTGCACCGACGAACCGGCAAAGAGAAGCGGCTAAATCCGTTTGAATCCGAGCCTGAAGAGTCGGCCCGTATCATTAAACCGTAACGCGAAACCGCTAGTGTCGGCTCCAACGGTCGCGGCGAAACAATCGTCGGGGCAAGAAAAAAACAAGCTCATACACCCTCTCAGCCAGCCAGGGAGTTCCCGGACCATGGGCCGCCCCTTCACCATGACGCGTCTTTTCAGCGCCGCCACGCTCGGCATGGCCTTTCTCCTCACGGCGCTCGCCGACGCTCCGGCCCAGGCCAAGACCGCCCTGACCGTTTACACCGCCGTCGAGGCGGACGAACTGGCCGGCTTCAAGCAGGCGTTCGAGGCGAGGAACCCCGAGATCGAGATCAAGTGGGTCCGCGATTCGACCGGCATCATCACCGCCAAGCTCCTGGCGGAGAAGGACAACCCGCGGGCCGACATCGTGTGGGGCCTGGCCGCCACCAGCCTGAAGCTGCTGGCCGACGACGGCATGTTGACCCCCTACGCGCCGAAGGGTCTGGACCAGATCGACAAGGCCTTGCGCGATCCGGCCGAACCGCCGGCCTGGATCGGCCAGCGGGTCTGGATCTCGGCGGTGTGCTTCAACACGGTGGAAGCCAAGAAGCGCGGCCTGCCGGTCCCGAGGAGCTGGGCGGATCTGGCGGACCCCGTGTACAAGGGCCAGATCGCCATGCCGAACCCCAATTCGTCGGGCACCGGCTTCCTGTCGGTCTCGGCCTGGGTCCAGACCATGGGCGAGGCGAAGGCCTGGGACTACATGACCCGGCTGCACGATAACATCGCGACCTACACCCATTCCGGTTCCAAGCCGTGCCGCCAAGCGGGTGCCGGGGAATACGCGATCGGCATCTCGTTCGACTATCGCGGCGCCAAGGTCAAGGCCGATGGGGCGCCGGTCGAGGTGCTGGTGATGAGCGAGGGTTCCGGCTGGGACCTGGAGTCGTTCGGCATCGTCAAGGGCACCAAGTCGATGGAAGCCGCCAAGGCGCTGGCCGACTGGTCGGTCAGCCGGGAAGCCAACGAGATCTACGCCAAGGCCTATTCGGTCGTGGCGCTTCCGGGTGTCGCCAAGCCGATCGCCGGCTATCCCGAGGGGCTGATCCAGTCGATGATCAAGAACGACTTCACCTGGGTCTCCGCCAACCGCGAGCGTCTGTTGGCGGAATGGCAGAAGCGGTTCGATGGCAAGACGGAGCCCAAGAGCTGAGCGGGGAGGCGGCCGTCATGACGGACGCCGAGCCCTATCTGCGCCTGGAGCGGATCACCAAGTCGTTTGGTCCATTCCAGGCGCTAAAGGATGTGTCGCTGGAGATCTTCCGCGGCGAGTTCGTCTGTTTCCTGGGTCCGTCGGGCTGTGGCAAGACCACCCTGCTGCGCGCCATCGCCGGCCTGGACGTCCAGACCAGCGGCAGGATCGAGCAGGGTGGCCGCGACGTGTCGGATTTGCCGGCCAGCGCCCGCGATTTCGGCATCGTCTTCCAATCCTACGCGCTGTTCCCGAACCTGACAGTCGCCCGCAACGTCGGCTATGGGCTGGAAAGCCGTAAGATTCCTCGGGACGAGCGGACCCGCCGGGTCGCCGACCTGCTGGAACTGGTCGGGCTGCCGGACGCCGGGCCGAAATTCCCCGGGCAGCTGTCGGGTGGACAGCAGCAGCGCGTGGCCTTGGCGCGCGCCCTGGCGATCGGTCCCGGCCTGCTGCTGCTCGACGAACCGCTGTCGGCGCTGGACGCCCGCGTGCGCCAGCGCCTGCGGACCGAGATCGTGCGGCTGCACCGGCGGCTGGGCGTCACCACCATCATGGTCACGCACGATCAGGAGGAGGCGCTGACCATGGCCGATCGCATCGTGGTGATGAACCAGGGCGGCATCGAACAGGTCGGCACGCCGCTGACCATCTACCGCCATCCGGCAAGCCGCTTCGTCGCCGACTTCATCGGCCACATGAATTTCATCCCGGCCCTGACAGCCGGTCCGGGCCGGGTCCGCGTCGGCGCGCTGGAACTGGAAACCGGCGAGCTGGACGACCTGCCGCCCGGCACGCCGGTGACATTGGGCGTTCGGCCGGAGGACATCCAGGTGCGGGATATCGGTGGGCACGCCGCGAACGTCTTCAGCGCCCATGTCGGCGAACTGGAGTTCCTGGGCGGCATCTGGCGCGCGGCGCTGACGGAACGCTCTATGGGCGCCGGTCCGGCGCTGGAGCTGCGCGCCGATCTCTCGTCCAACGCCGTCCGCGACCTCGACGTCGCGCGGGGGGCCGAGTTGATGGTGGCGGTCCCGCCGGAGCGGATCCGGGTCTTCGTCCAAGGGGCGTCCCCGTGACCGGGCAGGGGATGACGCGAACCGATCTGGTGGTGTCGGCGCCGGTCGGGATCGTCCGGCAGAAGGCCGGATGGGACGATTGGGTGATGCGGGCCGGGCTGGTGGTGCTGGGGCTCTATCTGGCGATCACGATCGTGCTGCCCTTGTGGTCGATGCTGTCCAAAAGCTTGGAGGACCATTCCGGCGCCTTCGTCGGACTGGCCAACTACAGCGCCTACGCGTCCAATCCGGTGCTGGTGCGGTCCATCCTGAACAGCCTGACGGTGGCCGGCGTCACCACCGCCATCACGCTGGCGCTGGCCTTCGTCTACGCCTATGGATTGACCCGCAGCCGCATGCCGGGCCGCGGGCTATTCCGCGCGGTGGCGATGATTCCCCTGCTGGCGCCGTCGCTGCTGCCCGCGATCTCGCTGATCTACCTGTTCGGCAACCAGGGCGTCATCCGCGACTGGCTGATGGGCTGGTCTGTATACGGTCCGATCGGGATCGTGATGGGCGAGGTCTTCTACACGTTCCCCCACGCGCTGATGATCCTGACCACGGCCCTGGCGGTCGCCGACCAGCGGCTCTACGAGGCGGCGGACTGCCTGGGCGCCACGCGGTTCCGCCGGTTCATGACCGTCACCCTGCCGGGTGCCCGCTATGGGCTGGTCAGCGCCGGCTTCGTCGTGTTCACCCTGGTGATGACGGATTTCGGCGTGCCGAAGGTGATCGGCGGTTCCTACGACGTGCTGGCGACCGATGTCTACAAGCAGGTCGTCGGGCAGCAGAACTTCCAAATGGGCGCCGTCGTCAGCGCCGTGCTGCTGATCCCGGCCATCCTGGCCTTCGCCGTCGATCGCATCATCCAGCGCCGGCAGGTCTCGCAGCTCGGCGGCCGGGCCGTGAGTTTTCGGCCGAGCGCCGAACCGCTGCGCGACTGGACCCTGTTCGCGGTCTGCGCCGCGGTCGCCCTCGTCCTGCTGGCGATGCTCGGGATGGCCGGTTTCGCGTCGCTGGTCAAGTTCTGGCCCTACAATCTGGAACTGGGCCTTCGCCACTACAGCTTCGACCTGATGGACGGCGGCGGTTGGGGCTCCTATTGGAACAGTCTGAAAATGGCCAGCTGGACGGCGGTGATCGGCACCGCCGTGATCTTCACCGGCGCCTGGATGATCGAGAAGAGCCGCGGCGCCGGGCCGCTGCGCACCGCCTGCCATCTGCTCGCCATGCTGCCGATGGCGGTGCCGGGACTGGTGCTGGGTCTGGCCTACATCTTCTTTTTCAATCCCGCCGGCAATCCCTTGAGCTTCCTGTACGGCACGCTGGCGATCCTGGTGATGAACAGCATCGCCCACTTCTATACCGTGAGCCACCTGACGGCGGTGACCGCGCTGAAGCAGATCGATCCGGAGTTCGAGAGCGTCTCCGCCTCGCTCAAGATTCCCGCTTACACCACCTTTCTCCGCGTGACGGTGCCGGTCTGCCTGCCGGCGATCCTGGGTATCAGCATCTATCTGTTCATCAACGCCATGACAACGGTTTCCGGCGTCGTGTTCCTCTATTCGCCCGACACGACGTTGGCGTCGATCGCGGTGCTCAACATGGACGACGCCGGCGACATCGCCCCGGCCGCCGCGATGGCGATGATGATCGTCTACACCTCCGCCGCGGTGAAGCTGATCCACGCCACCGCCACCGGTGGTCTGCTCCGCGTCACCCAACGCTGGCGGGCGCGGTAGTCGCCGATCGCCTCAAGTCCCGGCGCCGCGCCGCGCCTCCTCCAGACACCGCCGGATGCTCTCGGTCAAGGCGTCGGCGACGATGCGGGAGATCCTGGACAGCGGTTTCCGCGCGTCGATCGCGATGCTGACGGTCTGCGGCTCCGCCCCCTTGTCGCGGACCGGCAGGAAGACCAGCGACCCCTCGATCAGCTCGGGTGCGGCGTCCAGTTCCGACGTGAAGGCGATGTGTCGGCCGCCCTTGGCCAGCATCTTGACCAGCTGGAGCGAATTGGTGACGACGCTCTTCTGGGTGTCGGTGAACAGCCAGCCGTAGCGGGCGTCCAGATAGCGGCGGATCTGGAGAGCCTTGCTCTGCAGGGCGATCGGATAGGCCACCGCCTGCTGGAGGCTGATCGTTCCGGCGCCCGCGAGTTCGTGGCCGGGCGCCACCACGCAGCCGAACGGCAGCTCGGCGCTCCACAGGATGTGGATGTCGCGGCGTGGCGACAGGTTGAAGACGGCGGCGACCGCGACGTTGCCGGCCAGCAATTCGGTCAACGCGTCGTCCGGGCTGGCGATCTCGACCTCCAGCGAAATGCGGGGGTGCTCCTCGGCCAGCCGATTGATGAAGCTGGGCAGGTAGCCGTTGACATGGCTGTCCATCGCGACCAGCCGCACGTTGCCCTGGTTGATGCCCTGGAGCTGCTGGAGTTCCGCCGCCGCGCGCCGCTCGTCCGCCCGCCAGCGCCGCGCCAGCGTGATCAGGGCGTCGCCGGCGGGGGTCAGCCGCATGCCACGCGGCATGCGCTCGAACAGGGCGACGCCGAGGTCCTGCTCCAGCAGCAGGATCTGCCGGTCGATCGCCGAGGCGGCGATGTTCAGCTCCTTGGCCGCCCGTTGGATCGAGCCGGAGCGGGCGACCTGATCGGCGTAGCGGAGCGAGGCCGGGACCAGCGAGCCGCGCATCGGAGCCTCCATTCTAATTTCTCGAATGATTAATTGCCCAAGCTGCGCTGGACGGCAATGCCGAACAACCGGATCATCCGCATGACCGAACGCTTCACCTTCGAGGGGAGGACATCCGGATGCCTGGTTTGGAAGCCGTCAACCCGGCCCTGACGGCGGCGCCCGACGACACGGGGATGGCGCGCCTGTGGGCCGCGATTACCGGAGGGCGGCTGACTGGTTATCTGCTGGTGGCACCGACCGTCCTGTTCCTGGCTGTCTGGTTCCTCTGGCCGGTGCTGTCGATGGTGACGCTCAGCCTGACGTCGCGGAGCGTCGACGGAGTGATGGTCGAGGGCTTCACCCTCGAGAACTATGTCCGGCTGTTCTCGACCGACCTGTATTTTCGCATCCTGATCCGGACCATCCGCATCGCCGTGCTGACCAGCCTGATCGGGGCGCTGTTCGCCTATCCGCTGGCGATAGCCATCGCGCGGGGTGGCCCGACGATGGCCCGTGTCGTGACGATCACCATCATCGCTCCGCTGTTGGTCAACGTGGTGGTGCGCTCCTATGGCTGGCAGACCATCCTGAACAAGACGGGAGCGCTGGCCTACCTGCTGAAGTCGGTCGGCGTCGCCAGCCCGCCCGTGCTGCTCTATACGGAATGGGCGGTGCTGATCGCCTGCGTCCACGTCTATCTGCCCTTCATGGTGATGCCGCTGGCCTCGGCCATCGGCAGGATCGACGGCTCGGTGGAGGAGGCGGCGCGGGTGGCGGGCGCCTCGCGGCTGTCCTGCTTCCTGAGGATCGTCCTGCCGCTCAGCCTGCCTGGACTGGCGGTCGGCGTGTCGCTGGTCTTCTCGCTGAGCGCCGCCGCCTATGTGACGCCGCAGATCCTGGGCGGCAACTTCTCGCCGCTGCTCGGCACGCTGATCGAACAGCAGATCCTGACGTTGAACGACTGGCCGTTCGGCGCCGCGATCTCGACGCTGCTGATCGCCATGGTCCTGATCACCAACCTCGTCTTCCTCAAGATCGTCAACCGGCGCTTCGCGCGCTGGGCGGGAGGTGCCCGATGACCGCGACCGTCAGCCCCTGGCTCAAGGCGATCGTCGGCGTGATCCTGCTGATCGTGGTGGCCCCCTTGGTCGTGCCGCTGCTGATGTCGATCTCCGATACCGCCTACATCGTCTTCCCGCCGCGCGGCTTCACGCTGAAATGGTACGGCGAGGTCCTGGCCAACCCGGAGGCGCGCGGCAGCTTCCTGTTCTCGCTGGAACTGGCGGCCATCGTGACGGCGATCTCGCTGGCGCTTGGCATCCCCTGCGCCGCCGGCCTGACCCGCTATCGGCTGCCGGGACAGGACGCCATCCTCGGCCTGATCCTGTCGCCGCTGATCGTGCCGCTGATCGTCACCGGCGTCGCCTTGCTCCAGCTGTTCTCGCTGCTGGGTTCGCGGGCGACCTTCGCGCAACTGATCATCGGCCACACGGTGATCTGCCTGCCCTATGTGATCCGGTCGGTGTCGGCCAGCTTCGTGCTGGTCGACCGGAACCTGGAGGACGCCGCCGCGATCATGGGAGCGCCGCCCCACGTGGTCGCGACCCGGGTGATCTGGCCGCAGGTCCGGCCGGGCATCCTGGCGGGAGCGATCTTCTCCTTCATCGTCTCGTTCGACGATTACCCGATCTCCATGTGGTTGGCCGACGGCGACCACTTCCCGGTGCCGCTGTACCTCTACACCGTGATCGAGCGGTCGTTCGACCCATCCATCGCGGCGATCTCGTCCCTGATGATCCTCTTCGCGCTTCTCCTCGTGCTCGTCATCGAGAAGGTCTTCGGCATCAGCCTGGCCCGGCTCGCGAGCTGAACTTCCTCCCCCCCATTCCCAGGAGCACCCCCATGACCGTGATGACACGCCGGACCTTCGGCAAGCTGACCCTTGGCGCCGCGGGGCTGGCGGCTCCCCTGGTGTACAGCCGCAATTCCTGGGCGGCGGGCAAGCAGATCCAGATCGGCATCTGGGGCGGATCGCAGGGCGAGTTCGTCAAGAAGCGGATCATCCCAGCCTTCGAGAAGGACTTCGATTGCCGCATCGTCGCGGAGGAGGGCTTCACCCTCGCCAATGTCGGCAAGATGCGGGCGACCAAGGACAATCCGAAGTTCTCGGTGATGTTCATCGACGACGTGGCGATCCCGATCTGCAAGCAGGAGGGCCTGATCGCCGAACTGCCCAAGTCCGACATGCCGGCCCTCGCCAACCTGTATCCGCGCTTCGGCTTCGACGGCTGGGGCTCGGCCCTGGCGATCTCGGTCGCCGGCCTGTTCCACAACACCGAGGTGACGCCGCCCGACAGCTACGCCGCCCTGTGGGGCCCCGAATACGCCGGCAAGCTGAAGCTGGTCAGTCCCAAGAACACGCCGTCGGTCTTCTTCCTGATCGTCGCGGCGGCGCTGAAGACCGGCAAGCCCTTCGCCGAGGCGCAGTACCAGATCGACGGCGCCTTCGACAAGGTGGCCGAGATCAAGGCCAACGTGCAGAACCTGTTCGACAACGGCCCGCAGGCCGCCAACGAGGTGGCGCAGGGGCAGGCGGATATCGGCCTGCTGGAACTGTCCAAATACGTCTATCCCTACACCGCCAAGGGCGCTCCCGTGACCATGAGCTTCCCGAAGGAGGGCAGCTTCGCCGGCAACAACTGCCAAGTGCTGGTCAAGAACGGCCCCAACCAGGATCTGGCGGTCGCCTTCATGAACCGCATGCTGGAGCCCGCCGTGCAGAAGGCCTTCTCGGAATACGCCTTCACGGCGCCGCCGGTCTCCGGCATCGAGTTCTCGAACGAGACGCTGAAGTACCTGGCCTATCCGGTCGAGGAGATGGACAAGCGCGGCTTGTTCACCCCGGACTGGGAATTCATCAACGCCAACCGCTCCGCCTGGACCGAGAAGATGAACGGCATCTTCGCCGTCTGAACCAGTCGATCAACAGTTTGAGGGAGGCATTCGCATGACGGCGTTGGCGGCCACATTCGCGAAAGATCCGGAATTCCGCGGAGCCGAGGTTCGGCTGAGCCGGATCACCCGGAGATACGGCGATCTCACCGTCGTCAACGACGTCGACCTGACGGCGTCCGGCGGCGAGATCCTGGCGCTGCTGGGGCCGTCGGGCTGCGGCAAGACCACGACGCTGCGGATGATCGCGGGGCTGGTGGCACCGTCCTCGGGCGACATCACCATCGACGGCCGGTCGGTCGTCGGGCTGCCGGTCCACAAGCGCAACCTGGGCATGCTGTTCCAGAACTACGCTCTGTTCCCTCACCTGACCGTCCTGGAGAACGTCGCCTTCGGCTTGGCCATGCGCGGCGTTTCGAAGGCGGAAACGTCGGAGCGGGCGCGGGAGGCCCTGCGGCTGACCCGTCTGGGCAATTTCGAGGACCGCATGCCGGCGGCGCTGTCGGGCGGCCAGCAGCAACGGGTGGCGATGGCGCGCGCCATCGTGTACCGCCCGCGCGTGCTGCTGCTCGACGAACCGTTCGGCGCGCTGGACAAGAAGCTGCGGGAGGAGATGCAGATCGAACTGCGCCAGCTGTGCAACAGCCTGGGACTGACCACCATCCTGGTGACCCACGACCAGGAGGAGGCGCTGGTGCTGGCCGACCAGATCGCCGTCATGCGGGATGGTCGGATCGAGCAGGCGGCGCCGGCCCGCACCGTCTACGAACGGCCGACCTCGCGCTTCGTCGCCGATTTCATCGGCACCTCCAACTTCCTGCCGGCGGTCATCAGCGGCGAGAGCGGCGGGTTGACCCTGCTGCAGGGTGCCGACGGACGGCTGTTCGCCAGCGCCGTCCCGAACGACCTGACGGCGAAGGACGCCGTGATGGTCGCCATCCGCCCGGAAAGCGTCAGGCTATCCCCCGGCGCCGTCCCGGCGGGGGAGGCCAACGCGATCAGCGGGCCGGTCCTGCGCACCGTCTTCAAGGGACAATTGCTGTCGGTCTGGATCGCCATGCCTGACGGTGGAGAGTTCGTGGCGTCCCTGCCGATCGAGGACACGGTCCAATCGAACCCCCAGCCGGGGGAGGTCTGGACCGCTCGCTGGGCGTCCGAGCGCACTCTGGTGGTACGCGGCCAATGACGACGTCAACCCACGGCATCACCCCCGCCGCCCATGCCATCGGCATCATGCTGCCCTCGTCCAACCGCGTGGTCGAGCGGGTCACCCTGGCCATGCTCGCCGTCCTGTCCGAAGTGGACGCCTGCTTCACCCGGGTACCCTATGGCGGTCATCCGGCGGATGGCTACGACTTGCCGCCCTTCGAGGCCGCCGCGGTCATGCTGTCCCAGGCGAGGGTCCGATCAATCTGCTGGAACGCCACGCGCGGCGCCGGCCTCGGCTTCGAGCCGGACCGCCGGCTATGCGGCATGATCACCGAGCGGACCGGTCTACCCGCCACGACGACGGCGCTGGCGACGCTGGAACTGCTGAGGTCGCTGGGACTGGAGCGGATCGCCCTGCTGTCCCAGGGGAGCGCCGCCGAAGGGGAGCGGATCGCCGATCGCTTCGGCGCCGAGGGGATCACGGTGGTGACGGGACCGACCCTTGGCATCACCGACAACTTCCAGGCGGCCCTGGTCCCGCCGGATCAGTTGCGGAGACTGGCGCTCGAAGCCGTCGCGGCGGCCAAGCCGGACGCCGTGCTGTTCTGGAGCACCAACCTGCCGGGCTTTGGGCTGATGGCGGAGCTGGAGCGGGAAACCGGCATCCCCACGCTCGACTCGACCGCCATCGGCACCCTGGCGGCCTTGCGCCCGACCGGCGTCGATCTGGCGCCGCTCACCCGCTTCGGCCGCATGTTCGGCTGAACAGTAATCACTTTGCCGTAGGTCGGCTAGAGCGCAGCGGAAGCCGACAAACAGGCGCTTCGGGAGTGATGTCGGCTGCCGCTGCGCTCTATCCGACCTACAAGTGACTACGTTTTAACTTGTGGAGAATGGATCGGTATTAGAGATATGGATCCATTAGGCCAGCGCTTCATTAAATCCCGTCGCCCCGTCCCTGGACGGCGTCGCTCGGGTGCTTCAGGGCGGTGACGCGTTCGGCGTGGCGGACCAGTTCGGCGACCGCCTCCTCGATGCCCAGCTCCGCCGTATCGACCACCAGTTCGGCCGCTTCCGGCTCCTCGTAGGGGGCGGAGACGCCGGTGAACTCCTTGATCTCGCCGGCGCGGGCGCGGCGGTAGAGACCCTTGGGGTCGCGGGCCTCGCAGGTGTCCAGGTCGGCCTTGACGTGGACCTCGTTGAACAGGTCGCCGGCGATGGCGCGCGCCTTGGCGCGGTCCTGGCGGGTCGGCGAGATCAGCGCCGTCACCACGATCATGCCGGCCTCGGCGAACAGCCGGGCGGCCTCGGCGACGCGGCGGATGTTCTCCGACCGGTCGGTCGGCGAGAAGCCGAGATCGCCGTTCAGCCCTTGGCGCACGCCGTCGCCGTCCAGCACGTAGACCTGCCGGCCGCGCTCGAACAGGATGCGCTCCAGCCCCATCGCCAGGGTCGACTTGCCGGCTCCGGACAAGCCGGTCAGCCACAGCACGGCGCCGCGATGGCCGTTGGCGAAGGCGCGCTCGTCCGGCGTCACCGCGTGCTCGACCTTGTGCAGGTTCCGCTCCGCGACCGCGTCGGCCTGGGTTACGATGAAGCCACCAACCACGTCGTGCCCGTCGAGCAACTGGCCCCGGCCGGTGCGCGGCAGGTCGACGGCGGGATCGACCGCGACGAGGCTGCGGCTGTGCAGCACCACGTTGGCGATCTCGTTGCGGCCGACCGTATCGGCGGCCCGGACGCTGAGGTCGTCGATGTTGACGACCTCGACGATCCGCTCGACCGTCACGCGGTGCTCGGCGGTCGCCAGCTTGAGGGTATAGGCCTTGCCGGTCTGCAACGGCTGGGAGGCCAGCCAGAACAGCCGTACCGTCAGGCGGTGCGCCTCGATCGGGCGCTCGGAGGCGAGGCTGGCGACGTGGCCGCGCTCGACGAAGATGCGCTGGTCCAGCGTGATGCCGATGGACTGGCCGGCCGAGGCGGTGATCGGCGTCGCGGCGTTCCACGCCTCGATCGTGACCACCTTGGCGGTCTTGTTGATCGGCGAGAAGTGCAGCGTGTCGCCGACACGCAGCCGCCCGGTCTCGATCCGGCCCGCCAGGATGCGGCGCTCGTCCGGCTTGTAGACGTCCTGGATCGGCAGGCGCAACGGCAGCTCGTCCTCGGGTGCGGCCGGCAGGAAGCCGTCCAGCGCCTCGATCACGGTCGGGCCGTCGAACCACGCCAAGTTCTCGCTGCGCGACGCGATGTTGTCGCCATGACGGGCGGAGATCGGCAGGATCACGCCGGGCGCCACGCCGATGTCGGCGAGGTAGGCCTTGATCTCGGCCGCGACCTGATCGAACCGCTCTCGCGAGAAGTCGACCATGTCCATCTTGTTGACGATCACGGCGACCTGCTTGACGCCCAGCAGATGCAGCAGATAGGCGTGACGCCGCGACTGCTCCAAGGCGCCCTCGCCGGCGTCGATCACCAGCAGGGCCGCGTCGGCGTTGGCGGCGCCGGTCACCATGTTCTTCAGGAACTCGGTGTGGCCCGGCGCGTCGATGATCACATAGGGCCGGCGCGCCGTCTTGAAGTGGATCTGGGTCGTGTCGATGGTGATGCCCTGGTCGCGCTCGGCCTGGAGCGCGTCCATCACGAACGACCATTCGAACGGCATGCCGCGCCGACGGCTCATCTCGCGCACGGCCTCGACCTTGCCGTCGGGCAGGCTCTGGGTGTCGTTGAGCAGGCGGCCAATCAGGGTGGACTTGCCATGGTCGACGTGGCCGACGATGACGATGCGCGCCTGGCGGCGCTGGGCTGCGGTGATCACGTCTGAAATCTCGCTGTTGGCCGGCATCTCACATGTATCCGGAGCTGCGCAGGCGCTCGAAGGCGTCCTCGGTCTCATTGTCCATGGAGCGGCCGGCGCGTTCCGACACGCGGGTCACCTCCAGCTCGGAGATGATCTCGTCGATGTTGGCGGCGTGGCTGTCGACCGGGAAGGTGATGTTCTTCTCGCCCAGCGACCGGTAGCGCTTGCCCTCGCGGGCGAAGTACAGCGGCACGATCGGAATGCCCTCGCGCTTGGAATAGCGCCAGATGTCCAGCTCGGTCCAGTGCAGCAGGGGGTGGATGCGGACATGGGTGCCTTCGGCGAAGCGGGTCTTGTAGTGGTCCCAGAACTCCGCCGGCTGGTCCTTGAAGTCCCAGGCGCCGTCCAGCGCGCGCGGGCTGAACACCCGCTCCTTGGCGCGGGTCGCCTGCTCGTCGCGGCGGATGCCGACCATGATGCCCTGGAACTGCTCGCGGCGCAGCAGCGCCTTCAGGCCCTCGGTCTTGCGCGCGGCGGCGCGGGTCGCCGGCGGCAGGGTCGGGTCCATCTCGCTTTCCGGCGGGCACTGCTCGACCAGCAGGTCGAGGTTCCAATCGCGGGTCACCATGTCGCGGAACTCGTAGACCTCCGGCAGTTCCATGCCGGTGTCGAGCTGCACCACGGGGAAAGGCACCTTGCCGAAGAACGCCTTGCGCGCCAGCCACAGCAGGACGTTGCTGTCCTTGCCGATGGACCACAGCACGGCCAGTCGGTCGATCTTGTTGAACGCCTCGCGCAGGATGTAGACGCTCTGGCTTTCCAGTTGGTCGAGGTCGGTCGTCATCGTCCGAAGTTCCACCGTGTCATGATAGGTGTTTCAGGGGGCTGGCGTATGTGATGGGGGTGGAGTTCAGGCGATCGAGACCTGACGCGGCACCGCGCTCAGGTGGATGCCGCATTCCGTCTTGCCCAAGCCCGCCCAGCGGCCGGAACGGGCGTCCTCGCCGGGCGCCACGCGGTCGGTGCAGGGCATGCATCCGATCGACAGGAAGCCGTCGGCCTCCAGCGGATGGCGCGGCAAATCGCGCCGCTCGAACTCGGCCTTGATCATCTCCGGTGTCCAGGACGCCAGCGGGTTGATCTTGTGACGGCCATCGACGTCCAGCTCGATATCGGCCAGCGCCGCGCGGGTGGTCGCCTGGAATCGCTTGCGCCCGGTGATCCAGGCGTCGAATCCAGCCAGCGCGCGGTTCAGTGGAACGGTCTTGCGGACATGGCAGCAGGCGTCGGGCTGGGTTTGCCACAACAACCCCTCCGGATCGGCGGCCTTCAGCTCGACGGCGTCCGGCTCGATCGTGCGGACATCGGTCAGGCCAAGGCGCTTGATCAGGGTATCGCGATAGCGCAGGGTCTCGCCGAACAACTTGCCGGTGTCCAGGAAGATCACCGGGATGCCGGGATCGACCTCGGCGGCCAGCGCCAGCAGGACGGCGGCCTCGGTTCCGAAGGACGAGACCAGCGCCACGCGCCCGCGGAATTCGGTCGTCATGAGCGGCCGCAGCAGGTCCGCGCCGGAAAGACCCGCGTACCGCTCCCGCAACGCGTCGAGGTCGTTCACAATGTGGGATGTCGCCAATCCGTCCATGTCCGAAACTCAATCCACAAAACGTTATTGTATTTAAGCTCGCTATTGCACATTAGCGAACCTGCGGAAATCCCGCAACGGTTTTAACATGCGACAATGAGTCATTCATACTATCCACACGGAAATTCTGTGTTGAATTGGGAAATTATTACACCTTATATCCTCGAACCGCACGGAGACCGCTTCCCCCGTGCCCTCTCTCACGCATGGATTAAAGCGTCAGTCGCCATGTCACAGTCTCCAGAGCTCCCCAAGGCAAAAGTCCCCGCCGCTCCCAAGCTTGCCCACGTCGAGGACGTCAAGCAGGAGAGCGCGCTGTTGCGCGGCAGCATCGCCGAGACGCTGAACAGCGATCTGGTCAAGTTCACCGAGGACGAATACAACCTCCTGAAATTCCACGGGACCTACCAGGGATACGACCGCGACTCCGCGACCGAGCTGAAGCAGGCGAAGGCGGAGAAGAAGTGGGAATTCATGGTCCGCGCCCGGATCCCGGCGGGCCGCCTGACCGCCCAACAGTATCTCGATCTCGACGATCTTGCGGGGCGGCGGGCCAACCACACCCTGCGCATCACGACCCGGCAGGCGATCCAGTTCCATGGCGTCGTCAAGTCGGACCTGAAGGGCGCCATCGCCGACATCAACCAGACCATGATCACCACGCTGGGTGCTTGCGGCGACGTGGTCCGGAACGTCACCTCCCTGCCGGCTCCCGTGCGGAGCCCGATCAACGAGCGGCTGGCGGCCGACGCCAAGCGCATATCGGACCATCTCCTGCCGCATACCAGGGCCTATCACGAGATCTGGCTGGACGGCGAGAAGGTGCTGGGCGAGCCCGAGGTCGAGCCGATCTACGGAACCACGTACCTGCCGCGTAAATTCAAGATCGGCCTGGGCGTGCCCGAGGACAACTCGGTCGACGTGCTGACCAACGACCTGGGCATCGTGGCGCTGTTCGACGGCGACACCCTGACCGGTTACAATCTGGCGGTCGGCGGCGGCCTGGGCATGACCCACAACAAGCCGAAGACCTATCCCCGGCTGGCCAGCTTCGTCGCCTTCGTCGAGCCGGACGACCTGATCAAGGCGGTCGAGGCCGTCGTGATCGTCCAGCGCGATCACGGCGACCGGACCAACCGTCGTCATGCCCGCCTGAAATACACCATCGACGACCGTGGCCTGCCCTGGTTCAAGTCTGAGATGGACCGCGTGTTCGGCCGGGTCCTGGAGGATCCGCGCCCGATGCCACCGTTCCAGGTCGCCGATCACCTTGGCTGGCATGAGCAGGGCGACGGCTTGTGGTATCTGGGCCTGCCGGTGCCGAGCGGCCGCATCCAGGACACCGACACCGTCAAGCTGCGGACGGCGCTGCATGACGTGGTCGGCCGCTTCCAGCCCGCCCTGGTCCTGATGCCGACACAGGATCTGATCCTGGCCGACGTCAAGGACGCGGATCGCGCTGAGATCGAGCGGACGCTCCGCGCCGCCGGCGTCCAGTTCCCGGAGGAGCTGTTGCCGGTCCACCGCTGGTCGCTGGCCTGCCCGGCGCTGCCGACCTGCGGTCTGGCGCTGACCGAGGCCGAGCGCATCCGCACCCCGATGATCGACAGCATCGCCGAGGTGATGGCGCGCTATGGCCTGGCGCAGGAACGCCTGAGCATCCGCATCACCGGCTGCCCCAACGGCTGCGCCCGGCCCTATGCCGGCGACATCGGACTGGTCGGCCGCATGCCTGGCCACTTCTCGCTCTATGTCGGCGGTGATTTCGAGTGTACCCGGTTGAACTGGAAGCTGCTCGACCGTGTTCCAGAGGACGACGTGCCCGAGACCCTGGCACCGCTGTTCGCGGAATTCGCGGCCCAGCGGGACCAGGGCGAGGGTTTCGGCGATTTCCTCAACCGTCTCGGCTTGGAGCGGGCGACGGCGCTGGTCAAGCCCGACGCCCCTGTTTCGCAGGGAGACGCGTCCGCGCTGGTGGAGGCTGACTAGTGTTTCCAATCGTCCTGGATCTGGACAATGTTTCGGTCGCTCTGGTCGGTACCGGGAAACTGACGATCAAGCGGCTGGCGCAGTTCGACCAAGCCAGGGCGAACCGGCTGACGGTCTTCTCCGACAAGCCGGATCCGGCGCTGGCGGCGCTGGCGGGAGAGCGGCTGCTGCGCCGGCTGCCGACCGACGAGGATCTCGCGGCGTTCCAGGTGATCTACGTCGTCGATCTCGATCCCACGACCGCCGCCGACATCGCGGCGCGGTCCAGGGCGCTTGGCCGCTTGGTCAATGTCGAGGACGTCAAGCACCTGTGCGACTTCCACACGCCGTCCCAGGTGCGGCGCGGCGACCTGCTGCTGTCGATCTCGACCGGCGGCAGGAGCCCCGGTCTGGCGCAACGCCTGCGCCGCTATCTCGAGAACCTGTTCCAGCCCGATTGGGAAGACCATCTGGACGAACTGTCCCGCGCGCGGGACGCGTGGCGGGCCGAGGGTGCCGACATGGAAACGGTGGTCCGCCGCACCGAGGAACTGATCGAGGCGCGCGGCTGGCTTCGCTGAACGGGAGCCTATCCTCGCATCGAGGGATGTCAGGGAGGTGTGTCGGTCAACTCCCACTTCTGCCCGGCGCTGCTGGCTGGGGACCCTTTAAAGGCGTCGGCTTGGCGCATCCTATCGGTCGTCACCAGCGCCACGCGCTCGACACGAGCGGATCCATCGGACTGAAACCCTGTGCCGCACCGGGAGAAGACGGCTTCGAGGTTATTGCCTTCACCTCTGCTCAAGTCGCCGTCCCGGCGGGCCTCGCGCCTCAGCGCGGCGCCGGTGCATCCGTTCACCACCAACGTGATGGTATTGAGATTGCCGCGGATGATCGCCGCATCGCCCACGACGTCATGAATCGTACCGCTCACGGTGTTGAGATCGCCTTCCACGACGATAGCCGGCCCGGAGTAGGCGGTCCCGGTCTTGGGATTGGTGCTATTCTGATGGTGGACTGTTATCGAATTACCCGTGCCGGTGATCAGCAGTCCAGGCCAGCCTTCGAGGGACTCGCGGACGATCGAGCGAAAAATACCGCAGGCACTGATCATGAAGCCATTTCGGCAGTCGATCCTCGCACCGGGTAGGGGCGCAGGGGGAGTTCCCGTGCGGTTCGGATGATGGCGACCATTGTTTCTAACGGCCAAGCCGCTGATGAAGCCATGGGTCGATGACGAAAGCGACACGCCGCCCAAGTTACTCTCCGAGGTTACGTGCCGCGCCTCGATCCTGCAGCCACCTCTGGTGCGGAAGCCGGTGCCGCCGAAGCACGCGTAGATGTGAACGCGGCCCAGTTCGACGTTTCCTTCGAACGGCTTCGAACCATCGATCACCAAGCCGTCGACTTGCTCCCCGGGGAACTGGGTCGACGGAACGGCCTCCTTATCCGCCCGGGGTCTGGGAAGGATGCCGCATAGGCCGAATACCAGTTCCTCGATGGCGATGTCTCCCGGTCCCCGGAAGATCACACCCTCGCGTCCGGCGACGCGCCCATTCAATCGGATCACGGACCGAACGTCCGAGGCGCCACGTGGCCCATACCCTTCGCAGTGAAGCGCGTGTTCCGCAACATTGTTGACTTCGACGTCGATCTCGAAAGAACGCCCGAATATCTTGAGTCCAGACCCCACCCGATTGGTGACGTTCGCCTCACTGGCGTTCCAGTTACCGTCCAGATAGCCACCGTCGATGGTAAGGTCCTTTATGGCGAAGCCCCACGGGGCTTCGGACAGCCCCGATGTTTTGGATCGCCGCTTGAAATCCACCGTCGCCACGACATCGCAATCGCTATTCGGCATCAACCCAAGCGTGGTGATGCCGCGTCCCGCGCCCACAAGCGATACCCTGGAACTGATCTCTAATGTCTGGTTGAGCTTGAAAATACCTGGCCCAAGCCTGACTTGTCCGCCACTCCGTCTAGCCGCGCCAAGCGCGGCTTTGAGGGCCACCGTGTCGTTGGTCGCGCCGTCCCCTTTTGCCCCAAACCAAGCCGCCTCGATCGACGGTCCCCCATTGGATCGGCGCCAGCGACCGCTAGCGGCCTTCCGGGAGAGGATGATCATGCCATTATCATCCGGTTCCGACAGGACTGCGTCCCAAGTGAACAGGCCGGCACCACCGTCGCCGGTCCGGCCATGTCCCAACACCCAAACCGCCGTGGTATCGGCTGGATCGATTGCGCGGAGATCGTCAAGCGTGGCTGTGACCGAGAGCCCGGCCGCTTCTGGAAAGTGAGGCAACGCACCGACGCAGAACGCCGCGGTGACGGCGAGAAGCAGCGCTCGTCGGCGGATCTGGCTTGATCGCGGGGAGTAGACTTCCGGGGGTCGGCCGAGCGACTTTCCGACGCCGCTCAGAGCGCCTTCTCCGGAAGCCGTGCGATGTTGTCAGCCATTGTGGGTGTTGGCGGGCTCGTGTTGGCCATGGGGACTGTCTCGCCCGTCTCCGATTCACGGGTCACCGACCCATCGGCGTGAACACGGACCAGCCTTGGAATCATAGGTTCCGCCCTACCGGTCCGAATGTTGTCATCAATGCGTTGGACGGCTTGCTCAATATCCGTGAAATCCACCCCGGCAAGTGCCGACAACCCGTAGTCCCACCACCGGAGCCGCTTCAACTCCACCACGATTTCCACATCGAAGCGTAGACGGATCAGCTTCGCCGGAATGCCTCCGAAGATCGAGAAAGGTGGGACGTCACTGACGACGACGGATCGTGAGGCGATGATGGCGCCGTCACCGATCTTGATCCCACGACGCAGGAAAACGCCTTCGCCAATCCAGACGTCGTTGCCGACGCGGATCTTACCAAACCTATTCTGCTGTTCGTCGAGATAGGTCGAACTGGACTTCTGAATGGTGTCAGCGTTGTCCTGATAGAAGCCATTGATCTCAGGCCAGGTCGTCTCCCAACCGCCTTGAAACATGGGGTGGGCCGACAGGAAATATGGAGGGTGCTCGACTTGGCCCGTGATGATGTTGCTGGCGATTGAGCAAAACCTGCCTATCGTCGCCATGTGCCGAAAAACCGTCGCGCCGCCACCCAGGTAGGTGTAGGCACCGATCCGGTCAACGTCGAATTTGCCGGGGCGTAGTTGACAGGGCGCCTCGAGCAACAAGGACCTTGTCGCTCCAAATCCGAAATGAACATCCGCTCCCGTGGTGCCGCTGAAGGAAACGCCCAATGTTTCCAGCTGTGCCTTCGTCTCAGGCTTCATTCTTAGCCAATCCCTGCTGATTATCCATCGACCAGCACCATGATCGTCCTCGTGATCCGCCGCCTTCACATAGCCTCGAAAAGTCGTAACCGATCATTCCGTCCACTGTTCGCGGAGTGCCGTCGCGACTGAAGAGCGAGGTGGGACCCATCAATGGATAATCATGGTAAATAAAACGTTAACAAGATCCGCGGGGGCCGAGCGCGTTGAGTCAGGAATGGACGAGTTGGCGGGTTACCAATTTTCCCAATCGCCGTGCCAGCGGCCAGTGGCTGTCTTCGAAGAACTTTTCAGGGGATCGCCGAAACTTCCGGTACTTTCGTTCACCAAGGAACCTCATCAGCGTGGGTTCCCACCAACGCGGGAGTTCAAGCTCCGTCGGAATATCCGAACCAAGCGCTTGTAGCCCATCCGCCCAGAGGCTCGCCGCCACGCGTCCATTTTTTTCTTCGACCGGCGCGATGATGTACTGGACATTACGAGCGCTCCACTTGTTCTCGAACGCCACGCCTTCGAACAGCATCGCGTCCTGTCGGGCTGGGGACTTGATCAGCGAGGCGTAGGCGGCGATGGCCTCTGGACCGGAAGGGGAGATCCTTCGCACGTCGTCGCCAAACTTGGCGCACGCGACGCGGACGAAATCAACAGCGCCCTCATGGACGGCGAGCGCCAGACCAATCCGCTTCTCCTCGCCATCGGTGGGAAGGAACACCGGTTCAAGGTGTTCGTCGCCCTGACGCATCCGGAGCAGGCTACCATGATCGTTGAGGAACAGCAGTTCGAACATCAGGATGTCGCGCGCATACGGATGCGTCTTGTCCGCCGGGTCCAGGTCCTCCCCAACATAGCCGCGGGCGGTGAGTCCCACCTTGGCCAACCCTTCAGAGGCTCCCTTGAAGGTTGTGAAGTAGTATCCTCCCAGATCCCGGTCGAGAAGTTTCGCCATTCCTTTCTGCAGCGTTCCGAAATGACCGATATCGACGATGGCCGTTTTACCGCCTTCCTTGAGACCTTGGTTTCCGTAGTAGGCCAGCAAGGCTTCACGTTCCTCAGCGGCATTCGCCAGGATGGGATCGGCCACCCGCGGATCGCTGAAAAACGCCGCCAGTTTCTCCTGGTCGCCAACGAAGCTGATACGGGCACCTGGTCCCGCCATGCCATGTTCACCCCACACCGCCGTCGGCAGGTCATCGGGCTGGATGCCGAAGCGGTTCGTCAGCAGGGTTTCCAAGGAAGTCGGGGAGAAGTTGGTTCCCAATGCCGCGACCAGATCGTCGGGGGTTCTCCATGACGCCGTATGAATCGCGCGCCGCGAGGCGTAGGTGTATTTGGCGGTCGGCGCTTCCTTGTCATGGGCTGCAAGCAGGTCATAGCATCGCTTGACGATGGCGCCGTCGCGAGACAAGAAATGGATCGTCTCCACGCCGTCACGTTTCGCCTGATCCAGTACCCAATGGGCGAAGCCCATGAAGAGGGGACCCGCGACCGCAAAGCCGAAAAGCCGGGGATCGCCGAAGGTGTGGCTACGTGACAACGGACGGTCGAGGCGGGCCCAGGCCTGTCCGGCGAGGCCTCGGAGGCAACCCTGTGTCATGCGGTCGGCGAAGCGCATGGCTGGCGCCGTGGGCGACTCCGAACTGTAGATTTGCGGCGTCGCCGGCACGTGGAACGCGATGATGCCATGCGACTCGGCCATCTTGATGTCCGCTCTCGGGTTGTCTCCAATGTGCAGCACTTTGCCTGGAACGACCGCTAGGTCATCGATGACGTGTTTGAATAGCGAGCCGGTATGCTTCAGCAGGCCAATCGTGGAACTCACGTAGACTTTTTGGTGTCTCGTGTAGCCGCTCGCCTCCAGTAGGCGATCGATGAATGATTGTGAGAAGAAGGTGTCGGTGATGATCACGACCTTCTTGTCAAGGCGGAGTGCCGCCTCGTAGGCGAGTTGTCCGAATGCCTTGGGCCCACAGACCGCCAGTTCCGTCTCCTCTTCCAGGGCCAGCATTCGTTCGGCCATTTCCATGTCGAGCCCTCGAGCCGAGGCAAGTGCCCGGTAGCGCAAGTCCAGCGGCACCTCCTCGCCGACCGCGTCCTTTTTAGCCATGTCGCGAGCCATTTTTCGAGCCTCGACGAAATCGTCGATGACCCCACCCGTCATCGCGGCCACCTTCGGGGCCATTAGGACGAAAATGTCATCGGCGCGCTCCAGCGGACGCTCCACCAGCGTGTCGAAAAGGTCGAAGGAGATGACATCATGGTCGGCCATCTTGGCCACCAACTTATCGAGATCTGCCTGAACGCCGAGCACCTCAAGCCGGGGCTTGGCTGGCGTCGTCTTCTTGACCGCCCCGGTCGTCGCCTTCGCGAGAGCCGAGACTGGCTTGGACGTCGCCGCTGGGCTCACCTTGGGCATGTTCTTGACCAAGCCGCTGACCTGCTGCTGCAACTGAACTTGTCGTTGGCGCATCGCCTCGACCTTGTCAATCTCGCGATAGCTCCAGTAGAAATTGAGCATGTCGCGAACCTTGTCCTTCGAATCGAGGAAGGTGACCCGTGGACAATTTTGCGTCTCCATGACCGGCTCCAAGATGTCGGCCCAAAAGCTGGGACTGACGAACTCCTGGTAAACACTGGCGTAGTTTTCTTCTCCAATAGTGTCTGAGATACTGATGATTGGCTTAAACAAAAATTCGATTTGCTTCCCAAAGTACTTCGCTTCGAGAATGACGGAGCTTGAAATACCCATCACTTTGGTGACGCGTGGGCTAGCCAGCAGATCATAGGCGGGGATATCACTGATCCGCACCTTGCGTTGGCCCTTTAGGTACGCGACGATTTCCTCGTCACCTTTCTTAAGGTGTGGATGGCGGCTGTAAAGTACCCGAGGATGGTCGTTCAGCAATGTTTCGAACTGTTCCTTAAAACTGAGCAGGTTCAGCATGGTTCCATCGCGGCAAACCGCTTTGTCCTCCATCAGCTGACCGACGAAGAGCGCTGTTCCAGGAGGCAGTTCCGGCTCAGACCGTTTGAAGCCTTTATAGGATTGGATGCGTAGGCGATCCGCGTACAGATGAAAATGGTCTTCTGACAAATTGTATCTTTGCAGCCGGTTTCTGATCGCCTCATTGTTCGTATTGAAGGCAAACAAAATATCGTCCATGAAGCGGATCGGATGAAGCCACATGTCAATGTAAGTGACACCCATCCGCGTCAAAACTGTCCTTGTCTGAAGCGAAAGCTCATAACCTATGATCAGGGAATCTTCTTTAATGAAATTTTTAAGATAATTAACGGATTCTTCATTTACTAAGTCGCAGTCGTACCAAAACTGCAATGCATCGGCATCTAATTCAATGCCACTGTGCTCAAAGAAACTGGCACGGGAAATTAGATCAGGTTGCGTCAAGGAGGATGACACGCTCGCGGGCTTGATGCCTGTCGCTCTTTCGACGGGGCGGGTGAGTATGTCCCGCAACCAACGCCGATTGGAATACTGCTCCCTCTCTTTCGTCATCAAGAAATCGCTGGCGACAAGTATCTTCGTGATCATCCGTCTCTCCCGCATCAACTAGTTGTTCTCCCCCAGCGGTTTCGATCCTGAGCGCGGGCATGCGCGCATGAATGGCTCTATTGGATCGACAGCGCGCCGTGACTGCCCTCCTCGAAGAAGAGGCGCAAATGAACAGCCGCATAATCACAAATTAAGGTTAACAAGGAATTGACGATAGGAGGTGCGCCAGCCAACCCGCCGCATCGACAACAGCGAAAGCATCTATCCATACAATTGCATGGGCATCATGACGGCCGCGCTAGCGGGTATCCTCTAGTTCGATGGCCCCTCGCGAATTCCGGACAGCAAACCCACATTCGTCAAAAAAACATTTTATATCAAATGCTTGGTACTTCCACGCGAGAGGCTGGAGTCGCTATTGTTGCCGTTTAGGAAAAAATCATCCAACGCGGAAAGTTCTTGACACCGGGGCACCATACTCTGGTATACCGGGGATCGTTACCCATTTAGAGTTAATTCTTACGGGGAAACGCAGTGGAAATCGGATCGATGTGGAACGGACTTTCCGTGCCGAAGCTCGGCGGGCTCTTCCCGCCCTTCGCGGGCGCCATTGGCCCCATCGCTAAAATGAATGCTTCAATGCTCGCTATGGTCAAAAAAGGCGAGAAACACTGGCAAGTACCATCTGCTAGTACGAATGTCATATGCTTCAAAAAGCTGGAAAATCATTAGAAAAATCCAACGGTTCAGAAGGATTTTCTTAATAAGTATGTGCTTTGTTGCTCCAACGTTACTGACTGGCTCAACGCAGATACTTAGCGAAATGCAAGAGCGTTTGCGGCGTTCTGCTAGCAGGCTCTCCACCTAACAAGAACTTCTCGACACCTGGAAGCTCCCATATAGCGGAGCTTGGAGATAGGTATGGCACGTAAACTCAGTTCTCTTGTTAGCGGCACAACGATCCCGTACCTCTCACTTACGTCGGATCCGCTTGAGCTGGACTTCGTTTCCAATTCGGAAGCGAACCCGATCAAACCGTCGGATCTGACCATCGTCGAAGATGGTGCGGATGTTAGGATCACGGTCGGCTCCAAGTCGCTCACCATCAGCGGCGCGACTCTCGAAGCCCTGTCGTTCGGCGCTGTTGGATCGGTCAACACGCTGATTCAGCACGACACCCAATTCGGCATCATTCGTTTCGGCGATAATCGGGTCACCACGGGCGACGCGCCCCTGTCACGGCTGGAAGGTTCGGCCCAAGGCGATCTGCTCGGCGGGACCACCGGAAACGACCGGATATTGGGTCAGGCCGGCAACGACACCGTCTTGGGTGGCCAAGGGGACGACACGCTGTTGGGCGGCCTCGGCAACGACATCATCTCCGGCGGCGCCGGCAATGACCTGATCGACGAGCGCACCGACACGTCGGCGGCGAGCCGCAACACGTTGCGGGGTGGTCAAGGCAATGACCGCATCTACGGCGGCGCCGGCAACGACGCCATCCATGGCGACGACGGTGACGACAACCTGTTCGGCGGCTTGGGCGACGACGAAATCTTTGGTGGCGCCGGTGACGACACGATCGTCGAGCGTGGCGACACCTCCTCGTCGAGCCGCAACGTCATACACGGCGGCGCTGGCAACGATAAGATCTTCGACAGCGACGGCGACGACATCATCTATGGCGACGAAGGCAACGACGCGATCCTTGGCGGGTTTGGCAACGACGAGATCCATGGTGGCGACGGTGACGACAACATTGACGAGCGCCGCGATACCTCGATTTCGAGCGTCAACCTTCTGACCGGTGGCGCCGGCAACGATCGCATCTACGGTAGTGGCGGGACCGACTCGATCCAAGGCGGCGACGGTAACGACATCCTCGCTGGTTTCCTCGGCAACGACACCATTTTCGGTGACGCCGGAAACGACATCATCGACGAACGTGGTGATACCGCCACTTCGAGCATCAACATAATCTATGGTGGTTCAGGCAACGACCGCGTGTACGGCAGCGCTGGCGCCGATACGATCCATGGTGACGACGGGGACGATACGCTATCGGGTTATCTCGGCAGCGACACCATCTATGGTGATGCCGGGAACGACATCATCGACGAGCGCGGTGACACGAACCCGCTCAACGCCAACATCCTGAGCGGCGGTGACGGTAACGACCGCATCTACGGTGGTTCAGGCAATGACACCATCTACGGTGGCGCTGGCGCCGACGTCATCTCGGGCGGCGACGGCGATGACATCATCGACGAGCGCGGTGACGTGGACGGTGTTCCGGGTGTCCGCAACGTGCTTCAGGGCAACAACGGCAACGACACCATCTATGGCAGCGGCGGCTCCGATGACATCGCCGGTGGTGCCGGCAACGACACGCTGATCGGCGGCGACGGCGACGACATCATCCGCGGCGGTTTTGGCGACGACATCATCGAGGGCGGTGCCGGCAACGACCTGCTGACGGGCGGCGACGGCGTCGACGTGTTCAACTATTCGGTCGACAGCGCCGCCAACGATGGCGCCGACACGATCACCGACTTCGTCGTCGGCACCGACCACATCTCCCTGACCGGCGCGGGTGGGCTCGTGCTGACGGCGGCCCAAGTCGAGGCCGAACTGCGCTCCGGCAACGTCCAGATCCAGAGCGGCGTCGATCTCGACAACATCGGCTCGGGCAACGACACGCTGGTCACGCTGGCCAACGGCACCGAGATCAACTTGCTGAACGTCCGCGGCGCCTTCAACGGCAACGCCTTCCTGAACTACGAGGCCCCGACGGTCGCCGCGACTGGCAACGGCACCGTTGCCGAGGACGCGCTGGAAGGCGCCATCGTCGCCACCGTGGCCGGCAGCGACGCCCAGGGCCCTGTCAGCTACTCGTTCCTGTCCGGCAACGACGCCGGCTACTTCGCGATCGACGCGGCGACCGGTGTCGTCACCCTGACGGCGGCCGGTGCCGCCAACCTCGACTACGAGACCGTCACCAGCTACGCCCTCCAGGTCGGCGTCAGCGACGGCGTCACATCGGCGGTCCAGGCCCTGACCGTCGGCGTCACCGACGTCGATGACACCAACGACGCTCCGGTCTTCGCCAACCTGGACGGCATCGCCGTCGCCGGGTTCGGTGGCGTCGCGCGGATCGACCAGGGCACTGCGGTCACCGTGACCGACAGCGACAGCGCCAACTTCGACGGCGGTTCGCTGACCATCTCCTCCGATACCGCCACCGACAGCCTCCTGCTCACCTCGGGCGTCCGCTTCGCCGGCCGCTATGTCGTGATGACCGAGGGCGTCAGCGACGTCGTCGTCGGCACCTGGACATCGGACGGCGCTGGCCAGCCGCTGGCGATCTCGCTCAACGCCAACGCCACCGCGGCCCGGATGGCCGAACTGATCAAGCATGTCGAGGTCAGCCTTGACGGCGCCGCCGCCGCCACCGACCGCGTCATCACTGTCGCGTTGAACGACGGAGATGGCGCCACCACGACCCAGACCTTCGACGCCATCGTCACCGAGTCGGCGTTGGAGATCACCGGCCTCGGCACCGCCGACGACCGCCTGCTCAGCGCCGCCGCTCCCGCCGTCCTGCTGGATGTCGGCACCGCCGCTGGCCTGACCCTGGGCAGCACCTCCGTCCGCGGTTCGACGCTGACGGTCGAAATCACCAACGGCGAATCCTCCGACATCACCTTCGGCTTCGGTGGTGGCGCGGTCACCCGCTTCGGCAACTTCCTGTCGGTGACGGTGGGCGGTGTCGAGCGCGTCATCGGCAGCGTCAGCGGCGGCACCCTGGGCCAGCCCCTGACGATCACGTTCGACGACAACGCCGACGTGACCGAGGCCTATGTCGAAGCGGTGCTTCACGGCATCACCTTCGACGTCGACAACAGCGTCGAGCAGCCCGACGGCAGCCGCACGGTCGACTACAGCTTCACCACGGCGGACGGCCACAACTCCGCCACGGCCCAGGTCGTCATCAGCGTCGTCGGCTCCATCACCGAGCTGACCAACATCGATCTGCCGAGTGGTGTCGCGGACGTCCACGCCTACACCCTGGACAGCACCCCACCGGTCGGCAACCGGATCGACGTGTTCGGCGACTCGGTCGACTATGAACTGGTCTCACCGACCAAGGTCGGAACGCTGGATGGCGCCGACAGCCTCAACGGCGGCGGCGGCCGCGACTACCTGTTCGCGGTCCTCGACCCGACCGACTCCGGTGACGCGCCGGCGCTCGCCAACATCGAGCAGATCAACCTGAAGGCCGGCCTCAGCCAGTCGCTGAGCCTGTCCAACGTCACGGCCGGCGCGACCGACGCCGACGACGGCGATGACATCACCATCAACATCGACACCGTCACCGCCGCCAACACCCTGACCCTGACGGGCCTGGAAGACGCCGACATCAAGACGGTCGACGCCAGCGGTGTCGCCGGCGCCATCAACCTGACCGCCGCGGCCGTCAACGGCCTCACCGTCACCGGTGGGCTTGGCGACGACACGGTCTCCTTCAACAGCGGCACGCTCAGCTCCGACGACGTCATCAATGGCGCCGCCGGTCTCGACACCGTCAACGCCCGTCAGATCGCCGATGGTGCGACCATCGCGGCCACGATCACCGATGTCGAGACCATCAATCTCGAACTGGCGATCGGCGCCTCGGCGACCTTCAGCGCCGCCAACGTCACCAGCAGCGGCAACGCCACCATCAACGTGGACGCGGTTTCGGCTGGCGAGACGCTGACGATCACCAATGTCACCGACACCGACATCATGGCGGTCGACGCGACCGGCGTGGCCGGCGCCATCGACCTGACGGTCACCGCGGCCAACAGCATGACCGTCAACGGCGGCGAAGAGGCCGACACGGTGACCTTCACCGCCGGCACCCTAAGCAACGGCGACGCCATCGACGGCAACGCCGGCCTCGACGTGTTCAATGCCCTTGCGATCGTCGACGGTGTCGACGTGAGCGCCACGATCACCGACGTCGAGACGATCAATCTCGAACTGGCGACGGGCGCCTCCGCGACCTTCAACGCGATCAGCGTCTCCAGCGGCCCGACCGACGCGGACGATGGCAACGACATCACCATCAACGTCGACGCGGTCGACGCTGGCGAGATCCTGACCGTCTCCAACATCGACGACGCCGACATCAAGGCGATCAACGCCGCTGGTGTCGCCGGCGCCATCAACGTGACGATCACCACCAACAACGACATCGCCCTGACCGGCGGCGAGGGAGCCGACAGCTTCACCTTCGCGTCCGGTAGCCTGAGCGATGGTGACAGCGTCACCGGCGGTGCCGGGACCGACAGCTTGTCGGCGACGCTCGGAGCGGGCTCCATCGCCCCCGCCAGCATCACCGATGTCGAGAACATCGGGTTCACCACCACCACCGACGGCGCCAGCGTCAACATGGCGAACGTCACCGGCACCGGCGTTCAGGTCACGCTGACCGGCACCAACGACACCTCCCTGCTCAACGTCGGAACCGGCGTCACCACGGTCGACGCCAGCGCCCTGACCGGTCTTGGCGATCTGACCCTGACGACGGCCGGCACCGGCGCCCTGACCGTCACCGCCGGTGCGGGGGAAACCAGCGTCACCAGCTCGGGCCGCACCGTCACCGTGGCCGCCGCCCTCGCGGCGAACGACACGGCCGTCGAACTGTCCGGTTCGTCCAGCTTCACGGTCACTGGCCTCACCGCCGATCTCGACGCTTCCGGCTCGACAGGAACGGTGTCGGTCACGACCGCCAACAACGGCGTGGACAACGACGTCACCATCACGACCGGCTCCGGCGCGCTCAGCCTGACCGCCGATCAGGTCGGTGACACGGTCACGGTCGATGCCACGACGCTGGCCGACGACACCCTCCTGACGATCGCCAACCCCAGCGCCTCCAACCTGGTCGTCACCGACCTGACGGGTGATCTTGACGCCGCCAAGCTGACCGGCACCCTGACGGTCACGGTCGCGGACAACACCGTCGACAGCGCCGTCTCCCTCGCGACGGGCTCCGCCGCCACCACGATCGACTCGCTCGGTGCCAACGACACCGTGACGGTCAACGCGACCGCGCTCGCCGCCACGTCGACGCTGACCCTGACCGGCGCCGCCGATTACGCGGTGACCGGCCTGACCGGTGATCTGGTCGCCACCGCCGTGACCGGCAACGTCAGCGTCACCGCCGGCAGCCTGACGGACGACGGCCTGAACCTCGCCACCGCCGGCGGCGACGACAGCTTCACGATCACCGGTACGATCGACGAGCGTGACGTCATCGCGGGCGGTGCCGGCACCGACCAGCTCAGCGCCACCGTCTCCGGGCTGATCGCCACGTCGGACACTCCGCTGGCCTACATCAACAACGTCTCCCAGACGGGCAGTGGCAGCGCTCCGCACATCCGCACGCTGAGCTTCTACAACCCGGCGGTCGCGACCTCAGCGGGTGATACCTTCGGCCTGACGGTCGCTGGCGTGCCGATCCTCGTCACCCTGACGGCGGGCATGACCTCGACCCAGATCGCGACGGCGGTGGCCGCGGCGATCGACGCGCTCGTCGATGTCAACGCCTCGGCCAGCGGCAGCCAGGTCACGATCACGGCGGTCGCCAACGGCTCCAACACCTTCTCGGTGGCCTCGCCCGTCCTGACGGACAACCACCTGTCGGCGGAAGGCGGCGATCTCCGGATCACCGGTATCGAGGACGTCACCCTGACGGCGTCCGGTACGGACAGCGTCATCGACCTCGACGCCAGCACCGGCATCCAATCGCTGACGATCAATGGCGTCGCCAACCTCACGATCACCGACTTCGAGAACGGCGCCAATCTCACCAGCCTGAACGCCGGCAGCCTGACCGGTGATCTCGACGCCAACTTCGCCAACGTCACCAGCTCGATCAACGTCGTTGGCGGCGAGGGCGACGACACCTTCCGCTTCGGCACCACCCTGGGCAACGGCGACAACATCGACGGCGGCGCTGGCAACGACACCGTCATGGCCGATCTCGCGGCTGGTCTGGTCAATCCGACCCTGACCAACATCGAGGTCTTCTCCCTGATGGGCGTCGGCAACACCTCGACCTTCGACGCCTCCAACATCTCGTCGCTCGACACCATCACCCTCGATGGCGACGGCACGACGACGCTCACCGGCTTGGGCGCCTCGGTCACCACGATCGACGCGGAAAGCTACGACGGCACGCTGACGGTGGAATTGGACGCGGCGAACGAGGTCGAAGTGACCGGCGGCTACTGGGGCAACACCGCCTTCCTGTTCGACACCGCGAACGGCACGACCAGCACGCTTGGGGCTGGCGACGTCATCACCGGTGGTTCCAACTCGGACACGCTGCGGGCCAACCTGCTGGACGGGGCGACCATCGCGCCGACGATCGACTCGGTGGAGATGCTGCGCTTCGACGTCGACAGCACCTCGCTCACGGCGATCACGACGACGCTCGACGCCAGCAACATCTCTGGCTCGGGAGTCACCATCGAGATCTCCGACGGCGCCGGCATCGGTCTCGCCACGGATCAGGTCAACATCACCGGCCTGACCAGCGCGGTCCAGTACATCAACGCCTCGGCCTCCAACGACGACGAGAACGCCTTCGACGGCGCGATCAACGCCACCCTGGTCTATGAAGGCACCGACTACAGCCGCGGCCAGATGAGGGGCGGCGATGGAGCCGACACATTGACTGGCGGTGTCGGCAGCGACGAGATCTTCGGCGGCGTGGGCAACGACACGCTGAACGGTGGGGCCGGCAACGACCTGATCACCGGCGGCACCGGCGCCGACACCATGACCGGCGGCGCTGGCGTCGACGTCTTCGTGGTCGCGATCGGCGACACGGGGTCGCAGGCGGTCACCGCCGACGTGATCACCGATTTCGTCCGCGGCACCGACAAGATCGACATCAGCGACCTGCTGATGACGAGGGCGACCGAACTGGCCGGCATCAACACCGTCACCCTGGCCAACCTGCTGCAGGCCTTCGGTGAGCGGGTCACGATCGACACGAGCAGCCTGGCCGGCAAGACGATCGTCGGCATCGAACAGGCGATCGACGACACGATCAACCACCGGATCGTGCTGGACGGCACCTACACGCTCGACCAGTCCGACTTCGTCATCTATCCGACCTCGATGACCCTGACCTCCGGTGCCGACATCATCACCGGTTCGCTCCGCGACGAGACGATCACCGGGACCGTCGCCAATTTGTCCAACGGCGACACCCTGGTCGGCGGCGATGGCGACGACTTCCTGGTGCTGAACAACAACGCCGCGCCCTACTCGCTGGTGGTCGACAACAACACCTTCTCCGGTTTCGAGCACGTCTATCTCTCCGGCAACCAATCGGTCAGCCTGACCGGCATCGGCGCTCCCAACCTGATCGCCAATGGACGGACGGAGCTCTGGGCCGCCAACATGACCGCCTCGGTGGTCATCGCCCTCGACAGCATCGATCCGAACCGCGCGGTCGATATCACCGGCGGCAGCGCCAACGACCAACTGACCGGCGGCGGCGGTGCCGACGAGATCAGCGGCGGCAATGGTGACGATGTCATCACCGGTGCTGGCGGCCAAGATACCCTGTACGGTGGTGCCGGTGCCGATCGGTTCCGGTACTCGATGGTCACCGACGTCGGCTCGGCCAACGAGGACTTCATCGACAGCTTCCAGACCGGCGTCGATAGCGTGGCGGTCGACTTCGGCAACGTGACCGGCGCCTTCACGATGGCGGTGGGGAGCACCGACGCGACCTACGGTCAAGTCCAGTTCTCGGGCGGCAAGCTGACGGTCCAGGGAGCCACGGCGGGCGAGACGAGCGACCTCACCATCACCACCTACAACTACACCCCGATGGATGCGGCGGTCGATATCGACGTGACGGTCACGACGACCAACGGTTCCAGCATCACGACGCTGGGCGGCGACGACACGATCACCGCGTTCGGCACCTTCAGCAACACGATCAACGCCGGGGCGGGCAACGACACGGTCGACGCCGGTGCGGGCAACGACACGATCACCGGCGGTGCCGGCACGGATAACCTGACCGGCGGCGACGGCAACGACCAGTTCGTGATGGCGGCGGTGTCCGACATCTCGGGCTTGGCCGAGCAGATCTACGGCAACAGCGGAACCGACAGCATCGTCGTCAACGAGGCTGGCGCCCTCGACCTCTCGCTGGCGACCATCAGCAGCGTCGAGACGCTGACGCTGGCCGGCGGCGTCACCGGCAACCAGGTGACGGCGACCGTGAGCCAGCTCGACGGGTTCACGACCATCACCGGCAACGGGTCCAACGACACCCTGACGATGGCGGCGGCCGGGACGATCAGCTTCGCCGGCAAGACCTTGACCGGCATCGAGGCGATCAACGGCTCGTTGGGCGACGACACCATCACCGGCACGAGCGGCGTCGACACCATCAGCGGCAGCGATGGCAACGACACGATCACCGGTGGCTTGTCGGCGGACATCCTGTCCGGCGGCGATGGCAACGACCAGTTCTCGATGTCGGTGGCCGACATCTCGGGTCTGGCGGAAACCGTCGACGGCGGCACCGGCACCGACAGCATCGTCATCAACACGATTGGCGCAGTCGACCTGTCGCTGGCGACCATCACCAGCGTCGAGACGCTGACCTTGGTCAACAACGGCACCGGCAACCAAGTGACGGCGACGGTGGCCCAGCTCAACGGCTTCACCTCCTTCACCGGCCTTGGCGGCACCAACGACACGCTGACGATGTCGGCGGCCGGCACGGTGAGCTTCGCTGGCAAGACCCTGACGGGCATCGAGGCCATCGGCGGCTCGTCCGGTGTCGACACCATCACCGGCAGCTCCGGCAATGACGTCATCGACGGCGGCGCCGACGCGGACATCCTGTCGGGCGGTGCAGGTGATGACACGTTCCGCGTCTCGACCCTGGCCCACATCTCGGGCTTGGCCGAAACCATCGACGGCGGTGCCGACAACGACACCATCGCTCTTGGTGCCGCTGGCGTGGTGGATCTGTCGACCGTCACGATCTCCAACGTGGAGACACTGAAGTTCGCCGACACCGGCCTTGGCAGTCAGGTGACCCTGACGGGCGCCCAGGCGACCGCCCTCGAACTGACCGGCTTGGGTGGGACGGCCGATAGCCTGACCCTCTCCACGGCCGGCACGGTCAACCTGTCCAACGTCGCCGCGCTGGAGACGATCACCGGTTCCATCCTCGCCGGGGATACCCTCAAGATCACCGAGGCTGGCTCGGTCGACCTATCGAGCGTGAACTTCACGGGCTTCGAGACACTTGAGTTCGCGAATACCGGCCTTGGCAACCAAGTGACCCTGACGGGCGCACAGGCGGTTGGACTGGAACTGACCGGCTTGGGAGGAACGAACGACACCCTGACGCTCTCCACGGCCGGCACCGTCAACATCGGAACCACCACTGGTCTGGAAGGCATCAACGGATCGGTCAACGTTGGAGACATCCTCCACATCACCGAGACCGGGGCGGTCGACCTGTCCGGGATCGACATCTCCGGCTTCGAGACCTTGCAGCTCTCCAATGCCATATTGGGCAATCAGGTGACGGCGACGGCGGCGCAGCTCAACAGCTTCACCAGCTTCACCGGCACCGCCGGCGTCAACGACGCACTGACGTTGAGCGAAGCTGGCTCGGTCGACTTCTCCGGCGCGGATCTGACCGGCATCGAGGCGATCAACGGCAGCGTGCTGGCCGACACCATCGTGGGATCGGCCGGCGTCGATCACATCTTTGGCAGTGACGGCGACGATATCATCACGGGCGGTGTCGAAGCCGATATCCTGTCAGGCGGCGATGACGAGGACACGTTCGTCTACCTGGCCGGGGACGCTTCGATCTTCACCCGGGGCTTTTCCGAAGGGCTCAGCACCAACCCCTCCCAGGGTGACGAGTTCTATGGCGAAACCATCCTGGATTTGGACCAGTTCGATAACCTGGACTTCTCCTCGATGACCTTGTCGCTCGCAAACGGTGACAACAATCTCGACGACAACACGATCGAGTTGGTCACCGGCCAATACGACGCGGTCAGCGGCAAGTTCACCGTTGGCGACCAGAGTACCGATGGCATCACGAACGGCAGCACGATGGTGATGTATGACTCCGACGCGACGGCGGTCGTCACGCAGAACATCATCATCCTGGCGGGCGTGGACACGGTGAACAATTGGGATGCTTTCCTCACCAACGGCAAGCTCACCTTCAACGTCGGACCCTGATCCACTCGGAAATCCTAACAACCACCAACTGGCGGGGCCCTTCGGGGTCCCGCTTTTTTTTGTTCCCGCACGCTCATGCCGCATGGCAGCCAAACAGCATCGGGCGAAACCAACGCGCCGCCCGGCGGGTTACCGGAACGGTTTTCGAAGTTCCGAGGTGACACCATGCATGGCAAACGGCGGGGCCCCGTCCTGATCGGGGCGGGAATCCTCAATATCCTGATGGGCTTGGCCCTGGCGGTCGGCGGCGTCTGGCTGATCGCCCTGGGCGGTTCCTGGTACTACGCCATCGCGGCGTTGGCCCTGCTGCTGACCGGCGTCCTGCTCCTGAGGGCGCGGCCGGCGTCCTTGCTGGTCTACGCCCTGCTGGTGGCCGGCACGCTGGCTTGGTCGCTCTGGGAGGTTGGGTTCGACTGGTGGCCGCTGGCGGCGCGCGGCGCCGTCATCTTCGTGGTCGGCTTGATCCTGCTGACCCCGTGGGTCACCCGCCGCCTGGGGGACGGCCGAAGCGATGTTCGGAGCAATTCCCGCGGCGTTTCCGCCCTGCGCGGGTCCGGCTTGGCCCTGACGGCGGTGCTGGTCGTGGGCTTCGGGGTCGCCGCGGTCTCGTGGTTCACCGATCCCCACCGGATCGATGGCACCGTCCCGGCCCCCGCCAGCGCCGCGGTCGACACGGACCCGGCCAGCATCCCGGCTGGCGAGTGGCACGCCTATGGCCGCACCGGCCACGCCCAACGCTATTCGCCGCTGGACCAGATCACGCCGGCCAATGTTTCCCGCCTGGAGACCGCCTGGACCTACCAGACCGGCGACATGCGCGGCCGTCCCGGCGACCCGGAGGAAACCACCTTCGAGGTGACGCCGCTCAAGATCGGCAATCGGCTGTTCCTCTGCACGCCGCACCAGAACGTGATCGCGTTGGACGCGACGACGGGACGCGAGATCTGGCGCTACGATCCGAAGATCCGGGGCGAGTTGGCGCTTCAGCACCTGACCTGCCGCGGCCTGTCCTATCATCAGGTGACGGCCGGGGACGCCGCGGCCGCGCAGGCCGCTCCCGCCAACACTCCCATCACCGGGGAAACCGTCGACCAAGCCGCTCCCGGCACCACGGCGGCGCCCGGCGGCTCGACCAAGCTGGACCTGCCGGTCGCGGCGTCGTCCGGCGCCGCCACGACGGCGGACTGCCCGGCCATGCTGTTCATGCCGACGGCGGACGGCCGCATCATCGCGCTGAACCCCGACAGCGGCGCCGTCTGCGGCGGGTTCGGCGGCGGCACGGGCCAGATCAACCTCTGGACCAACATGCCGAACGTCAACCCAGGCTCGTACTACTCGACCTCGCCGGTCGTCGTCGCCCGCGGCCTGATCATCGTCGGCGGCACCGTGCTGGACAACGTCTCGGTCAACGAGACCTCGGGCGTCATCCGCGCCTTCGACATCAAGACCGGCGCGCTGGTGTGGAATTGGGACTCGGGCAATCCGGACGCCACGGCCCCGATCGGGCCGGGCGAGAGCTACACGCCGAACTCGCCGAACAGCTGGTCGATCTCCGCCGTGGACGAGAACCTCGGCATGGTCTACGTGCCGCTCGGCAACCAGCCGCCCGACCAATGGGGCGGCAAGCGCAGCCCGGCGGTGGAGAAATACTCGTCCTCGGTCGTGGCGCTCGACATCGCGACCGGGCAAGTGCGCTGGAACTTCCAGACCGTCCACCACGATTTGTGGGACTACGACGTCCCGGCGCAGCCCAGCCTGATCGACCTGACGGTCAACGGCCGGACGGTCCCGGCATTGGTCCAGCCGACCAAGCAGGGCGAACTGTTCGTGCTCGACCGCCGCACCGGCGAGCCCGTCCTGCCCGTGACCGAGAAGCCCGCTCCCCAAGGTGCCGCCGAGGGCGACCACACCGCGCCGACCCAGCCGGTCTCCGCCCTGTCCTATGATCCGCCGCCCCTGACCGGCAAGGACATGTGGGGCGCCACCATGTTCGACCAACTGGCCTGCCGCGTCTCCTTGAAGCGGCTGCGCTACGAGGGCCGATACACGCCGCCGTCACTCCAGGGTTCGTTGGTCTATCCCGGAAACTTCGGCGTGTTCAACTGGGGAAGCGTCGCGGTCGATCCCCAGCGCCAGATCGCCTTCACCACGCCGACATATCTGGCTTTCGTCTCCCAGCTGATCCCCCGGGCGGACGACACCACCACCTATGTGCAGGGTGGAAGCGCGCCGGAACACGGCCTGCCGTCGCTGAACGAGAATTTCGGCGCGCCGTTCGCGATCAAGCTCGGCCCGTTCGTCTCCGCCCTCGGGCTGCCGTGCCAGGCGCCGCCCTGGGGTTATGTCGCCGCGGCCGACCTGACCACGGGCAAGCTGTTCTGGAAGCACAAGAACGGCACGGTGCGCGACGCCTCGCCCTTGCCGCTGCCGTTCCGGATGGGCGTGCCCAACCTTGGGGGGCCGATCACGACCGCGGGCGGCGTCGCCTTCCTGTCCGGCACGATCGACTATTACGTGCGGGGGTACGACGTCACCACCGGTGAGCAGCTGTGGGAAAGCCGCCTTCCGGCGGGCGGTCAGGCGACGCCGATGACCTATCTGGGCGATGATGGCCGACAATACCTGCTGGTCGTCGCCGGTGGCCACGGCTCGCTAGGCACCAAGGCGGGAGACAGCGTCATCGCTTACGCCTTGCCGAAGCAATGACGCCGGTTTGAGTGGATTGGCGGGGGTCGCGCGATCCCCGCCAGTTCCCGGCACTGGTTTCACAACCGCTCCATTCCTATCCTCATTGGCTTAAGTCTTTTTATTAATTGTGATTTAATTGATGGTTCAGCTTTTCCCTTGATGATCCGTTCCTCGAGAGCACTTACCGCGCGTATCGAGGATCGGACCGGAAATGACAGGGAAAACGCTCACCACTTCCTCTGGTCCCGACGAAGCCGATGAGACGTCGCCCGAAACCATCATCCAATTGGCGGGTGAGGTGTCGCAGATCGCGACGGAGAAGACCCGGGTCATCGCCGGCATCACCAGCCGCACCAAGATCCTGGCCCTGAACGCCAAGATCGAGGCGGCCCGCGCGGGGGACGCCGGCCGCAGCTTCGGCGTCGTGGCGTCGGAGGTCCAGGCGATCAGCCATCAGATCGAGGGCGTCACCCAGGAGTTCCGCGAGCAGCTGGTCACCAGCGCCACTCGCCTGAAGTCGCTGGGCGAGGGGCTTGTCTCGTCCATGCGGGGCAACCGGTTGGCCGATCTCGCCCTGAACATGATCGACATCATCGACCGCAATCTCTACGAACGCTCCTGCGATGTCCGGTGGTGGGCGACCGACAGCGCCGTGGTCGATTGCTTGGCCGGCACCGATCGGGGCTCCGGGTCCGGGCGGAGCGCCTTCGCCTCCAAGAGGCTGGGTGTCATCCTGTCCTCCTACACGGTCTATCTCGACCTCTGGATCGCCGACGCCACCGGGCGTGTGGTCGCCAATGGCAGGCCTGAACGCTATCCTGGCGTCGTCGGCACCTCGGTGGCGTCACAGGCATGGTTCAAGGATGCGCTGGCGACGCGCGACGGGACGGAGTTCACGGTCGCGGACATCGCGCGGTCCGACCAGCTCGGCGGCAGCGCGGTGGCGATCTACGCCGCGGCCGTCCGCGAGGGAGGGGAGGAGAATGGCCGTCCCCTTGGCGTGCTGGGGATCTTCTTCGACTGGGAAGCGCAGGCCCGGAGCGTGGTCAACGGCATCCGCCTGACCGCGGACGAACAGCGCGAGGGTCGGACCAAGTGCCTGATCCTGAACGCCCAACACCGGATCATCGCCGCCTCCGACGATCGCTACATCCTCCAGGGCAGCTATCCGTTGCGGACCGAGGGGCGCGACATGGGCCACTACGAGGCCGACGACGGCACGATCGTCGCTTTCGCCCTGACACCCGGATACGAGACCTATCGGGGGCTCGGCTGGTACGGCGTCATCCTCCAGCGAACCGCCGAGGTCGAGGAGGAATTCAACCGGCGTCACAAAGTCCGAGGGCGCTGACAGGTTCTCCGGTTTTGCCGATCCGCGCGATCCTTGTCGGGGCGACGCCAAACCATCTGTCTTCACGTCGGGAACGACCAGAACATCGACAACGGCAGCGCTATGCGGTTGGGGCCAAAGGATAGAAGACGCTCCCCGAGATAGACGACGAACGAGAACGCGGTTCGGGGGGCTTGGGCGACGATGTCGATTTCCCTGCCTTTCTCGTCTATGAAAAAAACAAGCTGACGGAATAGTGGCCGTAGGTCGGGTAGAGCGAAGCGGCACCCGACACCAACTCGCCTGCTTGTTGGGTGCCGCTTCGCTCTACCCGACCTACGGTTGAGAACGGATCGCCGAAGTCGAGTGCTCGTAGATGTCCAGGCACCGAGGAGTTGGACGATGCCGGGCTTGGTCAGGATGTCGAGATAGCTGTTGACCGTATCGTCATTGGCTTGCCGCCAAAGTGAATGGCTTGGCGTAAAAAGGCGTCTAGAGCCAGCGTAAAAAGGCGTCCAGGACCGGCGTGGAACGGCTTCCACCCACGGCGTCACCCTCCAGCGCATCGCCGAGGTCGAGGAGGAGTTTGACCGTCGCCATAAAGCTGATGAGGAACTAGCCGTGCCAGGGCCGCGGAAAGCTTTTCCCACCGGGTTAACCCGACAATGCGATTGATAATGATTTGCATTAACTGGGTTCGCCCTCTAAGAGTTGCCCGAACGCGCTGGCGCGGATGCGCCGGCTTTGATGGGGTGACAGGGACGGGGGAAGTGCCATGCGGGCTTGGATGGGTCGATGAGGAGGTTTCTGACGGTACCGCTGCTGATGGTCTCGGCGGCCCATCCGGCGGGGGCCCAGACGACCGAGGATCCGGCGGCGGTCACCCTGCCTCCGATCGTGATCGAACGGCAAGGCGCCGGTGGCGAGGTCATCGACAGCGACGGATACGTGGCGAAGTCCAGCAGGACGGCGACCAAGACCGACACCCCGCTGATGGAGGTGCCGCAATCGATCTCGACGATCACCCAGCAACAGCTCGACGACCGCAATCCGCAGAGCCTGTCCGACGCGTTGAACTACACGCCCGGCACCCGGATCGGCGCCTATGGCTTCGACCCGCGCTACGACGCGTTCTTCGTCCGGGGCTTTCCCGCCACCTATAACGGCATCTTCCGCGACGGGCTGCGCCAGTACAACAGTCCGTCGGGCATCTTCCGGACGGAACCCTATGGACTGGAGGGCATCACCATCCTGAAGGGTCCGGCGTCCATGCTGTACGGCGCCAGCAATGGCGGCGGACTGGTGGACCTGATCACCAAGCGGCCGACCGAGACGGCGCTGAACGAGATCGAGGTCCAGGCCGGCAACCACGACCGCTATCAGACCAATTTCGACTTCTCCGGCCCGGTGACCGCCAAGGGCGACCTGCTGTTCCGGATGACCGGCCTGCTGCGCGACAGCGACACCGAGCTTGCCGCGGTACCCGACGACCGCGTCTATCTGGCGCCCGCCCTGACGTGGAAGCCGGGTGACGACACCACGCTGACGCTGCTCGGCGAGTTCATGGACGCCACGACCGGCGGCACCGCGGCCTATTACAACGACGCCAACGGCATCACCGATTACTTCGGTGGCGACCCCCGGTTCAACGATTTCGAGCAGCGCCAGCATCGGATCGGCTACGAGTTCGAGCACCGGTTCGACGAGACCTTCACCGTCCGCCAGAACTTCCGCTACGGCCATCTCGATACCAAGCAGCAATACGTCTACATCACCGGGCGGGAGGGCGATGTCTTCGGCCGCGCCACCGGGCTCGGCTATGAGGATGTCGACACGGTCGTGGTCGACACCCAGGGGCAGGCGGATTTCTCGACCGGGCCGGTTCGCCACACGCTGCTGGCCGGGGTCGATGTCGGCTATGTCAAATACGACCAGAGCAGCGGCTTCGGCTTAGCGCCCGATCTGGACGCCGTCACCCGGAACTACGGGGCGCAGGCGATCGCCTCGCCCGACGCCAGTTTCTCCGGCGGGCAGAAGCAGTGGCTGACCGGCGTCTATCTCCAGGATCAGCTGAAGCTCGGCGGCTGGTCGCTGACACTGGGCGCCCGCCAGGATTGGGTCTCGACCGAGACGACCTCGCCCGATTTCACGACCGGGGGCCGCTCGACGCGCGACCAGTCGGACCACGAATTCACCGGCCGCGCCGGGCTGTCGTACCAGACGGGCTTCGGGCTGGCGCCCTATGTCAGCTATTCGACCTCGTTCACCCCCAATGTCGGCACCGGGCCCGACGGCGCCGCGTTCAAGGCGACCACGGCGGAGCAGAAGGAGATCGGCGTCAAGTTCCAGGTGCCCAACCGCAACGCCATGATCACGGCGTCGCTGTTCGACATCGAGCAGGAGAACGGCGTGTTCTTCGAGGTGGTCGACGGCGTCAACACCGAGGTCCAGCGCGGCCGGTTGCGCTCGCGCGGGTTCGAGCTGGAGGGAACGGCGACACTCGACAACGGGATCAACCTGATCGCCTCCTACGCCTACACCGATCTGGAGATCGAGGAGGGCGCCGCCGGGACCACGGGCAAGACCCTGTCCAGCACCCCGTTCCACACGGCGTCGATCTGGGCCGACTACAAGGTGATGTCGGGCTTCGCCGAGGGATTCGGGCTTGGAGCCGGCGTGCGCTACACCGGGTCCAGCTATGGCGACGACCGGAACACCATCGACAACGAGGCGCGGACCCTGGTCGATCTGGCGGTCCACTACGATCTCGACGCGGTCAGCCCGAAGCTGGAGGGGGTTCGGCTCCAGGTCAACGCCACCAACCTGCTGGACGAGACCAAGGTCACCTGTTCGTCGGCCTATTGCTATCGCGACGCCGGCCGAACGGTGATCGGCAGCGTGCGGTACCGCTGGTGAGCCGGGTCGCCGGGATCGTCGCGGCGCTGATCCTCGCCGCGTGGTCCGTATCGGTGGCGGCGGCCGACCAGCCGCCGCGCCGGATCGTGGCGCTCAACTGGGGGCTGGTCGATACCCTGATCGCGCTGGGCGTGCCCCCGATCGCGGTGCCGGAGGCCACCGTCTACGACCGGTATGTCGGCGGGCCGCCGCTCGATCCGGATGTGGTCAATATCGGCTTGCGGATGGAGCCGAACCTGGAACTGCTGAGCGCCCTTGCGCCCGACCTGATCCTGATCGCCGACGAGCAGGAGAAATTGCGCGCCCGGCTGGAGCGGATCGCCCCGACGGTCAACTTCACGACCTTCACGGCGGACAGGAGGCCGTGGGACAACGCGCTCAAAGCCACCCGCGACCTCGCCCGCCTGCTCGGCCGCGAGGCGGCGGGCGAGGAGCTGGTCGCGGACGCCGAGGCGGCGTTCTCCCGCGTCGGGTCCGAAATGGGCGGCGGCTCGGAGCTTCCCGTCCTTGTCGTCAGCTTCATGGACGCGCGGCACGTCCGCGTCTATGGCGACGGCAGCCTGCCCAAGGAGGTGCTGGAGCGCGGCGGGCTGCGGAGCGCCTGGACGGGACCGACCAACGCGTGGGGGTTCGCCACCGTCGGCATCGAGGCGCTGGCCGAGACGCCCGACGCCCGATTGGTGGTGATCGAGCCGGTGCCGCCGGGCGCCAAATCGACGCTGGACTGCAACCCGCTGTGGCGAAATCTGCCGTTCGTCGCGGAAGGCAGGACCCAAACCATCGAACCCGCCCTTGTGTTCGGCATGATCCCGGCGGCGGCGCGTCTGGCCGATCTGCTGGCCGACGCGCCGTCCTGACGCTGACCCGACGTTGGTCGGATCAGGCGGTTATGGTGTGCAGGTGCCGGATCGGCCTACCCGCCGCCAAGGCCTGTCCCGCCAGCACGATGCCCTGCGCGTCGATGCCGAAATGCCGGTACAGGTCGGCGATGGTGCCGGTCTGGCCGAAATGCTCGACGCCCAGCGCCCGCGTCCGATGTCCCTGGACGGATCCCAGCCACGCCAGCGTGGCGGGGTGGCCGTCGATCACCGTGACGATGCCGCAATGGGGCGGCACGCCGCCGAGCAGCCGCTCGACATGGGACACGGCGTTGGTCTGGCCGCGCTCCCGCGCCCGCTGGGCGGCGCTCCAGCCGCCGTGCAGCCGGTCGGCGGAGGTGATGGCGAGCAGTCCGACATCGCGCCGGTCCTCGGCCATCAAGCCGACCGCCTCGATCGCCTCGGACGCCACGGCGCCGGTGTAGGCCACGACGACTTGGCAGTTCGGCCCCGGCGGGCGCAGCCAATAGGCGCCGTCGATGATGTCGTGGGCGAAGTCGGGAGTCATCGTCCGGTTCGGCTGCTCGACCGTCCGCGATGACAGGCGCAGGTAGACGGACCCGCCGGTCTCGTCGCGCAGCCAGTTCCGCTCGTCCGGCTGTCCCTCGCCGTCGCGCTGCATGTAGTCGAAGGCCCACCGCATGATGACGCCCAGCTCGTCCACGAAGGCCGGCTCGAAATAGGCGAGACCGTCCTGCGCCATGCCGACCAGGGGCGTGCCGATCGACTGGTGGGCGCCGCCTTCCGGAGCCAGCGTCACGCCGGCCGGCGTCGCCACCAGCATGAAGCGGGCATCCTGATAGCAGGCGTAGTTCATCGCGTCGGCGCCCCGGTAGATGAAGGGGTCGTAGACGGTGCCGATCGGCAGCAGCCGCTCGCCGAAGATCGAGTGGGACAGGCCGAGCGCCGACAGCATGGTGAACAGGTTGGCTTCGGCGATGCCCAGTTCGAAATGCTGGCCGTCGGGGGAGAACTCCCAGCTATAGGTCGAGGGGATCCGCTCCTTCTTGAACAGGTCGGCCATCGCCTCCTTGGCGAACAGCCCGCGCCGGTTGACCCACGATCCGAGGTTGGTCGAGACCGTGACATCCGGCGCCGTCGTGACGATGCGGTCGGCCAAGCCGCCGCCGTCGCGTCCAAGCTCGTTCATGATCAGGCCGAAGCCAGCCTGCGTGGACAGCGACCGCTGCGACGGCACGACCAGCGTGTCCGGCACCGGGATGGTCGGTGCCGTGTAGCGGCGGCGGCCTTTCTGGAAGAACGGGACGGTGTCCAGGAAGGCCGCCAGCTGGTCCTCACCGATGCCCAAGCCCTCGAAGCGGTCCCACTCGTGGCCCTGCCGGATGTTCTGCGCGGCGCGGAACGCGTCCATCTGAGCGGGCGTCAGCAGTCCCGAGTGGTTGTCCTTGTGGCCCGCCAGCGGCAGGCCGAAGCCCTTGACGGTATAGGCGATGAAGCAGACCGGCCGGTCGTGCTTGCGGGCGTTCTCGAAGGCGGCCAGCAGCGACGGCAAGTCGTGGCCGCCCAGGTTGCCCATCAGACGCGCCAACTCGTCGTCCGACCGGCTCTCGATCAGGCGCGACACGGGACCCTGGTCGCCCAGATCGTCGAGCAGGCGCTTCCGCCACGCGGCGCCACCCTGGAAGGTCAGCGCCGAATAGAGCTGGTTGGGGCAGCTGTCGATCCAGGCCCGCAGCGTCTCGCCGCCGGGCTCCTTGAAGGCCTCCAGCATCAGCTCGCCGTGCTTCAGGATCACGACATCCCAGCCGAAGTTGCGGAAGATGCCTTCCAGCCGCTCCCACAAGCCCTCGCGGATCACCGCGTCCAGGCTCTGCCTGTTGTAGTCGACCACCCACCAGGTGTTGCGGAGGCCATGCTTCCAACCCTCCAGCAAGGCCTCGAAGATGTTGCCCTCGTCCATCTCGGCGTCGCCGAGCAAGGCGACCATGCGGCCCTCGGGGAGGTCGGTGGCCCAGTCGTGGGCCTTCAGGTAATCCTGGACCAGCGACGAGAACAGCGTCTGGGCGACGCCCATGCCGACCGACCCGGTGGAGAAATCGACGTCGTCGATATCCTTGGTCCGCGACGGATAGCTCTGGGCGCCCTTGAAGCTCCGGAAGTTCTCCAGCTTCTCGCGCGTCTGGTTGCCCATCAGGTACTGGATCGCGTGGAAGATCGGGCTGGCGTGCGGCTTGACCGCGACCCTGTCCTCCGGCCGCAAGGCGGAGAGGTACAGCGCGGTCATGATGGTCGCCATGGAAGCGGACGACGCCTGGTGGCCGCCTACCTTGAGACCGTCGAGGTTGGGCCTGACATGGTTGGCGTTGTGGATCGTCCACGAGGCCAGCCAGAGGATCTTGCGCTCCAGCGCGCGCAGGTAATCCACGGTGTCGATGTCGGCGCGGTTCCCGATGGTTCCGGTGGTGATGGTCGTTGTGTCAACCATTGTCGTTTTCGCTTCCAGTATGGGGACAGGCTGCGACGTTAACATCCGCCGCCCGGCAGTTGGTTGCGAAGTGGCCGCGCCACCGCGCGATTTGTGGCATGATCTGCCGGGAATGAGGCTGATGGAGCAACCGAATGCCAAAGCACCGGCTGGACCTGATCGACCGCAAGATCCTGGCGCGGCTCCAGAAGGATGGGCGGATCGCCAACAACGATCTCGCCGCCGACGTGGGCCTGTCGCCCTCGCCCTGCCTGCGCCGGGTCAAGGCGCTGGAGGACAGCGGCGTGATCCGGACCTATGTGGCGCTGGTCGATCCCGCGACGGTCGATCTGCCGGTCAACGTCTTCGTCAGCGTCACCCTGGAGAAGCAGATCGAGGAACGGCTCGACGCCTTCGAGGAGGCGATCCGGCATCGGCCCGAGGTGGTGGAATGCTACCTTATGACCGGAGAGGCCGATTACCTGCTGCGCGTCGTCGTGCCGGATCTGGCGGCGTACGAGTATTTCCTCAAGACCCACCTGACCCGGGTGGCCGGCGTCTCCAGCATCAAGTCGAGCTTCGCGCTGAAGCAGGTCCGGTACGAGACGGCGCTGCCGCTGCATCACCTGTCGGTGTGAGACCAATCCGCCGGATTGGATTTCCCCTGGTCAGGACGTCCCATATACTATACTGGGGTAGGGTATGGGACACACCACCGCGAACAAGCAGCAACTGATCAATCGGGTCCGGCGGATCGCCGGGCAGGTCGAGGCGATCGAACGGTCTTTGATGGAGGAGGCCGATTGCTCGGTCACGCTCCAGCGCGTCGCCGCCGCGCGGGGCGCCATCAATGGGCTGATGGACGAGATCGTCGAGGACCACCTGCGCGAGCACGTGGCGAAGCCCGGCCTGACCGACGAACAGCGGGCCGCCGGGGCGGAGGAACTGGTCGCCGTGATCCGCCGCTACAACAAATGACACGATGGATGGGCTGAGCGATGAGCATGGGATCCGGGACCGAAGGCCTGACCCACGACCACGTTTTCCTGGGCGGCGCGCACGACGAGAACGCGAGGCGCACCCTGTGGGTGGTCGGCCTGACGGCCGTCATGATGGTCGGGGAGATCGTCGCGGGCGCCGTGTTCGGCTCGATGGCGCTGCTGGCGGACGGCTTCCACATGGCGACGCACGCGGGTGCCCTGGCGGTGGCGGCGGGTGCCTATTCCTACGCCAAGCGGCACGCGACCAGCCGCCGCTTCAGCTTCGGCACCGGCAAGGTCGGCGATCTGGCGGGGTTCGCCTCGGCCCTGGTGCTGGGGTTGGTGGCGGTCGGCATCGCCTTCGAGTCCGTCGTCCGGCTGCTGGAACCGACGACCGTCGCCTTCGGTCAGGCGACCCTGGTGGCGGTTCTCGGGCTGGCGGTCAACATCGCCAGCGCGCTGCTCCTGTCGGGCGGCCACCATCACGGGCATCACCATAGGCATGATCACGGCCATGACCACCACGGGGCCGGTGCCCGGCACCAGGACAACAACCTGCGCTCCGCCTATGTCCACGTCCTGGCCGACGCCCTGACCTCGGTCCTGGCGATCGTCGCGCTGATCGCGGGACGCTACCTGGACTGGGTCTGGCTCGACCCGCTGATGGGGATCGTCGGCGCGGTCGTGATCGCCCGCTGGTCCTTCAGCCTGATGCGCGACACGGCGGCCGTGCTGCTCGACACCACCGATCCCGAGCTTGAGGCGGAGGTTCGCCAGCATGTCGAGGCGCCGGGCGACGTGCGGATCACCGACCTGCATGTCTGGCGGGTGGGACCGGAAGCCCACGCCGCCATCGTCAGCGTCACGGGCTCGGGAGCCACCGATGGCGAGGTCATCCGGTCACGGCTGGCCCCCGTCCACGAATTGGCGCACGTCACCGTGGAGTTGCGGTGATCGCCCGAGGCTTCAGGCCTGTTCGAAGGTGATGCTCTGGGCACCCTTCCACAGGGCCAGCTTGCCGATCTCGGGCAGGCGCTCCAGGCCGGAGGTCAGCGTGATGAAGTGGTTGCCGGCGAGCTGGCCCATCTTGCTGGCGAACTGGACGCCGCCATAGGCCAGCAGGATCTCGGTCTCGCTGATGCCGCCGGGATAGAGCAGGATCTGGCCGGGAGCGGGATAGCTGGTGTGGTTCTCGTAGCCGACGCCGAAATCATAGTCGCCGAGCGGGATCCAGACGCCTTCGCCGCTCCAGCGGACATGGACGATCTGCGAATTGAAGGGCAGGCGCTTGATGAACGCCTCGCAGGTCTTGGGCGCCGCCGCCAATTCCAGGCGGGCGTCGAAGACGATGTCCTTGTTGACGATGACCTTCAAGTTTTCCATGTCTTTTCTTCCTCCGTTATTGGTCATGGGTGACTGGGCCCAGTCCTTAGCATGGCGCCGCGCCTCAGGCACGCTCCACGATGATCGCCACCGGACCGCCGCCATCGGGACCCTGGTGCTCGGCGCCGCCCGACACGAACAGGTCGGTCATGCCTGTCGCCCCGGCCAGCACGCCGGCGACGAAGGCGCGGGCGTGGCGGGTCGCGGAGATGTCGCTGTCGTCCAGCATCGTGTGGCGCAGCCCCCGCACGGTGCCGGTGCGGGACGCCTCCGCCTTGGCGAGCACGGTCCTGACGCGGCCCCGCGCCGCCGCGTCGAGCTGTCCGGGCTGGCCTAGGCCCAGCCGGTCCAAGGCCGCGCGGACCGGCTCGACATCGGCGGCGTCGGCCATGACGGCGTGGTCGATCGCCAAGGGGCCGGTCCAGTCCGGGCTCATCCCCAGCACCAGGATCTCGTGGCCCATGATCTCGATACCCGACGAGGTGCTGGCGCGGCCCGACCACAGGCCCATGTCGGTGCCGATGGCGGTTTCCGAGATGACATCCAGCGGCAGTTCGCCCAAGGCGACCGCGACGCCCAGGGCGCTGGCCCCGCGCGACAGGCCCATCGACTTCAGCGTGTCGCGCGTGGTGGTGGCGTGACCGCGCGCCTCCGCCTCGGCGACCCGGGCGGAGGTCAGCAGCGGGCACTTGATCTGCACGAAATGCACGGCCGAGGGATCGTTGATCCGCGCCCGTCCCATCGCGTCGCGGACACCTTGGGCGACCATCCCGACCTGCGCCAGCCGACCCAGATGCTCGGGAGGCAGGGGCGGGGTGATGGCGCTTCCCATGGCGAGTGATGGGGCGAGGGCGGAACCGCTTGAGGAAAGTTGACCGGCCGACTTCCGCTCGAACACGATCCAGTGGGGCGACAGGGCACCCTCCGTGCCGCCCGACATGACGAGGCAGACCTCGGCGGCGGCCTCGGCCCCGACATGGTCGCGCAGGAACAGGCCGAGGCTCTGGGTGGCGAAGCCGCGGCTGAAGTCGTTGACGCAGCCGTTGCCTTCCGTCTTGCCCAGGATGGCGACGATGCCGGCGGGGTCCAAGGCGCCGCTGTCGACCAGCCGGGTCAGCCCCGACACGTCGTCGGGACCGGAGGCCGCCACGCGATGGACGGCGACCATGGGAGTGGGTGCTGATGTCATGATCTTTTCCGGGGCGAGGGTGTGATGGTCTAGGTCAGCAGCATGGCGGCGCCGAGAAGTGGCGGGACATCGCCCGGTCCAATTCCGGCAGGGCCGCCTGGAGGGCCGCGCTGTTCCCCATGCCATGGCGCAGGCGCGCCAGCAGCTCCGCTTGGACGCCGTCGTGGTCGATGCCCAGCACCTCGCCGCGCCGGGCGATCGTCTTGCCGGCGACGATCACTTCGGCGATGTGCCGGGCGCCGGCCCGCGCGAACAGCAACCCGCTCGGGCACAGGTCCGGCACCAGCCGGTCGTCATCCAGCGCGCCGGTGTCGAGCAGCAGCAGGTCGGCCGGCTGGCCCGGCTCGATCACTCCGCCATCGTCGCGGCCGGTCACGGCGGCGCGTCCGTTGAGGACGGCCACCCGGAGCATTTGTCGCTCGGTCATTGCTGTCTCGAAGCCCCAGCCGCGATGCAGCGCGTTGGTCAGGCGCATCTCGCACAGCGCGTCGTCGTCCTCGTTCAGCGTCAAGCCGTCCAGGCCCATCGCGACCTTGCAGCCGCGCGCCACCATCTCGGCGACCGGGGCGATGCCGGATCGGATGCCCAGGTTGGAGCCGGAGTTGACGGCGATGGTGGCGCCGGATTCCGCGATCAGCTCCAGCTCGTCCGGCCGCGCCCAGGTGCAGTGGGCCAGGGTCAGGCGGGGCGACAACAGGCCGATCTCCTTGAGGAACCGGAACATCCCGCCGGGGAAATGAGCGTCCGCCCAATCCCGCTGGTATCGCGTCTCCAGGCAATGCATGTGGACGCGCCGTCCGCTGGCACCCGAGGCCTCCGCCACCGCCCGGAGCAGGTCGGGCGAGCACCACTGGACGCCGGTGGGACCGTATTGGACATCGACCAACTCGCCAGCGGCCGCGGCGGCGACCTCGTCCACCAGCCGAATCTGGTCGGCGACCGGCATCGGAGTGGTCCCGGCGCGCCGGGCGATCTCGCCGCGCGCGGGTTCCGGCATAAGCGCCAGCAGATCCTCGGACGGGCCGTAGACCAGGGGGTTCCTGTCCTTCATCGCCACCGCGAAGCCGATCCGGACACCGATCTCCCGCGCGGCGCGGGCCACCTCGGCGGCCTCCTCCGGCAAGGCGGTCAGCCCCTGGGTCCGCGTGTGGTGGACCATGACCGCGCCGGCTCCCCCCAGCACGCTCCGGCCCAGCGAGGCGGCGGCGGCGAGGTGGGGGTCGACGGCGGGCAGTAGCGCCAGGTATTGGAGCCACAGTTCCAGCGGCTTGCCGGCGGCGCCGAAGGAGCTCGACCGCACCGGACGGGCGTGGTCGTGGGCGTTGACCAGGACGGGCAAGGCGAACAGCGGATCGCCGGCACCGGCTGGCGACGCGTCCACTCCTGCGATCCGACCGCCCGCCAGCGTTAGCCGCCGCGACCCCGCGGGCTTGTGGTCGGGACCTTCGAGGATGCTGGCGCAGTCGATCAGGCGGCTGGGCGGAGGGGGGCTCATGGTGGTCCTCAGTTGGTCGCCGCGGGCACGCGGCGGTCGTCGAGCGGCGGCAGGAACGAGCGGTCGAACACCTTGCCGGGGACGGGCTTGCTGGACAACTCGTAAGCCTGGGCCATCACGTCGATCGAGCGCGCGAGCCGGGCGTCGTCCACGTCGCCAAGGCCGATCGCCCTCGTCTCCGGCGAGACGATCAGCCGGTCCATCGCGAACAGGATGCGGCGCTGTTCGCTCTTGCCGTCGATCAGCGGTTCCACCGCCGTCACCGCCTTGACGCCCGTAGCCGGGTCGGCCATCACGTCCTTGACGGCGCGGTTGATCGCCCGCACCAGGCCCTTGACGGCATCCGGCTTCTCGCGCGCCAGCTTCTGGGAGACCATCACGCCGTTGGAATAGAGGTCGAGCCCGTTGTCGGCGTAGTCGATCCAGCGGAATCCCTTGTCGGGGTCCTGTCCCTGCTGGATCAGGTTGACGTAGCTGGTCACGTTGAAGACCAGCGACGCCGCGACCTCGCCCCGGATCAGCATCTGCTCCTGCAGGTTCGGCTGCATGTTCAGCACCTCGACCGACGCGGCCGGGACGCCGTTCCGGTCCAGCAGGGCCGGGAGCAGGCGGGTCGCGGCGCTGCCCGCCGGTCCGCCGACCTTCTTGCCGGCCAGGTCCTTGATGGTGGCGATGCCGCTGTCGGCCTTGGTCAGCACCGAGAAGGGCGGCCTGTTGTAGAGCTGGTAGACCATGACCGGGGCGTCGGCCGGCTTTTGCGCCGCCTGCTGGATCACCGCGTTGATGTCGCCGAACCCGGCGTCATAGGCGCCCGACATGATTCGGGTGATGGTCGCGGCGGAGCCTTCGCCCTGGTCGATCGTGACGTCCAGGCCCTCGTCGCGGAAATAGCCCTTGTCCTGGGCCACGAAGTACCAGGAATGGATGCCCTGGTACTTCCAATCCAGGGTGAAGCGGATCGGCGTCCGGTCCTGGGCGGAAACCGGGGTGGAGACCGCGATGGACAGGGGGGCCGCGGCCAGGACGAATCCAGCCAGGAGCGCCGCCCGGCGGGTAAGGTTCAGCATGAGGGAGTCTCCAAAGGGTGTGCGGGGCCTCAGCCCATCGCGAATTCGGTCTTGCGGTTGGCCCAGCCGGTGACGCGGCGCTCGATCAGCGAGAAGATCACGTAGAGGGCGATGCCCAGCCCCGCCAGGATGAACAGCCCGGCGAAGACCAGCGGGACGTTGAAGTTGGACGACGCGATCAGCATCATGTTGCCGATGCCCTTGTTGGACGCGACCGTCTCGGAGATCACGGTGCCGACGAAGGACAGCGTCACCGCGACCTTGAGCGAGGCGAACAGGTAGGGCATCGCCCGGGGCAGGCCGATATTCAGCAGGATATCCCGCTTGGTCGCCTTCATCGTGCGCAGCACGTCCTCCAGCTCCGGCTCGGTCGTGGCGAGGCCGGTCGCCATGTTGACCACGACCGGGAACACCGAGATGATCATCGAGGTCAGGATCGCCGGCACCGTGCCGGACCCGAACCACAGCACGAAAATCGGCACCACCGCGACCTTGGGGATGGACGAGAAGCCCACCAGCAGCGGGAAAGCGACGTTGTAGGCCAGCCGGGACGAACCGATCAGCATCCCGATCAGCACGCCCGCCGAGACACCCAGAGCGAATCCCACCAGCGTGGTGTAGAGCGTCTGGACCGCGTGCGGCATCAGCGCCGGCCAGCGGTCGACCAGCGTGAAGATGATCTGGGTCGGCCGGGGCAGGACGAACTCGCTGATGCCGAAGACGAGGCAGGCGATCTCCCAGACGATGAAGACGCCGACGATCAGGGCGGCGGAGGCGATTTTCTCGGTCTTGACGCTGGTCATCACGTCGCTCCCGCCGCGCCACGCGCTTCGACGATCAGCGTGCGCAGCTTGTGGGTCAGGTTGGTGAAACCGGGCTCGTAGGTGGTGTCGATCGTGCGCGGTCGGGCGAACGCCACCGGTTCGTCCACCAGGATGCGGCCGGGCCTGGCGCTCATCACCACGATGCGGTTGGCGAGGAAGGCGCTTTCCCGCAGGTCATGGGTGACCAGCAGCACGGTCGGCTTGGTGTCGATCCACAAGGTCTGGAGGATGCCCCACAGCTCCTCGCGGGTGAACTGGTCCAGGGCGCCGAACGGCTCATCCAGCAACAGCAGGTTGGGATCGTGGATCAGCGCGCGGCACAGCGACGCCCGCTGCTGCATGCCGCCCGACAGCTGCCACGGGAACTTGGACCCGAAATCCTTCAGGCCGACCTTGGCGAGCAGGGCTTCCGCCCGGTCGCGGTACTCGGTCTTCCGCTTCTGGCGCCAGTCCGCCCGGAACGGCTGGACGATCTTGAGCGGCAGCATGACGTTGTCGCGGATGGTCAGCCAGGGCAGCAGAGTCGGGTTCTGGAAGGCCATGCCGATCCGCACGTCCTGGGCGCCGACCTCGCGGCCCGCAACGAAGACATTGCCGCTCGTGGCCTTCAGCAGGTCGCCGACCAGCTTGAGGATGGTGGACTTGCCGCAGCCGGAAGGGCCGACCAGGGCTATGAAATCACCCTCGCCGGCGCGCAGCGAGACCTCGGCCAGCGCCTGGGTCGCGGTCTCGCCCTTGCCATAGGAGACGGTGACCTTCTCCAACTCGATGAACAGCTTCCGCTGGGGCTCGGGAGGCGGCGGCGCCGGAGGAGCCGTTGGGATGGGCGCCACGCGGGCGAAGGGGACGGGGTTGGTCGTCATGCGGCCTCCTGGGTGGACGAGCCGGCTTGTCCCGATTTCCCGCCCGTGATCGCCGCCGTGGTCTCGTCGACATGGCGCGGCTCCGGCTTGGGCATCGCCTGGACCCGGGTAACCGACAGGCCCCAGCCGGTGGCCTCCTCGATCAGCTTTCGGTCACGCATCACGAAGCGGCCGCGCACCAGGGTGTGGACCGGGACTCCGACGACCTCGAAGCCCTCGAACGGCGTGATCTTGCCGCGCGAGTGCAGCGCCTCGGCCCGGATGGTCTCGCGTCGTCCCAGATCCACGATGGCGATGTCGGCGTCGGAGCCGGGGACCAGCGCGCCCTTGTGCGGGAACAGGCCGAACGCCTTGGCGGGAGCCGTCGAGGACAGGCGGACATAGTCGGTCAGCGACAGCGATCCGGCGTTCACCTGGGTCAGCATCAGCGCCATCTGGGTCTCGACGCCGGGGAAGCCGCAATCGGCGCGCCAGATGACCTCGCGGGTCTTCTCCTCGGGGTCGTGCGGCGCGTGGTCGGTCGCGATCATGTCGATCGTGCCGTCCTTCAATCCTTCCCACAGCGCCCGCTGATGATGTTTCTCGCGGACCGGCGGGTTGACGCGGATGATCGGGCCCAGATCGGTGTAGGCGTTCTCGTCGAACAGCAGGTAGTGCGGGCAGGTCTCGCCGGTGATGTCGACGCCGCGCGCCTTGGCGTCGCGCAGCGGGCGCAGCTCGTCGCCCGACGAGATGTGCAGGATGTGGATGCGGGCACCCGTCCATTCCGCCAGGACGGCGGCGCGGGAAACCGCCTCGGTCGCGACCACGGCCGGGCGCGACGCCAGATGTGCCAGCGGGTCCGTGCGGCCGGCCTCCATCAGCTTCTTCTGACGAAGCGCCATGATCGACGCGGTCTCGGCGTGCAGCGAGATGCGCAGGCCATGGCGCGCGATGATCTCGAAGCCTTCCAGCATGGCGCCGGTGGACGGGGAGGGCAGGTTGCCAAACGTGTTGCCCATGAAGCATTTGAAGGCGGCGACCCCGCCCTCGATCAGGGCCTCCAACTGGTCCAGGTTGTCCTCGGCCAGCAGGCCGTAGAGGCCGAAATCGACATAGGCCTTCTCCGCCGCCTTCTGCTTCAGCCGCAACGCCTCGACGGTGGCGGTCGGCGGGTTGGTGTTGGGCATCTCGAACACCGTGGTCACGCCGCCCATCGCGGCCGCCGCCGTCCCGGTGCGCCAGTCCTCCTTATGGGTGTAGCCGGGCTCGCGGTAGTGGACATGCGCGTCGATGGCGCCGGGCAGCAGGTGCAGGCCGGTGGCGTCGAAGGTCTCGCGGGCCTCGGGCATCGTGTCGTCGGAGCCGACGGCGACGACCTTGCCGTCACGGATCGCCACGGCGCCCTTGAAGCTGGTCTGGTCGGTGACGATGGTGCCGCCCGTGATGACGAGATCGACCGGCGAGGAGGCGGGGGTGGGGGTGCGGTTCGGTTCCATGGTCTTGTTTCTTCTCGCTTAGAGGGATGCCCAGCCGCCATCGACCGGCAGATCGACGCCGGTGATCTGGCGGGCCGCGTCGCTGGCGAGGAAGAGGCAGGCCTGGGCCACGTCCTCCCCGGTGGAGACCCGTCTCAGGGCGTAATCGGCGGCGTGGCGCTCGGCCGCCTCGTCCTCGGTGATGCCGAGCCGGCGGGCCATCTCCGGCACCACCTTGCCGCGGAAGCGTGGCCCCTCGACCATGCCGGGCGCCACGCAGTTGACGTTGACGTTGTGGGGACCGGCCTCCAGCGCGAAGGACTTGGTGATGCCGCGCAGGCCCCATTTGGACGCTGAATAGGCCATCCGTCCGGCCCGGCCGCGCATGCCGAAGGTGCCCCCGACATTGACGATCTTGCCGTAACGCTGGCGGATCAGGGTCGGCATCACGGCGCTCATGGTGTTGAAGCAACCGGTCATGTTCAGCTCGACGATCTCGTCGAACTCGTCGCGCGTGGTCTCCCACCCGGTCTTGCCGACCGGGCCGGAGCCGCCCGCCACGTTGACCAGCACGTCGATCCGTCCGAAGGCGCCGACGGTGCGCTCGGCGGCGGCGGCGCATTGGACCTCGTCCGTGATGTCGCAGGCGATGACGATCGCCTCGACGCCCAGGGCGCGGGCCCGTTCGGCGACCGGCTCGATCGCGGCGGTGTCGCGCCCGATCAGCGCCAGCCGGCAGCCCTCGCCGGCGAAGGCCATGGTGACGGCCTCGCCCATTCCCTTGGCGGGACCCGTGATGATGACGGCGCGTCCCCGCAAACCGAGTTCCATGATGCTGGTTTCCGCGTTTCTCAGTTGACGACTTTGGTCGGGCGCTCGGATAGCGGCGGCAGATAGGCGTCGGTGAAGATGGTCGCGGCGTCCGGCGTCCGCTCCAGCCCGTTGGCCTTGACCACCATGTCGATCGCCCGCCTCAGGCGCTCGGGGTCGACGTCGCCCAGGCCGACCTTGGCGATCTCGGGATGGTTCATCTCCATCTTGAGGGTGGCGATGGTGCGCTCGATCTCGACCTGCTTGTTCAGCAGCGGCTCGCGCTTCATCACGGCGTCCACCGAGCCGGCGGGATCGGCGATCATGTCCTTGGTGGCCTTGTTGATGGCGCGGACGAAGCCCTTGACCGCCTCGGGATTGGCCTTGGCGAAGGGCTTGGAGACGACGATCGCGTTGGAATACAGGTCCATCCCGTAGTCGCCGTAATTGATGAAGCGAAAGTCCTTGTCCGGGTTCATCCCGGCGCTCTTGGCGCTGAAGGCGATCGTGTTGACATAACCGAACACGCCGTCAACCTGGCCGCGCGTCAGCATCTGCTCACGCAGGTTCGCCTGCATGTTGGTGATCTCGACCTTCGAGGCGTCGATCCCCGCCACCTGGGTGAAGGCCGGGAACAGCTTCAGCGCGCCGTCGTTGGCGGGGCCGCCCAGTGTCTTGCCCTCCAGGTCCTTGGCGGTCTTGATCGGGCTGTCGGACTTGACCGCGATGGTGAAGGGCGGCGTGTTGTACATCATGTAGACGGTCAGCGGCGCCTCGTCCGGCGACTTGGAGGCCAATGTGATCAAGGCGTTGACGTCGCCGAAGCCGAACTCGTAGGCGCCGGTCGCGACCTTGGTGATCGACGCCGCCGAACCCTCGCCCTGGTCGACCGTGACGTCCAACCCCTCGGCCTTGAAGTAGCCCTTGTCCTCGGCGATGAAGAACAGCGCCTGCGGTCCCTGGTACTTCCAGTTGAGAACCAGCTTTACCGGGGTTTGCGCCTGGGCGGCTCCGGCCATCGCGAAGGTCGCGGCCAAGGCCGCCGCGAAAACGATGGGCCATCTGGCGAGGGTGTCACGCATGGGCCTGTCTCTCCTGAAGAAGGATCCTGATCTGCCGGAGAGGCTAGGAGGCTTGGCGATTCACCTCAAACGCCGTTTTCTCGCTATGGTGATGCCGGAAAGTATACACACTAGGGAATGGCTCCATGAGGCACATGCGGATTTGGCGCTATGTCGAGGAGGCGGCGCGGTTCGGCTCGCTCCGCAAGGCGGCCGAGCACTTGAACGTCACGCCGTCGGCGCTCCAGCGCCGCATCCAGGATGTCGAGGAGGATCTGGGCGCCGCGATCTTCGAACGCTCGGCCCACGGCATCCGGCTGACCGCCGCCGGGGAAAGCTTCATCCGCTGGGTTCGGACCCAGGCGGCCGACCTGGAGCGGGTCCGCTCCCATATCGAGGACCTGTCGGGAATGAGGCGCGGCCATGTCCGGATCGCGTGCAGCCAAGCGCTGGTCAACTCCTTCCTGCCGAAGGAGATATCGGCGTTCCGCGCGCGCTTCCCGCTGGTCAGCTTCCAGATCACGGTGGTCGACCAGGGCTCTGCGATCCGGATGCTGCGCGACTTCGAGACCGACCTCGCGATCATCTTCAGCCCGCGCAAGGCGGCGGAATTCCAGCCGCTGGTGACCCTGGGGCAGCGGATCGTGGCGATCGTCGCAGCCGATCACCCGCTGGTGGGCAAGAGCGTCCTGCGCCTGCGCGATTGCGCCCAGTACCCGATCGCCTTGCCGGATGGCAGCTTCGGCACCCGCGCCATCCTGGACGACCTGCTGGCCGTCAGTTCGACCAAGCTCTCGGTCGAGCTTGAATCGAACTCGTTCGAGATGCTCCGGAACCTCGCCCGCTCGGGCGAGGTGGTGACGTTCCAGATCGAGATCGGCGCTCCGGTCGAGGAGACGGACCCGGGCCTCGCCGTGCTGCCGCTGAGCGACATCGACTTGGCCCATGGTCCGCTGGTCCTGGGGCAGCAGAGGGGCCGCACCCTGCCTGTCGCCACCGCCAAGTTCGCCGAACAGCTGGCCCGTCGGCTGGACGAGACGCGGCGGACCGTGCCGGCCTGATTGCCGGGATCAGCGGGATGCTGGACGGACCCGCTGGCCCGACGACGACTCCTGCGTCTCCAGCTTGTTGAACAGGAGCGAGGCCAGGGTGCAGACCGCTCCCGAGAGCAGGTAGACGCTGACCCACCCCAGCCCGAAGCGGCTGGAAAAGCCAAGCGCCACCAGCGGCGCGAAGCCGGCGCCGATCAGCCAGGACAGGTCCGACGTCAAGGCGGCCCCGGTGTAGCGGTACTGGCTGGAGAAGTTGGAGGTGACGGCGCCCGACGCTTGGCCGAACGACAGGCCCAGCAAGCCGAAGCCCAGCACGATGAATGCGGTCTGGCCGGTCGAGCCACCCCCCAGCAGCCACGGCGTCACCGCGCTGAACACGGCGATCAGCGCGGCGCAGATCGCCAGCAGGGGGCGGCGGCCGATGCGGTCGGCGATGATGCCCGACATGACGATCGCGACGGCGCCGACCGCCGCCCCGGCGCACTGCACCAGCAGGAAGCCGCCGCTCGACCGGTCGGAGAACAGCGTCACCCAGCTCAGCGGGAAGATCGTCACCAGATGGAACAGGGCGAAGCTGGCGAGCGGCACGAAGGCGCCGATCAGCACGAACCGCCCCTGGGCCGCGAACATGTCGGCGACGCTGACCGGCATCAGCTCGCGGGATTCAAGCTGCCGCACGAATTCGTCCGTGGCGACCAGCCGCAGCCGGGCGAACAATGCCACGACGTTGATCGTGAAGGCGACGTAGAAGGGATAGCGCCAGCCCCAGCCGAGGAAGTCCTCGGCCGTCAGGTTGATGACGAAATAGGCGAACAAGCCACTCGCCAGCAGGAAGCCCAGCGGGGCCCCCAATTGCGGCATCATGGCGTACCAGCCGCGGCGGCCGCGCGGCGCGTTCAACGACAGCAGCGAGGAGAGGCCGTCCCAGGCGCCGCCAAGCGCCAATCCCTGGCCGACGCGGCATACGCCCAGCAGGAAGATGCTGGCGGCGCCGATCTGGTCGTAGCCGGGCAGGAAACTGATCACCGCCGTGGAGAAACCCAGCATCAGCATGGCCGCGGTCAGCTTGACGCCGCGCCCGTGCAGGCGGTCGACCGTCATGAAGATCATCGAGCCGATCGGCCTGGCGATGAACGCCAGCGAGAAGACCATGAACGAATAAATGGTTCCCGTCAGCGGATCGACGAACGGGAAGAACAGGCTGGGGAAGACCAGGACCGAGCCGATGCCGTAGACGAAGAAGTCGAAGAACTCCGCCGTGCGCCCGATCACGACGCCGAGCGCGATCTCCTCGGGCGCGACTTTGTGGTCTGTCGACACCAGGCGAGCGTCTCGCTCGAGCGGTGCCGAGTTGGACACGCCGTTATTAACACTCATGGAAACCGCTAAACTCCCTCCTTCGCCAGTGCGGAATGAATCTCGACGCTGGCCCAGCATACGCTAATATGCTATCACGCCGTCGTCCTTCGTCAAAGGCGTCAAGGTCAAGCCTCGGGACGCCGATTGGGGACGCGAGAGGACAAGGCTTGGTTTCCCTGGTTCAACCGGTGGAAAATCGATCCCAGGCGGGAGTTTCCAGCGGATCCTTGACCGTCACCGCCCGTTGAAGCCGTTAAAAGCAAGGCTCGAGGTCTTCTCGCCGGACGAATACCGAACGAAACGCAGTTGGAGCGCCGAGGTGCCCCTGGATAGCGGAATGCGTCAAGGATTTAACAACCGAAACCCGGCCAACCGAGATTCAGCCGGGCGGCGATCAGCGGCTCCGCTCCGAGCGGTGGCGGCCCTGCTTCTGCCGATCCTGCTGAGCGGGTGCGGCACCGTGCTCATGAACCCGTCCGGCGACGTGGCGATACAGCAGCGCAACCTCATCATCATGTCCACGGTGCTGATGCTGCTGATCATCGTGCCCGTCATCGTGCTGACCCTGGTCTTCGCGCGGCGCTATCGCGCGGACAACAAGGACGCGGTGTACGACCCGGACTGGCACCACTCCACCCAATTGGAGGTGGTGATCTGGTCGGCCCCGCTGGCGATCATCATAGCGCTGGGTGCCATAACCTGGCTCGCCACCCACACGCTCGATCCCTACCGGCCGCTGACGCGGCTCGACGCCTCGCGGCCCTTGCCACCGGACGTCAAGCACCTGGACATCCAGGTGGTGGCGCTCGATTGGAAATGGCTGTTCTTCTACCCGGAGCAGGGCATCGCGACCGTCAACGAACTGGTGGCGCCGGTGGATGTGCCGGTCTCGTTCAAGATCACGTCGGCGACCGTGATGAACTCCTTCTTCATTCCGGCGCTGGCGGGGCAGGTCTACGCCATGGCCGGGATGCAGACTCAGCTCCACGCCGTGATCAACCGGGAAGGCGTCTACAACGGCTTCTCGGCCAACTACAGCGGCGCCGGCTTCTCGCGGATGAACTTCGCCTTCCACGGCATGTCCCAGCAGGGCTTCGACCAATGGGTCGCCAAGGTCAAGGAGGGCGGCAAGCCGCTCGACCGGGCCGGCTACCTGGAGCTTGAAAAGCCGAGCGAGCGGACACCCGTCCAGCACTTCGCGTCGGTCGAGAACGGGCTCTACGACGCCGTCCTCAACATGTGCGTGACGCCGGGCAAGATGTGCATGAGCGAGATGCACCACATCGACGCCATGGGCGGAGCCGGCCTGGAAAGCCACGGGAACCGCGAGCGCCTGCAGTACGACAACCTCCGCATGCAGGAAGGTCATGAGGCTCCGGGCGCCACCTATCCCGCGTCGGGCCGTGCGCCGCGCGACAACGATGTCCAGCCCGAAGGCATGAGCCCCAAGTCGAACGCGCCGGAGACCAACCAGCCCCAGCCCGGACCCGACGCGCATCAAGGCCACGCCATGCCGAACGCGCCCGATGGCTCGGCGCCCGCGCAGTTGAACAACAAGACCAACGAATAGCGCCGGCGACGAATGGCCCGCCATTCCCGCCCCGCGATCCTCGGAACGAGTGGATTGAATGTTCTCAAATCCTGATCTGGCTCAGATCCTCTTCGGCCGGCTGACCTGGGAAGCCATCCCCTATCACGAGCCGATCCTGATCGCGACCTTCATCGCCGTCGCCTTGGGCGGCATCGCGCTGATGGGTGCCGTGACGTGGTTCGGCAAGTGGGGCTATCTCTGGAACGAGTGGTTCACGAGCGTCGATCACAAGAAGATCGGGATCATGTACGGCATCCTGGCGATCATCATGCTGCTGCGGGGCTTCGCCGACGCGATCATGATGCTGACCCAGAAGGCCATCGCGTTCGGCCCGAACGAGGGCTATCTGCCGCCGCACCACTTCGATCAGGTCTTCACCGCCCATGGCGTGATCATGATCTTCTTCTTCGCGATGCCGTTGATCACGGCCGTGATGAACCTGATCATGCCGCTCCAGATCGGCGCCCGCGACGTGGCGTTCCCCTTCCTCAACAATCTCAGCTTCTGGATGACCGCCGGCGGCGCCGCGATCACCATGCTCTCGCTGTTCGTCGGCGAGTTCGCCCGGACTGGCTGGCTGGCCTATCCGCCGCTGTCCGGCGCCGACTACAGCCCAGGCGTGGGGGTCGATTACTACATCTGGGGATTGCAGGTCGCCGGTGTCGGCACGACGCTATCCGGGATCAACCTGATCGCCACCATCGTCAAGATGCGGGCTCCGGGCATGACCATGATGAAGATGCCCGTCTTCACCTGGACCACGCTGTGCGCCAACGTCCTGATCGTCGCGGCGTTCCCGGTCCTTACCGCCACCCTGGCGCTGCTGACGCTCGACCGTTACGTGGGGACGCACTTCTTCACGAACGATCTCGGCGGCAACCCGATGATGTACATCAACCTGATCTGGATCTGGGGCCATCCCGAGGTCTACATCCTGATCCTGCCCGCCTTCGGCATCTTCTCGGAAGTCGTCTCGACGTTCAGCGGCAAGCGCCTGTTCGGCTACGCCTCCATGGTCTACGCGACGGTGGTCATCACGATCCTGTCCTATCTGGTCTGGCTGCACCACTTCTTCACGATGGGCTCGGGAGCCAGCGTCAACGCCTTCTTCGGCATCACGACGATGATCATCTCGATCCCGACCGGCGCCAAGATCTTCAACTGGCTGTTCACCATGTACCGGGGCCGCATCCGGTTCGAGGTGCCCATGCTGTGGACGATCGGCTTCATGGTGACCTTCGTGATCGGCGGCATGACGGGCGTGCTGCTGGCGGTGCCGCCGGCCGACTTCGTGCTGCACAACGGGCTGTTCCTGATCGCCCACTTCCACAACGTCATCATCGGCGGCGTGGTCTTCGGCCTGCTGGCCGGCATCAATTACTGGTGGCCCAAGGCCTTCGGCTTCAAGCTCGACAGTTTCTGGGGCAAGACGTCGTTCTGGTTCTGGCTGATCGGGTTCTACGTCACCTTCATGCCGATGTATGTGCTGGGCCTGATGGGCGTCACGCGCCGGCTGAACCACTTCGACGACCCGTCGCTCCAGATCTGGTTCATCATCTCGACCCTCGGCGCCTGCCTGATCGCGCTGGGCATCGCCAGCTTCATCGTGCAGATCGTCGTCAGCATCCTGCGGCGCGACCAGCTGCGCGACGTGACGGGTGACCCTTGGCAGGGGCGGACGCTGGAATGGGCGACGTCGTCGCCGCCGCCCGCCTACAACTTCGCGTTCACCCCCGTCATCCACGACCTGGACGCCTGGTGGGACATGAAGCGCCGCGGCCACGCCGCGCCGAGGGATGGCTACCGGCCGATCCACATGCCGAGGAACACCCCCACCGGGGTGATCCTCGCCGGGTTCAGCACCGTCCTGGCCTTCGCCCTGATCTGGTACATCTGGTGGCTCGCCGCCGTCGCGGCGATCGGGCTGCTGGTGACCTCGATCGCGCACACCTTCAACTACAAGCGGGACTACTACATCCCGGCCGAGGAGGTCATGAGGACCGAGACCAGACGCGCCCGCGCGATGGCCGCGGCGGAGTAGGCGGGATCATGACGGCACATACCGAAAACCGACTGGCGGAGAACAGGCCGGCCGAATTGGATGCCGGGGCGGAAGCCCCGGTCTTCTACGACACGGACGAGCATGGTCACCATCCCGAGAGCGGGACCATGCTGGGATTCTGGATCTACCTGATGAGCGACGCGCTCATCTTCGCGGTCCTGTTCGCGACATACGGCGTGCTCAGCCGCCGCTACGCCGCCGGTCCCTCGCCGGCCGACCTGTTCGACCTGCCGCTGGTGGCGCTCAACACGGCGCTGCTCCTGTTCTCCTCCATCACCTATGGCGTGGCGATGCTGGAGGCGGAGAAGCGGCGGATGGGGCTGACGCTGTTCTGGCTTGGGCTGACCGGGGTGTTCGGCCTGGCGTTCCTGGGGATCGAGCTCTACGAGTTCCACCACATGATCTCGGAAGGCGCCGGGCCGTGGCGCAGCGCCTTCCTGTCCGCGTTCTTCGCGCTGGTGGGCACCCACGGCTTGCACGTCACCTTCGGCATCATCTGGCTGGTCACGCTGATGTTCCAGTTGCCGATGCATGGGTTCATACCGGAAAACCACCGCCGCCTGATGTGCCTGGGCATGTTCTGGCACTTCCTGGATGTGATCTGGATCGGCGTGTTCACCTTTGTCTATCTGATGGGAGTCCTTCTGGCATGAGCGCGCAGGCCGAAAGCGAGCATCACGACGCGGACGAGCACACCCATTCCGGCAGCCGTCACGGGACTTTCAAGGATTACCTGATCGGTTTCGTCCTCGCGGCGGTGCTGACGGCCATCCCGTTCTGGATCGTGATCTACGACGTCTTCCGCAACCCAAAGGTCGGCGCCGTCGTCATCCTGATCTTCGCCTTCGTGCAGATCGTCGTCCACATGGTCTACTTCCTGCACATGAACTCGAAGTCGGAAGGTGGCTGGACGGTGCTGGCGCTGATCTTCACCGCCATCCTGGTGGTCATCACCCTGGCCGGTTCGCTGTGGGTGATGTCCCACCTGGACGCCAACATGATGCCGATGTCGCCGGAGCACATGCGCAACATGCCCTGACGGGCCGTCGTGTCCGAGGGGGATGGCGCGCCCGGGCGACGGCGTTCGACCGCGTCGCTGATCGGCATCGGCGTCGCGGCGGCGCTGGTGTTCGGCGTGCTGGCGGCGCTGGGCACTTGGCAGGTCGAGCGCCGGTCGTGGAAGCTCGACCTGATCGAGCGGGTCGAGGCGCGGGTCCACGCCTCCGCCGTGGCGGCACCCGACCGTCTGGAGTGGCCGCTGGTCACGGCGGCAGGCCATGAATACCGGCACGTTCGCGTGACCGGCGTCTTCCTGCATGACCTCGAGGCCCAGGTGGTGGCCTCCACGGCTCTTGGCGCCGGCTATTGGGTGCTGACGCCGCTACGCGCCTTGGATGGTACGCTGGTGCTGGTCAACCGCGGCTTCGTGCCGCAGGATCGGCGCGACCCCGCCACGCGGAGGGCGGGGGAGCCGGTTGGGGAGGTGACGGTCACCGGCCTGCTCCGGATCTCCGAACCGGGCGGGACGGCGCTGCGGTCGAACGATCCCGCGGCCGACCGCTGGTACTCGCGCGATGTCGCCGCCATCGCGGCGGCGCGCGGCCTGACCGCTGTGGCACCCTATTTCATCGACGCCGACGCGGCGACCAGCGGACCGGAACAGCCGGTCGGCGGCATGACGGTAATCGCCTTCCACAACAATCACTTGGTCTACGCGGTCACTTGGTACGGCTTGGCGTTGATGGTCGCCTTCGGCGCCGTCCATGTCATCCGTCATGGAGCGCGGTCGGGTTCGGCGTCAAAGCTCATGCGTTAAACAAATTTTTAACGCATTCGATTACAACGAACTACGCATTTACTTTTCAAGCTATCTGGAATGGGTGGCGGTGTACTGATTTACTCCTAATATGGAGATAAAGAATGGACTTGAATGACTACAGGAATGAGAAGTTCTCCAACGATTATGTTGACGCGAACCTCAAGCGGTCATTGCAGCACTTCTTCGCCCTCACTGCGCGCGAGAGTTTTTCGGTCTCGCCAGCCGACGAGGACGTCGTTCGGGACGCCGGGGATGGCGCTGCGGCGCTGGTCCGGGACTATTTCGACATGATGCTCGAGCAGGTCGGGGAGCGGAGGAGGAACCTGAAGGACTTCCAAGGCATCCAGTTCGTCTCGATCGGCGAGGATTGCTTCAGCCGGACCATCCTGACGCAGTGGGGCGTCAAGCCCTTCGCCAAACTGGGGGAGAAATCCGGCCCGTTCGACCTGTCGGTCCACCCGATCACCAGCACGATCAAGCTTTTCCAGACCGACTTCGAGGGCTATCTCGATCCCGAAAACCTCGGATTCGTCGAGAAATACAACTTCATCAGCAACCACAAGGTCAAGGTCAGCTTCAACCACGAGACCGGCCCCACCTACACGGAAGACGGCTTCCAACCCTTGATTGATATCTACACCCGCCGCCTCAAGCAGTTCCGCGCCGTCATGGCCTCGGAAGCGCCGACCGTCCTGGTGTTTCACAGCCGATCCCCGACGGCGTCGACCGGCCAGCACATCACCCAACTCTGGAATGCCGTCAAGTCGCGCTGGAGCGTCGACGACAAGCTGATGGTCTGCCTCAGGACGTGGCCCCATGGGGCGGAGATCATCCCTTCCGCGACCATCGATGACCCGAGGGTCACTGTCATGGATATCCACTATCCCCGCGAGGGCTATGTCTGGCACCTGCCAAGGTATTGCTTCACCCGCGAAGGCTTCGAGTTCGAGCGGCGCGTGGTCGACTTCGTCAAGCGGGCGGCCATCCAATTCCAACGCCAGCCAAGTTTAGCACCCGCTTGAGGGTTATGGCGAACCCAGTGTGGAACTTTCCATCCATCAATCTTGTTATGGTTGTTAAAGCCATCAGGAGCGATGAAAAATGGAATTGGACAAGAAAACCGTGATCGGGGCGGTCGCCGCCGTCGCCGTGGGCGCGATCGGTGCCGCCGTCGCCTACAACACGCTGGGCGGCGATTCCGAGGACAGCGACGTCAAGCCGGCGGCCAAGCGGACCAAGCCGACAGGCACGCAAGCCAAAGCCACGCGGAAGGCCCTGGCGGCGTCGACCGACACGATCAACGTCAACAAGGCGTCCTTCGCCGAACTGGTCAGCCTCAAGCATGTCGGCAAGGCACGGGCCAAGCGCATCCTGGACAGCCGCCCCTTCAAGTCGGTGGAGGACCTGACCAGCCGGGGCATTGTCCCGGAGGAGGTCCTGTCACGGCACCGCGACCGCTTGGCCGTCTGACGCCGATCGTCCGGGATCACTCCGACAGCCGCCGGACGGGAATCGACCAGGCCAGCGCGGTGCCCAGCGCCGCGAAGCCCGCGATGGTCAGGAAGGCGGCGAAGAACGCGCCCCGGATCTCCTCCTGAAGGTGGATCCGCACGGCGGGGGGCAGGGTCGCCAGCATGTCGGGACCACGTTGGATCAACTCATGGAACAGCCGGGCGATCTCGGTGTCGTGCGCCGCGATGGCTGCGAACAGCACGAGGCTGACGATGCCGGTTCCGAAGGCGGCGCCGATCGAGCGGGACAGTTGGACCGAGGCCGCCGCCGCGCCCAGCACGCGGGGACCTGCCGCTCCCTGCACCGTCACCTGCACGACACCCATGACCGTGCCCATGAAGACGGCGATCAGCCCCAAAAGGCATGACAGAGCCGTGGTCCCCACCTTGTCGCCGGCGATGGCCAGGACGACCAGCGCCATGGTCGCCAAGGAAAGTCCGATCGAGGGGAAGATGGCGGTCCGTCCGGTTCGGCTGACCGCCCGCCCGGTCAACAGCGAGCCGAGCCCCACGCCGACGCTCAACGGCAGCACCAGCAAGCCGATCTCGCCGACGGTGACACCCCGCACCACCCTGAGGTAGAGGGGGATGAAGGTGATCAGGGCGACGAAGGTGGCGCCATGACAAGCCGCCAGGGCGTCGGTCCGCCAGATCGTGGGCTTCCGCAGCAGCTTGATCGGCAGCAGCGGATATTCGGCCTTGTCCTCGTGCCGGATCAGCAGGATCAAGGCGATAACCGCGGTCACCATCAGGACGGAAAACTCCACACCGGCCCCGGCGGTCAAGTCCTGCGCCTGGCTGAAGCCGATCAGGGTCGAGGACGCGAAGATCGACAGGTAGAGCAGTCCCCTGACGTCGAACGGCCGCTTCCCGCCGAGACCGGGGTTTGGCTTGAGCCGCAGGACCAGGAGGAACGCCAGGGCGCCGAGCGGAAGGTTGATCAGGAAGATCGACTGCCAGCCCAGGTGCTGGGTCAGATAACCGCCGGCCACCGGTCCCAGCGCGTTGGCCGAGACGGCGACCGCCGCCAGATAGCCCTGGAACCGGGCGCGCTCGCGTGGCGGGACCGCCTCGCCGACCAGCGCCTGCGTCAGGGTCATCAATCCGCCGCCGCCCAGTCCCTGGAGCAGCCTCGCCATGACCAGCAACTCCATCCGGGGCGCCAAGGCGCAGAGGACGGAGGCTCCGGTGAAGAGGATCAGGGCGCCGAGCATCAGCTTCCGCCGTCCGAACAGGTCGCCCAACCGGCCATAGACCGGCGCAGCGATCGTGTTCGCCACGAGATAGGCGACGACGACCCACGATATGTACTGGACGTGCCCGAGCGACGCCGCGATCTCCGGCAGGGCGGCCGAGATGATCGTCTGGTCCATCACCGCCAGGAACATCGGCAGGATGATCGACGGGTAGATCGAGAGGAAGGTGCCGCGGGAGGTGTTCGCCTCGGATGCCGAAAGCTGCTCGGTCACTACGGGAGGTCCTGATCAGGGTTCAATCCACTGGCAGTCCCTAGGCTTCCACGTGACGATTTGAGGTTCTCGTCGGCGTGGAATCACGGGCTGGCCCTTCGCAAATGGTGCGAGGCACCCTGGAAGTTCCAGCCCGTCAACGCATCCCAGTCCCGCGGCTTCGATTTGCCGTGGGCCGGGTCAGATACGGCCCAGCACGAGGAGGATGATGATCACGATGACGACCACGCCCAGGGCGCCCGATGGGAAATAGCCCCAGGAACGGCTGTGGTTCCATGAGGGCAGCGCACCGACGAGCATCAGGATCAGGACTATCAGCAGAATGGTGCCCAGGCTCATGGCGATCTCCACTAAGTTGTTTGTGGATCAACCGGTTTTGCCGAGCCAGGTTCCTCCCTCCCGACGGGTGACTTCCTTGGAGTTGATTTTCGCGGGATCGGGGATCGCCGATTGGTCGACCACGTCGATCACGCCGATGATGAAATCGACCCGGTCGCCATCGCGCGACAGCGGACAATCGATCGATTCGAACTCGATCCAGCCCCGGTTGTTGACGCGTTCCAGGTTTCCGACGCAGCGCCGGCAAACGCGGTCCCTGACCAGCCCCGTGTAGTAGTCGTGGATCGCGTGGCCGAAATTTCCAAGACCGGTGGCCTCGGAAATCAACTGGCCGGAGTTGTTGACGCCGAACAACTGGATCACCCTTTCGCCTTCCAGCGCCATCAGGAACTGCCCGTCCGCCAGCGCTTCCACGAGAAACAGCTCGCGTATCAAATGCCAGTGGTCGAGCACGTCGAACTCGCGGCGGAGCGGCAGCCGGTCCACCGCCAGTTGACGCCACCACGCGTAAAGGGAAGCCACCTTGGGCGTGAGAAAGACCGTGTCATCCGTCACGGTCGCCTCATCGATGCCATAGACGCGGGATAGCTCCAGTTTACCGAACATCATCCCAAGCCTGGTTTGTCCACCTCAGGTTTTTACTATATTAACCTCAGGATGTCATTGGCGCAATAAAGTTGCCATTGGCGAACGACCGATCACGCCGACAGCCGCATGCCCGACGCCCGCAGCCGTGCCAACACGTCGAACCACAAGGCGCTGCGGGTCGAGTAGACGCCGCGCGGCGACGAGACGAAGGCGATGGCGTTGTAGAGGACCTTGCCGTCGTCCACCCCATCGATGAAGACGGCGGGACCGGGATCGCCCAGCACGTTCTGGTGCGCCCGCATCGCGGACAGCAGCAGGTCGCGGACCGCCACCGGATCATGGTCGGAGGGAACGGAGAACTTCATCTGAAGCCGCGCGATCGAGTTGGTCAGCGTCTTGTTGCGGACCGATTTGGTGATCAGCTCGGAATTCGGGACGATCAGGGTCGAGCGGTCGGTCAACTCGATCTGCGTCGCCCGCACGTTGATGTTGCGGACATCGCCCTCGGCGTCGCCAACGGTGATCCAGTCGCCGATCTTGATCGGCCGCTCCGCCAGCAGGATCAGGCCGGAGATGAAGTTCTGCACGATCGCTTGGAGGCCGAAACCGATACCGACCGACAGGGCGCTGGCGATCAGCGCCACGTTGCCCAGGTTCAGCCCGGCGTAGCCGAGCGCCGCCGCCGCCGACACGATCAGGCCGATGTAGCGGAACGTCGTGCTGACGGAGGTCCGCACCGCCACGTCCAGCGCCGTCTTGGGCAGGAACTTGTCGGTCAGCCAGCCGTGGACGCCCCGGACGATGGTGATGCCCAGGATGAAGATGGCGACGGCGCCCAGGATGGCGCCCGGCGATATGGTGACCTCGCCGACCTTGAAGCCGGCCGCCGCCGTGTTGAACCGTCCCGGCAGCCCGCCGGTCCCGGCGCCGAATGGCGCCAAGGTCGCCGCGACCGCCAGGAACAGGATGACGATGCGGGTCAGGCCCGACAGCAGCAGGCCAACCTGATCGACGGCGCCGCGGTTGATGCCGATCATGGTGTGGGCGAACCGGCCGATCGGACCATCGCCGCTGAAGACGCTGGTGAAGAAGTCGTCGGCGAACTGCATCAGCAGGTAGACGCTGGCGCCGATGATCGCCAGCCAGGTGATCTGACGGACGATGAAGGCGCCCAAGGCGACATAGCCACCCAGCGAGAAGACGAATGTGGCCGCCAGCATCAGCCAGACCGCGACGGTGACCAGGCCCCAGAACAGCGCCTGCGGCGGCGCCTCGCCCTCCTGCGCCTCCAGCGCCTTCCGCCGGATGCGGGTGAGCGTCCACATCATGGCGCCGATCGTCAGCGCGGTGACCAGCGAGATCAGGGCGTTCCCGGCTATGGTCGTCGCCAGGCTGGCGCCGATCAGGGTGTTCAACTGCTCCAGCAGCGTGCCCGATCCGGCGACCAGGCCGATCAGGAACGGGAAATGGCGGATGCGCTGGACGGTCTCGTCGGAAACCGGCGCCAGGCGCCAGGACCCGCGGTCCATCAGGATGGCGCGTCCCAGACCCGTGATGTACGAGACGACGAACACCATGGTGGCCGCGATCCAGGCGAGCTGCTCGGCGTCGTCGGTCAGCGCCCCCACCGACTTGAAGGCGGCGTAGAGGATGATCGCCGCCAGCGAAGGAGCCAGCACCGTGGTGACCACGAACCATATCGCCAGCGCCGAGCGCCTGAGCCGGTTCGCCGGCATCTGGCCGATCGCGAGCTGCCGGGCGGATGCCTCCAGCCAGCGCCGCGCCGGCACCATCAGGATCACGGCCAGGACCAACGCCCCGCCGAGCACGGCGATGTTGCGGGGGGTGGCGACCTCGACGAAGGACCTGACATTGGCGTTCCAGAAGTCCTGGACCCGCGCGGTGTCGCGCGGCAGGCTCCTGTTCAGGTCCATCCAGAAGCTCGGAGCCAGCACCGTGTTGGTCCGTTGCCAGAGCTTGTCGTCGAACAAGGCCCGCCGCTTGGCGGTGATCTGGTCGCCGGCTTGGGATGCTCCAACCGACAGGAGGCGCGCGCGCTTGATCCGGGCGTCGATCTCACCCCGTTCGCGCGACAGGTTGGCCCGCTCGGCCTGGACCTCCGGACTTTCCGGAGGGACGTCGGCGCCTGGTTCGGGCCCCAATTCCTTCAGGCGGGCATCGACGGCCGTCAAATGCGGCGTCTGCTCCTGCGCCAGCAGTTCGGTGGCGTCCTGGATGCGGAGGGTCTCGGCGCGCAGGTTCGCCAAGGCGGCGTCGTCCTGTCCCACCGCCTCGACGCTGGATTGCACCCGCTCCAGATCGGCGGTGTAAGCGTTGAGCGCGTCGTCCGGAGGGGGAGCGGGGGTCTGGGCGAAGGCTGGAGCCAGCGTTATCCAGGACAGGAAGACCCAGACGAGGAGATGGGCGAGGGGAGGGAGCCGCTTGGGCGCGCGTGGCTGATCTTGCCGCATTCACGAATTGCCTTGTTTACCTTACGAATTCACTGCCGATCAGATGAATACCCGACAATGGTTAACGCGCGTTTATAATCGGGTGATATGGCGGAACCATGATTGGGTCGGCGATGGCGCTGGAATGGCGCCATCGCCGGGATCTATGCCGGACGGCGCCGCTCGGTGGCGAAGAACGCCAAGGCTGCCAGGGTCAGGATGGCTCCCGCCAGCATCGTGGTCCACCAGCCGCCGTGGTGGTAGGTCAGCGTCGCCAGCGACGATCCACCCGCGCCCAGCAGGAAGACGATCGTCATGTAGAGGGCGTTCATCCGCCCGCGCGCCTCGCCGGCCAGTGAATAGATCACCCGCTGCCCGAGCACTTGGTTGACTTGGACGGCGGCGTCGAGCGTCACCGCGAAGATGGCCAGCGCCACCACCGAGTGGATCGCGGCGGCCCAGCCGGACAGCACGCAGCTGAGGATGACGGTGACCAGCGCCACCGCCGTGCCGGCCCAGACGTGACCCCTGTCACCCAGCCGTCCGGCCAGAGGCGCCGCCAGGGCTCCCCCGGCTCCGGCCAGGGCGAACAGGGCGATGCCGCGCTGGCTGAAGCCGAAATCGCGCGCCAGCATCACCGGGGCCGCCGTCCAGAAGACATTGAAGACCGCGAAGAGGACGCCCTGGTAGGCCGCCCGGCGCTGGAGCGCCGGCGTCGTGGCGAGGATGCGGCCCATCGACAGCAGGTTGCCGAGATAACTGGTGGCCCTCTTCTGACGCCCTTGGGCTGGGCCGCCCGAGGGAAGCGCCTTGTACAGCCAGAGGGTCAGCGCCACCATCAACCCGGCCGAGACCCAAAACACCGCCCGCCAGCCGAATATGTCGGCGATCATGCTGGAGAAAGGGCGGGCGAGCATGATGCCGGCGAGCAGCCCCGCCATGATGTTGCCGATGGTGCGCCCCCGCCTCGCCTCTGGCGCCAGCGACGCCGCGAAGGGCACCACGACTTGGGCGCCGGACGAGCAGAAACCGACCGCGACGGCGGTGGCGAGGAAGACCGGCGTCGACGCCGAGAGCGCCACCCCCGCCAGCGCCGCCGCGACGCAGACCAGCGTGGTCAGGATCAGGCGCCGGTTGTCGACCCGGTCGGCCAACGAGACGATCAGCATCAACCCGGCGCCATAGCCCAATTGCGTCAGCGTCACGATCAAGCCGGACAGGTTCTCGCTCAACCCCAGTTCCGGGGCGATCAGGTCGATCAGCGGTTGGGCGTAGTAGAGGTTGGCGACCATGGCGCCGCTGGTCACGGCGCAGGCGACGGTCAGCGCCGGCGACAGGCCGCCGGCGCCCTCCGCCGCGGAAGTGGCGGCGCTCATGCCTTCAAGTGCGGCGCGATGAGGACGCGATCGGCCGGGGATAGGCGATCGGATGCCGTGCGGGCCTGGTGCCAGTACGGGTAGAGCAGGGGAGGCAGGCTGACCTCGTCCAGCCGGGAGCGCTCCTCCTGGGACAAGGTCAGGTCGGCGGCCTTGAGGTTATCCGCCAATTGCTCGTCGGTGCGGGCGCCGATCACGGCGGACGCGACGCCGGGCCGGCCGAGCAGCCAGGCCAGCGCCACCTGGGCCGCCGTCACGCCGCGCGCCTCGGCGACCGCCACCAGAACCTCGACGATGTCGTATAGCGTCTCGATGTCGCGCACGGGTGGCTCGGTCCATTCGTTGGCCCGCCGCGTGCCCTCGGGTTCTGGCTGGCCGCGCCGATACTTGCCGGACAGCAGCCCGCCGGCCAGGGGAGACCAGACCAGGATGCCGACGCCTTGGTCGACCGCGATCGGCGCCAGCTCGTATTCCGCCTCGCGCGCCTGGAGCGTGTAATGGATCTGCTGCGAGATCGGGCGGACCAGCTTGTCCCGCTCGGTGATTCCCAGCGCCTTCATCAGGTGCCAGCCCGAGAAGTTCGACACGCCGACATAGCGCACCTTGCCGGCGCGGACGAGATCGTCCAGTGCCGCCAGCGTTTCCTCCAGCGGGGTCAGCCCATCCCACTCGTGAAGCTGGTAGAGGTCGATGTGGTCGGTGCGCAGCCGCTTCAGGCTGGCCTCGCAGGCCTCGATCAGGTGATGGCGCGACGATCCGCGGTCGTTCGGCCCCTTGCCCATCGGGAAACGCGCCTTGGTGGTGATCAGCAGCCGGTCGCGCTTGCCAGCAACAGCCTCGCCCAGGATCTCCTCGGATACGCCGTTGGAGTAGACGTCCGCCGTGTCGTAGAAGTTGACCCCGGCATCCAGGCACATGTCGACTTGGCGCTTGGCGCCGGCGATATCGGTGTTGCCGGTCTTGGCGAAGTTGCCCTTGCCGCCGAAGGTCATCGTGCCGAGCGTCAACGCCGACACCTTCAGACCGGATCGGCCGAGCTGACGATATTCCATGGGTTCGGATCCTTGACCGTGATTCGGGGGCCGTGATGGGGGACATACTGGACAGCTAAGGTATGGCCATCATCGGCCGCAAACCACCGGGCGGGGGTTGTTGTTCACGCAATGCAGGTCACCGGCGCGTCCCCGCGCAGGAGTTTCCCGTGCTTCAGCTCGGCCCAGAGGTCGGCGGGGATCGGATGCTGGAAATGCTTGAGGTTGGCGGTGACCTGTTCCGGCGCCACGGCGCCGGGGATCACCGAGGCCACCGCCGGATGTCCCAGGGGGAACTGGAGGGCAGCTGCGGCCAGCGGCACGCCATGGCGTCGGCACACCGCGTCGAGCCGGCTGACGCGGTCCATCTGTTCCGGTGTCGCGTCCTCGTAATCGTACTTGGCGCCGGGAACCGCCCCGCTTGCCAGGATGCCGGAATTGAAGACGCCGCCGATCACGACGCCGACGTTCCGCTCGACGCAATAGGGCAGTTCACGCTCCAGCGTGTCCTGGTCGGCCAAGGTGTAGCGGAGCGCCACCAGGAAGAAGTCCAGGTCGAACAGATCGAGGAAGCGCGGCATCATGCCAAGCTCGTTGATGCCGCAGCCGATGCCCTGGATCACGCCGGCGTCGCGCAACTCCTCCAGCGCGCGCCAGCCGCCGGTGGCGAGCTGGGCCATGTATGCCGAGACCTTCTCGGCGTGGACATGATGCCGGAAGTCGAGGTCGTGGATGATCGCCAGATCGATCCGGTTCATCCCCAGCCGTTGCAGGCTGTCCTCGAACGACCGCATGACGCCGTCATACGAGTAGTCGAAGACATGATCGAACGGTAGCCCGCCGGCCCAGAAACCGGTGTCGAAAGCCTCACGCCGGCGCGGCGCCTTGAACACCCGTCCGACCTTGGTCGACAGGACGAATTGGTCGCGCGGACGGCTGTACAGGAACCGCCCGACCCGGTGTTCGCTCTGTCCGCGGCCATACCAGGGCGCCGTGTCGAAATATCGGATGCCGCTGTCCCACGCCGTTTCCAGGACGGTCGCCGCCTGTTCGTCCGTCACCCGGGTGAACAGGTCGCCCAGCGGGGCGGTCCCGAAGCCGAACTGGGTCACCTGGACATCGGTGCGGCCCAGCCGCCGCGTCGCCGTCGGGTTCATTGGTTTCCTCCGATTGTTTGTTGGCGCTTCTTGATTAACTCAGCGCCGCAGCGCCCGCCGGATCAGGATCGGCACCGCGATGGAGGCGATCAGCAGGGTTCCGACGAAGACGCTCATCACGATGCCCGGTACGTTCATCAGCGACAAGCCGAACGTCATCATGCCCAGCACGAACACGGCGATGAACACGCCGGAGATGGTGCCCGAGCCGCCCACGATGCTGACGCCGCCGAGCACCACCATGGTGATCACCTCCAACTCCCAGCCCGCCGCGATGTTGGGCCGCGTGCTGCCGATCCGCGACGTCAGCAGGATCGCGGCCAAGCCGGCGATCAGACCGTTGAGCGCGAACAGCGCCAGCCGGTAGCGGTCGACCGGAATGCCGGAGAAGCGCGCCGCCGTCGGGTTGTTGCCGATGGCGAAGATCCGCCGCCCCGTCGTGGTGAAGTGCAGCACGAAGCCGAATACGGCGGTCAGCCCCAGGAACAGCGCGAACTCGAATGGGATCGACCACATCAGGTAGCTCTGGCCGAACCACGAAAAGCCCGCCGGATAGGCCGTGATCGCCGTGTCGCCCAGCACGACATAGGCGATGCCGCGAAACAGCGACATGGTGCCGATGGTCACCACGATGGCGGGAATCTGGAACCGGGTGATGATCAGCCCGTTCGCCAATCCGGCCAGCAACCCGGTCGCCAGCCCGATCACGACCAGCAGCGGGATGCCGGCGCCAGCCTGCGCCGCCAACCCCATGAGGACCGAGGCCAGCGCGATGATCGAGGCGACCGACAGGTCGATGTCGCGCGTCACGATGATCAGCGTCATGGCCAGCGCCATGATCGCCTTCTCGCTGAAGTTAAAGGTTGAATCCATCAGGTTGTAGTAGTCGAGAAACCACGGCGACAGCCGGCTGTTGACCACCATCACCGCCGCCAGCAAGACCAGCAGGAGGACTTCCCAACGCAGCCAGAAATCCAGGGCGGCCGGTCTCTTGCGGTCGGCGACCTCGTAGCGGAGCGATGTCATCAGGCGGTCTCCGGCCGGATTTGGGGCTCGCTGGGGGAGCGGTCCCGCAGGATCAACTTGCCCTTGCGGGCCTCGCCGCGCGAATTGACGATGACGGCGCACAGGATGACGAGACCGGAGATCGCCATCTGCCAGAACGGCGAGACCTGGATAACCGGCAGGGCGTTGCCGATGATGCCCAGGAACAAGCCGCCCAGCAGGCATCCCGACACCGTGCCGATGCCGCCCGCGACGCTGACGCCGCCGATCACGCAGGCGGCGATCACCGTCAGCTCATAGCCGAACGCCACCTCGGTGAAGGCGATGGCGTAGCGGGAGACCCAGAGATAGCCGCACAGTCCGGCGATCGTCCCGGACAGGCAGTAGACCAGGAACTGGCAGCGTTCGATCCCGATGCCGACATAGCGCGCCGCCAGCGGGTTGCCGCCGACGGCGTAGAGGGATCGTCCTGTCCGGGCGAGGGTGAGGAACACCGCCATGCCGGCGCAGACCAGCGCCGCGATCCACAGCAGGGCCGGCACGCCGAACAGGGTTTGGCGGGGGAAATCCAGGTACGGCCGGCTGAACTCGTGCGTCACGACGGAGGCGCCGCCGCTCAGCACGAAGATCATGCCGCGATAGGCGCTCAAGGTTCCCAGCGTCACCACGATCGGCGGTATCTTGACCCAGGCGATCAGTGCGCCGTTGATGGCGCCCAGGCAGAACCCGATCAGGGGTGCCAGCGCCAGGGTGACGACGATGGGAAGCTCCGGGTGGTATTTCGACAGCAGGGCGGTGCACATGCCGGTGAAGGCCATGTTCGACGCCACCGACAGGTCGATGCCGCGCGTCAGGATCACCGCCATCTGGCCGCAGGCCAGCATCAGCAGGATGGCGGTGTCGGTCAGCACGTCGGCCAGGCTCGAGGGCGTCAGGAACACCGGCGCCCGGGCGCCGACCGCCGCCAGCAGCGCCACGATCAGCACCAGGAGCACGATCTCGCGGCGCTTGGCGAGGCTGGCCAGGGATGGCCTTGAGGAGTGCGTGGATGGGTTCATGGTCAGCCGCCTCCCGTCGCCGCCGTGACGATCGCCTCGGCGGTCGCCTCAGCCCGGCTGAACCGGCGGCGGATGCGGCCCTCGTGCATGACGATGATGGTGTCCGACATGCCCATGATCTCCGGCAGTTCCGACGACACCAGGATCACCGCCAGTCCGCTCCGGACCAACTCGCCCATGAACTCGTGGACGGCGGCCTTGGACCCGACGTCGATGCCCTTGGTCGGCTCGTCCAGGATGATCACGGCGGGGTTGGTCGCCAGCCATTTGGCGATCAGCACCTTCTGCTGGTTGCCGCCCGACAGGGTGCCGACCGGCTGGTCCCAATGGGTCGCCTTGACCGCCAGCCGCTCGCCGAACCGGCGGGCGACCGCGCGCTCCCGGGCCGGACGCAGCACGGGACCGCCGTTGACCCGGTCGACCACCGGCAGGGTGATGTTCTCGGTGATGCCCATGGGCAGGATGGCGCCCTGGACCTGCCTGTCCTCCGGCACATAGGCGATGCCGGCGCGGATCGCGTCCGACGGGTTGCGCACCACCACGTCGCGGCCGGCGATCCTGACCCGGCCGCGGCTTGGCTTGGTGATGCCGAACAAGGCTTGCATCGCTTCGCTGCGCCCGGCGCCGACCAGCCCGTAGAAGCCCAGGATCTCGCCCCGGCGGAGTTTGAAACCGATGCCGTCGAACTCGGTCGGGTGGGACAGGTCGTTGACCTCCAGCACCGTCTCGCCCAACGGGACCGTGATCTTGGGGAAAACCTGATCCAACCGGCGGCCGACCATCATGGTCACCAGCTCGTCGCGCGTGACCTCGCCGATGGCGCCCGCCCCGATGAACCGCCCGTCGCGCAGCACGGTCCAGCGGTCGGCGATGGCGAAGATCTCGTCGAACTTGTGGCTGATGAACAGGATCGCCTTGCCCGCCGCCTTGAGCTGGCCGACGATCTTGTAAAGCTCGGCGATCTCGTGCTGCGACAGGGCCGCCGTCGGTTCGTCCATGATGACGATGCGGGCGTCGTGCGACAGCGCCTTGGCGATGCCGACGATGTGCTTGCGCGCCACGGTCAGGTCGCGCAGCACGGTGTCGGGCTGGATGTCCACCTCCAGCCGGGCCAGGACGGCGCGGGTCCGAGCCTTCATGGCCCGCCAGTCGACGAACCGGCGGAACGGGCCACGCCCCAGGGTCGGGTGGTGGCCCATGTGGATGTTCTCGGCGACGGTCAGGTCGTCGAACATCACCGTCTCCTGATGGATCGCGGTGATGCCCGCCAGCCAGGCGTCGTGGGGCGAGCCGAACGAGACCGGGGAACCATCGATGGTGATCCCGCCCGCGTCCGGCCTCTCGATCCCGGTCAGGATCTTGACCAATGTCGACTTGCCGGCCCCGTTCTCCCCGACCAGCGCCATGACCTCGCCGGCCCGCAGCTCCAGGCGGACATCGTCGAGCGCCTTGACACCGGGGAAGCTCTTGGAGACCCCGGCCAGCGCCAGCATCTCCGTCACTCCAAGTATCCTGGCACCTAGAACACCTTGGCGTATTCGGCGACGTTCGACTTGTCGAAGGTGAAGGGCTCCGACATGACGACGACGCCGTTCTCCCCGACTTTGACCTTGCCCATGCGGCCGGTGGGAACCTCGTCGCCCGGCACGCCCTTGACGGTGCCTTTGACCAGATTGTACGCGATCTGGGTGGTCGTGTAGCCGAGGTCGATCGGGTTCCAGATCGCGAAGGACTTGGTGGCCCCGGCCTCGACGGCGGCCTTCATCTCGGATGGCAGCCCCAATCCCGTCACGTGGACCTTGCCGACCAGGTTCTGGTCGGTCACCGCCTTGGCGGCGGCGACGATGCCGATCGAGGTCGGCGAGATGATGCCCTTCAGGTTGGGATAGGATTTGAACAGGCCCAGCGTCTCGCGATAGCTCTTGTCGGACTGGTCATCTCCATAGGCGGTGGTGACCAGTTTCATCTTGGCGTATTTCGGGTCCTTCAACTCGTCCTTCATGGCGGCGATCCAGTTGTTCTGGTTCGTCATGGTGGATGCCGCGCTGAGGATGGCGAACTCGCCCTCTCCGCCCATGGCGTCGGCCATCATCTGGACCTGCTTGGCGCCGATCAGCTTGGTCTCGGAAGGATCGACCTGGATGATGCGGCCCTCGGGCGCTATCGCGCTGTCGAAAGAGACGACGCGGATGCCGCGCTGCATGGCTCGCTTGGTGGCGGGGATCAGGGCGTTGGTGTCGTTGGCCGAGATGGCGATGGCGTCGACCCGCTGGGCGATCAGCGAGTTGATGATCTCGATCTGCCCCTCGGCGGTGGCGGAGGTCGGCCCGACATAGATGATCTCGACATTGCCAAGCTCCTTGGCGGCCTCGGTCCCGCCGTCGCGGACGGCGTCGAAGAAGCGGTTGCCCAGGTTCTTGACCAGGAACGCGACCCTGACCTTTTCTTGCGCCTGGGAAATGGACGTGACGCCGCACAAGGTGATGGACGCGACGACCAAGGCCGCGGCCACCCCGCGGATGGCCGATAACGGACTGCTCATGGCTCGATTCCTCCCATTGGGACTGTTCTTGTTTTGCCACTTACGGTCACATCGTAACCGAGCCTGAAATCACTGGCGAATGCTCATTCGATCGACATCCGTACCAAAGCCTTGCTCCGGCCCTTCCGACCGGAAGGTTTATACCCATCGAGTGGGGGGATGATGGGTGAGTGGGCCCGTTGAGGGTGTTTCCCATGGGACGGGGAGGGGACTCGGGGCCTTCCGGCGGCTCCGAGGCCAAGTTCACCGCATCCACATCGATAGGGAGGCAAAGTCATGAAGGCCCTGGTCTGGCACGGCAAGGAGGACATCCGCTACGACACCGTCTCGGACCCCGAGATCGAGCATCCGCGCGACGCCATCGTCAAGGTGACCAGCTGCGCGATCTGCGGCTCCGACCTGCACCTGTTCCACAACTTCATCCCGGCGATGATGCCCGGCGACATCATGGGCCACGAGATGATGGGCGAGGTCGTCGAGGTCGGGAGTGGCGTCAACGGCCATCTCAAGAAGGGCGACCGGGTCGTCGTGCCGTTCACGATCATCTGCGGCGAGTGCGACCAGTGCAAGCGCGGCAATTTCTCGGTCTGCCAGAACTCCAACCGCAAGAAGCACTTGGCCGACAAGGTGTTTGGCCACGCCACCGCCGGTCTGTTCGGCTATACCCACCTGACCGGCGGCTATCCCGGAGGACAGGCCGAATACCTCCGCGTTCCCTTCGCCGACGCCACGCACATCAAGGTGCCCGACGGCATCCCGGACGAGAAGCTGCTGTTCCTGGGAGACATCTTCCCGACGGGCTGGCAGGCGGCCGTCCAATGCGACATCCAGCCGACCGACACCGTGGCGATCTGGGGCTGTGGTCCCGTCGGGCAGATGGCGATCCGAAGCGCCGTCCTGCTGGGCGCCCAGCGGGTCGTCGCGATCGACCGCGTGCCCGAGCGCCTGGAAATGGCCGAAGCCGGCGGTGCCATCACCATCAACTTCGACGAGGAGAGCGTCGTCGAACGCCTCAACGAGCTGACCGGCGGCGAGGGGCCGGAGAAGTGCATCGACGCCGTGGGACTGGAAGCGCATGTGACGCCCTCGCTGCCCGACACGGTCTATGACCGGGCCAAGCAGATGGTGGGAATGGAGAGCGACCGGCCGCACGTGCTGCGCGAGATGATCTATGTCTGCCGGCCAGCCGGGGTGATCTCGATCCCCGGTGTCTACGGTGGGCTGGTCGACAAGATCCCGATGGGGCAGCTGATGAACAAGGGATTGACCATCCGCACCGGCCAGACCCACGTCAACCGCTGGACCGACGACCTCCTGCGCCGCATCGAGGAGGGGCAGATCGATCCGTCCTTCGTCATCACGCACACCGTCAGCCTGGAGGAGGGCCCCGAGATGTACAAGGTCTTCCGCGACAAGCAGGACAGCTGCGTCAAGGTCGTCCTGAAACCCTGAGATCCGGACCATGAGATTTGGGAGTAAGGTCATGAATTATCTTTCCAACATCGCCCGGTCCGAGGGCGACCCCAAGGTCATCCGCTCCGGTCCCAGTTCGCTGGGCTCCTCCGACCGCTTGGCCAAGGGGCTCGGTTGGTTCAGCATAGGCCTTGGTCTCGCCGGACTGATCGCGCCAAGGCGCATCACCCGCTCGCTCGGCATGGAGGGGCAAGAGGCCATCGTGCGGGCGTTCGGCGCCCGGGAGATCGGCACCGGCATCGTCTCGCTGTCGGTGGACAAACGGCTGGGGCTGTGGAGCCGCGTGGCCGGCGACGCCCTCGACATCGCCACCCTGACGGCGGCGATGGGGCGGGACAACCCGAAGCGGGACAATGTCCAACTGGCGCTGGCCATGGTGCTCGGCGTGACGGCGCTCGACGTGATCGGCGCGCGGGCGTTGGGCTCCAGGCATGAGTATGGTCGGGGCGAACGGCGCTCCTACCGCGACCGCTCGGGATTCCCGAAGGGCATCCAGGCGGCACGGGGCATGGCCAGGGACTTCGGGACCCCATCCGAACCGCGCGCCATGCCAACGCTCGCCTCGGTGTCGGAACCCGCCCCACCCAGGCAAGCCCTGACGTAGCGACCTGACGGACCGGCTTGTGCGGTCCTCCCCGCCAGACGATGATGGGCCGCCGCGGAACCGGGCAATTTCCAGTCCGGTTCCGCGGCAGAAAAAACCCGCATCGGGAAAAAAGGGAGGACGCCATGACAAGCCTGAGAACGTTGATGGGTGCCGCGGCGGCGGCACTGTTGTTCACCGCGCTGTTCACCACCGCCCACGCCGCCGACTATCCGGCGCCGAAGGAAGCCACCTACGTCGTCAAGGATTTCCGGTTCCACACCGGCGAGGTGATGCCGGAACTGCGGCTGCACTACCGGACGATCGGCGAGCCCACCGGCCAGCCGGTCGTGATGCTGCACGGCACGGGAGGCTCCGGCGCCAGCATGCTGACGCCCGACTTCGCCGGCGAGTTGTTCGGCGCCGGCCAGCCGCTGGACGCGCGCAAATACTTCATCATCCTGCCCGACGCGATCGGGCACGGCAAATCCTCCAAGCCATCGGACGGGCTGCGGGCCAAGTTCCCCAAATACAGTTCCGAGGACATGGTCGACGGGCAGTACCGGCTGATCACCGAGGGACTGGGGCTGAAGCGTGTGCGCCTCGTCATGGGCAATTCGATGGGCGGCATGCACACGTGGATCTGGGGCGGCAAGTATCCCGACGCGATGGACGCGCTGGTGCCGATGGCCTCGCAGCCGACCGAGATGGCGGCCCGCAACTGGATGCTGCGGCGGCTGATGATCGAGATGATCCGGCAGGACCCCGGCTATGCCAACGGCGACTACGCCGAGCAGCCGAAATCGATGAGGCTGGCCAATGTCTTCTACGCCACGGCCACCAGCGGCGGCACGCTGGCCTATCAGATGCTCGCCCCGACCCGCGCGATGGCGGACAAGATGGTCGAGGACCGGCTGGCGGTCAATTTCAACGCCGACGCCAACGACTTCATCTACGCCTGGGAGTCCTCGGGCGGCTACAACCCCACCCAGTTGCTGGAGCGCATCACCGCCCCGTTGCTCTTCATCAACGCCGCCGACGACGAGCGCAATCCGCCGGAGACCGGCGTCACCGAACTGGCGATGACCCATGTCAAGAACGGCCGCCTGTTCCTGATTCCCGCCAGCGACGAGACGCGCGGCCATGGCACGACCGCCATGGCGCGGTTCTACGCGGACGAGCTGGGAGCGTTCCTGGCGAAGGTGCCCGAGAACTGACCTAGCCGTCAGGGATTTTCGGCGTCCTAGCCACCGCGGGGTCAACGATCGGCGGGATGCTGGCGACCAGTGCCGCCAATTCATCCTCGTTTTCCAGATCGTGGTCGAACGGGGCGGCGAAGATCCTGACGCGAGCCGCCTCGTCGGCGCCTCCAGGACCCACCACCGCGATGACCGCTCCGGTGGTGGGCTTGATCTCCTGATCGCACAGCCGCGCCGTCAGCAGGACGCCGGTGACGACCTCCAGGACGAAGGCCTTGCCGTCGCGGGCCAGCAATCTCTGGAGGAGCCGGCGGCCATCGGCCTCCTGATTGCGGTACAAGCCGGGAGCCATCAGCTGGCGGCAGATGCCGTTCAGCACGCGGAGCCGCATCGGAACCACCTCGGCGACGGCGCCGTCGGCTTTCAGCAGGATGGCTCCGACCACGATCATGGGGTTCAGCTTCATGGCGGCGGCGATGTCTCTGGTGGGGTTGTCTCCGGCTGGCTGGGAGAGGTCCAGCGGTGAACGCGCGAGATCGCCATCCGTGCCGGAGCCATCCGTTCCCGAATTGGCCTGACCTCAGTAATTCCTTAATCAAGTTTATGTCACCATCCTGGAAACGATTTGCAGGATGAGCCGCCCATGTCCGCCGCCTTGAAGGCCGCACCCAGCGCGGAACGCACCGCGAGCCCTCGCATCCTGGTTTGCGAGGACGATCCCCTGATCGCCATGGGGTGGACGGAGATGCTGATCGACGCCGGCTACGAGGTGGTCGGCCCCGCCTACACCGCGGAGAAGGCGCTGGAACTGGCCTATCAGGACCTGCCCAGCCTGGCCCTGATCGACATCGACCTTGGCGGCATCATCGATGGCATCTCGGTCGCCGCCGAACTGGGTCCGATCGGCGTGCCCGTCATCTTCATCACCGGCAATTACCAGCGGGCGCCGCTGGAAGGCCGCGAATACGCCACGGACATCCTGATCAAACCGGTCACCGAGGATACGGTGCTGGATTCGGTGAACGCCATCCTGCGGGATGGGGGCGCGCGGGACTGGAGGCGCTGAAGTTTCAACGAGGATGCGGGCGCTAGGTCAAGTCGCAACTGCTCTGGATACAGCTGTCCAACTGTCTTGTTTGCTCTCAAGCCCGACCCTTGCAGCGTCTCACGATCTAGAAAGTCAGTCTAGTCAAGGCGGCACTTAGAGCGTCTAACATAACCTGCGTTCACGCAATAAAATCAACTGCTTAGATGTTGGCGGCTAGGGTTATGATAGGTGCTCTTACCACTCAACGTCACCAGCGCAATCAGAGACATGAAAAAAGAAGCTTGTCATGTTCCCGGCTCCCCTCGGGTGCATGATGGGCTTTCTCGTGTTCGGTAAGTCGTGCCCAGCGCGACATGATGGTGCTGAAGGCGATAGAGGCAGAGGGAAACGTGTCACCCCAGCCCCCGAAAAGCCCTTTTAAGAACCCTTACAAATCAGCATTTTAGAAGGCGCTAGGGCTCATGGCGGAGGGAGCGGGATTCGAACCCGCGATACCATTTCTGGTATACACACTTTCCAGGCGTGCGCCTTCAACCACTCGGCCACCCCTCCGTAAGGCGGCGATAGATACTGAAGCGCGGGGGAGGATTCAAGTGATTCGTTCACGTCGGCTCCCACTAATGTGAACGGGGGCTCCGTTGCGTCCGGCGGGGCGGCGGCGCATGTTGGTTGGTGGTGACAATCAGGCGTGAGGGTGGAGTGGTCGTCTTGAGGGTGATTGGCGCGGTCCTGCTGGTGGCGGGGCTGGCGGCGCTGGGGTGGGATCTGTGGCGGTGGAGCCAGATCGCCGGGGTCGAGGGCGGCCTTCATCTGACCGCCGCCGGGGAGCTGTGGTACGGCCTGCATCCCGGCAGCCTCAACCTGACGCAGGCGGTGGTGCAGCGCTACCTGTCGCCCAGCCTGTGGGACCCGGCGCTGGTCACCATCCTGCTGTGGCCGGCGGCGTTGGTCCTGGCGGTGCCGGGGATCGTCCTGCTGGCGCTGGGGTCGATCAGGCGCTCCGGCTCCCACTCCGGCTCGCGGTCCCGCTCCCACAACCACTCCCGCTTCTGACGCCGTCCAGCAGATCGCCGACGGTGCGGCACAACAGCGCGATGTCCTGGTCGCGCGACAGGCGGTGGTCGCCGTCCTTGATCAGCGTGATCCTGACATCGTCGCCCGCCAGGCGCTCGGCGATCCGCTGGCTGGTCCGCCACGGCACGTCGGCGTCGCGCATGCCGTGCAGCAGGCGGGTGGGGCAGGTCAGCGGGATCGGCGCGCGCAGCAGGAGATGGTCACGGCCATCCTCGATCAGGCGGCGGGTGTAGGGATAAGGGTCGCCATAGTCCGAGGGCTTCAGCAGCGCGCCGGTTTCCAGCAGGGTAGCGCGGTCGTCCTCGTCCAGTGTGGACCAGATCAGGTCCTCGGTGAAGTCGGGGGCCGCCGCGATGCCGACCAGTCCCGCGACGCGGTCGGGGCGGGCCAAGGCCGTCAGCAGCATGATCCAGCCGCCCATGGAGGAACCGACCACGATCTGCGGGCCGCTCGTCAGTTGGTCGAACACCGCCAGGGCGTCGGCCGCCCACAACCCGATCGAGCCCTCGTCGAACCGGCCGCTCGACGTCCCATGGCCCTGATAGTCGAACCGGACGAAGGCCGCGCCGCGGTCGCGGCAGAAGCTTTCCAGGGCAACCGCCTTGGTCCCCGTCATGTCGGATTTGAAGCCTCCCATGAAGATGACGCCGGGAGTGCTTCCTTCCACGCGTCGATAGGCTATGGTGGCGCCTTCACGCGCCAAGGTATTTTCAGGCGATGCGGTCAGATCGGTCATATCGAAAGATTCCATGAGCGGGGCAAAGAACACTACCACGGCGGGCCACGACGGCAACCTGGACCTGGGGGCGGATTCGAGCCGGAACCTCGGGCCGGATCGGGACGCGCCGGTATCCGCGCCGGCCAAGGCTCCCGGGCGTCCGGTCGTGCTCCAGGTGCTGCCGGCGCTGGTGACGGGCGGGGCGGAGCGGGGCGCCATCGACGTGGCGGCGGCGCTCCGCAACGCGGGGGGAACGCCGCTGGTGGCGTCGGCCGGCGGTCCCATGGCGCGAGAGTTGGAGCGCTGGCGCGTGCCGCACATCACGCTGCCGCTCGACAGCAAGAACCCGCTCGTCATGTGGCGCAACGTCAACCGGCTGAGCCGGATCATCCGCGAGCACGGCGTCGACATCGTCCATGCCCGCAGCCGGGCGCCGGCCTGGAGCGCGCTGGCGGCGGCGCGGCGGACGGGGGTGCCGTTCATGACCACCTTCCACGCGCCCTATAACTTCAAGGGCGAGTCGAAGCGGTTCTACAACTCGGTGATGGCGCGCGGCGACCGGGTGATCGCCATCTCGGAATTCATCCGCGACCATATCCTCGCCAGCTACCAGATCGATCCCGACACCATCCGGGTCATCCACCGCGGCATCGACACCAACAGCTTCTCCCCCGACAAGGTCAGTCCGGAGCGGGTGATCCAGCTGGCGCGCGCGTGGCGGCTGCCCGACGGCCATCAGGTGATCATGCTGCCGGGCCGGCTGACCCGCTGGAAGGGGCAGACCGTCCTGATCGACGCGCTCGCCAAGCTGGGCCGCCAGGATGTCTGCTGTCTGATGGTCGGCTCCGACCAGGGCCGCACGGGATACAGCCAGGAGTTGGAGGCGCAAGCCAAGCGGCTGGGTTTGGGGAGCGTCGTCCGGCTGGTCGATCACTGCGACGACATGGCGGCGGCCTATATGCTGGCCGACGTGGTGGTTTCCGCGTCCAGCGACCCGGAGGCGTTCGGCCGGGTCATCGTCGAGGCGCAGGCCATGGGCCGGCCGGTGATCGTCACCAACCACGGCGCCGTGCGTGAGACCGTGGTGGCCGGGGAGACCGCCTGGGTGGTGCCGCCCAACGACCCGGACGCGCTGGCCGACGCCCTGGGCGACGCGCTGTCGCTCGACGCCGGGCAGCGGGAGATCCTGGGCGAGCGCGCCATGGCCTATGTCAACAGCCGCTTCACCCGCGATCGCATGTGCCGGGACACTCTGGCGGTCTATGGCGAGTTGCTGGCGGAACGTCAGGCCAGTCGTGGGGAGCCAGGGCCGGCAGGCGGGGAATAGGCCCTTCGGCCAGCGGAAAGGCCCGCCAAGCTTGACTCGACCGGCAATGCGCATAGAGTGCGCTCTCTTCCTTCGGATGATTGCTTTTTACGATGCAGACGGCTGAACAAATCCAGAAAGTCGCCGTCACCCTGCCGGATGGCAGCGTGCGCGATTATGATGCCCCGGTGACGGGCTTGCAGATTGCCGAGTCGATCGGCAAGCGGCTGGCCAAGGACGCGATCGCCGTCAAGGTCGACGGCGATCTGCGCGACCTCACTACCGGCATCACCGCGGATGCGGCCGTCGAGATCGTCACCCGCGACCACGTGGATGCCCTCGGCCTGATTCGCCATGACGCCGCCCATGTCATGGCCGAAGCCGTCCAGTCGCTCTATCCCGGCACGCAGGTCACGATTGGCCCGGCGATCGCCAACGGATTCTATTACGACTTCGCGCGCGACGAGCCGTTCACGCCTGACGACCTCGAGAAGATCGAGGCGCGGATGCGCGAGATTGTCGGGCGCGACGCCCGGTTCGAGCGCGAGGTCTGGGACCGCGACGAGGCGATCCGCTTCTTCGAGGACCGGGGCGAGAAGTACAAGGCCGAGCTGATTCGCGACCTGCCCGGAACGGAGGACATCTCCGTCTACCGCCAGGGCGAGTGGCTCGACCTGTGCCGCGGGCCTCACATGCCGTCCACCGGCAGGCTGGGCCAGGGCTTCAAGCTGATGAAGGTGGCGGGAGCCTATTGGCGCGGCGACCACCGCAACGCCATGCTCCAGCGCATCTACGGCACGGCGTGGCGCGACGAGAAGGAGCTGAAGGCCCACCTCCACCAGCTGGAGGAGGCCGAGAAGCGCGACCACCGCCGGCTCGGCCGGGAGATGGATCTGTTCCACCTCCAGGAGGAGGCGGTCGGCAGCGTGTTCTGGCACGACAAGGGCTATACCCTGTGGCGGACTTTGGAGAACTACGTCCGCTCCCGCTTGCAGCGGTCCGGCTACATCGAGGTCAAGACGCCGCAGCTGATCGACCGTGCCCTGTGGGTCGCGTCGGGCCACTGGGAGAAGTTCCGGGAGGCCATGTTCACGGCCAACGCCGACGACGAGAAGGTCCTGGCGCTGAAGCCGATGAACTGCCCGGCCCATGTCCAGATCTACAAGCAGGGCATCACCAGCTACCGCGACCTACCGCTGCGGATGGCCGAATTCGGCTCCTGCCATCGCAATGAGCCGTCGGGCAGCCTACATGGTATCATGCGGGTGCGGGCGTTCACCCAGGATGACGCCCACATCTTCTGCACGCCGGACCAGATCACGGCGGAGAGCATCGCGTTCTGCGACCTGCTGCTGAGCGTCTACAAGGACCTCGGCTTCACCGACGTGTCGGTCAAGTTCTCCGACCGTCCGGCCACCCGCGCTGGCACCGACGACGTCTGGGATCGGGCCGAGGCCGCGCTTCGCGAGGCGATCGAGGCGGCTGGTCTGCCGTACACCATGAACCCCGGCGAGGGCGCCTTCTATGGCCCGAAGCTGGAGTTCGTGCTGCGCGACGCGATCGGCCGCGATTGGCAGTGCGGCACCTTGCAGGTCGATTTCGTGCTGCCGGAGCGGCTGGACGCGGAATATGTCGGCGAGGATGGCGCGCGTCATCGGCCGGTGATGCTCCACCGGGCCATCCTGGGCTCGATGGAACGCTTCATCGGCATGCTGATCGAGCATTACGCCGGCAAGTTCCCGCTGTGGCTGGCGCCGCTGCAGGCGGTGGTCGCGACCATCACCAACGAGGCGGACGGCTACGCCGCCGAGGTGGCGAACGAACTTCGCCGCGCCGGGATCAGGGTCGAGCTTGACACGCGGAACGAGAAGATCAACTTCAAGGTCCGAGAACACAGCCTCGCCAAGGTCCCGCTGATGGTCGTCGTCGGCAAGCGCGAGGCGGAGGAGCGGGCTGTGGCATTACGTCGTCTCGGCGGCAAGGATCAGGAAGTTCTTGCTCTCGACGCCGCTGTCAATACAATTGTGGCCGAAGCGAGGTCGCCTCTTGGCGATCTTGCCCCGGAATCACCATTCTAACCCTGGAGCGATTCAGGGCCGGCCGTTCGCGGCCGGGATCGAAGACAACTCCGGACGCCTGGTCCCGGGTGGGTTTTGAGCACCCGCCCGGGAAACCACCGAGGCACCAGGCGCCGGTCACAACGAGGGAGACTATTCCATAGCCAGACCAAATGCCGACTCCACACCGTCCCGTGATGGGCCGCGGGTCAATCGGGAAATCAATGTTCGCTCCGTCCGCTTGGTGGATGCCGCCGGCGAAATGGTTGGAGTCGTGTCCATTCGCGACGCCCTGATCGCCGCGGAAGAGGCCGGGCTCGACCTTGTCGAGGTTTCCCCGAATGCGGACCCGCCGGTGTGCAAGATCCTCGACTATGGCAAGTTCAAGTACGAGGCGCAGAAGCGGGCCAACGAGGCGCGCAAGAAGCAGAAGATCATCGAGGTCAAGGAGATCAAGATGAGGCCGAACATTGATGACAACGATTACGACGTCAAGATGCGCAGCGCCCGTCGGTTCCTTGAGGAGGGCGACAAGGTGAAGGTCACCATGCGCTTCCGCGGTCGTGAGATGGCTCACCAGGATCTTGGCATGAACGTGCTGGTCAAGGTGCGCGACGATCTCCTGGAGATGGCCAAGGTCGAGCAGATGCCCAAGCTCGAAGGCCGTCAGATGATCATGGTCCTGGCTCCCAAATGACGCGTTGACCGTATCAAGGGCCCGGCGGGCGAACACGCCGGAGCCCCAACGCAAGAAAGCCCGCCGTATGGCGGGCTTTCACGTTTTTGGGGCCTGGGCCGGCTAGCCAGAGCTAGCTGGCGGAAGCCGATCAGTTGCCGTCGCGCACTTCCCGGCTCTTGTCCTGGATGGCGTTGCCGACATTCTCCATCGCCTGGCCGGTCTGCTTGGCCGCGTTGCTGACGCTGTTGTCGATCGACTCGCCGGCGCGTTCCGCCGGACCTTCGTTATCGCAGGCCGCGAGTGCCGGAACACCCAGCACCAGGAACGTACCCAGGGCGACGCGTCGAAGAGTGGAACCGGTCATGGAAAACATGGAGCAACCTTCGGAATTGTTTGCATTGCTCCACGAACACGTGCCGGCTGTATTTTGTTCCGCCGTGTATGGTCGGCTATTCGGCCGATCGTCCGTCAAGACGGTCATGGATCGACAGCGCTTGTTGGATGTTCCCGGTCGCCGCGGTCTCATGGAAACGCTGTTCCGTATTCCAGGCCGCCAATGCCTGGAGGCTCATTTCCTCGATGAGGCTGTTTAGACTGACTCCTCGGGCATGTGCCAATGTCGTCAGCCGCTCCGCGGTATCGTCTTCCAAATGTATCGTCAGCATGCTCATGGCAAAAACTCCAGACACTCCGCTGGGGTTAGGACAGGAAGGAGCTGCCAGGAAAGTTATGACGAGACCAACTGGCGGAATTGTAGGCGTAGCCGTAGGTCGAGAGCGGATGGGCACCCTGCGCGGCTGGCGACTTTAGTCATAGAGGAAGGCCGGGAAGCGACGCTCCCCGGCCCTGTTCCTTGCCACGATGGTCGGTCGCTCAGCCGGTCACCCGGCTGGGGTCACGCCGCCGCCTTGATGCCGGCGTCGCGGACGCCGGGGGTCACCTCGTCGGCGAACTGCTTGAAGTTGGCTTCGAAGCGCTTGGCGACCTCCTGCGCGGTCTCGTCATAGGCCCGCTTGTCGCTCCAGGTGTTCTTCGGCTGGAGCACGTCCGGCGGAACGTCCGGGCAGGCCTCGGGGACGAACAGGCCGAAGTTGGGGTCGGGCTGGTGCGGCGAGTCGGCCAGGCCGCCTTCCAGCGCCGCGCGAATCAGCGAGCGGGTGTGGCCGATCGACATCCGCTTGCCGGTGCCGTACGCGCCGCCCGTCCAGCCGGTGTTGACCAGCCAGACGTTGGAGCCGTGCTTGGCGATCTTCTCGCCCAGCAGCTTGGCGTACACCGCCGGGTGACGCGGCATGAAGGGGGCGCCGAAGCAGGTCGAGAAGGTCGCCTGCGGCTCCGTGACGCCCTTTTCCGTGCCGGCGACGCGCGCGGTGTAGCCGGACAGGAAATGGTACATCGCCTGATCGGGCGTCAGCTTGCTGATCGGGGGCAGCACGCCGAAGGCATCGGCGGTCAGCATCACGATGTTCTGGGGAATGCCGCCGATGCCGGTGTCGCTGACGTTCGGGATGAAGTCGAGCGGATAGGAGGCGCGGGTGTTCTCGGTGTAGCGCCCGTCGTCCAAGTCGAGCACGCGCGTCTCCGGGTCCATCACGACGTTTTCCAGGATCGTGCCGAACCGCTGGGTGGTCGCGTAGATCTCGGGCTCGGCCTTCTCGCTCAACTTGATGACCTTGGCGTAGCAGCCGCCCTCGAAGTTGAAGACCGAGGTTTCCGACCAGCCGTGCTCGTCGTCGCCGATCAGGGTGCGGCTGCCGTCGGCCGACAGGGTGGTCTTGCCGGTGCCGGACAGGCCGAAGAACACGGCGGTGTCGCCCTTCGGACCGATGTTGGCGGAGCAGTGCATCGGCAGCACGCCCTTGGCCGGCAGCAGGTAGTTCATGACGCTGAAGATGCCCTTCTTGATCTCGCCGGCATAGGAGCTGCCGCCGACCAGGATCAGGCGCTTCGCGAAGTTGCACAGGACGAAGACGTCGGAGCGGGTGCCGTCGCGCTCCGGCACGGCCTTGAAGTCGGGCACCTGGAGGACGGTGAACTCCGGCGCGAAATCCTTCCGGTCCTGGGCGGACGGGCGGATGAACATGTTCTGGGCGAACAGGTTGTGCCAGGCGTGCTGGGTGACGATGCGGACCGGCAGGCGGTATTCCGGATCGGCGCCGGCGTACAGGTCCTGGACGAACACCTCGCGGCCCTGGAGATAGGCCGCGACCCGGCCATGCAGGCGGTCGAACTGCTCCTCGGTGATCGGCTTGTTGACGTTGCCCCACCAGATGTCGCCGCTGGTCGAGCTTTCCTGGACGATGAACTTGTCGTTGGGCGAACGGCCCGTGTGCTGACCGGTGATGGCCACCAGCGGCCCACCCTTGGCGAGAGTCGCCTCGCCCCGGGTCAGCGCCTGCTCATAGAGGGAGGCGACGCTGTAATTCCAATGCGCGGCCTTCAAGCCGGCCAGGCCCAGATAGTCGAGGCCATTGCTGCTGATGGTCGGTCCGAATTGCTTCACGGTGATTCTCTCCACATTATTTTTTCTATCCGGCGGACCGGGTTTACGTTTTGGCCGGTGCGTCTGACCCGTATGGGTCAGCCCGGCGTTTCCCCTCGCCGGTCGCGCGCCCGCTTGACCAGCCTCACGAGTTCCGCCCGAACGCTTTCGGCGTCGAACACGGGACGATCGAAGGCCAACCGGGCCGTCCTCCCCTCCAGACGCAGGTCGCATCCGTCGGGGTCGACGCCGGTCAGCTTCCAGCCGCCCTCGCCCTGCCCAAGCAGCGCGGTCGCGTACAGCGCGACCGCGTCGGCGTGGTCCTCGTTCATATGCTCTACGATATCCGGCTCCCGTAATGCCAGTGTCTCGATATCTGGGAGGCGAAAAAGGAGGTCCTCGCCGGCGATCCAGTGAATGCGGCCGAAACCGGCCACCAGATGCGCCCGCTCCACCGCGATCCGGTAGATGGAGAAGTCGCCGAATCCCGCGTAGAAGGATGCGCTCTCATGCCGCGCCAGGAAACGGACACGATGACGCGGGTCCTCGCTGCGCTCCGCCCGGCCCAGCACCGACACGCGCGGGCCGGTCAGCGGCTCCGCCAATCCCTGGGTCCCGTCGAACAGCAGCCCGACGCGCGGGTCGGCCTTGATGTTGGCCGTGTGGTCGGCCAAGTCCGAGATCAGCAGCAGGGGTGAGCCGTCCAGGTCGAGCGCCGCCAGCACCAGCGAGGGATACGGCCAGCCACCCGCGTCGCGCTGGGCGGTCGACAGGGTCGCGCGGTCGGCCGACCGCATCACGCGGCGCGCCACTTCGGCCGGGGTTGGACCCGGGTTCGGCCCCCGGGCTGGGATGGCGGCATTCCCGGAACTGGTATTCATCGAGGACACCCACCATTTTCCAGGGCTCGAACACCCTTTTTCGCGCCGCAATAGTGCCATATTGGCAAACCACAGTGCGGGAGCGGAAGAGGGATTTTCCGCATCCCGACGGATGCTCCACTTCGAGGTGTAGAGGAGACGCGCGTTGCCGCAAACGATCGCGCTGGTTGACGACGACCGCAACATTCTGACGTCGGTGTCGATCGCGCTGGAAGCCGAGGGCTTCGAGGTCCGAACCTATGCCGACGGCGACGAGGCGTTGCGCGGGATGACCGCCAAGCCGGTCGATCTGGCCGTGCTGGACATCAAGATGCCGCGCATGGACGGCATGGAACTGCTGTCGCGCCTGCGGCAGGTCAGCGGCCTGCCCATCATCTTCCTGACATCCAAGGACGACGAGGTCGACGAGGTGCTGGGACTGCGCATGGGCGCCGACGACTACATCAAGAAGCCGTTCAGCCAGCGCCTGCTGATCGAGCGCATCCGGGCGCTGTTGCGCCGGGAGCAGATGCGGCAGGACAAGACCGGCGGTGAGCCGAGCGCCGTGATCACCCGCGGCGATCTTGTGCTGGACCCGGCGCGCCACGCCTGCACCTGGAAGGGTCAAACGATCGAGCTGACCGTCACCGAGTTCCTGCTGGTCAAGGCGCTGGCGGTGCGTCCCGGACACGTCAAGAGCCGCGACCAACTGATGGACGCCGCCTATGGCGAGCACATCTACGTCGACGACCGCACGATCGACAGCCACATCAAGCGGCTGCGCAAGAAATTCAAGGCGATCGACGACGATTTCGGCCAGATCGAAACCCTGTACGGCGTCGGCTATCGATACCGTGATGCCTGAAGGCGGCTCGGTTTTCCGGTCCCAGCCGAAGGGGCCGGCGCGACCGGCGGTGGATGCAGCCAGCCGGGAGGGGGGGCGTTCCGGCGACGGTCTGACGGTGCGCCGCTTTCGCCGCGCGCTGTCGCCGCTGACGCTCCGGATCCTGGCGGTCAACGTGCTGGCGTTGGCGATCCTGGTGGGAGGGCTGCTCTATCTCGGCCGCTATCAGGACAGGCTGATCGAAAGCGAGTTGGAGGCGCTCAGCACCGAGGCGCGGATCTTCGCCGGCGCCATCGGCGAGGCGGCGATCACGCGGGGCGGCGACGAGACCAACGAGCTGTCGCACGATCTGGCGCGCCAGATGGTCCGGCGGCTGGTCGAGACGACCGACACGCGGACCCGCCTGTTCGATCCGTCCGGCATGCTGGTGGCCGATAGCCGGGTGCTGATCGGCCCCGGCGGCGTCGTCCAGATCGAGGAACTGCCGCCGCCTATTCAAGGAGGACCGATCGCCCGCTTCGCGATCGACCTGTACGACAAGATCGTCAACGCGCTGCCGTCGCGCGACAAGTTCCCGGTGTTCCGCGAGGGCCCCGTCCAGGAGGCCAACCGCTACGCCGACGTCGTCAGGGCGCTGGCCGGGGATATCGGCGCCAGCGTCTGGACCACGCCCGACCACGGCATGATGCTGACGGTGGCGGTCCCCGTGCAGCGGTTCAAGCAGGTGCTGGGAGCGGTCATGCTGTCGCGCGGCGGCGCCCAGATCGACGCGGCGATCCGCTCGGTCCGGCTCGACATCCTCAAGGTGTTCGCGGTGGCGCTGGCGGTCACCGTGCTGCTGTCGTTCTATCTGGCGGGAACGATCGCGCGGCCGATCCGCAAGCTGGCGGTGGCGGCCGACCATGTCCGGCGCGGTCATGGCCGGCATCACGAGATCCCCGACTTCAGCCGCCGCGGCGACGAGATCGGCGACCTGTCGGGCGCGTTGCGCGACATGACGGCGGCGCTGTGGCAGCGGATGGACGCGATCGAGAGTTTCGCGGCCGATGTCGCGCACGAGATCAAGAACCCGCTGACCAGCCTGCGGAGCGCCGTCGAGACCGTCGCCCGGGTGCGCGATCCCGACCAGCAGCGCCGGCTGATGTCGATCATCGAGGATGACATCCACCGGATGGACCGGCTGATCAGCGACATCTCCAACGCGTCCCGGTTGGACGCCGAACTGAGTCGGGCCGAGTCGGAGCCGGTGGATATCGGGCGGATGCTGCGGATGCTGGCGGACATCCACCAGACCACGGCGGCGGAACGTTCGGCTCCCCGCATCAAGCTCGAACTGCCCGCTGGCGGCGACCTGACCGTGCCCGGCCTGGAGAGTCGTCTGGTGCAGGTGTTCCAGAACGTGATGGCCAACGCCGTGTCGTTCTCGCCACCCGATGGGGTCGTCACGGTCAGCGCCGCCGTGACGGGCGACCGGGTCGAGGTGACGGTGGGGGACGACGGTCCCGGTATCCCGGAAACCAAGCTGGACGCGATCTTCGACCGCTTCTACACCGAACGCCCGGCCGGCGAGAAGTTCGGGACCCATTCCGGCCTGGGCCTGAGCATCTCCAAGCAGATCGTCGACGCCCATGGCGGCGAGATCTTCGCGCGCAACCGGAGTGACGGCGACCATGGGCGCGGCGCGGTCTTCACCGTCAGCCTGCCGCGCGCCTGAGGATTTCCGGGCCAGCCTGATCTTGTGGCCCGATCTTGTGGCAAGGTCTGGTTCGGGCGTATCATCGATAAGGTTTGAATTGGTGGCGGCGATGAACGGCACTCTTGGTATCGCATTCTCGGGCTTGGCGGCGGAAACCCGGCGGATCGACGCGAGCGCGTCAAACGTCGCGAACGCGCGCGTCACCGGCGCGCTCCCCGGCAAGGGTGGGGTCACGGAGGGACGGGCGCCCTATGTGCCGGTCGCCGCCACGCAGGGCGATGTCCGGACGGGGGACGGTCAAGGGGCCGGAGTGCGCTCCGGCGTCAAGCCGCTGTCCTCGCCGATCGTCGCCGAATATGACCCGTCGTCGTCCGACGCCAACTCCCAGGGGATGGTGGGGGTGCCGAACGTCGACTACGGCGCCGAGGTGTCCCAGCAGATCCTGGGGTCGCGTGCCTACTCGGCCAACCTGTCGGTTGTCCGGACCACCGACGAGATGACGCGCGACTTGCTGAACATGCGGACGTGACGGACCGGTCATTCCGTTTTGGTTCCTGATTCGGACCCTGTTCGCGTTATGATCCGGTAATGTGCCATTTCCGAGTCGCGTGCGTCGACGGCTCCCATGCAGGACCGTTGTCCCAGGAGAGTTTCCCATGATCGCCAAGACCGGGCCGACCCCGCTCGTCGGCATACCAGCGTGTGTCCGCCGAATGGGCGCGCATCCTTTCCACATCGCCGGCGATAAATATGTCCGCGCCGTCTCCGAGGGTGCCGGCGCGCTGCCCCTGGTGATCCCGGCGCTCGGCGCCTCGCTCGACATCGGCGACCTGCTGGGGCGGCTCGATGGACTGCTGATCACCGGCAGCCCGTCGAACGTGGAGCCGGCGCGCTATGGCGGACCCTCCAGCGTGGCCGGAACCCTGCACGATCCGGAGCGTGACGACACCACCCTGCCGCTGATCCGGGCGGCGGTGTCGGCCGGCGTTCCGCTGCTGGCGATCTGCCGCGGCATCCAGGAATTGAATGTGGCGTTAGGCGGCACGCTGCATCAGCGGGTCCAGGAACTGCCCGGTAAGCTCGACCACCGGGCCGACGATGAACGGCCGGTCGAAGAGCAATACGCCAAGGTCCACCCGGTCAGCCTTACGCCTGGCGGTGTTCTCGCCCGGATCACGGGTGCCGCGGAGATCCGGGTGAACTCGATCCACGCCCAGGCGATCGACCGCGTGGCCGACGGCTTGAGCGTCGAGGCGGTGGCGCCCGACGGGCTGGTCGAGGCGGTCAGCGTCACGGGAGCCGCCAGCTTCGCTCTCGCCATCCAATGGCATCCGGAATGGCGCTTCTGGGAATGCGCCGACAGCTCCGCGATCTTCCGAGCGTTCGGGACGGCGTGCGCCGATCGGGCCGCCAGCCGCGCCGCCCTTTGAGGCGGCCGGACGGTCAGACCGCCTTGGCGACCCGGTTCAGCAGGTCGATCAGGGTCGCCTGCTCCGCCTTGTTCAGGTCCTTCGCCATGGCGCGCTCGTGGGCGCGGACACGGGGAATCAGGTCCTCGATCAGCACGCTGCCAGCGGGGCTCAGTTCGAGCGCGTAGGACCGGCGGTCGTTGGGCGAGGGGGCCCGCACCACCCAGCCGCGGCTTTCCAACCGGTCGATCACCGCGACCATGGTCGAGCGGTCGATGCCGACCGCGTTGCCCAATTCGGACTGGCTCAACCCGTGGTTCTCGCGGATCAGGATCAGGACGCCGAACTGCCCCGGGGTGATGTCATGGGGCGCCACCGCGTTCTGGAAGTTCTGAAAAACGGCGATTTGAGCCTTGCGCAGGTTATAGCCGACCAGTTCCGGCAGCAAACCAAGGGCAAGCTTCGGCTGGCGGTTGTCCCGTGCGCGCGGGCGCTTCAGGACTTGTTCTCTCGCGGTGTCAGGCAAGTTCGCTCCCTCGATTTGGCTATTGGCGCGTCAAGGCGGCGATGCGTCCCCGGATCCCGAACCGAAACCCGACGCCAGCCCTATGATTCGCCCCTGGGTACGGCTGATTGGATATCCCTAAAATATGAGGGTGATCGCGTCCTCGTATCCCACCTTGTACGCGCCTTGCAACCACTACCATGTCGCAGGGGTAAGGCTTGCCAAAAAAGCATGGCAGACAAGCCTATGGCGCATTGGTCGGGAGCCGCCCTTCGGCCACCTTGCTGGTGGAAGTGAGGCCTCTTCCCCTGGAGGCAATCGCCCGGTCCTCGGTCTCCCCTGCCGCATCCGGGCTCCCGCAACGGAGCTTCAGCGCCCGGCCGCCCCCTGGCCGGGCGTCTCCGTCGCGGATTTCCCGACTTCGACGATCAGTCGTTATCAGCCCGCCTTGAGCCGGTCGACGAAGTGGTCGACCTGTGTCTGGACCCCGTGGAAACCGCTTTCCAGGCTGCGGATGCCGTCATGGAGCACCTTGGCCGCCTGACCGTTCCGCTGGGCGGACTGTGCCACCCCTTCCATGTGGTTGCGCAACCGCTGGGTGCCTCCCGCGGCCTGCTGCACCGCACGGCTGATTTCCTCGGTCGCGGCGTTCTGCTCCTCGACGGCGCCGGCGATCGAGGCGCTGATCTCGCTGATGCTGACGATCACCCCGGCGATGCCGTCGATCTCCCGCGCGGCGTGACCGGTCGACGCCTGGATCGCCCCGACCAGCTTGGATATCTCGTCCGTCGCCTTGGCGGTCTGGCCGGCCAGATTCTTGACCTCGGTGGCGACGACGGCGAAGCCCTTGCCGGCCTCGCCCGCCCGCGCCGCCTCGATCGTGGCGTTGAGCGCCAGCAGGTTCGTCCGTCCGGCAATATCTGAAATCAGAGTCAGCACGTTGCCGATCTGGTTGGCGTCCTCCACCAGCCTCCGCATCCGTTCGACGGTGCCCGTGACGCGCTCGTTGGCGCCGCCCGAGACGTTGTTCGAGGCGTGGGCCTGCGACGAGATCTCGCTGATCGACGCCGCCAACTCCTCGACCGCGGCGGCCACCGTCTCCACGTTGGCCGTGACCTCCGTCGCGGCGGAGGCCGCCTCCCGGCTCAAGCCGGCGTTGTCCCCGGCGCTGGCGGCGACATCGCCGACCGAGGCGCTCATCTCGCCCGCCGTCTTGTTGACCCGCGCCAACAGTTGCCCGACATCGGCGTCGAAGCTTTCCGCGACCGAAGCCAGAGCCCGCCGGCGTTCGACCTCCGCCTCGGCGCGCAACCGGACCTGATCCGCCTCCAGGCGGGCCTTCTCGATCGCGTTCTCCCGGAAGGTCACGACGGCGGCCGCCATCCGGCCCATCTCGTCGCGGCGTGATGTCGCGGGCACTTCGACCTCGGTATGTCCCGAAGCCAGCCGTGTCATGACCGAGGTCATCTCCACGATCGGCAGGGTCACTCCGCGCACGATCAGCACCAGGACGCCGCATACCACGATCAGCGCCATGGCGCAGACGGCGGCGATGATCAGCGTTTGGTTCCGGATATCGTCGTAGATCCGCTGCTGGGACAGCCTGACCTCGACCGAGCCGATCGTCTCCTCGCGGTCGCCAGAGCCGCGGACGATGTTGGCGCGCTGGACGATGTTGTCACCGGCTTCGCCATCCGTGACGCCATGGCTGGCGAAGACCCGTCCGTCCTTGTCCGAGATCGTGCTGCCGACATAGTCGGGATCCGACTCGAGAGCCGCGAGTGTGGCCTCCGCGGCGCCGACATCCATGTTCCACACGGCCTCGCCGGCTCCGCCAACCAGGACCTTGGTCACCATCTGGGCCCGTTCGGAAAGGGCGCCATGCGCCTTGGTCATGTTCATGAAGGCGACGCCCACCATGGTGCCGAGCGCGATCACCGTCAGCAGTATGATGATCGGCACGATCACCTTGACCGTCAAACTGCGATTGTAGAAGCCCAGCATTCCATCAATCCTTTTGCTCGCCGGACGCGCTGCGGCGGCCTGTGACGTCTCCTGGGAGAACATAAACATGAAACTGCGAATGAAATTTTAATATAACAAATTGAATGTTTCAATTATTAGACGGTCCGTGTAACGCATGGCTCAGCCTCATTTCCGCCGCGCCTCGCCGCTGGATTCCATCAGATTCCAAGCAGATCACGCCAGCCTTCGGCCGGAGGGCCGAGGCGCATGACCTCCGCGTTGCGCGCCGGGCCGCGCTGATCCGCCGCAAGGGCCAGCGACAGGACGCGCGCCACGCCCTTGCTGCCGACCAGCAACGGCAGTGCGTGTCCCCATTCCAGGATTTCGGCCAGGGTCAGGCCGATGCGCCGACGGAACTCCGGTTCGTCCTCGCCGCCGGGCGGCCGCTCGCCGGCGTCCAGCATCGGCTGGGTCGCCCCGATATCCATTCCATTCCAGTCGCCCAGCCGGCGCTCGATCAAGCCGTCGTGGAAGGCGATCGGGCAAGCCAGGCCGGCGGCGTCCCGGACGATCTCGGCGGTGCGCCTCGCGCGGATGAGTGGACTGGCGATGATCGTGTCGATCGATACGCCGGATGCGCGCAGCGACAAGCCGGCCTCGAGGGCCTGGGCCTCGCCCAGCTCCGTGAGCGGGATGTCGACATCGCCGCCGCAACGCACCTTGCGCCGGTTGTATTCGGTCTCCCCGTGCCGCATGAACAGCAGGACGCCCGCGGCGGTGGTGGTCTCTTCGGCGCCGTGATCGGCCATCCGGTGTCTCCTTCGCTGGAAATCAGAAGCGTTCGATGAAATCGGCGACTCGGTTCCATTCGGCGTCGAGCCGCGAGCCCGCCGCCGCGATGGCCGCCCTGTCGTCGGCCGCTCCGGCACTCTCCAGGTCCTGGCAAACTCCCGCCAGCGTCGCGGCGCCGACCATGCCGGAGGCGCCCTTCAGCTTATGGGCGTGCCGCTTGACCACATCGGCCGGCTGGCCCGACGCGATCGCCGCCGCCAGCTCGTCATGGACCGGGGCGCTGGCCTGGAGGTATCGCTTGAGCAGGCCGCCGATCGCCTCGAGATCGTCGCCCAGCAGTTCACGGAAGCCGCGCGTGTCGATCGGCGGTTCCTCCGGGGTTCCGGCCGGCGGCTCCGTCGCCGCGTCGGCCGGCGAACCATGGGCGTCACCCCCGGCTTTCCCGACCCCATCGGCGATTCCGCCGGCGCCACCCCCGCCGTCCTCCTCCCTGGGTTCCGCCTCCGGCAGCCAGCGGGCGAGCGCGCGGCCCAGCCGGGCGGTCTCGACCGGCTTGGTCAGGCAGTCGTCCATGCCGCCGGAGATGCAGCGCTCCACGTCGCCGGCGTGGGCGTTGGCGGTGATGCCGACGATCGGCAGGCGGCGGCGGAAGGCTCCGGCCTCCGTCGCCTCCTGGGCGCGGATCGCCATGGTCAGCTGCAATCCGTCCAGCACCGGCATGTCGCAGTCGGTCAGCAACAGAACGTACTCCCGCCGTCCCATCGCCATCAGGGCCTCCGCACCGTCGTTGACCGCGTCGGCCTCGCAGCCGAGTTGGGCCAACTGGAGCACGATCACCTCGCGGTTGATCGGGTGGTCGTCGGCGACCAGGATCGGACCGCCCGGATCCAGCAGCACCGGATGGTCGAGCATCCCCGCGTCGGGCTGGTCGCCGCCGTTCTCGTCCAGCCGGCCGGCCGCGATCGCGACCATCCGGTTGAGCCCGCCGCGCCGGAACGGACGGGCGTCGACCGCCAGCTTGACGCGCGGCACCGCCGGGAAGGGGAACGCCGCGGGCGCCACGGAAGCGTCGAGCAAGGCGACGGTCGGCTGGCCGGCGTGGAACTTGGCGATGCCCTGGAAAGGGGCCGGGGAATGCGGCTTGGCGCGCATCCAGGCGGTGGCGCCCGCCGCGTCGCCGAACCCGGCGACGACGGCACCGTCAGCTTCCAGGTAGCGGGTCACGACCTCGCGCTCGTCCTCCTCGGGCACGACCAGCGCCACGGTGATCCCCGTGAGGTCGACCAAGCCCATGGAGTGTTCGGTCCAGGCCCCCTCGACCACCGGCAGCGACAACTCGACCCGGAAGCTGCTGCCCCTGCCGGACACGCTGTCCACCCCGATGCCGCCGCCCATCAGCTGGGCCAGGAGGCGGCAGATCGACAGCCCCAGTCCGGTGCCGCCGAACCGACGCGTGGTCGAGCTTTCCGCCTGGGTGAACGGCTGGAACAGCCGCGCGGCCTGTTCATCGGTCAAGCCGATGCCGGTGTCGATCACGCGCACGCGGATTTCGGCGCGGCCGTCGCGGATCGCGATCAGGTCGATCCTCAGGGTGACCGAGCCGGTGGCGGTGAATTTGATGGCGTTGCCGACCAGATTGAACAGGATCTGGCGCAGCCGCATGGGATCGCCGATCAGCCAGCGGGGGATGGCCGGATCGATGAAGGTGACGATCCGCAATCCCTTTTGCCAAGCCGCCGGGGTCAGGGTGGCGGCGACTCCCTCGACCGTGTCGGTCAGCGTCATCGGCACCTGCTCCAGGTCCAGGCGTCCGGCCTCGACCTTGGAGAAGTCCAGGATGTCGTCGATGATGCTCAGCAGCGACACGCCGCTCTCGCGGATCACCGCGACGGAGCGCCGCTGGTCGCTGTCCAGCTTGCTGCGGCTGAGGATGTCGAGCATGCCCAGCACGCCGTTCATCGGCGTGCGGATCTCGTGGCTCATGGTGGCGAGGAAGGTCGACTTGGCGCGGGTCGCGGCCTCGGCCTCCTCCTTCGCCTGACGCAGGTCGTCCTCGGCCTCCTTCAGGCCGGTGATCTCGAACAGCCACACGACGATGACGCCGCGACCGTCCAGCACCGACGGCTCCCACGACATGATGGTCCAGCGGATCTCGCCATCCGACCGCCGGAACGCCGTCTCGACGCCCCGCACGCAGGCGGCGGCGTCGAAGATCTCCAGGCATTCGCCGTGCCGTTCCGGATCCAGGTACAATCCCGCGAAGTCGGTCGTCAACAGGGCGTCGCGCGAGCGGCCGAACAGGGCGCACAGGCTGGGATTGGAGAAGTGGATGCGGCCCTGGCGATCGATGATGCAGACGCCGACGGGACTGGTCTCCAGCAGGTGCAGCAGGCGCAGCTCGCTGTCGTGCAGCGCCTGCACGGCCTGCTTGCGTTCGCGCCCGACGGTGACCAGCGCCACGAAGTTGATCGCGGCTTCGACGAAGTTGACCTCGTCGTCGGCCCAGGTGCGCGGCTTGCCGCGGTGCTCGCAGCGCACCACGCCGACTTGCCGCTGCTCGACCTGGACGCAGACATGCATCAGCGAGGTGACGCCCGAGGGGTGCAGCACCGGGTCCAGCAACTCCGCGACGCGGATGTCGGATTCGACGTCGGCCACGACCAGCGAGCGGTCGCGCATCAGCGCCGTGCGGTAGAGCGGATAGTCGTTCAGCGGCAGCGTGCCGGCGCCCGTCTCGTCGCCCGCCGCCGCCCGGCACGCGTGGTGTTGGGCCACCTTGGTGAGGGCTGGACCGTCGGGCGTCTCGTCCATCATCCAGATGCCGACGCTGTCGATCCGCAGCGTCATGGCGATGACGCCCGTGATGTTGGTCATCGCGCGGTCGAAGTCGGACAGCCGCATCGCGTCCAGTTTGGCGATCTCCTGCAGCGCCGTGGTCTGGCGCAGCAGGCGGATGCGGTTGTCGCGCAGATGCTGCTCGGTCCGCTCGCGCACCTGGATGTCCAGGACCAGCCGTTCCTCGGTCCGCCGCAGGTCGTCCAGCGTGCTTTCCAGGCGCCCGGCATAGGCTTGGACGTTCTCCAGCAGGCCCCGGTTCTGGGTCGTCGCGATATCGTAGAAGCGGGCCAGCTGGAGCAGGATCACCTGCATGTCGAGCACGCAGTGCCGACCGTCCGGAAAGGCCACGACGACCGGCTCGTAGGCTTGGCCCGCCGGGCGCAGCAGCGCGATCTGGGCCGCCATCTCCAGCCGGTCGTTGCTGTCCATGCGCAACGTCTGGATCCGCTCGGTGCTGACCAGCTGCGAGATCGGGCGGCCCGCGTAGAACTCGCGGCCCAGCGGCCGCGCCAGGCATTCGGTGAACCGGCCGCGCGGCACCATGCCGGCGTGGCGTCCGCCGCGGCTGAGCAGGATGCCGGGCAGGGTGGTGTGGGCGGCGAACAGCTCCTCGATCCGCTCGACCGGAGTATCGCTCTCGACCGTCAGGTCGTGGCCGGGCAGGTTGCCCAGCACCGAGTCGATCTTGAGCCGCAGCCCCTCGACGCCGGAGACCTCGCCCTGGCCGCCGGAATCCAGGGCGGCCGGCCGCTCGGCGTCGGCCCGCGCGGTCTGGTAGGGGGCCGCCCGCGCTCCCACGTGGTCAGGCTCCGGGCGCCGGTGGGGGAGGCGGCGGTGGAGGCGGCGGTGGCGCCGCGCCGAACAGGTGGCGCGGCGTCGAAGGAGGGTTCAGGCAGGTGAAGTGCGCGTCCGGTCCCCGTCCCAGCAGCCATTCGCGCAGGAAGTGGATCTGGTTGGCATCGCTCAGCGACGGCGTGTGCCCGGTGTTGGGGACGAACACCGCCGTCACGTCCGGCTTGGTGATCATCTCCTCCACCGTCTCGGGCAGCAGCGCGTCGGACACCATGCCCCGCAGCACCAGGATGGGCAGCGACAGCTTGTCCCAATCCTCCCGCTGGTCCAGGCTGACCTGCGCGTCCTCGGCGTAGGCCTGCAAGGCGCGGGGGTCGTGGCGGTAGATCCGGCCGCCGTGGCCGTCGGACCATTGGGTCTGGAAATAGGTGTTGTGCAGCAATTCGTCCTCGGTCACCGGCCCCTCGTTCTTGGCCGACGCGCCGAGCCGCCGGTACAGGTCGGCCGGGCGCTTGAAGGCGTAGTGGCGGGCGACCGCCTCGGCCCGGCGCCGGCGCCGTTCGGCCGGCATGTGGAAGCCGATGTCGTTGAGCACCAGTCTCTCGACCATTTCGGGATGGCGCGCTGCCAAGGCCATCGCGACGCTGCCGCCCAGCGAGGAGCCGATGATGCTGGCGCGTGAACAGTCCAAATGGTCGAGCAGCTGGATCATCGACTCGACGTTCGTCTCCAGCGTGTAGTCGCCCTGGGTCGGCATCCAGCCGCTCATGCCGCGCCCGACCCAGTCCAGGCAGACGACATGGAAGTGACGGGAAAGGTCCAGCGCCAGATAATCCATGCGCCGGGCCGTGTTGGCGATGCCGCCCACGCAGATCACCAGCGGACCGTCCGGATCGCCCCAGTCGGTGTAGGCGACTCGGATCGGCGTGTCCTTGACCTGATGCGCCGGCCAATGGCCCTGCAGTCGCTTGGGGTGGATGTAGTTGAAGTAGCATAGGTCGAACTTGCCCTCGAACGGAGCCGCCGTGCGGAGGGCCAGCAACTCGTATTCCTCCCATGTCATGGCGTCGCCCCATGACATGAGGGAGGAGCCGGTGTCCGAGCCGGAACCGCTGGGAATGACCGCGAGAGGATCGTCGATACCGGAAATCATGCGACCGTCTCCTGTTCTGGCGCCACCTGGGCGCCGCGCTCGTCGGGGTCTGGTGGTGGATGGAGGGCTCCCGCGATGGCGAAGGCGGCGAGCAGCGCGAATACGGAAATCGCCGCCATGGCGCCCAGCACCACCATCGTCCCCTCATAGCCGTGATCGCCCATCAGCCAAGCCGCCACCAGCGGACCGGCGAACAGGCCGACCCGCTCGCACACCCGGTAGATGCCGAGCACCGGCGTGGCGCCGAAACGGTCCATCTCCGATCGGGCGACTTGGAACAGCACCGTCACCTGTGGCGACATGCCCATCGCCTGCGACATCCCCAGCAGGGCCACGGCGGCGATCGCGCCCCAGATGCCCGGCGGCCCGATCGGGATCACAAGCATGGCGGCGGCCGACGCCGCCAATCCCAGAACGGTGAACAGCAGGGGCCTGCCCATGCGGTCGATCAGGCGTGACCATGCCAGCGTCGTCGTCGCCAGGATCAAGGAGTAGATCATGACGACCCGGGCGGTTTCCGCCGGGCTCAGACCGGCGTCATGCAGGTGGAGCGGCACCAGGAAATAGAGGAATCCCGCGATCAGCAGACGCGACGGAACGGCGGCCAGCACCGCCAGCGCCAGGAAAGCCGGGTTTCGCAGCAAAACAAGGGGCTGAAACGGCTGCCGGGCCTTGGTTTCGCGATGGGCGCTCACGAACGTGGCGAGAACGACGGCGCAGCCGCTGACCGCCGCCGCCGCCAGGAAAGTTCCGGAGTATCCAATCAAACCGGCGATCTCACTCCCCGCGAAGGTCCCGCAGATGGTTCCGGCGAAAAAGGCGCTCAGGTAATTGCCCGAAGCCTGGGTTCTCGCCTTGGGACCCATCGTTCGCAGGATGCGGTCCTGGACCAGCATCATCGCGACGCCATAGCCGAAGCCGCCCATGGCGCGCCAGAGGATCAGTCCTTCGATGGTGCCGGCGATTCCCGCCATGGCGAGCGCCGCGCTCGACATCAGCATGGCGCCCAACAGCAGCGTTCTATGATCCCGCCCCCGTTCCCAGAAACCCGCCGTCAACTGCGCCGCCGCGACCATCAACCAGAAGGCCGAAATGGGGGCGCCGCTCGCGAAACCTTGCGATATCCCGGAGATGATCATGGGCGATGCCGCCGACAGGCCGCGCGCGTGGACCGGCAGGAAGGCGCTGGAAAAGGCGTCCGCGGCGATGAAGAGGAAGAACGCCGCGCGTATCATGCGGAGTTCATGGTTTCTTCTTCCAGCCGGGGAGACTCGATCCATCCGCGTATCGGAATCAGCATTCGCAGGTGGAGGATTTTCGGTCGTGTCGCTCGAAGAATTGGACGGATGCATGAGTTGCACAACCAAGAAGGACTTCTATCGCGCAAAATTCTAAGTTAAATTTAGAATATAATTTTATAACTTACAACCTTTTTTTCGAGAAGAGCATTTTTGAATTGCTCCATAATAGCAACACAGTTACAGTCGATGCGACTTATGGTAAAAGTAAATACAACTATATGATGTTGGAGGTTGCGTTATGAAGGCGAGACTCCTGTTTGCCGCCCTCTTGGCCGCGGCTGTCGCCCTGCCTCTCTCCGTCGCTCCCGCGGCGGCTCAGGACAAGAATGTGCTGCTTGTATTGTGGAAGGGCATCACCGACTCCGAGAAGGCGTTCCAGGCCAAGCTCGCAGAGTTGGGTATCAAGGCGACCTACCGCGAGATCAACGCCAACCAGGACCGCGGCACGCTCGCGGCGGGCATGCAGGGTCTCGAAGCGGATATCGCGGGCAAATCCTTCGACGTAGCCTATTCCTATGGGACCGTCGCCACCCAGGTCGCCACCGGCGTGATCCGCGACCGCATCCCGGTCGTCTTCGACATCGTGTTCGATCCGGTCGGGGCCAAGCTGGTCAAATCGCTGAAGGAGCCCGGCGGCTCGATCACCGGCGTGACCAACGGCGTGCCGATGGCCGATCAGTTCGACGCCTTCACCAAGCTGAAGCCGATCCGCACCCTGCTCGTCCTGTTCAACTCGCGCGAGCCGAACTCCAACCTGATCGAGAACGAAGTGCGGTCCTGGGCCGAGAAGCACGGCGTCAACGTCACCTCGCGGCGCGTCACCCCCGGCAACACCTCCCTCCAGGACGTGCTGGCGGAGATCACTTCGGGCAAGGTCAAGGTCGATGCCGTCTATGCCGGTGCCGACAACTTCCTCGCCTCCGTCGCGGGTGAGATCCAGACCGCGGTCGGTGCCACCGTTCCGCTGTTCGGCGGTACCCAGACCTTTGTCAAGGCTGGCTGGCTGGCGGCTTACACCCCGGCGGTCGCCGACATGGGCATCGCGTCCGCGGAACTGGTCGCCAAGGTGCTGCAAGGCGGCAACGCCGGCAGCCTGCCCGTCGTGCTGCCAACTCCGAAGTTCTTCATCTCCAAGGCGGCCGCCGGCAAGCATGGCGTGACGGCTCCGGCCGACGCCGTCCTGGAGAACTGACCGCCTCTCGGGCATGTCATCGGGCCAGCCGGCGTCGAAACGCCGGCTGGCCCTTTGGCTAGCCGGATCAGCGTTTGATGTAGAAGAGCAGCAGATCCCGGCGCAGGTCGGGAATGCGGATCGGCTCGACCCCGTGAAATGAGTCGTCTGTCTTGAGGAACATGAATAGCGAGTTGGCCTTGTAAGGCATCGTCGCGACGCGATCGAAGCCCTCGAAGTCATGATGGGGGCCGCCCCAGCAGTGGAAGCCGCGGTCCTTGGGCAGGTAAAGCGTGGTGCCGCACTCGACGTGGCGGTCGTCTTCCGGCAGATAGAACAGAAGCGTCAGCAGGTTCGACGGATCGGACGTGTGGATCTTGACGCCGTCCGAGCTGGAATCCCGCACCAGGATCATGTCCCTGCGGATCGGATCGGGCCACGCCGCCCCTTCCCGCGTCAAACGGGCCGCGATGTCCGGCGCGTGCCGTGCCAGCAGCGCGTCGGCGAACTCCTTGTTGAAAACCTCGTTGAACAGATTGGTCCAGAAAGCCGCGACATCCGTCGGCACGCGGGCCAGATGGTCATCCTTCAATAGGAAGCCCACGCGCATGTCGTAATCCCCTTCCGCGACCTTGCCGGTCTTGGAGAGGGATTCGTACGCTTCGGGAGCGGGCATCAGGCGGCGGAGTTCGGCGTAGAACTCCTTGGGGAACACATCCTCGATGAACAGGTGCTGGTGAGGCCACGCGCGTACCGGTGTGGACAGGATCTGGTACAGCGCATGATGGCGGGCCCGGGTGAAAAAATCGGACATGGCGGTTCCTTGCTGGATCTATATGTGTTCGCGGTGCGCTGCCGGCGTTTCCGCTCCTCGTCCCGGATCCGCTCGGGTGCGGGCGGTGTCCAGAGGCGAAATTCGACGCGGATGCCCAATCGCGACGAGGGATTAGACGTGTTAATAAAGAGTGATTTTATCTAAATAGTAAACTTACCGATTTGAGGAGTGAGATTTTCGGTGTTGGTGGTGGGGAAATACTCTCCTAACGCGTGCCTATAGGGGCGTTCATGCGGGAACGGAAAATGTTGCTTCCAGCGCTCCCGCTGTCTTACGTCCCGACGCGAGCCGGCTTGGCGACAAAGCGGGATGGTTGACCGTCGATGAGGTTCAGGGCGGCGCCATGGGCGATCGTAGAAGGCGAGGTGGCGGCGTCTCCCTTCCCGTGACGCCGCCACCGACGCTCTCACCCCCGCGCGCGAGTCGCTGATCCCATCATTTGGCCGCGCCACACCGCGCCGGATCGGCCTCGATGGGTGTTCGGGCGTGGGGCGACATGTATTCAAGCGCGTCGCCGATCGTGCTGGCCCAAACCGGCCACTCGTGATCGCCGGCGACCACGCGGAAGATCGCGTTGCCCGGCTGGTGACGGTGAAGCTCGCGGAACAGGGCGGCCGCGTGATACGGGATCTCGAATCGGTCGATGTCACCGCTGTTGATGTAGAACGGCACCACCACCGGCTGGGCGCGGTACGTTTCGAACAGGGGGCGCCAGCTCAGTTTCGCCCAAGCCTCGCCGTCGAATTTGCCATCCTTCTGGAACGGCGGGTCCTTCATCGCCGACGAGTTGGACGGGGGAAGGGGCTCGTAGACCGCCGGGCTCAGTGCCGCGGCGGCGGCGAACATCTCCGGATGCTCGAAGGCCAGCCGGACAGCCGCCTGCCCGCCGGCCGAGAGGCCCGCCACCATCCGGCCGGCGCGGCCTTCCACGATGCGGAAATCCTGTTCGATCCTGGGCAGGAGTTCCTTCATCAGCACGGTGCCGGCTTTCTCCGCGTTGGCGTCCACCCACCACATCTGCTTGTGTCCCGGCATCACGACGATCATCGGAGTGATGGCGTCGTCGTTGATCAGCCGATCGAGGGTCGGCTTGATCTTGCCCTTGTTCAGCCAGTCATGCTCGTCGCCATTGGCGCCATGCAGCAGGTAGAGCACCGGATAGGACAGGCAAGATTCACCGTAGCCATCTGGCAAATAGACCGTGAAGCGGTAATCGCGGCCCAGCGTGGGCGATGGCAGGCTTCGTTCGAGCACGGTTCCAGCCATCGCGGCGGTGGTGCCCACCGTCGTTCCGATCAAGATGCCAGCCATGGCGCCCGCCATCACGCCGGCCCCAACGCCGGCGGACATGCCAACGGCCTTCGCCAGCGTCGCGATTCCCAATCTCAGTCGCTTCATCGCTCGTATCCCCTTTCCAGCTCTTCCGGAACGGCGTCAACCACCTGACCGCCCCACCGTATGGCGAACCTTTATCATGGTTGCATTCCATGGGAAGTATCGATTGGGAAGAGTTTTTGTCATGATGGTTGATCCTATACGGAATATCACTTAGAATTCTGAGTAACTTGGGTTGTGTGACTATCCAGATAATCTTGTATGGTTGCATGACATATTGAATTTTCCCTTTATCATCTCCGGAGCCGCGGCGTGCCGCCCCACGCGGTGGACGTCAGGGACGCCGGTCATGCCACCCCATCGAGGTTCACATTCATGGCCCAGCCCATAGCCGCCACCCGGCCCGAGCGCCTGCTGGTCGTAGAGGACGACGAGTTCAGCCAGCAGTTGATCGAGCTTTACCTGCGGAAGGCCGGATTCACCGAACTGACCGTGGCCAACGATGGCCGGCAGGCGCTCGACCTCGCCAAGGCCAACACGTTCGACCTGATCCTGCTTGACCTGGGCCTGCCGCGCATCGGCGGCACCGAGGTGGTTCGCCGCTTGAAGAAGGAAGGTTTGCTTGCCAACACTCCCGTGGTCGTGATCTCCGCCATCACCAACATGGAGGACACGATCCAGTGTATTGAAATGGGGGCCAGCGACTATCTGGCTAAGCCGTTCAACGTCATGCAGTTGCAGCAGCGGGTCGACGCCTGTCTGGAACGCCAGCGCCTCCGCCGGGAGTCGGCCGCCACCAAGCGGCGCGACGCCCTGGACGAGTCGGCGGCGCTTGGATTGCGGGCGGCCTTGGCGCTGCCGGCATTCCCACGGTCCGGGCCCGGATTTCCGGCGGAGGGCGCCGTGCTGTCGGAGGCGTCGCGGGGCGGCGGGCAAGGCCGCGACTTCCATGACGTCTTTCCCGTGCTGGGCGGCGGCACCGGCTTTGTGGTCGGCACCGTGGCGGGAACGGGCATCGCGGCACTGCTGACGGTGGCGCGGGTGCGGGCATTGGTCCGCGTCTTGGCCGACCGCTTCGATCCGTCTGGTGGCGCTCCGCTCGATCCGGCGGCCTTGATCACCCAAATCGGTGCCGAACTGGCGTCCGATCCGGCCGAGGGGAGCGAAGATGGCCGGTCCATCGCACTGTTCATCGGCGTCCTTCAGGCTGGCGGACCCCTGCGTCACGCCAACGCCGGCATGCCTACACCGGTGGTGTTGAGCCAGATGCTGGGAGTCTTGCCGCTCGCCGGCAAGCGCGGGCCGCCGCTGACCGGTGATGCTTCCTTCGAAGGACCGGTAGGCGGTCAGGTGTCGTTGCAACCCGGCGACGGACTGGTGGTCCACACGCGCGGCTTGGTCGAGGCGACGGATGCCGGCGGCGGCGCCTATGGCGAACAGCGGCTGAAAGTTGCGCTCGACGCCTTGATCGCGGCACCGGCCGCCCTCATCAGCTCGACCCTGCGCGAGGACGCCGCCGGTTTCGCGGGCGGCGTGCCGTTCAAGGACGACGTGACCATCGTCGCCCTTCGCCTGGTCGCCTGACCCGGTCCGGTCAGGCGACTCCAACAATCAGGCGGCCCCGTCAGGCGGCGGTGACGCGGTGCTCCAGGAAGAACCGCAGCATCTCGCGCGAGGCGTCCGGTCCCTTCGGATCGGTGTAGGTGCCGGACGCGCTGCCGCCCGCCCAGGCGTGACCGGCGCCGTGGATCGTCCACAGCTCGGACACCGTCCTGCCGTAGCCGTCGGTCAGGACCGTACGGTCGTGGGCACGGCCGTTCGGCGTGTTGCCCCGCTCAACGGTCGACTTCAGTCCCTTGGCCGCCGCCGTCGACTGGGCGACCACCGCGTCGCCGTTGCGCGGATTGACCGTCATGTCCTTGTCGCCATGGAAGACGATCGTCGGAACCAAGCGAGTGACGGCGCCGCCTCCCGAACCGCCTTGCCCCATGGCGGCGAAGGCGGATGGGATATCCCGCGCGGCACCCACTGGAAGGCCGGAATGCACGCCGACCGCCGCGAACACGTCGGGATATGTCGCACCCAGGATGGCGGCGGTGGCGGCACCGGCCGACAACCCCGCGACATAGACGCGGCTGGGGTCGACCGGGTGGTCGCCGATGATCTGGCGGGCGATGCCGGCGAGCAGCGAGGGCTCCCCGTGGTCGCGCCGCTGGTCTTCCGGCTTGAACCAGTTCCAGCATTTCTGGGGGTTGGCCGATGACGGCTGGGCCGGGTAGGCCACCAGAAAACCATGTTCCTCGGCGAGTTCGTTCATCCGGGTGCCGGCGGCGAAATCGTCGGGCGACTGGGTGCAGCCGTGCAACATCACGATCAGCGGCATCGGCTCCGCCGCCCGCTTGGCCGGAATGTACAGTTTATAGGAGCGGGTACCGGCGGCGTTGGTGTGGGACAGCGTCTCGAACGACGCGCCGTCGGGCAGGGGAGCCGAGGCGGGGCGTAGGCCCATCCCACCCAAGTTGAGGCCATCGAGACCCATCCCACCCAAATTCAAACCGGACGGCATCGACCGCGCGGCGAGGCCGCGCAGGGTTTCGCCCAGGCCGGTCAGCGGAACGGCGCGGTGGGGAGAGCGCGGGCGGCTCGCCGGCTTGGCGTCGAACCGGAACGCCGCCGCGCCGGGAGACACCGGCTCCATGTCGATGATGGTGCCCGGTCCGGAACCCGGACCCGTCGGGGGATTGGGCTTGGCGCCGTCGGACTCCGGAGCGGGAGCGTCACCGCCCTGGAGCAGGCGCTGGATCAGGGCGGTCGCCTCGGTGAGCTGACCGGCACTGGTCAAGCGCATCGCCTCGGCCATGCCGGGGGACAGTAGGTTGGTCATGTCTTTGGCTTTCTGGGCTTTGAAGAAGGGGGACGTCATTTGATTCGGTCGGCCAGGGCCGCCTTGACGGCGGCGCTGGCGTGCAGCGCTCCCAGCACGGTGAGCGAGGAGATGGTGGCCAGCGCCAGTTCCGGCGTGACGTCGTTCGCTATGGTGGCGAGGCCCAGGACGCGGATCTCGAGCACCTGACCAGCGTCCCGCGCCGCTTCCAGGTCCTCCCGGCTGAAGTGCCGAAGGCCGAGATCCACGCTCGATCGCGTCACCGCCTGCCGGACGACATCGGAGTGCCGCTCGATTTGATTGCGGATGGCCGTCCGGATGAAATCGGTGCGGTTCGAGTAGAACCCCTCACGCACCAGCAGATCGACGTGTCCCAGGTCGACATAGCCGAGATTGATCGTGATCTTCTCGCTGTCGGTCTGCTTGGACCTGATGTCCTGTACGTTGCCTGCCATCTCTCTTCCATCCTCTAACCATCCACATGGATGGTAGATGGTAGGGATGGATGGTCATTCAAGGGATTTCACGTCGGCACCGGCGCTTTCCCGCGAATGCCTCCATGATGTATGGTGCGGCGCCATCCGCCCTCACCCTCGAACCATCCCCGAGTCTCCCGTGCGTATCGCCACCTGGAACATCAACTCCGTCCGGCTGCGGCTGGATCTCCTGCTGCGGCTGATCGACGAGCACCGCCCCGACGTGATCTGCCTCCAGGAAACCAAGACGGTCGACGAGACCTTCCCGCTGGCGCCGCTGGCGGAACGGGGATACGTCCACACCCTGATCCATGGCATGAAGGGCTACAACGGCGTCGCGATCCTGTCGCTCCGCCCGATCTCCGGCCAATGCGTCCAGCATTGGTGCGAGAAACAGGACTGCCGCCACGCCATCGCCGAGGTCGGCGGCATCGAGATCCACAGCGTCTACATCCCGTCGGGCGGCGATGTCCCGGACCCCGCCGTCAACGTCAAGTTCGAGCACAAGCTGCGCTTCCTGGACGAGATGACGGCGTGGTGGCCGGCGGAGCGGACGGCGGATCGGCCAATGGTCATGGTCGGTGACTTCAACGTGGCGCCACTCGAACACGATGTCTGGTCGCACAAGCAGATGCTCGGCGTCGTCTCCCACACGCCGGCCGAGATCGACCGGCTCAACGCGATGCGGGACTCGATCGGCTGGGTCGACGCGGTCCGCCATTTCGTGCCGGAAGGCCAGAAGCTCTATACCTGGTGGAGCTACCGGGCCAAGGACTGGTCGGTCGCCGACCGCGGCCGCCGGCTCGACCATATCTGGGTCACTCCCCCACTGGCCGGAGCCTTGCGCGATCACAAGGTGCTGCGCGAGGCGCGCGGCTGGGAACCGAAGCCGTCGGACCACGTTCCGGTGCTGATCGACCTGGATGTCTGAACGCGGCTGTAATTTGATGTCATGGTGAAGATCCGTTCCCGCCGCGCCCGCCATGTCTGGCTATCGGCGACGTCCTGGCGGCAGCGTCTCGTCTTCTGGCTGGGCGCTCTGGTGATCGGCCTCGTCGCGGTCGGCTTCGCCCTGGCCGCCGACCATGTCCAGGAAGCCTTCGACGCCGTGGTCGGGCGCTGGCCCTATCTGCCGCTGGCGCTCTCGCCGCTGATGTTCGGCCTGTCGGCCTGGGCGACGGTCCGCTGGTTTCCCAATTCGCAGGGGAGCGGCATTCCCCAAGCCATCGCCGCCCGCCACCTGACCGATCCCGAGAGCCGCCGCAAGCTGCTGGCGCCCCGCACGATGATCGGCAAGATCCTGCTGACGTTGCTGGGATTGGCGGGGGGCGGCTCGATCGGACGCGAGGGTCCGACCGTCCAGGTCGGCGCCGCCCTGATGGTCGCCTGCGGCACTGTAGCGGGACTGGCTGGCCAGCGCGGCCTCGTGCTGGCGGGATCGGCGGCGGGCGTGTCGGCGGCGTTCAACACCCCGCTCGCCGGCATCGTCTTCGCGATCGAGGAGATGGCGCGCGGCTACGAGAGCCGGGCCAGCGGTTTGGTGATGGTCGCGGTGATCCTGGCCGGCATCTCGTCGCTGGCGGTGACCGGCAACTATGAATATTTCGGCCACACCCTGGTGACCTTGGACGAGCCGGGAGCCTGGATCGGCGTCCTCGCCTGCGGTGTCGTCGGCGGCTTGGCCGGCGGGCTGTTCAGTCGCGCCGTGATCGAGGCCGGCCGGCTGCTGCCGGTCTGGCTGAAGGGGGTCGCGACGCGCCGGCCCGTGGCCTTCGCCGCCACTTGCGGCCTGATCATCGCGGTGATCGGCGTGGCCGCCGGAGGGTTGACCTTCGGCACCGGCTACCACGCCGCCCGCATGGCGATCGATGGCACCGCCGACTTGCCCTGGTGGTACGCGCCGGCCAAGCTGGCGGCCACGGCGGTCTCCTCGGTCAGCGGCATCCCCGGCGGGCTGTTCGCCCCCAGCCTGTCGGTCGGCGCCGGCATCGGCTCGGCGCTGACGCCGCTGATGGAGCATGTGCCGGTGGCCGCGATGGTGATGCTTGGCATGGTCGGCTATTTCGCGGGCGTCACCCAGTCACCGATGACCGCCTTCGTGATCGTGATGGAGATGACCGGTAACCATGGCATGGTCGTGCCGCTGATGGCGTCGGCGATGATCGCCTATGGCGTCTCCCGCATGGTCTGCCCCGTCCCGCTCTATCACGCGCTGGCCCGCCGCTTCATCGCCGCGGCCCGGCCGCCCGTGGCCTGATCACGGCCAGGCTACGGCCCTAGAAGTCCGCCACATCGTCCTTCGCTCCCGCGCGCTTCCGTCCGGTGACCAACTCCATCTCCTCGCCCAGGGGGTCATTGGCCAGCAACTCGCCGAGGCGTTCGGTGTAGCCGAGCACGGTCAGGGCCTTGAGCAGGATTCCCAAGGCGACGCCGGGCGTCCCTTTCTCGAGCGCCACCACGGAGGCCCGGCTGACGCCCATGCGCGACGCGAGGTCATCCTGCGACAGGTTGCGTCGGAGACGGGCCAGACGGACCGTTCGGCCGAGCCTGCCCAGGCTTTCCAGCTCATCGGTGCCCAACACGGTCGAGAGGCGCATGCGTGATGACCAGAGTTTCATACATTGAGGGGTCCAATGTATGGAACTTCGAACCAACAAGCAATTTCGGCGGAGCGTGTCGCGGAAAAGAAAACGGCCACCGCAGGGGGCTCATGCGGTGGCCGGTAGATCCAGCCGGGGCCAGGCTGGTGACGCTCCCTGAATGGGGAACGCCAGTGTGAAGGGCTGATCGTCGGCCTTGTGTGGCCGCGCTGTAGGGGCCCTTCGCATGGGTCTGATATAGGTGTCGAAAGTGGCGGAAATTAGATGTCACGCCAAGGGCTTGACCATGCCACCCCGGCACCCGGCCCGGCCCGTGCGGAGAAATTCGTTTCCGCTGAGGGAGTTACGCGGCGGCAACAGGTTTCTTCTCCGAAGGGGTACTACTTTTTCCCGTATCCACCCCTTCCATGCGTCGCGGCCGCGGCGGTGAGGTCGCCGATCCTGCGATATGCGCCCCGGTTGACCAGCATGTCGCGCGCCAGCCGCAACGCCCGCATCTCGCAATCGGCCCGCAGGTCGGCGTCGGCGATGGTCTCCAGCTCTTCGATATGGGCGAGGCCCAGGATGCGCCGGATCATCTTGGCGGCGGCGAATCCTATCGAGTCGGAGAACAGGCGCTCCATGTAATCCGCCTTGACCCGGCGGAGCGCCGCCTGTCCCGCCGGATCGGCGAACAGGTCGGCGGGGTAGAGGTCGCCGGTCGCGTCATCGCGCCACAGTCCCAGGAAGATGCCCTCGAACTTGGTCCAGACCTGAGTGACCTGATCGAGGATCCAGCGGCCGTAATCCTCCCGCGGGTCGGCGGCTGTCGCGTGGCCCGGCTGGGCGAAAAAGGCCAGCAGCAGGTTGCCGATCACCGCCCCGATGTCGAACCCCATGGGGCCGTAGAAGGCGAACTCCGGGTCGATCACCTTGGTTTCCGTCGCCGTCACCATGATCGACCCCGTGTGCAGGTCGCCATGGATCATCGCCTCGGCGTGGATCAGGAACCGTCCCTTCAACTCCGACACCGCCGCCTTGGCCGCCGTATCGGCGCGGAACTCCGCCGCGATCCCGTCGAGCTGGGGGGAGGTCCAGTGGTTCAGCTCCGCCACGCGATAGGGATCGGTGAAGATCAGGTCCTCGGTGATCTTGCACAATGCGGTATTGCCGCAGAACACCGCGATCCGGCGCTTCTTCTCCGCCGCGGGCAGCGCCAAGTCGGAGGTGTGGAACAGCGTGTGCGCCATGAAATGGGCGACGTCATGGGCGAATTTCGGATAGCGGATGCCGGCCGCCAGACCCTTCCGCATGATCACGTGGGGTCGCAGCAACTCCATCACCGTCAGCGCCATCTCGGCATCGTGATGGTGGATCGCCGGTGTCTGGGCCGGCGCCGCGGCGGCTTGGGCCACCAGCGCCTCGTGCTCGAAGAAGGCCCGGCTGAGCGGCAGCGGCCAGCTCTCGCCCACCAGCCTGACATAGGGCAGCGCCTGCTTGACCGCGACTCCGCCCCGGGGGCCGGTCACGATGAAGACCAGGTTCAGGTTGCCGTCGCCGACTTCGCGGACCTGCCATTCCGCCGGGGCGCCTCCCAGCTTGTCGGCGACGTTTGGAATCGCCGCCAGATAGGCCGGTAGACCAACATCGTCCAGGGCACGGTATCCGGCGGGGGTTTCCAGAGGGCGATTCCTCGATTTATTGGGGTCCAGCGTCACGAAGCCTTCTCCTGTCCGACCGCCTTACGGCTTGGGTTGTCGTCGGGTTGATTTGCCGGATCGAAGTCCGGGCGCGGAGTGTCCCGCTTCCGGTCGGGCTTGGCAAGCGAGCCGGCGTGCCGCTATGAGTCGCCGCCAGACCTCCCAGTTTATTTTTCCGCGAAGGAGCGGTAACGATGCGGTTCTCTCCCCTGGTCGACCGGATCTCCGGCAAGGGCTCCGACGCCTGGAGCATCCACTGGCGCGCCCGCGAGCTGGTGCGGCAGGGGCGGGACGTCATCATGCTGACCGTCGGCGACCCCGACCTGCCGCCACCCGCCATCGTGATCGACGCGGCGGTCGCGTCGCTCCGGGCGGGAGAGACGACGTACTCCCCCATCGCGGGCCATCCGGATGTCCGCGCCGCCATCGCCGCGCGCCACCAAGCGCGGACCGGCACCCCGACGGAAGCCGACGATGTCGTCGTCGTGCCCGGTGCCCAGGCGGGGCTCTACTGCGCGATGCGGTGCTTGGCGGGTCCCGGCGACGAGGTGATCGTCCCGGAGCCGATGTACGCCACCTACGAGGCGGTCGCGGGTGCGGCTGGAGCCACCGTCGTCAATGTGGCGCTGCGTCCCGAGCGCGGCTTCCACCTTGATCTGGACGATTTGGAACGCGTGGTGACGCCACGTACGCGTGTGCTGTGGTTGAACAGCCCGCACAATCCGACCGGCGCCGTCATGACCCGCGCCGAGGTCGAGGCCACCGCCGATTTCTGCCGGCGTCACGACCTATGGCTGCTGTCGGACGAGGTCTACGCCGATCTCGCCTATGCCGGGCCGCATGTCAGTCCACGAAGCCTGCCGGGCATGGCGGAGCGGACCGTGGTCGTCTCCAGCCTGTCCAAGTCGCATGCCGTGCCGGGCTTCCGCTTCGGCTGGATCGTCGGACCGCCCGAACTGGCCAAGCACCTGACCCGGCTGGTCCTGTGCATGCTCTATGGCGGACCTCCCTTCATCCAGGCCGGAGCCCTGGCGGCATTGACCAACGAGTGCCCGGAGGTGACGGCGATGGCGGCGGCCTACCAGCGCCGGGCCGACATCATGGTTTCCCTGTTGGAAAGCGTTCCCGGCCTGCGGGCGTCGCGTCCGGAAGGCGGCATGTTCGTGCTGCTCGACGTCCGGGGGACCGGCCAAGCGTCGGACGAGTTCGCCCAAGGACTGCTGGAGCGGCATGGAGTCGCGGTCCTGCCCAGCGATGGCTTTGGTCCAAGCGCCGTCGGACACCTTAGAATCTCCCTGGCGGCATCCGATAGGCTGATCGAGGAGGCCGCCAAGCGGATCGCGGCCCACGCCCGCTCGGCTTGAAAGCCGCGCCGGGCCTGCTTAAATCGACCTCGGGGGCGGAGATGATACGCCCCTGAAACTTTTTTCCCCGATGGTTGATTTTATCCTTTTGCGCGGGGAGGTTTCGGTGTATCAGATCGCTCCGCGCTAGCACGTGCCCCTGGCCCCCACGGTTCTTCCAAGTGGGGTTATGCAACGACGAACGTGTAACCCCCGACCGTCCCTTAAGCAAGGCGGCGTCTTGGAGGATACGATGTTTCATGTTGTTGTCGGTGGGCCGCACGCCCATCCGTCTCATCCCACGACTTCCGGTCGATCGTGTACAGGCCCTAAACAGGTCTGAGGGCTTGGTCCGCGCGTGACGCGGACGGCGGCCCGACCGAACTGCAAAACCCCATCACATAACTCCTTTCTGGTTCTCGGGAGACTGAGATGAGCGAGAAGATTGCTCGTTTTTTCGCGGAGCGGCAGCCTGCAACTCCGTGCCTGGTGGTTGACCTCGACATCGTGGATGAGAATTTCACGTCGCTCACGGCAGCCTTGCCCGACGCGAAGATCTATTACGCGGTGAAGGCCAATCCCGCGCCCGAGATCCTGTCGCTGCTCGCCGCGCGCGGTTCGTCGTTCGACACCGCGAGCGTTCCCGAGATCGAGATGGTGCTGGCCGCCGGCGTCACGCCGGACCGCATCTCGTACGGCAACACGATCAAGAAGCAGCGCGACGTCGCCCGGGCCTTCGAGCTGGGTGTCCGCCTGTTCGCCTTCGACAGCATCGGCGAGCTGGACAAGATCGCCCAGTCCGCTCCCGGCAGCCGCGTGTTCTGCCGCATCCTGACCTCGGGCGAGGGCGCCGAATGGCCGCTGTCGCGGAAGTTCGGCTGCGACCCGCACATGGCGCGCGCCCTGCTGATCGCCGCCGCCGGCAAGGGTCTCGTCCCCTATGGCGTGTCGTTCCACGTCGGCAGCCAGCAGAAGGACCCGACCCAGTGGGACACCGCGCTGCGCACCGTGGCCGAGATGTTCCATGACCTGGAAGCGCTGGGCATCACGCTGAGCATGGTCAACCTGGGCGGTGGTTTCGCCACCCGCTACCGGACGGACGTGCCCGAAGCGGAGGCCTATGGCAACGCCATCCTGGACTCGCTGCGACGACATTTCGGCAACCGCATCCCCGAGACGATCGTGGAGCCGGGCCGCAGCATGGTCGGCAACGCCGGCGTGATCGAGAGCGAGGTCGTGCTGATCTCGACCAAGTCGGCCAACGACAACCGCCGCTGGGTCTACCTGGACATCGGCAAGTTCGGCGGTTTGGCCGAGACGATGGACGAGGCGATCCAGTATCCGATCGTCACCAACCGCGATGGCGACGGCGAGACCGATTCGGTGATCCTGGCCGGGCCGACCTGCGACAGCGCCGACGTGCTCTACGAGAAGTCGGATTATCGGTTGCCGGTCGATCTGGCGATCGGCGACCGCATCCGCATCCACGCGGCGGGCGCCTACACCACGACCTACGCCTCGGTCAATTTCAACGGCTTCACGCCGCTGGCCCAGTACTACATCTGAGGTCGGAGATCGGGGCCAGCGGGTTGATGGGGTTATGTCGAAACCCTCTTGACGCCGTCCAGGGACCGGTCTAAACCTCTGGCACTTCGATGCCGAGGCCACTTAATGGGGTCGTGCCGCTCACGCGGACTGCGTCGGAGATCAAACTATCAAAGGGGGCTTTCGGCCCCCTTTGGCATGTCCGGACCTCGGGTCTCCCCGCGGCTGAAGACTCCATCGGCGGTCAGCAGGGTATTCGCCAGAACCCGTTCATCGTTCTCCATCCGCCATGACAGCAGCGCCTGCGCGTGGTCGCGGACCAGTGCCGCGTGGGCTGGATCGGCGGCGAGATCCCGGAACTGTCCCGGGTCCTCCGCCAGATCGAAGAACAGCGGCGGCAGCGCCGCGAAGTGGACATACTTATACCGTTCGCCACGCAGCACGTTCAGGACGCACTGCCCCGGCCGCAGTCCCAGGGCGCGTTCGGTTTCCCCGCCGATGACGTCGCGGAAATCGAATTCCCAATGGGCGTGGCTCCGCCAGTCCGCCGGGACAGCCCCCGACAACAGCGGCGCCAGCGACCGGCCATCGCACTGGGCGGGCGGATGGGTGGGTGACGTTCCGTCCAGCCAGTCCAGGATGGTCGGCATCAGGTCGACATGCTCGGTGAAGGCGTCGATCACGCCGCCGCCCAGCCGATCCGGGTCGCGGATGATCAGGGGCACATGATAGGCCTCGTCGAAATAGCCACTCTTGCCCAGCATCCAGTGCTCGCCCAGCATCTCGCCGTGGTCGGAGGTGACGATCACCAGAGTGTCGTCCAACGCGCCGGTTTGTCTCAGGTGATCGATGATCCGGCCGATTTGGGTGTCCAACTCGGCGATCAGACCATGATATGTGGCCCGCAGGCGGGCCAGGGTCGCGGCGTCGAGGACGCGCGGGTCCACCGCCTCCCCCTCCATCCAGCAATCCGTCTTCTGACGGGCGAGGTGCCACGCCAGCCACGGGTGCTGTTTTCCTTCGGCCGTCCAATCCACCGCCCGCGCCGCGGGCGGCGTGGTCGCGGGGTCGATCAGGTCGTGGTACGGAGCGGGCGCCACCCAGGGCGGATGCGGCCGGATGAAGGCGGCCAGCGCGAACCACGGCTTCCCCTCGCCGCCTTTCAGCCATCCGATCAGGCGATCGGCGAGGAAGGCCGTGTCGCTGTCCTCCGCCCGGTACGCCGCCGGGCCAAACGGCTCCGCCGCGCGATAAATCGCCCGCGCCGGCTCGGGAACCAGGTACCCCCGGGCGCGCAGATGCTCGGCCCAGGGCTCGATCGATTCGGTCAGCGAGCAGACGGGATCGAAGCCCGCCATCACTCCCTCGTAGCTCCGCAAGGCGGGATCTCCCGGATCGCGGCCGCGCGGGTCGGGCGAGGTGTCGGTGTAGCCGAACAGGGCGGGAGCGTGGCCGAACCGCCGAGCCTCCAGCGCCAGATTGGTGTGGCGGGCGTCCAGGGGCGTGCCATTGGCGACGGAGCGGTGGTTTTGCAGGTACATGCCCGTCAGCAGCGAGGCGCGCGCCGGACCGCAAGGACTGGCTTGCCCATAATGGCGGCGGAACAGCGTCCCTTCGGATGCCAGCGCGTCCAGGTTGGGCGTTCGCGCGCAAGGGTGACCCAGTGCCGACAAGCAGTCGCCGCGCCACTGGTCGGCGACGATCAACAGGACATTGCGGAGCGGACGGACGGCCATCGGCAGTTCCCGGAACAGTCGAAAGGGTCTGATATGATTGCCTTTCAGTGGCTTGCGCGCCAGCGGGAAGCCATGACACATTGATGAAAATTTACTAAACCACGGCGTCTGAAATTGCCGCCCGAGTGCCACTGGGCGCATAGTCCGGCGGCCACGGATCAGGAACGACGTGGCGAGAACCGCTCTGGGAGAACAAGAGACATGACTGACGCATTGGAAAAAATGTCCAGCCGGGCGACCCAGCTTGCCGCCAAGGCCTTCACCCGCCGTACCCTGCTGAAGGGCGCCGCCGCGGCGGGTACCCTCGCGGCGGCCGGTCCGTTCATCGCCCGGGCGGCGTCGGGCGAGCTCAAGGTGTTCGCGTGGTCCGGCTACATCTCGCCCGAGATGCTGGCCGATTTCGAGAAGAAGACCGGCATCAAGCCGAGCCTCACCGAATACGCCACCAACGACGAGTTGCTCAACCAGCTGCGCGCGTCGGGCGGGGCCGGCTTCGACATCATCATGCCGACCGTCGACCGCGTGCCCAACTATGTCGAGTACGAACTGGTCCAGCCGCTCGACGAGTCCAAGGTCAAGTTCGACGGCTGCATCGATTCGGCGGTCAAGGGTTCAGCCGGGATGGGCGGCGTGGTCGCCGGCAAGCGCTATCTGGCGCCCAGCGACTGGGGAACCGAGGCGATCGCCTATGACGGCTCCGCCGCCAACCTGAAATACGGCGAGGCCAGCTATGGCGACCTGTGGAAGCCGGAATACAAGGGCCGGGTCACCGTGCGTGGCCATTCCAGCCTGATCGGCATCGCGCTGTGGCTGGAATCCCAGGGCAAGCTGCCCCATCCGGTGCGCGAGCAGTTCACCGAGGAGAAGAAGGCGCGCGCCAACTTCGACGCCATCATCAAGGTGGCCAGCGAGAACAAGGCGTCGGTCGGCCAGTTCTGGTCCAACGAGAACGAGGCGCAGGGCGCCTTCCGGACCAATGGCTGCGTCATCGGCCAGACCTGGGACAGTTCCGCCGCCAGCCTCGGCAAGGAGAAGCTGCCGGTCAAGTTCCTGGCTCCCAAGGAAGGGGCGCTGGCCTGGATGGAAGGCTTCTGCGTCACCAAGGGCGCCAAGAACCTCGCGCAGGCCTATGAATGGATCAACTGGTACTACACGCCGGAAGCCGGCGCCATGTACTCCAACCACACCAGCATCAACACGACCTCCAAGGGCGCCGAGGCCCATCTCAGCGACTTCAACAAGGCGTTCTTCGCGGCGGCCTATCCGGGCGACGCCTTGGACAAGCTGTGGTGGTGGCCGATCCAGGAGGCGTGGTACGTCTCGATCCGCAACGAGTACCAGGACCGCTTCCTGGCGGCGTGAAGACCGGAGCCCGCCCCGGCGTTTATGACAAGCGCCGGGGCGGGATTCCCAAGTACGAGGTTCCATGAGCCAGGATATCGAACTCGACCACGTCACCATGCGTTTCGGCGCGCTGACGGCGGTCTCCGACGTCAACCTGACCATTCCGGCGGGGGAATTCTTCAGCTTTCTCGGGCCATCCGGCTGCGGAAAGACCACGATCCTGCGGATGGTGTCCGGTTTCATGGAACCGACCTCCGGCGCCATCCGGATCGGCGGCAAGGACATGGCCGGCATCGGCCCCAACAAGCGCCCGACCGCCCTGATCTTCCAGAACCTCGCGCTGTTCCCACTGATGACGGTCGCGGAGAACATCGGCTTCGGGCTGGAGGTGCGCGGCGTCGCGTCAACCGACCGGCGCAAGCGGGTCAAGCAGCTGCTGGAGCTGGTGGCGCTGCCGGACACGGCGGACAAGAAGGTGACGGAGCTGTCCGGCGGCCAGCGCCAGCGGATCGCCATCGCCCGCGCGTTGGCGGTGGAGCCGGCGGTCCTGTTGCTGGACGAGCCGCTGTCGGCGTTGGACCTCAAGTTGCGCCAGCACATGCGGTCCGAACTGCGCGACATCCAGAAGCGCACCGGCGTCACCTTCATCTACATCACCCATGACCAGGGTGAGGCGCTGACCATGTCCGACCGGATCGGTGTGATGTCACGTGGCGTGCTCCAGCAGGTGGGCGACGGACGGGCGGTCTACGACGACCCCGCCAGCGCCTTCGTCGCCTCCTTCGTGGGCGAGACGAACCGCTTCACCGGACGCGTCATCGCGGCGACCGGCGGCAGGGCCGCGATCGACACGCCGGCCGGCAAGATGATAGGACGCAACCCGCGCGACCTGAGGGAGGGCGATCAAGCCATCCTGTTCGTCCGGCCCGAGCGGGTGCGGGCCGCCGACGGCGCGGCGGAGAACAACGTGATCGACAGCCGGGTCAGCCATCAGGAGTTCGAGGGCGCTTTCGTCAACATCTTCCTGGAGCCGGTCCAGGGCCGTCCGATCGTGTTCCAGACGGCCAACGCGGGCAATGGCCCCGGCTGGGAGGAGGGTGCGGCCGCGCGGGTCAGCTTCCGCCCGGAGGACGCCGTCGTCCTGCCACCGTCCGACGATATCGAGTGAGGGCGCCATGAGCGAGGTGCTGCGTCGTTACGGTCCCGTATTGACCGCCGTCATCGTGGCGCTGTGCGCCTTCTGGGTGGTCATGCTGGTGGTGCTGCCCCAGTTGCTGATGATCGATTTCTCGCTGCGGCCAAGCCTGCCGCCGTCCCGCGTCGGCGGTCCGGACGATGTCTACACGGTCCAGAACTACGTGACCCTGTGGAACAACACCATCCACCGGAGCATCTTCCTCCAGACCATCTGGGCGAGCGCGCTGGTGACGGCGCTGACCTTCGCGGTGTGCTATCCCGTGGCCTATTTCATGGCGCAGGTGGCGAAGCCGAAGACGTTGCCGCTGATGATCCTGCTGCTGGTCATCCCATTCTGGATCAACGAGCTGCTGCGGACCTTCGCCTGGTACATCATCCTGGCCTTCAATGGACCGCTGAACCAGGCTCTGGTCGGCCTTGGCCTGATCGACCAGCCGATCCGCTTCCTGGGCAGCCCGGCCGGCGTGATCGTCGGCATGGTCTATGTCTACATCCTGTTCATGGTGTTCCCGCTCTACAACGCCATCGAATCGCTCGACCGCAACCAGATCGAGGCGGCGCGCGACCTGGGGAGCGGCTGGCTGCGCATCCACCGGCGCATCGTCATTCCGCATGCGAAACCAGGCATCGCGGTCGGCTGCATCATGACCTTCATGCTGGCGGCGGGAAGCTACGCCGTGCCGGCCCTGCTCGGCGGCCCCAGCAGCCGCTGGTTCACCGAAATCATCTACAACTGGTTCTTCGAGGGCGGCAACTGGAACCAGGGTGCCGCCTACGCCTTCATCCTGCTGGTGCTGTGCGTCGGCTTCATCCTGGGCATGATGAGGCTCTTCAAGGTGGGATTGACCGACGTCGCCAAGTAACGCGGCGTCCACCGCCGCCCCCCGTCGGTGATCCTGTCAGGGGCGGCAGCTGGCGGTGTCGACCTCCTTGGTGGCCGTTTCCAACAGGTCGTCCAACTGGTTGACCGACTTTGGCGAGAACATCCGGCCGCCCGATGGACCGACGATGCAGCTCCGCTCGCCCGAGCCGAAGACATCCACCAAGTTGATCTTGACCCCCGGAATCGTCTGGGCGAGTTGCCGCGCCGTGGCGCAGGGGTCCTGGCCGCAGCTGTCCTCGCCGTCGGAGATCACGACGATCAGGCCGGTGCCTCCGCCCCGCTGGATCAACTCGCCAGCCTTTCGCAGACCATCCGCCAAGGGCGTCTCCGGCACCAGTTCGGCGTTCTGGATGATCGAGCGCAGGCGCTGGCGCTGGTTGGGCGGATAGACGCCGACGATGTCGGCGGAGGGACAGGTACCGACGGTCACCAAGCCGACATCGACATTCGGCTCCAGCCCCGTGATCAATCCATCCATGGCGGAACGCGCCACGTCGATCCGCGACACGCGGGACTGCGCCTGAAGCTGGGCGAATTCGAACCGGGCCAGCAGATCGCCGCGCTCGATCCGCTCGGCCAGCCTGTTCAGCCGGTTTGGATCGACATCGGCCGGAAAGCTCATGCTGAGCGACAGGTCGAACACCACGACGAGGTGCCGCTGGTCGCTCGGCTTGACCCCCTGCGGGCATTTCGGCAGGGCGGCCTCCTGGGGTGCGGGCGGAGGTGCCGGCGGCTTCGGTTTCTCAAGCGGAACGACCGCGTGAGGTGGCTCGGCGGGTGGCGGCGCTGGCTCGGGTTCCGGGGGCGGGGGCGGGACGGGCTCCGGCTCGGGCGGTGGCGGTGGTGTCGGCTCCGGAACGGGCTCGGGCGTGGGTGGTGGCGGAACGGGCTCCGGAGGCGGCGGCTCCTGGACGACGGGAGGTGCCACGGGTTCCGGCACCGGTTCGGGAGTCCGCCCCAGGAACCACCACCACAACAGTGCCGCGAGCAGGGCCAGCAGCAATGCGCCCAGCAACAGTCTCAGCCATGGAAAGCCCTGTGCCACGACGGGGGCGACAAGGGGGGGTGGCGGGGGTGGAACGACGGGTTCGGGGATGCGTCCAAAGGCGTTGATCGGGCCGGCACCACTTCGAAAACCCCAGAAGGCCAGCGCGAACTGGTCGCCGACGACATACAGGTGCTCGATGCTGGGGATCTCCGGGGCGGCGGCCAGGATCTGGGACATGTTGCCAAGCCGGGTATTGATGCCCGACCGCCCGAGATCCGCCGCCAGCTTTTCCAGCGCGCCGCCGATCTCCAGGCGCGCCGGGTCCAGCCGGGCGCGTTCCTCCGCGCCAAGCTCGGTCCAGCGCCGGATCGGCCCCTCCTGGCTGGTCCACCAGACGACCTCGCCATCAGGTCGGACATCGGGCCGCGCGAAGATCGCGGCGTAGCGCTGTCCCAATTGCTGGCGCACCGTCTCGACCAGTCGCGCGTGGCTTTCGAACACGGGCTTGTTGAAGACAGCCAGACCGGAATGGTCGGACAGTTGACCGCGCGCCAGGATCTGTTCGGTCACGCCCTGGTTCTCCCCATGCCCACTACTTCACTTTTTCCATGCGGACATCGAATTCGCTGCCGTCCGCCTTGTTCTTGCCGGAGCATCCGACGGTCTGATCCGGGCGCTTGCCGCAATTGGTCTCCGCGCCGCTCATGGTCGTGCCATCGGCGCAGGTCAGCGTCTGACCCTCGCGGATCGACAAATCCTTGCCCGCTGTGACGACAGCCTCGGCCGGGGCCTTGCAGGCGGTGCCGCCAGGGCCACGCACGGTCACCTCGCCCTTGCCGTTCTGGTCGAAGCGGTAGAGCTGTTCCAAGGGGCGGCCCTGCCCATCGCGGAGGCCGGACCGGCTGCGCCAGACACCTTGCATGAACGTGGCCGGACCCGGCGCGACATTGGTGCCATCGGGTAGGGCGAGCGGCGTGCCGGGAGTGCCGGCCGGCGCACCCTGGGGAGGCAGTTCCGGCAGGTTCGGTGGAATCTGTCCCCCGGTGGGGTCACTAGGCGGCTCGGTTGGGGGTGCCACTGGCGGTTCGATGGGAGGTGTGGTTTCGGGAAGCACCGGGTTGGTGCCTTCCGGAATTGTTCCTCCGGGTGCCGGTATCTCGCCCCCCGGAACGCCGACGCCTGGAATCGTCACACCCGGCGCACCGGGAACCACGACGCCGGGCACGCCTGGCATCACCGGAACCTCTTCCAAGGGGACCAGGGGATCGCGCGTGGGTTCCTCTTGTTGCAGACCTGGAATGAACGGGATCGACGGCAATCCGAAGCGCGGGGCGAACAGCCACCACAGCAGCCAGAGCAGCAGCAGGAGGAACAGCAGCGCGCCCAGCCCCACCAGCAGCCACTTCCACCAGGGCCAGCCGACGGCCGCGGGCGGCGTACCCGCCGGAATGCCCGTGCCCCCCGTCACCGGCGGGATCACCGGCGGCGGTACGGTGGGCTCGAACCGGACCATGGTCGGCGCCAGCCGCAGCGGATTGACACCGTGGGGTTGGCCCACTCCCTTGAAGCCCCAGAACGCCAGCATCGGCTGGTCGCCGACGAAGTACAGGTACTCTGGCCCGGGAGCCTCCTGCGCCTTCTCCAGCACCAGGGAGAAGTTGTTGCGCGACGAGTTGCCGGGCGTGTCGCGCAGCTTCGCGACATAGGCGGACAGCCCGTCCAGCACTTGGTTCTTGATCGGCTGGAGCCGGGCCTGCTCCTCGGGCGACATGTCGATCCAGCGGACGGCCTTGCCTTCCTTCTGGGACAGCCAGCCAATCCGCCGGCCATCTGGGTCGGCGTCAGGCCGGGGGAAGTAGTCGGCGTAGAGGGGGCCCAACTCGTTGAGCAGGGCCGTCCGGATCTGGCTGTGGCTCTTGTGGACCGGCTGGTTGAAGGCGCCATACGGCTCCAACCCCTCGGTGGATCGCTGGAGCAGTACGGTGCCAGTTCTCATTCCGGTCCTTGCCTCTTCGGTCTCTATCGGCTGTCTTTAGGACAGCGCCTGCTGCAGGGCGTTGATCTGACGTTGCAGCGCTTCCTGCTCGTCCCGCATCTGCTGGAGCTTCAGGGACTGCGCCGCGGCATCCACCGCCGAGTCGGGCGGTGGCTGGTTCGCCAAGGCGTCCCGTTCGGCGCGAAGCTGCTTCTCGCGGGCGACCAGCTTGTCGTAATCGCGTTTTTGCGCCGCCGTGGCCGATTTGGTGCTGGCAAGCTTCTTGTTGAGGTCACCCAGTTGGGATTTGGTGGCCTGGAGATCCTGGTTCAGCGACGCCTGTTGCTGCTGGAGATCGGCCAACTGCTTCTGGAGCGAGGTGTTGGTGGCGCGCACTCCCGCCTGCCGGCTTTCCGCCGCCTGCACCCGCGCCTCCGGTCCACCCTGGAATTTGTCCTGGCGTTGGCCGACATAGGTCTCCATGGCGGCGCAGCCCCCCAGCGACAGCAGAAGGAGGCCGTGCGCGAGGCTTTTGGTCAAAGTCTTCATGGGACGCTCCCTCAACCGATGCGGCTGGTGGTGATAGCCTGATTCAGCGCGTCACGCTGCTGACGCATCTGGGCGATCTGCTTTTCCATGTCGCGCATTTCCTTGGAGAAGGCGGGCGAGGTCTGGCCAGTCTTCTGCTGGGCTTCGCCATAGGTCTTCCTGGCTTCCTCCATGGATGCGAGCATGGTCTCGATCTGCTTCTTGCCCGATTCGGCCTTGGCCTTCTCGGCCTGCGCCTGCTTGAGTGATATCCTGCCGGTTTTCAGCTGCTGTTCGGCCGCCGCCAGCCGGTTCTGGTTCTCGCGCATGACGGCTTCGCTGTTCTTCAGCGCCGAGGCCATCTTTTCATTGTCGCGGCTGATGTCCTCGGTGACCAGATCGATGGTGCGGACATTCTGCTTCGATGCCTCCTGCGTCTTGGCCGTGGCGTATCCGTCGGCGGCGCCGATGACGGCTCCGACCGCGATGCCGATCAAGGCGCATTTCAGCGGGCTCTCGCGCGCGGCCAAGCAGCCCAGCGTCGCTGCGCCGCCACCGATCGCGCCCCCCATCAGGGCGCCGCCCAGGACGGTGTTGTTGAACTCCTTATTGTCGAGGCAGAGTTGCTTCTCTGCCCCGGACAAGCCTGGGTCGTCGCAACTGACGCTGGTCGTCTGGCCGCCGGTCCCGCCCGACGTCGTGGCGCAGCCGGCCACGGCGAGGCTGAGCGAAACCGCGAGCGCGATCAACCGGATGGTGGTCCTCATGTGAGCCTCTGTCTCTGGCGAGCCCAATTAGGATGGGCTGGTTCTTGTTGGTGCTGTAACGGGAGCGACAATGAGCCATCCGGGTTTACTTGAAGTTACCGGCGAAATGGCCGGCAGGCACTTGGGAACAGCGCGTTGACCTCACCGGCGCAGAGTTCCCTTCGAAGCTGTCCCTCCACTTGGTCGGCCTGCAGATCGCCGGCACGTTGATATTCCTCGCTGTCCCGTGTCACGGCCGCGACCAGGGCCGCTTGTCCGGCCGCTTGGCGCGCCTCCAACTCCTGGCGGAGGACGCGGGCCTGCTCCTCGCGGACGGTTCTGGGATAGTCGTTCAGCAGGTAGCGCAAAGTGTCGCGGTAGTAGCCGATCGTGCCCCGCAACGCCTTGATGTCGTTCGGGATCCGTGCCCTGACGGCGTCGTTGCCCAAAGCCGCCGTCTCCTCCAGGCCCAGGATCTTGCGGGTATCGACCCGTAGGTTGCCGGCCAGCCACGTGGCGAGGTTGAGGCTGGCTCGGGCCGCCCGGTCGCGCTGGTCGTTGCGGGTCTTGATGTTGGCGGCGACCACCGCCTCCAGTCCCTTCAGCCGCTGCTTGACCTGCGGGTCCTGCACGGCGCCGGCGAGGGTGGCGATCTCCTTCAGGGGATCGTCCTGGACCGGTTCCGACAGGGTGCCGGTTCCCGTAGTCTCCGGCAGCTTGCTCCAAACGCTCTGGACCTCGCGCACCCGCTCGGGCGAGGGCAGGACGGGTGGCACGAAGACGACCCGGAAGCCCACCGTCTTCTGACGCCTCGGCCCCCGCTCGTCATAGGGCGGGAACTCGTCGCGCGCCGAACTGCGGATGGCGTTGCCATTAGTCAGGAAATCGCCGCCGCGCACGACATAGCCACCGGCTTGGCCGTGCAGGCGGGACAGGCGATTGAGCCGGAACAGCTCCGCCGTCAGTTCCGACGCGTTGCCCAGGATGTCATGCAAGCCCAATGGATTGGGCTGGAGCAGGCCGATCCACTGCAACTCGTTGTTCGAGGACTCCGCGCCGCCATAATAGGCGTAGGCCGACAACGCGTCGGTCATCGGGAACAGCGGCGCCGCGAAGTCCGCTTCCGAGACCTGGGCGCCTCCACGCGCCGCGTATTCCCACTCGGTCTCGGTCGGCAGACGGACGAAGCCCGCCTGTCCCGCCTCCTTCGGCATGTCCTTCCTGGCGTTCGCCAACAGCCAGACGGTGTAGGCGTCGCCGAAATCCGCCGCCTCCCGCCATGTCACCGAAACGGCGGGCAGGCGCGAATCGCCATCCGGAGCGGCGCATTGTCCATTGGCGGCCGCCAGTTGGAGCTTGGTCACCTCGTACTTGCCGACGTAATAGGTGCGCTTGCCCTTTTCCTTCGGGTCGCTGAAGCCGCCCGCGATGAAGTCCGCCCGCTGGTTCTCCTTGTAGCCCACGCTGTCCGCCGTGCCGCCGACCGCGATCCGGCGGTCGTCCAGCAGGTCCTTGGCCGGGACGACCACTGGCCGGAACGCCATGGCCCCGCCGCACGGCATCGGCAGGACCAGGTCGTCCTTGGCCGGAACGGGGTTGTACAGATCCTCCGGCCAAGGCGTGTCCGCCGCGAGGGCGGATGCGGTCCAGAGCGACAGCAGCGCCGCAGCCAGGGGGAGGAGGGAAATGGCTGGCTTCTTCATGGTTCAGGTGTCCCGCAAGGCGGCGGCTGGTTCGATCCGGGTGACGCGGGCCGCCGCCAGCACGGCGGCTCCCATGGCGAGCAGGCAGGTGATGGCCGCCGCCAACAGCAGTTGATCCGGTTGGAGGCGGCAGGCGGCGGCCACCGATCCGATCGCCGGAAAGCGGGAATTGATGACGCCGGCGGCGGCGGTGAAAAGTCCCACCGCGACGCCGGATCCCAGCACCGCCAGCAGAAGCGCCTGGACCAGCGGCAGGCTGATCAGCCACCCCCTGCCATAGCCGATCAGCGTCAGCAGGGCCAATTCGCGCCGCTTGCGCTCCACGCCGCTCCACTGGGTCGCCGCCAGCGCCACGATCGAGCCGGCCGCCGCGAAGGCGCTGATCACGGTCAGGATCATGGTCAGGTTGGTGTTGAGCGCCTGGATCGGCGCTATGTCGTCCAGCCGGCTTACCGGCTCGACGCCATCGGCGCGCAGCCACGCGGTCAGCGGCGCCACGTCGTCGATCGTCCGGGCGTAGAGCCTGAATCGTTCGAACCGCGGCGCCTCGGCCGGAGCCGCCAAGCCGGGCCAGCCTAATTCGGGCACCGCGTAGCCGTCGCGGTAGCGCTGGACGTGGAGCACCAGCCGGTCATCGACCAGGATCGCCTTCCGCGTCTCCGCCATCCGGTCCGGTGGCAGCACCGTGGCGACGGTGACCACATGGGTCTGGGTCTCGTCCATCCCATCGCGGCGCCGCGGCACCAGAAGCTGGATCTTGTCGCCCGCCTTCGCCTGGAGCGCCCGCGCCGCGCCGAACGACAGCACCACGCGATCCAGCCCTGCGGCCCAAGGCTCACCCGCGACCGCCGCCAGCGGATCGCCCGGTCCCGTTGGAACCAGCACGCCCAGCACGGCTTCGGCCAGGGGGCGGGCCAAGGGAGTGGCCTCGACTTCCGCCGCCAGGGTGCGGGCGTCGCCGACCGCGAAGGCGACATCCGGCCGCCGTCGCGCCGCTTCCAGCCAAGCGGCATCGAACCTGTTGGCGCCTGTCACGCGCGGCACGATCTCCCGCATGGCGGGATTGTCCCGCAGGTCGCGTAGCATCTGGCCCAGGACACCCTGCTGCAACCCGAACAGGACGAGCAGCGGCGTCAGCACCGCCGCCAGCGCGAAGACCTGACAGACCGCCATGGCCCAGTCCCGCCGCATGTCGGAAACCACCAGCCGGACCATCTGACCCGCCATGCGGCTTGCCCGGACAGGGGAGGAGGCGGGGGTCTCGTCGGTCACGCCGCCACCACGCTGCCGGGTGTCTCCGCATCCCGCAGGGCGCGGCAGCGTACGATCCTGCCCTGGGCGCGCCCGGCCAGTTCCTCGTCGTGGGTGACCAGGATCAGGGCGGCGCCGATGGCGCCGGTGACGGCGACCAGCGTGTCGATCACCCGCTCGCCAAGGCCGGTATCCAGCGCCGCGGTTGGTTCGTCGGCCAGGATCAGGCGGGGAATGTGGGCCAGCGCGCGGATGACCGCCACCCGCTGGCGCTGGCCGATCGACAGTTGGGCCGGCATCCGGTGGAGCAATTCGCCGACGCCGACCGCCTCGGCCAGCCGGTCGGCCGGGCCGGGCACCTCCAGTCCCAGCAGGCGGCGGGCCAGCAACAGGTTCTCGCGGACGGTCAGATAGGGCAGCAGCCCGCCGGTCTGGAGGACATAGCCCATGTGGGCCGCGCGCAGCCGGGTCAGCGCCGCGCGGTCGCCCTTTCGCCACAACGCCTTGATGTCATGGTCCTCGCCAGCTGGGCTGAACCGGAATGTCTCCGCCCGGTCTGGCGCCGCCAGGAACGCCAGCAGGTCGAGCAGCGTGCTCTTGCCCGATCCGCTCGGCCCCAGCACCACGACCCGCTCGCCCGCCGCCACGCTCAACTCGGGCACCGACAGCAGGAAGCCGCCATCGGACGCCCGGTGCGTCCGTTCGACGCCGTTGAGCAGAAGCAGGGGGGGGCCGGTCACGGCAGCGCCGTCAGTGGCACGGGATAGACCGCGTCCTCCGGCGGAGCACCGGCGGCCAGCGTCACCCAATTGCCGACATCGTCGTGGAACCGGCGGTAGAGACGGGCCTTGATCTGGAGATCGTCGATCAGTGCCTGCTGCTCGCCCGGGTTCATGCCAAGCCAAGCGTCCTGGTCGATCGCCATCACCCGGCTGGTATAGGGCAGCCCCTCCAGGTATTCGCCCAGCAGCGCCTGGTTGAGCGCGCGGTTGTCGGTGGTGCCGACCTTGCCTGGATCGCGGCTGAGCGTGGCCGCGGCGCTCCGCAACTGGTTGAACAGGTCGCTGGGGTCGCTTTGGCCCTTGGAGTAGGCCTCGGAGAGGGCGCCCACGGTCGCCTGGAGGTCGGACAGCTGCGACTTGGACAGCAGCACCCGCACGTCCAGGCTCGCCACGGTATCGTTGGCGAAATCGCGGTCCGCCGCCCAGGCCTCGAACATCGGCGGGGCGGCGGTGCCCTTGACGCTGCCCAGATAGGCCAGCCGCATGGCGTGCCCGATCGCCGCGATATCCTCCGCCATCGGGTCGGCCGGCTTGTTGGGAGCGGCGGTCTTGGATGGCGGGGGTGGGGCGGTCAGGCCGTCGCCGGCTTCCGCCGCCTGGACCAGGGTCACCAGACTGGCGGCGAGGCTGTCGACGCGCGCGCCGAACTTCTCCACGTCGCCGGCCTCGACCGGATAATAGAGCGGCTTCCGGCCTGGGTACGTGGTCAACTCGCGGTATTGAGCCGCCCCCTTGTCGTGGTCGGCCTTGCCCTCGGGGGTCAGCAGGTGCAGCGCCATGGTGGCGATCCGCTTCTCCAGCAGGGTGATCGACAGCGCCTTGGCGTCGAGCCCGGTGGTCGAAAGGCCGCTTTTCGGATCTCGGGAACTGGCGTCGGTGACCAGAACGACGAAGCGACCGCCGAACGGCGTCCAGTCGATCGCGTTGAGGGCGGCGTCCAGCCCGGCGTAGCCATCCTCGGCGACGGCGCGGGTGGAGACCTTGGAGGCGGCCAAGCCGGCGGCCGCCTTGTCGAATTCCTCGCGGGTCTCGACCTTGTTGGGGTCGACGAACACCTTGGTCAGGTATTCGATGCCCTTGACCGCCTTGGGATCGTCCCGGTAGCCGATCAGGCCGAACCGCACCTGCTCCTGCAGTTGGGCACCCTTGATGCCGTCATAGATCCGGTTGACCGCCTCGCGTGTGCGATCGATGTATTTCTGCATCGAGTTGGAGGCGTCGACCACGAAGACGATGGCGGTGCGGAAGTTCTGCCGGATCGCCGGAGCCGGGGCCGCGGGTTGGGTGGCCGGCGCGGTTGGATTGGCGGTTGGCGTCCCCTGGTCGCGCGACGTCACGGCGGCGACCTTGACCATGCGAACGGGCCGGCCGGTCGGGAAACGCTGGCTCTTCGCCTCCAGGATCGGCAGCAGGTAGAATTGCTTGTTGATGTCGACGGCGGTTTCCGGCTCGATCGACACCAGCGGACCGGCGGCTCCCTGGCCGGGACCCGCCGTCTTGGCGGCTTCCGTCAGTTTGGCCGCCTGGGCCGCCGCGTCCTTCGCCGCGACCAGGCCGCGCAGGCCATCCTCCGCGCCGAAGAAAAGCACCCGGTCGCGTCCGGTGCGGTTGGCGAAGGCGGCGACCAGCGTATGCCGCCACGGCACCACCGCTTCCGCCGGCATCCAGCCTTCCGGCTTGCAGGCGGCGCTGGCGCCGACCCTTACCTTGGACCCATCGGAAGCCCGCTCGTAGACATAGAGGACGCTGAAGCCCGGCACCTGCTTCTCCGCGCCCCCATCCGGCGTGAGCTTGCCGCCGGGGCGCGTCAGCACGCGGTCGAGTAGTTGCGTCTTGCCCGGCTGCAACAGGGGAGCCGGCGAGCAGGCCAGCGCCGCGGTGGCGGAGCCGATGACCATCGCCAGCGCACAGGCCGCTACGCCGCGCGCACGGGAAAGCACCTTCGAACGCGGCATCATTGCGGCTGCCCCAGTTTTTCCAATTCTGTCTTGGCTCCGGCGTGGCCGAGCCCGGCCGCCTTCTGAAGCGACCGCACGCCGGCCTCCGGCGAGATACCCGGCCCCTCGACACGGCCACTGACATACAGCTTGCCCAGCCGGTACAGCCCCTCGGCGTCGTTGGCGTCCGCCGCCTTCTCGTACCAGAGTTGAGCCTTCTCGGCATCCGGCGCCGGTACGGCGCTGCGCTCCGGCGAGAAGGTTTCCGGGTCGTACATGGCGCCTATCGCCGTCGCCGCCTCCGGCTGGCCACCGTCCGCCGCCCGCCGGTACAGCAGCAGGGCGCCCTGGACCGCGTCGCGCGAGCCCTCCGCCATGTACTTCGTCGCCTCGGCCAGCGCCCCGGCGGGATCGGGGGTCGTCCGCAGGAAAGCCGTGGCGGTGGCGGTGGTCAGCGGGGCCGCCGGTGTGGGTGTGGGTGTGGGTGCCGGCGGTGTCTCCGGCGGGGCTTCCGCGATTGGCGGTTCCAGGGGGTCCGACGGCTGGCCGGCCATGAACCACCAGGCGCCGCCGCCCACCGCGAGCAGGGCGATGATGCCCGCCAAGGCGGGGACCAGCCAGTTGCGCGGCTCCGGCTCGACCGGCGTCTCGCGCCGGGCGATCACCGGATCATCGACCACCGGAGGAATTGGCTCGACCACGACAGGTTCTGGTTCCACCACCGGGGGAGGGATTGGCGTCTCCTCGATCACCGGTTTGCTTGGCGCTTCCGACGGCAGCCGGATCGCCTTCCAGCGCAGCCGTTCCTCCCCCGGCGCCTCGCCGTTCCTGTCGCGCAGCGCCAGCAGGTAGGTCACGTTGGCCTGCAGGTTCCAGGTCAGCCGTTCGTCCACCCGGATGCGGAGGATGCCCTTGTCGTCCAGTTCCGCCCCGGCGGGGGACAGCCACATCCGGGTCGTCCCCCAGGGATCGCCGGCGCCATAGTCCTGCAGGAACTTCTGCCCGTTGGGCTGGGCGATGGCGAGTTGGACGCTTCCGGGATCGATCGCGCCGCGTCCGGTGATCTGGATCAGGGCGGCGCCCGGCGCCGAGCCCGCCGGTTGGGTGACGTCAACGGCCATGGTCTAAAATCCTCGCGCGGGTCATGCTGGCCTGACCGGGCCCGCGAGCAGCCGGTCGACGGAGAGGTGTGACAGGATATCGCCCAATCGCCGGTTCGTCGCCTCGTCCAGTTCGCGGCCGCCACCATAACTGAGGTTGGCCAAGCCGGCCTGGAGAAACGCCACACCCCAATCGATGAAATAGCGCTGTTCCAGCGGCAGGGGCTCGGTGCCCAGGACGGGCAGGGCGCCCGTGACGGGCGGGGCCGGCTCGAAGACCCTGTGGTTGGGCGTGGGCGAGCCTTCCGGCACGCCGGGGCGCTGGGCCACGGGCACGTCGTGGAAGCCGATCTCGGCGACGAAGACGTTGAACGCGTTGGACGCGATCGTCACCAGCCGGTCGGCGATCTCGTCCCAGCGCATCGCGGCCAGCGCCGTCTCCGCCCGGATGGCGGCCGCCACCTTGTTGATCATTCCGACGCGGTCGGCGGCGATCACCAGTTGGTCGACCAAGTCGCCAACCGAGGCCGCCTCCAACCCGAAATGCTGGAGAAGCGGCTCCTCCTGGGGCAGGTGCCGCAGGCGGGCGACCCAGTGGCGATGAAGCTCGCGGGCGAACAAGGCGGGACGGTCGTCCAGCACCACGCGGACCGGAGCCGCCGCGACCGGGCTCCCGAAGATGTCGAACTCCTCGGTCGGTGCCTCCTCGACCTGCTCGACCTTCATCATCGCGACGTTGATGGCGATCTCGCGCAGATCCCGCTCGCTCACCATCAGATACGACAGGAACCGCGGGAATGCCCGGAACTTCTTGCGCTGGAAGGCGGTCACCAGCACCTTCCGCAGCGCCCGCAAAGCCTCCTCCTTCTCGCGCCGGGCCTCCTCGTCGACCCCGTGATAGAAGCGTTTCAGGGAGTTCCGCAGCTGCGCCACGCCCTCGCGCAGGCGCTGCTCGACCTGACCGTTCTTCAGCGCCGGGTCCGACACGGCGGTCAGCCTCTCCACGATGTGGGTGACGCCGCCGTCGTTCAGCTTCAGGATCGCGTCCCAGGCGTCGCGTGGGTCGCGGACATGGCGCTGGACCTGACCGGAGGCGAAGAACGAATCCTCCAGCTTCTGGCGGTGGGCCTCGTTCCGCCGCGACAGCGCCGCTTCGACCAGCGGCCGTTCCGGTTCCGGCGAGCCGGGCTTGGTCTTGTACTCGACCAGCCATTCCTGATCGAAATTGGGGTTGCGCAGCAGCAGCGTGTTGTCGAACGGCTTGCCGTTGAAGTTGTCGACCCAGCCGTCGTATTTGTACGGCTCCAGCAGCGAGGTATGCAGCCGGATCTGCCATTTCTGGTCGATGTCCTCGCCGGCCTTGGCCTGGAACTCGAGGTCGATCATGGTCAGGACGAGGAACAGCGAGGTCGTCGCGCGGGCACGCTGTTCGGGGGTGGCGCCGTGGGTCAGGTCGATCCAGTGGCGCACCAGGAAGCCCAGGTCCTTGACCTCGTTTGGCTTGTTGCCCATGCACAGGAGCATGGCGGTCAGCTCGCGCTCCTCGGAATAGCGCTGGAATAGGTACGCGATCTTGCCGCGCAACAGCAGTTCCAGCACCAGACCCTCGCGGCTCTCCTCCTCGGCCCCCTTGGGTCCGCTTGCCGCGCCCCCCACCGTGGCGCCGCGCTCCGGCAGTTGTGCCAGCTTGTAGCGCGACCGGGCGCCGGGAAAGTCGAGCAGGTCGGTGTGGGCGTTCATCGGCCACGGCAGCTCGTCGATCGTTATCCGAAGCTCCGCGACCAGCGTGGTCACCACGGCGCGCGGCAGCTCGACCACCTCGCCCAGCTTGCCGGCGGTGACCCCTCGAAGGCGCAGCAAATCCTTGGCATCGCCCGGCTGACCCAGCCGCTTCAACGCGGCCACGTCGATGATGCTGGTATTGCGTGGTTGCAGCGCCGTCAACTGGGTCACCGCGTCGGCGGCGTGGCCCAGCTTGTCCAGCGCCGCGACCAGCGTCTTGAACAGCTCGGTCAGGTCGTCGATGCCGCCCCACAGCACGCTGAACAGCTTGGCGCGTCCGGCGATGTCCAGGAATGGCGCCAGTTCGACCAGCCGCTCCCAATATCCCAGCGGCTGAAGCTCCTGCCAGCGGTTGCTGAAGTTCTTGCCGAAATACTCGCCGATGTCGAACAGCGTGATGTCGTCCAGGTGGCGGGCCACGGGCTGGCCCTTGCGCAATCCCTCGCAGGCCGCGACCAGCTTCCGCACCGCCTCGCCCTGGGGCCGTTCGATCTTCAGGTTGTTCTGGTCGAAGTCGCTCTGGAAGGCGTTCGACAGGATCTTGACGATGTCGGTCTCGGTCAGCAGCCGGACATCGACCGGAAAATCGGCGTCGGCGGGACCATCTGGGGGATGTACCGTGAAGCGGGTGACCAGCCCGGTGGATTCCTTGCCGCCGGACGGATTGATCTCGGTGATGAAGTCCAGCTTGTCCGAGCCGAACCGTGCCAGCAATCCCGTCTTGCCTGGCGGCCGGGCCAGCACCGAGACCAGATAGGACTTGCCCTGCTGGCTGGCGCCATAGACGCCGACGCACATGCGGCGCTCCGCCGCGCGCGACAGCTTGCGCGCGACGCTTTCCACCCGTCTGGCCTCGGTGATCAGGCTGTCGGCCTCGTTTGCGACCGAGACGGAAACGCCGCGCGTCTCCGCCACCCATGTCCTGCTCGCGCGGGCGGTGTCGGCGATCTGGTCGGCGGCGTGTTTCAAGCGGATCTGTTGGTCGTCCATGTCTTTTCCCCGGGATCCGCTCTCAGACGTCGATCAGGATGCCGGTGTCGAGCCAGTATCCGTCGCGGTTGCGCAGTGTCTGAAGCCGCATGCGCAGGGGCTGCTGCCGCCCGCTCAGCACGCCGCCGTCGCAGTCCTCGACCTCGCCGATGGCGAGCCGGTCGTTGACGACCTTCTCCGGCGGCTCGTTCGGCTTGACGCGCGGCCGCTTGGTGCTTTCCAGCTTTAGCTGGACCCGCAGCGGCGTCCGGCGCATCGCCCGGGTCCGCGCCTCCTCGTCGGCGAAGTCGATCATGTAGAGCAGGCTCGCTGGCCACCACTGGTTGGGGAATTGCCGGACACCCAGCAACAAGGGGCCGCGGAACTCGAACTTGGCGTCGGGCAGGTCCTCGATCGTCTCGAAGTCCAGATCCGCCAGATAGACGTCCTGGGCCTGGAGCCGGTTGTTGGAGTTGTTGGCCTCGACCTTGCCGACGAACCGCGCGACCGAGCGGGCGTAGAGATCGTCGCTGCGGAAGTTGAAGTTGTGCAGGTGCCCCTCCGCCAGCAGGCAGATCATGCCGCCGACCGCCGCCGTCGTCTTGGGATCGGAGATGCGCGCCTCCCGGTTCCGGAACGGGTACCATTGCCCGACCCGGAACTCGTGCATCGCGATCACCCGGTGCGCCGGCAGGGCGCCGGTCTCCATGATCGAGTCCTTGATCGCGGGGAAGCGGGACGGACGGCCCGACAGCAGCATCACGTCGACCCGGTAATGCCAGACCACCTCGGTCAGCGCCCGGACCATGTCGCCGACCAAGCTGCGGACGATTCGGTCCACCTCGGTAAGGTCGACCGGGATCGGCACGTCCATCAGCCGGAACCCGGATGCCCCGGCCTCGGTCACCGCGCGCTCCAGCGACGTTACCAGACCGGGAGGCGGCGGCGCGTCGGGGCGGAAGAAGTCGCCCAGCACGCGGGTCTCGACGGCGGGCGGGTTGATCGGGTCGTATCCTTCGTACTCGCCCAGCAGGGCGACCGCGACGGGGGCCGCGATCTGCATGGCGAATTGCTGGCGGCGCAACTGCTCCTCGGCGGTCATGTCGCCGCGGTTGCCGCCGAACAACTCCTGGACCAGCGCCTCCGCCCGCTCGCGGCCGATCGACTGCTGGATCGTGCGGGACAGCGCCGAAACCGCGACCTCACGCGCCAGCATCTGCACGATGTCGTCACCGGCCAGCGAGAAGCTCTCGCGGAAAAGCTGCTTGGGGAAGATCGTGACGTTGCTGCCCTTGCCATCGGCCCGCAGCGCCGTGATCACCAGATCCGTGGTGCCGCCGCCGATATCCAGCGTCGCCACCCGCAGGCTGTCGCCATCCTCCGAACCGTGCCCTTGGGCGTCCGCGGGACCGTTTCCCCGCACGGCGCGGATGAAGGCGCGGGCGTCACCGGAGAAGGCCAGCGCGATCTGGCTGTACAGGTAGACCACCTGCGTGGCGCTGGCCTCGTCCCATTTGAGGATGATCTCCGGCGGCGGACCCTCGATCCACTCCAGCTTGCCCGGCTCGTCGCCGAACTGCCGCTCCGCCCGTCCCAGGCAAAGATAGAGTAGGTCGCGCGCGGCTTCCGCCTTGCTCCGCAGCAATTCGCGCTCGGCCAGTGACAAGGCGGTCGGCATCGTCAGGATCAGGCGGCGCAGCCGGCGCGGCAGATCGGCGTTGCGCCGGCGTAGCCTTTGGGCCGGCGCGTTGATCATCACCAGCGCCTGGAGCAGGATCTCGGCCAAGGCGAAGCTGACGAGGTTGGAGCGGGAATAGCGCGCCAGCAGGGTCGGCAGGTCGTCCTCCCCCGCTGTCACCGCGTGCAGGGGCTTGCCGGCGTCGTTGACCAGACCGGCGAAGACGCCCTGCGCCGCGAAGCCCTCCCATTCGTCGTCCAGCGTCTGGCCGTTGAAGCGCCAGGATTGCTGGCTCGGCTCCTCGTCCCAGAGGTAGCGCTTGGGGCTGGACATGCCGGTGCGGCCCTCGCTGCCGCGCCGGGATCCCGCCATGCGGACGGCCTCGGGACCCACCCGCACGATCGTGGCCCACGAGAACGCGTCGGCCCGGCCGCTGCGGTGCGAGTGGTGGTTGAGCCCGAACCGCGCTATCGCGAATTCGAACCGGCTATCGAACGGGTCGACGTAGATCTGCTCCGGCCGCGACAAATCCCGGAGTTCCAGGCGGAACGCCCGGTTGATGTCGGCACCCCTGCTGTCGGGCTCCGCCTCCACCAGCAAGCCGCAGGTGCGGGAGTTGCCGAGGTCGAGCACCATGTCGACATCGACGAAGACCTGCTTGGCGGCGGTCACCGTATCGCTGAACAGCAGCTTGGGTAGGAAATCCAACTGGTTGAGCAGGTCGATAAACGCCACGTAGCGCGCCAGCGGCTCGTTCGGTCCGCTCATGCGGTCCAGGATCTCCTCCGGAGACAGCACCACCTCGCGCCGGTTTGCCCGGCGGCTCTCCTCCTGCTCGACCATGGTCTTGAACAGCTCGTTCAGCCAATCGCGAAGCCAAGGCTGGTTGAGCAGGAAGTTATAGAAATCAGTCTTCCCCGGTAGCGAGAAGCGCCGGCCATTGCGGGCGTCATCGGACGACGGGGCGAGATAGCCGCTGTCGGCGTATTCGTCCATCAAGCCAGTGTCCAGCGCCACCACCAGGCGGAACTCGTTGCCTCCCTTGTCGCGCTCGCCAAGCCGGACCAAGTAGGCCCGCGCCCAGTTGACCGGCCCCTGGTGGAAGGAGCGGCCGGGCTCCTCCCGGAACAGCGGGATCGGCAGCCATGTCCGCTCGACGAATTGGAGCAGCCGCTTGGTGTCGATCGCGTAGTCCTCGCGGCCGGGCGTCATCTCCTCGGCGCCGCGCCGCAGCAGGATCGGCAGCTCCTGGGCGCTCACCCGCGTGTCGGGATGGGGATCGTAGAATCCCCAGTCGGCCGGGGCCTTGGCGTTCTTCTTGCCCTCGCCGTCGATCAGGCTGAAACCAAAATCCAGGAACTGAACGCCACTGTTCGGAATAAGGCTGACGACATCCGGATAATGCGGAAGTTCGGGCAACGGCATTCTATACTCCGCCTGGAATCAACCGGTCGATAATGGTAGGGCCGGATTATGCAAGTTTCACCAAGGTGTTGGAAGCGTTATAATAGGTATGACCTTCAACATTTGGTAAAGACGCGCGCCCATGGCTTCAATATATTGTAGCTATCGAAGGTTAGTCACAACCGTATTCGTCCGGTTCCAAGGAGCCTGTGGACAGCGGGTCGGATAGGCTTCCATCCAGCGCTGGCCGTCGGGGAATATCGGTGACCGGCGGTTTGGCCAAGACCGTTCCGGGTCGTTTGGAGAAGGTGTGGAAAAATGTGGATTATCGTTCGGGAGAGCGTGGCATGACCGCCGATCGGATCCGCTCATCGCTCGTCATCCTCTATCTCGTTTTGTTCTTCAGCTATCTGTTCTTGCCGCTGATCATCATGACGGCCGCGACTTTCAACACCAGCCGCTTTCCCACGGTGGCTCCGTGGCTTGGCTTCACCTTGGACTGGTTCAAGGTGCTTTGGAACGACGGGGCCATGTGGACAGCCCTGTGGACAAGTTTCCTGATAGCTTTGGGAGTGATCGCTCTGGCGGTCCCGATCGGACTCGCGGCGGCGCTCCTGCTTTACCGGCTCCACAGCCGGGCGCGGACGGTCCTCTACGCCGTCATGGTATCGCCCTTGCTGACACCGGGCGTCATCATCGGGATCTCGACGCTGGTGTTCTGGGACCGCTGGCTCGACGTCAAGGGTGGTATCTTCCTGACCGTGATCGCCCAATCCAGCTTCATCGCGGCCTATGCGATGCTGATGTTCATGGCGCGCCTGCAACGATTCGACCTGACGCAGGAGGAGGCGGCGCTCGACCTCGGCGCCAGCCATCTCCAGGTGTTCCGCCGGATCACGCTGCCCTACCTGATGCCAGCCATCCTGTCGGCGGCCTTCATCGCGTTCCTGCAGAGCTTCGAGAACTACAACACGACCATCTTCGTGCGCGGCTTGGACACGACGCTGACCGTCTACATCGCCTCCAAGGTCCGCACAGGCCTGACACCCGCCGTCAACGCGCTATCGGTCATCATGATCGGGCTGACCATCCTGGGCGCCGTCTTCTACGAGGTGATCCGCCGCCGCGAGTTGAGCCGGCAGGAATCGGTGCGGCGCCGCGCGGTCCAGGCCGACATGGCGCTGGCGGCGGGCTGACGGCCTTCCGATTCAGAGCGACGCCAGCCGCGTGGTCAGCAGATCGAAGAAGCCGTCGGAGTCGATCTGGTTGATCACCAGCGCGTTGGCCGGTTGGCCCGAGACGCCCCACCAGTCCACCACGGTCATGCCCATGGTGCGCTCCGACCCCGTCTCGATCTCGACGGCGACGCGGCGGCCCTGGAACAGGTCGGGCCGCAGCAGCCACGCGATCACGCAAGGATCGTGAAGAGGCGCGCCGTCGGTTCCGTACTTCGCCTCGTCGAACCGTTCGAAGAACCCCAGCAGGTCGGCCACGGCGGTTCCCACCGGCGTGCCCAGCGCCCGGAAGCGGGCGACCCGCTCGCGCGTCGTCAGCGCCTTGTGGGTCACGTCGAGCGGCATCACCGTGATCGGCACGCCCGAGGCGAACACGTTGTGCGCCGCGTGGGGATCGACGTGGATGTTGAACTCGGACGCCGGCGTGACGTTGCCGACCTCCATCCAGGCGCCCCCCATCAGCACGACCTCCCGAATCTTGGTGACTATCGCCGGCTCCTTGACCAGCGCCATGCCCAAATTCGTCAGGGGCCCGAGCATGCACAGGGTGACCGAGGCGTCATGGGCCGCCATCAGCGTATCGACCATGAAGTCGACGCCATGCCCCGGCCTGACGCGCATCACCGGTTCCGGCAGATCGGGGCCGTCCAGGCCGGTCTTGCCGTGGACCTGCTCCGCCGTGACGCTCCGGCGCATCATCGGCCGGGCGCAGCCGGCGTAAACGGGGATTTCCGGCTTACCCGCCAGTTCGCAGATCTTGAGCGTGTTCCTGACCGTCAGGGGCAGCGGCACGTTGCCGGCCACGACGGTGATTCCCAGGATCTCAAGCTCCTCGGGGGCGGCGAGGGCGAGCAGGAGGGCGACCGCGTCGTCCTGTCCCGGGTCGGTGTCGATTATGATGGGCCGGGGCGTCACGCTTTGCCTCATGATGGACTTCTTCACTGTATCGGCACTGACACTAGCCGCCGCCCCGGCACCCCACAAGCGACGCGCCACCGGATGATTGGTGGAGCCGTCACTCGACCGTCTCGCCACCCACGGGGATCTCGATCTCCGGTCCGTCATCCAAGTCGCTATCGGCCGTGTTGGCGCACGCCGTCACGGCCAATACACCCGCGAGCAACATCATCCGGAATGAGGTCATCAATGGTCGCCTCTACCACTTGGTTGTTTCAGTGGGGGAGGTCCGCCCGTTGGCGGACCTCCCCGAATCGACAAGACCGCGTCAGGCGACTTGGTGCAACTGCTCGGCCCGTTGGGGGTCGAGGTTGAGGCGGGCGGCGAGGTATTGCAGGTAGGACTTCTCCGCCTGGGTATCCGGCTCGATCGCCAGGGCCGACGCCAGATAGACCTGTTCGGCCGTTTCGGGATCGCGGACCTCGCGGACCAGGGCGTCCATCGATATGGGAGAGGCCAATTCACGCTCCACCACGGCCCGTTCGTCCGGACCGGCGCCGGCCTCGTCCAGCTTCGCCATGATGCCCTGCCGTTCCTGCGCGCTGATCTCGCCGTCGGCGTTGGCCGCGGCGATCATCGCGCGGATCAACAGGAGCGCCCGGTTGTCGTCCATCGCGACATCGGGATAGGCGCTCGCCGGCTCCACGCCGCCACCCGAGGGGATCTGACTGGGCGGGCGACCATAGCCCTGTCCCGCCTCCGGAGCGGGTTCCTGACGCGGCTGACCGAACATGCCGCCAAGCTTGTCGGCGAGGGAGCCGCCCTGTCCGCCACCCGTGGCGCCTCCGGATTGGCCGCCGCCGAAAATGCCGCCGATGATGTCGCCGATCCCGCCGGAACCGCCGCCCTGCCGCCCTCCGCTTTGGTGGCTTCCACCCTGCTGGCCCATATTGGCCTGACGCTCCTGGAACGCCTTGTAGGCCAAGTAACCCAGGGCGCCGAGACCCGCCACGTTCTTGAAATCCATGCCACCGGCACCGGCGCGCATTCCGCCGCCGCCCAGGCCACCAAGCCCACCGCCCATCCCGAAGGGAGAGGCCGAGAACGAGGGACCGCGGCGGCTGTGGCCGCCCATGCCGGTGGCGAGCATCGTGCCGAGAATACCCGTAAGATCAGCCATTGTTGTCTCCTGAATGGTTATCCGCTTCCAGTAACAGCGAAGACCGACCGACATCCCCGTATTTTCGCGAACCAGGGGAAATCAAGATCGGCGTAAACTGTTCCAGCCGCCGCTCGAAAGTCATCTTCTGTCCGCGCTTCGCGGAACTCCATGACCCGCGGCGTTGAGTTCACGGAAGTCGAGGATAGATATGGGGCGACGCTTATCGATTTCCCGCCGATGTTCATTCCATGACTGAAATTCCCATTCCCGGCCGGCCGGGTGAGCACGCCGACCATCCCGCCGCGATCCCGGACGCGGGCTGGTGGGGCATCTTGAAGCGCGTGTGGTACCGGCTGGTGGACAAGGCCATCTGGGTGTCGGCCGCGGGTGTCGCCTTCTTCGGCTTCTACACGCTGGTTCCCCTGCTGGCGTTGCTGGTGATCAGCTTTGGCCTGCTGGGGGGTGGTGGCGATGTCCAGCATCGCATGAGCCAGTTGGAGGTCATCCTGCCGGACGAGGCGATGAGGACGCTGTTCGGTGACCTGATGGCGACCGCCCGAGGCTCGGGGGATCGGTTCGGATGGGGACTGGCCGGCACCATCGTGATGCTGCTGTGGAGCGCCTTGTTCGGCATGCGCGCCCTGATCGCGGCGCTCAACCACGCCTATGACGAGGTCGAGACGCGCGGATTCCTCAAGCTCAATGGCTTGGCCCTGCTGCTGGGACTGGGGGCGTCGGTGCTGGTGGTGGCCTCGATCGGAATCATGACCGTCGGACCGGAACTCCTGGGCTCCAATGGCGACCAACCGCTCTGGATGACCGCCGCGATGATCGGGCGCTGGCCCATCGTCGGCGTCATCATCGTCGCCGCCTTGTCGGTCTGCTACCGCGTGGCGCCCAGCCGGTCCTCCCCCAAGTGGCGCTGGGTCGGCTGGGGAGCCATCGCGGCGTCGGTCCTGTGGATGCTGATCTCGGTGGGGTTCTCGCTCTATGTCCGCCGGATCGCCCATTACGAGACGGCATTCGGAATGGCCGGCGCGGTGCTCACTTTGATGATCTGGCTCTACATGCTGGCTTATGCCGTGCTGTTCGGAGCCGTTCTCAACGCGGAGACGGAGCGCTGGACATCCCTCGACACGGCCGCGGGCACCCAGACCGGACCGGTTCAGGCGGTACCGGGCGAGTAGGCCGGGGGATCGCTGGCGGGAAACGTCTCGTCCAGCCCCTCGTCGACCTTGTCCCACGGACGCGGGTCACGGTCGCGCAAACTCTCCGGTCCGGCGGATCTAACCGTTCCGTAACCTGCACCGGAACCCTCGGGTACTGGTTCCCCGTCGCCGAACGCCGCGAAACGCTTGGACTCCGTCGGATCGACCATCTCGCCGGTCGGACGCAAGGGTCCGAAATTCGCCAGTCGGCCAACATCGGGGATTCGATCGGCCTCGCGCCAGCCCTGGCGCGCCCTGATCCCGAACAGCCCGAAGCCGGCCAATGTCACACCCGCCGCCAGCATCAACGTTCCAGCCAAGCGGCCCTTCGTCACGCCCGCCATCACCAAGGCCCCGCCACCCGCGAGGCAAGCGACCGGCAATGTCTGGTAGACCCGTCTCATCGACCGCGCCATCGGCATGCTCCCCCGTCTTCCAATTCCGTAGCCACGCCAGCCACGTTCAGTGCAGCGGGCGCAGGTCACCCGGCTGGACGAACAGTTCCAGCCCGAATGGCACCCGGGTCGGCATCACGCCTTGGAGAAGGGTCTCCGCGATATCCACGCTGGCGAGCAGGGTCTTGGTGTCGAACGGCTTGTTCAAATGGGCGACCGCCGCGTCGCGGGCGCGTCGGGCCACGACCTCTTGGGCGCTGACGAAGATCGACATGACGCCCCAGCGTTCCATCAGCATCCGCGCCACGTCGACGCCGCTGCCACCGCTTTCCAGGTTGATGTCCACCAACGCCAGGTCCGGCATCGTGTCACCAGCCAGTTTGGCGCAGGCGCTCAGGGACGACACGGGCCCCATCACGTCATGCCCGGCTTCCCGCAACGTCATCCCGATGCAAAGTGCGATGATCGCCTCGTCCTCGACGATGAGAATTCGCATGGCTTTGATCCTCCCTCTCTCTCCCGGTCGCCCCTCGCCAACTCACGTTCGCGAAACCGGGGTATTCCATCAACAATCGGCGTCACCAAAGATTGCATGTCGTTTACCATAATCGTGCGGACCATCCTTAATCGTGGTTCGGATCCGTGGGGGTTGAGCCATCTGGGAGAGTGGAGTATTTGATCGACCGGGAATTTCCCCCTTGACCGAGATCCGATCCGTGAGCACCGGCAAAGCCCTCCTTCGGCCGACCGCGTTCGGCGAGCCGTCGTCCCCAAGTCCCAATCGGGATGCGGGAGACGATCGCCGGGAGGTGGCGTTCTTCGACTTCGATGGCACCCTGGTGCGCGGCGACAGCCTGCTGCCTTTCCTGTCGCAGATCGTGGGGAGCCGCCGCGCCCGACTGTCGCTGGCGCGCGCCGTGCACGGCGCCATCCAACTCCACGCGATGAAACGGCAACTCGGCTCCGACATCCGCACATCGACCAAGGCGATCCTGCTGCGCCAGACCCTTGCGGGTGTGCCGGTCGCCGAGGCGATGGCCGCGGCGGAACGGCTGGCGGGATGGGTCCGCTGGAACAACCCGATCCTGGACGCGCTCAAGGCGCATCAGGACGCCGGCCGCCGCGTCGTCGTGGCGACCGGCGCCCTCGACCTCTACATGCCGGTGCTGTTGCGGGACCTTGGGGTCGACGATCTGCTCGCGACCGGACTGGAGGAGGTGGATGGCGTACTCACCGGTCACATGAAGGGCGGCAACTGCGTGCGCGCGATCAAGGCGCAGCGGGTGTCGGCCTATCTCAACCACCACGGCCCCTTCGCCGAGACCTGGGGATACGGCAACCGGCCGAGCGACGTCCCGATGCTGGCCCTGCTGCGCAACAAGGTCATCGTGTAGCGAAGGCCGCCGGTCCCCGACGGCGGCTCACAGCAGGAAGGTGCTGGCCAACCCCAGGAAGACGAAGAAGCCCAGCACGTCGGTGGTGGTCGTCAGGAACGGACCGGCCGCCACGGCGGGGTCGATGTCGAAGCGGTCCAGCGTCAGGGGAATCACCGTCCCGGCGAGCCCGGCCCAGACCATGTTGAACATCATGGCGCTGGCCAGCACCAGTCCCAGGCTCAGATCGCCGAACCACAGGGTCGCGATGGTGCCCATCACGGTCGCGAAGACGAGACCGTTCATGACGCCGACGACGACCTCCTTGCCGATCACGCGCCACGTGCCGCCGGCCACCAGATCGCGCGCCGCCAGCGCCCGCACCATCACGGTGATGACCTGCATGCCGGCGTTGCCGCCCATCGCGGCGACGATCGGCATCAGGACGGCCAGCGCCACGATCTCCTGGATCGCCCCCTCGAAGCGGGAGATCACGATCGAGGCGAGGATGGTGTTGACCAGGGTGATCAGCAGCCAGCTCTGGCGCCGCCGCGCCGTGCGGAGCGGCGAGGCATAGATGTCGCGCTCGCCGGTCCGCGCCAGTCCCAGCAGGTCCTCCTCCGCCTCCTCGTCGATCACGTCGACGATGTCGTCCACGGTGATCGCGCCGACCAACCGCCCGGCGGCGTCGACCACGGGCACGCTGACCAGGTCGTTGCGCCGGAAGATGTCGGCCACCTGTTCCTGGTCCATGTCGGCGGGAACGCCGAGGCCCCTATCCTCCATGATGTCGGCGATCCGCGTCTCGCGCGGGTTGCGCAGCACGCGGCTGGTCGGGACCGTGCCGATGGGACGATGGGCGGGATCGACCACGAACAGATCGTAGAAGTCGTCGGGCAGCCCTTGGCTGCGGCGCAGGAAGTCGATCGTCTCGCCGACCGTCCAGAAACCTGGAACCGCCACCACGTCGCGCTGCATCAGGCGGCCGGCGCTGGACTCCGGATAGGCCAGACCCTGTTCCAGGATCGCGCGGAAGGCCGCCGGCATCGCCTGCATCACGGCGATCCGGTGAACGTCGTCCAGCGTCTCGATCAGGTAAAGCGCGTCGTCGCTCTCCAGGTTGGCGATGGCGGCCGCCAGTTCCACCGTGTCGAATTGCTCGACCACCTCCAGCCGGACGCTGTCGTCCAACTCGGTCAGGACCGTCGGATCGAATGTGCCGCGGATCGCCTGGACCAGCCGGCCCCGCTCGCGCGTGTCGAGCGATTCCAACAAATCGGCCAGATCGGCGTGACCCAGCGGTTCCGCCAAGTCCCGAATCCGGTCGACATCGCCGTCATCCAGGCGGGAGCGGACCTCCGCCACGAAGCCGGCGGTCAGCCCCGTCAGACGGGGATCGGGAAGGCCATCCTCGTCGCGGTTCATAGCGCCGCGATCACGCCGGTCAATTCGGCCATGCCCTCGATCCGGCGATAGCCTTCCGCCGGTGGCTCGACGTGCTCATGGGCCCAGGTGATATGGTAGGGCACATGGACGGCTTGGCCGCCGATCTCCAGCACCGGCAGGATATCGGAGCGGACGGAGTTGCCGACCATCAGGAAGCGCTCGGGCTCGATGTCGTGGCGCGCCAGCACCCGGCGATAGGTTTCCGGGTCCTTCTCCGACACGATCTCGATCCGGTCGAATAGGTCCGCCAAGCCGGATCTCGCGATCTTGCTCTCCTGGTCGAACAGGTCGCCCTTGGTGATCAGCACCAGCCGGTGGCTGTTGGCGAGGTATTCGACCGTTTCGGCGACGCCGTCGAGCAGTTCGACCGGATGTGCCAGCATAGACTTGCCGCAATCGATCAGCGTCTGGATGTCGCGCGCGTCGACCTCGCCGCCGGTCACCTCGATCGCCGTCTCGATCATCGACAGGACGAAGCCCTTGATGCCATAGCCGAACAGGCCGAGGTTGCGGCGCTCCGCCTCCAGCAGCCGGCGGTCGACCTCGGCGGCGTCGATGCCGCCCAGGATGGTCCGGAACCGCTCCTGCGTCATGGAGAAGATCGACTCGTTGTGCCACAGCGTGTCGTCGCCGTCGAACCCGATGGTCCAGGAGCCTGGATGATGGTCGGGGGCAATATTCATGTCCGGACGATCCCGCTTTGCATGATTCCGTCGATGACGAACTGGCAGGCCAGCGCCGCCAGCAGGATACCGAGGATCCGATTGACCACGTTGACCCCCGTGACACCCATCAGCTTGGTGACCTTGGCCGCCGCCAGCAGCACGCCGAGGTTGGTCAGCAGGACCAGCGCCAGGACGCCCAGCACCACGGCTTGGCCCAGGATGTCGCCCTCCGTCCTGCCCATCAACAGCAGGAGCGAGGTCAGGGCTCCCGGTCCCGCGATCAGCGGTATGGCGAGTGGGAAGACCGAGATGTCATCCTTCAGGCTGGCTTCCGCCTGTTCCGGCTCGGTCGTGCTGCGTAGCCCGCTCGGCCGCGCGAAGGCCATGTCGATGGCGAGCAGCAGCAGCAGGATGCCCCCGGCGATCCGGAACGCGGGAAGGCCGATGCCCAGGGCCCGCAGCAGGAAATTGCCGGCGAAGGCGAAGACGAACAGGATGCAGGCCGCGATCAGGACCCCCTTGACCGCCATCAGCCGGCGGTGGGCGTCATCCGATCCACGGGTCAGCGCCGCGAAGACCGGTCCGGTGCCGATCGGATCGATCGTCACCAGCAAGGCCACGGCTGAGGTCAACGCGAGATCGAGCATTTTTCACGCATGGTGTCCGGTCTCGCCTTGAACGTATGGGACGGGGGATCGGGAGCCGCGATAAAGGGAAAAGGGCGCCGCGAGGGTGCCGCCGCGGCATGCGCTGGATTGACAGGGCATGCGGCACCGCACTATCCCTTGCAGCAACGGCCCCTGGAGGCAACGGTGCCGAACGTATCGACGCTGGGATCGCTGGGCAAGCGCGCCGAGCGGACCCTGGTCCGGTGCGATGGGCTTACAACGATAATCGACAAGGATAAAGGGATGAAGAAGGTCTACGCCGACGCCAAGAGCGCCCTCGAGGGGCTGCTGTTCGACGACATGACGATCATGGCCGGCGGTTTCGGCCTGTGCGGCATTCCGGAGGTCCTGATCGAGGCGATCCGTGATTCGGGCGTCAAGGGCCTGACCGTTATCTCCAACAACGCGGGCATCGACAATGTCGGTCTCGGCGTGCTGCTGGAGACCCGCCAGATCCGCAAGATGATCTCCTCCTATGTCGGCGAGAACAAGACCTTCGCCAAGCAGTACCTGGGCGGCGAGCTCGAGATCGAGTTCAACCCGCAGGGCACGCTGGCCGAGCGCATCCGCGCCGGTGGCGCCGGCATCCCGGCCTTCTTCACGAAGACTGGTGTCGGCACCCTGGTCGCCGAGGGCAAGGAGGTCCGCGAGTTCGACGGCGAGACCTATGTGATGGAGCGGGGGCTGTTCGCCGACCTATCCGTCGTCCACGCCTGGAAGGGCGACACCGAGGGTAACCTCGTCTATCGCAAGACCGCGCGTAACTTCAACCCGATGATGGCGTCGGCGGCCAAGGTCACGGTGGCCGAGGTCGAGACCCTGGTCCAACCCGGCGAGCTCGATCCGGACCACATCATCACGCCCGGCATCTTCGTCAAGCGCATCATCAACGTGGCCGACGCCGGCAAGCGCATCGAGCAGCGCACCGTCCGCAAGCGCGCCTGAATTCGGATCAAGGGGAGGAACAAGACAATGGCATGGACCCGTGAGGAGATGGCGGCGCGCGCGGCCAAGGAGTTGCGCGACGGCTTCTACGTCAACCTGGGCATCGGCATCCCGACCCTGGTCGCCAACTACATTCCCGACGGCATCGAGGTCACGCTCCAGAGCGAGAACGGCATGCTCGGCATGGGCCCCTTCCCCTTTGAGGGCGAGGAGGACCCCGACCTGATCAACGCCGGCAAGCAGACGATCACCCAGCTGCCCAAGACCAGCTACTTCAGCAGCGCCGACAGCTTCGGCATGATCCGCGGCGGCCACATCGACCTGTCGATCCTCGGCGCCATGCAGGTGGCGGCCAATGGCGATCTCGCCAACTGGATGATCCCGGGCAAGATGGTCAAGGGCATGGGCGGCGCCATGGATCTGGTCGCCGGCGTCAAGAAGGTCGTCGTCGTGATGGAGCACGCCTCCAAGGACGGCGAGCCGAAGATCCTCAAGCAGTGCAACCTGCCGCTGACCGGTGCCGCCGTGGTCGACATGATCATCACCGACATGGGCGTCTTCTCGGTCGATGAGAATGGCGGTGGCCTGACCCTGATCGAGATCGCCCCCGGCGTGACTGTCGAGGACATCAAGGCCAAGACCGAGGCCGAGTTCACGGTCGCGGCCTGAGAGCGTTTTTGACGCGGCGGGCCGGGTGAGGCTTCGCTGGGAGGGCGCCGGTCGGGCATGCGACTACTCCCGCATGTTCCTCTCCCGACCGGCGGTCCCATCCCATGACCACGCGCCTGATCCAGCGCCATGACCAATTCTTCAAACGCCTGCTCGAACGGCCGGAAACCGCGGGAGCCTTGATCCGCGAGCGGTTTCCCGCCGATGTGGCCCGACTTCTCACGAAGGACGATCCGGTCCTGGAGCCCGGCACCTTCGTGGACCGGGAGCTTCGCGAGTACAGGACGGATCTGCTCTACCGCGCCCGCACCATCCATGGTGGGGCGGCTTTCATTTACACGCTGATCGAGCACAAGTCCTGGCCTCCGCTTCGGATCAGGCTACAGCTGCTCGGCTATCAAACCAACATCTGGCAGTGGTGGGATAAGCGGGAAGGCAAGGACGCCGACGGCAACCTCCTGCCCCTGCCGCCGATCCTGCCGCTGGTCGTCTACCACGGCGACGCCGAGTGGCGGATACCCTTGAACTTCGCCGCCGGCATGGATTTGGGAGACGAGTCGCTCCGCCCCTATCTGCTGGATTTCCGATACTTCCTGGCCGATATCGGCCGCGACGACGATGCCAGCCTCTCGCGCGAGAAGGTGCTGCGAGCCGGTTTGCTGGTGCTCAAGCATGGCTCCCGCCAAGGCGACCTGTTCGACACGCTGGTCCTGTTGGGCCGCGCGGCCCTGGCGATCAGCTTTGATGACTTGGTGGCCGTCGTGCGCTACCTTCTCACCGAACCCAACGAGGTCAACGCCGCCATACTGCGCGACGCCTTGAGGGAGATCGTTCCAGGCCAGGAGATGAGGATCATGTCGATCGCGGCGGAGGAATGGAAAGCCGAAGGCAAGGCGGAGGGCAGGGCTCAAGGCAAGGCGGACATCCTGCTGCGCCAGTTGCGGCGTCGTTTCGGCCCGGTGCCTCCCGCAATGGCCGATCGTGTGCTCGGTGCCAGCGACGCGGAACTCAACGCCTGGGCTGACGGCATCCTGGACGCGGCGAGTGCCGAGGCGGTTTTCACCGGTCCCAAGCCGAACTGAGCCGTCCCGCGGGGGACCGCGTGGCCCCCGCGCTGGCGATCAGTGCGCGTCGGCCCAGCTGTGGCCGGTGCCAGCCTCGGCGACCAGCGGGACGCCGAGGCTCGCCGCACCTTCCATGACCCGGCGCACGACCTCCGAGGTTTCAGCAGCCTCGGCTTCCGGCACCTCGAAGATCAACTCGTCATGCACCTGGAGCAGCATGCGGCCGGTCAGCCCGGCGGCCTCCAGCGCTGACGGGATGCGGACCATGGCGCGCTTGATGATATCGGCGGCGGTGCCCTGGATCGGCGCGTTGATCGCCTGTCGCTCGGCGAACTGTCGGCGCGCCGGGTTCCGCTCGGCGATCCCCTGGATGTGGCAGCGCCGGCCGAACAGGGTCGTCACATAGCCGTTCTTGCGGCAGAACTCCTTGGTCTTGTCCATGAAGGCGGCCAGTTCCGAGAATCGCTCCAGATAGGTCTTGATGAAGGAGTTCGCCTCGCCGGCCGAGATGCCGAGCTGGCGGCCCAGGCCGAAGCCGCTGATGCCATAGATGATGCCGAAGTTGATCGCCTTGGCCTTGCGCCGGATGTCGCCGGTCATCTGGTCCAGCGGCACGCCGAAGACCTGGCTGGCGGTCATCGCGTGAATGTCGATGCCCTCGCGGAACGCGTGCTTCAGCGCCTCGATCCCGGCCATTTCCGCCACCAGCCGCAGCTCGATCTGCGAATAGTCGACCGACAGCAGCGTGTGGCCCGGCTTGGCGATGAAGGCGCGGCGGATCTTGCGGCCCTCCTCAGTCCGGATCGGGATGTTTTGGAGGTTGGGATCATTGGACGACAGGCGGCCGGTGGTGGTGATCGCCAGCGAGAACGAGGTGTGGACCCGGCCCGTCTTGGCGTCGATCTGCTGCTGCAGACTATCGGTGTAGGTGCTCTTCAGCTTGGAGAACTGGCGCCAGTCCAGCACCTTCTGGACTATGTCGTGGCCCTGCTCGGCCAAGGGCTCAAGCGTCGCGCTGTCGGTCGAATACGCCCCCGTCTTGCCCTTCTTGCCGCCTTGCAGGCCCATCTCGCCGAACAGCACGTCGCCCAATTGCTTGGGCGAGCCGACGTTGAAGGTGTGGCCCGCGACGCGGTGGATCTCTATCTCGAGCTCGGCCAAGCGGGAGGCCAGATCCTTTGACAGCTCCTTCAGCACATCGCAATCGACCAGGATGCCCTCCGCCTCCATGTCGGCGATGATCGGCACCAGGGGCCGCTCGATCGTCTCGTACAGGGTGGTCAGCCGTTCCGGGACCAGCCGCGGCTTCAGCGCCTGATACAGGCGCAGTGTCACGTCGGCGTCCTCCGCCGCGTACTCGGTCGCCTTGTCCAGCGCCACTCGGTCGAAGGTCACGCGCGACTTGCCGGTGCCGGTCACTTGATCGTAGGTGATCGGGGTGTAGTCGCAGTGCAGCTTCGACAGCTCGTCCATGCCGTGGCCATGCAGGCCCGTCTCCAGCACGTAGCTGATCAACATGGTGTCGTCGATCGGGGCCAGCCGGATGCCGTGGCCGCCGAACACTTGGATATCGAACTTCAGGTTATGCCCGACCTTCAGGATGGCCGGGTCCTCCAGCAGCGGCTTCAGCCGCGCCACAACCTCTTCGACCGGCAGTTGCGGCGGCGCGTCGCTGGGGGCGAGGTCGAGCGATCCTTCCGCAGGCACCCCGTCGGGACCGACATGGCCAACCGGGATGTAGCAGGCCGCACCTTGTTCGACCGCCAGCGAGATGCCAACCATCTTGCAACTGCAGGCGTGGAGCGAGTCGGTCTCGGTATCGACCGCCACCGTACCCGCCGCATGGGCGGCCGCGATCCAGCGGTCCAGCGCCTCGACCGTCTGGACCAACTCGTAGGTGCCCTTGCCGTCGAAGCGCGCGCTGGCCCTGACCTCCGGCGCGGAGGTTGGCAAAGCGGTGGCGGATGCCGAGGTGGGCGTCGATCCGGAGGGCGCCGCGGCGCCATCGACCAGCCTGCCGTCGGCCCGAATCTCGTTCTCGACCCGAGTGATGATCGATCGAAAGCCTTGCTGGCGCAGGAAATTCAGCAGCTTTTCATGGTCGGGCTCGCGGACCTTCAGATCATCGAGTGGCGTCGGCACCGGCGCCTGATCGTCCAACTGGACCAGCCGCTTGGAGACGCGCGCCAGTTCCGCGTTGTCGATCAGCGCTTGACGGCGCTTCGGCTGCTTGATCTCGCCGGCCCGCTCCAGCAGCGTTTCCAGGTCGCCATATTCGCCGATCAGCTGGGCGGCGGTCTTGATGCCGATGCCGGGCACGCCGGGCACGTTGTCGACCGGATCGCCGGCCAGGGCCTGGACATCCACCACCTTGTCGGGCGTCACGCCGAACTTCTCGAAGACCTCCTCGAACCCGATCACCTTGTTCTTCATCGGGTCGAGCATGGCGACACCGTCGGTGACCAGCTGCATCAGGTCCTTGTCGGACGAGACGATCGTCACCTGCCGCCCCTGTTCGCGCGCCAAACGCGCGTAGGTCGCGATCAGGTCGTCCGCCTCATAGCCCTCCAGCTCGATCGACGGCACGCAGAACGCCTCGACCGCCTCGCGGATGATGCCGAACTGCGGCTTCAACTCCTCGGGCGGCTCTGGCCGATGGGCCTTGTAGTCGGCGTAGAACTCGTTGCGGAAGTTCAGCCGCTTGCTGTCGAAGATCACCGCCACCGCCTCGGCGTGATGGTCCGCCAGCAGCTTCATCAGCATGTTGGTGAAGCCCATCACCGCGTTGACCGGCGTGCCGTCGCTCCGCGTCAGGGGCGGGATGGCGTGGAAGGCGCGAAAGATGAAGCCGGAGCCATCCACGAGGTAGAGGCCATCTACGGTCTTCGCCGCGGGTTCCGGCTGATCGGAAACCGTCTGGACGGGGTCGGTTTGCGTGGTGTCGCTCATGGTCAACGACATAGCACGACCACCGCCCCCGGTCGATACGAAGCGGGTGATTTGCCGGTTGCCGCAGGGGGTGAAAACCGCTAGACAGACGGCGGGAGATAATGTCCGCGTAGCTCAGCAGGATAGAGCACAGGATTCCTAAGTTCAATTGGGCGTCGCGATGGGAAACCGCGCGGCGGAACCGCTCAAAGTCGGGGAAAGCTCCGGTGTCACAGCACACCTTGCCAATCCCGAGCCAAGCCCCGGCCGAAAGGCCTGGGAAGGTGTAGAGACTGGACGGGCGGCACCTGTCGGCTTCGGCCCATGGTGAAGGGACAGTCCAGACCACGAACGCCGGGAGCTTTCGGGATCCCGGCGGCGGCGAAAGCCGAAGTGGCATGAATCCTGGGGCCGTGGGTTCGAATCCCGCCGCGGACACCATCTCCCCCCACTTTTCCCCCTACCTGCCGATATCCTTCCGCGTGATCCACCACGCTCCCAGCGCGGTCACCGCCGTGCCGAGCGCGGCGCCGGCCAGCACGTCGGAGGCCCAGTGCCGGTCGGCGATAACCCGGCCTCCCGCCAGCACGCCCGCCGCCACCAGCGCGCCAGCGCCGACACGGCGGTCCTCCACCACGCAGGCGATGGCGGTGGCCGCCGCGAAGGCGCTGCCGGCGTGGCCCGACGGGAAGGAACGGGCGCCCTTGGTGCCCCATTCGGCGGAGTCGCCACAATCGCAGGGACGGGCGCGGCACAGGCTCCGCTTGATCACCTCGGCGACCAGGGCCGTCGCCACCACGCCGGTCAGCCCGATCTTGCCGGCGCGCTCCAACTCCGGCAGGTCGGCCTTGCGTCCGGCCACCCAGCACAGGGCGAACCCCGGGATCAGGACATGGCGCTTGATGCCGTAGCGGCCGGCGATCTTGACCGCGTTGGCGATCGGGCCGGGGTCTTCCAGGCAGTATTTCCGGATGGCGAGGTCAAGCGCGCCGAAGCCACGCGGCGGACGGGACTGGAGCTTCGCGGCAAGCGGCTGGCGGGCGATCCTGGCCCGCGCCGGGCGCCGCGTCTCGCGCGGCAACGGATAGGAGTTTTCCATGGCCGAAAGAACGCATTGTCGGCATTCCTTGTTCCCGCCGCCCGCGCCTTCCCTCAGCGCCGTCCGCCGACCTCGTCCAAGTGCCTCAGCAGGTCGGCCGGATCCTCGTAGACCCGGAAGGCTCCCGCCCTCTGAAGCTCGTCCTCGCCATAGCCACCGCATAGCAAACCGACGCTCAGGGCACGGGCGCGCTGGGCCGCCAGGGTGTCCCAGATGCTGTCTCCGACCACGATGGTCGATTGGATGTCGACTCCCAATCGCTCGGCGGCGGTCAAGAACAGGTCGGGATCCGGCTTGGCGTATTTGACCTGATCGCGCGTCACCACCTTCACCCGCTCCAGGTCGACGCCCAGGATCTCGAGGGCGGGCGCCGCCGTCTCCATCCTGCCGCTGGTGGCGATCGTCCAAGGGATGCCGGCGCCGGTCAGGTGCGCCAGCAGCTCCTTGGCGCCGGGCAGGGCCCGCAGCTTGCCGGCTTGGCGGTGGTAGGCCTCGGCGTGCCTCTTCCGCAGCCGACCGAGCAACTCGGGGTTGATGTCTAACTGGGTCTCGCGGACCAGCATGTTCGTGAACAGTCCGCCGCTCATGCCGATCTTGCGGTGGATGCGCCAAGCGGAAAGCTCGATCCCCTCCGCGTCCAGAGCTTCCTGCCAAGCCAGCACGTGCTGGTAGACGCTGTCGATCAGGGTGCCGTCCAGATCGAACACGAAGGCGGTATCCATGTGGGCCATGAGGGTCTCCTTGAATCGTCGGTGCCGGGGAAACACGTTGGTGGCCGAGCCGGTTGCTCTACCTTTGATTTGTGGCGTTTGGAGTACCAACCCTGCTCGATTGTCCGCGTCCAGGGTGAAAACCTAGGCTCCCGCTCGCCGTGACCAGGGACTGAGAGATATGATCCTAGAAGGCGCCGAAATACCCGCCGGCGAAGTTATCGAGACCGAGATCTGCATCATCGGGGCCGGCGCCGCCGGCATCACGATGGCGCTGGAATTGACCGGCGCTCCCTTCCGCGTCGCCATCATCGAGGCGGGCGGCTTCGACTATCCGGAAAACGGCCAGCCCAACTACGAAGGCACCCAGTCCGGCATCGAGTATGCCGATCTGGACGCGTGCCGTCTGCGTTATTTCGGGGGAACCACCAACCATTGGGGCGGCTATTGCCGCAGTCTCGACCCGATCGACTACGAGAAGCGCGATTGGATCCCGCACAGCGGCTGGCCGATCACGCTGGATGACGTCAAGGCGCATTTCCCGCGCGCCGCCGAGATCATCGGCTTGCATCCCGCCTTGTTCGACGGCCAGCATTGGTCCAAGACCGCCGGCCTGCCCATGCTGCCGTTCGACCCCGACAAGTTCCACACCGGCGCCACCCAGATCCATGGCACCCGCTTCGGCGAGGTCCACCGCGACGCCGTCAAGGCCTCGCCCAACGTCACCTGCTATCTCAACAGCAGCGTCGTCGACATGGTGATGGGCGAGACCGACGACCTCCTCAAGGAGGTCACGGTCGTCAACGCCGCCGGCAACCGCTCCACCTTCCGCGCCCGCCACTTCGTGCTGGCCTGCGGCGGGATGGAGAACCCGCGGATGCTGCTCAACGCCAACAAGGTGCGCAACAAGGGCATCGGCAACGAGCACGACAATGTCGGGCGCTATTTCATGGAGCACCGGGTGTCGAGCCCGGGCATGATCCTGGTATCCGACGGCTCGTCCGACCTCAGCTTCTATCAGCGGAACGGCATGCCGACCGGCGAGTACGTGGAAGGTTCGCTGCACCTGAGCGAGCCGACCATCCGGGCCGAGCGGATCTGCAACGCGCAGTTCAGCATGGAGCCCTATGACGGCATCCGCACCCAGGGCGACCGGTCGCTGGCCGCGATCCGTGACGGGCTGAAGAAGTTCATCTCCGGTGGCGGCTGGGTTCGCGACTTCAACGTCCATGTCGGCAACGTCATCTGCGACATCGACTACGTCGCCGGCAACCTCGCGCGGCGGATCACCGGCTCCGAGGCGAAGACGAGCGTCTGGCTGCTGAAGATGGAGGTCGAGCAGGTCCCCAACCCCGACAGCCGCATCACCCTGAACGACCAAGTCGACAATCTGGGACTGCGTCGGATCAACCTGCACTGGGAAACCAGCGAGATCGAGAAGCACAGCGTCGTCCGCTCGATGGAGATCATGGGCGAGGAACTGGGGCGCCTGGGCATCGGCCGGATGCGGATCGAGATGGCGGACGATCCCAATGTCTGGTCGCGCTTCGACACCTGGGGTTTCCACCACGCCGGCACGACCCGGATGAGCGCCGACCCGCGCGACGGCGTGGTCGACGCCAACTGCAAGGTCCACAGCGTCGACAACCTCTACGTCGTCGGCAATTCCGTCTTCACGACCGTCGGCACATCGAACCCGACCTTCACCATCACGTCGCTCTCCGTCCGCTTGGCCGGACATTTGAAGGGGCTGTTGACAGCATGAGCAACCGCATCGAGCTTACCCGCCGTTCCGCCCTGGCGAGCCTCGCCGCCGTCGGCGGTCTCGCCGCCGTGACGGCGCCCGCCGGCGCCTTCGCCCTGCCGGAGCGCGCGGGCGACCGCGATCTGGCGGACAGCGCTCTCCGCCTGTTCTCCAGCCCGCGCGACGTGCGTCGGGTGGGAGCGGCTTGTCACGGCGACACCGCGGTGTGCCAGTCCCCGGCCCAGACGCGGGCCGGTTTGATCGACGCGATCTTCGGCGGCGAGCGGGATCGCCTCGCTGCCTCCGGCGATGCCGAGGTCCATGGCTGGCTGCGCGGCCGGGTCCGTGAGGATTTCGCGGCGGGCAGGACCGTCACGGTCGAAGGCTGGGTGCTGGCCGAGACCGAGGCTCGCGTCTACGCCCTCGCGGCCCACGCCTGAGCGACGGAGAACCAGCCTTGATCAACGCAATCTTCGCCCTGCTGTGCGGCGGGGCGGTCTTCGCGTACTTGCTCAACGTCTGCAACTGCGGCTTCGGGCAGGCTCAATGGATCTTCGTCACGGCGGTCAGCGTCGCGGTGGCGCTCGGCGTCTGGGTGCTGGGACTGCTGGCCCGGGCCATCGGCCGCAAGCTGACCCGGAATCGCCGCACCACCTGACCGACCTCAAGTCATCCCTTGGCCCGTCCCTTGGTCAGTGCTCCGCCACGGAGTCGCCGCCAAGGGGCATCCCAAGCCGTTGCCCCGCTCCAGCGCCGCCGCGACTTCCTCGACCCGCTCCCGTTCGACACACCACACGGCACCCTGGAACCGCCTCCGCCACGCCGGGAAGTCGGGTCCGAGCAGGCCATCGCGAACCATCGCCGTGGTATCCGGCCCGCCGCTCGCGAACGGGTTTCCCGGACCGTGGCACGGGCAGGCTCCCGCCTTGACCAGGATCAGCCGCTCGGCCTTCACGTCCACCGCGAGCCAAGCCGCGAGACTGTCCGAGGTGGCGTCCCAATCCTCGATCAGGTCCGGCCGCGCCGCCGCCAGCGATGACGGAAGCCAGACGCTGGCCCGTCCGGCGGACGCGTTGACCCGCATCTCTGACGCGTTCAAGGCGGTCGCGATCTCGGGATGGATGCCGTGCAGCATCAGGGCGAAGCTGTCCATCGCCAGCAGCGTCATCCGGCGCACGACGCCGGGCTGCAGGCGCCACATGTCCTCCGCCTCGCGCACCGTGTCCACGAAGGGGCCGCCGGTCGGAACGATCACCACGGGGCGCTGACGCCCGACCTGGCCCGCCAAAGCCATCCAATCCGCCATGCCGACCCAATCGGCGAGGCCGCCGCCCAGCAGGATCACGCAGGCGTTCTCCAGGGAGGGCGGCGCTGTTTCGATCGGGGTCGGGTTGAACCGGGTGTCCATGGCTCGGCATCCAATGGCGACGGGAGAGGATTGGCTAAGCGCCCAAACGACTAAAGTTTAGGCGCCCGCACAAGGCTTGACCTGCCTTTTTGCGACAAATCCCATGCCTTGTCGATCCTCTTGGCTCCGACCCAAAGCCCGCCGCGGTGTTCAGGTCAGCTTCAGGTGCTTCCTGACCGCCGCCAGCCCGTCCTTGCCATCGGCGGTGGTGACACCGGCGAGCCAGGTTTCCAGCACCTTCGGGTTGTTCTTGAGCCACGCCGTCGCCGCGGCCTCCGGCTGCTGGTGATCGTCGATGATCGCGGTCATGATCTCGTTCTCCATGTTCAGGTCGAACACGAGATTTTCCAGGAACTTGCCGACGTTGGGGCAGGTCTGGCGATAGCCGGTCGGCACGTTGGTGTAGACGGTGGCGCCGCCCAGGTTCGGCCCGAACCAATCGTCGCCGCCCGTCAGATAGGTCATGTCGATCGCCTTGTTCATCGGGTGCGGTTCCCACCCCAGGAACACTGCCCATTGCTTCGAGCGGGCCGCCCGCTTGATCTGGCTCAACATGCCGGCCTCGCTCGACTCGACCAGCCGGAAGTCCTTCAGGCCGAAGGCATCGCCCTTGATCATGTTGTCGATGATGACGTTGCCGTCGTTGCCGGCCTCGATGCCATAGATCTTGCCGTCCAGCTTGTCCTTGAACTTGGCGATGTCGGCGAACGACCGCAACCCGCCCTCCGCCGCGTAGGTTGGCACCGCCAGCGTGTACTTGGCGCCTTCCAGGTTGGCGCGCACGACCTCGATCGACTTGTCGTCGACATAGGGCTTGATGAAGGTCTCCATGGTCGGCATCCAATTGCCGAGGAAGACGTCGATGTCCTTCTTCTTCAACCCGAGGAACACGACCGGCACCGACGCGATCTGCGTCTTGGTCTGGTAGCCCAGCCCCTGGAGCACGACCGACGCCGTTCCCGTGGTGGCCGCGATATCGCTCCACCCGACATCGCCGAACCGGACCGTCTTGCATTGGGCCGCCTCGGCCGCCAGGACCGGTGCGGGGGCGGCGGCCGTCAGCGCCACGGTGGAGACGGTGAATGCCAACACCAAGGCGCGCGTCAAGCCGCGCGCGGCGAAACCAAACTTTTGATTGTGAGGGCTAGTCGGCATCAGGTAACTCCCGCAGGTTATGCCCGTGATGCCGAACAGATCTACCTTATTTCGATTGAACGTCCAATTAAAAAAAGCTAAGTTCACCTTCGGATAAAGCCGAAAGTTGGGGAGTTACTCATGCCGAAAGTCGGTATGGAGCCGATACGCCGACAACAGTTGATCGAAGCGACGATCACGTCGATCAGCCGGTACGGTTTCGCTGACGCTACCATATCGCGGATCAGCAAGGAAGCGGGCGTATCCACTGGCATCATACATCATTATTTTGGCAGCAAGGACGACCTTCTTGAGGCGACCATGCGAACTCTTTTGCAACAGTTGCGCCGTGACGTGGTGGAGCGCCTGTCGGCGGCCTCGACGCCGGAACAACGCCTGGCGGCCATCATCGACGGTAATTTCGCCGACGCCCAGTTCGACCGGCCAGTCATCGTCGCGTGGCTGGCCTTCTGGGCGCAAGTCCCGCACGTGCCCGAACTGGCCCGGCTCCAGCGCGTCAACGCCCGCCGCCTGCGCTCCAATCTGCTCTACGATCTCCGCCGCCTGCTGCCCAACGGCAGGGCGGAGGAGGCCGCGACGGGTCTCGCCGCCTTGATCGACGGCTTGTGGCTGCGCGCCTCGCTGGACGGCGCCGAGAATCCCGCGACCGCCCGGACCATCGTGCGCGGCTATCTGGCGGCGCAACTGGGAACGGCGGCGGAGACCGTGGCGTAGCGGTCGGCGGTCTTTCCCGCGGAGGACGGGCGCGTTCGAGTGGAGCCGCGCGCTCTCAAGCCGTCATCAAATCCGGTCCGCCGTCGCCGGTCTCCAAGCTCCTGATCCCGCCGCGCGCGGCGTCCCGGTCACCCTCCCGGTTCCTGTCCTTCTCACGCATCGCCTGGGTCAGCTTCTTCCGCAGTTCGGCGGTGGAATAGGGTTTGGCGACCATGGTGTAGCCGCGGCCGGTCGCGTCCTCGTCGGCGACGGCGTGGCCGGCGAAGCCGGAGGTCAGCAGGATGGCGATGCCGGGACGCAGGCGCTCGGTCAGCCACGCCAATTCGGCGCCGTTCATGCCGGGCGGCATGACGATGTCGCTGAACAGCAGGTCGATCGGCTGTTCGCTCCGCAGCACCACCAGCGCCTCGTTGGCGTTGGCCGCCGTCACGACGGTGTGTCCCCACTCCGCCAGCAGCGACTTGGTGGCCAGACGGATGATGGCGTCGTCCTCCACCACCAGGATCGTCAGCGGGCGCGTCGAGACGAGCGCGGGGCTGTTGACCGCTTGGCGGGTCACGACGCGGTGGTGGGGCAGGCGGACCGTGGCGGTTGTGCCCTTGCCCAAAATACTGCTGAGGTTGATGACGCCGCCGTGTAGCTCGACCAGCCGCCGGGTCAGCGGCAGGCCGAGGCCGGTTCCCTCGACATCGCGGTGGTTGACGTTGTCGGCGCGCCAGAACGACTCGAACATGTGGTTGAGGTTGCTCTCGGCGATGCCGATCCCGGTATCGGTGACCGACAGCGTCACGCCGCCGAACGAATCCAGGTCGGTGATCACGGTCACCCGCCCGCCCGACGGCGTGTATTTGACGGCGTTGGAAATCAGGTTGAGCAGGATTTGCCGGATCCGCTTCTCGTCGCCGCGGACGAAGCGGGCGTCCGACGCCAGCGAGGTGGACAGGTCGATACCCGCCCTCCGGGTTCTGGGTTCCATCATGCGCGTGCAGAAATCGACGGCGCGGTGCAGGTCGACATCCTCCTCGTTGAGGGTCAACTTGCCGGCCTCCGCCTTGGCGTGGTCGAGGATCTCGTTGATCAATTCCAGCAGGTGCTGGCCGCTCTCGCAGATGTCGCTCGCCCATTCCTGATAGCATTTGTCGCCCAAGGGGCCGGCCACCTGATTGCGGGTCATGTCGGCGAAGCCGATGATGGCGTTGAGCGGGCTGCGCAGTTCATGGCTGAGACCCGCCAGGAATTCGCTTTTCGCTTGGTTGGCCTGTTCGGCGGCCTCCTTGGCGCGCTGGAGTTCGGCGGCGATCCGGTTGCGTTCCGAGACGTCCCGCATGATCACGGTCAGGTGCCGTCGCTCGCCGCCGCAGTCCCACTCCGCGATGGACAGGTCGAGCGGGAAGACCGCGCCGTCCCGGCGCCGTCCCTCGATCTCCCGGCTCATGCCGGCGCGAAAGCTCGTGACGCCAGGATGGGCGCCCTCGGGGCCGGGCATCAGGATGCCGATGTCCCGCCCCAGCATGTCGGCGGCGGCGTGGCCGAACATCCGTTCCGCCGCCGGGTTGAACGCGACCAGCCTTCCTTCCGGATCAATGATGGTGATGGCGTCCACCGCAGAATCGAAGATCGCCCTGTACTTGGCCTCGCTGGTTCTCAGCGCCTCGATGCTGCCCAGCCGTTCCCGCTCCCGCGACAGCAGGGTGCCGAACAGGAGGATGCCCCCCGTCGTCATGATCGCGACGGGCGGGCCCGCCGTCATGACCGTGTGCAGTCCGTCCTGCCAGGATGGCAGCAGCAGGGCGCTGAGAAGATAGGTCGACACCATCAGGCCAAGGATCAGGAAATGGCCCGTCCGGAGCCTGTCGAGCGAGGTCCGGAACAGCAGGGTGAACGCGATTCCCGCCAAGGCCGCGACCATGATGCCGGTGGTCCCGGCCATGGCGCCGACGCCGCCGGTCCAGAAATAGCGGTGGGCGCCGGCCATCGAGGCCGCCAAGACCGCGGCGGGGATACCTCCGAAGGGAGCGGCCAAGCCCAGCATGATGGTTCGCGCGTCGATCATGACGCCGGGAAGGAAATGGATCGGCGCCATCATCGCCAAAACGGCGCCACAGCCGAACAGCAGGCCGCAAGCCATGGACTGGAGACGACGCTGTTTCGCGAATCGTCTCAGGACGCTGGTATGGACCGCCAATATCAGACCGAGCAGACCGGCGCTCTGCGCGAGGGAGAAAAGGATGTCGAAAAAGGACATGAAGTAACCCGACGTGATGCCGAGCCACTATGGGACTCAAAGTTTAACGGCTTGATACCGAAGGATCGGGACTCTCCGGGAATCATTGCGCGCGATGAAGGGATCGCCGGATCCGTGAAAGATGACGGGGATATTCATTCGAATTTTGCGCTATTTCCGTAAGGGAAACAGAAGGCTGAGAATCCCGGTCCCCTCGACAGCCACGCGGTTCAAAGCGGCCTTCCCCATACCGGATTCTTTTTTGGTTGAACGTTCAATATAAAACCATTACATCGGACTCATCGAAATTGGAACGGTCGGTATAAGCGATACGGGGAGAGCGCCATGGCGAGGTTCGGACAGCAGCAGCTTTACATCCACGGTCGTCCGACCCCGGCCGAAAGCGGCGCCGCCTTCACCTCCGTCAATCCGGCGACTGGCGAGATCCTCGCCGAGATCCAGATGGCGTCGGCCGCCGACATCGACCGCGCGGTCGCCAGCGCCCGTGAGGGCCAGCGGGACTGGGCGGCGATGACGGCGATGGCGCGCTCCCGCGTCCTCCGCCGCGCGGTGGAGATCCTGCGCGAGCGCAACGACTCGCTGGCCGAGTTGGAGACGCTCGACACCGGCAAACCGCTCAGCGAGACCAGCGCCGTCGACATCGTAACCGGCGCCGACGTGCTGGAGTATTACGCCGGCCTCGTCCCCGCGATCGAGGGCCAGCAGATCCCCCTCCGCGCCTCGTCCTTCGTCTATACCCGGCGCGAGCCGCTGGGCGTGGTCGCCGGCATCGGCGCCTGGAACTATCCGATCCAGATCGCGCTGTGGAAATCCGCCCCGGCGCTGGCCGCCGGCAACGCGATGATCTTCAAGCCCAGCGAGGTCACGCCGCTGAGCGCGCTCAAGCTGGCCGGGATCTACACCGAGGCCGGCTTGCCCGACGGCGTGTTCAATGTCGTCCAAGGCGATGGACGTGTCGGCGCCCTGTTGGCCGAGCATCCCGGCATCGAGAAGATCTCCTTCACCGGGGGCGTCGAGACCGGCCGCAAGGTGATGGCGGCCGCCGGTGGCTCCTCGCTGAAGGAGGTGACGATGGAACTGGGCGGCAAGTCGCCGCTGATCGTGTTCCCCGATGCCGACCTGGACCGCGCCGCCGACATCGCGATGATGGCCAACTTCTACAGCTCCGGTCAGGTCTGCACCAACGGCACGCGGGTCTTCGTCCACGCCTCGGTGATGGCGGACTTCCAAGCCCGCCTGCTGGAGCGGGTCCGCCGCGTCCGGTTGGGCGATCCGCTCGACCCGGACACCAATTTCGGCCCGCTGTCCAGCTTCGCCCATCTGGACAAGGTGCTCCGCTACATCGAGCTGGGCCGCCGGGAGGGCGCCACCCTGCTGGCGGGCGGCTCGCGCGTCACCGGGGCGCCGTTCGACAAGGGCGCCTTCGTCGAGCCCACGGTTTTCAGCGATTGCCGCGACGACATGGCGATCGTGCGCGAGGAGATCTTCGGTCCCGTCATGAGCCTGCTGGGCTTCGAGACGGAGGAGGAGGTGATCCGCCGCGCCAACGCCACGTCCTATGGGCTGGCAGCCGGCGTCGTCACCGAGAGCCTGAACACGGCGCACCGCGTCATCCACCAACTCGAGGCCGGCATCTGCTGGATCAACGGCTGGGGCGAGTCGCCGGCGGAAATGCCGGTCGGCGGCTACAAGCAATCGGGCATCGGCCGCGAGAACGGCCTCGGCACGCTCGAACACTATACGAGGATCAAGTCGATCCAGGTCGAACTGGGCGCCTACGGCTCCGTGTTCTGACACCCGGCCAATGTCCGCCGGAAATCCCCGATACGCCCTCTGTCCAGAAGGGACCTGAACGATGCCTGAGATCAAGGAGTTCGACTACATCATCGTCGGCGCCGGTTCCGCCGGGAACGTGCTGGCCGCCCGCCTGACGGAGGACGAGGGCGTCAGCGTCCTGCTGCTGGAGGCGGGCGGTCCCGATCACCGCATGGACTTCCGCACCCAGATGCCGGCGGCGCTGGCCTTCCCGCTCCAGGGCAAGCGCTACAACTGGGCCTATCTGACCGAGCCCGAGCCCCACATGGACAATCGGCGCATGGAATGCGGCCGGGGCAAGGGGCTGGGCGGGTCCTCCCTGATCAACGGCATGTGCTACATCCGCGGCAACGCGCTGGATTTCGATACTTGGCGCGACCAGTTCGACTTGGATGGCTGGGGCTATCGCGACTGCCTGCCCTATTTCCGGAAGGCGGAGAGCCGCGACATCGGCCCCAACGAGTATCATGGCGGCGACGGCCCGGTGTCGGTCGCGACGCCGAAGACCCACAACAACCCGCTGTACCACGCGATGATCGAGGCGGGCGTGCAGGCCGGCTATCCGCGCACCGACGACCTGAACGGCTACCAGCAGGAGGGCTTCGGCCCGATGGACAGGACGGTGACGCCGGAAGGCCGCCGGGCCAGCACCGCGCGGGGTTACCTGGACATGGCGAAGGGCAGGCCCGGCCTGACCATCGGGACCCACGCGCTGAGCGACCGCGTCCTATTCGACGGCAAGCGCGCGGTCGGTGTCGCCTATCTGCGGAACGGCAAGCCGGTCACCGCGCGCGCCCGGCGCGAGGTGCTGGTCTGCGCCGGCGCCATCGCCTCGCCAGCATTGCTGCAGCGGTCCGGCCTTGGCCCCGCCGCCCTGCTGCGGGAGCTGGACGTGCCGCTGGTGGCCGAGATCCCCGGCGTCGGCGCCAACCTTCAGGATCACCTGGAAATGTACCTCCAGTACGAGTGCACCCAGCCGGTCTCGCTCTATCCGGCGCTGAAATGGTGGAACCAGCCGGCGATCGGTGCCGAATGGCTGTTCATGGGCACCGGCACCGGCGCCAGCAACCAGTTCGAGGCGGGAGGCTTCATCCGCTCCGATCCCAGCTTCGCGTGGCCGAACATCCAGTACCACTTCCTGCCGGTCGCGATAAACTACAACGGCACCAACGCGGTCGACGCCCATGGCTTCCAGGCCCATGTCGGGTCCATGCGCTCGCCCAGCCGGGGCCGTATCCACGCCAAATCGCGCGACCCCCGCGAGGCGCCCAGCATCCTGTTCAACTACATGTCCACGGAGCAGGACTGGCGCGAGTTCCGCGACGCGATCAGGATCACCCGCGAGATCATCTCGCAGCCGGCGCTGGACCCCTACCGCGGACGGGAGATCAGCCCCGGCCTGCAATGCCAGTCGGATGCCGAATTGGACGCTTTCATCCGCCACCACGGCGAGACGGCGTATCATCCATCGTGCTCGTGCCGGATGGGCACCGACGACATGGCGGTGGTCGATGGCGAGGGCAGGGTGCATGGCGTCGAGGCGCTGCGTGTCATCGACGCCTCGATCATGCCCCAGATCACCACCGGCAACCTCAACGCGCCGACGATCATGATGGCCGAGAAGCTGGCCGACGTGATCCGGGGCCGGATGCCGCTGCCCCAAGCCGATGTGCCGTACCATGTGGCGGGCGACCTGCCGGTCCGACGGGCTCCCGCCAACCGGGACGCGCCGTCCAGCTACCGGACGGCCGGATGGGCCGCCGAGCGGACGGCCGGATGGGCCGCCGGGCGGACGGCGGGGTGAGGTGCGCCGGGGATGTCGGACGCTTTAGGATGATCCACGCGGCGCCTCTTGCCTCGGGATTGTCGCAGGGGTGAATGTCCTGTTTCGCATATGAGTCGGTGATCCACGCGTCCTGAGAGGTCTCCCCGTTATGGGCCATGTCGTGAGCACGCCTGAGACAGTGGGATTTCTGCTGATCCCCCAATTCTCGCTGATCGCGTTCACGGCGGCCTTGGAACCCCTGCGCCTCGCCAATCACATCAGCGGGCGGGAGCTGTACCGCTGGGTGCTGCTCTCGCCCGATGGCGCGTCCGGCCAAGCCAGCTGCGGGCTCCGCATCGCGGTCGATCACGGCATCGACGCGGCGCCGGAGCTTCCCACCATCATCGTGTGCAGTGGCATCGATGGACACTGGTACGACGATCGCACCGTGCTGTCCTGGCTGCGCCGGCGCGCCACGCGGGGCGTCGAGTTCGGCTCGCTCTGCACCGCCAGCCACATCCTGGCCCGGGCCGGCCTGCTCAACGGCTATCGCTGCACCATCCATTGGGAAAATCTGGCGGGGTTCTCGGAAACCTATCCGGAGATCGACGCCACCGGCGAGCTGTTCAACATCGACCGCAATCGCTTCACCTGCGCCGGCGGCACGGCGGCGATGGACATGATGCTCCACCGCGTGGCGTCGGCCCATGGCGACAAGCTGGCGGTCGGCATCGCCGAACAACTGCTGCACGAGAAGATCCGCCAGGGCTCGGTCCGCCAGCGCGAGGCGATACAGCCCGATCCCGGCATCGAGCGGGAGGAGTTGGCCGCGGCGGTCAAGCTGATGATGGCCAATATCGAGGAGCCGCTGGACCTGCTGACGCTGTCCAATCAGCTCGGCCAGTCGCGCCGCAACGTCGAGCGGCTGTTCCGCAAGTTCATGAACTGCTCGCCCGCCCGGTATTATCTGGGACTTCGACTCAAGCGGGCGCGCCAACTGCTGTTCCAGACCCGGATGTCGGTGATGGAGGTGGCGATCAGCTGCGGCTTCGTCTCCGCCACCCATTTCAGCAAATGCTACCGCGACTACTTCGGCGTGGCGCCGCGTGACGACCAGAGCGGCCATCGCTTGCGTCCGCTGACCGATCCAGCGCGCCAGCACGCCACCGTGAGATGACCGGGCGTGAAATGACCGGCGCCCCCGGACGGAGCGGCTTGTCCGTTGGTTTCATCCTGACAAACAACTTCACGCTGACGGCCCTCGCCACCTTCATGGACGCGCTGAGGCTGGCGGCCGACGACGGCGATGGCAGCCGCCAGATCCGCTGCCGCTGGACCATCATGGGATCGTCGCCCGAGCCGGTCAAATCCAGCTGCGGCATCCCGGTCGCGCGCTGGGAAGCTTTCCAGGACCCACGCCAGTTCGACTATCTCGTGGTGGTCGGAGGGCTGCTCCACGCCGGTCCGCAACTGGACGCCCAGGCGGTCGAGTATCTGCGGACGGCGGCCGCCCAGGGCGTCGGCCTGGTGGGGGTCTGCACCGGCAGCTTCGTGCTCAGCCGCGCCGGGCTGATGCGCAATCGGCGTTGCTGCGTCAGCTGGTACCATTACCGCGACTATCTGGAGGAGTTCCCCGACCATCAGCCGGTCGCGGAACAGCTCTACGTGGTCGATCGCGACCGTATCACCTGCGCCGGAGGGGCGGGCGTCGCCGACCTCGCCGCCTTCCTTATCGAGCGGCACCTGGGCTCCGCCTGCGCCCAGAAGACCATGCACATCATGCTGATCGACAAGGCCCGGCCAGCCGGACAGTCGCAGCCCCAGCCGCCCACGGCGGTCGAGGGCGGGCCTGCGATCGTCAACGACCGCGTCCGCCGGGCCCTGCTCCTGATGGAGCAGAACCTGACCACGCCGCTGACGGTCGAGCAAATCTCCAGTCGGCTCAGCGTCAGCACCCGCCAGTTCGAGCGGCTGTTCCGCGAGGCGACCGGCATGAGCCCGAACAGCTTCTACCGCATCCTGCGCCTGCGCTACGGTCACTGGCTGCTGCGCAACTCGACCCGATCGGTGACCGACATCGCGCAGGAGACCGGCTTCTCCGACTGCGCCCACTTCTCGCGCCAATTCCGCGGTGTCTACGGCGTCAGCCCCAGCGGGCTGCGCCGCGACGGTCCGCCGCCGGGCCCTCCCGCGATGGCGGAGGGCCTGAGCGCCGTGACGGCGCTGGCGCTGGACCGCGATCTGGTGCCGCCGGACCGAAGATTGTTCGAGTGAGGCGGGTAGCGTGCCGTCAGCTTGAACAATGAACGAGAAAAGTGCGACCATGGGCATTGAGTACTGAGCCAAGCGCGCTTGGGACTACCAAAGCGGTTTAGGGAATTGGTAAATTGCGTGATTGTACAACTATTAGTTTAGTAAGCTCATGGGAGTGGATGGTTTGATTGGCGACTTTCTGGCGGCCGTGACTGAGTGGAGGAAGAAAAATGTCGGAGACTAATGGCGGCAAGCGGGAAATTCGTGTCACGGAAGGCGCTCTGGAACTGGCCGCGTCCGAAGTCGCCAATGCCTGGAAAGCCGCCGAGGCCGGGCGGGATATCGAGGTGACCGATAAGCTATATTTCGAGGATTGGAGCGCTCTTTGCGCGGTTCTGACGCCGAAGCGCTACGAGTTGCTGCGCCACCTGCGGCGCGCACCGGTAGCCGGTATCCGAGCGCTGGCACGGGAACTTGGCCGGGATGTCAAACGGGTCCACGAGGATGTCGTGGCGCTTGAGGAACTTGGCCTTCTTGAGAGGGATCAATCGGGCCAACTCTCCATGCCACTCGACGAAATATCGTCAACGATCCGCTTCGCGGCCTGAGGCGCGATCCGGGGGAGGGACCGTTGGGAATGGCACCTATCGACCTTCGGAAATGACGGGGAAAATGGCTGCGCCCCTCACCCCCGCCTGAACACCTCCCAACTCGCCAGAACCGCGCCTCCCACGATCAGCCCGCACGCCGCCCAAACCGTCCAATGTCCCGGCGCCAGTCCGAAGCCGATCAGCAGCAGCGTCGATAGCAGCGGCGAGGCGTAGGAGATGGCGCCAAGCGCCCGGATGTCGCCGCGCTTGACGCCGTGGTCCCAGGCGAAGAACGCGGCACCGACCGGGCCGATGCCGAGGCCGACGAGGGCGAGCCACCCGACGATGCCGTCGGGCCAGACCGTCACCTCCCACGCCAGATGGCAGAGCAGCGCCAGAGCCGCCGTCGCCAGGCAGAAGCCCGCGACGGCGTCGGTCGGCACCTGACCGAAGCGGCGGTTCAGCAGCGAGTAGGTGGTCCAGATCAGGGCGCTCCCCAGGGCCGCGACATATCCCGCCACGTAGGCGCGCTCGATCGCGACGCCGCCGCCGCGCGTCACCAGCAGCACCGTGCCGGCCAAGCCCGCCATGGCGCCGGCGACGTGCCACCAGCGCAGGCGCTCGCCCGGCAGCAGGGCCGAGAACAGCACGATGAACAGCGGCCACAGGTAATTGATCAGGTTCGCCTCGACCGGAGGGGCGGATTTCAGCGACAGGAAGTAGAGGAAGTGGAAGCCGAACAGCCCACCGACGCTCAGGCCCCAAGCGGCCAGCGGCTGGCGCATCGCGCGGAGCGGCGAGCGTCCGCCCGCCAGCGTGCCGCAGATGCCGGTCAGTCCCCCGATCGCGAAGGCGACCGCCACCGTCTGGAACGGGGGCAGGGTGCCGGTCAGCGCGGTCAGCGGCGCCAGCAGGGCCCACATCAGGATGGCGGAAACGCCGATCAGGGTGGCCCGGCCGGTGGCGGCCCGTACGGGCGGGGCGAGGGTGGTGGTCGATGTCATCTTCGGTTTCTACTATGGATTTCCGACGGGCTTGAACGGGGTGGTGTCGCATTCGTTATGCCGAATTGGCCGCCGCATTCTAGCGGTCCGGCGCGTTTCCGCGATAGGGTCACGCCACGGTACAGGGTGAGGATGGCATGGCGAAGTACTCGATTTTCTCCCTCCTTAGGAACGCGGCGTCCCATCACCAGAATTGGGACCGCGCGTGGCGCGACAACCGGCCGAAACCGGACGGCTACGACGTCGTCATCATCGGCGGCGGTGGGCATGGGCTGGCGACGGCCTATTACCTCGCCAAGGAGCACGGCATCACCAATGTCGCCGTGATCGAGCGAAGCTGGCTGGGTGGCGGCAACACCGGCCGCAACACCACCATCATCCGGTCTAACTACCTGTGGGACGAGAGCGCCGCCCTCTACGAGAAGTCGCTCCAGCTCTACGAGGGGCTGAGCCAGGAGCTGAACTACAACATCATGTTCAGCCAGCGCGGCGTGCTCAACCTCGCCCATAACCTGGGCGACGTGCGGGAGGGCATGCGCCGGGTCAACGCGCTCCGCCTCAACGGTGTCGACAGCGAGTGGATGACGGCCGAGCAGGTCAAGGAATTCTGCCCGATCATCAACATCTCCAAGGATGTCCGCTACCCGATCATGGGCGGCACCCTGCAGCGCCGCGCCGGCACCGCCCGGCACGACGCGGTCGCCTGGGGCTTCGCCCGCGCCGCCAGCGCCCGGGGTGTCGACATCATCCAGAACTGCGAGGTCACCGGCATCCGCCGCGAGAACGGCAAGGTGGTCGGCGTCGACACTTCGATGGGCTTCGTCAAGGCCGGCAAGGTCGGCATTGTCGCCGCCGGTCACTCCAGCGTCGTGGCCGGCATGGCCGACCTGCGGTTGCCGGTCGAGAGCCACCCGCTGCAGGCCCTGGTGTCGGAGCCGGTCAAGCCGGTGATCGATTGCGTCGTGATGTCCAACACCGTCCACGTCTATGTCAGCCAGTCCGACAAGGGCGAGCTGGTGATGGGTGCCGGCATCGACGCCTACACGGGATACGGCCAGCGCGGCAGCTTCCACGTGATCGAGCACCAGATGGGCGCGCTGCTGGAGTTGTTCCCGATCTTCAGCCGGCTGCGGATGCTGCGCCAATGGGCCGGCATCGTCGATGTCTGCCCCGACGCCAGCCCGATCATCTCGAAGACGCCGGTCGACAACCTGTTCATCAATTGCGGCTGGGGAACCGGCGGCTTCAAGGCGACGCCGGGGTCCGGCTTCGTCTTCGCCCACACGATCGCCCGGGGCGAGCCGCACGCGCTGAACGCGCCGTTCGGCCTGGAACGCTTCAACACCGGCCATCTCATCGACGAGCACGGCGCCGCCGCCGTGGCCCACTGAGCCTAGAGGATCACCCGATGCTCCTGATCAACTGCCCCTGGTGCGGCCCACGCGACGAGACCGAGTTCGGCTATGGCGGCGAGGCCCACCGCACCCGCCCGGCCGACCCCTCCGGCACCAGCGACATCGAATGGGCCGAATTCCTGTTCATGAGGACCAACCCGAAGGGCGCCCACCGCGAACGTTGGGTCCACAGCCACGGCTGCCGCCGCTGGTTCAACGTCGAGCGCCACACCGTGACCAACCAGATCACGCGGGTTTATCCGATGGGTGGCCAAGTGGGCGGCACCGAGATCGCGACGCCCGCCGCCGAACAGGCGATCGAGGCCAAGGAACCCAAGCAGGGGAGCCGGTCATGACAAAGGACGCTTTCCGCGGCGCCACCGGCGGCCGGATCGACCGGAGCCGGCCCGTCACCTTCACCTTCAACGGCCGGACTTATCGCGGCTACCAGGGCGACACGCTGGCCTCCGCCCTGCTCGCCAACGGCGTCCATCTGGTTGGCCGCAGTTTCAAGTACCACCGGCCGCGTGGCATCCTGTCCGCCGGGTCGGAGGAGAGCAACGCGCTGATCCAACTGGAGCGCGGCAACCGCACCGAACCGAACCTGCGCGCCACCCAGATCGAGATCCACGAGGGTCTGGCCGCCAGCAGCCAGAACGCCTGGCCCAGCGTCGAGACCGATGTCGGCTCGATCAACAACGTCTTGTCCAAGGTCTTCGTCGCCGGCTTCTACTACAAGACCTTCATGCATCCCCAGAGCTTCTGGATGAAGGTCTACGAGCCGGTGATCCGCCGCGCCGCCGGCCTGGGCAAGGCTCCGGCCGAGCCCGATCCCGACTTCTATGACAAGATGCATGTCCATTCCGACGTGCTGATCGTCGGTTCCGGCCCAGCCGGACTGATGGCGGCCCTGGCCGCCGCCCGGACGGGAGCCCGCGTCATCCTGGCCGACGAGCAGAACGAGTTCGGCGGCTCCCTTCTGGGCACCCGCGAGATGATCGACGGCCGTCCCGCCGCCGACTGGGTCGCCGCCGCGGTCGAGGAACTGAGGGCCTTCCCCGAGGTCCGTTTGCTGCCGCGCACCACGGTGACCGGCTATTACGACCACAACTACCTGATCCTGGCGGAGCGCAGGACCGACCACCTGCCGCGCGGTTCCGCGCCGAAAATCTCGCGCCAACGCCTGTGGAAGGTCCGGGCCAAGCAGGTCGTGCTGGCGACCGGCTCGCACGAGCGCCCGCTGGTGTTCGCCGACAACGACCGTCCCGGCATCATGCTGGCCGGTGCCGTCCGGACCTATGTCAACCGCTTCGCCGCCCTGCCGGGCCGGCGCGCCGTGGTGCTGACCAACAACGACAGCGCCTACGCCGCGGCGCTCGACATGAACGACGCCGGCATCGAGATCGCCGCCATCGTCGACCTGCGCGGCCACGCCGGCGGCCCCTTGGCGGCCGAGGCCAAGCGGCGCGGCTTCCGCGTCCTGACCAACACGGCGATCACCGCGACCCATGGGTCGAAGCGGGTCACCGGCGTCGACGTCATGATGATGAACGGTCCCGGCGAGGACGTCATCGGCGCTCCGACCCGGATCGATTGCGACCTGGTCGCCATGTCGGGCGGCTGGAACCCGGCGGTCCACCTGTTCTCGCAATCGACCGGCAAGCTGCGCTACGACGACGAACTCTCGTGTTTCGTTCCGGGTGTCTCGGTCCAGGCCGAGCGGTCGGCCGGATCGTGCAAGGGCACCTTCGACCTTCCGGCGTGTCTGGCGGAGGGCGCCGCGACCGGCGCCCAGGCGGCCCTGGCCGCCGGTCACGGCGATGGTGTGGCGCCGGCGGTTCCCGCCGCCACCTCGGTGGCGCCGCAGCCGCTGCGCCCGCTCTGGATCGTGCCGACGACCACGCCGGTCGGTCACGGCAAGGCCAAGCACTTCGTCGATTTCCAAAACGACGTGTCCGCCGCCGATGTGCTGCTGGCGTCCCGCGAGGGCTATCAGTCGGTCGAGCACCTCAAGCGCTACACCACCACCGGTATGGGCACCGACCAGGGCAAGACCTCCAACGTCAACGCCCTGGCGATCCTGGCGAAGTCGCTGGCCTCCCCCATTCCTCAAGTCGGCACCACCACCTTCCGCCCGCCCTACACGCCGACCACCTATGGCGTGCTGGCCGGCCGCGATGTCGGGGAGCTGGCCGACGCCGCCCGCGTCACGCCGATGCATTCCTGGCACGTCGCCCACGGGGCGGCGTTCGAGGATGTCGGCCAGTGGAAGCGGCCCTGGTACTTTCCGAAGGGGGACGCCCAAGGGACCGAGGACATGCACGCGGCCGTCCGGCGCGAGTGCCGCGCGGTGCGGAACGGGGTCGGCGTGCTCGACGCCTCGACCTTGGGCAAGATCGACATCCAGGGTCCCGACGCGGCCCAACTGCTCAACCGCGTCTACACCAACGCCTTCCTGAAGCTCGATATCGGCAAGTGCCGCTACGGCGTCATGTGCAAGGAGGACGGCATGGTGATGGACGACGGCGTCACCACGCGGCTCGGCCCCAACCACTTCCTGATGACCACCACGACCGGCAACGCCGCCAAGGTGCTGGAGTGGCTGGAGGACTATATCCAGACCGAGTGGCCCGACCTCCGCGTCTTCCTGACCTCCGTCACCGAGCATTGGGCGACCGCTTCGATCGCCGGTCCCAAGGCCCGCGAGGTGGTGGCCGAACTGGCGCCCGACCTGGACCTGAGCCCGGAGGCGTTCCCCTACATGTCGTACCGCGAGGCGGTGGTCGCGGGCGTCCCGGCGCGGATCTTCCGCATCAGCTTCACCGGCGAGCTCTCCTATGAGATCAACGTGCCGGCCCAGCATGGCCTCCACCTGTGGGAGAACATCATGCGGGCCGGTGAAAAGCACGGCATCACGCCCTATGGCACCGAGACGATGCACGTGCTGCGCGCCGAGAAGGGCTACATCATCGTCGGTCAGGAGACCGACGCGACGGTGACGCCGCAGGACCTCGGCATGGGTTGGGTGGTGTCGAAGCAGAAGGCCGACTTCATCGGCAAGCGTTCGTACACCAGGAAGGACACGGCGCGGAGCGACCGCAAGCAATTGGTTGGATTGCTGACCGACGACCCCAACGAGGTCCTGCCGGAAGGAACCCAGTTGACCGCCATCGCCGACGGCCACGCGCCGGTGCCGATGCTGGGCCACGTCACGTCGAGCTATTTCAGCGACACGCTGGGCCGCTCGATCGCCTTGGCCCTGGTGTCGGACGGCTTCAACCGGATGGGCCAGACCATCTTCGCGCCGCTGGGGGGTGGCAAGACCGTCTCCTGCGCCGTCACCAAGCCCGTGTTCTACGATCCCGAGGGAGTGCGTCTCCATGGCTGACACCCTGCTCCGACGCGGCGGCGCCGAGCGCTTCACCCAGGCCGTCGCGGCGTTGTCACCGGCGGCCGGTCCGCGGCTGGCCGAGTTGACGCCGCCTGGCCAGATCAACCTGCGCGGTCGGCCGTCCGATCCCAAGTTCGTCCGCACCGTCGGCGGCGTGCTCGGCTGCGTCCTGCCGCTCAGCGCCAATACGGTGACCTCGGCGGCCGATGTCACCGTGCTGTGGCTCGGGCCGGACGAGTGGCTGCTGGTGACGCCACCCGGGGTGGAGACCGCCCTGGTCGCCCGTCTCCGCGAGGCGCTTGGCGACCTGCACGCCGCAGTCACGGATGTGACCGGCAACAGGACGCGGCTCAGGCTCTCCGGTCCGAACGCCCGCGAGACCCTGATGAAGGGATGTGCCCTGGATCTGCATCCCGCCAGCTTCAAGCCGGGCCAATGCGCCCAGACCCTGCTGGCGCGCTCCGGGATCATCCTGCACCAGATCGACGACACCCCGACCTACGACGTCTACCCGCGCCGCTCGTTCAGCGAATACACCTGGATGTGGCTGAGCGACGCCATGGCGGAGTACCAGCGCTAACGGACTTTACCAACAAACAAGGGGGAGGCGGTCATGTCGGTCAGCGTTTTCGACATCTTCAAGATCGGCATCGGGCCATCCAGCTCCCACACCGTCGGACCGATGAAGGCGGCGGCCGCCTTCATCGCGGCGCTGGACGATCGCGGTGTCCTCGACGCGACACACCGCGTCACCGCCGAACTGTTCGGCTCGCTGGCGCTGACGGGTGTCGGTCACGGCACCGACCGCGCCGTGCTGCTGGGATTGTCCGGCGCCGAACCCGACACCATCGATCCCGACCGGATTCCTGGCATCCTGGAGGGCATCAAGTCCGGCCGCCGGATCACCCTGAGGGATCGCCAAGCCATCGGGCACGCCATCGGGTTCGACGAGGCGACCGACCTGACGCTCCACCGTGACGAGACGCTGCCCGGCCATCCCAATGGCATGCGCTTCACCGCGCTGGATGCGGCGGGGGAGTTGATCGACACGCGGATCTTCTACTCGATCGGCGGCGGTTTCGTCGTGACCGAGGAGGAGATGTTCCGCAACGAGCGGCTCGCCGACACGCCCACGGTGCCCTACGACTTCGTCAGCGGCAGCCAGATGCTGGCGGCGGCGCGGAACTCGGGTCTCGGTATCGCCGCGATGATGCGGGAGAACGAGCGGGTTCTGCGTACCGACGCCGAGATCGACGCTGGGCTCCGCCGCGTCTGGGACGCCATGCAGGCCTGCGTCGCCCGCGGCACGGCGCAGGAGGGCAAGCTGCCGGGCGGGCTCGAGGTCCGCCGCCGGGCCGCGGCGCTTCATCGCGAGTTGAACGGCAGGGCCGAAGCCTCACTCCGCGATCCCATGGCGATCATGGACTGGGTCAGCCTCTACGCCATCGCGGTCAACGAGGAGAACGCCGCCGGGGGCCGTGTCGTCACGGCGCCGACCAACGGGGCGGCCGGGCTGATCCCGGCGGTGCTGCACTATTACGACCGCTTCTGCTTTGGCCGCAGCGAGGAGGGCATCTTCACCTTCCTGCTGACCGCCGGCGCCATCGGCGGGCTGTACAAGCGGAACGCCTCGATCTCCGGCGCGGAGGTCGGCTGCCAGGGAGAGGTCGGCGTCGCCTGTTCCATGGCGGCGGCGGGCTTGGCCGCGGCGCAGGGCGGCACGCCCGAGCAGATCGAGAACGCCGCCGAGATCGGCATGGAGCACAATTTGGGCCTGACCTGCGATCCCATCGGCGGGTTGGTCCAGATCCCCTGCATAGAGCGCAACGCGATCGGCGCCATCAAGGCGATCAACGCCGCCAGACTGGCGCTCCGCAGCGACGGCCAGCACCACGTCTCGCTGGACAAGGTGATCCGCACCATGCGCGAGACCGGCGCCGACATGCAGACGAAATATAAGGAAACCTCGCTTGGCGGCCTCGCCGTCAACTTCATCGAATGCTGAAAGGCCCCGCCGAATGACCGACACCGTCCAAAGGTTCTTCCAGACCTCCCTCGCCGACAGCGACCCCGAACTGGCCGCCTCGCTCGCCCATGAACTCCGGCGCCAGCAGGACCAGATCGAGCTGATCGCGTCGGAGAACATCGTCTCCTCGGCCGTGCTGGAGGCCCAGGGCTCCGTCCTGACCAACAAATACGCCGAGGGCTATCCCGGCCGGCGCTATTACGGCGGCTGCGAGTTCGTCGACGTCGCGGAACGGATCGCGATCAACCGGGCCAAGGCGCTGTTCGGCTGCTCCTACGCCAACGTCCAGCCGCATTCCGGCGCGCAGGCCAACCAGGCCGTGTTCATGGCGCTGCTCCAGCCGGGCGACACCATCCTCGGCATGTCGCTGGCGGCGGGCGGTCACCTGACCCATGGCGCCTCGGTCAACCAGTCCGGCAAATGGTTCAACGCCGTTCAGTACGGCGTTCGCCGCGACACCGCGCTGATCGATTACGACCAAGTGCGGGACCTCGCGCGCGAGCACAAGCCGAAGCTGATCGTGGCCGGCGGCTCCGCCTATCCGCGCGTCATCGACTTCGCCGCGTTCCGCACGATCGCGGACGAGGTCGGGGCTTGGCTGATGGTCGACATGGCGCACTACGCCGGCCTGATCGCGGGCGGCGTCTACCCCAACCCGGTGCCGCACGCCCACGTCACCACGACGACGACGCACAAGACGTTGCGCGGGCCGCGCGGCGGCATGGTCCTGTCCAACGACGCCGACCTGGGCAAGAAGATCAACTCGGCCGTCTTCCCCGGTCTCCAGGGCGGGCCGCTGATGCATGTCATCGCCGCCAAGGCCGTGTCGTTCGGCGAGGCCCTGCGGCCGGAGTTCAAGGACTACGCCCGCTCGGTCGTGGACAACGCGCGGGCGCTGGCCTCCCGGCTGGTCGAGGGGGGGGTCGATATCGTCTCGGGCGGCACCGACAGCCATATCGTGCTGGTCGACCTGCGGCCCAAGGGCCTGACCGGCAAGGCCGCCGAGGCGAGCCTGGAGCGGGCCGGCATGACCTGCAACAAGAACGGCATCCCGTTCGACCCGGAAAAGCCGATGGTGACCTCCGGCGTCCGGCTCGGCACCCCGGCGGCGACCACGCGTGGCTTCGGCGTCGCGGAGTTCACCCAGGTCGGCGAGATGATCACCCAGGTGCTGGACGGTCTGGCGGCCAGCAACTCCGGTGACAACACCGCCGTCGAGGCCCAGGTGCGCGAGCGCGTCCAAGCCCTGTGCGCCCGCTTCCCGATCTACGCGGACGTAGCCCTGGCCGCCGCGGCGGAGTGAGATCCGGCGGCGCGGGAACCCCCGCGCCGCTTTCCGCCAAGCGGGATCATCGGTCAATGAAGGTCGTCGAACACCGCGTCGAGTGATGGCGCGTCGATGATGGTGTCGGCCCATCGGTCCAATTCCTCGACCGAAGCCGCCTGCACCCGTAGCGTCGCCTCCGATGACGGCGGGCCGAAGCGCCGGTTGAGCTGGCGGAGGAGCATCTCAGCTTTGCCTTCGGCCTTGCCGAGGGTGACACCTTCGGCGCGGGCCTCCGCCATGTATTCGCGGAGCGCATTGGACATGATCATCTCACTCTCCTCTGGCACGATGCGGTCCGAAGCTTCCGTCACGCCGAGCGGCTACTTGGCGGTCAATGGTTTGGCTGACGGACTTCCGCGAAAACCGCATCCAGTGTCCGCGCGTCGAAAATCGTTTCCGCCCATCGGTCCAGTTCCTCGATCGAAGCCGCCCGTATCCGATTGGCCGTCTCCGGCGGCAGTGGACCGAAGCGCCGACCAAGCAGGCGGAGGAGCATCTCCGCTTTCCCTTCAGCCTTTCCTTTGGCCTCGCCCACGAGGACACCTTCGGCACGGGCCTCCGCCATGTATTCGCGGAGCGCGTTGGACATGATCATTTCACTCTCCTCCGGCACGATGCGGCCCAGAACCATCTTCAGATGCGCGCGGTCCAGGCTGTCCGCGGCCAGGAACAAGTATCTCACCAAAGCCATGACCACCATCAGGCCGGCACCCGCTCCGATGGTCAGCAAACGCTCCAGCGTCTCGCGCGGGTCGGCGTCGTGGCCCGCGTATTTCAGCACCAGCAGGCCGGCCTGAAGATCGGGATGCCGGGACAAGTCGTCGTCGGCAATCGTCTCCAGGTCGATCAGGACATAGCGGAAATCGAGCAGCCCCGCCTCCGTCATCCCCTCGGGCACACCATAGGCGTCTAGGAGCCGGGTCGGCAGCGACCATTTCCGCGTGCCATGGTACAGGATGATCGCGAACACGGGAATGGGAACCATCCAGACGCCGCCATCCGGCAAGACGCGCCGGACGGCGCCCTTGACGGCGGCGCCGCTCACATGGGTGAGGAGCTGGGGTAGCGCGTTGCCATCGGGCTGGCTCTTGTGCTCGACCACCGCCCAGGCCAGCAACGGATCGCCGGCGCGGGTGCCCAGGCTGTAGACCCTGTCGCCGCGCCGCTCGCGCAAGGCGGCGTCAACGAAGCTCTCCGACCGATCCACCGCCACCGCGTCGGACAGGTTGGCCGATACCGCCGCCGGTAGTCTTTCCCGAAGGAAGGCGTCGGCGATACCGGGCTGGTCCAGCAGGTACTTGGCGAACTGGTCGTGACGCTTGATCAGACGCCGTCCACCGTCCTCGTCGTCATCATTCATAAGGGTGGTGTCCGCGCCTGATTGTCCAGCATGCGCTGGTATGCCGTGGTGCCAGTTTTCTCAAGCGCGTCAACGTCGCGGCTGGGGCATTGGACACCTTGTCGCAACTTGACGGAAATTTGTCGCGCTAGGGCATGTGGCGATGGCCGCCGCGGCGAATTCTCAAGACTGTAACAATGATGGGGAACCGAGGCAAATGTCTCCCGTCGAAGCGCTTCTCCGCCCCTTGAAAATCAAGCACCTGACCATCCGCAACCGCGTGATGAGCACGTCGCACGCGCCATCCTACGGCTCGGACGGCAAGCCCAAGGAGCGTTATCAGCTCTATCACGCGGAAAAGGCCAAGGGTGGTATCGGCCTGACCATGTTCGGCGGCTCCTCGTCGGTGGCGCTCGACAGTCCGGCGGCGCCGTGGAACCAGATCTCGGTCGCCGACGACAGCGTGGTGCCGTTCTTCCAGGAGTTCGCCGATCGCGTCCACGCCCATGGCGCGGCGCTGATGATCCAGCTAACCCACATGGGCCGGCGCACCAAGTGGGATACCGAGAACTGGCTGCCGACCATGTCCGCCTCGCCCAAGCGGGAGCCGGCCAGCCGGACCATCCCGAAGGAGATGGAGGACACCGACATCCGGCGGATCGTCGCCGACTACGCCGCGGCCGCGCGCCGCTGCAAGGAGGGCGGGCTGGACGGGTTCGAGCTGTCGGCGGCGCACGGCCACCTGATCGACCAGTTCTGGAGTCCATCGGTCAACAAGCGCACCGACAAATACGGCGGCAGCCTGGAAAACCGCATGCGCTTCGGCATCGAGGTGTTCGAGGCGTGCCGGGAGGCGGTGGGCGACGACTATGTCATCGGCATCCGGATGTCCGGCGACGAGCTGATCGACGACGGCCTGACCCACGAGGACTGCGTCACCATCGCCCGGACCTACGCCGAGCGGGGGCTGATCGATTTCGCCAACATCCTGGGCGGGCAGGCGCGCGACCATCTGGCCCACGCGATCATCCTGCCCAACATGTCTTTCCCGGTGGCGCCCTTCCTATACCTGCCCAGCGCCATCAAGCGCGAGGTCGACATCCCCGTCTTCCACGCCCAGCGCGTCACCGACCTCAACACGGCCGGCCGCGCGGTCGCGGAGGGCCATGTCGACATGGTTGCCATGACCCGCGCCCACATCGCCGATCCGCATCTGGTGCGAAAGCTGATGGAAGGCCGGATGGACGACATTCGCCAGTGCGTCGGCGCCGGCTATTGCATCGACAGGATTTATGCCGGCGGCGACGCGCTGTGCATCCAGAACGCCGCGACCGGCCGCGAGCGCACCATGCCGCACGTCATCCCGAAGGCGGCGGAGAGGAAGCGCGTCGTGGTCGTCGGCGGCGGTCCCGGCGGGCTTGAGGCGGCGCGCGTCTGCGCCGAACGGGGCCACTCCGTCGTCCTGTTCGAGAGGAACGCCGCGACCGGCGGCCAGATCTCCATCGCCGCCAAGGCGACATGGCGGGAGGCGCTGACCGGCATCACCCGCTGGCTGACCCAGCAGGCGACCAAGCTGGGAGCCGACCTGCGCCTGGGCGTCGAGGCCACCCCCGCGATGATCGAGGCGGAGAAGCCCGACGTCGTCATCCTGGCGACCGGCGGCCATCCCAGCCACGGCGACGTCAAGGGCGCCGAACTGGCCGCCACCACCTGGGACATGCTGACCGGCGCCGTGGAGCCGGCCGACAACATCCTGCTCTATGACGGCACCGGCCAGCACCACGCCTCGTCCTGCGCCGAATTCCTGGCGAAGCGCGGCGCCCTGGTCGAGATCGCGACCGCCGACCGCATGATCGCGGAGGAGGTCGGGGCCACCAACCAGCCGATCCACCTGCGCGAGCTGTACAAGCTGGGCGTCGTCATGTCGCCCAACCTGCAGCTGACCGAGATCTATCGGGAAGGCAACAAACTGGTCGCGGTGCTGCGCAACGAGTTCACCCACGAGGAGGAGGAGCGGCTGGTCGATCAGGTCGTGGTCGAGTTCGGCACCCTGCCCAACGAGGGCCTGTTCCTCGACCTCAAGGAGCGCTCGGCCAACCGGGGCGAGATGGATTTGCGGGCCTTGGTCGAAGGCCGACCTCAGCCGCACCGCGGCAACGGTCACGCCGCCCTTTACCGCATCGGCGACGGCGTCGCCGGCCGCAACATCCATGCGGCGATCTATGACGCCGCCCGCCTGTGCAAGGACTTGTGAGCGCCGGCATGATCGCGACGACGCTCTCCCTCATCGTGATCGCCACGCTGGCCTCCGGCCTGGCGCTGGCCCTGATCCAGGCCCGGCGCTGGCGGGCGGGGCGGCCGGCGGCGGTCGACGTGATGGCGGGGCTGAGGGCCCTGCCGCGCCGCTATCTGGTCGATGTCCACGCGGTGGTCGCCCGCGACCGGTTCAATTCCCGGTTCCACGCGCTGACGGCGGGCGGTTTCCTCGCCTCGCTGCCGCTGATCGTGCTGCTGGGGGTGCCAGCATTGCGGCATTGGACGGTCTGGGGCCTTCTCAGTCTGGCGCTCGCCGCCATGCTGGCGGGTGGCCTGATGGTTGGCTGGCGCCGCCGGGTGAAACAACCGGCGGAACTGTCCGGCGGCCGGTTCAGCCGGCTGCCTTTCGCCCTGCTGGCCTACGCCACGGCTTTCCTGGTGGTGGCGCTCGATCAGGCGGCCGGAGGCGTCCTGCCGTCCTGGCTGGCCTTGGCGCTGGTGCTGGTCGGGGCCTGGGGCTGCGCCGAACTGGTGCTTGGCGTCTGGAAAGGTCCCCTGAAGCACGCGGTCCACGGCGCCCTCCATCTGGTCGCCCATCCCCGGCCGAGCCGTTTCCACGATGGCGCCGGCCGCGACAGCGCCCTCAAGCCGCTGGACCTGGAGGCGCAGCACCTGGGGGCCGAGCGGCCGGTCGATTTCGCGTGGAACCGGCTGCTGGGGTTCGACGCCTGCGTCCAGTGCGGCCGGTGCGAGACCGCTTGCCCCGCCTACGCCGCCGGCCTGCCGCTCAACCCGAAGAAGCTGATCCAGGATCTCGTGACCGGGTTGGAAAGCGGCGCCACCGATCTTTCCTACGCGGGTCACGGCCATCCCGGACGCCCGATCGGCACCGCCCATGGCGGACCGGCCGAGCCGGTCATCGGCGGGTTGATCCATCCCGACACACTCTGGGCCTGCACCACCTGCCGCGCCTGCGTCCAGGAATGCCCGATGATGATCGAGCACGTCGACGCGGTCATCGACTTGCGCCGGTTCCAGACCCTCGAGTTGGGCGCCACGCCGGGCAAGGCCGCCGGTGTCCTCGACGAGCTTCGCGCCACCGACAACCCTGGCGGCAGGCCGTTGTCGCGCCGGGTGGACTGGGCGGTCGATCTCGATCTGCCCGTGCTCGCCGAGGTTCGGGAATGCGACGTGTTGCTGTGGCTCGGTGATGGCGCCTTCGAACTGCGGACCCAGCGGTCGCTGCGGGCGCTGGTCCAGCTTCTCCGCCGCGCCGGTGTCGATTTCGCCGTGCTGGGCGCGGAGGAACTGGACTGCGGCGATGTCGCCCGGCGCCTGGGGGACGAGGCGACATTCCAGGATCTGGCACGGCGCAACGTCACCACGTTGCGCCGTTATCGTTTCAACCACATCGTCACGGCGGATCCGCACGCGCTCCACACGCTGCGGAACGAGTACAAGCCATTCGGCCTGGATGCTCCCGTCATCCACCACACAGCCTTCCTGCTCGACCTGCTGCGGGACGGCCGCCTCGAAGCGGTTTCCCAAGCGGCGGGCGGCGTCACCTACCACGATCCCTGTTATCTCGGCCGCTACAATGGCGAGATCGACGCGCCGCGCGCCTTGCTCGACGCCATCGGAGTCACCCGCGTGGAAATGGAACGCTCGGGTATGCGGTCGAGCTGTTGCGGCGGCGGGGGAGGGGCGCCGCTGACCGATGTCGCGGGCGAAAGGCGGATCCCCGATGTCCGGATGGACCACGCCCGCGCCACGGGTGCCGCGATTGTCGCCGTCGCCTGTCCCAACTGCGCGCTGATGCTCGAAGGCGTGGTGGGGCCGCGCCCCATTGTGGCCGAGATCGCCGAATTGGTGCTGGCCGCGACGGAGTCGGTCCGATGACGCCGCCCAAGGGTCGAACGCGCCGCGATCCCCGGGCCGAGCTTCGGGCCCAGACCCTGTCGGACCAGCCGCGGCGCCGGATCGCGCGCGGCGCCGCCCCGACCGCCCCCGCTAGCGGCGGGCGTCGCCGCGACCCCCGTGCCGAACGCGCCGCGGCGGCGATCCAGGTGGGAGCCCGCCGCCGTTTCGACTGGAGCGGTGCGGCGCTGGCCCACCAAGCCCACCAGGGCCGAGCGGAAACCATCGGCGAGACGGGGCCCGCGATCCGCGTGATCGACGATCCGGCCTTTCTCGTGCTGGTCGTCCTGGATCAGCCCGATGGCGAGATCACCGCTCATGATCGGCAGCTGATCGCCGCCGGCCGCATCCTCGCGGATGCCGGTGGAGGGGCCGGCGGTGGGGCGGTCGTGGCGCTCGCGGCGGATGCCCCCGCCACCTCCGGCTTGGACGCCGCCGGAGCCGATCGGGTGTTGAAGGTTGACTTCGAACTATTCCGCGGCTATTCCCCCGAGCGGCGCGCGGCTGGCGTGCTGGCCGCGGTGGAAGCTCTCGATCCGCGGCACGTGCTGTTTGCCGAGAGTGGTTCCGGCGGCGCCGATCTGGCGCGCCGCGTGGCGGCCGCAACTGGCGAGCGTCTTTTTCCGGGTGTTCAGACACTGACCCCGACCCAGGCGGGCCGGCGCGCCCGTGGTGGATCATCCGAGTTCAGCCGGACCCCGGCGCGGCTGATGTCCATCGCACCCGACGCCGTTCCGCCACTGGAGGAGGTCCGCCACGAGGCGCGGCCGATTCCGGCACCGGCGCCGATCCCATCGGCGTTTCCGGGCATCCGGTCCGCCCGCCCTTTGGAAATCGATCCCGACCGGCTGTCGCTGGCCGAGGCCGATTTCATTCTCGGCGCTGGCAACGGCGTGACCGATTGGACCGCCTTCGCCGATTTGGCGGAGGTTCTTGGAGCGACCCGCGGCGGTAGCCGCGTGGTTTGCGACGCGGGCCACCTGCCGCGCGAACGCCAGATCGGTGCCTCGGGCACCCTGGTGACGGCGCGGTGTTATTTCGCGTTGGGGATCGCTGGAGCGCCCCAGCATCTGCAAGGCATCACGGAGGTCAAGCACGTCATCGCCGTCAACACCGATCTTCACGCCGAGATGATCAAGCGCGCCGATCTCGCCATCGTCGCCGATGCCCAGGCCGTCATCCCGGCGCTGATCCGCCACGCGCGGGAACGCCGCGGCACCGGAGGGGACCGCTGATGGTCGAGGTCACCGTCCTGCTCTCGATCGGCCGCCATCCGGCCTCGGGCCGCGCCCGCCGGGCGCCACTCGACGCCCAGGCCTTGGAAATGGCGTTGCGGCTGGTCGAGGCTGGCGTCGCCCGTGGCGTCCACGCGATCCACGCCGGCGATCCGGCTGATCCGACACTCCGGGACTATCTCGGCATGGGGCTCGAGCGTCTGGAGGTGCTGGAGACGGCCCCCGGCGTCGACCCGGTGCCAGCGTTGATCCAGCGTCTCCGCGCGACGGCGCCCGCCATCATCCTGGCCGGCGCCGTCGCCGAGAGTGGCGAGGACAGTGGCATGGTGCCTTATCTGGTGGCACAAGCCCTGGAACGGCCGCTGGTCCCGGACATCGTGGCACTGGAGTTTTCCGGCGATGGCGTGGATCTCACCCAGGCGCTGCCGCGCGGCGGCCGCCGCTTGGTTTCCGCCGGGCCGTCCCTGGTCGCGACCTTGCATGGTTCGGCGCCAGCCGCCCGGCAAAGCGCCTTCGCCCGCGCCCGGCGGGGCGTTATCGATGTCCGGCCCTCTGGCGGGCTGGAAACGATCGGCGACGCGTTCCTGACGGAGTGCGCCGCGCGTCCTTGGCGGGCGCGACCCAAGCTGATGGCCGTCCGGCGCGGCGGCTCGGCGCTGGACCGCATGAAAGCGGCGACCGAAACCCGATCGGGGCAAGGCAGGGTGATGATCCAGCCTTCACCGGAAGAGGCGGCGGCTGCCATCTACGATAGCCTGGCCATGAGCGCCTGGTCGAACAGGGAATGATTAGTTGAACGAACCAAGCAGACGCGTAGAGTCGCAGGTAACCGATGTAAAAACAGGGAAGAGGATCACGTGATGAAAGCAGCGTTCGAGGGCATCGATAGCCAAGACCCCGTACCGACGGCTCCGCTGCCATCATTTCCCAAAGCCAATGGAGTGGCGCCGCCTCCCCGGCCGGCGACCAGACCGGTGAACGCGAAGTCTCAGGCGGAGGCTGGGGAGGTCCGTCTCGACGTCTCCAACGTCTACAAGATCTTCTCCGACAATCCCAAGCCGGCGCTCGACATGTTGAACGCGGGCGCCACCAAGGACGAGATCTTCAAGAAACTGGGCGTCACGGTCGGTGTCAAGGACGCCAGCTTCCAGGTCCGCGCTGGCGAGATCTTCGTGATCATGGGCCTGTCCGGCTCCGGCAAGTCGACCATGATCCGCCTGCTCAACCGTTTGATCGAACCCAGCGCCGGCAAGATCGTGTTCGATGGCCGTGACCTTGTCCAGATGTCGCGAAAGGAACTGATCGATGTCCGCCGCAAGGACATGAGCATGGTGTTCCAGTCCTTCGCGCTGATGCCCCACCTGACGGCGCTGGACAACGCCGCCTTCGGGCTGGAGATCGCGGGGGTGCCCAAGCCCAAGCGTCACGAGGCGGCGATGGAGGCCCTGGAGCAGGTCGGGCTCGGCCAATACCATGGCCGCTATCCGCGCGAGATGTCGGGCGGCATGCAGCAGCGCGTCGGCTTGGCCCGCGCGCTCGCCAACAACCCGACCATCATGCTGATGGACGAGGCGTTCTCCGCCCTCGATCCCCTGATCCGCACCGAGATGCAGGACGAGCTGCTGCGGCTCCAGCGCGAGAGCAAGCGCACCATCATCTTCATCTCCCACGATTTGGACGAGGCGATGCGGATCGGCGACCGGATCGCGATCATGGAAGGCGGCAGCATCGTCCAGGTCGGCACCCCGTTCGAGATCCTGCGCAACCCGGCCGACGATTATGTCCGCTCGTTCTTCCGCAATGTCGACGTGTCGCGCGTGCTGCGCGCCGGCGATGTCGCGCGCTTCCACGAGGAGAACACGGTCATGCGGGTGCCGGGCGTGCTCCAGCCGGCGCTGGAGCAGCTGAACGAGGGCAACCACGAATACGGCTATGTCCGCGACCACGAGCACAAGTACCAGGGCACCGTGTCGCGCAGCTCGCTGGAGCGCGCCATCACCGAGGAGGGGCAACCGCGCTTCATCCACGCCTTCCTGCCCGACGTCGATCCCGTCCACGCCGAGGCGCCGCTGCACGACGTGATGCGGACCGTGGCCTCGACCGAGTGCCCCGTGCCGGTGGTCGACGACGACAACAAGTATGTCGGCGTCATCTCGCCCTCGACCCTGCTGAAAACCCTGGACCGGGAAGGCTGAGACCATGGACTTCCAGATCCCCCTCGATATCTGGGTCGAGAACATCGTCAACTACATCCTCGACAACTTCCAGCCCTTCCTGGACGGCATCGCCGCCGTGGTCGACGGCTTCGGCGCCACCATCGACGGGGCCTTGCTAGCCTTGCCGGTCTGGCTGGCGGTGATCCTGCTGACGGCGTTCTCCGGCTGGCGGGTCAGCATCCGCTTCGGCATCTTCACGCTGGTGTCGCTGCTGCTGATCGTGTCGATGAACCTGTGGACCGAGACGGTCTCGACATTGGGCCTCGTGCTGGCCTCGACCCTGCTCAGCCTGATCCTCGGCATCCCGCTGGGTGTCTGGATGGCGCGCAGCAAGATGGTCGAGAGCATCTCCAAGACCACACTCGACTTCATGCAGACGATGCCGGCCTTCGTCTACCTGATCCCGGCGGTCATGTTCTTCGGTCTGGGCCGGGTTCCCGGCATCATCGCCACCATCATCTTCGCGATGCCGCCGGCGGTCCGCCTGACGGCGCTCGGCATCCAGCAGGTCCCGGTCGAGATCGTCGAGGCCGCCCGCGCCTTCGGCTGCACCGACCGTCAGCTGCTGTTCCGCGTCCAGCTTCCCAACGCCCGTCCGTCGATCATGGCGGGCATCAACCAGACCATGATGCTGGCGCTGTCGATGGTCGTCATCGCGTCGATGATCGGCGCCGGCGGTCTCGGCAACGTGGTGCTCCAGGGCATCCAGCGGCTCGACATCGGACTTGGCTTCAAGAGCGGGCTCGCCGTCGTGCTGCTCGCGATCATCCTCGACCGCATCACCCAGAGCTTCGGCGCCAGGGCGGCGGCACCGTCCAAGAGCCGGTTCGCGATGCCGGCTTTCCTGCGGCGCGTGATGCCGGCCCCAAGCGGCACCAACCAAGCAGCCGGCACGAACCCGACGCGCTGAGCGCCGGGAAAAATAGAAGAAACAGAAGACACACAGGAGGCTTACGGACTATGGGCTTTTTCTCCAAGACACTGAACCTCGCCACGGCCTCGTGCCTCGCCGCGGCCATCGCCGCCGTGACGCTGTCGGCGCCGGCCCACGCCGCCGACAAGAAGATCAACATCGGCTGGACCGCCTGGTCCGACGCCGAGGCCGTCACCAAGCTGGCGAAGAAGGTCCTGGAAGACCGCATGGGCTACAAGGTCGAAATGACCATGGCCGATATCGGCATCCAATATCAGGGCATCGCCACCGGCAAGCTCGACGCCATGCTGATGTCGTGGCAGCCGCTGACCCACAAGCCCTACCTGGACAAGGTCGGCAAGGATCTGGTCGATCTCGGCCCGATGTACACCCGGGCCAAGCTCGGCTGGGTGGTTCCGGCCTACATCCCCGAGTCCGAGCTGAAGAGCATCGAGGACCTCAAGAAGCCCGAGGTCAAGAAGCAGCTCGGAAGCAAGATCCAGGGCATCGATCCAGGCGCCGGACTGATGCAGGCCTCCGAGAAGGCCTTGAAGGACTACGGCCTGACCGACTATCAGCTGATCTCGGCCAGCGACGCCGCCATGCTCGCCGGCGTCGAGCGGGCGGAGCGCCGCAAGGAGTGGATCGTCGCCACCAGCTGGAGCCCGCACTGGATGTTCGCCAAGTCGGAACTGCGCTACCTGGACGATCCCAAGGGCTCGCTGGGCGGCCTGGAGAGCGTCAACAAGCTGGTCCGCAAGGGCTTCTACCAGGATCAGCCGGAAGCGTTCGAGTTCCTCGGCCGCATGGTGCTGCCGCTGGCCGACGTCGAGGCGATCATGTTCGAGGCGCAGGGCAGCAGCTATGAGAAGGCGGTCGACAACTACATCGCCAAGAACCCCGAGCGGATCAACTACTGGGTCACCGGCCAGATGAAGGCCGGCTGAAGGAAGGTCCGGGCGGCCATGCCATCATATGGCCGCCCATCCCCGCCTCCGTTCGAGCCCGCGTCAGAGATCGATCTTGCGCGATAGCTTGGTCCGCAGGACGTTCAATGTGCAGAAGCCGCCATGTTTGTCCGAACTCGCCACCTCCAGGCCGGTCAGGACATAGCCGGCCGATGGATTGGTGGGAACGTAGTTTTGTTCCCAGCCGGAGAAGCTGGCGGTGCTGCCCGAGTGGCTCTTGTACCGGATGGAGACGACGTCGCCGACATGGCTGTCCTCGCTGGACGATCCATAGTCGATGAAGCCAAGCGCCTGATAGTGAAGCGCCATGTTGTTCAGTCTCTCGTTGGCCTCGCGCAAGGCGATGCCGGTCATGACGGTGCCGCTGGGCACCGTGTCGAAGGTTTCGTAATCGTTGATGTTGAAGGTCGTCGTGTCACCCTTGGCGAAGTAATACTTGTTGCCGGACATGATGTCCGTCATTTCGATGCCGATCCGCGTGACGTGCCTGCTGCTGTTGATGCGGCAGCCGAAGCCCGTCAGCGCCAGCGATTCCGTGCTGTCGCCCGCCTGGAGTTGGGTCGTCGGGACATCGGCGAGGCCCCAGCCGAGAAAGGTATTGCCGCTGGTCGCGTGGTCGGATTGCGGCGCGTAGTCCCGTGTCGAGGCGCCGGAATGCACCAGGCGGTAGAGGTCGTCGAACTGAGTCGAGAGATCCTGGGCGCGCGAGGAACTCGAGCAGTAATTCCAAATCGGGGTGAGTCCGTTCGAGGTGAACGTGACGGCGACCGGGTCGCCGGCGACCGTCTTCGACCAAGTGTCCCAGTCGGTCTGGGTCGTGTCGCCGCCGATGATGCTGATCTCGTCGGAGACGTTGACCTTGCCAATGGTGCTCGACGACGAGGTGTCCATCGAACCGCCGACCCGGACGCTGCCGGCCAAGCTGTTGTACTTGATCTGGGCGTCGGCGGTGAAGGTGCTCTCGGAATACGAGTCGGACTTGCTGGCGTGGAAGCTCGCGAGGAAATGGCCACCGATGATCAATCCGGTGACGATGTGGGTGCCATAGGTCTTGAACAACGTTTTCGCCGACACCGAAGTGTCGTTCAGCGCCGTCCAGAACGCCGGGTCGAAGCTGGCCTGCGACAGGTTGGGCAATTCGATATGCCCATGATCGAAGTTGTCGGTGATCAGGATGTATTGCGTTTCGCTCTGACGCGACTCCTCCTTGGAGTATTTGGCGGACATGGTGCCCGAGAAGGCGCCGCGCTTCGCCTTGATATGCAGTTTGGCCGCAAGCTCGAACTCGATGTCGGCCGATGAACTGGCGTAGTCGACCGAGACGGTGGACTGGTCGACATGCAGGAAGCTGCAAATGCTCGGGTAATAGTATGTCGACCCCTCGATCGTGACCGTCTTGTCGGACGCCGCGTCATACGAGGCGCCCTCGAAGGCCGCCATGACTGGAACGACGCATTTCAGCCGCGATGTCGGTTCGCTACATTCGCCGAACACATCATAGGTCCACCCAACCAGATCGGTGCCAGGAAGCTTTTCGGTCATTTATGAAATCCTATTCAATAAGGAATCGTCGCGAGAACCGCGCCCAGCAAATCACCCTGTGTTCACCTTAGTTCACATATTCAACTATGGCATGACGAATACTAGGGAGTTCGACTGAGGTTGAACTTTATATTCATATCATGACTGATTGGGTGCTATGTAAGAGTTTTACAGCCTTATCTAATTTTCAATATTTGTTTTAACTCTGTATCGCTACTTCACCGTTTGGTTGCTTCAAGCACCGTCATGAGGGGGGAGCCGATGATGAGGGGCTTCCCTTCGAGCGACGCCACTCCCCGGACGGCTAGACTGTTGGTGATGACGATCTCGGCCGTTCGATGAAGCTCCTCCACGGTCACCGGACGTTCCAGAACCTGTAACCGCTCGATCACCAGCCCGCGCGCGATGCCCGGCAGGGCCCCTTCCGAGACGGGCGGCGTGATCAGCGCGCCGTCCAGCATCACGAAGACATTGCCGACGGTCGCCTCGGCCAAGCGCCCCTGGGTGTTCAACATCAACGCCTCGTCGGCGCCCCGGTCGGCGGCCTCGCGCCGCGCCAGGATGTTGTCGAGGTAGTTCAGGCTCTTGAGCCGCGACAACGGCGAGTGTTCGTTCCGCCGGGTCACGCTGGCGATCACGGCGCGGGCGGGCGGTGGCGATGGCGCGGCCGGCGCCGCGGTCGCCAGCAGCGTTGGGCTGGGCGCCGCGGGCGGAAGCAATCCACGCGGCCCGGCGCCGCGAGTCAGGGTCAGCCGGATCGACCCCTCCGCCAAGCCGTTGCCCTCCAGCAGCCTCCCCAAGCCAGCGGCGATTTCAGCGGTTGAATGGGGCAGGGGAATGCCCAGCGTGGCCGCCCCTTCGGCCAGCCGCGCCAGATGACGCTCCAGGTGGCATGGCCGACCTCCCGCCACCCGGATCGTCTCGAACAAACCATCGCCCAGCGTGAAACCCCGGTCGGCCGGATCGATCCGGGCGTCGGCGGCGGCGACCAGCGCGCCGTTCAGCCAGACCTTCACGACGGCATTCCTCCCGAGTCCAGGGTTCCCAGGAGCGGCGCCACCTTCACCAGCATCTCCTCGTACTCCAAGGCCGGAACGCTGTCGGAGACGATGCCGCCGCCGGCGTGGGCGGCGATCCGCTCCGGCGTCACCACCAGCGTTCGGATCAGGATCGCGCTGTCCATCGCGCCATCGAAGCCGATCCAGGCGAGCGCCCCGCAATAGGGGCCACGCTGGCAGGCCTCCAGCTCGTCGATGATCTCCATGGCGCGGATCTTCGGCGCCCCGGTGATCGAGCCGCCGGGAAACGTGGCGCGCAGCAGGTCGACCGGGCCCACGGCGGGGCGCAGTTCCGCCTCGACCACCGACACCAGGTGATGGACGCTGGCGAAGCTCTCGACCGCGCACAGGCTCGGCACCGTCACGCTGCCAGTGCGGGCGACGCGGCCCAGATCGTTCCGCATCAGGTCGACGATCATCAGGTTCTCGGCCCTGTCCTTGACGCTCGACGCCAGCGCCGCCGCGTTCGCCGCGTCCTCCTCGGCGGTGGCGCCGCGCGGCAGGGTGCCCTTGATCGGCCGCGTCTCGACCGCGCCATCGGCGGATAGCCTCAGGAACCGCTCGGGCGAGGCGCTCGCCAGGGTCAATCGGGGGCCGCACGCGGCATAGGCCGCGAAGGGGGCGGGACTCAACGCCCGCAGGCGCCGGTACAGATCGAAGCCGCTCACACCCGCGGGCCGCTCCGCGATGAAGCGGCCGGTGAAATTGGCCTGGAAGATGTCGCCGGCCTGGATGTAATCGAGCACCTGCCCGACGCGCCGCTCGTACTCGGCGCGCGTCAGGTCGGCCCGCCACGTGCCATTCGCCTGGGTCGGCGGCACCAGAGATGCCGTCCCCAGCCGTTGCGCCACCATCTCCAGCCGGGCCACCCCGCCGAGCGATGTGATCCAACCCCGGCGCTCCCGGTGGTCGAAGGTCACCACCACGTCGTACAGGCCGAACGCCATCTCTGGAATGCCGAGGTCGTTGGCATGCCGGCATGGCAGCCGCTCCAGGTGGCGGCCCAACCCGTATCCCAGGAAGCCGACCGCCCCGCCGCCGAACGGCGCCGGTCCCGCCGTCCGCGGCGCGCCGGTCCGCGCCAGCTCCCGTTCCAGCACGGTGAAGGGATCACCGTCCACAACGGCGCCGTCCACCGAGACGCCATCGGGGCCGGCCACGATGGTGCGGAACGGCTCGACCGCCAGATAGCTCCACCGGCTCCGCGCGTCGCCCTCGGCGGCGCTGTCGAGCAGGGCCGCGAAGGGTTCGCCCGCCCAGGGCGCGAAACCCGCGACGGGATCACGCCAGTCGATCTCGCGAACGATCATCGTCTCGTCCCGCCGTGTCGTCATACAAGGGATACCGTCATTCACGGGATGTCGCGGTTTGAGAGAAACATGACGCATTTGTGGAAGCGGGAACAGGCCGTCCATCGCACCATCGAACCATAGCCGGGGGAGACGATCCGACCCCTCGATATCCGGGCCATTCGGTGGGAGAGCCTTTGCCATGTCGACTATGGTTGCCGCCTCGTTGGAGAGCCTGCTGCGGCGGCGGAAGCCGGGCCACAGCCTGGAGGCGCCGTTCTACACCAGTCCGGAGATCTTCGAAGCGGATCTCGACATCGTCTTCCGGCGGCACTGGATCTATGTCGGCGTCGAGCCCGACGTGCCGGAGCCGGGCGACTGCATGGTGATCGACATCGACCGCGCCTCCGTCATCATCGCCCGCGACGACGACATGGGGCTGCGCGCCTTCCACAACGTCTGCCGCCACCGCGGCGCCCGGCTGGTCCACGACGAGAAGACGACGGTCGGCAACATCGTCTGCCGTTATCACCAGTGGACCTATGGCCTGGATGGCTCGCTGCTGTTCGCCGAGCACATGGGCCCGGACTTCGAGACGGCGTGCCATGGCCTGAAGAAGGTCCACCTGCGCAACGTCGCTGGATTGATCTTCATCTGCCTCGCCGACGAACCACCCGCCGACATCGAGGACATGGCGCGTGACCTGGAGCCCTATATCGCGCCCCATGACATCGCCAACACCAAGGTGGTCCAGCAGATCGACCTGATCGAGGAGGGCAACTGGAAGCTCACGATGGAGAACAATCGTGAATGCTACCACTGCTCGGCCAACCATCCCGAACTGACGATCCCGCTGTTCGCCTATGGCTTCGGCTATTCGCCGGATGGGGTCGACGATCTCGGCCGCGAGCAGATCGCCCGCTACGACGGCTTGGTATGCGAACTGGAGGCGCGTTGCGAGGCCAACGGCATGGCGGCGCGCGAGATCGACCACCTGGACGACCGCGTCACCGGCTACAGGGCGCAGCGCCTGCCGATCGACCAGCATGGCGAATCCCAGACCATGAACACGCAGGTCGCCTGCAAGAAGCTGCTTGGCGACCTCAAGGACTCCAAGCTCGGCGGCCTGTCGGTCTGGACCCAGCCGAACTCGTGGCACCACTTCATGAGCGACCACATCGTGACCTTCTCGGTCCTGCCGCTCAGCCCGGAGCGCACGCTGCTGCGGACCAAGTGGCTGGTCCACAAGGACGCGGTCGAGGGCGTCGATTATGACCTGCGCAACCTCATCTCGGTCTGGGTCGCGACCAACAACCAGGACGGCGAGTTGGTCGGCTACGCCCAAGCGGGAGCCCGCAGCCCCGCCTATGAGCCCGGCCCCTATTCGGTGCACACAGAGATGCTGGTCGAGAAATTCGTGAATTGGTACGTCGGCCGCATGTCGGCCCACAACGCAGCCGCCTAACGGGGAAGGCAAGGGAAACGGGTGATGCTGATGACGACCGAGGCTCCCACTCTCCAGAAGTCCCTGGAGGACACCCTCGCGTCCCAGGTGACGCGGGAACTGCCGGGCTGGGATGCGGAGATCGACGATGTCCTGGTCTGCCGCCAAGTCCGCGACGAGACCCACGACGTCAAGACCTTCGTCTTCTCGGCGCGGGAGCCGCGGCTGTTCCGCTACAAGCCAGGCCAGTTCATCACCCTCGACCTGCCGATCGGCGGACAGGTGATCAACCGCTGCTACACGATCTCATCCGCCCCGACGCGTGGCCACCTGATCTCGATCACGGTCAAGCGGGTGCCGGGTGGCACGGTTTCCAACTGGCTGCACGACACCCTCAAACCTGGGATGGAATTGCGGGCGGTCGGCCCGCTCGGCGACTTCACCGCCTTCGACCATCCGGCGCCAAAGTTCCTGTTCCTGTCCGGCGGCAGCGGCGTCACGCCGCTGATGTCGATGGCCCGCACGTATCACGACTTGGCCCAGGATCGGGACATCGTGTTCGTCCACAGCGCCCGCAGCCCCGCAGACATCATCTTCCGGACCGAGCTGGACCTGATGGCGCGCAACCTGCCGCGTTTCTCGGTCGCCCATGTCTGCGAGACGACCGAGGGCGAGCGGACCTGGAGCGGCTTCCGCGGCCGGCTGACCCTGCCAATGCTGCGCCTGATCGCACCCGACCTGATGGACAGGACGATCCTGACCTGCGGTCCCTCCCCCTACATGGCGGCGGTGCGAGCCATGCTGCGCGAGGCCGGCTTCGACATGGGCCGATATCACGAGGAGAGCTTCAACTTCGAGGAACTGGCCGAAGCGCAGCCGGACGCCGCCGCCGCCTCGGCCATCGTGCCAGTGCCGCCCCCGGCGCAGATCCCACCGGTTCAAACCGCCATGCCGGCCACCCGCACCTTCCGCGTCGAGTTCGCCAAGACCGGACGCGTCATCGAGTGCGCCGCCGACACCAACATCCTGACCGCCGCCAGGACAGCCGGCATGCGCCTGCCGTCGTCCTGCACTAAGGGCCTGTGCGGCACCTGCAAGAGCAAGCTGGTCTCCGGCGCGGTCGACATGAAGCACGCCGGCGGCATCCGCCAGCGCGAGATCGACGCAGGTCAGGTGCTGCTGTGCTGCTCGAAGCCGACCAGCGACGTGGTGGTGGATCGGTAACGAGCTTCTCTCGGATCCTCCGCCACGCCCAATATCGCCTTCAATTTATCACCCAGCTGTAACCGTGTTCACAGGCGACTGACCGCCTCCACGTGTAATCTTCGACGTGTCATCGACAGGATGCGTCCTGGCATTTCATGCCGATGACCAATTTGTCGAGTCATCAAGGTTATCACTCTCATGAAGTGGCGAATTTCAAGGAAGTCCTTGTTTGTCTTGTCGACCATCGTCTTTGTGGCTTTTTTTGGATTGTATGTCGCATTCCTGAATATCTATTCCACATCCGGCTGGATGAGCTATGAGGACGCCGATCAGGAGCCAACCTCGCGCGATCTGGCGGTGAGGACGGCGTTCCTGAACGGCGACGCCTCGGTCGAAGAACGCTATGACGCCTTGTTCCGGTATTTCCTCAGGGGATACATGGAAAACGTCTCGGATGCCGGGGAGCGGGTCCAGTACCCCGGCGCGCCGAGCGCCGCCGGCTATGAGATCAATGGTCTCGAAGGCTACGCCAGGACCGCCATCCTGTTCGCCGCGTGGATCCATTCCGGGCGCGACCCCGTGGTGTCCTTGGGCGGCGAGTTCGGCGACGTCGACTTGGTTCGGACGGTGCGCGATGGGCTGCTGGCCGGAACGGATCCGGAAAGCGAGGTCTTTTGGGGCGAGCCCGCCAATTTCAACCAGCGCACCGTCGAGGCCGCCGACATCGCCCGCATCCTTTGGCTGACCCGAAGCGCCATCTGGGACCGGCTGTCCGATGCCGAGCGGGACCAGATCGGCGCGTGGCTCGCCGGATTCATCACGGTCAAGGTGCGCGACAACAACTGGCACTTCTTTCCCCTGATCGTGGGAATGGTGCTGAAGGACCTGGGTGTCCAGGGTGTCGAGGTCCCGACCCGGCATTACCAGGATTTCATCGCCCACTACCGGGGGCATGGCTGGTTCTTCGACAACCCGGAAGGCATCGATTATTACAACGCCTGGGGCGTCAGCTACGAACTGGCCTGGATCAGGATGATCGATCCCGCCTTCGACGCCGATTTCATCGGCCAGGCGCTCGAAGCCTCCACGTCGAACATCCTGCACCTGATCAGCCCCAAGGGCATCCCGATCATGGGGCGCAGCGTCTGCTACCGAACCGCGGTCCCCGCCCCCATCGTCGCCGAAGCCTCGGCGGCGGGCGGGCATGTCGATCCGGGATTGGCGCGACGGGCGCTCGACGCGGTGTGGCGGCATTTCGTGGAGAGGGGAGCCTTGGCCGACGGTCAGTTGACCCAAGGCTATTACGGCGACGACCTCCGCTTCCTGGATCCCTATTCCGGCACCGGCAGCTGTCACTGGGGCCTGCGTTCGCTCGTGATGGCGTATGTGCAGCCACCGGACTCACCGTTCTGGAACGCCGCGGCGCGATCCTTGCCGGTCGAGGTCGCCGACTACGACCTGGACCTCCCCAAGGTCGGCTGGAGGATTTCGGGCCGGAGGGAGACGGGCGACATCACCATCGAGATCCCCGCCAACGCCGACAAGCGGTATCCCATCGCCGCCCATTCGCTGAGGATGCGCGTGATGGAAAACCTCGCGATGCGCCTATTCCGCCCCTACAACCACGCCGTCAAATACGACGAACGCTTCTATTCCACGGCGGAGCCATTTCCGGTGCGCCGCTGAGGCGGACTCCGGAACGGTCCGTTTCAGGGATGCGGTGGAGCCGCCGTGGCGACGGCGCGTTTGATCGCTCCGACGAGTTCGTTGACGGTGAAAGGCTTCTGGAGGATCACCGCCATCGGGTTCAGGGTCTCGTTCCTCAGCAAGGCGCCACTGACGAACACGTATGGAACCTGAATATGCCGCATGATCTCGGCCACGGCGCTGGAGCCGCTCCCGATGGTCAGCTTCTCATCGACGATCATCAAGTCAGGCTTGTGCCGGGCCGCCGCCGCCACGGCCGCCGCCTCGGTGGTGGCGGTCGCACAGACATGGTGCCCCATTCCATACAAGACCTCGGCGAGGAGCATGGCGATCACGGCCTCATCCTCCACCAGGAGCACTTGGAGGCCGCTCGAGGAGGCGTTTTCCATTTTGCTTCTCCATCCCCTACGATTACGTGATCCGTCAATCGGGCGATCATCGAGACAGCGCCCATAAGCACGATAGCCGGTCGTGATCGCGCGTAAGGAGGTTCGGATTATACCTAGTCATATGCTTATGGTGATCATATTGACTATCATTGGATCCCATAAGCCAGCTACCGTGGGCCGATCGTGACAGTGGGTTGGGGGATGACGATGATCGTCGTCGTCCAAGCCGCGACGGCACTCGCCAAGCGGAGATGGAATGCCAGCGATATCCGGTCCACAAGCTGGTCCGGCTTTTCCGGAACGCGGTGACAGGCCAGCGCCGCCACCAGCGCTTCAGAACGAGTCCCCAACCGATTCCACGCCGGCCGGTACTTCACCGATGGGGTTCTCCATCGTCGGGATCGGAGCCTCGGCCGGGGGCCTCGACGCCTGCGGTAAATTGCTCGACGCCCTGCCCGACGCCACCGGCATGGCCTTCATCCTGGTGCAGCATCTCGATCCCAACCACGAGAGCATGATGGTGGATCTGCTGGCAAACCATACATCGATGGCCGTGATGCAGGCGGCCGATGGCATGGCGATCGAGCGGGATCACCTCTACGTCATTCCTCCCGGCACCTATCTTTCCGTGCGGAACGGCACGCTGCGGCTATCACAGCCGACCGCCCGCCATGGCGCCCGCCTGCCGATCGATTTCCTGATGAGTTCGCTGGCCGACGAGTGCCGCGACCGCGCCATCTGCGTCATCCTCTCCGGTACCGGGGCCGATGGCAGCAATGGGATCAAGGACATCAGGGAGAGGGGTGGCCTCGTCGTCGTCCAGCATCCCGACGAGGCGGAGTTCGACGGCATGCCGCGCAACGCCATGTTGACGGGGCTGGTGGACCTCGTCCTGCCAGCAGCCCGAATACCCGAGGCGCTTCTGAGGTTCGACTACGGGATGGCGCTCACCCACGACAGGGCCGAGGGCGAATCGCCGGACGGGAACCAGGATTGGCTGCCGGCGGTGATCGATCTCCTGCGGGCGAAAACCGCCCATGACTTCTCCCTCTACAAGCACGGCACGCTTCGGCGGCGGACCGAACGGCGCATGGCGATGGCCCCGATCGAGGCCGGGGCCGTGGACCAGTATTTGGAAATCCTGAGGAACGACCACCGCGAGATCGATCTGCTCTCCAAGGACCTGCTGATCAACGTCACCGGATTTTTCCGCGATCCCAAGGTCTTCGACCTGCTGGCCGAGAAGACCATACCCGAGATGGTCGACGCCCAGGCGCTCGGCCATCCGCTGCGGGTCTGGGTCGCCGGATGCAGTTCGGGGGAGGAGCCCTATTCCCTGGCCATGCTCTTCCTGGAACGGATCGCTGAGACCAGGAAGGACCTGAAACTCCAGGTCTTCGCCTCCGACGTCGACGCGGACGCGATCTTCATCGCCAGGGAAGGCCTGTATCCGCTGACGATCGAGGCCGACGTGTCGCCGGCGCGGCTCGCCCGCTTCTTCACGAAGGAGGATTTCGGCTATCGCGTGGTGCCGGAATTGCGTGGCGCAGTCGTCTTCACGGTGCAGGACATCCTCGCGGATCCACCGTTCTCCCGCCTCGATCTGGTTTCGTGCCGCAATCTGCTGATCTATTTGGGTCCCGAGGCCCAAGCCAAGGTGGTGGCCCTGTTCCACTTCGCCCTGCGGGAGAATGGCGTCCTCCTGCTGGGCGGTTCCGAGACGATCGGCAACACCAGCGGCCGGTTCGAGGTGATCGTCAAACAGGAGCGCCTTTATCGCCGCGTCGGACGCGCCGGTCCAGGGGAATTGCGTTTTTCGGCGGGCGGCGGCGATGGTGTCAGGTCGTTGATCCGTCCGGTCGCGGGACAGCCGCCCCATCGCCAGGACGTCCACGCCGAGCTTTGCCGCAAACTGGTCCTGGAGGCCTACGCGCCGGCGGCGGTGCTGATCAATCGCAAGTACGAGTGCCTGTATTTCCTGGGCCGGACCGACCATTACCTGAGGGTGGCTCCGGGCCGTCCCCTCCATGATGTGCTGGCGATGGCGCGCGAGGGGGTCCGGATAAAGCTGCGGGCCGCGGTCCAGCGGGCTTGGCTGGAAAACACGCGCGTCATCGTGGGGGACGGCCGAATCGAGCGTGATGGCGCCACTTATTCGTTCAGTGTCGACGTGCGGCCGGTCGCGTGCGAGGGCGAGGATCTGCTGTTGATCTGCTTCGTCGACGGGCCGAAGCGGGCGGACGAAAAAACCGACTCCGGCGTCCCGCCCGACGCTGGCCGGGTCGCCGAGCTCGAGCGCGAGCTGGAAACCACGCGGTCGGAACTCCAGGGAGCCATCCACAACCTCGAAATGCTGGGCGAGGAGCAGAAGGCGATCAACGAGGAGGCGCTGTCCGTCAACGAGGAGTATCAGTCCACCAACGAGGAATTGCTGACGTCGAAGGAGGAGTTGCAATCGCTCAACGAGGAGCTGACCGCCTTGAACGGACAGCTCCACGAGACGCTGGAACGGCAGAGGACGACCTCCAACGACTTGCAGAACGTGTTGTACAGCTCCGACGTCGCGACGCTGTTCCTGGACAGCGGCCTCAACATCCGCTTCTTCACCCCCGGAACCAAGGCCCTGTTCAGCGTCATTCCCGGCGATGTCGGGCGGCCGCTCGCCGATCTCAAGTCGCTGGCCAAGGACGACGCCCTTCTCGATGACGCCCGTTCGGTGCTGCGGACGCTGATCCCGGTCGAGTGCGAGGTGGAGGCGCCCGGCGACGTTTGGTACGTAAGGCGCATCCTGCCCTATCGGACACGGGACCAGGGTGTGGAGGGCGTCGTCATCACCTTCGTCGACATCAGTGAACGGCGGCGGGTGGCCGATGCCCTGGGCGTCGCCAAGCGGCAGGCGGAACAGGCGACGGTGGCGAAGTCGCGTTTCCTCGCCGCCGCCAGCCATGATCTGCGCCAGCCGCTGCAAACGCTGGCCCTGCTTCAAGGACTTCTGGCCAAGCGCGTCGAGGGTGGACGGGCGACGGAGCTCGTGGCCCAGATGGACCAGACGCTGGTCGCGATGACCGGCATGCTCAACGCCTTGCTGAACGTCAACCAGATCGACGCCGGCACGATCCAACCCGAGATCACGGATTTCCGGATCAACGATCTGCTCGACCGGATGCGGGATGAGTTCGGCTACCTCGCCCATGACCGCTCGCTCGGCCTCCGCGTGGTGCGCTGTGGCGCCTCGATCCATGGCGATCCCCATCTGCTGGAGCGGATGATCCGCAACCTGCTGACCAACGCGTTCAAGTACACGGAGCGGGGCAAGGTGCTGCTCGGGTGCCGCCGCCATGGCGGAACCCTTCGGATCGAGATTTGGGATACCGGGATCGGCATTCCGGCCGATCAGCTGGAAGCCATCTTCGATGAGTATCATCAGATCGACAACCCGGCGCGCGACCGAAGCCGCGGGCTGGGCCTCGGGCTGTCCATCGTCCAGCGATTGGGCAAGCTGCTCGGCCACCGGGTGACCGTCCGGTCGCGTCCCGGCCATGGTTCGGTCTTCGGCATCGAGGTCGGGATCACGAAAGCCGCGGCGAAGGCACCGCGAGACCCGCCCTGGCGAAACCCCGGTTCCGGCACCGTCAACAGCCGCCGTGGCGGCACAATCCTGGTGGTCGAGGACGACGACGAACTGCGCGACCTGCTCGGCACCCTTCTGAGGGACGAAGGATATGGCGTGGCGACGGCCGCCGATGGCGACGAGGCGCTGGACTTGGTGACGCGGGGATCGGCTCGGCCGGACCTCATCCTGGCTGACTACAATCTGCCTGGACAGACGGGATTGCGGGTCGCGGCGCTGTTGCGGGAGAGGCTTCATGGACAGATCCCCGTCGTGATCCTGACCGGCGACATATCGATGGAGACGCTACGCGACTTCTCGGTCAATAACTGCGTCAAGCTCCACAAGCCGGTCAAGCCGCTGGAGTTGACGCATCTCATCCAGACCATGCTCGCCGGGCTTCCCGCGGCGGCCGAGGTGCATCACGCCGCGCCCTCCGGGGCACCCGTGATCTTCATCGTGGACGACGACGACCAAGTCCGCGACAGCCTTCGGAACGTCCTGGAGAGGAGCGGCTATTCGGTGGAGGACTATCCGAGCAGCGAGGACTTCCTCGAGGCCTACCATCCCGGCCGTCCCGGCTGCATCCTGATCGACGCCTACCTGCCCGGAATGAAGGGGTTGGACCTGCTTCGGCGGCTGATGGGCCGGGGTGACCGTTTGCCCGCCATCATGATCACCGGCGGCAGCGACGTACCGCTGGTGGTCGAAGCCATGAAGGCCGGAGCCTCGGATTTCATCGGGAAGCCGGTCGGGCCCGCCGAACTGCTCGCCAGCGTCGGGCACGCGCTGGAGCAGGCCCGCGACTCCAGCAAACTCTCCGCTTGGAAGGCCGCCGCCGCCGAACGCGTGGCGAGCCTGACGCCGCGCCAGCGCGAGATCATGGCGATGGTGCTGGCGGGGCACCCCAACAAGAACATCGCGGCCGATCTGGGCATCAGCCAGCGCACGGTCGAGAGCCACCGCGCCCTGATCATGAGCAAGATGGGCGCCAAATCCCTCCCGGCCCTCGCCCGGCTCGCGCTGGCCGCCGATGGGGGCGGTGTGTCCGATGGTTTCGTTCCCAAAGGACAGCCGACCGTCTGATCCGTGATATTCGCCGGAGCCGGCCGCCGCTCATTCCCGCGCCGCCTCCTCCAGGATCCAGTTCCGGAATAGGTCGCGGTTGCGTTCGCCGCGGCCGGAGACGGCGGCGCCATCGCCGGCCTCGACGATGAAGTAGCCGCGGTCGGCGCGTTCCAGCGGCTGTCCAAGCGCGACCAACTGACCGCCGCGCAGCAGGGAGTCGACCAGGGGCGACCAGCCCAGCGCCACGCCTTGCCCCATCAAAGCCGCCTGCAACACCAGGGGGTAGTTGTTGAAGGTCAGGTCCAGTCCGGCGGGGCGCCTTCCGCTGACGCCGTGATGGGCGAACCAGTCGCGCCACGACAGCCAGGCGGCGCCGCCCGAGCTTTCCAGGTGGAGCAGGGGCAGGCCAGCCAGCAGGTCGGGGTCGGCGGTTTCTCCGATCCGGTCGCGGAAGCCAGGGCCGCATATGGGGGTCACGGTTTCGGGAAACAGGCGGCGGGCGGCGCAGCCGGGCCAGACCCCGGTGCCGAACGCCACCGCGACGTCGATCGACTCGCGCCGGATGTCGATCGCGTCCTGCGAGGTCACGATGCGAACCTCCAGATCGGGCATCCGCTCGCGCAGTTCCGCCAGCCGGGGCATCAGCCACCACGCCGCGAAGCCGAAGTCGGTCGCCACCGTCAGCACCCGGCGGCCACGTCCGACCCGGATGGCGTTCAGCGCGCCGTCGATCTCGTCCAGGCCCCGCCGAACCACCTCGAACAGGCGCGCGCCCTCGGAGGTCAGGGCCACGCCGCGATGCAGGCGGCGGAACAGCGGCACGCCCAGGTCGGCCTCCAGCCAGGCGACCTGATGGCTGACCGCCGACTGGGTGACGCCCAGCTCGCGCGCGGCGGCGCTGAAGTTCAGGTGGCGGCCGGCCGCCTCGAAGAACGCCAGCGGCTGGAGCGGCGGACGCCGGATCGACATGAGCGCTCCTCATACCATCATGATCAAACCAGGGCTTCACATGAAGCGCATTCGCCTGGAATTCTAGCGACCGGGCGGCTGCTGGCCAGATTGCCCTTCCGGTTGGTTCAATGGAAGCGCGATGGGAAGCGTGATGGAACGATCGGCGCCGCCGCGGCCTTAACACCCGATACGGGTCCAGCACAGGGAGATCTTTGGAATGGTGGCGGGAATGGCGGGACGGCCGAACATACTGATCCTCATGGCCGATCAGCTCACCCCCGCCGTGCTCGCGGCCTATGGCGGCGGGCCAGCGAGGACGCCCAACATCGACGCGCTGTCGGCCGGTGGCGTCACCTTCGACAGTGCCTATTGCAACAGTCCGCTGTGCGCGCCGTCGCGCTACGTCTTCATGTCCGGGCGCCTGCCGTCTGCGATCGGCGCCTACGACAACTCGGCCGACTTCCCGTCCGACATCCCGACCTTCGCGCATTACCTGCGTCACGCCGGGTATCAGACCATTCTGTCCGGCAAGATGCATTTCTGCGGACCGGACCAGCTCCATGGTTTCGAACAGCGGCTGACCACCGACATCTATCCCGCCGATTACGGCTGGACACCGGACTGGGATGACTTCCAGCATCGGCCGTCCTGGTACCATAACATGAGCTCGGTCACCGAGGCCGGCCCCTGCGTCCGGACCAACCAGCTCGACTTCGACGAGGAGGTCGTGTTCGCCGCCCGCCGCAAGCTGTTCGACATGGCGCGGGCACGCGACGAGCGGCCGTTCTGCATGGTCGTGTCGATGACCCATCCCCACGATCCCTACGCCATCACCGAGGAATACTGGAACCGCCACACCGACGACGAGATCACGCCGCCGCGCGTCGCCGTGGCGCCCGACCGGCTCGATCCGCATTCGCTCAGGCTGCGCCATGTCTGCGACATGGACAACTCGGGCATCACGGAGCGCCACGTCCACGCCGCGCGGCGGGCCTATTGCGGGGCCGTCTCGTTCATCGACGACCAGATCGGCATCCTGATGGCGGCGTTGCGGGATTCCGGCCAAGCGGAGAACACCGTCGTCATCCTGCTGTCCGACCATGGCGAGATGCTGGGCGAGCGCGGGCTCTGGTACAAGATGAGCTTCTTCGAGGGTGCCTGCCGCATCCCGCTGATCGTCAACGCTCCCGGACGGTTCGCGCCGCGCCGCGTCCGGCATGCCGTCTCCTCGATCGACTTGCTGCCGACGCTGGTCGAACTGGCCCACGACGGCACCGCACCTCCCTATGCCACGCCGATCGAGGGCCGCAGCCTGCTGCCCCACCTGAATGGCACGGGAGGCCACGACGAGGTGATCGGCGAGTATCTGGCGGAGGGCGCCATCGCCCCGATCGTCATGATCCGCCGCGGCACGGAGAAGTTCATCCACTCGCCGGTCGATCCCGACCAGTTCCACGATCTCGCCGAAGACCCCGACGAACTGGTCAACCTGGCCGAGGCGCCGGCACTGGCGGACGCGGTGGCGGCCTACCGAGCCGAGGTGGCCGAACGCTGGGATCTCGCCGCCCTGCGCGCCGAGGTGGTCGAGAGCCAGCGGCGGCGGCGGCTGGTGTACGATGCCCTATGCGCGGGCGCCCGCCACTCTTGGGATCACCAGCCGGTGGACGACGCGTCCCAGCAATACATGCGCAACCATATCGACCTCGACGATCTGGAGGCTATGGCCCGTTTTCCGCCGGTCCGGCCCCGATGAGGGCCTTTACCAACCCCCTGTCCCGATGACAGAAGCGAAAAGGAACCGATCGATGAAGGCACTACGAGTGATGGCACAGGTGGCGGCCGGCGTCGCGCTGACCGGGTTCCTGGCGTCGGCGCCTTGGGCGACGGCCAAGGCCGCCGATCCCGACAGCTGCCGCGTGGTCCGCATGTCCGATCCCGGTTGGACCGACATCACCGCGACCAACGCCGTCGCCGGCATCCTGCTGAAGGCGCTCGGCTACGAGCAGAAGGTCGAGACGATCGCCGTGCCGATCACCTTCCAGGGCTTGAAGACGGGGCAGATCGACGTCTTCCTCGGCAACTGGATGCCGGCGCAGAGCCATCTCGCGGGGCCGCTGCTGGAGAACAAGGACGCCGACCTCGTCCGCGCCAACCTGGAGAACGCCAAGTTCACGCTGGCCGTGCCCAAATACGTCGCCGACGGCGGCGTCAAGAGCTTCGCCGATCTCGCCAAGTTCCCGGACAAGTTCGAGCGCAAGATCTACGGCATCGATCCCGGCGCTCCGGCCAACCAGAACATCGACCGCATGATCGCGGCCAAGGCCTTTGGGCTGGGCGATTGGACGCTGGTGCCGTCGAGCGAGCAGGGCATGCTGGCCCAGGTCACCCGCAAGGCCCGGCGCGATGACTGGATCGTCTTCCTGGCGTGGGAGCCGCACCCGATGAACGAGAAATTCGACATCGCCTATCTCGACGGCGGCGACGAGTATTTCGGCGCGAATTACGGCGGCACCACGATCAACACGCTGTCGCGCAAGGGCTATGCCGGCCAGTGCCCCAACGCTGGCAAGCTGTTCGGCCAGCTCGCCTTCACCACCGAGATGGAGAACGCCATCATGGAGGGCATCGAAGGCAAGAAGCAGGACGCGACGGTCGCCGCGACCGAGTACCTGACGGCCAATCCCCAGGTGATCACCGCCTGGCTCGACGGCGTCACGACGCGCGCCGGCGAACCGGCCCTGCCGGCGGTCAAGCAGGCCCTCAAGCTGAACTGAGCTATCCAGCGGAGACCTTTTCGGCGAACGCCTCCTCGCTGAAAGCTGGGGCCGGCTCGTCCAGCAGCCGGCCGACCGCGCCCAGCACTTCCTCGGGCGAGAAGGGTTTCCGAAGCGTCGCCCGCGCGCCGAACTGCTCGGCGTGGCGCAGGAAATCACAGGAGCCAAGCCGGCCGCCGCCCGAGATCGCGACGATCGGCAGATCCGGATGGCTGCGCCGGAGGTCCCGGATCGTCTCGATCCCCTCCTTTGTCGGCATCAGGATATCGCAGATCACGAGATCCGGGTGGGAGCGCGCGACCTCGGCGATCCCCTCCTCGCCGTTGGCCGCCTCAACGATGGTGTAGCCCGCCCGCACCAGGATGCGGGTCAGAGTGACGCGCACCAGCTTCTCGTCGTCGATCAGGAGGATTTTCTTGGTCGTCATGTCGCCTCGCTGGGTTCGCGTTCGTGTGTCATTCTTGGAAACCGGCGCTTCGCCGCCGGTGTGATGGACGGGGTGTCCGGGTTAGATGAAGTCGCAGGGGATGGGTTCGGCGACAGCCGTCTCGAAGAGCGGCAGGAAGACGTCGAAGACCGTGCCTCCGCCGGGGCGGTTGCGGCATTCGATCGAGCCACCATGGCTGGTGACGATGCCATGGACGACGGCCAGCCCCAGACCGGTGCCCTCCCCGACCGGTTTGGTGGTGAAGAAAGGCTCGAAGACGCGCGAGCGGGTCGTCTCGTCCATGCCAGGACCGGTGTCCTCCACGGTCAACCGCGCTTTTCCGGGTGCTGTGTCCCGCTGGGCGGTGACCGAAACCGTCACGGTCCCGGGACCGTCGCCGATCGCCTGCACGGCGTTGGTCACCAGGTTGACGATGACCTGATCGATCTGCGAGTGGTCGGCCAGGACGAGGGCTCCGGCGGCGCACCGGCGTTCCATCCGGACACCGAAGGGCAGGGCGCGGAGCAGGAGTTCCCAGCCCATATCCACCACCTTGGCGATGTCGACCGGCTCCCGTTCCGGCGCCTCCTTGCGGCTGAAGGCGAGTATCTGGCGGACCAGGTCGCGGGCACGGGTGGCGCCATCGATCACCAGTTCCAAATCGGCGCGTTCGGCGCCGCCGGCCGGCAGGTTCTCCATCACGCATTCGGTCAAGCCGAGGACCGGCACCAGCGCGTTGTTCAGGTCGTGGGCGATGCCGCCGGCCAGGGTTCCCAGCGCCTCCATCTTGAGCGCCTGCTGCAGCTGCCGCTCCAAGTCCAGCCGTTCGGCCTCGGCGCGGCGCTGCTCGGTGACGTCCTGGAGGGTGCCGACGATCGCGACGGTCTTGTTTCCGGTCGAGATCACGGGCTCGCACTTGCAGCGGCACCGCCGCGTCTCGCCGTCTGGACGCGTCACGTCGAATTCGAGCGCCGAGGGGACGACGCCCGAGATGGCCCGGTCCAGCAGCGACTGGAGACCATCGCGGGCCTTCGGGCCGACGATGTCGAACAGCCCGCCGATGGTCGGGCGGAATGACTTGGGCTGGCCGAAGATCCTGTACATCATCGGCGACCAGATGAGCTGCCCGGACACGGGATCCAGCTCCCAGCTGCCCATCCGGGAGACGTTCTGCGCCCGCGTCAGATGCTGCTCGTTACGGCAGAGCCGCTCTCCGGCCGCCCGCAAGGCCTCGGTTACCCGATCGCGGCGGTGCATCTGTCCCAGCAGCAGGATGGTCAGGCCGACCACGCCGCAGCCCGCCGCCAGCCAGACGATGGCATGGCTCCGGGTGCCATCGCGCCATCCGGCCAGCACCTCGTCGACGGACAATCCCACCATCACCCCGAGGAACAGTCCGTCCACTTCTCGGATGCCGACGATCCGGTCGACGCCGTCGAGCGGCGTCTCCGCGCGGAAGGTCCCCTCCACCGCCGAGGCCAGCGCGTCGGCGCCGAACAGCCTGTCGGTCCGGACGGCCGCATCGATCCTCGCCTCGTTGAAGGGCGTCTCCGGGATCATGGCGTTGTCGCCGGAGTAGAGCGCCACCAGCCCGCGCTCCCCGACGCTCAGGGTCTTGAAGAACGCCTCGAAGTACCGGAAATCGATCACCGCGACCAGCACGCCTGCGAAATCGCCGCCCGCCGTTTCCACCCGCTGGGTGATCGGAACGATCAGGTGTGGCGTCACCAGGCTGGGCGTGGCGATCCCGATCAGGGTGCCCCTCTCCCCGGCCGCGTGCTTCTGGAAATAGTCCCGCGACGAGGCGTCGATCTTATCGGCCACCTTGGAATGCGTCGACGCGACCACCAGGGCATCCGCCCCGATGAAGGTGAGCGCCTTGAGATACGGCAAACTGCGGACATTGGCCGACAGGACGGCCAGTACCCGCTCCGGCTGGAGCGCCGCGGCGTCGTTCATCATGCCGAGGTGGAGTGCCGTGGTGGACAGCACGGCGCCAACAGAGGACACCGTTTCGCGGGTGTGCGCCTCCAGCACGCGGGCGAGCCGGTCGGCGGTCGCCGTGGCCGTAGTCAGAGCCGCCATGCGGTCCTGGCGCATCTGGAACAGGAGCATGAAACTGAGCAGGCCAAAAATCGCCATTCCGAAAGCCTGGGCCGCCCAGCGTTTGCCGGTGGATCGGCGCTGGCCTCCGGACCTGTCACGCGGTCCCATGCCGACCATATCTCCCCATGCTGACCAAAAATCGGTCGTGAAAGACGCATCCAAATGGGCGGAAAGACCATATGGACAGAAAGGATAGTTTGCTCAGTAAATATTAAAATTCCGTGGGGGGATCCGCCCTTGCCGGGAGAGGATTGGAGCAATGGGACGCCGTCGTTGTTCAGCGTACTGGTTCCCCCACACCCCATCAGCCCCGCACCCCATGAGCCCTACACCCCATGAGCCTCGCACCATGAAACCCATCGCCGCGGCATTCCTATCGACCGTTTGGCTCACCGGCTGGCTCTTGGCCGGCCCCGCCATGGCGGAGGCGGGCGATCCCGCGCGCGACGCGCGCTTCGTCGAGGAGGTGTCGCGCGCCGGCTTGGCGCGGCTCGAGACGGCCGAGCGGGCTATCGCCAAGGCCGGCGATCGGCGCGTCAGGATCCTCGCGGAGCGCATCATCGAGGACCAGCGGCCGATCAACGAGGAACTGTCCGTGCTCGCCGGCGACGCCGGCATCGACACGGCCACCTTGGAAGCGCCGTCCGAACCCGCCGGAGACCTGTCGGCCCTGTCCGGCGCCGCCTTCGACAAGGCGTGGCTCAAGGCCGAGATGGCCGCGCAGCGGTCGTTGATCGATCTGTTCGACCGGCAGGCGAAGGAGGGCGCCGACGCGTCGCTGAAGACCTTCGCGGCCAATCATCTGGCCTCCCTGCGGGATCATCTGGACATCGCCCGCTCGCTCGGCGATGAACTGGGCTCCGCCGCCTCCCCGGAGTAGCAGCCCATGCCGGCCCGCCGCCATTTCTCGTTGCCCTTGGCGCTTCCCCTCTTCCTCCTGTTGGGCGCCTGCGCCAGCGCCCAGGGGGCTGGTTCGGTCGGTTGCGGACGTCCTCCCCCCGCGGAGGCACCGGCGCATGTCGAGGTGAATGGCCGCCAGCGCGACCTGATCGTCGATCTTCCGGCGGACTACCTGCCCAACCGACCCAACCGGCTGGTCGTGGCGTTCCATGGCCGCACCAACGACAACGCCCAGGTCAGGGGCTATTACGGGTTGGAGAAGGCGCGCGGCGAACCAACCATCTTCGTCTACCCCTTGGGATTGCGGCAAGCAGACGGCACCTTCAGCTGGTCCGATCCGGGCGACAAATCGGGGAGCCTCCGCGATTACGCCCTGTTCGACGCCATCGTCGCCCGCTTCGCCGGGGATTACTGCGTCAACCCCGACCGCGTCTTCGTGGTGGGCCACTCGCTGGGCGCGTCGTTCGTCAACAGCCTCGCCTGTGCCCGGGGCGACAGGATCCGGGGCGTCGGGAGCGTCGCCGGCGGGATCGTGCCGTCACAGTGCCATGGCGGCGTCGCGGCGATGATGCTGCACAATCCAGCTGACGAGCTGGTGCCGATCGCGGAGGGTGAGCGCGCCCGCGACACCCTGGTGGCGCAGAACGGCCAAAGCGCCGACGAGCCGGAAACAGCCGAGGTCGGTTCGTTCGAATGCGAGCGTTTCGCCGATCACGACCCCTCGAACCCGGTGCTGTGGTGTCCGCATCACCAGGACTTGAATTCGCGCGGCCGCCACTACCCCCACCAGTGGCCACCCGGCACCGGCGAGGCGATCATGGACTTCTTCCAGGGACTGCGGTGACCGCCCTCAGGTGAGCAGCAGCACCATCACCTGGGGCGCCAGGATGCGGAGACACATCACGAGCGGATAGACCGTGGCATAGGCCAGGGCGGGCGCCTCGCTCGGTGTCATGGCGCCCGCGAAGGCGAGGGCGGGCGGGTCGGTCATGGCCCCGGCCAGCAGGCCGCACAGGCTCAGGTAGTTCAGCCGTCTCACGAGATGGGCGAACAGGGCCACCGTCATCAGTGGGATGATCGTGATCAGCGCGCCGCACGCCATCCAGGTCAGGCCATCGCCATGGATCAGGATGTCGAAGAAGCGGTCGCCCGACCGGAACCCGACCACCGCCAGGAACAGCACGATGCCAAGCTCCCGCAGCGCCGTGTTGGCGACCGGCGGCATGAACCAGACCAACGGGCCGACATGGCCAACGCGGGACAGCACGATCGCGGCGATCAGCGGCCCTCCCGCCAAGCCCAGCTTCAGCGCCGCCGGCAGACCCGGAACCATCAGCGGCACGCTGCCCAGCAGGATGCCCACCACGATGCCCAGGAACATCGGCACCAGATGGACCTGCTGGAGCCGCCGTTCGGAATTGCCGAACGCGGCGGCGGCCCGCCGGATGTCGTCCGGTCGTCCGATCACGTTGACGATGTCGCCGAACTGGAGCCGGAAGGCGGCGTCCGGCACCAGTTCGACACCCGCCCTGACCACGCGCGAGATCCGCACGTCATAACTGTCCTGGATGTTGAGCGCCGCGATCGACTTTCCGAGGACGTCGGAATTGGTCACCACCACCCGGGCCCAGGAGAGGTCGGTTCCCTTGGTGGTGAGCGGCTGGTCGCTCTCCGGTCCCAGGATAGCCCGCATCCGCGTCAGTCCCGGCTTGGGTCCGACCAGATGCAGGATGTCGCCTGGCCGGAGCGCGGTGCCGTCATGTGGCACCCGCAGCTTGCCATCCCGCATCATGCGCGACACGATCACGCCGCAAACGCCCAACTCGGTCAGCGAGCCGATCGTCCTTCCGGTCAGGCCGGTGTCGCGCAGGGTGACGTTCATGGTCTCCAAGGCCGCCACCTCGGACCGACGCCGTTCCTCGAACGCGCTGGCCGCCGCGGCGGGGTCCAGTCTGAACAGCGCCCTCACCGTCAGCATGGTGATCAGGATGCCCGCGATGCCGAAGGGATAGGCCATCGCGTAGCCCAGGCTCGGCAGCGCCAACATCTCCGGCGTGGCGCCGACCTCCTTCAGCACCTGCTGCGCGGCGCCCAGCGACGGCGTGTTGGTCACCGCGCCGGAAAACAGGCCAAGCACGACCGGCAGCGGCAATCCGCCGATCATGTGGATCGCCACCGCCACCAGGACGCTGATCAGCACCAGGGCCGCCGCCATCAGGTTGAGCGCCAGTCCGGACCGCTTGAGGGCCGAGAAGAAGCCGGGGCCGACCTGGATGCCGATGCTGTAGACGAACAGGATCAGGCCGAACTCGCGGACAAAATCCAGCATCGCCGCGTCCAGCGTGATACCGGCCAGCTTCGCGGCATGGCCGCCGGCGATCCCGGCGAACAGCACGCCGCCGATCCCCAGTCCGACACCGCCAATCCGCGCCTCGCCCAGTGTCAAACCCAGCACGGCGACCAGGCACAGCATCAGCATGACCTGCGCCACGGCGGGCAGGCCGGCGATCGAGAGGATCAAGAATTCCATGGGGAGGCTGGTTCCCGGGCAAACGGACACAACTGCGGAATGCATCCGCAAGCTATGCCGCACCCATCAAATCCACCCAGTGGAAATGTTGCGGTGCAGCGATTTGTCCCGCCGCTGGGAGCCTGCCTGTCAGGACGGGCGCGTCGCCCGCAATTCCGGAGCGCGGCCGGCACCGCCGCCGCCGTCGAAACTGGGTTCCCGCCGGCTGGCCATCGGTTCGGCAGGCGAGTTGCCCCGCTGTTTTCGCGACGGTCGCCGCCCGCTCATCCAGAAGCTCAATCCGGCGAAGGCGAAGCTGGCGCCCAGCACGCCGATCACGCCGGTGCGGACCCACGGGGGAACGGTGATTCCGCTTTCCGCCGGATCGGCCATCTCCGTCATGCCGTCGGGCGGTGGCTGGCCGACCGAGTCGACGCGGGTGCGGGGAGCGGCTTGCGGCACCGGTTCTCCGGAGGACGCTCCACGCGTGGCCGACCCGCCAGATCCCTCCCTTGGCCCATCCCTTGCGCCATCCCTTGCCCTATCCCGTGGCGCGCCCGCCGGGGCATGGCCGCCGAACACGCCAAGCGCCTGCTCGCCTTCCGGCGAACCGTGCGTGTCGACACCCATGCGTGGAGCCGCCGTCGGCTTCGGCGCCTCGGCGTCGCGGTTGACCTTGCTCGGCTGGGGGCGGCCCCCCGGTCCGGCGAGATTGCCCATGGTCGGTGACGCCGCCGATTGCCGTTCCGCCAGCATGTGCGCCGTGGTCGCCTGATCCAGCTGCCCTGTCTGCCTCAGGCCCGCCGACTTCTGGTACGATCGCAACGCCGCCTTGGTCGGGTCGTTGAAGTCGCCGTTGGCGCGCCCGGAATAGAGGCCCTTGCCCTTGAGGATGCCTTGCGCCCACTGCACGTCTGCCGCCGTCGGATCGGCGGCCAGTGCCGGAACGACCACCGCGACCGATAAGGACGTACAGACCGCCACGCCCAAGCCCGTCAGCCAACGCCCCGCGAATCGCATTCCAGAACTCCCCGAGAAGTAACCCTTTCTTTCATATCAAGAGCCTTCCAACCGCGCCGCATCTTTTTCGCCGCGGCGGTGGGGAAGTTCCGATGTGATACGTTGGAGCAACAATCCGTGGCTTGTACGGTGTTGAGCGTTTGTCGGATTATGACGACAAAGATGAAAATTGAATATTTCGATCGCGTGACAGTAACGCCTTTCCAGAGACACCCTAGGACATGGAAAACGCCAAGCCTGAAACGTGAAACGTGTCGCCAATATGGCACAGGGTAGAGAAGAACTTGAATTAGGCTTTTGCACTTCTAGCCAGCCGTTGACCAGTAGCCAAAACTCCGTTCCAGAACTTGTGAAATCAAAGTTTCGAAAAATTCGGAGTGGTTGGATGCTGCGTGGATCAAGAGTGGGATCAAGGGCATTGAGAGCGGCGTTGATGGCTGGGGCCGCTCTCGCGGTGGCGCATTCCCACGGCGCCCTGGCGCAGATGACGGTCAAGCTGGGCGGCTACACCACGTTCCGGGCGGCCACATATGACAGCGACGCGCCCGGCGCCACCAGCCGGGAATTCCAGAACGAGGTCGAGATCCATGTCAGCGCCGATGGCAAGGCCGACAACGGCCTGCTGTACGGCGCCCACATCGAGTTCGAGAACGACGGCGGCGACGGCGCTGGCGCAGGGATCAGCGTCGACGAGGCGTCGGTTTATGTCGGCGGCACTTGGGGACGGATCGAGCTTGGCGACCACGACGGCGCCTCCGACCAGTTGTTCGTCTACGCGCCCACCGTCGGCAATGGCCAGATCGAGGAGGATTGGTACGACTTCGCGGGGCCGGGGATCGAAACCGACGACCTGCTGCTGCCGACCGACACGTCCGACTCGACCAAGATCACCTATATGAGCCCCGTGCTGGGCGGGTTCCAAGCCGGTGTTTCCTACACGCCCCAGTTCGACAGCCAGGGGCAGGACGTCGTCAGGTTCAAGCCCACCTCTCCGGACGCCGAGAACCTCTACAAGGACCTGATCGAGGCCGGCGCGGGCTACAAGAGGGATATCGGTCCGGTGTCGCTGGTGCTGGGTGTCGGTTATGTCCATGGCGACGCCAACCAGGGGACCGACGCGGAGGATTTCGACGCCTGGGGTGCCGGCGCCCAGATCGGCTACGAGGGTTTCACCATCGGGGGCGCCTATAACGACAACGGCGACAGCCTGATCGAGACCGACGAGCCCGATGCCAAATCCTGGAACGTCGGCGTCAGCTACGAGGCGGACGACTGGGGTGTGGCGGCGCAGTACCAGAAGGTCGATTTGCCCGGCCGGAAGATAAACATCTACGGCCTCGGGGCCGCCTACGAACCGGCTCCCGGCCTGACCATAGGCCCGGAGGTGATCTTTTTCGACGACGACGACCCGGAGGTCGGCGACGGCTATGTGGCCTTGATCGCGGTCAACCTGGAGTTCTGACGGCGGGAAAATCCGGGGTTTAATGAGGTATCCCGTCGCCTTGGGCGAGACCGCGCGGCCGATTCGAGGTTATAGTGGGGCGCTATCCGCCTTGAAACCTTGTCCTGATCGAAAGGGTGACATCATGGGACTGCTGTTCGCGTTCGTGCTCATTGGGGTTCCCAGTGCCTTGGCCATCGCCGACATGATGAGAAACGACAAGGCGGAGCCGGCCAAACACTAGGCCGCCAGCCTCGCGCCATCCGCACCGGGCGCCATCGCCCTAGCGCCGCCGCGCCTCCTGGAGACCCTTCCGCGCCAATTCGTCGGCGCGCTCGTTCTCCGGGTGGCCGGCGTGGCCGCGCACCCAGTGGAACTCGATGTCATGGCCGGCCTTGGCGGTGTCCAGGCGCTGCCACAGTTCGACATTCTTGACCGGCTTCCGATCGGCGGTCTGCCAGCCCCTGGCCTTCCAGTTGTGGATCCACTTGGTGATCCCGTCCTTGACGTATTGGCTGTCGGTGTGAAGGCGGACCTTGACCGGCCGCTTCAACGCCTCCAGCGCCTGGATGGCTGCCATCAGCTCCATGCGGTTGTTGGTGGTGTTCGGCTCGCCACCGCACAGCTCCTTCTCGACCGCGCCGAAACGCAGGATGGCGCCCCAGCCGCCCGGTCCAGGATTGCCGCTGCAAGCGCCGTCCGTGTAGATGTCGACCACCTGGGGTCCCCCGGCCTCGGCACCCGCTTCTCCCGTCATGCCACTCACTCCAGTCCGTAGTCGCCGGGACCGCGAACCTGCTGGTGGAAGCGCAGCTTGTTCCAGTATTCCAGCGGGTTCTTCGGCTGCACGAAGGCGCCGGGCGGATGGTTCAGCAGATCATAGAGGCGGGTCAGCAGGAACCGCAGGCTGCCGCCGCGCGCCAGCAGGGGCAGCGCCTCCAACTCGGAGTCGGACAGGGGCCGGACCTTGCGGTAACTGGACAGCAGCAGCCGCGCCTTGGTCGCGTTGAAGGCGCCATCCGGCTCGAAGCACCAGGCGTTCAGGCAGATCGCCACGTCATAGGCCAGCAGGTCGGTGCAGGCGAAATAGAAGTCGATCAGGCCGGACAGCGCCCGCCCCCGAAAGAACACGTTGTCGGGGAACAGGTCGGCGTGGATCACGCCCGACGGCAGCGCGCCCGGACCGGTCGCTGACGGCCAGTGCGCCTCCAGCAGGTCCAGCTCCGACTCCAGCGCCTCGGCCAACCCCGGCTTGACCTCGTGGGCGCGATCGGCGCAGGCCTCGAAAAGCGGGCGCCAGCCCGAGACCGACAGGTTGTTGGGCCGGGCCATGGTGAAGTCGGCACCCGCCAGATGCAGCCCCGCCATGGCTTCGCCCAAGGCTTGGCAGTGGTAGGGGGCGATCCGCCGCGGCCACATGCCGTTGAGGAAGGTCACCAGCACGGCGGGCCTGCCGCACAACTCGCGCAGCGCCTCGCCGTCGTGGCCATGCAGGGGAACGGGACAGCCGACGCCCTTGGCCGACAGATGCTCCATCAGGCCCAGGAAGAACGGCAGGTCGGCGCGGTTCACCCGTTTCTCGTACAGGGTCAGGATGTACGGCCCCGTCTCCGTCACCAGCAGGTAGTTGGAGTTCTCGACCCCCTCCGCGATGCCCTTGCAGGACAATACCCCGCCCAGTGGGTACTGGGCGATGAAGGCGTTCAGGTCTTCGTCGGAGACTTCGGTGTAGACGGCCATGGCGGTTCGGCAACTAGCCCTTTTCGGTACGGGGGTCAAGCATGCCCCTTCGGTCAAGCATGCCCCTTGACCGGATATCCGCTCAAGAAATTCACGCTGATGTCATGAACGCGCAACGGATTTGCCTAAAATCGAAAGTGTGATGTTCCGGGTTTCTCCCGCGACCCTCCGATGGGGATCGCCCGAAAGAGAGTGAAATTGCCAGACCTACGGCAGGATACGCGGATCGAACCGCCCAGTTCCCACGGCGAACCCGGTTCCATGCCGGAGCCCGAGTCCCGTCCGCGCGACTTCCGGGCCGGGGACGTGCTGGTGTCGCTGGAACCGATCCACCGCAAGACCGCTTGCGAGGCGGTGGTCACGCGGCTGGTGGAGGACGCACGGTGGCCCGCGCTCGCCGTCGTCGACGAGGAGCGGCGCGTCGTCGGCATGGTCAGCAGGACGGACCTTCTCTCCAGTCTCGCCAAGCCGTTCATGCGCGATCTCTACCAGCGCAGGCCTATCGAGTCGCTGATGTGGCGCGCCCCCCTGGTGGTCGACCACGAGGCTGGCCTGGACGAAATCGGCCTGAGGATCGCCACCGAGGCGCCGGACACGCTGATCAACGGCTTCGTCATAACGCGGGACGGACGGTATGCCGGGGTCGGCACCGCGATCGACTACATGAAGCGGCAGGTCGAGCAGGCGCGGCGCCGGGGGCGCGACCTGGATGTGGCGCTGCGCGCGGCGGAGGGAGCCAACGCCGCCAAGAGCTTTTTCCTGGCCAATATGAGCCACGAGATCCGCACGCCGCTCAATGGCATCCTCGGCAACCTGGAATTGCTCAAGCTGACCGACGTGGATGTCGAGCAGTGCGAGTTGCTGCATTCCGCCGACGTGGCGGCCCAGACGCTGCTCCAGATCATCGGCGATGTGCTCGACTTCTCCAAGATCGAGGCCGGCAAGCTGGAGGTGGAGAAGACCGAGGTCTCGCCCGTCCAGATCGTCCGCGACGTGATGGCGCTGCTCTCGTCCCAGGCTCGCCAGCGCGATTTGCGGCTGACCGCGACCGTCGGCCCTCGGGTTCCCGCTGGTGTGCTGGGCGATCCCCTGCGGCTGCGCCAGATCCTGATGAATCTCGTCGGCAACGCGCTCAAGTTCACCAAGACGGGCGGCGTCACCCTGACGCTCGGCCGCCTCGACGAAGAGAACGGCAAGCCGATGCTCCGCTTCGAGGTGGCGGACACCGGCGTCGGATTCGCTCCGGAAAAGGCGGCCTCGCTGTTCGAGCCGTTCACCCAGGAGGATGGCACCACGACGCGCAAGTTCGGCGGCACCGGACTTGGGCTGGCGATCTGCCGCAAGCTGGTCGACATGATGGACGGTGCGATCGAATGCGACGGCGTGCCGGGGGAGGGGGCCTGCTTCTGGTTCACGATTCCCGTCGAGATCCTGCGGCCGCCGATCCCACCCGAACCGGTCGACACCGAGGGGTTGCGGGTGCTGGTGGTGACCGATGACGCCGTGACGGCGGGATCGGCGCCGCACATGCTGACCGACTTCGGCGCCAAGGTCGAACTGGCCGATTGCGTGGAGGAGGGCATCGCCGCCATCACCGAGGCGCGGCGCGCGGGCCACGCCTTCCAGGTCGCCCTGATCGATCTGGTGGCGGGTGAGGACCAATGGCGCGCCTTCACCGGCCGGGTCGACCCGATGTCCACCCGCATGGTGCTGATGACGCCGCGGCTGGACCCCCGCCTCAACCGGGCGATCTACGCCGCCGGCTTCGTGGCGTCCCTGCCCAAGCCGGCGCGCCGCGACCAGTTGCGCCATGGCGTCGCCGCGGCGGCCGGCCAAGCCGTACAGGCGGCGTCGGAGGATGGTTCGGTGAGGGACCTGCGGGCGCTGTCGGGCAGCTTGGCCGGACGGGCCGCCACGCTGCGCATCCTGGTGATCGACGATACCCGGATGAACCAGATGGTGGCCCAGCGCCAACTGCGCCAGCTTGGACTCGACTGCGATCTGGCCGACAATGGCGCCATCGGGTTCGAACTCGCCAAGGCGACGCGTTATTCGCTGATCCTGACCGACTGCCACATGCCCGAGATGGACGGCTACGCCTTCACCCGCGCTTTGCGGGACTGGGAGGAGGATCGGGGGCGCCGGACGCCCGTGGTGGCGATGACCGCCAACGCCCTGCAAGGCGACGCCCGCAAGTGCCTGGACGCCGGGATGGACGACTACGCCGCCAAGCCGGTGCGGATCGAGAAGCTGGCGGAGATCATCCGTCTTTGGGCGTTGGACCTGGGCGATGTCGCCCCTTCCTCCGATCCGCCGGCTCCGGTCCCCACCTCGTCCTCCGCCCCGGCACCGAGCCCCACGGCGGGGGATGCCGTGGATCTGGCGCAACTCGCCGAGATCATCGGATTGGATGATCCGGAGATCCTGCGCGAGGTGCTGGGCTTCTTCATCGAGACCTTTCCGCCGCTGCTCGACGGATTGGCCCAGCGGATGGTGGAACGCGACCGGCAGGCGGTCAAGTCCGTCGCCCACGCCGCCAAGGGCGCCGCCCGCAACGCCGCCGCCGCCGGGCTGGCGTCGCTGCTGGAAACGCTGGAGCGCGGCGCGCCGGAAGCCGATTGGGACCGGCTCGACGCGATCCACGCCGAGGCGCGCGACGCCGCTTTCGGCGTCCAGGACTTCGTGCTCCGCTACATTCACATGGCGTGAAGATCGTGGCGGTCAAACCGAACACGCTCCTCGCGGAGCGATCGATCCTGGTGGTGGACGACGAGCGGTTCACCAGGGCGCTGGTCGCGCGGTTGCTTGGCTATCTCGGCGCCAAGGCCGTCTTCCAGGCCGAGAACGGCGCCGATGCCCTTTGGATGCTCGAGGGTGGACGCATGGCTTTCGACGCGGTCGTCGCCGATCTCGAAATGCCGCGCGTCAATGGGCTGGAGATGCTCAAGGAGATCCGGTCGGGGGCCAATGGCTGCCGCCGCGATCTCCCCGTCGTGATGCTGACCGGGCATTCCGACATCGAACTGGTCAGTCGGGCGATGGCCCTGGACATCAACGGCTTCATCGTCAAGCCGGTCTCCCAGGGAGCCTTGGCCTCGCGTCTGGCCCGCGTGTTCGGCGACGATGTCCGAACGATCCGCGCGGAGAGCGAGTACGCCATGGTGGACGCGCGGTTCGGCGCCGATGAGCCGGCACCGGCGAGAGGCGGTTTGCCGGTGCGTCCGCCGCCGTCACCCCCACCGTCACCGGATGGAGGCATGTACAGGATCGCGCTGACCGACGTGGCGCCGGGCGGCGTGCTCGCGCTCGATGTCACCGTCCCCTCCGGCTTGGTTCTGGTTTCCGAGGGCACAGTGCTCACCTCGCGGCTTATCCAAAGATTGAAGGGCTTGGGCGATCTGAACATCGTGATCGAAGATGTCTGGCTGCGGGTCTGAGGGCTTTTCCCTCGGCATCCGCGTGGATGCCGCATTCCGGATTACCGCCAACGCGAAAACGTCCACAGAAAGCATAGAGAAATGTCACAAGGGGGGAATTAACATATAGGCGTTTCCTGCGTGCCGATTTTCAACGGTGGTATGTTGTGAAATATCGATCCTTCCTGTGAATTAGTCAGTCTTGGAGTAGCGGCGCATGATTCTCGTCAACGAAGACACCGGTGACGAACTCGACATCTCCGATCAGGTCGACAAACTGTTGAGGATCGGGCGTTCGGGGGATTTCGACACGGATGGGAATCACGACTTCATCATGGGTCTGGGCCGGCGGATCACCTTGGCGACTGGGCCCAACGTTCCGGCCACCGTGCTGTCCAGCCTGATCGGGCGGATGCCCCTGGATTACGCGGCCTATGTCGGCGATCTGTGGGCCGAGGCGGCCGAGTTCCCGAATGGCCACCCGCCCGAGCCTCAAACCCGCCTCGACATCGGCGGCATCCTGGAATCCCTTGGCATGGCCCGCCTGTTCCGCCGCGGCGCCCAGAAGGGCGCTGGGCTTTAGGGCTTTGGTCCCGATGGCACCGGATTTCCGCTCCCGATCGGGCGGAAATCCGGACCGGGGGATCACTCGGCGGCGGCGGTCAGCACCTTCGGCAGTTTGAACACGACATCCTCGCGGGTCAGCGTGATCTCCTCGATCGTCACGTCGAACCGGTCGCGGGCACCCTGAAGCACCTCCTGGATCAGGATATCCGGCGCGGAGGCGCCGGCGGTCACACCCAGCACCTTGACGTCTTCCAGCGCCGCCCAGTCGATGTCGGCGGCGCGCTGGACAAGCATGGCGCGCTCGCAGCCATGGTTGCGGGCGACCTCCACCAGCCTCATCGAGTTGGACGAGTTCGGCGCCCCGACCACCAGCACCATGTCGGCGCGCGGCGCCACCGCCTTGACCGCCTGCTGGCGGTTGGTGGTGGCGTAGCAGATGTCCTCCTTGCGCGGCTTCGCGATGGCCGGGAAGCGGGCCTGCAAGGCGGCGACGATGGCGGCGGTGTCATCGACAGACAGGGTGGTCTGGGTGACATAGGCGAGGTTGCCTGGGTCCTCGACCTCGATCGTCGCCACGTCGGCGACGCTCTCGACCAGCACGACGCCGCCGCTGGGCAATTGGCCCATGGTGCCGACGACCTCCGGGTGCCCGGCGTGGCCGATCAGGATCACCTGCCGGCCTTGCTCGCTGTGGCGCTCGGCCTCGATGTGGACCTTGCTGACCAGGGGGCAGGTGGCGTCCAGATAGAACATCTTGCGCCGCTCGGCCTCGGCCGGGATCGATTTGGGCACGCCGTGGGCGGAGAACACGACCGGCACGTCATCCGGGATCTCGTCCAGCTCATCGACGAAGATGGCGCCCTTCGCTTCGAGCCCTTCGACCACGAAGCGGTTATGGACGATCTCGTGGCGGACATAGACCGGTGCGCCGTATTTCTCCAACGCGACTTCGACGATCTGGATCGCGCGGTCAACTCCGGCGCAGAAGCCGCGCGGGCTGGCCAGCAGGATGGTCAGAGGCCTGGACATAATTCAACCTTGCACTGATAACCCGCGCCGGGACGCCCCGTCGCGGGATGGATGGTGTGGCCGGCTTGTGCGGTGCCGATACCATGCTCTACAGTCGCACCGCACAAACCTACAAGCGAGTCATCAAGTGGCGATGTTTTTCGGACCCGACCGTAATATAGGAACGCTTGGCAGGAAAGCCCGCGCGGTATCGCTGGCGGCCATCGTACCTCTGATGGCCGCCTGCTCGGGCGCCGGCGGTAAGCCCCCCGCCACCGCGGAGGCGACGGCGCCTCCGCTGGCCTGCCCCCGCGTCACGATTCCGGAGCAGACGCGCGACGTGACCCGCTTCCGCGCGGGGGGAAGCCACGACCTGACCGACGTCGTGTCCAGGGCCGCCGTGCTCGAATACTCCGGCGGCTGCGAATATGGCCCAGACGGCGTGACCGTCAACCTCAAGCTGGTGCTGGCGGCCGAGCGCGGTCCCGCGACCCGCGACACCCAGGGCGCCTACCGCTATTTCGTGGCGGTCACCGACCCCAGCGGCCGGATCATGGCCAAGCGCGAGTTCGACACCACCATCGACTTCTCCCCCAATCTCGGCCGCGGCGGCTCGGTCGAGGATCTCCAGCAGCACATAGCCCTGGCCGAAGGCGCCACCGCCGCCAACCACGGCGTCGTCGTGGGATTCCAGCTGGAGCCCGCGGAGCTGGAGTTCAACCGCGACCCGCGCCGCAACTTCTGACCGGGGCCGGCGGTCCCCGCGGCATCGGGACCGCCGAAAGACGCTTCCGCGTCCCCCAATTCAAGTTCCTGGGCATGGTCGCCGAATGATCTCCACCGGGTGCGTCCCCTCGTCGCGGGCCTGACTCGGTCCTGGCTTTCGGTGTGGCGTGACCGCGGCGGCGTGTTACAAATTGGGTATCGGGTTCCTTTGAGGACGTGGGCTTGCCCCGGATACCGCCGGCGTCCCGATCCGGATGACCGGCCGGCCCGCGCGGAAGAGCGCCACGCCAGTCATGACGGAACTCAGCCTCGGCTTCGGCCTCACCTTCTCCGATCTGTACGAGCATGCCGGGCTGGTCAGGCTCGACCGCCGGTTCGTCGAGTATCTGGGCCAGGGTGACGGCTATCTGGGCGACCGCCTGTTGGCGGCGCGCGCTTGTCCAGGCGGTCTCGATCCAGCGACGGAAAGCGCGCTGCTGATCGACTTGGCGCCCCATGTCGACGATTTCATCGGCCGCCTGTTCGGCATCTCGCGGGCTCTGGGCGACCTCGCGGCCCGCCATCACGAACTGGCGCCCCTCTACGCCGCCAAGCGGCTGTTCGTCCAGCGCCGCGCCGCCAAGGCGCACAAACCGGAACAGGCGGCTGGGTTCGATGGCGCCGCCCTGACGGCGGCGCTGGAAGCCAGCATCGGCGTCCAGTTCGACGAGCTGACCTTCGCCAAGGCCGTGATGGCTTGGAGCGAGGACGAGCCGGCCCACGCCGCCGAGTTGGACCTCGCCACCCGCTATGCCGCGTGGGCGTTGCATTCGGAGGCGGGCAGGGCGCGGCACGGCCATGGCGTGCTGTTCCAGGTGCCGCGCAAGACCGATCCCAACCACTTGGTGCCGTTGGAAGCGGCCGAGATCGGCGGCGTCACCCTGATGCGCCTGCCGGAGCACCATCGGCGCCAGCGCCAGGGTTTCGGCTTGACCGATCCCGGCACCGACCTGATCGGCGCGCTGGACGAAGTCAATTACTGCATCCTGTGCCACACCCAGGACAAGGACAGCTGCTCCAAGGGGCTGCGCGACCGCAAGACCGGCCAGTACCAGCGCAGCCCGTTCGGCGTCACCCTGACCGGCTGTCCGCTGGAGGAGAGGATCTCCGAGGCGCACACGGTCAAGGCCCAGGGCCACGCCATCGGCGCGCTGGCCATGATCGTGGTCGACAATCCCCTATGCGCCGCGACCGGGCATCGCATCTGCAACGACTGCATGAAGGCCTGCATCTACCAGAAGCAGGAGCCGGTCGATATCCCACAGGCGGAGACCCGGACGCTTAAGGACGTGCTCGAACTGCCGTGGGGGTTCGAGATCTATAGCCTGCTGACCCGCTGGAACCCGCTCGACATCCGGCGTCCCCATATGCGGCCCGACAGCGGCTACAAGGTCCTGGTGGTCGGGCTTGGCCCGGCGGGCTTCACCTTGGCGCATCACCTGATGAACGACGGGCACACCGTCGTCGGCATCGACGGGTTGAAGATCGAGCCGCTGCCGGCCGACCTCTCGGGCGTGCTGCCGATGGGCCGCCGCGTCCCGTTCCGCCCGATCCACCGCGTCGAGCATCTCCAGGACCATCTGGACGAGCGGATCATGGCCGGGTTCGGCGGTGTGGCCGAATACGGCATCACGGTCCGCTGGGACAAGAACTTCCTGAAGATGATCCGGCTGCTGCTGGAGCGGCGGCGCCGGTTCGTCATGGTCGGCGGCGTCCGGTTCGGCGGCACCCTGACGATCGAGGACGCCTTCGCCGCCGGGTTCGACCACGTGGCGCTGTGCGCCGGGGCCGGGCGTCCGACCGTGATCCCGATGCGGAACGGTCTGGCGCGCGGCGTCCGACAGGCGTCCGACTTCCTGATGGGGCTCCAACTGACCGGGGCCGCCAAGGAGGAGTCGATCGCCAACCTGGAGGTTCGCCTGCCGATCGTGGTGGTCGGCGGCGGCTTGACCGCGATCGACACGGCGACCGAGTCGCTGGCCTATTACCCGGTCCAGGTCGAGAAGTTCCTGCGCCGGTTCGAGACCCTGGCCGCCGAGCGCGGCGAGGAGGCCGTCCGCCGGGCTTGGTCGGAGGAGGAGGGCCTGACCGCCGACGAGTTCATCGCCCACGCCCGCGCCATCCGGGCCGAGCGCGAACGCGCCCGCGTCGAGGGCTATCCACCCCGCATCCGGGAACTGCTCGACCAATGGGGCGGCGCCACGGTGGCCTATCGCCGCCGGCTGATCGACGCGCCCAGCTACACCCTTAACCACGAGGAGGTCGAGCACGGCTTGGCCGAGGGCATCCGCTTCCTGGAATGTGTCAGCCCGCGCACGGTGGAGGTCGACCGCTTCGGCCACGCCGCTGGGCTGCGTGTCACCCATGACGCCGCCGGACCCGATGGCGTGGTGGCACCCGCCACCGAGGATGTCCTGCTGCCGGCCCGCACCATCCTGATCGCGGCGGGCACCCAGCCCAACACGGTGCTGGCGCGCGAGGAGCCGGACTGGGTCGAGCTGGATGGCCGTTATTTCCAGGCGCTGGACGAGGACGGCCACCCGGTCACGCCCGAGCGGTCGTGCAAGCCCGGAGCGGTCCACGTATTGATGAGCCGGCATCCCGATGGCCGGTCGGTATCGTTCTTCGGCGACCTCCACCCCTCCTTCGCCGGCAACGTGGTCAAGGCCATGAGCGGGGCGAAGCAGGGTTATCCGGTGGTCTCCCGCGTGATGGCCCGCCTGCGGCCCACCGCCGTCCCGGCGGACGCCGTGATCGACATGGTCAACCATGACCTGCGCGCTACCGTCCACCATGTCGTCCGCCTGACACCCAACATCGTCGAGGTCGTCGTCAAGGCGCCGCGCGCCGCCGCCCGGTTCCAGCCCGGCCAGTTCTACCGCCTGCAGAACTTCGAGACGCTGGCCCATCAGGTGGACGGCACCACGCTGGCGATGGAGGGCTTGGCGCTGACCGGCGCCTCGGTCGACCGCGAGCACGGCCTGCTCTCCACCATCGTGCTGGAGATGGGCGGCTCGTCCGACCTATGCGCGCTGCTGAAGGCCGGCGATCCGGTGATCCTGATGGGACCGACCGGCACCGCGACGGAGATTCCCGAGAACGAGACCGTCTGTCTGGTCGGCGGCGGGTTGGGCAACGCCGTGCTGTTCTCGATCGGACAGGCCTGCCGGGCCAAGGGCAACCGGGTGGTCTATTTCGCCGGCTACAAGAAGCTGATCGACCGCTACAAGGTCGATCAGATCGAAGCGGCGGCCGACCTCGTGGTCTGGTGCTCCGACGAGGCTCCCGGCTTCGAGCCGACACGTCCGGGCGACCGCCGCTTCGTCGGCAACATCGTCCGCGCCATCCAGGCCTACGCCGAGGGCGGCCTGGGTGTTCCCGCCATCCCGCTGAACGAGGTCGACCGCATCGTCGCGATCGGCTCGGACCGCATGATGCACGCGGTGGCGCTGGCCCGCCACACGGTGCTGGCGCCCCATCTCAAGCCCGGCCACGTGGCGATCGGCTCGATCAACAGTCCCATGCAATGCATGATGAAGGAGATCTGCGCCCAATGCCTCCAGGCCCACAAGGACCCGGTGACCGGCGCCGAGACGGTGGTGTTCTCCTGCTTCAAACAGGACCAGGACCTCGACCGCGTCGACTTCGCTGGGCTTAACGAACGCCTGCGCCAGAACGGAGTCCAGGAGAAGCTGACCGCCCAATGGATCGACCGCTGCCTCAAGGCGCTGCACCTGAGACGGCTTTCGGCTTGATTGGGGATGGTTTCGGTGTTGCGAACCTGATCTTACCCAGATGCCACGCCTCCCACGGACGGTGCCTGCGTCACGCGGCGCCCACCTTGAGCGGAGGCGGCAGGGATCAAGTCCGGCCGTGGTGGAAATGGCTCAAATGACACTTGCGTGGCGCGGGGGAACAGCTCGATTTGGCGCCTGGGCGGTACCCCCGGCCATCGCAGGGCTCAGCGCAGGCCCAGGAAGGACAGGATCGCGAGGATGACGACGATGACACCGATGATGACGAAGATGTTGGGCATTGATTGGCTCCGAAAGCAGGACGTGAGTGACACAAAACGTCCAATTCGTGGCAAAGTTCCACAGTTTCCATAACTGGAACAAATCGACTGCGCCGACTGTTGGTCTGTCAGGATTAACCATAGTCGGATTGACTGATGACGTTTAAGAAAACCCTGATCGCCACCCTGCTAGCCATTACGGTTTGCCTGCCCTTCACTTTCGATACCGCCCATTCGACTGGAAAACCGTCGCACAAGTTCAGGCAGGTCGGGACCGCGTCCTGGTACGGCCCCGGCTTCCATGGCAAGAAGACCGCCAGCGGCACCCGCTTCGACCAGAACAAGCTGACCGCCGCCCACCGCTCGCTGCCGCTGGATACCGTGGTCAAGGTGACCAACCTGGACAACGGCAAGACCGTCAAAGTCCGGGTCAACGACCGCGGTCCCTATTCCGGCAAGCGGGTGATCGATCTCTCCAAGGCGGCGGCCAACAAGCTCGACATGACCAGCGACGGCACCGCCCGCGTCCGGATCGAGGTCGCCGAGGCGCCCGGTTCGAACCAGAGCGCCTCTTCCAACTAATCTCGGCCCTGGCCGCTGGGGCGGAGAGTAGACGGGGCCGGCCGGAAGCCCCTGCTTGTTGTTGGGCTCAGGCCGGTTCGTCCCCACCCCCATCTTGCCCGACATGTTGGTGCTCGCTGGTGACGCGCCATACCTTGCTGGCCTGTGGGCCGGTCTCACCCATCACCTCGACATAATGGACGGGATCGCCCTCCGAGAAGTTCTCCAGGTCCTCGTTCATCACGGAGTTGCGGTGGAACCAGAGTTGCGTTCCCTCGGCGCTACGTAGGAAGCCGAAATCGCTTCGAGCGTTGATCCTCATGATGTGCCCAGGCATGGGTGTGTCGTGGGTCTTGGTGTCGTTCGAGATCTTTCCCTTATGGTCCTTCAGCATCCGCTCGGCCGTGTCGAAAGCGTCCTTCATCACTGCGAGGATGTCCGGATCGGCGAATTTCTCCCGCGCGCGGTTCGGCTCCTTGCTGACCACCAGATCGTTACCCGGTACGGACATCTCGATCCGGACCCGACCGATGTTGCCCTTCTGGTGCTGTTTATGCGGCGCCTCGATGACGACCCGGCAGGCGATCAGGCGAGGAAAAAGCTTCTCCAACTTGGCAACACGCTCGCGGACGCGGGCCTCCAGGCTCGCTGAGGAGTCGAGGTTGTGAAAGGCGATTTCCAGCGGAACTTCCATGATGACTTGTCCTTACTTGCCAGAGACCATGACCAGACCAACAGGCTGCGGACCGCTTTGGCACGGTAAGGATAACCACAGGTTTTTCGAACGAAATTTTTGCGAAAATCGAACCATATTATTCCAGCTTTATAATACTGCGCTTCGTTAGCGGGATAATCCAAAATATCGCTTGCTCATAGGCGAGTAATTCATCCAAATCTATGGTGCGCAGTTAAGACTGCGGTAATAGACTTTTACCGATAATCTAATCCGGGCGGGTTGATCGTCCTTTCGTGGGGCGAGCTTGGGAGACGGCAGCGTGCAAAACGAAGTGGATGTCCAGGATCATCAGGGAGCATTTCTCAGGCAGGAATCCTTGGCGCGGCTTGGCCGACCCCGCGTCGCGACTGCGGCGCCCCTGCCGGCTTCCACTTGCGATGTCGTTTTCGCCCAGACGTTGAGCAGGATTTCGAGCGTCGCGCGCGGATTGGACGATTCGCCGACCGCGGAACCCCTGCTCAACGCCATCGCGGCCTTGCTCGACGGTGTACCGGGATTGTCCGGCGCCGAATTCCTGCTTGGCAACACTACTTCTCAGATTTGGCGCAAACTGGAAACGACCGCGGGCGTGGGCTGGGTCGCGACCGAGGAAAGGACGCATCTGGTTCCCCTGCGGGCGGGCCGCCAGCACCATGGCTGGCTGCGCCTTCGGCACGATCCCGCGCTGCCCTTGGCTGGGCTGGCGGCCGAACTTGGGGCGATCGGACGGATGGTGGGCTCGCATCTCGGGCGCCGCCGGTCGGCCGAACCGCCGGATAGGACCAACTGGGATACAACCAACCGGGATAAGGCGGAAACGCGCGTGACCGTGAGACGCGAACCGGACCGGAACATCGATCACACCATCATGGCCGCCGTCGCGCGCGCGCAGGGCGCCGCCCTGCGCGGCGAGCCGGCAGGCGAGGCGCTGGCGCCGCTGCTGGCGATCCTGATGGACGTCACCGGCAGCCAGGATGTCAGGATCGCCGACGGTGGCCTGGACCTGGTGTGCGCCATCACTCCCCTGTCGGCGGAGGCGCTCTCCAGCACCGAGTCGGCGATCTCCGCGATCCTCGAGTCGGAAGCACGGAACGACCGGATGGCGGCCGACCTGAGCGCAGCGACCAATCGGGCGGACCGCGCCGAGTTCGCCGATCTGGCCAAGACCGAGTTCCTGGCGACCATGAGCCATGAGCTTCGCACGCCGCTGAACGCGATCCTGGGCTTCTCCGAACTGCTCCAGAACCAGACCTTCGGTCCGCTCGGCGGCCCGATCAGCGGCGCGCGCTATGTCGGATACGCCACCGATATCCACGACAGTGGCCGGCTTCTGCTCCAGATCATCTCCGACATCATGGACGTGGCCAAAGTCGAGACCGGGCGGATCCATCTGGCGCACGACTGGGTCGACACCCGCCAGCTGCTGTCCTCGGTCGTCCGGCTGATCGAACCGCGCGCCGCCGCCGCCGACATCGCGTTCGAGATGGTGGTCTCGGGCGAACCCCTGCCGCGTTTGTGGGCTGACGAGCGCCTGGTCAAGCAGGCGCTGCTGAACATCCTGTCAAACGCCGTCAAGTTCACTCCCCGTGGCGGCAGCATCCGGCTGACCGCGACGCCCATCGACCTCGGCGAGGGCGACGCTGGCCTCGCGGTCGAGATCACCGATACCGGGCTGGGCATCGCCGAGTCGGAGTTGACGCGGGTGTTCGAGCCGTTCCACCGGGGCGACGGCGCCACCAATCGGAAGTTCGAGGGCACCGGCCTGGGTCTGCCGCTGGCCCGGTCGTTCATCGACCTGCACGGTGGCTCGCTGACCTTGGACAGCGTCCAGGGCGCCGGCACCACGGTCAGGATCAGCCTGCCGCCGGCGCGGGCCGACATCGCGGCGGAATAAGGCGCCCTTCAGCGCGCCGCGAACGGATTCTCGGCGGACAAGCGCTCGGCGAAGAAGCGGGCGATCGTGTCGGCGGCGGTCGCGATGTGCCGCCGCAGCACGTCGGTCGCCCGCCCGATGTCGCCTTCGGCCGCGGCCGCCAGCATGGCGCGGTGATCCTCCTGCGACAGGTGCTCCGGCCCCTTGGCGGCGAGGTGGAAGCGGAGATAACGATCGAACGCCGCCAGTTGCGACTCGGCCAACGCGAGCAGCTTGGGATGCCCGGCGCGGCCATAGAGCGACATGTGGAATCGCCGGTTCAACTCGCCCATCCGGGATGGATCCGGCTCGCCGTCCATGTCGGCGATCAGGTCGGCGGCGCGGGCGAGGTCGTCGGCGGTGAGGTTCGGAATTGACAGGGCCAGCGCCGCCGGTTCCAGGGCCAGCCGGATCGCGTAGGTGTCGGCCGCGTCGGCCGCCGAGATCTCCGTCACCACGGCACCCTTGTGCGGCACGAAGTCGATCAGGGCCTGGGCCTCCAATTGGCGCAGCGCCTCGCGCACCGGCATGCGGCTGACGCCGAACGCCGCCGCCAAGTCCTCCTGACGAAGCGGTGTTCCCCCGGACAGCCTGCCGGACAGGATGGCCGCGCGCAGCGTCGCCTCGACGAAGCCGGTGGCGGTGCGGTGGCGCGCCGGGGTCCTCGCGATCAGGTCGGCGAGATCGGAAGAGGCTGGGGCCAAAGCGGACTGTGGGTTCATCCAATATCCAGATGTTGATTGGATCCAATTTTCAGGTAGGGTGGCCGGCCTGGAACCGCAACCCTGATCGGCTGGCATTGTCCGCCGGACCGAGGATATCCGCCATGTCGGAAATGATCGCCAGCCGGTCGATGATACAGCCCGTGACCGCCGGCCTGCTGGCCGCCGTGGTCGGCTTCGGCAGCTCCTTCCCGATCGTCCTCCAGGGATTGGCGGGCGTGGGTGCCACGCCGGCGCAGGCGGCGTCGGGATTGCTGGCGCTTTGTCTGGCGACCGGCGTGCTGGGAGCGGTCCACAGCATCGTCACCCGACAGCCGGTCAGCATGGCGTGGTCGACTCCGGGCGCCGCCCTGCTGATCTCGACCGGCGTGCCGGAGGGCGGCTTCGCCGTGTCCGTCGGAGCCTTCATCGTCGCGGCGCTGCTGGTCACGCTGGCGGGCATCTGGCGTCCGTTCGGCCGCGCCGTCGTCTCGATCCCGATGAGCTTGGCGAGCGCCATGCTGGCGGGGGTGCTGCTGGACCTGTGCCTGGCTCCCGTCCGCGCGGTCGGGGCATTGCCGGAACTGGCGCTTCCGATCGTCATCACCTGGGCGCTGGGCTGGCGCTTCGCGAGGATCTACGCGGTGCCGCTGGCGGTGGTGGTGACGGCGCTGATCGTCTTCGTGGCGACGCCGATCCCGGCGGAGGCGCTGGCCGACATCTGGCCGAACCCCGTGTTCGTGGCGCCCAGCTTCACCCTGGCCTCACTCGTCGGCATCGCCGTGCCGCTGTTCATCGTGACCATGGCGTCGCAGAACGTGCCTGGACTGGCGGTGATGCGGGGCAACGGCTATCAGCCCAAGGTCGGCCCGATCTTCATTTCGACCGGGCTGTTCAGCGCGGTCTCCGCCCTGTTCGGCGGTCACGCGGTCAATCTGGCGGCGATCACGGCGGCGCTGTGCGCCGGGCCCGAGGCGCATCCCGATCCCGCGCGGCGCTATCTGGCGCCCATCGCCGCCGGCGTCGCCTATGTCCTGTTGGGCTTGTTCGCCGCCTTCGCGGCGGCCTTCATCGCCGCCTCCCCTCCGCTGCTGATCCAGGCGGTCGCTGGATTGGCGCTGCTGAGCAGCCTGGCTGGCGCCCTGACCAGCGCGCTGGCCGACACGGATGAGCGGCTGCCGGCCATCGTCACCTTCGTCACGACAGCGTCAGGCGTCGCCTTCTTCGGCATCGGCGCGGCGTTCTGGGGGCTGGTGGCCGGTGGGCTGCTGATGGCGCTCGGCCATTTCCGGCGATAGCCGCGACGATCGGCCTCCCAACGGAAAAGGGCGGACGTCGCCGTCCGCCCTCCGCCCCGTGAGTGGTTGTGTTGTGACGACCGCTTACCGCACCTTGCCCTGCTTCCAGGCCGACAGAAGCTGGTCGTAGGCGACGGTCTCGCCCTTGGGCTTCTCGTCGGATAGCTTCGGCTTCGGGGCGCCAGGCTGGTCGAACCAGTATTGCGCGTCCTGCACCTTGTTCAGCTTGGGACCGCACGCACCCTGGACGTTGGCGCGCTCCAGCCGGGCCAGGACGGCGTCTTGGGCTTCGGCCAAGCTGTCCATCGCCTGCTGCGGAGTCTTCTCGCCCGTCACGGCCTCGGCGACGTTCTGCCACCACAGCTGCGCCAGCTTGGGATAGTCGGGAACGTTGGTGCCGGTCGGCGTCCACGACACGCGGGCCGGGCTGCGGTAGAACTCGACCAGACCGCCCAGCTTGGGCGCCATGTCGGTCATCGCCTGGGTCTGGAGATCCGACTCGCGGATGGGGGTCAACCCGACCATGGTCTTCTTCAGCGAGGTCGACTTGGCGACGGTGAACTGGGCGTAGAGCCAAGCCGCCTTGCGCCGCTCCAGCGGGGTGCTCTTCATCAGCGTCCAGGAGCCGGTATCCTGATAGCCCAGCTTCATCCCCTCCTCCCAATAGGCGCCGTGGGGCGATGGAGCCATGCGCCACTTGGGCGTACCGTCGGCGTTGACCACCGGCAATCCGGGCTTGGTCATGTCGGCGGTGAAGGCGGTGTACCAGAAGATCTGCTGGGCGATGGCTCCCTGCGCCGGGACCGGGCCCGATTCGGAGAACGTCATGCCGCCGGCCTCGGGAGGCGCGTATTTCTTCAGCCAGTCGATGTATTTGGTCAGCGCGTAGACGGAGGCCGGGCCATTGGTGTCGCCGCCGCGCGTGACGCTGGAGCCGGCCGGGTTGCAGCCCTCGACCCGGATGCCCCACTCGTCGACCGGCAAGCCGTTGGGGATGCCCTTGTCGCCCGCACCCGCCATGCTCAGCCACGCGTCGGTGAAGCGCCAGCCGAGCGACGGGTCCTTCTTACCATAGTCCATGTGGCCGTAGACGCGCACACCGTCGATGTTCTTGACGTCGTTGGTGAAGAAGTCGGCGATGTCCTCGTAGGCCGACCAATTGACCGGCACGCCCAGGTCATAGCCGTACTTGGCCTTGAACTTCTCCTTGAGGTCTGGCCGCGCGAACCAGTCGGCGCGGAACCAATAGAGGTTGGCGAACTGCTGGTCGGGCAGCTGGTAGAGCTTGCCATCCGGCGCGGTGGTGAAGCTCTTGCCGATGAAGTCGTTGACGTCCAGGGTCGGCAGGGTGACGTCCTTGCCCTCGCCCGCCATCCAGTCGGTCAGCGCCACCACCTGGCCATAGCGGAAATGGGTTCCGATCAGGTCGCTGTCGTTGACATAGGCGTCGTAGACGCTGCGGCCCGACTGCATCTGGGTCTGCAGCTTCTCGATGACGTCGCCTTCCTGGATCAGGTCGTGCTTCAGCTTGATGCCGGTGATCTCGCTGAAGGCGCGGGCCAGGGTCTTCGACTCGTACTCATGGGTGGTGATGGTCTCGGACACGACCGAGATCTCCATGCCCTTGAACGGTTCGGCAGCCTTCATGAACCATTCCATCTCCTTCAGCTGCTCCTCCTTGGAGAGGCTGGAAGGCTGGAATTCCTGATCGATCCATTTTTGGGCGGCGTTGAGCTGGTCGGCGGTCTGCGCCCAGGCGGGCGCTCCCGCGAGCGTCAGAAAGGACGCCAGCACCGTACTGGCCATCAGGCTTGTTCGCACCGTCTTCGACATTGCTTCCTCCGAACCGTTCTTGGTTGTTATCGTCCAGTGGTGATCGTCCTCGTGATCGGGCGGAACCTCCCGGGGTGAGCCGGACGGGAGTTCACCCGAACCTCATGACCACAGCCATCCACAGCAGCGACAGCCCGAACGCGATCCAAAGGTTCAGGTCGGTGAAGCCGACGGTGGCGAGGTGGATATAGGCGCTGCCGAGCAGGCCGATGAACAGCCGGTCGCCGCGCGTGGTGGGCATCGGCAGGAAGCCCCGCCGCTCCACCGTGGGCGACACCGTCTGCCAGACCGTCATGCCGGCCAGGATCAGCGCGATGCCGGCGAAGAAGGCGGCGGTCGGACCCGTCCAGGCCATCCACTCCAGCTCCGTGGCGAGTTCGCTGGCGATGTCCATGGGGCCGCCTCCTCAGACGCGGCCAAGGGCGAAGCCCTTGGCGATGTAGTTGCGGACGAACCAGATCACCAGCGCGCCCGGCACGATGGTCAGCACGCCGGCCGCGGCCAGCAGGCCCCAGTCCATGCCGGCGGCGCTGACGGTGCGGGTCATGGTGGCGGCGATCGGCTTGGCGTCGACGCTGGTCAGGGTGCGGGCCAGCAGCAGCTCGACCCAGCTGAACATGAAGCAGAAGAAGGCGGTGACGCCGATGCCGGCCCGGATCAGCGGCAGGAAGATCGTCAGGAAGAACCGGGGAAAGCCGTAGCCGTCGATATAGGCGGTCTCGTCGATCTCGCGCGGGACGCCGGACATGAAGCCTTCCAGGATCCAGACCGCCAGCGGCACGTTGAACAGGCAGTGGGCCAACGCCACGGCGATGTGGGTGTCGATCAGGCCGAAGGTGGAGTAGAGCTGGAAGAACGGCAGCAGGAACACCGCCGGCGGCGCCATCCGGTTGGTCAGCAGCCAGAAGAACATGTGCTTGTCGCCCAGGAAGCGATAGCGCGAGAAGGCGTAGGCGGCCGGCAGCGCCACGGACAGCGAGATCACCGTGTTGAGCGCCACGTACTGGATCGAGTTGAGATAGCCGTTGTACCAGGACGGATCGGTGAGGATCGTCACGTAATTGGCGAAGGTGATCGTCTGGGGGAACAGGCTGAAGCCGCCAAGGATCTCCTGGTTGGGCTTGACCGACATGGCGAGCAGCCAATAGATCGGCAGCAGCAGGAAGACGAAATAGGCGATCAGCCCAATGTGGCGCTTCTTGAAGCCGACTCCGGTGGGGTTCATCGCGCGTCCTCCCGGTCGGTGTGGGTGATGTAGGTGTAGAAGACCCACGACAGCAGCAGGATCACCAGGAAGTAGATCAGCGAGAAGGCGGCCGCCGGACCCAGGTCGAACTGCCCGACCGCGATCTGCGCCAGGAACTGGCTGAGGAAGGTCGTCGCGTTGCCGGGACCGCCGCCGGTCAGGACGAACGGCTCGGTGTAGATCATGAAGCTGTCCATGAAGCGCAGCAGGATCGCGATGGTCAGGACCCGGCGCATCTTGGGCAGCTGGATGTGGCGGAACACCGCCCAGGCCGAGGCGCCGTCGATCTTGGCCGCCTGGTAGAAGGCCTCCGGGATCGACCGCAGCCCGGCGAAGCACAGCAGGATGACCAGCGGCGTCCAGTGCCAGACATCCATGATCAGCACGGTCAGCCAGGCGTCGAACGCGTTGGACGTGTAGTTGTAGGGAATGCCGAGGGCGTTGACCGCGACGCCGGCCATGCCGATGTCGGGCCGGGCGTAGAGCTGCCAGATGGTGCCAACCACGTTCCACGGGATCAGCAGCGGCAGCGCCACCAGCACGAGGCAGAGCGACGAGCGCCAGCCCTTGGCCGGCAGGGTCAGGGCGATGGCGATGCCCAGGGGGATCTGGATCAGCAGCACGCAGCCGGAGAAGACGAGCTGGCGCAGGAAGGCGCCGTGCAGGCGCTCGTCGTTCAGGACCTGCTCGAACCACTCGGTCCCGACGAAGACCCGCTGGAACGGTCCCAGGATGTCCTGGACCGAGTAGTTGACCACCGTCATCAGCGGGATGATCGCGCTGATCGCGACGATCAGGAAGACCGGCAGGACCAGGAACCAGGCCTTGTTGTCATGGGGGCGGTTGTCCATCGTGTCCTGTCCTCCGTCACGCGACCAGCCGGCCGTCGGCGTAGAGCCGGGTGCGGTCGGGTGGGAAGGTCAGCCAGCCGCGCTCGGCGGGGACGGGCGCGTCCTCGTCCAGCTTGGCCTTGAGCCGGTGGCGGCCGAGCTTGGCCGTGACGATCTTGAAGTTGCCCAGATCCTCGACCGAGGCGATCTCGGCCGGCAGCGCGCCGTTGCCCTGGGAGGCGCTGACGCGCAGGTGTTCGGGCCGGATGCCGATCTCAAGCGGCACGCCGTGCCGCGGCGCGTGGTCGAGCACCTCGCGGGCGAGCGGAATGCGGATGTCGTCGACCACGGCCGAACCGCCCTCGAACCGGCAGGGCAGGAAGTTCATGCCGGGACTGCCGATGAAGTATCCCACGAAGGTGTGGGCCGGCACCTCGAACAGCTGCTGCGGCGTGCCAAGCTGCATGACCTGCCCGTCATGCATGACGACCACCTGCTGGGCGAAGGTCAGCGCCTCGTTCTGGTCGTGGGTGACGTAGATCAGGCTGAGCCGGAACCGCTCGTGGATCTGCTTGAGCTTGCGGCGCAGCAGCCATTTCAGCTGCGGGTCGATCACGGTCAGCGGCTCGTCGAACAGGATCGCCGCCACGTCGCTGCGCACCAGCCCGCGGCCGAGCGAGATCTTCTGCTTCTGGTCGGCGGTCAGGCCGCGCGCCCGGCGTCCGAGATCGGCCGACAGCTCCAGCATGTCCGCGACCTCCTCGACCCGGGCGCGGACCTCCTTCTCGGCGACCTTGCGGTTGCGCAAGGGGAAGGCGAGGTTGTCGAACACCGACATGGTGTCGTAGATCACCGGAAACTGGAACACCTGCGCGATGTTGCGCTCCTGCGGCGGCAGCCGGGTCACGTCGCGGCCGTCGAACAGCACCTGCCCCTCGCTGGGGACAAGCAGGCCGGAGATGATATTGAGCAAGGTCGTCTTGCCGCAGCCGCTGGGTCCCAGCAGGGCATAGGCGCCGCCGTCCTCCCAGACATGCTCCATCGGCTTCAGCGCGTAGTCGGCGCCGGTTTTCGGATTCGGCCTGTAGGCGTGGGCGAGACCGCGCAGTTCGATGCGTGCCATGCTGGCTCTCCCTTTCCCTATTCCGCCGCCATGCCGAGACGCGGGCGCGGCGGGGCCGCGACCAGCCGCCCGTCGGCGCCGAACGCGAACAACCGGCGCGGGTTGATCCAAGCGGTCACCGTCTCGCCCAGTCCCAGGGAGTGAACGCCCTCCTGCTGGACGACCCACGCGAAACCCTTGCCGTGGACATGGATGAAGGTCTCCGATCCGCTGATCTCCGCCAGTTCGACCGTGCCGGGAACCGGGATGTCGTCGTCATGGGCGCGGAAGACCGAGAGATGGTTGGCGCGCGCGCCGAAGCGGTAGCGACCGTGGGGCAGGTCGGCCAAGTGCCCGACGGCGGGAACCCGGATGCCATCGGCCAGCAGCACACCGGCGCCATCGACCATGCCGTCCACTTGGTTCAAGGGTGGATCGCTGAAGACTTGGCCGACCCGCAGCGAGGCCGGCTGGTGATAGACCTCGACCGTCGGTCCGGTCTGGATGACGCGGCCCTCGTGGAGCACGACGATGGTGCCGCCCAGCATCAGCGCTTCCAGAGGCTCGGTCGTGGCGTAGACGACGATCGAGCGGTGGCGCTTGAAGATCTCGCGCATCTCGGCGCGCAGCTCCTCGCGCAGCTTGTAGTCGAGGTTGACCAGCGGCTCGTCGAGCAGCAGCAGGCCGGCCTCCTTGACCAGCGCTCGGGCGATCGCGGTGCGCTGCTGCTGGCCGCCGCTGAGTTCGGCGGGAAGGCGGCCGAGCAAGCCATCGATATGCATGATGGCGGCGGATTCTCGCACCTTGCGGTCGATCTCCGCTTTGGGCAGTCCGGCCAGCTTTAGCGGCGAGGCGATGTTGTCGTAGACGGTGAAGGACGGGTAGTTGACGAACTGCTGGTAGACCATCGCGACGTCGCGGGTCCGCACCGAGCGGCCAGTGACGTCGGTGCCCTGCCACAGCACCTTGCCGCCGCTCGGCCGGTCCAACCCGGCCATCAGCCGCATCAGCGAGGTCTTGCCCGCCAAGGTCGGACCGAACAACACGTTGAGGGAGCCCGGTTCGAGCGTGAGCGAGAGATCTTGAAGATGGGTCTCACCGCCGACGACGCGGGAAATCCGGTCCAGCACGAGGCTCATGGGCGCCCGATCCGGCAATCAAGGCACCACCCAAGGCGGTGGTAAACCGGAACGCACGCGTGGCGGCACATGGACAACCATCCTCCCCTGACCACTCCCCCTTGACCCCGCTTTGCGCCGGGTGCGGAGAGTTCTTATCGTTAGTCTTGGGAAGGGTATGCGGACTGCTTGTGCTTTTGCAAACGAAAATTTTGAGTTCGGATTGTTGTTAAACGAAAATTTTTTCGCTCATGATGATCGAAAAGGAACATGACGGGCATAGATGTCGCCCGAGCCCTCGGCGGGACGGCGGCTCTCCAGCCAGCGCGTGATCGCGGCCTGATCGCACCAATCCTCGAACAGCAAGCGCCGCTCCTCGCCCAGCGCCACGTTGTAGCGGTGCTCGCCAAGATCGGCCAGCCGCTCCAGGCAGGCGAGTGCCCGCTCCGGTGTTTCGGGAATGAACTCGAACGAGAGGCATTCGATCGGGCGCGACAAGCCGTCGAGCACGGCGCGTTCGAACCCCTCGACATCGATCTTGCAGAATCGCGGCACGCCATGGGTCTCGATCAGCGCGTCCAGCGTGGTGACCGGGACGGTCACCCGCTCGTCCCACCGCTCACCGGGAAAGCGGGGCGACGCCGCGACCTCGGCGGCCCAGTCGGCCGACAGCGTGGACAGCGTCGGGTTGCGCCGGTTGATCATCAACTCCGCCGTGCCGGGCGCGGCACCCACCGCCTCGGCCAGGATGGTGACGCCCGGGGTGCGCTGGTAGAGCCGGCGCAGGATCGCCGCGAGGTGCGGCTGGGGCTCGACCGCGACGACCCGCGCTCTCAAGGCGGTCCAAGCCCCGACCCGGTCGCCCAAATGGGCGCCGATGTCGAAGGCGAGGTCGCCGGGTCCCAGGAACTGGCGGTGGAACGCCTTGGAGGCGCGGTGGCGCAGGGGATTGGCCCGGTAGATCACGGCGGACCGGGCGATGCCGTACAGCTTGAGGAGGGAGGCTGGCCAAGGTGTCATGCCGCGGCGGCCACCTTGGCGGCGATGGGCAGCAGGACCGTCACCGTCGTGCCGATCCCGGGCATGCTCGCGACCCGCAATTGGCCGCCGTGGAGTTCGGCCAAGGCCTTGGCCAGCGGCAACCCCAAACCGGTACCTTGGTATTTCCGCGTGTGCGAGTTGTCGACCTGCCGGAATGGCTGCATCGCGAGCGCCAAATCATGCGCGGTCATGCCAATGCCGGTATCGCTGACCGACAAGCTAATCGAATCATCGTTGAGGCGCCTTACCGCCACGGTGACGGTGCCACCGCGCGGTGTGAACTTCACGGCGTTCGACAGCAGGTTCAGTAACACCTGCTTCAGCTTCGTCGGGTCGGCGTGGATGGTGAGCCGTTCCAAATCCTGGGCATCCACGACGACCCGCAGGTCGGCGATTTCGACCCGCTCGGCGATCAGCCGCTGGCAGGGCTCGATGATCTCACCGAGTTCGATGTTCTCGAGACGCAGTTCCAGCCGCCCCGCCTCGATCTTGGAGAGGTCGAGGATGTCGTTGATGATGTTCAGTAGGAGTTTTCCGCTCTCATGAATATCCTGGGCGTATCCGGCATAGTGGCATTCACCGATCGGTCCGAAGATCCGTGCCACCATCATTTCGGAAAACCCGATGATGGCGTTGAGCGGCGTCCGCAGTTCATGGCTCATGTTGGCGAGGAATTCCGACTTGGTGCGATTCGCCAGTTCGGCTTGCCGCAACGCGCTTTCAAGGGCTTGCGCGGTTTCCTCGGCGACGATCGTCTGCTCCCGCGCGGTGGTCAATGCTACTTGATTGATGGTGATCTGGCCGCGCAAGCTCTCCTGGGTCGATTCCAGCTCGGCGACCGCGCGCCGCAAGGCCCGCAACGGCAAAAGATTGGCTGACAGATAAACGGCGGCGCCAAGGCCGAGGCCGAAGAGGGCCAGGATCGACACCTCGCTGATCAATGGATACAGACTGGCCTCCACCACCAGGGTTCCGGCCGGCTCCGCCCCCATCACGATGGCGTGGGAACGGACCAGCTTTGGACCGGGCGGGCTTTCTCCCCGTGCGAAGATCAGGTTTCCCTTCTGGTCGAAGACGAGTTGACGGACGTCGTCGCCGGGCAGGATGACGAAATCGATCAATTCCTCGAGGCGGTTCTTGGCGAAGCGCCACGCGGATCCTTGTATATACGCGTATTCCGACAGCTTGAGGGCCGCGAGGCGCGCCTGGAACTGCCGGTAAGCGACTTGGTCGCGAAAGTCGACCAGGCCGTAGCCGCTCGGCACGATGATCGCGATGATGATTCCAAGCACGAGCGCCAGTCTTCGGACCGATCGCTCCATTTGGGTGAAGACGGTCGTCTCGTCCATCAGGGCTTGTCTTCCTCGCCCCCAAGTGCTTCGAGCGCCTCCCGTCCGGCGGGTGACGTGACGAACGAGACGAATTTCAGGCCAACCGCCGACGGCCGTTCCGGCAGCAGCAGACAGATCCGATAGGGAAATGGGTAGGAGCCGTCGGCCAGGGTCTTGGCGGAGGGGGCGACACCATCGAGCCGTACCAGCCGCAGGGGCAGGTTTTCCGCGCGGACCTGAAGCAGCGAGGTTATCGCCAGCGACCCCTTGGTCCGGAGCGCCATATCGACATTCTCCTGATCGGTGGCGCCGACGGGTATGCCTTGCCGCCGGTGCGCGTCGTCCAAGGCCTCGTCCATTCCAGGCACGGCCTTGATGAGATAGGGATATTCCGAACCGGACCGCGCCCGGAGAATGATCTTCAACGGAGCCCCATCCGGCCAAGTGGCGTGGGGGTCCCGGAACAAGGCGGGCAGATCGGCGCGCCTGATACCGTCCCGCGGATCCTGATCCCGGAGCTTGTGGTTCGCGACGAAGACCAGTGCCGTGGTCAGGCAAGCGGCCTCCCCAATCCCTCTGGCGGCTTCCGCCGGCTTCAGAGCGCGGGCCGCCAGTCCAATGTCGATCACGCCTTCGGCCAGCGCCTCGATGCCACCCGCCGTCCCGAGACTCGGCAGCACCTCGACCTCGACGGTTGGATCCAGCTTCGCGAACTCGGCGCCCAGGATGCGCATGGCAGCCAGCGCGGCCCCGGTTCCGCCGATGCGGATCGTCTCATTGGCGAAGGCTGGCGAGGCCGTGGTGGAGCAGCCCAACAGGACGGCGGATGCCAGAAGTCCCGCGAAGAGGATGTTGCCGCGGCTCATGGGCCCATACTTGCTGGAGGTGAGGCCCGGCTCGAAAAATCCGCGATGTCTGGTGAAGACTCCATCGATTGCCGGGCGGGCGTCGATGGGCGGTGAACCGCCCCGATGTGGCATTATCAAAGAACCACCGGAACTACCTACAATTAGACCCTAATGTTCCACGAAACAATAAGACCTGTCTCATAGGCGCGATGTTCAATGTTATATGCGAGACCATCCAGAATGATCGAAACCTGATCGCCAATAGCGACCTTCGTCTCGGAAAAAATTAACAAATATCAATCATGAGGAGGACGGGCGGCGATAATGTCGATTACGTGCGGTTTTGAAATGATTGATTCGGCTTCTAGGTTATTTGTTTCTTCAATCAGGAAACTTTAAAGATCCCTAGTTTTTTCGTATCAACGGCAACGAACGTCAGGTGACTCCACTGGAGCGTTCCTCCGGAGGCCGGCCACGATACACGTCGCTGCGGAACACCGACGCGTCACGCCTGAAATGTCGCGGGAATCCGATTTTTCCAAAGCGAAAAGCGCCGACACGCCACAAACCGCATTGGTGAATCCAAGGTTTTCGTAGGTCGGATGCCGCCTCGCTTTATCCGACCTACGGATGGACACTCATTTCAAGCACGCCAACAAAACACGGCCAATGGAGCTTCGTTGAAGAACGCCGGACCGGGGCCGCGGTCCGGCGCCATCAGAGCCATTCGCCCAGCCACCAATCACCCGGCGAAGCGGTACTCCGGCAGGCCCTTGATGCCCAGGTCGTGGATCGCGAAGAGGGCGCCGCGGGGCTGGGGATCGTCGGGGAAGCGGGGGAGCGGCTGCTTCGACATCGAGGTCACGTAGAGGATGTCGAGGTTGGGGCCGCCGAACATCACGCTGGTGACCTTCTTGACCGGCATGTCGATCTCGCGGTCGAGCGAGCCGTCGGGGGCGAAGCGCAGCAGCTTGCCGCCATAGACCAGCGCCGACCAGACATAGCCCTCGGCGTCGACCGTGGCGCCGTCCGGGGCGCCGCCGCCCCGGCCCTTGAGCGAGGTGAAGGTGCGGCGGTTGGAGACGGCGCCGGTCTCCTGGTCGTAGTCATAGGCGCGGATCTCCTCCGACCACGTGTCGGCGAAGTAGAAGATCTTGCCGTCGGGGCTCCAGCACGGGCCATTGCTGACGATGATGCCGGTGTCCAGCTTGGTGACCTTGAGGTCGGGGTCGAGCCGGTAGAGGTTGGCGTTCGGCCCCTCCTCCATGGTGTCCATCGAGCCCGCGACGAAGCGGCCCATCCGGTCCACCTTGCCGTCGTTCAGCCGGTTGTTCGGGCTGTCGGGCTCGGGGTCGTGGATCAGCTCGACGTCACCGGTCTTGAAGTCCAGGAAGTGGAAGCCCCGCTGGAGCGAGACGACGGCGCCGCCGCCCTTGCGGAGGCACATCGACCCGATCTTCTGCGGCACGTCCCAGCAGCGCACCTCCCGGCCGTCCTCGGTCGCCCGGAAGACCCGGCCATCCTTGCTGTCGATCCAGTAAAGGCGCTGCTCGTCCACGTCCCACAACGGACCCTCGCCGAGCGTCGTCTTGACGTCGACCACGACTTCGATTCTCATGATTTCCTCCCCCTTGATCGATTTTTCGCCGCCGGCCTCAGAACGCGACCTGATCGCCGCCCTTGAGCGCCAGCATCTCGCGCGCCTCGGCGGCCGTGGCGATCTCCAGTCCCAAGCCTTCCAGGATGCCGCGCACCCGCTTGACCTGGATGGCGTTGCTCTCGGCCAGCTTGCCGGGACCGTCCCACAGGCTGTCCTCGAGCCCGACGCGGACATTGGCGCCCATGGCGGCGGCCATCGCGGCGATCGGCATCTGGTTGCGGCCGGCACCCAGCACGGACCAGCGGTATTCGTCGCCGAACAGGCGGTCAGCCGTGCGCTTCATGTGCAGCACGTCCTCGGGATGCGGGCCGATGCCCCCCAGCAGGCCGAACACGGTCTGGACGAACAGCGGACCCTTTACCAGCCCGCGATCCCGGAAATGGGCCAGGTTATAGAGGTGCGAGACGTCGTAGCACTCGAACTCGAATCTGGTGCCGTTCTCGGAACAGGTCTTCATGACGTATTCGATGTCGCTGAAGGTGTTCTTGAACACGAGGTCGCGGCTGTTCTCCAGGTGCTGGCGCTCCCACTCGAAGCGGAACTCCTTGAAGCGGTTCAGCATCGGGTACAGGCCGAAATTCATCGAGCCCATGTTGAGCGAGGCCACTTCCGGCTGAAGTTCCGCCGCCGGGCGAAGCCGCTCCTGGACCGTCATGTAGGGGGCACCACCGGTCGTCAGGTTGATGACGCAATCGGTGCGCTGCTTGATCACCTTGAGGAACGGCAGGAACGCCTCGGGCGTCTGATCCGGCTTGCCGGTCTCCGGGTCGCGGGCGTGCAGGTGGACGATCGCGGCTCCCGCCTCGGCGGCGCCGATCGCGGCATCCGCGATCTCCTCCGGCGTCACCGGCAGGTGGGGCGACATGGACGGGGTATGGATTGCGCCGGTGACGGCGCAGGTGATGATGACCTTGTTGGCCTTTGCCATATCTGTCGCTTTCTTCTCGGTTTCCAGAATGAGCCTAATTGCCAAAATCCTGGGCGGCCTTGCGCTTGTGCCGGCTCAGCGCCATCAGGCGCCGGTCGCGCCAGCGCTGGCGGTCGGCCAAGCCTTCCTTGGGAACGCGCTCGCGGCGCTGGCCCTCGACCGTGTCGAGCACGGAACCGGTCCAGTCGGCGCGGCGCTGCATCGACTTGTACAGCCGCTCGTAGAGGCCGCCATAGCGGGTGACGTAGTCGCGGACGCCGCCGGGCGCGTTGAGGTCGATCGTCTCGAACGGACCGATGAACGACCAGCGCAGCGCCAGCCCCTCGCGCAGGCCGACATCGACGTCCTCGACCGAGCAGTAGCCGTCGGCCACCAGCCGGAAAGCCTCCTCCAGCAGGGCGCCCTGGAGTCGGTTCATCACGAAGCCGTCCAACTCGCGGGTCATCACGATCGGCGATTGGCCGATGGCCCGCATGACCTCCTCGGCCTTCGCCATCGTCTCGGGCGTGGTCCAGGGAGCCGGAACCAGTTCGACGGCGGGGATCAGGTAGGGCGGATTGATCGGGTGGGCGACCAGGCAGCGGCCGCGTCCAGGCAGCTCCTCGGTGAAGGCGGAGGGGACGATGCCGGAGGTCGAGCTGGCGCAGACCGCGTCGGGCGGTGCCAGGGCGTCCAGTTCGGCCCAGACCTCCCGCTTGATCCCGACGATCTCGGGCGTGTTCTCCTGGACCCAGGAGGTGCCTTCGAGCGCTTCCGCCAGGGTCTTGGTGACACGGACGCGGGCGCCGACCTCGGCGGCCGACTGGCCGTTCAGCAGGTCCTCCGCCGCCAGATCCTCCAGCAGGGTCAGCAGGATGGCGCGGCTGGCCTCGGCGGCGCCGTCCTCGCGGTCCCACATCGCGACTTGCCAGCCGGCGCGGGAGAAGGTGATGGCCCAGGAACGGCCGATCAGGCCGGAGCCCAGGATGGTTGCCCGTTGGTTCATCGTCATGTCCTCACAGGTTCTCGACATTGCCGCAGACGCTGAGCGACTGGCCGGAGACGTTGCGGCCGGCGGGCGACGCCAGGAAGACGACCATCCCGGCGACATCCTCCGCCGTCACCATGCGGCGCAGAGACACCTTCTGGAGGTATTCCTGTTCCATCTCGGCATAGGGAACGCCGACCTGCTCGGCGCGGGCGCCGATCACCTTCTCGATTCGGGGACCGGCGACGATGCCGGGCAGGATCGCGTTGACCGAGATGCCGAACGGCCCAAGCTCCTTGGCGAGGCTCTCGGTCAGGCCGATGACGCCCCACTTGGCGGCTGAATAGGGAGTGCGGAAGGCGTAGCCGAGCCGGCCCGCGACCGACGACATGTTGACGATGGCCCCGGCGCCCGCCTGCTTCAACAGCGGAACGGCGCGGCGCGCGCACAGGAACTGGCCGGTCAGGTCGATGTCGATGCAGCGGCGCCAGTCGGCCGGGTCGATGTCCTCGATCGCCGCCGTTGGACCGGCGATGCCGGCGTTGTTGACCAGGATGTCCAGGCCACCCAGGCTGCCGCGCAGGTCTTGGAACAGGCGGTCGACCGCCGCCTCGTCGGACACGTCGGCGACCGAGGCCGTGACGCCCGGAAGGGTCTCGCGGCAGCGGGCCAGCGCCGCCTCGTCCACGTCGCAGACATGGACCTTGGCGCCGGCCTCGACCAGGGCCTTGGCGATCGCGAGGCCGATGCCGGAGGCTCCGGCGGTGACCAGGGCGCGCTGCCCGTTGGCGCGGAAGTCCGTCATGATTGTCTTCTCCCCACTTTGTTCTTCTTCGACTTGGTTTAGGCCGCGAGCGGTCAGTGCGACCGCTCGCGGAGGGCTAGCACGGCGCCCAGCACGACGGCGCCGAAGATGATGTCGCGCACCGACGACGGCAGCGTGGTGCCGGCGAGCAGCGTCGACAAGGCCATCAACAGCAGGACACCGCCAAGCATGCCGAGATAATGTCCGCGGCCCCCGGTGATCAAGGCGCCGCCGACCACCACGACCGCGATCGAGGGCAGCAGGTATTCGTCGCCCATGCCCAGGCTGGCCTGGCCGCTGAAGCAGGCCAGCAGGATGCCGACCAGGGCGGCGCAAAAACCGGACAGGGCATAGACGCCGATCAGGGTTCCTCCCACGCCGACGCCGCTGAGGCGGGCGACGGTCGGGCTGTTGCCGACGGCGTAGATGCGGCGGCCGAAGGTGGTGCGGCCCAGCAGGACGACGGCGGCGATCACGAAGACGCCGACCAGCCAGACGGCGGGTGTGACGCCCAACAGATGGCCGGTCATGACCCAGCGCATGGCGGGCGAGGCGAAGCCATCCGGCGTGCCGCCGCTATAGACCAGGGCGGCGCCTTGCAGGATGCCGTTCATGGCCAGCGTCATGACGATCGGTGGCAGGCCGAACAAGACGATGCCAACTCCGTTCAGGGCTCCCAGGCCGGTTCCCAGCGCCAGTCCCAGCGGCACCGCCCATAGGACCGCGTCGTCGGCGCCGCGCACCAGTCCGGCCACGACGATGCCGACCAGGGTGATCATCCAGGGCACCGACAGGTCCAGGCCACCGGTCAGGATCGCGGCTCCCTGCCCCAAGGCCAGGATGATCAGGAACGACGACAGCACGATCAGCGAGTTGAAGTAGCCGGGATTGGTCAGCGTGTTGCCATAGACCAGATGGGTGACACCCAAGACCAGGACGAGGCCGATCCAGGCCGGCACCATGAAGCGGAGCGTGTCGCGGTGGCGCGCCAGCCAGCTGGCGGGCACGCCCATGTCCATCTTGCGCGCCTTGGGCAGCAGGGGACGGTTGGGGGTGCCGGGATGGGCCCGGGCCAGCGTGCCGTTCGATCGGGCGCGCAGCTTCAGCAGGCCCAGGCGGATATAGGTCGCCAGGGGCGAGTGCCGGTTGAGGCTGCCGGCCAGCACCGCCAGGATGATGATGGTGCCTTCCGCGACCGAGCTGTAATAGGCCGAGACGTTGAGCACCAGCAGGATGTTGACCGCGATCATCAGGGTATAGGCGCCGATGATCGAGCCGATGGCGCCGCCGCGTCCGCCGCCCAGTACGGTCCCGCCCAAGGCGACGGCCGCGAAGATCGGCAGCAGCATGGAGCGGCCGACCAGCGGGTCCGCCGAGCCGGTCTGGGCCGAGATGAAGGCTCCGGCGGCGCCGTAGAACAGGCCGGCGACGACATAGGCGCGGAACTTGACCCAGGCGGTGGCCAAGCCGGCGGCGCGCGCCGCCTCCTCGTCGCCGCCGACGGCGTAGAGGCCGACGCCGAAGCGCGACGACTTGATCAGGGTCCAGACCAGCGCCGCGACCGCGATCCAGACGACCGGGGCCGGCAGCACGCCGGGGATCGCGTCGCCGACGAAGAAGCTCATGAATTCCGGCGCGATGGCTCCGCCCGGCTTGTCCATCAGCAGCAGGGTGATGCCCTGGACGATGAACATGGTGGACAGCGTCACGACGATCGGCTGCATCCGCAGATAGGCAACCAGGAAGCCGTTGACCGCGCCGACGGCGGCGCCGATGCCGAGCGCCACGAAGCCGAACAGGATCTGCGAGGTGATGTCGGGCCCCATGCCGTTGCCGAGCACGACGTTGACCAGGGCGATGACGGCGCCGGCCGACAGGTCGAAGCCGCCGGTCAGCACGACCACGGTCTGGCCCATGGCGGCCAGCGCCAAGGTGGCGCCGCCGCCCGACATGAAGCTGAATTCGAAATAGCTGAACGGGCCGGGGCTGATCAGATCGACCGTCAGGAACAGGGCGATGAAGACGGCCAGGGCGATCAGGATGCCGCGGTGGCGGGTCAGCGCCGGGCCGATGCCGCCGCCGCGTCGGGTGGGAGTGTGGTGGAGGGTCTGGGCGCTCATGCCGCGACCTCGCGCGCGCGTCCGGTCAAGCCGCCCAGGGCTCCATGCATGATCCGCTCCTCCTCGATCGCCTCGCCCTCCAACTCGTCCACGAAGCGGCCGCCATACATCACCAGAACGCGGTCGCACAGGTTGACCAGTTCCGCGATCTCGGTCGAATAGAACAGGACCGAACCGCCGGCTTCGACGAAGCTCCTCATCATCACGTAAAGCTGGTGCTTGGTGCCGACGTCGACGCCGCGCGTCGGGTCGAACATCAGGAGCGTGCGGCTGCCGGCGACCAGCCACTTGGCGATGGCGATCTTCTGCTGGTTGCCACCGCTGAAGGCGCCGCTGGGGGTGTGGATCGCGCGGGGGTGGACCTCGACCTGATCCAGCACCTCGGCGACCGCCGCCTTCTCCGCCTTGCCGTCGATGAAGCCGGCGCGGGAGAAGCGGTCGAGCACCGGCAGCGAGACGTTGAACTTGCCATCCAGCCGCAGGAACAGCCCCTCGGTCTTGCGGTCCTCGGGCACCAGTGAGATGCCGATATTGGCCCGGATGGCATCCTGCGGCGAGGCCAGCGTGACCGGCCGGCCATCGACCCTGATCTCGCCCGCCGTCAGCGGAATGACGCCGAACAGGGCTTGGAACAGGTCCTGCTGGCCCATGCCCTGGAGGCCGGCGATGCCCAGGATCTCGCCCGGCATCAGGTCGAACCCGGCGTCGGACAGCTTGCCGTCGGTCGCCAGCCCCTGGCCGCTCAGGACGGGGACGGCGGCGGGGTCGCGCGGCTTGACCGGCGGCTTGGGTGGGAAGGTCGCGGTCAGCGAACGGCCGATGATCATGCGGATCACCTCGTCGTCGTTGATCTCGGAGACCTCGCCGGAGCCGACGTCCTTGCCGTTCCGCAGCACGGTCAACCGGTCGCAGAACAGGCGGACCTCGGCCATGCGGTGCGAGATGAAGATGGTGGTGACGCCGTCCGCCTTCAGCCGCTCGATCAGGCCACCGAGCCAGTCGATGTCGCGGCCGGACAATGCTGAGGTCGGCTCGTCCAGCAGCAGCACGCGGGGATGGCGGAACACGGCCCGGGCGATCTCGATCTTCTGCCGCTGCGGTAGGTCGAGCGTGCCGACCTCGGCGCGCGGATTGATGCCGCCCAGGTCCAGCCGTTCCAGGTGCTCGCGGACCAGCGCCTCGCCATGGCGGCGGCGGAGCAGCCCCGCGATGCCGGTGGGCGCGTTGGGCAGCAGCAGGTTCTCGGCGACGGTCAGGTCGCGCACCAGGCTGATCTCCTGGAACGCGGTCTGGACGCCATGATGATGCGCGTCGGTCGGGCGGTTCAGGTGGACCTCGTCGCCAAAGATCCGGATCGACCCGGAGTTCGGCCGGATCAGGCCGGACAGCAGCTTGACCGTGGTGGATTTGCCGGCGCCGTTCTCGCCGAGCAGGGCGTGGGTCTCGCCCGATCGAACGCTGATGGAGGCACCGTCAAGGGCCACGGTCGGGCCGTAGGCCTTGACGATCCTGTCCATCCGCAAAGCCTCGATGGCTGCGGTCATCCGTGGGATCTCCGTGCCGGGGGGTTGTGGGCGGGGAGAAGGGTGGGATCGATTATTTCTTGGCTTCGGGCTGGCCGACCAAGGCGGCCTGCAAGGCCACTTCCGGCGTCTCGGCCGAGAAGATCGACGCGAACCAGCCGGGGTTGCTGACGATGGACGGCTGGAAGACGTTGCAGCCATTCGCCATCTCGGTCCAGGTGCCCTCGGCGCACAGCTTGGCGGTCTCGCTGGTGACGACGGGCAGCGGCAGCACCGTGTTCCTGGCGATCTCGCCGCCTTCCAGCTTCTTGACCGCCAGCTTCAGGGCAAGGGCGCCGGAATAGGGCGGCGACGCGTAGGAGATGCGGGGAGCGCCCATCGGCTTGTAGGCGCCGTTGGCGCCCTCGACCGCGGTTCCGGCGGGCAGCATCTGGACGCGGCCACCGTTGGAGCCCTCGCCGGCGCATGGCTTCAGCTTGTCCTCGGGGATGCCGGCCTCCAGTTGCATCTGGTTGGCGGTGAAGCAGCCGACCTGCATCCACAACCCGTCGATCCGGTCCCAGCCCTGGGTCGCGAGGATCTTGGACAGTTCGGTGCGGGCGACGGCCTGGCTCCACATGCCGGGCGCCTCGGCGACGATCTTCATGTCCGGGTGCTTGGAGAACACGGCCTTGGCCGCCTTGGTGCGCAGCGTGTCGACCGAGGTTCCGGGGACGCCGGTGATGGCGATGATGTTGCCCTTGCCATTCATCTTCTCGGCCAGCCATTCGGCCGTGACGCGGCCGGCCTCCTCCTGGTCGATCGAGACGTTGTAGGCGCAGGGCTCGGAGATCTCGGCGTCATAGGCGATGACGACGACACCCTTGCCGCAGGCGTTCTTGACGACCTGGTTCAGCGCGGTTGGCGAGATCGGATAGACGACGATGGCCTCCGCGCCGGCCTGGACCATGGAGTTGATCTGCTGGATCTGCTTCTGCGCGTTGGGGCCGGAGACCTGAACCTGGAGATCGACCTTGCCGGCCATGTCGGGATGGGCGGCCATGGCCTTGATCATGTTGCTCGCCTCGGCCTGCCAGTCGTTGCCGATGTAGCTCATGCTCAGGAAGATCTTGTGCTTCTTGTCCTGGGCGGCGGCGTCGCCCGGCGCCGAAACGGCGGCGCCGGTGGCCAGCAGGCCCAGGCACGCCGCGGCGATCGAATTCCTGATACGCGTCATTGTCGTTTTCTCCCTATCGACGGCTGGTTCGGTTGTTGACCGTTTTGTTCTTTTGATCATAAATCAAAGATCACGGATCAACGCAAGCCCCTTTCAACCGCCTCCCCCGAACAGCTATGGTGATCAGGCTTTGGGGGAGGCGGCTCCCGCGGGCTTCAGGAGACGAAAGCGAAGACATGGCGGTCACGACCAGCACACGAAAGGGCGCCACGCGAGCTGCCAGCGCGAAGACCGTTGGCAAGAGCCTGCCCCTGCGGCCCGTCTCCCGCGAAACGGTGCAGGACCACGTCTATCGGGAACTGAAGGAGCTGATCCTGAACGGCGGCATCGAGCCGGGCCGGACGGTGACCATCCAGAGCCTGTCCGACGCCTTCGGCGTCAGCGCCATGCCCGTTCGCGAGGCCATGCACCGGCTGGTCGCCGAGAAGGCGCTGACGGTGGTGGCCGGCCGTTCGGTCGGCATTCCTCCCTTGAGCGTCGAACGGCTGGAGGATCTGAAGCGGGTGCGGGTCGAGATCGAGGGGGTCGCCACGGAATGGGCGGCGCGCTCGATCTCCGCCGCCGATCTGGACCGTCTGGGTGAGTTGATCACCGAGATGGAGACCGCCCACGCCGCCTATGACGGACGGCGCTACGTGCCGGCCAACCGGGAGTTCCACTTCATCATCTACCGGGCGGCGGGGTCGGATTCGATGCTGTCGATCATCGAGTCGCTCTGGCTGCGGATCGGCCCCTATTTCGACTTGCTGAACGCGACCGGCAACTGGTGGGCATCCAACGTCGAACACCGCGCCATGCGTGACGCCCTGCTACGCGGCGACGGCGTCGCGGCGCGGGCGGCGCTGAAGGCCGACATCGAGGGCGCGGCGAAGGCGCTGATGGGGATACTGGAGGGGCAGGGATAGGCGAAGAGGAAGGTGCTGCGGAGGTCGTGGCCATGATTGACGGTACCTCTTTCGATCGGTAAGCTTCTCAGCACCAATCCGGTGGAAACCTGTCGGAGGCGTCGCGTGGTGATGGGACCGGTCTGGCGCCGGCTGGCTTCGCTGGCCTGCCTCATCTTGCCCCTCTTGCCGACGACTTTCGGTGCCGCGTGGGGCGAAGCGCTCCGCATCGGCACCGACGCGCGTTACCCGCCCTTCACCTATTTCACGCCCGAAGGTAGGCTCACCGGGTTCGAAGTCGATCTGGGCAATCAGATCTGCGACAATCTCGGGGTCGCCTGCCAATGGGTCGACCTGCCGTTCAGCCGCCTGATGCCGGCGCTGCGCGAGGGCAGGATCGACGCCATCATGAGCAGCCTGTCGATCACGCCGGAGCGTCGCCGGCTGGTGGCGTTCTCGACCAAATACTACTCGACCCCGATCCGGTTCGTGGTGGCGCGCGACGCGCCCGTCACGATCGACGCCGCCGGGCTGGCGGGACGTCGGATCGGCGCCATCATCGGGACCACCCATGTCGATCACCTGTTCCATGGTTTCAGCCATGCCATGGCGCCGATCCTGTTCGAGACCCAAGGCGAGATGATCGACGCCCTGATCTCCGGCGGGCTCGACCTGGTCCTGGGCGACAGTCTGGGTCTCTGGCATTTCCTCAATACGCCGCGCGGCGCAGGCTTCACTTGGGCCGGCAATCCCGTCTACGTGGATGAGGGAATCGGCATCGCGGTCCGCCAGGAGGATACCGAATTGGTCGAGAGGATCGACCGGGTGATCGACAAGTTGCTGGTCAACGGCACCTTCCTCCGCATCAACGCCCGCTACTTCCCCTTCAACATCTATTGAGACCCGCCGAATCTATTGAGACTCACCGAGTTTCCCAACCAGGCGGGCGACCATGGCCCGGAGATCCGCCGGCTCATAGGGTTTCTCCAGGACGGGCACGCCCGTCTCGTTCAGGAAGTCGCGCACGCCCTCGCTCAAGGTGTCGCCGGTGACGAAGCAGATCCTGTTCAGCAGACGCGGGTGACGGATCGCCAATTGGCGATACAGGCCCGGCCCATCCAGTTCCGGCATCCTGATATCGCTGATCACCAGATCGCACGGCTCCTCGTCCAGCCGGGCCAGGGCGGCGGCGCCGTTCTCGGCGATGGCGATGTCGTGGCCATCGGGTGCCAACATCTCGGCGACCGTCAGGGCGATCTCCGGATCGTCGTCGACGATCAGCAGGCGCAGCGGCGTCATCGCCGCCGGAAGCTCGCCGGCCGGCGCCGCGAAACCGACTGTTGCCGACCGGTGGGCCGCTAGCGTGACCACGAAGGTGGCGCCGCCCCCCGGCGTCTCGTCCAACTCCACCGTGCCGCCGTGGCTGTCGATGATGTTGTGGCACATCGACAACCCGACGCCGGTGCCGATGCCGGCTGGTTTGGTGGTGAAGAAGGGGTCGAAGATGCGGGTGCGGATTTCCGCCGGGACGCCGGGTCCGTTGTCGGCCACGCTCAAGCGGATGGTCGGCGCCTCCGGATCGTCCCGGTCCAGCCGGACGGCGATCGCCAGCCGCCGGGGCCGGGGCGCCGTCTGGAGCGCCTGCCGGGCGTTGACCACCAGGTTCGTCACCACCTGGTTCAACTGGTCGGCGTCGCCCCAGAGCAGGGCCGGTTCCCGCGGCAGGTCCATCGTCAGCTCGACGCCATCCGCGTGGAGCGAATAGGTCACCAACTCGACCGCCGCCTGGACGATCTCGTTCAAGTCCACTTGCTGCCGTTCCGGCGGGCTGCGCCGGGCCAGTGACAGGAACGTCCTGACGATGCGGGCGCACCGGTCGGCGGCGCGGTGGATCTTGCGCGCCCGGATCTCCGTAGCCTCATCCGGAGCGGTCTCCTCCAGCAGGACGGATTGACCGACCACGACCGACAGCGGGTTGTTCAGTTCGTGGGCGACGCCCGCCAGCAGCGAGCCCAGCGCCGCCAGCTTCTCGGACTGGACCAGCGCCTCGCGCTGGCGCTCGATCTCCGCCTCGGCCCGCTTGCTGTCGCTCAGGTCGTGGATGCCCATGACGGCGGCCATGCGGCCCTCGAACTCGATGGTCCGGGCGGAGATCGCCGCCGGGAAGACCAGCCCGTCCCGCCGGCGCATGGCGGCCTCCATCAACTCGATCCGGCCGTGTTCGCGCAGATGACCGCGGACGCGCTCGTGTTCGGCGGCGCTGGCGTGGAAATCCGCCGCGCGCCACGCCTCTCCCGCGTCCCCATCGCCTCCCGCCAGCCGGAAGATCTCCAGCGTGCGCGGGCTGGCGTAGAACAGCCCGCCGTCGTCGAGCCAGGTGATGACGACCGGCACCGGGTGCGCCTCCAGGATCGCGCGGAACCGCGCCTCGCTGGCCTTGGCCTCCCGCTCGGCGCGCTTGAGCCGGGTGATGTCGCTATAGGTCGTCACCAAACCGCCGCCCTCCATCGGCCTGCGGTACAATTCGATCACGCGTCCGTCCGGCCGGGTCTCCTCCAGGTGGCGCTCCGAGGAGCCCCGGACATGGGCCAGACCTTCCGCCACGAGCTTGTCCGGATCCTCGGCGGCCCCTCCCGAACCGGCGGGCCGATGGTCGATCTGGTGGCGGAACAGGGCGGCCAGGGGAGTGCCGGGAGTGCCCAGCGCCGCCGGCAGGCCATACATCTCCAGGAACCTGTTGTTGGCCAGCATCAGGTTGAGGTCGTCGTCCATCACGTTGACCCCTTGGGCCACGGTGTCGAGCACGGTCTCCAGGAAGCGGGTTTTCTCCGCCAGGGCGCTCCGGCTCTCGCGCAGCGCCGCCTCGGCCCGCCGGCGGTCGGTGATGTCGCGGATGAAGGCGGTGAAGACGGCCTGTCCGCCGGAATGAACCTCGTTGATCGCCAGTTCCACCGGGAACACGCCGCCATCGGCGCGCATCGCCTCGACCTCGACCCGCCGGCCCAGCAGGTGACGCCGTCCCTTGTCGAGATAGTCGCGGATGCCCGCGGCGTGGCGGCCGCGCTGCGGTCCCGGCATGATGATCTCGGCGACCGGCTTGCCCATCACGGCGTCGCGGCTGTGGCCGAAGGTCTGTTCCGCCGCCGGGTTGAACTCGATGATGCGGCCGGTGGCGTCGCTGGTGATGATGCAGTCCAGCGAGGACGTGATGACGGCGGCCTTCAGGCTCTCCGAAGCCCGCAGGCTTTCCTCCGCGCGCTTCTTGCCCGTGATGTCGGCGGTCGATCCCGCGACCCTCAGCACCCGGTTGGTCAGCGGATCGCGGACGGCGGCCCCCGTCGTCGACACCCAGCGCTGGCTGCCGTCGCGCGTCAGTAGGCGGTATTCCAGGGACACCGTGGTCGATCGGCTCTTCAGGAAGGCGCGGTACGCCCGCAGCACCCGCGCTTGGTCGCTGGGATGGATCTGCCGCGTCCAGGCGTCGGCCGACGATCCCAGGTCATCCTCGGATCCGCCGTACAATCCGGCCATGCGCGGCGAGTAATAGACGGTGCCGGTCACCAGGTCCCAGTCGTACAAGCCGGCGCTGGCTCCCTCGGCGGCCAGCGCGAACCGCTCGTTGCTGAGCCGTAGCGCGCCCTCCCGCTCCTCCTGCCGCGCCTTGAATTGGACGGCCACGCCGATCGCGAGGATGATGGCGGATACGGCGGCGTCGATGTCGAACAGGCTGGAGGCCAGCGGATTGCCCGGCGCCAGCCCAAGACCGACCACCGCGTTGACCACGCCACCCGCGAGCAGGGCGGCGAAGGCGGTGACGAACACCGGCGCGCCGTCGAGCCTCCGTCGGATCGCCCCGAACCCGGCGATGGGCAATACCGCCACCATGCCGATCACCCACCACGGCAGCAGCGAATTGGCCAGGAACCGGTCGAACGCGGCCACGGCGGCCAGCGCCGTTAGCGCCGCGAGTAGGACGCGCGACACCGTGTCGAACGCTGGCATGGTGATGTCGGCCGCCAGGAAGTCGCGCGCGAACAGGATGCCGGTGATCATCGTCAGGATCACGGACAACGGCAGGGAATAGCTGGTCCACCACGGCAGGCCGCGCGTCACGTATTCGGTCAGGAACCCGCTGGTCGAGGCGATGTGGAGGGTCAGCGAGAGCGTCAGCAGGATCAGGTGGACCTGGGAGCGGTCCCGCATCACCCACCAGATCAGGAACAGATAGACGCACACCGTCATCAACGTCCCGAACAGCGTTCCGAACAGCAGCTGTTCCGACCGGTCGTAGGCGTAGAGCGACCCGACGGACTGGATCACCAGCGGGATCGTCAGCGTGTTGCGGTTCTCGACCCTGATGTAGAGCGTCGGCTGGTCGGCTGGCTGGATCGACAGCGGAAAGACGGGATAGCGGTGGGGCAGGCGGAAATAGCTCCGCCGTTCCAGGATGCCGCCCTTCAACTCCGTCCAGCCGCCATCGGGCCGCGGCACGTGGACCGACACCCGATCGACCATCGCCTGCCGGAAGACCAGGAACCAGTCGCGGTGGACCGACAGGATGCTGTTGATGGTGACCCGCGCCCAGACCGCCGACCGGGTCATGCCGAAGTTCGGCTCGTTCACGCGCCCGGCCACGAATCGCGGCGAGAATTCCGGCGTCGCCACCTGATCGATGGTCAGCAGGCCGCTTGGGTCCTCGAACACCTCCATGTCCAGGCCCAGCGGATAGATATCGGTCTCGTTGACCAGCATCAGCGTCCGCGCGGCGTTCTGCGCTCCCGCCGGCTGCGCCAGTGAGATCGTGGCGATCAGGAGTTGCGCCAAATAAAAGGCGATGGTCAGCCCGCGACGCATGATGCCCCGGATGGACGAACAGGGCGTGAGGATGAACCTCCCAGGACGCGCAGCCAAGGAGGATCGTGTGGCGCGACATCATGAAACGGCGCGGACCCAATCCGCGCGCGGCGTGTTTCAAGGGACGGGCGAAGCCCTAAAACATCCTCAACGGAGAACCATCATGGCGGTACGGACAGCGGACGCGGAATGGCGCGGCGCCCTCAAGGACGGCACGGGCAGGATCAAGACGGAGAGCGGCGCCCTGGACGGCCCCTATTCCTTCCGCTCGCGCTTTGAATCGGATACCGGCACCAATCCCGAGGAACTGATCGCGGCGGCCCACGCCGGCTGCTTCTCGATGGCGCTGGCCAACGCCCTGGCGAGCGCCGGCCACCCGGCCGAACGCGTCTCGACGACGGCCAAGGTCCACCTGGACAAGGCGCCGGGCGGCTTCGCCATCGGCAGGATCGACCTCGTCTGCGAAGCCGAGGTCCCTGGCCTGGACGAAGCAGGCTTCAAGGCCCAGGCGGAGGACGCCAAAGCCAACTGCCCCGTCTCCAAGGCGCTCGCCGCGACCGAGATCACCCTGACCGCCACGCTGGTCTGACGGCATGGTCGAAGGACGGGCGTGGCGGAATGCCGCCGCGCCCAATCGGGGGTGCGTCACCCGGCAAGCTGAGGTGTGGGGAGGTTTTTCTTAACACAGATAAAGAGGATTTACAGGATGGACACAGATTAAAAAATAGCGTCCGCACATTTCTCAGAATTGGTTATATGATATAGTTCATTTCTATAGATGAATATATAATATTAGCAATAGTATTATAATCCATATCTTACGCTAATCTGAAATCCATGTGCTTGGGTCATCTTCAGTCCAATCTGTGTCCATCCTGTAAATCCTCTTTATCTGTGTTAAAGAGAACTCTCCAAACCAAGTTCCATCCAGTTAAACTCACCGCCCCCAATCGAACGGCGCTCAGAACTTGACCTTCAGCGCCGCGCGGAAGGAGTGGGAGCCGGCTTGGTTGGTGGAGTGGTCGATCGTCAGGATGCCGCCGTCGCGGTGCTGGGCGGTCAGGCCGACGCGGAAGCTGGTCTCCGTCGGTTGGATCGCCTCGTCGCCCAATTCCTGGATGTGCTCGATGCCGGCGCGCGGCATCAGGCTGCCCCAGAGATAGTCGATGCGGTAGCTGGCCTGCATGCCGAAGGTCTCGGTGACCATCTCGCTGTCCGCGTTGGCGGAACGACCGTCGGCGGCGGCGTAGTTGAAGCGGGTCATGGCGGCCAGGACGACGCCGCCATCCAGCGCGAACTCCTTCCGCGCGCCGATCCCGCCGAATTTCATGTCCGCCCCGCCGGTCGCGAAGGACATGTCGCCGGTGCCGGCGATGGCGTCCAGCGTCAGGCCGGGACTCACCATGTGGGCGCCGTAGAGGGCGAGGCTGCGGCCCGAGAGCTTTTCCGCCGTCGCGACATAGCCGCCGGCAATGCCGATCGAGCCATTCTCGCCGATCCGCATGTCGGCGCCCGCCGTCAATCCCGGCGTCTCCAGGACGGTGCCGCCGCGCTCGTGACGGCCGACCTTCCGGGCCAATCGGGCGCTACCGCTGAAGAAACTGCCGACGGGGCCCGTGCGGCTATCCTGGAGGACCGGCGGCACGAAGCGGGAGAACACCGGCAGCGGCACCTGTTTCTCGTCGAGTTCCAGCCTGAGGCGTTCGGCGCGGTTGCCGCCATTGGGCGCTCCGCCGGCGTGGGAGGCGTGCAGGTCGTTCAACCGGTTGATCACCGCGCGGGTCTGCTGCCCCGCCGCCAGCACGGCGCTGTTGAGGTCGGTGACGGGGTCGGCCCGGGATGAGGCCGTGCAACCCAAGGCGATGGCGACGGCGAGCAGCCGGGCGCCGATCGGTCGGATCTGGAATTTCGAGGTAATCCACTGAGGCATCCCGGCCCCTCCTGTACTCCAAAGTTGAGAGCACAGGGTGGGCGGGCCGGGTTTTCATATGGTTAACGAGATGCTGATAAAATGCCTTTGGTTAATGATTTTTCGTTGCGACGCAGCAAAGCCGCCGCGACAAAGGGAATCGACGTTAACACCAGCAATCCCGCCCAGGTCATCGCCTCGGTGTTGATGACGCCCTCGGTGATCACGAGTCCAACCGCTCCCAGCGGCAGGAGAATGGCGAAGGCGGTGGCGCCGCGGCTGGCCCCAGCCCGCCTCATGCCCGACGAGCCCGCCTTGCCGCTGAGCGCGCCGCGCACCGTCAGGGCGCTCAGCCCGCCTCCCTGGAGCAGCAGGCGAATCACTCCCAGCACCGGCAGGGCGACGCCGGGCACCAGGTAATCGGGAACGGGAAAGTCACGATAGCGTCCGTCGAACACCAGCAGGGCCGTCGCGGCGATGGCGACCGCCGCCATGATCCAGGCGGCGGCGGCGCCGACATCGGCCATCACGCCGGTCTTGGTCCGGCCTGGGTCGGTCAGCAGCCGCGCCGCCGACACCGTGATGGCGGCGGCCAGGACGGCGTCCAGCGCGAACAGCGCCGCCGCGCGGACCGTTTCGAACGGATAATAGGTCTGCGTCCACCAGACATGGGCCGCCAGCACCAGGGCGCTGGCCATGCCTTGCGTCAGGACCGCCAGCACCAAGGCCCGTCCAGGCCGCAGGGTGCCGAGCAGCCCCGGTGTTCTGACGGCGACCGCCAGCAGGGCCAGGATCGCCAGACCGCTAGACAGGACGAAGTGACGCGGCCAGTCAGGATTCTCGACCACCGGCCCGGCCAGCGCGAATTTTCGCTCCCGTTCGGTCGAGAACAGGCCCCAGTTGGCGCCGACGGTGCCTTCGTTGGCCGACTTCCAGCCCTGGTCGAAGGCTTCGACGATGTTGTACTGAAAACCTTCCCGTTCGGCCATCCGGACGAACTGGTTGATGAATTTCGCCTTGTCGACCAAGCCGGTCTTGGCTGGCCCGCGCGAGCGGCCGGCGGTTGGCCAGCCGACCTCGCCGACTAGGATCGGCTTGCCGGGGAAGCGTTCGTGGATTTCCCGATAGGCGTCCAGGATCCGTTGCTCGGCGTCCTCGACGCTGGTCGGCACGTCCTCCCAGTAAGGCAGCAGGTGGATCGTGATGAAGTCGACCTCGTCCGCCACCTGCGGGTATTTCAACCACCACTCCCAGACATCGGCGTAGGTCACCGGCTGCTTGACCTGGGATTTGACCCGGCGGATGTACTCGATCAGCTGGTCGACCGTGCGGTCGTTGCGCAGCAGCACCTCGTTGCCGACGATCACTTTGTCGATCACGTCGGGATAGGTGTTGGCGAGGCGGATCTGCTCCGAGACCTCCTCCTCGTTGAGGTCGGTCTTGGGGCCGATCCACGAGCCCTGCATCACCTTCAGGCCATATTTCCGGGCGAGCGGCGGGACGTTCTCCAGCCCTTCGCGGCTGGTGTAGGTCCGGACCGCCATGACCTCGTCCTTCAGGAGGGCCAAGTCCTCCTCGACTTGCTCCGGCGTCGGATAGACCCGGGTCAGCGGACTCTGTCCATCGCGGAACGGCGCGAAGGACACGCTTTGCAGCTTGCCGCCGGGCGGCGGCTCAAGCGGCTGGGGACGATTGGGGAGCGACCAGAGGGCGAAGTTGCCCAGGACGGTGATGACCACTATGGCCAGAAGGACGATGACGCGCATGGCGGCGATATCTACACGAAATCGCCGCCGCGCGCGTCATGGAAAAAAGTCTCGGCTGGATCAGCCGGACCGCTTATCAGGCGTCTTGGCTGACCTTGACCCGCGACAGCAGGAAGACGGCCGAGTTCTCGTTGTAGGCGGGAAGCTGGGTCGTCTTGATATCCGGGTTGCGGCGCAGGAACTCGTCGAAGGCGCGCTTCTCGCCCAGGTTCTGCTCGGCCAGGCCGCCAGCATGCCAGTCATCGAACAGGAAGACGGCGTGATCGCCGATCAGCGGCTCGACGAACGTCAGCGAATCGCGGGCCGACGTGTAGATGTCGCAGTCGATCATCGCGATGCCGACATGGTTCATGCCGTGCTTCTGGACCAGTTCCGGCGTCAGGGTATCCTTGAACCAGCCCTTGATCAGGAAGGTCTTCTTCCAGTCGACGCCGCGGCGGGTCAGCAGCTTGTGGGCGAATTCGATCGAGGAGGCCAGCTGGCCGCTGCTCCAGATCTGGTTGTCTTGGAAGTCGGTCTCGGGGGGCAGGCCCTCGAAGCTGTCGAAGCCGAACTGGCGGACACCGTCCGTCTTGGTGCGGACCAGGGCATCGTGCATGCAGGCCATGGACGAGCCATAGCAGACGCCGAATTCCAGATAGTCGCCGATCGGCTTGTCGCCGTTCAACTCGCGCAGGCGCTGGATGGCGTCGACATAGCTGGCCGTCAGCTTCTGCTCCGGCACCAAGCCTTGTCCCGCCAACGCGCGCCGCTGCGTCTTGACCCTGTATAGCCACCGGTTGACCTTGCGCGAGGGCCCGAACAGGCCGAGCGTCATCAGCATTCGGTAGAACGGGGTGTTGAAACGCTCGACACCGAGGGGTCGAGCGGCATGATTGTCGTGGACCGTCATCGGAGCCAGGTTCCTGTTCGTGGTTTCATCAGATGTCATCAACAAACAAAGATCATATTGGATGCTGCAACGCCAGAATTTATTTGTCGTGCCTCAAGAGAAGGCACAAAGTGGTTATTGACATATCCATTCCAAAGAGGAATTTTGCAGAATAATCGCCATTTTTCCAATAAACTTTGTCGTGTGGGACAAATTTGGGAAAAGTTGCGGGATTGATTTTGGACCTGCCTTGATGAGCAGGACTATCGATTGAGACTAATCTGTTCAGCTTCCTTATAAAGCATATTGGGTGGGTGACTTGTGGGAAATTATCAGTCTTGAGGCGGAAGTCGCGCCAATATTGAGAGAAATTTTTCGAAAATATCGTGGGGCGCCGCCGAGCCTTGGGGTGATCGGGGAACTGGGTCCCTCCGACGCGCCGCGTCAGCGTCTTCAAAGGGATGCGCGGCGAGCGCACCACGTATGTGCGAAATCACTGGAGCAAATCCGTCAATCATGGTGGAGACGGCGCTGTTCCAAGCGGACCAGTTGATCATGGCGGGATTGGGGCACTACCGCCGCCGATGCATTCCGGCCGGCTTGGTTGCGCTGCGGAATTAGCCATTGACTTGCGGCCGGAAAGTCGCCACTTAACCTCCATGCTTCGAAAAGCTTGACGGTGCCTTCGCGCCCCGGCTACGGTCGCCCCCCCTTCGGGAGAGACCGTCTCACAGGCATCCGCATCTCGCGCGTTGGCCGTGCCCAATTTCGAACCGTTTCGAAAAGGAGCCCGGTGGATCGAGCCGCTTCAGAGCGGACTTCGCCGCGGATCGCATGGTTGCCACGGTGGTCCGCCGGGTTGCCCTCGCCCCCTTGGCGAAGGGCCAAGGCGCCGGATGACACACGACACAACCAATGGAGGATTGCTTTGATGGATCAGCCGCTCGCGGGAAAGACCATCGCCATCCTGGTGGCTAACGGTTTCGAGGAAACCGAGATGACCGAGCCCCAGCGTGCCCTGCTCAAGACCGGTGCCACTCTCAAGGTGATCTCGCCGGAGCAGGGTCTGGTCAACGGTTGGCATGGCAAGGCCTGGGGGCACTACTTCCCGGTCGACCAGCAGGTCGTCGAGGTTCTGGCGGCCGATTTCGACATGCTGATCCTGCCGGGTGGCGAGCGCAGCGTCGCCAAACTGGCCGGCAACGCGCATGTCCGCCGCATCATCGGTGGCTTCATGGATGGTGGCAAGCCGGTCGCCGCGATCGATGACGGTGTCAGCTTGATCGCCGTCGCCCAGAAGATCAAGGGCCGCACCGTGAGCGCGTCCCCGGCCGTCCGCGAGGCCTTGGAGGCCGCCGGCGCCGTTTGGAGCGACGAGCCCCTGACGATCGACAAGGCCCTGCTCACCGCCGATGGCCTCGACACACTGCCGACCTTCGTCGACCAGTTGGTCAAGGCGTTCAGCGAAGCCGCCCAGGTCAAAAAGGCCGCTTGAGGCCTCGTCACGAGGCGTTCCAGTATCGAACGCCTCGGATCAGTTCCTTCGACGTCCGCTCGAAAGCGCCGCATCCCCTGGATCGCGGCGTTTTTCGTGCGCGACGGTAATGCCTTCCCCGATCGCGTCTCCCCGAATTTTTCCGTGTGACTTTTCCGGATAGCCGGGAGCAAGCCGGTTCGCCACGCGTTTCCCCGCCGCGACAAGCCTTCCAAGGACGGGAAGGTGATCGCGCCGAAGCCGGAGAAGAACAGCCCGTGATCCACACCCCCGCCCGACGCCGCCGCCCGGCGTCCACCCTAGGATTCGCCGCCTTCCTTGGACTGACCGGGGGACTGACGGTGGTCTTATCGATCCCGCCATCGGCCCAGGCGCAGGCTCCGGACGACGCGTTCATCGCGGGCTACGCCTCGGCGGTGCTCCAGCGCGAATTCGGAGTCTCCGCGTCCAGGATCACCGTCAAGGGTGGGGTCGTCCAGGTCGACGCCGAGACGTTGGCGACGCCCGAGGGTGCCCGCCTGCGCGCGGCGCTGTCGGATATCCCCGGTGTCACCGGCGTCGCCGTCCGCGAGGCCAGCGTGCCGCCACCTCCCGTCGCGGCCCCAGGGCTGGCGCCACCCGCGACGGTGGCGGGATCTCCTCCGGCGGCCGCGGCTCCCGCCACCGCCGTCCTGGCCGACCAGGGTGGACAGGTGTTGCCTCGCTCCAACCTGTTCGAGCCCCTGATCGCCGATCCGCGCTGGCCGCGGTTCGCGGCGGCTTACCGCTATTACCTTGACGATCCCGATGTCGAGCACGCCGGAGCGGTCAGCTTCGGCGAGACGTTCTCGCTCTATCGGAACAGCCTGCTGGGCGGACAGTGGGAAGTGGGCTTCCAGGCCAGCGTCTTCTCGGTCTTCGACCTCAACAGCGAGAGCATGGACCTGATCAACGCCGACTACACCGTCGGCATCCCGATCTCCTACCGGCGCGGCGACTTCTCGGTCCTGGGTCGCGTCTATCACCAAAGCTCGCATTTGGGCGACGAGTACCTGCTGCGCGAGGGCATCGACCGCTCACGCCGGATCAACCTCAGCTACGAGGCGGTCGAGGGGCTGGTGTCCTACGACATCGGCGAGGAGTTCAGGGTCTATGGCGGCCTCAGCTACCTGTTCGACCAGGAACCGTCCGACCTGGAGCCGTGGGGAACGCAGGCCGGGCTGGAATATGAGAGCTCCGAGACCTACGCCGGCGGCCTGCTCCGCCCGGTGGCGGCGGCCGACATGAAGTTCCGCGAGGAGGCCGACTGGGACATGGACCTGTCGCTGCAAGCCGGCGTCCAGCTCGAAAGCTCGCTCCTGGCACCCCGGCGCATCCGGCTGCTGGCCGAGTACTACAATGGCGCCAACCCGAACGGCCAGTTCTACTCCAGGAAGCTGGAATATATCGGCTTCGGCATCAACGTCCAATTGGACTGACGAATTTCGGCTGGCCGCTGAGACTGGTCAGATTGACGTCAGGTCCGCCGCCTAAGGTCGCATCCGTCGAACAACGGCGGCGGACCACTCCGGTCCGCCCCCTCGGAACGGAGCGATACCATGACAAGCAAGACCCTCCTCGCCACCACCGCGCTCACGCTGGCGCTGCTCGCCGGCCCGGCGCTCGCCGGCCCTAAATGCACCAGCGAGGCCAAGGACAAGTGGCTGTCCGAAGCCGACATGAAGCAAAAGATCGCGGAGTTGGGCTACAAGGACATCAAGACCTTCAAGACCACCAGCGGCAATTGCTACGAGATCTACGGCCACGATAAGGACGGCCACAAGGCGGAGGTCTATTTCAACCCGGTCACCGCCGCGGTCGTCAAGGCGGAGATCGACTGATGGACCGGGCGGGACCCCTCCCATCGGCGGCCCCACCGACCGTCATGGTGTGGGATCCGGTGGTCCGGATCTTCCACTGGACGGTGGCGGCGGGCTGCGTCGCAAACCTCTTCATCGTCGAGGATGGCGACTTGGCCCATTTGGTGATTGGCTACGCCGTCGCGGCCGTCCTGGTTGTCCGGCTGATCTGGGGCTTCGTCGGAACACCCCATGCCCGTTTTTCCGACTTCGTGCCGGGGGTGCGCCAACTGGCCGATTACGTCAAGCTCCTGGTCCAGGGGCGGGAGCCCCGGCTATTGGGTCATAATCCGGCCGCAGCGGTCATGATGATGGTGCTGATGGCGTTGCTGGCCGCCGTCAGCGTCACCGGCTGGATGGCGACCCTGGACGCCTTCTGGGGTGTCGAGTGGGTGGAGGAACTTCACGAATTCACCGCCGATGCGATACTATGGCTGGCGTTGCTCCACGCCGCCGCGGCGATTTACGAAAGCCGGCGGCATCATGAGAACCTGGTGTGGTCCATGGTCACCGGCCGGAAACGGGCATGAGGCTCCTCCTCGTCGAGGATAATGAGAGGTTATCCACCTTGATGGCGGCCGGGCTGGCCCGCGCCGGTTTCGCGGTGGACGCCTTCTCGTGCCTGGAGGAGGCGGACGCCGCCGTGGCGGCCGCCGACTACGACCTCATCCTGCTCGACCTGGGCCTGCCAGATGGCGACGGCATGGCGTGGCTCAAGAACTTCCGGCGCCGGAGCCGCGGCGTCCCGGTCCTGGTGGCGACCGCGCGCGGAGGCCTCAGCGACCGCGTCGCAGGGCTCGACACCGGCGCCGACGACTACCTCGTCAAGCCGTTCGAGATGGACGAGTTGCTGGCCCGGTGCCGGGCGCTGCTGCGCCGCCCCGGATCGTGCCTGTCCACCGTGCTGACGGCGGGCAATGTCTCGTTCGACACCACCACGCGCCAGATCGCGGTCGATGGCAAGCCGCTCGACGCACCCCGGCGGGAGGCCGACCTGATCGAGATCCTGCTGCGTCGGGTGGGACAGGTGGTCACGCGGTCCATCCTCGAGGAAAGCCTGTACGGCTTCGATGACGAGGTGACGCCGAACGCGTTGGAGGCCCATGTCTCGCGGCTCCGGCGTCGGCTGGTGGATGCCAGGGCCGACGTGGCGATCCACACCGTCCGCGGCATCGGCTACCTGCTGCGCCCCGGAGTTCCCACCTCATGACCGTCCATCATGATTGGCCCATCATGATTGGCCCATCATGACCGGCCGCTTGGCGCTTGGTCCGTCGGGACAGCGTCGCTCCGTCGTCCACCTGATCACGAAGCGGCTGGTCATCGTCGCGGCGCTGGCGATGGTGGCGCAGCTGATCCTGGTCACCCTGCATTACGGCCTCGACGGCAGCCGTCTAGGCGTCCGGGTCGCGGCACGCGAGGCGGAGCGGCTGGCCGAGCACATCGCTCCCGGTCCCGATGGCCGCCCCGCGCTGACCCTGCCGGACGAGCACGCCGACCGCTACCGCAACCATCCCACCGCCTATGGCTTCCAAGTGATCGATGGGGGCGGCAGGGTGATCGGGGCGATGAACGCCGGCCTGTTCACCGTTCCGCTGCCCGAACCGGTCTCGGCGCCCGATTTGTTCTGGCGCGTCATCCCCGGTGGCCACACCCGCGTGCTTGCGCAGCGCTTCGACCGGATCGAACCGAACCTCCTGATTTGCGTCGTCATCGCCGCCGATCCCGACCATATCGCCTGGGGCGTGCTGGCCCACGAGGTCGTGGATCATGTCGTGGTTCCCATGGCGCCGTTGGCTCTGCTGCTGCTGGCGGTCAACGTCTTCGCGGTCCGGCGCGGCTTGAAACCGCTGGCCCACGCCGCCGAGCGGGCACGCCAGCTGAACGCGCGGCGTGGCGGCCTTCGCCTCGACGCCGGCGAATCGCTCCCGCGCGAGGTCCACGCGCTGGTCAGCGCCATCAACGCGGCGCTTGGCCGGGCCGACGAGATCCTGAGGTTCCAGCGAGAGTTCACCGCCAACGTCGCCCACGAATTGCGGACGCCGCTGGCGATCCTATCGCTTCACTTGGACGAGTTGGGCGGGCCGGGCGCCGCGGCGGCCAAGCGCGACGTTCAATCGATGTCGCGGCTGGTCAACCAGCTGCTGCGGGTCGCCCAACTGGAAGGACTGGCCGCCGAGCCGTCGGCTCCGGTCGATCTGGCCGAGGCGGCGCGCGATACGGTGCGCCGGCTGGCTCCGCTGGCGCTGGACCAGGGCCGTGAACTGGAGTTCGAGAACCACTACGAGCCTGGCGGAAGCGTGATCATCCCAGGCCATGCCGACGCCATCGCCAGCGCGCTCCGCAACTTGGTCGACAATGCCCTGCGCGCCACGCCGCCCGGCACCGTCGTCACCGTCGCCGCCGGTCCGGGGCCGGTGATCGAAGTCCGCGACCAAGGACCGGGCATCGACCCGGCCTTGCGTCAGGACCTGTTCGAACGCTTCGCCCAAGGCGACACGCGGACCCGCGGCAGTGCCGGCCTGGGCCTCGCGATCGTCGCCAAGACGATGGAGCTGCATTCCGGGACCGTCACGATCAGCGATGGCCCCGGCGGCGGAACGCGCTTTCGTCTCAGCTTCCTTGGGAAGTCCAACGACTCCGCTTGACCTCGTGGCGGAACCAGACCAGCAGGGCGATCAGGGTCAGGGCGCCCGCCTGATGTACCGCGGCCAGCGGGATCGCGACCACCGTCAGCAGCGTCGCTATGCCCAGGGCGATCTGGACCACCACCATGACGCCGACCGCTTGGCCGAGCCTATGGCCTCGCGGTCCGATATCCGCCTTGCCGGCGCGCCACCACAGCCCCAGCACGACCAGGCCGGTCACCATCGCCAGCCAGCGGTGGGTGAACTGGACGCCCGCGTGGTTCTCCACGAAGTTCAGCGGAGCCGGGTTCAGGAACCACATGTCGCTTGGGATGATCTGGCCACCCATCAGCGGCCAAGTGTTGTAGATCATGCCGGCGTCCAGCCCCGCGACGAAGGCGCCCCAGGCCGCCGTCACCGCCACGAGACCCAATGCCAGTCCGGCGTGGCGCCGCAAGGCCGGGGCCGCGGCGGACCGGCTACCCTCGGGCTTGGGATCGAGCAGGCCCAGCGCCACCCACAGCATCAGCGCGAAGATCAGGAACGCGACGCCCAGGTGCAGCGCCAGCCGGTAATGGCTGACCGACGGCCGGTCGACCAGCCCGCTGACCACCATGAACCAGCCGATGCCACCCTGCAGGCCGCCCAGCAGGAACAGACCGACCAGTGTCGGCATCAGCCCCTTGGGGATCCGCTTGGTCGCCCAGAACCATAGGAAGGGCAGCAGGAAGACGAAGCCGATCATCTGGCCCCAGAAGCGGTGGAACCACTCCCAGAAGAAGATGTGCTTGAACTCCTCCAGCCCCATGCCGGCGTTGACGTAGCGGTATTCGGGCGTCTCCCTGTACAGGTCGAACACGCGGTTCCACTCGGTCTCGGTCAGGGGCGGCAGGATGCCGATCAGTGGCTTCCACTCGACCATCGAGAGGCCCGACTCTGTCAGCCGGGTGACGGCGCCGATCACCGCCATGGCGAACACCATGCCGCAGCAGATCAGCAGCCACGTGGCGATGGCGCGCGCGTGCCGCTGCCGGGACGCGTCCAAGGCGGGTGCCGCGGCGTTCCGCGACGCCGGATAAGTGACGGACGACAAGGCTGTGACCCAATCTTCTATTGTTCCGGAAGCTTCCCCCGCGCTGGCGAGGGCCACCCCCTGGGGGAAACCTTGGGGGTCACAGCTGTATGTGGCGCTGGGTGGCGCCGCGTCAAACGTCCGCTAAGATGCCGCATGCGGCTGGAGGTCGCATGCGGCATCCGGACCGCCCCCGGCTCAGGCGCCGATCGAATAGTCCTGACCGAAGATGAACAAGTCCCGCTCCTGGATCTCCTGCTCCAACTGGGCGTGGACGGCGGCGTAGAGGTCGCGGATCGACACGATGCCGACGAGCTTCCCATCGCTGACCACCGGAAGGTGGCGGTAGTTGTGCTGGCGCATCAGGTCGAGCGCCTCGGCCGCCATGGCGTCCGGTGGCAGGGTGTCCGGATCGGCGGTCATCACTTGCGACAACGTCGTCGTGTTCGGATCGAGATCCTTGGCGACCACGCGGAACGACAGGTCGCGTTCGGTGAAGATCCCTTTCAGGTCGCTATCGACCATCACGAGCACCGCGCCGACCTTGCGCTCGGCCATGGTCGAGACCGCCGCGCGAACGGTGTCGCTTGGTGTGAAAGAAATGATGTGCTGGTCCCGGATCACGCCCGGAATCAATCTGCGCTTCGGCATGCTTCCCCCACCTGCGTCTGAATTCGTCGCGATGCCAACCGCCTTGCGTCCTTTTCCCGGATGGCTCCGGGATTGGCTCTCTGGGACGGAAGGTTGCTCCCGACGATACACGCTATTTCGGAAGATTTGCCGTTCAATCAAGTTTTCGGCATAAAATTGCGTAAACTACGAAGTCTAACCATTTTGGGAACGCCTTCAGCGCGCCTCGTCCAGTACCGCCGCCACCTCATGGCCGTCGATGTCGCGCGCGGTGAAGGCTTGTCCGATCCCACGCGCCAGCACGAAGGTGATCTTGCCGTCCGCGACCTTCTTGTCCTTCGCCATATGGCCCAGCAACTCCTCGGTGTCCCAGGTGACGCCGGCGACATCGCCCAGCCGCGTCGGCAGCCCGATCATCGCCAAGTGGGCCCGCACCCGCTCCGGAACGTCCGGCGCGCACAGCTTCAGCCGGGCGGACAGATCGAACGCCATGCCCATGCCCAGCGCCACCGCCTCGCCGTGCAGCAGGCGGTCGTCATAACCGACGGCGGCCTCCAGCGCGTGGCCGAAGGTGTGGCCGAAGTTGAGCAGCGCCCTGCGCCCCGACTCGCGCTCGTCCTGACCCACGATGGTGGCCTTGGCGGCGCAGCTCACCGTCACGGCCCGGACCAGCGCGTCGCTCTCGCCGGAACGGACGGCGGCGCCGTGCTCCTCCAGCCACTGGTAAAAACCGGCGTCGTCGATCAGCCCGTACTTCACCACCTCGGCGTAGCCCGCCAGCATGTGGCGCGGCGGCAGGGTGGACAGCGCCGCCGTGTCGGCCAGCACGAGCAGGGGCTGGTGGAACGACCCGACCAGGTTCTTGCCATGGCGCGTGTTGATGCCGGTCTTGCCACCGACCGAGCTGTCGACCTGCGCCAGCAGCGTGGTCGGCACCTGGATGAAGTCCAGACCGCGCAGGGCGATGGCGGCGGCGAAGCCGACCAGGTCGCCGATCACGCCGCCGCCCAGCGCCACCAGCACGGTCGAGCGCTCGATGCCGCGCCCCAGGATGTCATCCAGCAGGGCTTCAAGCTGGCCGAAGCTCTTGGTCTTCTCCCCCGCCGGCAGGACGATGGCTGGTCCATTGCTCCGCACGCCGGCCGCCGACAGCGAGGCCTCCAGCGCCGCCAGATGCAGTGGCGCCACTCGGTCGTCGGTCACGACGATGACGGGCCGGCGGCCGATCAGGGTGGACACGCGTTCCCCGGCCTCGCCGATCACTCCCGGACCGATCACGATGTCATAGCCGCGTTCGGCCAGGTCGACCCGGACGATGTCCCGCATGATGTCAGTATCCCTCAAACGAAATGGCCCCTTGGAATGGATGCCGCGGCGGCTCAATCGCGGCCAGTGACTTGGACGCCGGGATGGGTCTCCAGCGCCCTCAGCACGCGCTCGACCGTTTCCTCCGGCGGGGCGTCGATGCTGTCAACCGTGATGTCGGCCTCGGCGTAGACGGGATGCCGCAGGTCGATCAGCCGGCTCAGGATCTCGCGCGGGTTGCCCTGCTTCAGCAGGGGCCTGTTGTTGCGCCGCGACGTCCGGGCCAGCAGCACGTCCAGCTCAGCGCGCAGCCACAGCGAGATGCCGTGATCGCGGATCAGGGCCCGCGTCTCCGGGTCCATATAGGCGCCGCCGCCGGTCGCCAGGATGTGGGGCGGGTTATCCTGGAGCAGCCGGCCGATCACCCGGCGCTCGCCGGCCCGGAACTCGGCCTCGCCGAACCGCTCGAAGATCTCCTCGATGGTGCGGCCGGCGGCGGTCTCGATCTCGTTGTCGGCGTCGCGGAACGGCAGGTTCAGGCGCGCGGCCAGCCGGCGGCCGATGCTGGTCTTGCCGGCCCCCATCAGGCCCACCAGCACCACGGTCCTTGGCACCACGAGACGGGGCGCCGCCGAACGCGACGAGATGACAGGCTGATGGGCGTTCATGAAACGGACGCGACCTTCCGCGGCTGGAATTGACTACAGGTTATATTGCGCGGCGACGATGCCATCGGTACAGTATCGTGTCTTCAACCTTTGGGCAGGGTAAAATCCGGTTGCCCTCTCGTGGTAAGCGCATCATGGATTCCCATCCGCCCAAGGGTCGGGAACGCGCCTAAAAAAGGCCATGGTGCTCCTTAACACAAGGCAATTCATCTTCTCCAGATCAATGATTGACAGCACCGTGGCTCGTTCTCGCAATCGCCCATACTCGGGCTCATCCTCGACTGGTATCATGTCCCGCTTGCTCAGCGTCCTCATCGTCCTGGCCCTGATCGTCGTCGTCGGCGGCGCCGCATTCCTCGCGACATGGGATATGCCGGCCCCCTCGAAGACGGTGGAGCGCGTCATTCCCGACGACCGCTTCCCGCGCTGATCGGCGGGTCCGCCGCCCATGCGCTGATTTGCCGCGCTCTTCTTAATTCCAGCGGAAAGCATGCCCATGGCACGTCCCGGCCGTCCCCGCAAACCCAAGGCGCTTCCCTCGCCGCGCGTCGAATCCTTCCTCGACATGCTGGTGGCGGAGCGGGGCGCCGCGCATAACACCCGTCAGGCCTACGAGCGTGACCTGATCGACGCGGCCGCGTGGCTCACGACCCGCGGAACCTCGCTGGACCGCGCCGGCACGGACGACCTGCGCGGCTATTTCGACCACCTCAACGCCCTCGACGGCGGCACGGCGGTCCGCACCATCGCCCGCCGCCTGTCGGCGTTGCGCCAGTTCTACCGCTTCCTGTGCTCCGAAGGGCTGCGCGCCGACGATCCGGCGGGGACCATCGACAGCCCCAAGCAGGGCCGCGCCCTGCCGAAGATCCTGAGCGAGGTCGAGGTCGAGACCCTGCTGACGGCGGCGCAGCGGCGCGACGGCCCCGACGGCATCCGGCTGGTGGCGCTGCTGGAGGTGCTCTACGCCACCGGCGTCCGCGTGTCGGAGCTGGTCGGCTTGCCGCTGACAGGCATCGCCCGCGATAACCGCTGCCTGATCGTCAAGGGCAAGGGGGGCAAGGAGCGGATCGTGCCGTTGTCCGACCCGGCGCGCGACGCCCTGTCAGCCTATCTGCCGGTGCGCAAGGCCTTTATGGTGCCGGGACGCGAGCAGCGGCAGGCGGGTTTCCTGTTCCCGTCGCGCACGTCGGAGGACGGCCATCTGACCCGCCAGCGCTTCGCGCAGCTTCTCAAGGAACTGGCGATCGATGCCGGGATCGAGCCGCGCAAGGTCAGCCCTCACGTGCTGCGCCACGCCTTCGCGACCCACCTGTTGGACCACGGCGCCGATCTGCGCAGCGTCCAGAAGATGCTGGGCCACGCCGACATCGCCACCACCCAGATCTACACCCACGTGGTCGGCGACCGGCTGAAGCGCGTGATCAACGACCACCACCCGCTCGCCCCCTTGAAAAAGCTCGCGAACGCCGACTGAGTTCCCAGTCGTCACGATTTGGCTGACAATAGTCTCCGATTGTTTCCGATCCTTTTTCGCCACCCACTTGTTGAAGACTCCAACGGATAAATTACCGGTGGGGAGCGGATGACCGCGAGGGAGGGGGATGGCCTGGAAAGAAGCAATGCCCGCCTGAGATATCTGGCCGGTGCGATGGAGAGGATCCAGGCCGCCGGTTCCCGCGACGCCGTGATGGACGCGGTGGGAGACGCCGCCAGGTCGCTCGGCGGCGCGGATGGCGTCGCGATCGTGATGCGCGAGGGCGACCGGTGTGACTACGTTGACGAACGCGCCATCGCCCCACTGTGGCGCGGCCAGTCGTTCCCCATGGAAACGTGTGTTTCGGGTTGGGCGATGCTCCACGGCCAAACCGCCGTCGTGCCGGATGTCCAACATGACGACCGCACACCCTCGTCCATCTACCGATCCACCTTCGTCAAAAGCTTGGTCATGGTACCGATTGGCCAGAACGCCCCGGATGCCGCGATTGGCGTCTACTGGGCGGAACGGCGCGATCCGGAGGATTGGGAGGTCGCAGCGCTGGAGGCGCTGGCGCGCGCCGCCGCGACGGCGCTTCGGGCGGTTGGGCTCCTGGAGTCGTTGACGGCGGCGAAGGATTTGGCCCAGCGGGTCCATGCCCAAGCCTTGTTCGGGCTGGCGGAGCGTGAGAAGGCCGAAGCGGCGCTCCGAGCCAGCGAGGCCCGCTTCCGCGCCTTGAGCGAGGCGATCCCCCAATTGATCTGGACCTCGCGCGACGGTGGCGACTGGACCTGGGCCAGCCGCCAGTGGCTGTCCTATACAGGCCAGCGGGAGGATGACGCGCTGGCTTGGGGCTGGCTGGAACCCGTCCACGACGAGGACAAGGCGGCGACCGAGGATGCTTGGAGCAGGGCCACCGACGGCGGCATCCTGGAGGTCGCCCACCGGCTGCGCCATTCCGACGGGAGCTACCGCTGGTTCCAGACCCGCGCCTTACCGATCAAGGAGGCAACCGGCTCAACCCTTTGGTGCGGCGCCTCCACCGATGTCAGCGCATTCAAGGATGCGGAGGACGTCCTGCGGCACGCGCGCGACGAGGCGGAGAAAGCCAATCGCGCCAAGTCGCACTTCCTCGCCACAGCCAGTCACGACCTGAGGCAGCCGGTGACCGCGGCCTTTCTGTACATGGACTTGCTAAGCCGCCGCTTGACCGATCCTGGCGCCATCGAGATGGCCGACATGGTTCGATTGTCGCTGGACGGCTTGCGCGGCCTGCTTGGTGGCTTGCTGGAGATCGCGCGCCTGGAGGCCGGAGTGGTGCGGCCCAATCCGACGGCTTTCGCGCTGGACGATCTGTTCCAACGACTATCCGGCGAGTTCGAGGGCCAGGTGACGGCGCTGGGGCTCCGCCTTCTGGTGCCACCGACAAAGGTGGCGGTCTTCACCGACCGCGTGCTGCTGGAAGTCGTGCTCCGCAACCTGATGGGAAACGCCGTCAAGTTCACGACGCGCGGTGGCGTCTCGATGGACGTGGTCGAGGAGCCAGCCACCGGAGACGTCGCCGGCATGATCCGGATCGACGTCCACGACTCCGGCCGCGGCATCGCATCCGATCAATTCGGCCGCATCTTCGAGGATTATTACCAGGGCGGCGATCCGACCGTTCCAACCGCCGGCTTCGGCATCGGCCTCGCCACGGTCCGCCGGGTCGCCGACATGCTCGGCTATCGGCTCAGCGTCAATTCCAGGGTCGGCCATGGCTCGATCTTCTCGGTCTGGGTACCCGGCGCGCCCGCCACCGCCAGACTGGAAAGGCTTGAGGACACGTCCGCTCCGGACAATCCAGGCCGGCGCCACGGTTCGGTCCTGATGATCGAGGACGATCCGATCATCGCGGCGGCGTTGCAACTCGAAATGCGGGAATGGGGCCTTGATGTCACCAAGGTTTCCGGTCTCCGGGAACTTCGCGCCCGCTTCGGCGGCGAGCCGCCCGCGTTCGATCTCGTGATCTCGGATTACCGCCTGGGCGACGGCGACGGGTTCGAGGCCATCGTGGAGATCCGCGGGCGCATGGTGATCCCGGCCATCCTGCTGACCGGGGATACGGCACCCGACGTGATCCTCCGCGCCGCGCGGGATGGCATCCGCCTGCTTCACAAGCCGCTGACCGGGGCGGACCTGAAAAGTGCCGTCAACGAAGCGCTCAGCGCGGATTGACGACGCCGACCTGTCGGCACATCGACAGCAGAAGGCAAGTCGGGCACTTGGGCCGCGCCGCCACGCAGACGGACTTGCCGAACGGCACCAGCCGCTCGTTGATCTCGATCCAGTAGCGCTCCGGCAACAACTTTTCCAACGCCGACATGGTGCGCTCCGGTGCCGACGTGGCGACGTAGCCCCAGCGGTTGGCGATGCGGTGGACATGGACGTCGACCGCGACCGCCGCCCGGCCAAACCCCACCGCCAGCGTTAGCGCCGCGATCTTCGGGCCGACTCCCCGAAATGAAACCAATTCGGCCATGTTGTCGGGAACTTGGCTCTGATGGTCGTCGATCAGGCGCTGGGCGATCGCCTTGAGGTCGCGCGCCTTGGGCTCGGGGAACGTGGCGCCATACAGCAGCGTGACCAGCCGATCCTCCGGCAACCGGACGAAATCCTCCGGTGTCCGAGCCTCCGCGAACAGCCGCAAGCAGACCTCGATGGTCGTCTCGTCGCGGGTCCGGGCTGAGATCAGGCTGCCGACCAACTGCTCGAATGGCGTGCCGTATCCCCGGTCGCGCAGGTCGAACATCGCCGCCTGCGGCAACCCAGCCACCGCCCGCCGCAGCCGCTCGAACACCACGTCGATATCGAAGGGTTCCTTGGGCTCCATGCCGGACCCAACCACCCCCGCCGCGCGGAAGTTCCCTCCCGGCCAGCCTGACCGGGGTAGCCGCCGTCGTTCCCGTGACGGGCCTTCGCCATTCCGTGAGTGATTGGCGGGCTTAAAAAGCGCGGGGATAAGCGCGCGCCAGCGTTTCCATCTGCATGGCCATCACGCCGCCATTGAGATCCCGATAATGAGCGGAGTAAAGGAGGCTTGTGACGAGACGCTGCTCGATCTTCGCCTTGTCAACTTTGGCGATGATCAGGGCATGGATCAGCGCGAAATTCTCATTCACCACAAGTCCGCGTTTCTGCAGGTTGGCGGGAAGATCGCCAAGGGGACCGATCTGGATCGGCTTGATTTTGCAGAGCCATTTCAGGAGATAGCCGGCGATCTTGAAGCGATCGGCGCGCTCCATTCCATGAAAAGCTTTTAATCGGTTGATATCAAGAAAATAGCTTTCAACACAGTTGATCAACAGCACCTTGTTCATGGTCGCGCCAGTCAATCCCGTGGTGATGAGCCTGGAGTTGTATTTTTCAAATGTCTCTTGAAGATAAGCGCAGCGACGCACGATCCGCTTAAGCTGGTCATCCTCCGGCAACTCGGCGAGGTCATTCGTCTCGTCGAACATCAGTGTCACTTCTTCGCGCCGACGATGCCATCGATGGCGGTTGAGGTGACGGCGAAAGCTTCATCCAACTGTTCGTCGAACTCAGCCAGTGCCACTTCTTCCACAAAGCGGATATCGTCGTTGGGCAGCGTCCAATGCGAAACGTCCCGGATGCCGTCGTCGCCGACGAGCGTCGTGAACTCATCGATGAGAGCCTGGTTCAACTTGGTTGTCATGTGAATGCAATCTAATCGGTTGGCGCATGTTCGCGCTTCATGTGTGTCACTTTTTAGGAAGATGGAAGAGGTAAATCAATCGTCCCAATGTCACATCCTGAAAGTTGTGTTGATAATCTCGGCAACGCTCCGGGATGAAACTCCAACGGTTGGTGAACAGGTGGATACGGACCGTTGCCTGGACGAGGCCAAAGGGTCGCCACTTGGCGCGTCCGTGGTGAAATCTGGCCGCCGGCCAGCCGCGGTCATGAGTGGAGGAACCGCCGAGGTTTTTCTTAATACGGATAAGGAGGATTCACAGGATGGACACGGATTCCACGACGTTGATCCCGATCCACTACGCGGCCGTGCGTCAGTTTGGTTCGATCCGTTTCGAAGGAAACCTGGAAGGCTTCATCCCACCGCGCCACCGCATTGTTCATGGAATACGCGGTCTTCCGGCAGCCCTGCCTTGACCGCGGCGGCGCGGATCGCCTCGACCATTCCGGACGAGCCGCAGACATAGATGTCGGGCAGAGGTTCGCCTTGGCGTGACGCCGCCTCCAGCGAGGCGCTCAGCGCATTCACCACCGAGCCGGTCCCGGCGGCCCATGACGGGTTCGGCTCGGCGCCCGGTTCGGTGCCCGGATTGGCGACGGTGCGGACGATCTCCAATCCCGGCAGGCTGGACTGGAGCGTCGTCAACTCGTCCTGGCAGACCTGCTCGTCGGGCCGCCATGTGCCATAGAACAGCCGCGCCGGTTGCGGATCGCCCCATTCCGCCATCCGCCGCAGCATCGATAGGACGGGAGCCAGCCCGCTGCCGCCCGCCACGAACCAGCGGGGATCGAGGCCGCGGTCGCGCAGCACGAAGGCGCCGCGAGGTCCCCGCGCGACGAGCCTCATGCCGGGTGCCGCGGTCTCGTTCAGCCAAGTGCCGAAGCGGCCGCCCGGCTGCAACCGGATCAGCAGTTCCACCCGGCCATCCCAGTTCGGCGTGGACGCGATGGAATAGGCCCGCGTCAGGTCGGTGCCCGGAACGGTCAGTTCCAGATACTGGCCCGGCTCGAAGTCCACCCCCGTTCCGCCATCGCGACCCGGACCCAGGCGCAGGACGAGGCGGCGCATCGGCGCGCTCAAGACCTCGATCGCCTCGATCACCGCGTCCCGCTCGGGTTCCGGCTCGAAGCGGATCATCGCCGCGTCATAGGGAGCGCTCAGTTCCACATCCGACAGGGGACGGCAGCGGCACAGCAGCACGCCGCCCTTCGCCCGCTCGCGGTCGGGCAGGGCCGAGGGGCCGCTGGGTTCCCGCTCGACCTCGCCGGACACGACATAGGCCAAGCAGGCACCGCAGCTTCCCTCGCCGCACTGCGCCGGCGGGTAAAGATCCTGCCGCTCCGCCGCGTCGAGCATGCGCTCTTCCGGACCGCAGGCGAACGCGACGGACCTGCCGTCGCGCGTCTTCAGGGTCACGCCGAATTCGACCGTCGCGTTCGCCCCATTCATGTCAGGCCGCCTGTCCGAGCGCCCGGGCCACATCGGCCGCCGCCTCGCCATTGGCGCGCAGATCGAGCCTCTCCTGGAGCACCGCCAGCAGGGTCGGCGTCAGGAACGCCGGCAGAGTCGGTCCCAGGTGGATGCCCTTGATCCCCAGCGCCAGCATCGTCAGCAGCACGGCCGTGGCCTTCTGCTCGAACCACGAGACCATCAGCGACAGCGGCAGGTCGTTGACGCCGCACTCGAACGCGTCCGCCAGCGCCATGGCGATCTTGATGGCGGAATAGGCGTCGTTGCATTGCCCCAGGTCGAGCAGGCGCGGGATGCCGTCAGCGGTCCCGCCGATCGTGCCATGATCCTGGTCGTTGATGCGGAACTTGCCGCAGCCCAGCGTCAGCATCACGGTGTCCGCCGGGGCCGCCTCCGCCACCTCGGTGTAATAGTTGCGGCCGGGAGCGGCGCCATCGCAGCCGCCGATCAGGAAGAAGCGGCGGATCGCCCCGCTCTTGACCGCGTCGATTACCGTCCCGGCGACACCCATCACGGCGTCCCGGGCGAAGCCGATGGTGATCGTCCTCTCTCCATCACCACCACCTCCGACATTCTGGCCAAAACCCGGCGACGCCTTCGCCGCCTGGATGACGGGAGAGAAATCCCCGTTGTCAATATGCCGCACGCCGGGCCAGCCGACCGGACCGGCGGTGAAGACGCGGCCCTTGTACGACCGTTGCGGCTCGATCAGGCAGTTTGAGGTCAGCACCACCGGACCGGGAAAGGCCGCGAAGTCGGATTGCTGGTCCTGCCACGCGCCGCCGAAGTTGCCGGCCAGATGCGGGTGGGCCTTCAGCGCCGGATAGGCGTTGGCCGGCAGCAGTTCGCCATGGGTATAGACCAGGATGCCGGTGTCGCGGGTCTGCTCCAGGATACGGGCGAGATCGCCGAGATCGTGGCCGCTGACCAGGATCGCCTTGCCGGGGACCGGCGTCATGCGGACGACGGTTGGTTCCGGTGTGCCATAGGTGCCGGTGTTGGCCGCGTCCAGCAACTCCATGACCTTGAGGTTCAGCGTCCCGGTGTCGAGCGCCAGCGCCAGCAGTTCCGCGATGTCGGATGGGTCGCCGGCTAGATCGGACAGGATGCGCGCGATGCCGGCGTCGATCGCGGGGTCGCGGAAGCCCAGCACGGTGGCGTGGTGGTAATACGCCGCCACTCCCTTCATCCCGTAGAGCACCAGCACCCGCAAGCCGATCACGTCCTCGCCCACCGTCTCGACCCCGGCGCGCACCCCAAAGGACGCGGCTTCCGCGAGCATCTCGGCGTGGGTGGCGGGCGGCTCGTAGCGGGCGGGGCCGGGCGGTACGGCGACGGGAGCCATCGCGGCGGCCTTGCCACCCAGCCCGTCGCGCAGCGCCACGGCCTGACGGATCAGCAGTTCGATCCGCACGGGATTGAAGTTGACGTTGGTCAACGTCGTGAACAGCGCGTGGTGGATGAAGTCGTCCACCTCGGCATCGGTCACGCCCAGGGCGCGCGCCCTGTGCGAGACCTGCGCCAGCCCCTTCACCGCGTGGATCAGGATGTCCTGAAGGTCGCTGGTGACGGCGTCCTTGCCGCAGGTCCCCTTGAGGGAGTGGCATCCCGCGACGGCGTCGATGTGCTGGGTCTGCTCGCACTGGTAACAGAACATGGGAACTCCTGGATCAAGCCGTTTCCGTAAGCGGGTGCGGGTCGGGATCGGGAATCGTCCTCATCCGCCGCTGTCCGCTGGGTTGGCGGACCCTAGACCGCGCTGGCGGCCGGCCACTTGACCGCGGTCAAGCGCCGGAGAAGGATCACGCGATCATGGACTTGACGGGAGTGACTTCACGCATCGACCTTGCTCCAGCCGTCGCCGTGAAAGATTCTTCAACACGGATGGAGAGGATTCACAGGATGGACACGGATTCCACGACGTCGATCCCGATCCGGTTCGCAGGCGTGCGTCAGGATGGTCCGATCTGTGTCCATCCAGTCAATCCTCTTTATCTGTGTTGAAAGAGCCTCCACCCGCTCCAACCCATCAAAATTCCAGAGCCTCCCGCACCCGCGTGGCCGAAATACCGCGCCACGAAACCATCACGACTCGGACACAATATCACACCAAATTTTAACCTTAAGCTCGATAGGCTTGGCTCATGCCCCAGCGTTCTCGTGGATAAGGAATGCGCTCATGAGCCGGACCCGCGTCGCCCTCGGCGCCTCGCTGCTTCTGTTCACCCCGCTTCAAGCGTGGGGGCAGGCGGCGGTCGAGGCGAATTCCGTCTCCGACGAGGAGACGTCGCAGGCCAAGGCGCTGGAGTTGTTCAAGACCGCGTTCACCCAGCTGCGCGGTGGCTTTGTCGATCAAGTCGACGCCGAAAAGCTGGTCGAATCCGCGATCAACGGCCTGCTGACCTCGCTCGACCCGCATTCCAAATACCTCAACGCCGAGCGCTACACCGAGAACAAGGCGCAGAACAACGGCGAGTTCGGTGGTGTCGGTGTCGAGATGGCGGTCGAGAACGGGTTGGTGAAGGTCCTGGCCCCGATCGAGGACTCGCCTGCCTTCCGCGCCGGGGTGCTGGCCGGCGACCTGTTCACCCACATCAACGGCGAGCCGGTGCGCGGCGTCACGCTGGCCGAGGCGATGGACCGCATGCGCGGCGGCATCGGCACGCCGCTGTCGCTGACCATCCAGCGCGGTCCCGAGGGCAAGACCTTCGACCTGACGCTGGTGCGGGAACTGGTCAAGAGCCCAGCGGTGCGCTGGCGCCGTGAAGGCGACGTCGGCTACATCAAGATCAGCGGCTTCACCCAGCAGACCCAGCCCGGCCTGGAAAAGGCGTTGATGGCGCTGGACGCGGAACTGGGCCCCCGCCTGACCGGCTACGTCCTCGACCTGCGCGACAATCCGGGTGGTTTGGTCAAGCAGGCGATCTCGGTCTGCGACACATTCCTCGACCAGGGCGAGATCGTCTCCACCCGAGGCCGCAGCACCCCATCGGAACGGCACTATTGGGCGACCCCCGGCGATCTCGCCCGCGGCAAGCCGATCGTCATGATCGTCAATGGCCGCAGCGCCTCCGCGTCGGAGATCGTCGCCGGCGCGCTCCAGGATCAGCGGCGCGCGGTGATCCTGGGCAGCCAGACCTTCGGCAAGGGTTCCGTCCAGACCATCACGCCGCTGTCGAACCGCGGGGCGACGCGGATGACGACGGCGCGCTACTACACGCCGTCGGGCCGCTCGATCCAGGCGCTCGGCATCACGCCCGACGTGCTGGTCGACGCCGCCCGCGTCACGCCGGTCCAGTCATCCGCCACGGGCGGCGCGGACCAAGCGAACCCAGCCAAGCCGGTCGACTACCAGCTGACCCGCGCGCTCGACATCCTGCGCGGCGCCGCCCTGTTCGCCCAGCCGCCCGCTTCAGCGTCCCAGCAGGCGCAACTGCTGATCCCCTAAGGCGCCGTCATCACGACGCCGAACCGGCGGTCCGCAGGCGGTCCAGCAGCGAGCTTGACGCGAAGCCGTCGGCTGGCAGCTTTTGGGATTTCTGGAAGCTCCGGATCGCCGAGCGGGTGTTGGCGCCGATGATGCCGTCGGGCGTGCCGACCGGCAAGCCCCGCGCTCCCAGCAGGCGCTGCATCTCGAACCGCTCGTCGCGGCTGAGCGGGCGTTCGTCGCGCGGCCAGCCGCCCTGGATTCCGGGCCGGCCCGCCATCCGGTCGGAGAGATAGGAGATCGCCAGCGCGTAGCTGCTGGAGTTGTTGTAGCGCAGTATGGAGCGGAAGTTGTTCATCACCAGGAAGGCGGCACCCCGGTTGCCGGCCGGCAACAGGATCGAGGCGTCGGCCTGATCGGGCAGGGGCCGCGTCCCGGAAGCCTGCCGAACGCCAAGCCTCCGCCACTCCGCGATGGGCTTCCTGACCGACATGTCCGCCTGTTCATAATCGAACCCCGGTGGCAGCACGGCCTCCGCTCCCCACGCCTCGCCGGGGCGCCAGCCGACGTCGTGGAGATATCCGGCGGTCGAGCCGAACACGTCGGGCAGGCTGGTCCACAGGTCGCGCCGGCCGTCGCCGTCGCGGTCGACGGCGTGGCTGGCGTATGTCGTCGGAATGAACTGGGTATGGCCCATGGCTCCCGCCCAGGACCCCACCAGCCGGCCACCCGGCGCGTCGCCCCGGTCGATGATGCGGAGCGCCTCGATCAACTGCTCGCGCCAGAAATCGGCGCGGCGGCCGTGCCACGCCAGCGTCGCCAGCGCCTCGACCACGTTGTAGCTACCCATGTTCTGGCCGAAATTGCTCTCCATCGCCCAGATCGCGACGACGACTTCGGCCGGGACGCCATAGTCGTTCTCGACACCCGCCAACAGGCCGCGCTGGACGCCCAACTGGTCACGGCCCCGGTTGACCCGCGTGTCGTTCAGCGCGCTGTCGAGATAGGCCCAGACCGGCCGGGTGAACTCCGGCTGGCTGCTATCGGAGGCCAGCACCTCCGGCAGCACGCGAAGCCCGGACAGGCTGCCGTCCAAGGTCGCCTGCTTGATCCCGGCCGCGCGGGCCTCGGACCGGAAACCGGCCAGCCATGTCGCGAAGTCGGCTTCCTGCGCCATCGGATCGGGCGTCAGCGGGGCGGACTGGTCGGCGGCACCGGGAGGAGGCTTGGTGCCGGGGATGGGCAAGGGCTCGCCACCGGCGCTCGAACAGCCGGCCGCCGCCACGACCGCGGCGGCCAGAATCATGATGTGCGAAGTCTTCAGTCCCATGCGCCGATCCGCTGTTGCACCCCCGGGCGCCCCACGTCGAAGCGGGACCGCCAAAGGGTTCCTGTTATCAGAAGTACTCAATAGAGATGTTCGGGTCGACACACAAGCGCCGCCGGCCGCGTCACGGCCTACCCCGATCCTGTCACTTTCGGTCGATTATCCATCATTTCCGGATAGATCCGTGATGTGGGTCACAGGAACCAAGGCGCCACCGCGGCATCTTGCGCCCTGTCACGGGTCAGCCGAATGGGCTATGTTGCAACGCGGCACCAGGTTACGGGAAAGTGTAGCATCTGGCTTTTGGTTGAAACGACCTTGGCCTGAATTTGATGTATCTATCATCAGGCAACGTTTTTCTTGGGCATGGTCATGGCACGGCGGTCGAGCGGGAGTAACGGGGTTTCCAAGATGGACAGTTTCGGCAAGGATTGGGCACGGTGGTCGGTCGGCGAGCGGTATACCGCGATCGCCGTGGTCGCGGCTTCGCTGATCGGCGTTGCGACCCACTTCCTGCTCGACGTCATCTGACCATTTTCCACGCCGACGGCGGCGTGGCGCTTGCCTGAAGGGGGGGGGCCGAACTAGGCTCGCCCCATGGAACATGCTCCCCTTGAAGAGTTTCTGGTCCGCCCGGACCCGACCGATCCGCGCCTGACCAAGCGGGTCACCGGCATCGACCAGACCGGCGCCCCGATCGAGACCTCCGTCACCGTCGAACGCCCCCTAACCCTGTTCCTCAACGGACAGGAGATCGTCACCATGATGACGATCTGCGACTATCCAGAATATTTGGCGCTGGGCTATCTTCTCAACCAGAACATGCTGCGGACCGACGACCGCGTCACCGACATCGTCTACGACGACGAGATCGAGACAGTGGTGGTCCGGACCGAGCGGCCGACCGATTTCGAACAGAAGCTGAAGAAAAAGACTCTGACCTCGGGTTGTGCCCAAGGCACCGTGTTCGGCGACCTGATGGAGAAGTTCGGCGATATCCGGCTTTCCACCACGGCGCGGCTCAAGACCTCGTGGCTCGCCACCCTGACGCGCAAGATCAACACCGCTCCCAGCCTCTACCTGGAGGCCGGCGCCATCCATGGCTGCGTGCTGGCGCAAGGGGACAGGGTGCTGGTCTACATGGAGGATGTCGGCCGCCACAACGCCGTGGACAAGGTCGCCGGCTACATGTGGCGCCACGGCCTGACGCCAGAGGACAAGATCTTCTACACGACCGGGCGCCTGACCTCGGAGATGGTGATCAAGACCGTCCAGATGGGGATCCCGATCCTGGTGTCGCGCAGCGGCTTCACCGCCTGGGGCGTCGAGTTGGCGCGCGAGGCTGGCCTGACCCTGATTGGCCGCGCGCGGGGCCGCCGCTTCGTCGCCCTGGCCGGGGAGGATCGAATCGAGTTCGATCTGGCTCCAACGGCGGGGGAGGACGAACCCTCCAGCCACCGCCGCAAGGGGAGCCGCGACGATGAGCGCGACTAGGACACCGGATGTCATCGGGGTGCTTCTGGCCGGCGGGTTGTCGCGCCGGATGGGCGGCGGCGACAAGACGCTCCGGCTCCTGGCGGGACACTCCATCCTCGACCGGGTGATCGACCGCGTCCGGCCGCAGGTCGGGACGCTGATCCTGAACGCCAACGGCGATCCCGCCCGTTTCGCCGGGAGCAATCTGGAGGTGGTGGCCGACGGGGTGCCGGACTACGCCGGACCGCTGGCGGGAGTCCTGACAGGGCTGGACTGGGCGGCGGAGCACGCGCCCGGCGCCCGCTGGGTCGCCAGCTTCGCGACCGACGCGCCTTTCCAGCCGACCGACTTGGTGGAACGGCTGCTGGCCGCCGTGGAGCGGGACGGCGCCGACATGGCCTGCGCCCGCTCGGATGGCCGGGAGCACCCCGTGTTCGGGGTGTGGCCGGTCCATCTGCGCCACGACCTGCGCCGCGCCATGGTTGAGGAGGGCCTGCGCAAGGTCGATGTCTGGACCGCGCGGTATCGGCTGGCGGTCGCCGAGTTCGACACCGATCCGGTCGATCCTTTCTTCAACACCAACCGCCCCGACGACCTTGCCGAGGCGGAGCGGCTGATCGCGGACGGTTTGGTTGCCTAATGCCGCGCCGTGGCGGCGATCAGCCGATCCAGATCGCTGATCCGGTAAGGCTTGGTCAGCCAGCTTGATGAGCCGACCGGCGTCTCGTCGCGGCCGGCCTCGATGATCCCGTCGATCGCGTTGCCGCGGCAGACAACCACCGTGATGCCGAGCCGGCCTGAGATCTCGCGGGCGGCGTCGACGCCCTCGCCGGGCGCCGTCAGGCCGCCATCGACCAAGGCCACGTCCGGGCGGTGCAGTTCCGCCAGCCGCACCGCGTCGGGGGCGGAGTCGGCCCAGGCGCAGACCTCGTAGCCGAAGTCCATCAGCCCGAAGCGCACGGCCCAAGCGATCAGGGGATCATTCTCCGCGACGATCAAACGGGTTTTATGGTCCATATCTTGCCTCCACAGGGGCGACCGACCCAAGCCGTATGGTAATCCCTATATCTTGGGTGCTTCAATCAAGCTCAACGATATACGGGGTCATTTGTGTCATGGAGCATCCGGATTTCCGCCGGCGCGCTCCAACGAACCGCTGGCGATCCGCTGGATGGGAACTACCACGCCCATCCGGAAATGGCAAAATCCGGTATGTCCGATTTATTGTAGGTAATTCGTCCAGGGAAGACGGAAGCCGATGGCGTGGCCCAAGGGCCTTGACCGACCCATCCCGACAAGCGAGCATCATGCCGCACCGCCGAAGCCCACCCAAGGGCCAAAAAGGCGGATCAGGGCTTCACGAAGACCGACAGGGGATGTGTTGATGCGACGTTTGGTGACCGCCGCCGCGATGGCCGCGACCTTGATGATGTCCGCGACCGCTTGGGCGCAGACCAAGTGGGATTTGCCAACCGCCTATCCCGATGGCAACTTCCATACCCAGACGCTGCGCTGGTTCGCCGACGAGGTCCGGAAAGCGACCGACGGGCAACTCGACATCACGCTCCACAGCAACGCCTCGCTGTTCAAGATGCCGGAGATCAAGCGGGCGGTTCAGACCGGCCAGGTCCCGGCGGGGGAGATCCTGCTGTCGGCCTATGGCAACGAGGATCCAATATTCGAGGCCGACGCCATCCCGTTCCTCGCGGCGGGGTATCCGGCGGCCCGCGAGCTCTACGAGGCGCAGAAGCCGTTGCTGGAGAAGCGCCTCGGCGACCAGGGCATCAGGCTGCTCTATTCGGTCGCGTGGCCGGGTCAGGGCATCTACACCAAGCGGGAGATCGCCAAGATCGCGGACTTCCGCGGCATCAAGTTCCGCGCCTACAACGCCGCGACGGCGCGGCTGGCCGAGTTGCTGGGCGCCGCTCCCACCACCGTCCAGCAGGCCGAGGTTCCGCAGGCCTTCGCGACCGGCGTGGTCGACGCCATGATCACGTCCGGGGCCACCGGCGTGGACGTCAAGGCTTGGGAGTTCTCCAAGTTCTACTACGACACCTCGGCGATGCACCCGCGCAACATCGTGATGGTCGGCGAGCGCGCGTGGCGCCGCCTGCCGGACGATGTCAGGACCCGCGTGCTGGAGATCGCCGCCAAGGCCGAGGAGCGCGGCTGGCGGGAGAGCGAGCGGATCGCCGAGGACACCAAGAAGACCATGGGCCAGAATGGCTTGACCATCGTCCAGCCGTCCGACGCCCTGATGACGGACGTGCGCGCCGTCGGTTCCACCATGATCGAGGAATGGGTGACAAAGGCCGGTCCGGACGGCCGCAAGATCGCGGACGCGTTGAAGTAGCGGCGGGAAAGCGTCGATGCGGACCCTCCTGGACGGCCTCTACAAGCTGTGCGGCTGGCTGGCGGCGTTCTTCCTGGTCGCCGTCGGCGTCCTGATCCTGCTCCAGATCGGTGGCCGGCTGTTCGGCGTGCTGATCCCCTCGACCGACGACTTGGCGGGCTTCGCCATGGCCGCTTCGTCGTTCCTGGGACTGGCCTACGCGCTCAGGGTTGGCGGCCACATCCGCGTCAGCTTGGTGCTCCAGCGGTTGCATGGCCGACCGCGCCGCTGGGCCGAGTTGTGGTGCCTCGGCTCGGCCAGCCTGCTGACCGGCTACTTCGCCTTCTACAGCGCCGACATGACCCGGGAGTTCATCACCTTCGGCGATCTCTCGCCGGGACTGTTGCCGATCCCGCTTTGGATACCCCAGAGCACCATGACCATCGGCCTCGTCCTGATCTGCGTCGCCTTGGTCGACGATTTGGTCGCGGTGGCGCGGGGCGGCGACCCCAGCTACGAGGGCGCCGAGGGCGAGTTGCTCGAGTCCGAGAAGCTGGCGACGACGGCTTCTCCCGGCCCCGACACCTGAACCCTGGGACCTAACTTGGGAAGGCCGCGCGCTTGGACCCTCTGATCCTCTCCGCCGTCCTGATCGCGGGACTGCTGCTGCTGCTGGCCAGCGGCATCTGGGTGGCGCTGTCGCTGCTGGCGGTCGGCCTGATCGCCATGGTGTTCTTCACCTCGGCGCCGTCCGGGCTGGTCATGGCGACGACCGTCTGGGGCGCCAGCGCGAGCTGGACCCTGACGGCCCTGCCGCTCTTCATCTGGATGGGCGAGATCCTGTTCCGCACCCGCCTGTCCGAGGACATGTTCCAAGGGTTGGCGCCCTGGATGGCCCGGCTGCCCGGCCGGCTGATGCATGTCAACATCGTGGGCTGCGGGATCTTCGCGGCGGTGTCCGGCTCGTCCGCCGCGACCTGCGCCACGATCGGCCGGATGTCGCTGCCCGAGCTGAGGCGGCGCGGCTACGACGACCGCATGAGCATCGGCTCGCTGGCCGGCTCCGGCACGCTGGGACTGCTGATCCCGCCCTCCATCATCATGATCGTCTACGGCGTCGCGGCCGATGTCTCGATCGGCCGGCTGTTCATCGCCGGCGTGCTGCCCGGCATCCTGCTGATCACCCTGTTCATGGGCTATGTCGCGGTCTGGTCGCTGCTCAACCCGTCGCGCACGCCACCCGGCGGGCCGGACATGGCGTTCGGCGAAAAGCTGCGGGCGTCGAAGCGGCTGATCCCGGTGGTGGCGCTGATCGCCGCCGTGATCGGCTCGATCTACGCCGGCATCGCCACCGCGACCGAAGCCGCGGCATTGGGTGTCGCCGGCGCGCTGATCCTGTCGGCGGCATCGGGAACGCTGACGCGGACCAGTTTTCGCGACAGCCTGATGGGCGCCATGGTCACGTCCAGCATGATCGCCTTCATCCTGGCCGGCGCCGCCTTCCTCACGGTCGCCATGGGCTTCACCGGCATACCCAGGGCTTTGGCCCAGTTCATCAACGACCTCGGCCTATCGCCGATGGCGCTGCTGGCGGCGCTGACCGTGTTCTTCGTGTTGCTCGGCTGCTTCCTGGACGGCATCTCGATGGTCGTCCTGACGACCTCGGTGGTGATGCCGATGGTCCAGGCCGCCGGTATCGACACGCTGTGGTTCGGCATCTACATCGTGCTGGTGGTCGAGATGGCGCAGATCACGCCGCCGGTGGGCTTCAACCTGTTCGTGTTGCAAGGATTGACCGGCCGGGACATCCTTTACGTCGCCAAGGCCGCCGTGCCGTTCTTCCTGATCCTGGTGCTCGCCGTCGTCCTGATCACGGTGTTTCCCGGCATCGTGACATGGCTGCCGACCCAGATGTCCAACCGGTGAGCTATGCCTGAGCCCCGCTTCCTGCCCGCAGGAGACGCCGCGCTGACGGTCGAGTTCGGGCAGGCGATCGACGCCGGGATCAACGCCCGGGTGCTGGCGCTCGACGCGGCCCTGACCGCCGCCGCCATGCCCGGCGTGGTCGAGACGGTGCCGACATACCGCTCGCTGCTGATCCAGTTCGACCCGGATATCCTGACCCACGCCGACCTGATCGGGGCGCTGGGGGGGCTGGATCGGTCCGCCGCCCAAGACGTGAAAGAGGCCTCCGGCGGTCGGGACTGGACCATCCCGGTCTGCTATGGCGGCGAGCATGGCGCGGACTTGGAGGATGTCGCCCGCCACCACGGCGTCACGGCGGAGGAGGTCGTCAGGCTCCACCTGTCCGGCGACTACCGCGTCTACATGATCGGGTTCGCTCCCGGCTTCGCCTATCTCGGTGGGCTGCCGCCAGAGCTTCACACCCCACGCCGGCGCGATCCCCGGATGAGGGTTCCGGCCGGGACCATCTCGATCGGCGGCATGCAGGCGGCGGTCTGCTCGACCCCGATCCCGTCGGGCTGGCACCTGCTGGGACGCACGCCGATCCGGGGGTTCGACCTTAATCGCGCGGACCCGTTCCTGTTTCGGCCGGGCGACCGCATCCGGTTCACCCGGATCGACGCCGCCGAGTTCGACCGGCTGGACGCAGCGCACGCCAGCGGCGGAAGGAGTTGAGCCGATGGCGGACCTGATCGTCATCCAGCCCGGCCCGCAGGCGACGCTCCAGGACCTCGGCCGGGTCGGCTGGCAGCGCTTCGGCGTCGCGGCGGCGGGTGCCATGGACGTGCCATCGCTGCGCGCCGCCAACCTGCTGGTCGGCAATCCGCCCGGTGCCGCGACGATCGAGTTCACCCTGTCGGGTGGCGACTACGCGGTCGAGGGCGGAACGCTCCGGCTGGCCATCGCTGGCGGCTCCTTCCCGCTCACCCTCGATGACGAGCCCGTACCGCCCTGGCGGGGGTTCGATCTGGCGCCGGGCCAGCGGCTGCGGATCGGCGCCGCACCCGACGCGCTGCGCGGTTACCTCGCGGTGTCCGGCGGCTTCGCCATCCGGCCGCAACTCGGCAGCCTGTCGACCCATATCCGGTCGGGCTTGGGCGGACTCGATGGTGCCGCGCTCCGCGCCGGCGCGCGATTGCCCCTGGTGACCGACGCGCCACCCGCGGGGCCGCCGCTGGCGCTGGACCCCGCCGCCCTGCCGCCCCGGCGCGGGGTCCTGCGGGTGGTGCTGGGGCCGCAGGATGATCACTTCACCCAAGCCGGCATCGAGACCTTCCTGAGCGGCGCCTACGCCGTGACTGGCGACGCCGACCGCATGGGCTATCGGCTGAGCGGGCCGGAGATCGAACATACGGGCGACTTCAACATCATCTCCGACGGCATCGCCGCTGGCAGCGTACAGGTGCCGGGCACCCGCCAGCCGATCGTGCTGCTGTCCGACCGCCAACCGACCGGTGGCTATCCAAAGATCGCGACCATCATCACGCCGGATCTGGCGTCGCTGGGCCAGGCGAGACCGGGTGACAGAGTCCGCTTCGCCGCCGTGAACGCCGTCGAGGCCGTCCGGATCCGGCGGGACTGGAACGCGGCGCTCGATGGTCTAGGCCGGGCATTGCGTCCAGCCGACTCCGGCGACGCGCTGGACAGCGAGCGCCTGCTCGGCATCAACCTGGTCGGTGGCGTGGTCGATGGCCGTTTGTGACGCGGTCTCCCGTGATCCGCCTCAGATCCGATAGCCCGCCCGCATCGGCGACAACGGTACGTTGGCCCGGATCGCCTCCAGCATGAAGTAGCGGGTCATCTGGAGGATGTCGGTCCGCCAGTACAGCTTGTGCAGGTCGTTGACCAGGAAGTCGGGTTCCAGGTTGGCGTAGCAATAGGTCTCGACCCAATGCTGGTCCGGTTCGGTCGGGGCCGCCGCGTCGCGCCAGCCGATCATCCATCCCGCGTGGCTGGCCCCGGTCGCCCATCGCTCGAAATGGGGCGCCACGGTGCTCGATCCGATCGGCTTCTGGACCGGGATCGAATACAGCACCACGAATCGGCGGACGTTCAGCTGCATTTTCATCAGCAGGTCCTCGCCGAACGCGTGGATCAGGTACGCCGCGTCCGACGTGCCGGTCACGTGCCGGGTTTCGACCCGCGCCCTGGTCACATGGGCCAAGGTCTGGACCCGCGCCTCCTCGCCGAACTTTGGCATGTCGTATTCGACCGACGACAGGATCGACGGCATCTGGACCGTCAGGAACTCCTCGGTCTCCCGTTGGGCGGCATCCATGCCGATGCCGGAGCCGATGGAGCCGCCAGTGGAGTCGCGGGTCGTTTCGTAATAAGTCATGCCGGGTTCCAGGTCTTGGGATAGGGGCGGGATACCCAGCAACAACCTGATCCATGTGTCTTTTGTTTCGCTGACCTGTCCAACGGAGACGGCCCCGGCCCTTGCGCCGGGACTGGCTCACTCGCTAGTGTACCGGGCGCCAAGTGTACCAGGCACCTTGGCCGGGCACGGGTTTGGAGAATTCACAGCTTGCGCTACATCAGCACGCGGGGCGCCGCCCCGACACTCGCCTTCGACGAGGTCCTCCTGGCCGGGCTCGCGCGCGACGGCGGGCTGTACGTACCCGAGACTTGGCCGACCTTCTCCCGCGACGAGTTGCGCGCCATGCGCGGGCTCCCCTATGCCGAACTGGCGGTTCGGGTGATGGCGCCGTTCCTCGGCGGCCGGTTGACCGAGCTGGAATTCGCCGAACTGGTACGCGAGGCCTACGCCGAATTCGACCACGCGGCGGTGACGCCGCTGGTCCAGCTCGACCAAAGCACCTGGGTGATGGAGCTGTTCCATGGCCCGACGCTGGCCTTCAAGGACGTGGCGCTGCAACTGCTCGGCCGCCTGTTCGACCATGTGCTGGCCAAGAAGGGGCAACACGTCACCATCGTCGGCGCCACCTCGGGCGACACCGGCTCGGCGGCGATCGAGGCCTGCCGCGACCGCGACGCGATCGACATCTTCATCCTGCACCCGAAGGGCCGCACATCGGAGGTCCAGCGCCGGCAGATGACGACGGTGCTCTCCTCCAACGTCCACAACATCGCGCTGGAAGGCTCGTTCGACGACTGCCAGGACTTGGTCAAGGCGATGTTCAACGACACCGCCTTCCGGGACGAGCAGAACCTGTCGGCGGTCAACTCGATCAACTGGGCCCGCATCATGGCCCAGATCGTCTATTACTTCGCCGCCGCCGTCCAGTTGGGCGCCCCGGATCGGCCGGTGTCCTTCGCGGTGCCGACCGGCAATTTCGGCAATGTCTACGCCGCCTACGGCGCCCGGGCGATGGGCCTGCCGATCGAGCGGCTGGTGGTGGGGACCAACTCCAACGACATCCTGGCGCGCTTCTTCGCGACCGGCACCATGTCGACCCAGGCCGTGACACCGACCATCAGCCCGAGCATGGACATCCAGATCTCCAGCAACTTCGAGCGGCTGCTGTTTGACCTGTACGACCGCGACGGCGCTGCCTTGGCCGATTGCATGGCCCGGTTCCGGGCTGGCGGTTCCTTCGCCGTGACGTCGGAGCAACTGTCCCGCGCCCGCCTGCTGTTCAACGGCCACAAGGTGGACGAGGACCTGACCCAGGCGACCATGACGGAGACCCGCCGCCTGACCGGCGGCATGATGATCGATCCGCACACCGCCGTGGGGCTCGCCGCCGCGCGGGCCGAGCAACCCAATCTCGATCCCGCCGTTCCCCTGGTGACGCTGGCCTGCGCCCATCCCGCCAAATTCCCCGACGCGGTCGAGCGGGCGACCGGCGTGCGTCCGCCGCTGCCGCCCCGACTGGCCGACCTTTACGAGCGCGAGGAGCGCCTTACCGTGCTGCCCAACGATCTCAAGACCGTCCAATCCTTCGTCCGATCCCAAGTCCGCCGCACGATCGTCCGGCAGGGGGTCGCATGAGCACAATCCGGGTCACGACACTGGACAATGGCCTGCGGGTCGCCACCGACACCATGCCGCATGTGGAGACGACGTCGCTGGGCGTCTGGGTCGGCGTCGGCACCCGCAACGAGCGGGCCGAGGTCAACGGCGTCGCCCATCTGGTCGAGCACATGGTGTTCAAGGGCACGCCGACCCGCACCGCCTTCGACATTTCGGAGCAGATCGAGGCGGTCGGCGGCCACATGAACGCCTACACCACCCGCGAGCATACCGCTTACTACGCCAAGGTGCTCAAGGAGGATCAAGCGCTCGCCCTCGACGTGATCGGCGACATGCTCCAGCACAGCCTGCTGGACGAGGACGAACTGGTCCGCGAGCGGGACGTCGTGCTGCAGGAGATCGGCCAAGCCGAGGACACTCCCGACGACATCATCTTCGACCACTTCCAATCCTGCGCCTTCCCCGGTCAGGCGCTCGGCCGCCCGGTCCTAGGCCAGCCGGAGATCATCGGGGCGCTGCCGCGCGACGCGCTGGTGGATTACATCGGCCGCAACTATTCCGGCCGGACCATGGTGCTGGCGGCCTCGGGCCGGATCGACCACGACTGGCTGGTCGAGACCGCGTCGAAGACCTTCCGCGACCTTCCGCCCCCGGTCGATCCGGCGGCGCTCGACCCGGCGCGCTATACCGGCGGCGACTTCCGCGAGGACCGCGACCTGGAGCAGCTGCACATCGTGTTGGGCTTCGATGGCGTCGGCATCCACGATCCGGACTATTACGCCCATTCCGTCTTCTCGACGCTGCTGGGCGGCGGCATGTCGTCCCGCCTGTTCCAGGAGATCCGGGAGAAGCGCGGGCTGGCCTATAGCGTCCACACCTTCTCCGGCGCCTACGAGGATGGCGGGCTGTTCGGCGTCTACGCCGGCACGGGACCCGACAAGGTCGGCGAACTGGTTCCGGTGATGTGCGACGAACTGTGCAAGGTCGCGGAGGACGTGACGGACGACGAGGTGCGACGCGCCCGCGCCCAGTTGAAGGCCGGCATGCTGATGGCGCTGGAAAGCACCATGTCCCGCTGCGAGCAGCTGGGTCAGCAGATGGTGATCTTCGATCGGCCGATCCCCGTTCCCGAGATGGTCGAGAAGATCGACGCCGTCGATGCCGCCGCCGTCCGCCGGGTCGCCCTACGCTTGCGCCAGAAGGCTCCGACGGTCACGGCTTTGGGGCCGCTGGAGGGGCTTGAGGATTATGAGCGGATCGCCGCGCGCCTGTCCTGACGCCGTGCGGCGGCGATGGAAGAATCATCCGGGGGATGGCGCCAAGCCGTGATCGGATTACTGAGGAACGGTCTGATCAGTCCGCCGGCGGTCAGGCTGGACGGGCAAAGGGTGTCGATCCGTCCCCCGCTCGCGCGGGATTGGCAGGAGTGGGCCGATCTGCGTGAGCGCAGCCGCGCCTTCCTGACACCCTGGGAACCGACATGGCCGGCCGACGCCCTGGCCCGCACCGCCTATCTGCGCCGCCTGCGCCGCCAGATCATCGAGTGGCGCGATGACGAGGCCTATGGGTTCCTCGCGGTCGAACGGCGCACCGACCGGGTCGCAGGCGGCATTGGTCTCAGCAACATCCGGCGCGGCGTCGCCCAGACCGCGACGCTCGGCTACTGGGTCGGCGAAACCTATGCCCGGCGCGGCTACATGGGCGAGGCGACCCGCCTGACCCTCGACTTCGCCTTCGGCCAGCTTGGCCTCCACCGCATAGAGGCAGCCTGCCTGCCGACCAACGCGCCAAGCCGCGGCTTGCTGGAGAAGGTCGGATTCCAGTACGAAGGCTACGCCCGCGGCTATCTCCGCATCGACGGCGCTTGGCGCGACCACGTGCTCTACGCGATCCTACGCGAGGAATGGCGGGGCTGAGGCCGCTTAACGGGTCGGCCACGGGGGGGTCGGCCACGGGGGTCGGCCACGGGGGTCGGCCACGGGGGTCGGGCGCCGCTTCGCCCCACCCCGACCTCCAAGCCCCGAGCGCCCCAGACGACGCTATGGGAACAGCGGCGCCTGCTCCAACCCCATCGTCTCGATCAGTCCCAGCATCACGTTCATGTTCTGGATCGCTTGGCCGGAGGCGCCCTTGACCAGATTGTCGATCACCGACAGCACGATGGCGCGGCCCTTCAGCCGGTCCGGGAAGACCGAGATGTGGATCTGGTTCGATCCGCGCACGTGCTTGGTGTGCGGCACCACGCCGGCGCCCAGCACCTGGACAAAGGGTTCGTTCTCGAAACGGGCGGCCAGCGCGGCGCGCAGGTCGTCCGCCGTGTTGCCGCCGGCCAGCCTGACATAGGTCGTGACGAACTCGCCGCGGTTCATCGGGATCAGGTGCGGGGTGAAGGCCATCGTCACCGGCTTGCCGGCCGCCAAGCTCAGTTCCTGCTCCATCTCCGGCATGTGGCGATGGTGGCCGACGCCATAGGCGTGCATGCCCTCGCTGACCTCGCAGAACAGGTTCTGCTGCTTGGCGTCGCGCCCAGCTCCGCTGACGCCGGACTTGGCGTCGACGATGATGTCCTCGCTCTCGATCAACCCGTCCAGCAGCAGCGGCAGCAGCGGGATCAGCGTCGCGGTCGGGTAGCAGCCGGGATTGGCCACCAGCCGGGCGGCGCGGACACCCTGCCGGTTGAACTCGGTCAAGCCGTAGACCGCCTCGCGCTGAAGCTCGACCGCGCGGTGCTCATGGCCGTACCACTCGGCATAGGTCGCGGCGTCCGCCAGCCGGAAATCGGCCGACAGGTCGACGATCCGCAGGGTGTGGGGCAGGGCGGCGATGATCTCCTGCGTGGTGCCGTGGGGCAGGCCGCAGAAGACGAAATCGATCTCCGACCAGTCGACCTGGTCGACTTTGACCAGATCCGGCATCTTGAGATAGCCCAGATGCGGGAAGACGTCCGACAGCGGCTTGCCGGCCTGCCGTTCCGCCGTCAGCACGCGGAGATCCGCCGCGGGGTGGCGGGCCAGCATGCGGACCAGTTCGGCGCCGGTATAACCGCTGGCTCCCAGGATGGCGATACGGACCCGGTCGATTGTTTCGGGCATGGTACGAACTCCCAAACGCGAAGGACGGAGACGGAAGGACGATGGGGAACAGGATATGCATGAAAACGAACAGGGCGCCCCGATCGGGACGCCCTGCCGCAGTATAACCGAAAATGCGAGCCTTGGTGCCGATCAGCGCTTCGAGAACTGGAAGCTACGGCGGGCCTTGGCGCGGCCATACTTCTTACGCTCGACGACGCGGGCGTCGCGGGTCAGGAAGCCGGCGGCCTTCAAGGGCGACCGGAGGGCCGGCTCGTAGTAGGTCAGCGCCTTGGAGATGCCGTGACGGACGGCACCGGCCTGACCGGACAAGCCGCCGCCGGCGACGGTGCACATCACGTCGTACTGGTCGATGCGGGCGACGATCTCGAACGGCTGGTTCAGCAGCATGCGCAGCACGGGACGGGCGAAATAGACGCCGATGTCGCGGCCGTTGACGACGACCTTGCCGCTACCCGGCTTGATCCAGACGCGGGCGACCGCGTTCTTGCGCTTGCCGGTGGCATAGGCCCGGCCCTGCGCGTCGATCTTCGGCTCGGGAGCCGCCGCTTCGGCGGAAACAGCCGTGACCGAGGAGGAGGCGCCGCCGGTCAGGTTCTTCAGATCGGCAAGGGTGGTGGTGACCTGCGCCATGGTTATGCGATCCTCTTGTTCTTCGGGTTCATGGCGCCGACGTCCAGCACCTCCGGCTGCTGGGCTTCATGCGGATGGGCGCCGCCACCATAGACCTTCAGGTTGCCCATCTGCTTGCGGCCCAGCGGACCGCGCGGAACCATGCGCTCGACGGCCTTGATGACCACCCGCTCCGGATACTTGCCATCCAGGATCTGTCCCTTGGAACGGCCCTTGATGCCGCCGGGATAGCCGGTGTGCCAGTAGAACATGTCGTCATTGCGCTTGTTGCCGGTCAGGCGGACCTTCTCGGCGTTGATGACGATGATGTTGTCGCCACAATCCACGTGCGGGGTGTAGAACGGCTTATGCTTGCCGCGCAGGATGTTCGCGATGATGCTGGCCATACGGCCAAGTACGAGGCCTTCCGCGTCGATGATGAACCACTTCTTCTCGACTTCGGACGGCTTCAGGGACAGGGTCTTCATTGCCACTCTCTCAAGAAATACCGGTTACGGCATGAGAGCGGGACTCCCGTGCCGAAGTTGGCCGGTGTTCTACGGGGGCGAGTGCTGGGAGTCAACCGCAAAAGCGTCGTGATAGCAGTGATTTAGCGCTGCGGTATCATGATACCGCGACAGTTAACCCCTTGTGGGAAAACGGAAATTTCCAATGGTTTCACGCACGGGTATCCGGATACCGCGATTTCGTTCCCGTTCATGGCGGGATCAGGCCAGCATCGTCACCGGCTTCCGGTCGGGCGGGATGCTGTAGGTGCCGGTCACATGGGCGACCGGATCATCCTCGCCCTCGGAATAGAGCAGGATGTCGCCATAGGCCAGCCGCTTGCCCAGCTTGAGCACCCGCGCCTCCGCGATCACGGCGCGCTGTCCGGGCCTGCGCAGGAAGTTGATCGTCATGCTGGTTGTGACCGCCAGTTCGACCCGGCCGATCAGGCTGAGCACAGCGCCGTAGAGCGCCACGTCGGCCAGTCCGAACAATGCTGGCCCCGTGACGGTGCCGCCGGGCCGCACGAAATCCTCGCGGTATGGCATCCGCAGCCGGATCGTTCCGGCGCCGACACTTTCCACCACGACGCCATAGCTGCCGACCAGCGGCACGCCCTCGCGGATCAAGGTCTCCAGTTCCGCCGCCGCGATCGCCGAGTCACTCTCCAATGGACCCATGGTCGTTCCCCATCGTCATGTCTTTGTTCAAAGGCCGGGCTTGAATCCTGGTGTCGCATGGTTTCCCATGCGCGTCACGCTCAATGGATAACGACACCGGGAGAACGCCATCATGACAGCCCAGCCCACCGGAACCACCGCCGAGCCGATCCTGCTGCGCGAGGTCGCCGACGGCGTGGTGACGCTGACGCTGAACCGGCCGGCGGCGCGCAACGCGCTCTCCATGGAGCTGATGACCCTGCTGACCGAGGAACTCGAGGACATCGGCGCCGATCCCGCCATCAAGGTGGTGGTGCTGGCCGGCGCCGGCCCGGCGTTCTGCGCCGGGCACGACCTCAAGGAGATCCGCGCCAATCCCGGACAGGAGATCTACCAAGCGCTGTTCCGGCAATGCTCCCGCCTGATGCTGACGATCACCCGCCTGCGCCAGCCGGTGATCGCCCGCGTCCATGGCATCGCCACGGCGGCTGGATGCCAGCTGGTCGCGACCTGCGACCTCGCGATCGCGGCGGACAACACCCGCTTCGCGACGCCGGGGGTCAACATCGGCTTGTTCTGTTCGACGCCGATGGTGGCCTTGTCGCGCGCCGTCGGGCGCAAGCACGCGATGGAGATGCTGCTGACCGGCGACATGATCGGCGGCGGTGACGCCGTTATGTTCGGGCTGGTCAATCAGATCGTCCCGGAGGCCGATCTGGACGCGACCGTCCTTGGTCTCGCCACCCAGATCGCGTCCAAGTCGCCGCTGACCCTGGCGATCGGCAAGGAGGCCTTTTACCGCCAGCTGGAGATGACCCTGGACGACGCCTACGCCTATGCCAGCGACGTCATGACCAGGAACATGCTGGCCCGTGACGCGGAGGAGGGCATCGACGCCTTTCTGGCGAAGCGCCCGCCGGTGTGGGAAGGCAGGTAGGCTTCAAAGGGGGAGTGGGTCGATTCCGGAGGGGGTGGTGGGCCGAGGCGCCCACATCTCCCTGAGAGCTACGGAATATCCCCGCCGGGCTTTGATGTATCGCAATGCCGAGGGGGGCGGGGGCGGCGCAGAGTGCCGATGTCATCCGCGGCCCCCGCGCCGGCGGAGATGATTACGCAGACCCCGAGGCATACGGAATGAGCACGACGACCCAAACCCACGGCACCGCGGAGGAGCAGGCTCCCAAGTCGCTCTTCAAGGAGCGTGAGAAAGTCTATCCCCGATCGGTCACCGGCAAGTTCCGAAACCTCAAATGGGCGGCCGTCGTCGTCCTGCTCGGCATCTACTACATCGTCCCTTGGATCCGGTGGGACCGGGGACCGACCGCGCCGGACCAAGCGGTCCTGGTCGACATGAGCGGCCCACGCCTGTACTTCTTCTTCATCGAGATTTGGCCGCAGGAGATCTATTACCTGACCGGCCTGCTGATCATGGCCGCCGTTGGGCTGTTCCTGGCGACATCGCTGGCGGGCCGGATCTGGTGCGGTTACGCCTGCCCCCAGACCGTCTGGACCGACCTGTACATGTGGGTCGAGCGCAAGATCGAGGGCGACCGGTCGGAGCGCATCCGCCTGGACAAGGCGCCCTGGACCGGACAGAAGCTGCTCAAGAAGGTCTCCAAGCACTCGGCTTGGCTGGTCATCGCCTTCCTGACCGGCGGCGCCTGGGCGATGTACTTCACCGACGCGCCGACCCTGGTCTCCAGCCTCCTGCGGCTCGACCTCGACAGCCAGTCGCTGTTCTTCATCAGCTTCCTGACCGGCAGCACCTATCTGCTGGGCGGCTGGGCGCGGGAGCAGGTCTGCACCTATATGTGCCCGTGGCCGCGCTTCCAAAGCGCCATGATCGACGAGGACAGCCTGATCGTCACCTACGAGGGCTGGCGGGGCGAGCCGCGGGGCGCCAAGCGCAAGGACCAGTCCTGGGAGGGCCGGGGCGACTGCATCGACTGCAAGGCCTGCGTCCATGTCTGCCCGACCGGCATCGACATCCGCGACGGCCTGCAGATGGAGTGCATCGGCTGCGGCCTGTGCGTCGACGCCTGCAACGATATCATGGCGAAGATCGACCGTCCGCTGAACCTCGTCACCTTCGACACCCACAACAATCAGGTCGCCCGCTCCTGCGGCGAGAAGACCAGGGTCAAGCTGATCCGGCCGCGCACCATCATCTACGGCCTGATCATCGTGGTGCTGATGGGATTGATGGCGGCCGGCCTGATCTTCCGTCCCCAGCTGGACATCAGCGTGCTGCGCGACCGGGCGCCGCTGTTCGTCGCCTTGTCGGATGGCGACATCCGGAACGGCTATACCTTCAAGATCTCCAACATGACGCGTTACGCCAAGGACTACAGCCTCCAATTGACGGGAGTGCCTGACGCCACGCTGTCGGTGATCGGCCAGGAGGAACGGCTCGAGCGGATCGAATTGACCGCCAAGCCCGACACGGTGGCGACCTACCGCATCTATGTCAGGACCCATCCGGACGCGCTCAAGGCGACGTCAACCCCGGTCACCTTCACGCTGACCGACAAGCGGACCTCGGACAAGGCGAACTACAACTCCGTCTTCATCGGGCCGGACAAGTGACCGGCCAATCCCCGGCACCCGATCGGCAAACCGTCACAAGGACGCCATGAGCACCGTGACCAACCTAGACCAGCGACATGCCCAAACCCTCGGCGCCGCGACCGGATCTTCGCCCCAGCGGGCCCCCGAGCGGAAGCGGGCGCCGGGATGGTGGTATCCCTGGATCTTCGTCGCGTTCTTCCTCGTCACCGTCGGCGTCAACGGCACCATGGCGTATTTCGCCATGTCGACCTGGACGGGGCTGGAGACGCAGCATTATTGGCAACGCGGCACCGCCTACAACGTCGCGATCGAGGGCGCCCGCCATCAGAGGGAGCGCGGCTGGAAGGTGGGTATCGACTTCCAGGCCACGACGCTCGCCGACGCCGGTGTCACCGTCGAACTCCGCGACCGCGAAGGCACGGCCCTGACCGGCGCGCATGTGACCGCCGAATTGGTCCGGCCCACCAGCGAGGGGCACGACTTCACGGTCGATCTGACCCATCTGGGGCAGGGCCGCTACACCGCGTCCTTCGCGCTGCCGCTGCCCGGGCAATGGGATCTCCGGATCACCGCCGACCACCCCAAGGGAGACTATCAGGAAGTCCGGCGCGTCGTGGTCAAGGGGTGACATCCTCGACATGAGCAACGATACCGTTTGCCTTCACTGTGGCCAACAATTGGGCGGTCAGGATCCGGCTGGCCAAGAGATCCCAAGCGGGGACGGCCGCTTCTGCTGTTCCGGATGCGAGGCCGCCCACGCCCTGATCCAGGGCCTCGGGCTCGACGGCTACTACGCCCGCCGCCGCATCGATCCCGACGCGCGGCCGCCCCGTCCCGACGAGGATCTGGCCCGCGCCGATTTTTCGGCCCACGCCGTGACCGACGCCGAAGGGCGGACCAGCCTGCACCTGATGGTCGATGGCCTGCACTGCGCCGCCTGCGTCTGGCTGATCGAAACGGTGCTGCGCCGCCAGCCCGGTGTGATCCGCGCCCGGCTCAACATGACCACGCGCCGCCTGACCGTCACCTGGGACGCGGCATTGGCCGACGCCTCCACCGTGGCTGGCGCCGTCACCAAGCTGGGCTACCGGCTGGTGCCGTTCGATCCCGCCAAGCTGGAGGCGGGCGACATTGGACGGGAGCGCGAGCTGCTGCGCGCCTTGGGCGTCTCGGGCTTCGCCGCCGCCAATGTCATGCTGCTGTCGGTCGCGATATGGGCGGGTCACAACCAGGGCATGGGACCGGCGACCCGCGACCTGATGCATTGGGTCTCCGCCCTGATCGCCATGCCCGCGATCCTCTACGCCGCCCGGCCGTTCCTGAAGTCGGCCTGGACGGCGCTATCGGCCCGGCGCACCAACATGGACGTGCCGATCTCGATCGGCGTGACGCTGGCGACCGGCATGAGCTTGGTCGAGACGATCCGGGGGGCCGAGAACGCCTACTTCGACAGCGCGGTCACGCTGCTGTTCTTCCTGCTGATCGGGCGCTATCTCGACCTGCGCGCGCGGGGCCGGGCGCGTTCCGCCGCCGAACACCTGCTGTCGCTGGGAGCGTCCGCGATCACCGTGCTCGACGCCAGCGGGGCTCCCAGCGTCGTCCGGCCGGAACGGGTCGCCACCGGAATGACCGTGCTGGTCGCCGCCGGGGAACGCATTCCGGTCGACGGCCGAGTCACGGAAGGCGTTTCCGACATCGACACCGGCCTGATCACCGGCGAGAGCGTGCCCGGCGCCGCCCGGCCGGGCGATCAGGTCTTCGCCGGAACCCTCAATCTGACCGCTCCGCTGCGCCTGACCGTCACCGCCGTCGGCGAGGGCACCCTGCTCGCCGAGATCGTCCGGCTGATGGAGGTCTCCGAGCAGGGCAGGGCGCGCCACGTGGCCCTGGCCGACCGGGTGTCGCGGGCCTACGCTCCGGTGGTCCACCTGACCGCGCTGGCGACTTTCCTGGGCTGGGTCCTGATCGGCGGCAGCGCGTGGCAGCCGGCGCTGCTCAACGCCATCGCCGTGCTGATCATCACATGCCCTTGCGCGCTGGCGCTGGCGGTTCCCGTCGTCCAGGTGATCGCCAGCGGCCGGCTGATGCGCCAGGGTATCCTGCTGAAATCCGCCACCGCGCTGGAGCGGCTGACCACCGTCGATACCGTCGTGTTCGACAAGACCGGCACCCTGACGGAGGGCAGGCCGGAATTGAACCGATCGTCCGTCCTGCCGGCCGAGCGGTTGCGGCTCGCCGCCTCGCTGGCCGGCGCCAGCCGCCACCCGCTGGCGCGCGCCCTGTGCCGCGCCGTGCCGGGAGTGCCGGTCGCGGAGGCAGTGCGCGAGTTCCCCGGCGCCGGCCTCGCTCTGGATGGTCCCGACGGGGAGGTCCGGCTGGGCAGCCGGCGCTTCACCGGCGTGCCGGATACCAAGTCGGATGTGGCCGACGAGTCGTCGGGCGATCCCGAGATGTGGCTGGTCCAACCCGGTCTCGAACCCCTCCAACTCACTTTCGGCGACACCTTGCGGTCGGACGCCGCCGCCGTCGTGTCGGCGCTGCTCAGGGACGGCAAGCGGGTACTGCTGCTGTCCGGCGACCGGCGGCCCGTCGTGGCGTCCTGCGCCGCCCGGCTCGGCATCGCGGAATGGCGCGCGGCGCAGTCTCCGGCCGACAAGGCCGCGTGCCTGGGCGACCTCGCCCGGTCCGGCGTCACAGTGCTGATGGTCGGCGACGGGCTCAACGACGCGCCAGCACTGTCGGCGGCCCATGTCTCGATGTCGCCGGCGACGGCGGTCGATGTCAGCCAGACCGCCGCCGACGTCGTCTTCCAAGGCCGCAAGCTGACGCCGATCCTGGAGGCGCTGGACGTGGCGCGCCGGTCGGATCGGCTGGTTCGCCAGAACTTCGCCATCACTTTCCTGTATAACCTGCTGACGATCCCGGTCGCGGTCGCCGGATTGGTCACTCCCCTGATCGCGGCGCTGGCGATGTCGTCGTCGTCGCTCATCGTCATCATCAACGCCCTCCGTCTCGCCCGGCGGGCCAATCCGGTGCAAGCCCATGGACGTGCTGATCTATCTCATTCCGCTGGCGGTGGGATTGGGACTGCTGGGGCTGCTGGGCTTCCTGTGGTGCCTGAAATCCGGTCAGTTTGACGATCTCGACGGCGCCGCGAACCGCATCCTGTTCGATGACGACGAGGAGGCGACAGCCCGTCCGCGAAACGATCAAAAATAAGTTTTATCGTGGCGGTTATAATCGTGCGTGTTGCAATCTTGCGAAAAATCCAATTTATAACCAGAATGGGATCGTGAATCAGAAGGACGGGGGGAACTCGGATGCCTCCATTCGACATGGGCAGGGTGCGGGACAAGAGTTCCGCCGTGGACACGACGCCCTGCGGCGCCTGCCCGGTTCGGACGCTGACGGTCTGCGCCGCGCTCGAAGCGGACGAGGTCCGCCGGCTCGCCGACATCGTCCAGATGCAACGGATCGAAGCCAACCAGACGATCTTCGCGGAGGGTGACCAGGCCGACGCGCTGTTCAACGTCACCTCCGGGACGGTCAAGCTCTACAAGCTGCTTCCCGATGGACGTCGGCAGATCACCGGCTTCCTGGTGACCGGCGATTTCCTCGGCCTCGCCATGAACGAGAGCTACGCCTATTCGGCGGAAACCGTGACGCCGACCTCGCTCTGTCGCTTTCCCCGCCGCAGGATGGAAGCCCTGCTCGACGAGTTCCCCAAGATGCAGCGGCGCCTGTTCTCGATGGCGTCGAACGAGCTGGCGGCGGCGCAGGACCAGATGCTGCTGCTGGGCCGCAAGACGGCGCGGGAGAAGATCTGTTCGTTCCTGCTGATGCTGTCGCAGCGCCAGTCGCGCCGCGGCCACAAGGAAAACCCAGTCCACGTGCCGATGAGCCGCGCCGATATCGCCGACTATCTGGGCCTGACGACCGAAACCGTCAGCCGCACCTTCACCCAGCTCAAAACCTCGCAGGCGATCTCCCTCCAGGAGGGTAACCGCATCCAGATCGCCGACATGGATGGCATCTACGACATGGCCGAAGGCGTCTGAACCGACTGCATCCGCCTGATACGGTCACGTCCCATAACCGCTGACTTAGGGTCCCCAACTCCCGTTTACGTCATACCCGGATCAAGTCCCATAGAGGCTAATTCAAGACCCAAGCTTTCCGTTCCGTCATGCCCGGACTTGATCCCATCAGCGCCAACCTAAGAAGGTCGATGGGCTCACTCAGGGCATCGATCCTCTCATCTCGTCATACCCGGACTTGATCCGGGTATCTGTATTCGGGAGACCAAGTGGCGGAATATAGGCGCCCGGTTGATTTCACCACATTGGTTTCATCCGACAGATACCCGGATCAAGTCCCATAAGCGCTAACTTTGGGTGAGTCGTGGCCCGACTCAGGGCATCAATCCTCCCCTCGCGTCATACCCGGACTTGATCCGGGTATCTGTTGTCGGGAAATTGGATGGTGAATATATTCTTCGGATTGATGCCAACACATCGGTTTCAGCCGACAGATACCCGGATCAAGTCCGGGTATGACGAAAAGGGGAGGGAGGATCCTTAAGGTAGCGCTTATGGGATCAAGTCCGGGTATGACGGAAAGGGAGGGTTTATTCTCTAAGTCAAACCTCGGCTCATCTTAAATTAGCGCTCATGCGGTCACGTCCCAGGGTTACCGCCCCGCCTTGTCCCCGGCTGATTTCTCCTCCGTCCTCAGCGCGTCGGCCAGCCGGGCCTGCGCGGTGCCGGGCCGCAGCGGCTTCTGCTGGCTCTCGTGCGGCGCCCAGCCGGCCAGATAGAGCACCTGGAAGGTCGCGGCCACGCGCCCGTCGGGTTCCGAATAAAGCTCGGCGTAGCGCCGCGCCGCGTCGATCAGCAGGGCGCGCGGAGTCGGCTGCCTGCGGCGGTTCAGCCCGGCGTTCGTCTCACCCATGCCGCGCAAGTCGGCCATCAGCTTGAAGGCGCTGTCGTAGGTCACGGTCAGCGTGTCGCTGTCCACCACCGGCAGCGAGAATCCGGCGCGCTGGAGCAGCCCGCCGGCATCCTTGACCTCCGCGAAGGGTGAGATCCGGGCGCTGACGCCGCCGGTCAGGTCCATCTCCGCCTCCATCAGGCAGCGCCGCAGCTCGAACAGGGTTTCGCCGCCCAGCATCGCGCCGATGAACATGCCATCCGGCTTCAGCGCGCGGCGCAGCTGGAGCAGGGCGCCCGGCAGGTCGTTGACCCAATGGAGGCTGAGATTGCTGATCGCGAGATCGAAGCTGTGGTCGGCGAAGGGCAGCAACTCCTCGTCGCCCGCGACCCGGAGCCCGCCGGCTCCCGCCAGCATCGCCGGCGACAGGTCGCACTGGACCAGCGTCTCGATTCCCTTCCGGCCCAGCCCCTCGCGACCAGCCCCCTCACGGCCAACCAGGACTCGCCCGAGTTCCCCCGTGTGGCAACCCAGATCCAGCGCCACGGGAAACTCGCGGACGACATCGTCCAGCCGGTCCGCCAAGCGGTCCGCGACCTCCTCGAACAGGAAATTGAAACCGGCGAAGCCGGCGGCGGCGCGGTCCCGGTGGCGGCGCACCGCCCTCCGGTCGAACACGGTCATGATGTCGCTGTCGTCCATGGTTCCTATATAGCCGCACCCTCACGTGGGGCAACATGGCGGATGGCGCCAAGGGATGGGGTGCGGCATTGGGTGCCTTGCCGGGGCCGGCGCGCGGGTGCGATCGTTCGAGATGAAATGGACGCTTTCAACCCCATCCGTCGTCTCCAGGTTCGCCCCCACCCTGGGATCCTTCGCGCGCGCGGCGCTCGACGTGGTGCTGCCGCCGCGCTGCCTGTCCTGCGCCGAGTCGGTCGATCGCCAGGGCACGCTCTGCACGCGCTGCTGGAGCGGCCTCACCTTCCTGGCGCCACCCTGGTGCGCCTGCTGCGGCGAGCCGTTCGAGGGGGTCGTCGGCACCGATCCCTCCGACGACTCGATCTGCGCCCGCTGCGCCGGCTCATCTCCGCCCTATGCCCGCGCCCGCTCGGCGCTCAGCTATGACGATGGCAGCCGGGGCATGATCGTGGGATTCAAGCACGCCGACCAAACCTACGCCGCCTCGGCGTTCGGCGGCTGGCTGGTCCGCGCCGGGGCCGAACTGCTGACGCCCGGCGTGATCGTGGCTCCCGTGCCGCTGCACCGCTGGAAGCTGTTCAGCCGCCGCTACAACCAGGCGGCCCTGCTGGCCCAGGATGTGGGCCGGCGCGCCGGCCTGCCCGTGCTCCAGGGCCTGCTGGTGCGCCATCGGCGGACGACGCCGCAGGGCGCCTATGGCAGGGCCGGTAGGCAACGCAACATCCGGGGCGCCTTCCATGTCCGGCCGGCGCTGGTCGAGCGCATCCGGGGACAGCCGGTGGTGCTGATCGACGACGTGCTGACGACGGGGGCGACGGTCGCGGAATGCGCCCGGGTCCTGCTGCGCGCGGGTGCCGGCCGGGTCGATGTCCTGACCGTGGCGCGCGTGATTCGGGCGGGCGCTCCCTAGCGAAAACGGCCGCATCGGCCATATAAGCGATCATACCATCGGGTAATCAATCCAGCACGCCAATCCAGCGCACAGCGCGAGAACGGAGCCGAAGTCCATGGCCGAAGTCATCATCTACACCACTCCCTGGTGCCCCTACTGCTCGAGGGCCAAGAAGCTGCTCACCGACAAGGGAGTCCAGTTCGAGGAGATCGACGTGATGATGCACCCCCGCAAGCGGGTCGAGATGACGCAGTTGGCCGAGGGCCGCACCAGCGTTCCGCAGATCTTCATCGACGGCAAGCCGGTCGGCGGCAGCGACGACATCCACGCCCTCGACCGCGCCGGCAAGCTCGACGCCATGCTGGGTCTGGCGTGATGACCGAGGCCCCGACCGCTCCAACGCCCGTCAGCCCATTCCCCGTCGGCTCGCTCACCGTCGCCTGTGTCCAGGTCAACGCCGGACCCGACATCGAGCCGAACCTGCCGATCGTCGGCGACCTGATCCAGCGGGCGCGCGACGCCGGGGCCGATCTCATCACGACACCGGAGAACGTCAGCATGATGGTGCTGGGCCGTCCGCGCGTCATGCGGCGCGCCCAGCCGGAAGCGGACCATCCGGCGGTCCCCTTCTTCAGGGACATGGCGCGGAAAACCGGGGCTTGGCTGCTGGCGGGTTCGCTCGCGGTCAAGCTCGACGAGGACCGGCTGGCGAACCGCAGCCTGCTGTTTTCGCCCGACGGCGGGATCGCCGGGCGCTACGACAAGATCCACATGTTCGACGTCGACCTGGCGCGCGGCGAGAGCTATCGCGAGTCGGCGACGTTCCGGCCGGGCGACCGGGCCGTCATGGCGAGGACGCCTTGGGGCGGCGTCGGCATGACCGTCTGCTACGACCTGCGGTTCGGCCATCTCCACCGCATGCTGGCCCAGGCCGGCGCGTCGATCCTGACGGTGCCGTCGGCCTTCACGGTGCCGACCGGCAAGGCGCACTGGCACGTGCTGCTGCGCGCCCGCGCGATCGAGACGGGCTGTTTCGTGGTGGCGCCGGCCCAGTGCGGCACCCATGACGGCGGCCGCACGACCTATGGCCACTCCCTGATCGTCAGCCCGTGGGGTGAGATCCTGGCCGACGCCGGCGAGGAGCCGGGTTTCGTCACGGCCCGCCTCGACCTGGAGGAGGTCGCCAAGGCCCGCGCGCAGGTCCCGTCGCTGAAGCACGACCGGGTGATCAAGGAGCCCGACCTCAGCCCCGAACCGCGGCCCGTGCCCGCCTGACCCCCGCCTCCCTAACCCGTGAAGCCCTGGATGGTGGCGAGCAGCCGGTCGACCTCGATCGGCTTCCGCATCACCACCACCCGATCGCCCAGCGGTATCGCGGCCTCCTCCTCCGGTGACATGTAGCCGGTCATGATGATGATTGCCGGAATGGTCTCCAGGGCGCGTAGCCCGCTGATCAGGCCGTGGCCATCGGCGCGGGGCATGCGCAGGTCGGTCACCACCACATCCGCCGGATCGCGCCGGTGGATCTCCAGGGCCTGGTTGCCATCGCCGGCGGTGCTGACGCGATAGCCCTTGCGGCTCAGGAACCGCTCCAGGGCCATCACCGCGATGGCCTCGTCGTCCGCGACCAGGATGTGACCCGGAATGTGGCTGGGGATATTGTTTCCGGACTCAGGCATCGCCGTTCCCAGGGGGCGGCCAGTCTGGGAACGATTGGCCTCGGGTCGGCAGCGATATGGTGAAACGGGCCCCCTGGTCAAGGTTTTCCGCGGTGATCCTGCCACCCATGGCGCCGATCAGGCTGACGCAGATCGACAAACCCAGGCCAAGGCCCTTGGACGCCTCCTTGGTGGTGACGAAGGGGTCGAAGATCCGCTCGGCCATTCCGGGCGGCAGGCCGGTGCCGTCGTCGCTGATGATGACGCTGAGCCGGCCGGCGGCCGGATCCTCCGTGACGGCGGCGTGGATCGCGCCGCCGCCGAAGCTGGGATCGACCGCGCGGCGGGCGGTGATCGCATCGTGGGCGTTGCTCAACAGATTGACCACCACCTGTTCCAGCCGCCCCGGCCTGCCCATCACGGTCGAGGCCGTGGCCGGCGCGTCGAGGGTCAGTTGGATGCCCTCGGAGCCGTAGTGGCGCTCCAGCAGGGCGACGGCGCCCCGGACCGGCTGGATCGGATCGAACGGCACGACCTCCGGGCTGTCGCGCCGGCTGAACGAGCGCATCTGGTCGACGATCTCGCCCATGCGCGACGCCTGGGTCCCGATCAGGTCCAGGCCGTCCTTGAGATAGCGCGGATCGGCCTCGGCGCCTTCCTCCTCCATCATCAGGCAGCAGTCGTCGGCGGTGATCTTGATGATGTTCAAGGGCTGGCTCATCTCGTGGGCGATGCCGGCCGCCATGGTGCCGAGCGTCGCCAGCTTGGACGCCTGGGCCAACTCCTCCTGCAGGGCGCGGTGGTCGGTCATGTCGCGGGAGGTCCCCAGCAGCTTGGTCGGATTGCCGTCGGAATCGAGCACGGGCGCCAGGTTGGTCTGCCAGACCCGCCGACCGGCCGGCAGGTCCAGCGTCTCCTCGTATTGGATCGGCCGCCGGGCGTCGCGGCAGGCGCGGTAGCGCTCGACCAGATGATCGGCCAGATCGGGCGGGAAAAGCTCGTGCGGTGTCTTGCCGGCGATCTCCGACGACTCCAGCCCGGTCTGCCGCTCATGGCTGGGGTTCAGCGCCTCGAAGCGGAACTCGTCCGGGCCGTCGATCCGGACCACGAACAGGCCCTCGGCCAGATGGTGGAAGATGCTGGAGTAATGCAGCTCGCTGGCGCGCAGCCGTCGGTTGGCGTCGGACAGTTCGGTGGCCCGCCGCTCCAACTCGTCGTTCATGCGGCGGATCTCCAGCTCGGCGCGCTGGCGCTCCAGGATCTGCTGGTGCAGACGCCCGTTGGCCTCCCGCAGCTGGGCCGGGCTGGGCAGGGCCAGCGCCTGCGGGATCAGCGGCCATAGGACGACGGCGGTCATCACCGAGATCGCGGCGGTGAACGCCTTGACGGCGCCCTGGGCCACGTAATCGGGATACCACAGCGTCCACGCGCCCATGAAGTGCGTCACCCCACAGGCCAGGATGAAGGCACAGAACATCAGGAAGAGCCATTTGTACGCCAGATCCTGACGCCGCCAGACGAAATAGAGCAAGCCGATTGGGATGGAGCAATACGAGGCGCCGATCAGCAGGTCCGACAGCAGGTGCGTCCAGATCAGTTCGGGCCGCCATGTCAGACATAGTCCATGGGGCAGGAAGTCACCGGGCACGATGAGGGCTTGAAAGAAAGTTTCCATTCAATGTCCAGGCGGCGAAAGCGTCATGCGGGTAACGGGTACGTGGGAAACTCAGGTCAAGGCATCGCGAGGCGTCATTCCACTCAAGTAATCGTAAACCAGCACCGCAACGGTGTCTCGCTCCATCATCTGTGAGGGGTAATCGTTTCGCTTACGAAATGCACGCTCATTTGGTGTGGTTCGGGATTGGATCTGGCAGGGCGTGGGGCAGCGCGCTGGCGACGGCGCAGAGCCGCTGGACCACGGCGGGCTTGGGCTGGTCGACGACACCCTGCTCGAAGGCGACGACCTGGAGCCGGCCGACCACGCGGTCGAGCAACTCGCCCTGTTCCAGCAGGAAGGCCGGCGAGGATGGCTTGCCGAAACGCTCGTTGCCCCAGGCGAAGGTCTCGTAGATCAGCACGCCGCCCGGTTCCAGGAGGTCCAGCAGCGCCGGGAACAGCGGGCGGTGCAGGTAGTTGGTCACGACGACGCCGGCGAACAGCCGGTCGGGTTCCAGCGGCCAGGGGTTGCCGTCCTGCAGGTCCGCCTCGATCAGTTCGATACCGGAACCGTCCGGCCGGGATGAACCGGCCAAGTCGGCGACGCCGGCCAGATCGCGGTCGATCGCGGTGACCGGGTGTCCCAGGCCGGCGAACAGCCGCGTGTGCCGTCCGCCGCCGCAGGCGACGTCGAGCACCCGACCTTCGGGCGGCACCAGTCCCGCGAAGCGGGTGACCCAGGCGGACGGCGTGGACGCCGAGGGGACGGCGGTAACCGGGGATGGTGATTTGGTTGTCATGGCATGCTCCGCTTGCGCTTTCATCTTGGCCTAACCAATTCGTGCATATATGACAGGCTGCGTCGATGAATGAACCGATGGCGGTGTCGCCGTCCCCTTGGAGCGGAACGAGTAGCGATCGATGATCCTGTTCGATCTCAAATGCCGAACCGGTCACGTCTTCGAGGCGTGGTTCCGGAACGGCGACGCCTATGAGGCCCAGGCGTCGGCGCGGGAGATCGCCTGCCCGATCTGCGGCGACGTGGAGATCGTCAAGGCTCCGATGGCTCCCAGGATCGCCAAATCGCGATCGGACGCTGGTGACCCGGCGGCCAAGCATAAGGCCGAGATGCTGCGGGAATTGAAGGACCTGCGCCGCAAGGTCGAGGAGAACTGCGACTATGTCGGCGACCGCTTCGCCGAGGAGGCGCGGCGGATCCACTACGGCGAGGTCGAGAAGCGCGGGATCTACGGCGAGGCGACGGAAGCCGAGTCGTCGGAGTTGAAGGAGGAGGGCATCACCTTCGACCGCATCCCCTGGGTGCCCTCGACGAACTCCTGACCCTCCGGGTATCGCAGGCGGCCGTGCCGCGCCGTCAGGCGTCGGGACGCTCGCGGCGGCGCTGGGGCATCAGATGGATCCCGGTCGCGTTCTGGCGCCATCCCTGGAGGATCGGCAAGGCCGATTCCGGCGTCACGCGGTCGTAGAGGGCCAGCACCCGCGACAGCTCGCGGGGATCGACGATCTGCTCCCCCGGCCGCGCCGCCCGGCTCAGCAGGAAGATCGAGGCGAAGAAGCCCTTGTCGATCCGCAGCGCCCGGCAAGCCAGCGTCAGCGCCTCGCCACCGGTCTCCGCTATCAACTGGTGCATGGATTCGGGACTCAGCCCGGCGATCCGGCCGAACAGGGCCTTGAACAGGTCGATCTGGCCCAGGCGCAGCGTCTGGATCAGCAGTTGCGGCGTGATGGCGCCCGCCTCGGCCATACGTTCGACCGTTTCCAGCTGGTCGGCGGTCAGGCTGGTGCGGCCCCGGGTTCCGTCGATCAGATCCTGGACGGTGGCTTGGAGGGCGGCGTCGAGCTGCGTCTTCGAGATCTTGAAACGGTCGAGGATGGTCCGGCGCAGTTCTTGCGAGACCAGCCAGTAGATCCGGGTCGCCAGCTCGGGCGTCAGTTCCGGCCGGCCCAGCAGGGGCTGGCGCAACGGCGGCACGCGTCGGGCCACGCTGGTCAGGCGGATCATCGCCTTGCCCGACAGGCTGGCGTTCAGGTTGCCCAGCAGCGTCTCCGCCACCCGCATGTTGCCGGTTTCGATCAGGGCGTCGCAGACCGGAGGGTTGACCCTGGACCGGCTGGCGATCAGGAGTTGATGGGCCTCGGCGTGGGCCTGGACGACGGCGATCAGGTCCTCGTCCTCCAGCACCTCGCTGCGGAGCAGGATGGGACCGGCGATCTCGACCTGATCGTTGGCCAGCATCACGATCAGGTCGCGCGGCGCCCCGGGGTGGGAGGCCAGCCGTTCCGACAGGGCGCGGCGCACGTCCATCTCGGCGTCGCGCAGCACCTGCCGCAGGATGTCGACCACGATGTCGCGCTCACGATCGGTCAGATCATGTTCCGAGAAATAAAAGTCCCCGACCTTGTCGGCCAGGGCCCGCCGTCCGGTCTGACTGCGATCCCGCGCCATATCGAACAGATCGGCCAGATGCGCCATCGTACCGCCGCCCGTTTCCGCTCCAAACCCTCGCGCCACCTCGCCTCCGGTCATCGCCATCCCCCCCTGACGCCGCGCTGGCGGCTCGCTTGGAACTGGGGAGGCAAGGCCTTGGCCTTGGTCTCGGTCGGTAAGCGCTTGATGATCACTGCCACACACTTCATCGTCGCGACCCTTCTGGTCGGCCGGTCCTGCGATTGCGGCCGCGTTCCCGCGGACTTCGCAGCTTGTGGAGCATGCGTAATCTTCCTTATCAAAGTGTTAATCACAAAAACCGGGCATGCCGAGGAATGCCAGCGCGATCGCATCTCGTCGTATTTTATATGCTTTGCTCGGATCCGCCGCGGCGCTGGAGAATTAGGGCCGAACGATGCTCGGATCGCCGATGGGCCATGATGCCGCCATCGCATGGCTATGGCATTGTCTCTCATGTTCAGGGTATAGTTCTCCCGGTATACCTCTCATTCGTGGCGGGCTGGCGACCGCGAGCCTTCCAGCGGCCACAGCAGGTCGAGGACTCCATCATGCAAGTGCAAGCATCGGGCGTCGGTCCAGCCTCCGGCTACGCGAGCCAGGCCCAGGCGACCGCGACCCGCCCCCAAGCGACACCGGACGAACAGCAAAGTGGCGGCGCTCCGACCGGCGGCGTCGCGGCGGGCGCCGGGCCGGAGAACAACCCGGTCACGGACCCGAGCGCGACGCGCGGCCGCATCGTCAACATCTCCGTCTGATCGAATAGGCTGTCCGATCAGACGGCGGCGCGTTCCGCTTGCCGACCCGGGCGGCCCGCGGCACAGTACCGCGATGACCACCGATTCCTCTCAGAGCGACCGCAACTCGGACCACGCCAAGCCAAGAGGCCCAACGGTCCGGATGATCCCCGAGGGCGACGACCGCGATCGTCTGGTCTGTCCGGACTGCGGCTTCATCAACTATGAGAACCCGAAGATCGTGGTGGGATCGGTCGCCTCCTGGGAGGACCGCATCCTGCTGTGCCGCAGGGCGATCGAGCCGGCGCTCGGATTGTGGACCCTGCCGGCCGGGTATATGGAGTTGAACGAGACGACGGCCCAGGGCGCCGCCCGCGAGGCGTGGGAGGAGGCGCGGGCACGGATCGAGATCGACTGCCTGCTGGCGGTTTACGAGATCCCGCGCATCAGCCAGGTCCAGCTGATCTACCGCGCCCGCCTGCGCTCGCCCGATGTGTCGCCCGGTCCGGAGAGCCTGGAGGTGGGCTTGTTCCGCTGGGATGAGATCCCGTGGGACCGGATCGCCTTCCCGACGGTGCGCTGGGCGCTGGACGAGTTCGACGGCCGGCGCCGCGAGCACGAGTTCAGCCCCGCCACCAATCCCGAACCGGAACCGCCGCCTCCCGTGGGGCTCTGACGGTTTCCTGTCCACCGGCCGATAATTCACCTTCTGGAAACCCTGTTGGCGGATAAAGGAAGGGTCGAGCAAGCCCGGGTGACGGTGTGACACCCGCGCGACCGCCAGCCCAGGACCGATCCGTGCCGAACCCAGAGAGCACATCCCCGCCCGCCAGCCCGCCCGCCAGCCCCATCGACTACGAGACCTCGAAGCTGATGGCCCGGAGCGAGGACACCGCCACGCGCGCGAGTGTGGCTGCGCGCGTCGATGTCCGGCCCGAGCTGCTCTACTATCTGGCGATCGACCCGGAGGTCGAGGTTCGCCGCGAGGTCGCCGCCAATCCCTCGGCGCCGATCCAGGCCAGCGCCGTGCTGGCCCGCGACAGCGACGAGAGCGTGCGCCGCCTGCTGGCCGGCAAGCTGGCCCGGCTGCTGCCCGACCTGTCGCGCGAAGCCCAAGGCCAGCTGTTCCAGCTGACGGTCCGCACATTGGAGCAACTGGCGCGCGATCAGGCCGGTGGCGTCCGGCAGGCGCTGGCGACCAGCCTCAAGGATATCGCCTGCGCGCCGCCCGACCTGTGCCTCCACTTGGCGCGGGACATCGAACGGGAGGTCGCGGAGCCGATCCTGCACTATTGCGCGACCCTGACCGACAAGGACCTGCTGAGCATCATCGCCAGCCAGCCGAAGAATTGGGTGCTGAGCGCCATCGCCCGGCGCGACGGCGTTTCCCCGACCGTGTCCGAGGCCCTGTACGAGGCCGGCGACGTCGACGCCTCGACGGCGCTGCTCGACAACCATGGCGCCGTGATCCCCGAGGGAGCGCTGGCGGGCATGGTGGAGGAGTCGGTCGACCGGCCCAGCTGGCGGGAGCCGCTGGCCAAGCGGCCGAAGCTGCCGGGGCGGCTCGCGGTCCGGCTGGCCGAGTTCGTCGACCAGCACGTGCTGACCATCCTCCGCCAGCGCCGCGACCTGGATGCCGACACCGCCGCCGAGGTGGTCAGCGTCGCCCGCCGCCGGATCGACTACCTGGACCAGAGGACCGACGGCGAGACACCGGAACAGCGCGCCCGCCGGCTGTTCGCCATCGGCCAGCTCGACGAGAGCGCCATCAGCGACGCGCTGTCGTGGAACGACCTGGTGTTCGTCAAGTTGGGCTTGGCGTTGATGGGCGGCGTCGCGCCGGCCCTGGTCGAGGACATCATCGAGGCGCGCAGCCCCAAGGGCATCACGGCGCTGGCGTGGCGCGCCGGCCTCAGCATGCGCTGCGCGATGCAGCTCCAGTCGCGCGCCGGCAACATCCCACCCCGCATGCTGCTGAACGCCCGCAACGGCTTCGACTATCCCCTGAGCGCGGTCGAGATGAACTGGCAGCTGGAGTTCTATGGCGTCGGGACTTAGGCGGGTCTTACGCGGAACGCCGATCCCCCGCTCGTTTCCTCACGAAGAAATTGATCTGGGTCATTTCTTCGGCGGTTTGGCGCGTCTTGGTACATTCGAAATCCATTATATAAAAGTCCTCTGATATAAATGGCGGCATGGAAGAACGAACCGGAAGAGGGAGGTTCCAGGAAAATGCCCGTCAGGCCCACTCTTCCAAGCCGCAGTCTGGCTCCAGCCCTCCTGCTCGCGGCGGCGCTCTGGTCGGCGCCGGCTTGGGCGGAGTTCGAGACCGAACTGCTGGCTGTCTTTTGCGCGGCATGCCATGGAACCGACGGCAACAGCATCGGCGTCGCGACCCCGACGATCGCCAGCCTGTCCCCTGAATATCTCGTCGACAGCATGATCGCCTACAAGACGAAGACGCGGCGCTCGACCGTCATGGGCCGCATCGCCAAGGGCTACAGCGACGCCGACATCGACAAGCTGCTGATCTGCCAAGCCCTGATGGAGGGGCGGGAGGCGGAGATCTCGTTGTCGCCGGGGTTCCGCTGGGGCGCCACGCTGCTGCCGGGTCAGGACATCACGATGGACGATGTCTACAATCAGACGGCGATCACCTACCCGGCGGCCTACCATATGGCCATGACCGGCGTGCGGATTCGGGACATCCTGGAGGATGTCGCCGACAACCTGTTCAATCCCAACCCCTATTACCAGCAAGGCGGTGACATGGTGCCGGTCGGCGGGCTTGGCTACGCGATCGACGTCTCCAAGCCCATGGGTCAGCGGATCGGCGCCATGACCCTGCTCCGCACGGGCAAGGCGATCGACGCGTCGGCCAGCTACGCTGTGGCCGGCTGGGCCTCGGTCAACGAGGGCACCGAAGGGCCGCCGGTGTTCGATCTGGTGCGAAGCTTCATCGAGCGCCGGCAGGTCGTCAACATACCCGAGAACGAGACGGTCAAGGTCAGCGGCCTCTAGCATCCGGCGCCACCGGGATGGTGCCCGAGATCACATGGGCCGGCGCGCTGGTCGCCGGCCTATCTCTGCTTCCTGGGCGGCGTCTCGCTGGACGAACTGACCGGCGCCAAGGCCGACCGGCGCGTGTTCGCGGCGGCGCTGGCGTTCGTGCTGGGCTTCGCGACCGTCTTCGTGGCGCTGGGGGCCTCTGCCTCCGGCCTGGGACGCCTGCTGGCCGATAACCTGGAGGCGCTGACGCGGGTCGCCGGCGTCCTGATCATCCTCCTGGGGCTGCACTGCGCTGGCGTTTTCCGCGTCGCGGCGCTCCAGCGCGACCTGCGGTTCCATTTCGGGGCGACGACCGGGCAGGGCAGCCGAAGCGCGCCGCAGCGGCTCGGCGGCGCCTACCTGATCGAGCTCGCCTTCGCCCTGGGCTGGACACCCTGCGTCGGCCCCGTGCTGGCCGCCATCCTGTTCGTGGCCGGTGGCGAAGGCGATCCCGCGCGGGGTGCGGCACTGCTCGCGGTCTACGCGGCCGGCATCGGCATCCCCTTCCTCGCGGCGGCCCTGGCGGTCCGGCCGTTCCTCCGCCTTGCCAAAAGACTGCGCCGGCGGATGCCGGTGATCGAAGCCGTGATCGGCGCGTCGCTGATCGGCACCGGCGCGCTGATGCTGTCGGGCTCGCTGTCCAGGGTCGCCGGATGGCTGCTCGACACCCTGCCGGCGCTGGGCCGGATCGGCTGATCCTGGCGCGCCGGGGGGCTTGGCCCCACCATCCCGGCACCGTCCCCCACCCTGACGCCGCAACTCAGCCGCCATCGCGATGATTTCCGGCTTGGGCGCTCCGGTGGCACAAAGTTGCCGCGAGGGGGCGTGAAACTATACCAATCTGTCCAAAACCTCCCTTCGATGGCAGACTTTAAGGCACTGCGTCAATCTGCCGCCGCACTCACGCCACAACCTGGCTGAGGCCCAATCCCGGTACTCGGCGCCCCTCGTCAACCTCTCCGGCGGAGTTCCCGACGAGTGCCGCGCCGATCACATGCCGGGGCGTGGCACCTCGTCGACCGGACGCCGGACCGGTACGTTCTCCTGGAACTGGACAACCGGGGTGGTCATCACGTCGAGACAACGCTGACGGGCGGCGGTTTGATCGGCGGTCGGCGAGTTGTTTTGGAAGGGACGTTCGAACCAGGCGCCGGCCTGATCCCAATCGGCGATGGAAACCCGCATCATGGTCGTCAGGGACCTGCATTCGAAGGTTTCCGCCGCGTCGGAGCCCTGTTCCACCGAGGTGAACGCGGGCGGCGTCGGCTGCGCCCTTTCCCGGGTGCGTTCCGGCGGCTCCTGGTTGACGGGGACGGCAACCCCCCGGGCACCAGGGACCTGGTTTGGCGATGCTACCTGGGCGTGTGCCGAAAACGAGGCGGCCAACAGGGCCGCCGCACCGCACAAGGCGGCTGTCCGGTTCAACATGAGCGCTCTCCTCTGCCAAATTTGGTATTACCATCCAAACGTTAAGCGGGCCGCTCCGGTTCCCGAAGCGCGATTACGGGGAGGGTTGACAGGAGCCCGGTTAGCGGGTGCGATTCAACCGCCGCTCGGTTATCGGCGTCCCGTCCCCCTTGCCCTCCGGCGAGAATCGGAGTACGTAGCCGCGCGGATTTGAGGGCCGATCTCAGGACCGGCCGGCCCGGACCAAAGCGACCCTCGCTCCCTCATGGAACTAAGCTTGGCAACTCTTGGGGAACGCTTCATGGCACGCAATAAAATCGCGCTCGTCGGCGCCGGCCAGATCGGTGGCACGCTCGCCCTGCTGGCAGGCTTGAAGGAGCTCGGCGACATCGCCGTGTTCGACATCGCGGAAGGCATGCCGGACGGCAAGGCGCTGGACATCGCGCAGTCCGCCCCGGTCGAGGGCTTCGACGCCAAGATGACCGGTGGCAGCGACTACTCGATCATCGAAGGCGCCGACGTCGTGATCGTGACCGCCGGCGTTCCCCGCAAGCCCGGCATGAGCCGCGACGACCTGATCGGCATCAACACCGGCGTGATGAAGACGGTCGGCGCCGCCATCGGCAAATACGCTCCCGACGCCTTCGTCATCGTCATCACCAACCCGCTCGACGTCATGGTCTGGGTGCTCCAGCAGGCTTCGGGATTGCCCACCAACAAGGTCGTCGGCATGGCGGGCGTGCTCGACAGCTCGCGCTTCCGCACGTTCCTGGCGGAGGAGTTCAAGGTCTCGGTCGAGGATGTGACGGCCTTCGTGCTGGGCGGCCACGGCGACACCATGGTGCCGCTGGTGCGCTACTCCACGGTCGCCGGCATCCCGCTGCCCGACCTCGTCAAGCTCGGCTGGACCACCCAGGAGAAGCTGGACGCCATCGTGCAGCGCACCCGCGACGGCGGCGCCGAGATCGTCAAGCTCCTCAAGACCGGTTCGGCCTTCTACGCCCCGGCCGCCTCGGCCATCTCGATGGCGGACAGCTACCTGAAGGACAAGAAGCGCGTCCTGCCGGTCGCGGCCCACCTGACCGGCCAGTACGGCGTGGATGACCTGTATGTCGGCGTGCCGGTGGTCATCGGCGCCGGCGGCGTCGAGAGGATCGTCGAGATCGAACTCAACGCCGACGAGAAGGCCATGTTCGACAATTCGGTCGGGGCCGTAAAAACCCTCGTCGAGGTCGTCAAGAAGATGGAAAGCGAGAAGTCCGCCTGACAGCGGCCTTCCAAGGGGCCGCCGGATAAGCGGCCCTTTTTCGTATCCCGACTGGTCCCAAGGCGTCGCCGAGGGGCCAGGCCCGGTATCAAGTTGGTTCCAGAGGGTGCTAGACTGAGCGGCCGGCATCCCCGCGGATCGCGACTGTACGGGCCAAGTATTCTTAAGCCGGGACGCGTTGTTTTCCACCCGTCACCAGATAGCCGCCATCAGATAGACGGACGTCCATGAACATTCATGAATATCAGGCCAAAAACCTGCTGAAGAAATACGGTGTCACGGTGCCGCGCGGCGGCGTCGCCTACACCGTCGCCGAGGCCGAGCAGGCCGCCAAGGATTTGGGCGGACCGGTCTGGGTGGTCAAGTCCCAGATCCACGCCGGTGGCCGCGGCGCCGGCCGGTTCTCCGACAACCCCGAGGGCAAGGGCGGCGTCCGCGTCGTCAAGTCGGTCGAGGATGTCGCGTCGAACGCCAAGGAGATGCTGGGCCACGTCCTCGTGACCAAGCAGACCGGTCCGGACGGCAAGGAGGTCAAGCGCCTCTACATCGAGGAAGGCTGCGACATCAAGCGCGAGCTTTACCTGGGCCTGCTGATGGACCGCGCCACCGCCCGCGTCACCGTGATGGCTTCGACCGAGGGCGGCATGGAGATCGAGGAGGTCGCCCACAACACCCCCGAGAAGATCCTGAAGGTCGCGATCGACCCGGCCACCGGCATCTCGGGCTTCCACGCCCGCAAGATCGCCTTCGGCCTGGGCCTCGAGGGCAAGCAGGTCAACGCGGCGGTCAAGCTGATCCTGGCGACCTACAAGGCCTTCGTCGACCTGGACGCCTCGATCGTCGAGATCAACCCGCTGGTCGTGACCGGCTCGGGTGACATCATCGCCCTCGACGCCAAGATGAACTTCGACGACAACGCGCTGTTCCGCCACAAGGAAATCGAGGAACTGCGCGACGCCGACGAGGAGGAGGCCTCCGAGCTGGAAGCCGCCAAGCACGGCCTCAACTACATCAAGCTGGACGGCTCGATCGGCTGCATGGTCAACGGCGCCGGTCTGGCGATGGCGACCATGGACATCATCAAGCTGTACGGCGGCGAGCCGGCCAACTTCCTGGATGTCGGCGGCGGCGCCACCCGCGAGCGGGTCACCACGGCGTTCAAGCTGATCCTCTCCGACAAGAACGTCGAGGGCATCCTGGTCAACATCTTCGGCGGCATCATGCGCTGCGACGTCATCGCCGAGGGCGTGGTTGCGGCGGCCCGCGAAGTCTCCCTGCATGTTCCGCTCGTCGTGCGCCTCGAAGGCACCAACGTCGACCTGGGCAAGAAGATCCTCAGTGAATCGGGCCTGCCGATCCTGTCCGCCGACAATCTGGCGGACGCGGCGGAAAAGGTCGTCAAAGCGGTGAAGGAAGCGGCATAATGGCTGTCCTGGTCAACTCCCAAACCAAAGTCATCTGCCAAGGCTTCACCGGCGCGCAGGGGACCTTCCACTCCGAGCAGGCGATCGCCTACGGCACCCAGATGGTCGGCGGCGTCACCCCGGGCAAGGGCGGCACCAAGCACCTCGACCTGCCGGTGTTCGACACCGTCGCGGAGGCGGTCTTCACGACCGGCGCCAACGCCAGCGTGATCTACGTCCCGCCGCCGTTCGCGGCCGACGCCATCCTCGAGGCGATCGACGCCGAGATCGCCTTGGTGGTCTGCATCACCGAGGGCATCCCGGTCCTGGACATGGTCACCGTCCGCCGGGCGCTGAATGGTTCCAAGACCCGCCTGATCGGTCCGAACTGCCCGGGCGTCATCACCCCGGACGAGTGCAAGATCGGCATCATGCCCGGCCATATCCACCGCCGCGGCAAGATCGGTGTTGTCTCTCGCTCCGGCACCCTCACATATGAGGCGGTGGCGCAGACCACGGCGGCGGGCCTGGGGCAATCGACCTGCATCGGCATCGGCGGCGACCCGGTCAACGGCACCAACTTCGTGGACAGCCTGGAGCTGTTCCTGGACGATCCGGAGACCGAGGGCATCATCATGATCGGTGAGATCGGCGGCGACGCCGAGGTCAAGGGGGCCGAGTTCATCAAGGCCAGCAAGACCCAAAAGCCGGTCGTGGGCTTCATCGCCGGGCGCACCGCTCCCCCGGGCCGCCGGATGGGCCACGCCGGTGCCGTCATCTCCGGCGGCAACGACACCGCCGACTTCAAGGTCGAGGCGTTGAAGATGGCCGGCATCCACGTCGCCGACAGCCCGGCCAGCCTGGGCAGCACCATGTTGAAGGCTCTGAAGGGTTGATCACCATCAATCCGGGCCGATCGAGGATCGGCCCACCGGAGCCGTGAACCCTTGCCAGAAAGAGGGCGCGGGCGCCAACGCCCGCGTCATTTAGAAAATGTCAGCGACCGCAGCGACCCCTGATCAGTCATCGTTCCTTTTCGGCTCGAACGCCACTTTCATCGCCGAGCTGTACGCCCGTTATCTCGAAGACCCGAAGTCGGTCGATCAGAGCTGGAACAACTTCTTCAGCGAACTGAACGACGACGCGCGGGAGGTGCTGGACGAACTGCGCGGGGCGAGCTGGGCACCCAACACCACCTCGGTCATCGGCGAGGAGCCCACTCCCGCCACCAAGCCGAACGGTTCGGCGGCCAAGTCCAATGGCCACGCCAATGGAGCGGCGGTCAACGGCGCCGCCCCGGCGGTTTCGGCCCCGGCCGCCGCGATCGATCAGGACAAGCTCCGCGCCGCCACGCTGGACAGCCTGCGCGCGCTGATGCTGATCCGGGTCTACCGGGTGCGCGGCCATCTCCAGGCCACCCTCGACCCGCTGGGCATGGAGAAGCGCGAGCAGCACCCCGAGCTGGATCCCAAGACCTACGGCTTCACCGAGGCCGACTGGGACCGCCCGATCTTCATCAACAACGTCCTCGGCATGGAGACGGCGACGCTGCGCCAGATCCTCGAGGTGCTGCGCAAGACCTATTGCGGCACCATCGGCGTCGAGTTCATGCACATCCAGGACCCCGACCAGAAGGCCTGGATCCAGGAGCGCATCGAAGGCGGCCGCAACCACACGGATTTCACGGTCAACGGCAAGAAGGCGATCCTGGAGCGCCTGACCGCCGCCGAGAACTTCGAGCGTTTCCTCGACAAGAAATACACCGGCACCAAGCGGTTCGGCCTGGACGGCGGCGAGGCCCTGATGCCCGCCATGGAGCAGGTGCTGAAGCGCGGTGGCCAACTGGGCCTGCGCGAGGTCGTGCTCGGCATGGCCCACCGCGGCCGGCTCAACGTGCTCGCCAACTTCATGGGCAAGCCGTTCAAAGCGATCTTCTCGGAGTTCCAGGGCAATTCGGCCCATCCGGAGGACGTCCAGGGCTCGGGCGACGTCAAGTACCACCTCGGCACCTCGTCCGACCGCGACTTCGACGGCATCCCGGTCCACCTGTCGCTGAGCCCAAACCCGTCCCATCTGGAGGCGGTCGATCCGGTCGTCGTCGGCCGCGTCCGCGCCAAGCAGATCCAGCGCTGCGGCACCCTGCCGCCGACCGACGAGAGCCGCGACGAGGTGCTGGGCATCCTGCTGCACGGCGACGCCGCCTTCGCGGGCCAGGGCCTGGTGGCCGAGACGCTGATGATGAGCGAGCTGAAGGGCTACCGCGTCGGCGGCACGATCCACTTCATCATCAACAACCAGATCGGCTTCACCACGATGCCGAGCTACTCGCGCTCGGGGCCGTATTGCACCGACGTCGCGAAGATGATCCAGGCGCCGATCTTCCACGTCAACGGCGACGACCCGGAAGCGGTCGTCCACGTGTCGCGGATCGCCATCGAGTTCCGCCAGAAGTTCAAGAAGGATGTGGTCGTCGACCTGTTCTGCTATCGCCGCCACGGCCACAACGAGGGTGACGAGCCCGCGTTCACCCAGCCGCTGATGTACAAGGCGATCCGCGCCCACGCCACCACGCGCGAGATCTACGCTAAGAAGCTGATCGCCGAGAACGTGATCACGCCGGACGAGTCCGAGAAGATCGTCGCCGACTTCTACAAGAAGCTGGAGGACGAGTTCGAGGTCGCCAGCCACTACAAGCCCAACCGCGCCGACTGGCTGGAAGGCAAGTGGGCGGGGCTGGAGGCGGCGTCGGGCGACGACCGCCGCGGCAACACCGCGGTCGAGCTGGACGTGCTGCGCGAGGTCGGCAAGGCGATCTCGGCAGAGCCGAGCAGCATCAAGATCAACTCCAAGATCGCCCGCCAGCTCAAGGCCAAGGCGCAGGCGATCGAGAGCGGCGAAGGCATCGACTGGGCGACCGGCGAGGCGTTGGCTTTCGGCACCCTGTGCGTCGAGGGCACCCCGGTCCGCCTGTCGGGCCAGGATGTCGGCCGCGGCACCTTCTCGCAGCGCCACTCGGTGCTGGTCGATCAGGAAACCGAGGAGCGGTTCATCCCGCTCAACAACATCCGCCAGGGCCAGGCGCTCTACGAGGTCCACGACAGCCCGCTGTCGGAAGCCGCCGTCCTCGGCTTCGAGTATGGCGTCTCGCTGGCCGAGCCGCACGAGCTGGTGATCTGGGAAGCGCAGTTCGGCGACTTCGCCAACGGCGCGCAGGTCATCATCGACCAGTTCATCAGCTCCGGCGAGTCCAAGTGGCTGCGCATGTCCGGTCTGGTCATGCTGTTGCCGCACGGCTACGAGGGGCAGGGGCCGGAGCACAGCTCCGCCCGCCTGGAGCGTTATCTCCAGATGTGCGGCGAGGACAACTGGCAGATCCTGAACTGCACGACGCCGGCCAACCTGTTCCACGCGCTGCGCCGCCAGGTTCGCCGCGACTTCCGCAAGCCGCTGGTCATCTTCGAGCCGAAGTCGCTGCTGCGCCACAAGCTGGCGGTGTCGAAGCTGGCCGATTTCGGTCCCGGCACCTCGTTCCACCGCATCCTGAGCGAGCCCTACGAACTGGTGGCCGATGATCAGGTCAAGCGGGTCGTGCTGTGCTCCGGCAAGGTCTATTACGACCTGCTGCAGGAGCGCGAGACGCGCGGCATCAAGGACGTGGCGATCGTCAGGCTGGAGCAGCTCTATCCGTTCCCACGCACCTCTCTGACCCGCGAGCTGTCCCGCTACAAGAACGCCGACGTGGTCTGGTGCCAGGAGGAGCCGCGCAACATGGGCGCTTGGTCCTTCATCGACCGCCGGCTGGAGGATTGCATGGTCGCGGCCCAGATCAAGGGCACGCGTCCGCTCTACGCCGGCCGCGTCGAGGCGGCCTCGCCGGCGACCGGCATGCTGAAGCGGCACAACCGCGAACAGGCCCAGCTCGTCGACGAGGCGCTGACCGTCAAGTAGTCGGGCAAGTAATCGGACTTGCGGGGGCGGCATCCGCCCGCCTCCGCATCTCCCAACAAAACCGAGCGCGTCGCTCAAGAAACAAGGTTTGAAGTCATGGCCACGGAAATCACGGTTCCCGTTCTGGGCGAATCGGTCAGCGAAGCCACGGTTGCGAAGTGGCTGAAGAAGGTCGGCGACTCGGTCGCCGTCGACGAGCCGCTGCTGGAACTCGAGACCGACAAGGTCACGCTGGAGGTCAACGCGACCTCCGCCGGCACGCTCTCCGAGATCGTCGCCGAGGAAGGCGCCACGGTCGAGGTCGGCGCCCTGCTGGGCACCGTGACGGATGGCGCCGGCGCCCCAGCCGCCAAGCCCGCCGCGGCGAAGCCCGAGACCAAGGCCGAGCCCGCGCCGGCTCCCGCCACTCCCGCCCCGGCGGCGGCTCCGGCGGCCGAGCAGCATGACACCCTGTCGCCGGCCGTGCGCAAGCTGATCGACGACAACAAGCTGCAGG
>NZ_AVFL01000002.1 GCF_000576635.1 Skermanella stibiiresistens SB22
TTCGAAGGCGTACATCGTTGTTTTCCTCCCCTGTCCCGTTTATTCGGCCGCTTTGGGCACGTCGGCGCGCATCGCGTCGGCACCGGCGAGCACGGCCTTGACGATGTTGTGGTAGCCTGTGCACCGGCAGATGTTGCCCTCCAGTCCCTCGCGGACCGAGTGCTCGTCCAGGTGCTCGTGGGTCTGGACCAAGTCGATGGCCGCCATCACCATGCCAGGGGTACAGTAGCCACACTGAAGGCCGTGATGCTCGCGGAAGGCCGCCTGCATCGGGTGGAGCGTGCCATCGGCCGCCGCCAAGCCCTCGATCGTGGTGACCTCGGTGCCGCCGGCCTGGACCGCCAGCAGGGTGCAGCTCTTGACGGATTGGCCGTCGATGTGGACGACGCAGGCACCGCACTGGCTGGTGTCGCAGCCGACGTGGGTTCCCGTCAGGCCAAGGTGCTCGCGCAGCAACTGCACCAGCAGCGTGCGCCCCTCGACCTCGCGCGTGACGGATTTGCCGTTAACCTGCAAGGATACGGTTGGCATTGTTGTCTCTCCCCTCTTTTATCGGCCCCTGTTCGTCGGCCTATTTCCGCCAGCCCCGCTGATTATCCGGTTCCCGGGTGGCGGCTTGATTTTCCGCCTTATGTCGAACCGGCATCATCTGCAACGAACAGGCTATGAGAGGTGCCGGAGTTGGTCAAGCGATCCCCGGCACCCGTCACGCATGCCCCATATTCGCTGGGGATGGGTGGTCAGATGAACGCCCAGAGCAGGATGCCGACCACCACGACGACCAGCGGTATCCAAACGATGGGTTGCAATCCCCCGCTGGTCTCGGACGCCGCCGGTGTCGGCGGTGGGGGAGCCCGCGTGGCTGACGGCGGCGGCACGGCGGCGGTCTCCGTGGTCATCGCCGCGACCGGCTGTGTCAGGGTATCCTCGACGGGTGGTGACGTGGAGGACGCTGGTGACTCGATGATCGGCGTCGTCTCTGCCGAGACGGCCTCCGCCGTCGTCACGGCGGCCTCGGGCGGGCGGCCGACGACCTCGGTGAACTTGGCGAAGAAGTCGTCCGCCATCTTGCGCGCGGTGCCGTCGATCAGACGCGACCCGATTTGGGCAAGTTTGCCGCCGACCTGGGCGTGGGCGGTGTAGTTGAGGATCGTGTCCGGGCCATCGTCCAGCAGGGCCACCTTGGCGCCACCCTTGCCGAAGCCCGCCGCACCGCCGCTGCCCTCGCCGCTGATGGTGTAGCCGTTGGGCGGATCGATGTCGCTCAGCGTCACCTTGCCCGCGAACTTGGCTTTGACCGGCCCGACCTTGGCGGTCACCTTGGCGGTCATTTCGGTGTCGGACTGTTTCTGGATCTCCTCGCAGCCGGGAATGCACTGTCTCAGGATCTCGGGATCGTTGAGCGCTTCCCAAACCCGCGAACGGGGTGCGGAGATTTTGTACTCTCCGGTCATGTCCATGATGTCGTTCCTCGTTTCGCGCGGAATATCGCGCCGGGGCTCGCGCCTGGGCGGGTTGACGACCGTAGTCCCCGACCGGGCGGCGGACAAGCACCCTTGCATGCGATTGTTCCATCTGGCAAATCGCCTCCGCGGCGATTACCCTCACGATCGCGCGTGAGAAAAACCAAAAAGACGGGGAGTTGACGATGAAGAGGATGATTCTGGCCGCCGCGACCGCGGCCGTCCTGGCGATCGGCGTGGCGGCACCGGGTACCGGCGGCGCCAGGGCCGAGCAGTTCGTCAATGTCCTGACCGGCGGCACCAGCGGCGTCTATTATCCGCTTGGCGTGGCGCTGACCAAGATCTACGCCGACAAGATCGCCGAGGCCCGGACCGCCGTACAGTCGACCAAGGCGTCGGTCGAGAACCTCAACCTGCTTCAGCAGGGCCGGGGCGAGGTGGGGTTCTCGCTGGGTGATAGCGTGGCGGCCGCCTGGGAAGGCGACGAGGAGGCGGGCTTCAAGAGCAAGCTGACCAAGATCCGCGGCATGGCCGCGATCTACCCCAACTACATCCAGATCGTCGCCCGCGGCGACAGCGGCATCAAGACCCTGGCGGACCTCAAGGGTAAGCGCATCTCGGTCGGCGCTCCCCGTTCCGGAACCGAACTGAACGCCCGCGCCATCTTCAAGGCGGCCGGCCTGACCTATGCCGATTTCGGCAAGGTGGAATACCTGCCCTTCGCCGAGTCGGTTGAACTGGTCAAGAATCGGCAGATCGACGCCACGCTCCAGTCCGCCGGGTTGGGCGTAGCCTCGATCCGCGATCTGGCGGCCACCAATCCGATCACGATCGTGCCGATCCCCGCCGATGTCGTGACCGGCGTCGGCAACCCGGTCTACGTGGCCGAAGTCATCCCAGCCGGGACCTATGACGGTCAGACCCAGGATGTCCCGACCGCCGCCGTGGTCAACTTCCTCGTGACCCATTCCGGCGTCAGCGACGATCTGGTCTACCAGATGACCAAGTCGATGTACGACAATCTCGGCGTGCTGGCGTCGGCGCATGCCACCGCCAAGGACATCAAGCTGGAAACCGCGACCAAGGGCATGCCGATCCCGCTGCACCCCGGCGCCGAAAAGTACTTCCGCGAGGCCGGCGTACTGCGCTGAGGCGCCGTATCCCAGGCGCCTCACCGATGTCTCGCAGCCTCCGGAGGTAAAGCCGCATGGCGGCCAACACCGAAGCCGAAATCCTCCAGCCGGGCCATGGTCCGGCGGAGTCCGGCATCATGCACGCCGGGCCGACCGACAGATCGACGGTCTCGGGCAAGCTGATCTTCGCCATTGCCGTGGCCTTCTCGCTGTTCCAGATCTACACGGCGTCCTACACGCCGCTGTCGAGTCTGGTGGTGCGGTCGCTCCATGTGGGCTTCCTGCTGCTGCTGACCTTCGCCCTGTGCGCCTCGCTGCGGTCCAACCGGGGTGGGGCGTTCTGGCTGGACTGGGCGGTCGGAGTCCTCGGCTTCGCGATTGGTCTGTACCATTGGTACTTCGAGTACGACCTGCTGATGCGGGCGGGCGACCCCAGCATGACCGACATCGTGGTCGGGCTGGTGGCGGTTGCCCTGGTGTTCGAGGCGGCGCGGCGGATCATGGGCATCGCCCTGCCGATCGTCTGCGCCGTCTTCCTGGCCTACGCGCTGTTCGGCGAATATCTGCCGTCGCCGCTGAACCACCGGGGTTATGGCTTCGATCAGGTGGTCGACCAGATGTTCCTGGGCACCGAGGGCATCTACGGCACCCCGATCTTCGTGTCGTCGACCTACATCTTCCTGTTCATCCTGTTCGGCAGTTTCCTGGAACGGGCGGGCATGATCGGGCTGTTCACCGACGTCGCCATGGGCACCGTCGGCCACCAACGCGGTGGCCCCGCCAAGGTCGCGGTGGTGTCGTCGGCGCTGATGGGCACGATCAACGGCTCCGGCGTCGCCAACGTGGTGACGACAGGGCAGTTCACCATTCCGCTGATGAAACGGTTTGGCTACCGCTCGGAATTCGCGGGCGCGGTCGAGGCCACCGCCAGCATGGGCGGCCAGATCATGCCGCCGGTGATGGGCGCCGTCGCCTTCATCATGGCCGAGACGATCAACGTCCCGTATGTCGAGATCGTCAAGGCGGCGATCATCCCGGCGATCCTGTACTTCGCGACGGTGCTGTGGATGGTTCACCTGGAGGCCGGCCGCCTCAACCTGGTGGGCCTGCCCAAGAAGGACTGCCCCAACCCCCTGACGGCGATCCGGGAGAAGTGGTTTCTGGTGCTGCCGCTGGCGGTGCTGGTCTACCTGCTGTTCTCGGGTTACACGCCGCTTTTCGCCGGCACCGTCGGGTTGGGCCTGACCGCCCTGATCATCCTGGGAACGTCGGTCGCGACGCTGCTGGGTCCCATGGCGCTGCGCGTCGTGTTCTGGATAGCGCTTGGCTTCGCCGCCTCGGCTTTCTTCGAGTACGGCATCTCGGCGGTCTACCTGCTGATCGGCGCGCTGATCCTGTTCAACCTGTTCACCCGAGGTGGCCGCGAGACGCTGAACCTGACGGTCGAGAGCTTGGCGGAAGGTGCCCGCAACGCGCTGAGCGTCGGTGTCGCCTGCGCCCTGGTCGGCGTCATCATCGGCACCATGACCTTGACCGGCCTGGGATCGAACTTCGTCCGCGTCATCGTCTCGGTCGGCGAGGGCAGCCTGTTCCTCAGTCTCGTGCTGACCATGCTGACCTGCCTTGTCCTGGGCATGGGCATCCCGACCATTCCCAACTACATCATCACCAGTTCGCTGGTCGGGCCGGCGCTGCTCGACCTCGGCGTGCCGCTGCTGGTCAGCCACATGTTCGTCTTCTACTTCGGCATCATGGCGGACCTGACGCCGCCGGTGGCCTTGGCGGCCTTCGCGGCGGCGCCGATCGCGCGGACCAGCGGGCTGAAGATAGGACTGCAATGCATGAGGATCGCCGTGGCCGGCTTCGTCGTGCCGTTCATGGCGGTCTATTCGCCGAGCCTGATGCTGCAGACCGACGACACGGTGGCGACGATCTATGTCGTCGTGAAGGCCGTGATCTCGATCGGGCTGTGGGGCGCCGCGTCGATCGGCTATCTGCGGACCCGGCTGACCGTGCTGGAGCGGATCTGGGCGACGGCCGCCGCCTTCCTGCTGGTGGTGGCGTTGCCGGTTACGGACGAGCTTGGCCTGGCCCTGGCGTTGGCGTTCGCGGTTTATCATTGGTGGCGCACGCGCGGCGTCACCGGGCAACGGCACGCCGATCGGACCGCCTGAGTGACACCGGTGACAGCGGCGCTTTGCATCGCGCTCGCCGGTTCCGCCGCGGGGGAGCCGCCGGTGGCGCGTCTTCCCCTCGGCGGATCCGGCGAGGGGTTCTCCCTGGCCTGGACCCACTCGGTCGAGAAGATCGAGTGGCGGGAGGATTGGCTCGTGGCGGATCACCGGCTGGTGCTGATGGAGGCCCATGTGCGGGGCGATGGAGCCGGCATGGAGGTTCCCGACGGCGCGGAGTTGATCGACGGATCGTGGGTCTACCGGCCCAAGGTGGCGCCGCTGGAGCGGCTGACCCTCGCCAATTCCAGCTTCACCGCGGACTATCGCCTTTGTGCCGCCGGGCAATGCCGGGCCTTGGCCGACATCACCCGCGTGGCCGACAAGCCGCTGACGCTTTCCGCCTGTCCCGAGCCTTGAGACCGGCTTTGAGCTTGGCTTGCATTTTATCCGGCGGCATACTCCGCCGCCGTGACCGACCCATCCTACCCTCCAAGAAATTGCCGAGATCAATGAAAAGCGACGCGTCAGCCACCCTCCGCCGCGCAACCTTCCCTTGGCGCAGGGGAGCGCCCGGCGCCTTCGCGGCACTGGTCCTCGCCTGCCTCGTCCTGGCCTTTCCCCCGCTGGCCGCGGCGGCGGAAGTGGCGTCCGGGGTGGCGGCGGAGCACGGCGGCGCACCCCATCTGGACGGCTCGTCGATGGGGCTGATCTGGGTCCTCCCCTTCGCTGGCATCCTGCTGTCGATAGCGCTCTTCCCGTTGCTGGCGCCCAACCTGTGGCACCATCACTTCGGCAAGATCTCGGCGTTCTGGGCGCTGGCGTTCCTGGTCCCCTTCGCGCTGATCCACGGCTTCGACCTGGCACTATACGAGATGCTGCACACGGCGTTGCTGGAATATATCCCGTTCATCGTGCTGCTGCTGGCGCTGTTCACCGTCGCCGGCGGCGTCCGGGTCACCGGCAGCCTGACCGGGACACCCATGGTCAATACCGGCCTGCTGTTCCTGGGGACCATGATCGCGAGTTGGATGGGCACGACGGGGGCGGCCATGCTGCTGATCCGGCCGCTGCTGAAGGCCAATGACGGGCGGCGGCACAAGATGCACGTCGTCGTCTTCTTCATCTTCCTGGTCGCCAATATCGGCGGGTCGCTGACCCCGCTGGGCGATCCGCCGCTGTTCCTGGGTTTCCTGAAGGGCGTCGACTTCTTCTGGACGACCAAGCACATGCTGCTGCCGATGGCGATGGCGTCGGCGATCCTGCTGGCGGTGTTCTTCGCGCTCGACAGCTACCTGTACGCCAAGGAGCCGCCGGCGCCCGTGGTCCACAAGGGCGGCGAGAAGCTGGGTATCGAGGGCGGGATCAATATCCTTCTGCTGGGCGGCGTTATCGCGGCTGTCCTGCTCAGCGGCGTCTGGAAGCCGGGGATCGGGTTCGACGTCTACCACGTCCATGTCGAGATCCAGAACATCGTTCGCGACCTGCTGCTGCTGGGCGTGGTGGCGCTGTCGCTCAAGCTGACGACGAAGGAGAACCGCCACCTCAACGCCTTCAGCTGGTTCCCAATCCTGGAGGTCGCCAAGCTGTTCGCCGCGATCTTCCTGACCATCATCCCGGCCATCGCGATCCTCCGCGCCGGAACGGATGGGGCGCTCGGGGGTGTTGTCTCGGCGGTCACCACGCCGGACGGACAGCCGATCAACTACATGTATTTCTGGGCGACCGGGCTGCTGTCGAGCTTCCTGGACAACGCGCCGACTTACTTGGTGTTCTTCAACACGGCGGGCGGCGATCCCCTGCACCTGATGCATGACGTGCCCAACACGCTGCTGGCGATCTCGGCCGGCGCCGTGTTCATGGGCGCCAACACCTATATCGGCAACGCGCCGAACTTCATGGTCAAGTCGATCGCCGAGGAACGCGGCGTCAACATGCCGAGCTTCTTCGGCTACATGATATGGTCCGGGCTGATCCTGATCCCGCTGTTCGTCCTGACCACCGTGGTGTTCTTCCTGTAGAACGGGAAGGCGGCCCGTTCAGGCCGCCTCCGCCTTCTTCTTCGATCCGATCTTCGGCTCCTCGCCCTTCAGCAGGCGGCGGATGTTGGCGTGGTGGCGGACATAGACCAGCAGCGCGATGAAGGCGCAGAGCTGCGCCACCTGCGGCCCGGCGAACCACCACGCGGTGAACGGGCTGACGCCCAGGGCCACGAGCGCCGACAGGGACGAGTAGCGGAGCGCGAAGGCCACCAGCAGCCAGGTGGCGCAGGCGATCACGCCCACCGGCCACGAGATCGCCAGCAGCACGCCCAGCGCCGTCGCGACACCCTTGCCGCCGTTGAAGCCGAGCCAGACCGGGAAGGTGTGGCCCAGCATCGACCCGGCCCCCGCCAGCACCGCCGCGTCCGGTCCGAACTGGTTGGCGAGCAGCACGGCGAAGGCGCCCTTGCCGCTGTCCAGGATCAGGGTGAGGGCGGCCAGCGGCTTGTTGCCGGTGCGCAGCACGTTGGTGGCGCCGATGTTGCCGGAGCCGATCTTGCGGATATCGCCATACCCGGCGAGCTTCGACAGGACGAGCCCGAACGGGATCGAGCCCAGCAGATATCCGGCGACGGCGGCGGCAAGCAGGTAGGGCCAGGTGAAACCCCAGCTTATCGGATCGGGCATTCGACTGTTTTCCGGTGGATCGAGGGGATCATGCGTCCAGGGTGAAGACGGTTTCGCCGGCCACGACGGTGCGGATCGCCCGCCCGGTGACGGGACGGCGATCGAAAGGCGAGTTGCGCGACCCGCTGGCGAAGCGGCCGACATCGACGCGCCATAGCCAGTCCGGATCGAAGATGGTGAGATCGGCGGTAGCGCCCTTGGCGAGACGCCCCAATTCCAGGCCCAGCAGACGCGCCGGCCCCGCGGTCAGCAGCCCGAGCGCATCGAGCATCGGCAGCTTGCCGTTTTGAACCATTTCCAGCGTCAGCGGCAGCAGTGTTTCGAGCCCGACGATGCCGGACGCGGCCTCGGGGAAGGGGACATCCTTCGCCGCCGCCGGGTGGGGCTGATGGTCGCTGGCGATGGCGTCGATCGTGCCATCAGCCAGCCCTTCGACGATGGCGCGACGTTCCATCTCGTCCCGGAGCGGCGGCGACAGCTTGGCGACGGTGCGATACCCCATCACGTCGGTCTCTGTCAGCGCGAAATAGGCTGGGGCGGTGTCGCAGGTGACCGGCAGGCCCCGCCGCTTGGCGTCGCGGATGACATCGACGGCGGCGCCGGTCGAGACATGGGCGATGTGGAGCCGTGCGCCCGTCAATTCGACCAGCCGAAGGTCGCGCTCGATCGGGATGACCTCGGCCTGGGCCGGAATGCCGGGTAGCCCCATGCGGGTCGCGACCTCTCCCGCGTTCATCTGGCCGCCGGCGGCGAGGCTGGGTTCCTCCGGATGCTGGATGACGAAGCGGCCCAGCGCGGCGGCATAGCGCATCACCCGGACCATCACGGCCGCGTCGGCGATGGCGTTGGCGCCATCGGTGAAGGCCAAGGCCCCCACTTGGGCCGCCAATCCCATCTCCGCCAAGGCGCCGGTGCCGGTTGTCGCCCCGGCATAGTGGAACACACGGACGGGCGAATGGCGCAAGCTGGTGTGGGGCGGCAGCAGCACGATGGATGTGACACCACCCGCCGCGGCGGACCTCGCCGTGTCCTCGTCGACATATCCATGCCCGTCACCGGCGGCGACCCGCATGTCGATCAGACCGGGGGCGAGGCAAAGGCCCCGCAGGTCGATCGTTTCGATGCCGTCTGGAACTCCATCGGCGAACAGGCCGGCACCGAGATCGGCGATCACGCCACCCTCGGTCAACACCGTCCCCACCGTGTCGAGCCCGCTGGCGGGATCGAGCAGGCGGGCGTGGCGATAGGCGATCCTCCGGGTCATCGCGCCGCCTCGCCGGTGACATGGATCAGGCACGCGGCGATCACCGCGGCGAGGCTCGCCGATGTCGTCTGGACAAGCGGGACCGCGTCGCCGATCTCGTATAGGGCTTCGTACTCGCGCGCCGAGGGCACCAGTGTTCCGAGGGAGCGCTCCAGGTCCAGCGGATAGCGAAGCACCGCGTCGGCTCCGCGCAAGCCATCCACCGGCGAAATGAAGACCTCGGCACCCAGGCGGTCGATCTCGGGGGGCAGCAGGGTTGGTGGCGCCACGACGCGGACGAAGGCGCCCAGTGCGTTCAGCATGTGGATGGCGGAGAAGGCCGAGCCATGATGCGCGATGTCGCCCGCCAGTATCACCACCAACCCTCGCACCGTGCCGAATCGCCGCCGCAGTTCCTGCACGTCTGCCAGCGCCTGGATCGGGTTCTCGTGGTCGCCGTCCCCGGCGCTGACGATCGGGCAGGGAGCGTTCCGCGCCAGCCACGCGACACCGCCGACTTGGGGATGCCGCGCGACCGCCGCGACCGCTTGGGACAGGTTCTCGGCCCGCGCGGCACCCGTCATGTCCAGCGCCGCCGCGAAGGCGTCATCGAGCGGTTCCGACGGCGCCGGGAACAAGCCGGCGACCATCGCTCCAGCCAGGGGACGTTCCATCGCCGGAGTGTCCGCCCGGTCGAGCAGGGCGGTCAGTTCCGCGGCCGGCATGCCTTGGAGAGCCAGCAGATGACGGGGGCGACCCGGAGTGCCACGTTGGATGGTCATGATGGGGCGGGACTATAAGGACGTGTCACCCGCCCCGCAATCGCCTAGAAATAGGCGATCAAGCGCCCCAGCGTCGCGGTGCCGGCCCACACGCCCACCGACACCGCCGCTCCGGCCATGGCCAGCGCGGGAGCCTTGACGCCGACGCTCCAGCGATCCGCCTCGCGCCAGGGAATCCGGTGGAAGATGATGATGTTGACCAGTCCCAGCCCGATCAGCCCCAGCTTGTAGACGAAGACCGGGTTGTTCCAAACGGCGGTGGCATCGGCGGTGAACAGCAGCGATCCCGTCACCACCGCCACGGCGAAGCCCCCGACCGCGATCGGCAGCAGCAGCCGGGCCAAGGCCGCCACGGGCAGCGACCGGGCGACGCCCATCACCCGCAGGTCGAAGGCGAAGATGCTCCCCACCATGGCGACGACCGCCAGCACGTGCAGGACATTGGCGATGGGGTAGAGCCACAACGCCTGCCGCAGCGTCTCGCCCAGGGCCGACTGTTCCAGGGCCAGCGCCCAGGCCGGACCCATGCCACCATGCTCCATCAGCGCAGTTCGACCGACTTGCCGTCCACCCTGATCCGCTCGGCCCGGAGTTCGACCGGATCGCTCTTGTGGATGTAGCCGTCCAGGCTGACCGTCTGGCCCTCCTTCAAGGTGCCGTCAGGCAACCCCCGGCCCGTCATGCGGGACGGCGGAGCCAGCACGATCTCCCACGTCTTGCCTTGCGCCTCCAGTTGGAGCGCGGTGTGCGGGTTGCCGAAGGACACCGATTTGACGGTACCGTCCAACGTCGTCAGGGTCGTGCTGTCATAGCTGCCCCAGCCGTGATGGGCCAAGGCCGCGGGTACGATGGCCTGCGATCCCAGCGCCACCGCCGCCATCAGGCTCGCGCGCGTCTTCCATGCGGACATCGGAGTCTCCCCGATCGAAAGGCCGTCAGAAACGGCCGGTCCGCCGTATATGGAGCTTGGATTGGTTTAAACGATGCCGTCGTCGCGCAACTTCGAGATGTCGTCTTCGCCCAATCCCAGCCACTCCCCCAGCACCTCGTCGGTGTGCTGGCCCAGCGTGGGCGGAGCGTGTCGGTAATCGACGGGCGTATCCGACAGTTTCATCGGGCTGGCGATCAGGGGGATGGGCTCGGGCGCGAGCGCGTGCGGCATCGCGATCGCCATCCCACGCGCCTTGACCTGCGGATCGTCGAACACCTGATCCACCGTGTTGATCGGGCTGCACGGCACGCCCAGCGGCGCCAGACCCGCCAGCCAATGCTCGCGCGGCTGTCGGGAAACCAGATCGCGGAGGATCGGGATCAGCTCCAGCCGGTTGCGCACCCGCTGCTCGTTGGTGGCGAATCGCGCATCGCTCGCCAGCTCCGGATGGCCGGCGAATTGGCAGAAGCGGCCGTACTGCCCGTCATTGCCGATGCCCAGGATGACATAGCCGTCCGAGGCCGGAAAAGCCTCGTACGGCACGATCGTCGGGTGGGCGTTGCCCATGCGGGGCGGCGCCTCGCCGCTGGTCAGGTAATATTGCCCGACATAGGATAGCCAGGCGACCTGCGTGTCGAGCAACGCCATGTCGATGTGCTGGCCCTTGCCCGTCTTCTCCCGGTGGTGGAGGGCGGCGAGCATGCCGACCAGTCCATACATGCCGGTCATCAGGTCGGCGACGCCGACGCCGATCTTCTGTGGATCGCCATCCGGCTCGCCGGTGACGCTCATGATGCCGCCCATCGCCTGGACCAGGAAATCATAGCCGGCGCGCGGCGCGTAGGGACCGGTCTGGCCGAACCCGGTGATCGAGCAATAGATCAGCCCGGGGAACTCGTCCTTCAGCTGCTCGTAGCCGAGATTGTACCGGCTCAGCGTCCCGACCTTGTAGTTCTCCAGCAGGATATCGCTTTGGGCGATCATGCGGCGGGCCAGCGCCTGCCCCTCCGGCTTGGTGAAGTCCAGCGTGATCGAGCGCTTGTTGCGGTTGGCGGAGAGATAATAGGCGCTCTCGGTCGTGTTGGCGCCCTCGCCGTCGCGGACATAGGGAGGGCCCCACTTGCGTGTATCGTCACCCTGGCCGGGCCGCTCGACCTTGATGACGTCGGCTCCCAGGTCGCCCAGCACCTGCGTGGCGCTCGGCCCCGCCAGCACGCGGGTCATGTCGAACACCTTCAAGCCGGCGAGCGGTCCGGAGGCGGCGGGGCGGCTGGACGAGGTCATGGGCGATGAATCCGAGTTCCGGAAGAGGTCCGCCGTTATACGGACCACCCCGGCGGATTGACAAGGGCGGCCGGCGAACCGGCGCGGGCCTCGGCGTCCCGGTAGTCGCGCGCTTCGGCGCACACCCATTCGTAAAAGGCCGCCACCTTGGGCCGCTCGAAGTAGCGGGGCGGCGCCACGAAATAATACGCCAGGTTAGTCGGCAGGCTGAAGCCGAACGGCGCCACCAGCCGCCCGGCGTCCAGATCGTCCGCCGCCAGGACCCGTCTAGCCAGGGCGACGCCATGCCCGGCGATCGCCGCCTGGAGCATCAGAGCCGAATCCGTCATGAAGCGGGGACCACGCGCCGCGTCGACGCCACTCACGCCCGCCGAGTTCAGCCACATCGTCCAGCCGATCAGGAAATCGTCGTGCAGCAGGGTGAAGCCCGCCAGATCCTCGGGGGTACGCAAGGGCTTGGTGCCCTCCAGCAGGCGGGGGGCGCAGACCGGGAAGATATCCTCGGTCAGCAGCTTCTCCGCCCGCACACCCTCCCAGCCGCCGCGGCCGAACCGGATCGCCACGTCGACGTCCTGTTGAGTGAAGTCGACCATGTTGGACGAGGTCGACAGCAGGACGTCCAAGCTGGGGTGCCGCTCCTGGAAACGCGGCAACCGGGGGACCAGCCACTTCGCGGCGAAAGACGCCAGCGTGCTGACGGTCAGCGACCCGCCGCCATCGGCGGCCTTCAACTTGGATGTGGCGTCGGCGATCTGGTCCAGCGCCTCGCGGAGTGGTGGCAGGTAGCCTTGGCCGGCCTCCGTCAGCACCAGGGCCCGGTTCAGCCGGCGGAACAGCGGAAGGCCAAGCGTGTCCTCCAACCCCTTGATCTGGTGACTGATCGCGGCTTGGGTCACGTTCAACTCCTCCGCGGCGCGGGTGAAGCTGAGATGCCGCGCCGCGGCCTCGAAGGCCCGGATGGCGTTCAGCGGAGGCAGGCGGCGACCCATCGTTTGGCCCATCGGATTAGTTTTGCTAATCGACTTTATGAGAAAGCGTCGTTTGCGCGCAAGGGCCATGCGGCGCAAATATTGGCTCATCACAGTGACAAACCCCGGTGATGACCCCGTAAGCGACGGCCCGGTCAGCCTCGCTTTCGCATAAGGAGAGCTTGCGATGACTGTTGGTACTCGGAAGTTCGCGTCCGTGACGGCGATCCGCACCCCGGCCTCCTCCTCGACCTCTTTCGCGGCGGGACACGGCATCAGCCTCAAGGGACTGAACGACGCGCTGGTGACCGTGTTCGACACCATGCTCGACTGGCAGGACCGCGCCCGTCAGCGGAACCGGCTGGGCGAGATGGATGACCATTTGCTCCGCGATATCGGCCTGTCGCGCGCCGATCTGGAGCACGAGGCGGCAAAGCCGTTCTGGCGCGCCTGATCTGCCCGTGCGAGGGCGGCGGCTGGCTCAGGCTTGACCGGACCTGCCGCCCTCCGACCTCTCGCCCTTCAAGTCGTCGGTCACCGACGCGATCTCGTCCAAGGCGCTGGTCAGTCGCGGCAGGTAGCGCCGGCCGTCGTCGGTCAGCTCCAGGCCCCGGGCGAAACGGCGGAACAGCTCCACTCCCAGCCACAGCTCCAACATCTTGACGTGGTGGCTGATGGCCGCCGGAGTGACCTTCAACTCCTGGGCCGCTCCCGTGAAGCTGCCATGGCGCCCGGCCGCCTCGAACGCGCGGATGGCGCTGAGGGGAGGGAGTTGGCGGTTCTGCCGCTCCCCGTATTGAAATCTGCGTCCCACCTCCAACCCATTCCACTCCGGACTTTTCATCTCGCTGATGAATGTCAAACATGCGGAAGGGGTCTGAGTTTCATCCGAACAGCAGTAATGCCAGCGGAATGGACGGCAGGGCCAATACCGTCTGCGCCGTGATCATCCCGGCCATCAACCTGGAATCGCCACCCATCTGGCGCGCCAGCACATAGGCCGAGGCCGCGACCGGCAGGCTGTTGAACAGGACGGCGACTGTCAGCGTCAACCCATGGACCCCGAAGGCTGCCCCGTAGAGCGCCGTCAGCCCCGGGACGATCAGCAGTTTCAGCACGGACGACTGGAGCACGGCACCGCCCGACGCCCGCGCCGCCGCCATGTCCAGGCCGGCGCCAACCGCCAGCAAACCCATCGGCAGGGCCGCGTCGCCCAGGATCTCGAACACGGGACCAATCAGCGGCGGCCGCCCGATGCCGGTCAGGTTGAGCGCCGCGCCACTGGCGACCCCGATGATGATCGGGTTCCTCAGGATGCCGAGCGCCACCGCTCGGAACGAGGTTCCGTTGCCGGTGCCGTGGCGCGACAGGACAACGACGCACAGCACGTTGACCAGGGGAACCACCGTCGCCAGACCGATCGCGAACAGCGTGACGCCCGGCTTGCCGAACAGCGCCGCGGCGGCGGCCAGCCCGACGAAGGTGTTGGGCCTGACCGATCCCTGGAAGACGGAGGTGAACGCTGGCCCGTCCAGCTTCAGGTGGCGGCGGGAGGCGTATAGGATCGCCGCCGTGGTCAGGACCGCGAGGACCAGGGACAACCCCATCGGAACGACCATCAGGTCGCCCAGCGTCGCCCTGGACAGGTTGTCCAGCAGCAGCAGCGGAAAGAAGACGTAATAGGTCAGCTTCTCCGCCGGAACCCAGAAGGCGTCGTCGACGAACCGCCTCCGACGTAGCAGATACCCCAGCAGGATCAGGAGGAAGATGGGAGTGAGGGCCGTGAAGACGATGACGAGCTGACGCATTCAGACGGGGCCGTCTTCCGGATTCCCGTCATCCCTCCGATCGGCCCAATGAACATCCTCCGGCGGGGCGTTGGCCGCCTTGAACCGCGACAAAGCGTCCAGCGCGCCCTGGAGGATGTAGGCCGCCGCCATCTTGTCCACGACCTCGGCGCGGCGCTTCCGCGTCATGTCGGCGTCGATCATCATTCGCTGGACGGCGCTGGTCGACAGCCGCTCGTCCCAGAACGCGATGTCCAACTCGCCGCCCAACAGGTCCTTGTGCTCGATCATGCTGGCGGCGAACTGGCGCGCGCGCTCGGCCGCCGGTCCCTCGCTGCCGTCCATGTTGACCGGCAGACCGATCACCACGGCGCCGACCTCGCGGTCCTTGATGTAACGCGCGAGTTCGCGGGCATCCGCCGTGAACTTGGTCCGCTTGATGGTGCCGATCGGCGACGCCACGGAGAAGCCGGGGTCGGAAATCGCCATGCCGATGGTCTTGGAGCCGGTGTCCAGGCCCAGCAGCCGCTTGCCGCGAGGCACCAGTGTGGGAAGGTCCGTGAGCTTGCGGATCGCCATAGCGGGTGTTACTTTCGGCGCACTATCATTAAATTACCATATCTGCCGTCGGCCGGGGCAGGGCTCCGGCTAGCGGCGTTCGCGGACGGAGAGACTTACCCCATGTCGCTCGATAAGGCCACCGTGGCGAAGATCGCCCACTTGGCCCGCATCAAGGTGCCCGAGGCCGACCAGGAACATCTGGCTGGCGAACTCAGCAACATCCTGAACTTCGTCGAGCAATTGAACGAGGTCGACACCGTCGGCGTGCAACCGATGACCAGCGTGGCGCCCCACAAGCTGCGCCGCCGCCCCGACGCCGTCACCGACGGCGGCGTCCGCGACGCCGTGCTGTCCAACGCCCCGGAGACCGCCGAGGGCTTCTTCGTCGTGCCCAAGGTTGTCGAGTGATGACGGATCTCACCAAGCTTTCCATGACCGAAGCCCTGGCCGGTATGGCCAAGGGTGAGTTCACCAGCGTCGAGTTGACCGAGGCGCATGTCCGCGCGGTCGAGGCATCGCGCCCGCTGAACGCCTTCATCACCGAGACGCCGGATCAGGCGCTCGCCATGGCTTCGAGGGCCGACGCCGCGCGCGCCAAGGGCGAGGCCGGGTCGATGAACGGCCTGCCGATCGCGGTCAAGGACCTGTTCTGCACGGCCGGTTTCCAGACCACCGCCGGCAGCCACATCCTCGAAGGCTTCAAGCCGCCCTACGAGTCCACCGTCACCGCCAACCTATGGCGCGACGGCGCCGTCATGCTGGGCAAGGTCAACCTGGACGAGTTCGCGATGGGCTCGTCCAACATGACCAGCCATTTTGGCCCGGTCGTGAGCCCGTGGAGCCCCGGCACCCTCGTCCAGCGCGACGCCGGAGCGGAGGAGGGCGGCTTCCTTTCCGAGCTGACGGCGGCGGTTCGCCAGCCGCACCCTGTCCAGGAATGGCAGTGGACCCGCAAGCTGGTTCCCGGCGGCTCGTCGGGCGGTTCGGCCGCCGCCGTCGCCGCGCGTTGCGCCATGGCCGCGACCGGGACGGACACGGGCGGCTCGATCCGCCAGCCGGCCTCGTTCGTCGGCATCGTCGGCATCAAGCCGACCTATGGCCGTTGCTCGCGCTGGGGCATCGTCGCCTTCGCGTCGTCCTTGGACCAAGCCGGTCCGATGACCCGCACGGTCGATGACGCGGCGCTGATGCTGGGCTCGATGTGCGGTTTCGATCCCAAGGATTCGACCAGCGTCGACATGGCGGTGCCGGACTTCCGCGCGGCGCTGACCGGTGATATCCGAGGCCTGAAGGTCGGCATTCCCAAGGAATACCGCGTCGACGGCATGCCGGCGGAGATCGAGAAGCTGTGGCGGCAAGGGATCGACTGGCTGAAGTCGGCCGGCGCCGAGCCGGTCGAGATCAGCCTGCCGCACACCAAGTACGCGCTGGCGACATATTATATCGTGGCGCCCGCCGAGTGCTCGTCCAATCTCGCGCGCTACGACGGTGTCCGGTTCGGCCTGCGGGTCGAGGGCAAGGACCTGAAGGAGATGTACGAGAACACCCGCGCCGAGGGTTTCGGCGAGGAGGTCAAGCGCCGCATCATGATCGGCACCTACGTGCTGTCGGCCGGCTATTACGACGCCTATTACCTTAAGGCCCAGCAGGTCCGCACGCGGATCGCGCAGGACTTTGAGGAGGCCTACAAGCTGTGCGACGTGATCCTGACGCCGACGGCGCCCAGCACCGCCTTCGCCATCGGCGAGAAGATGGACGATCCGATCGCCATGTACCTGAACGACGTGTTCACGGTGCCAGCCTCGCTGGCGGGCCTTCCGGGCATCTCGGTTCCGGCCGGACTGGCATCCGACGGCCTGCCGCTTGGGTTGCAGATCCTCGGCCGTCCCTTCGACGAGGCGACGGTGCTGAAGGTGGCCGGCGTGCTGGAGCAAGCCGCCGACTTCAACACGCTGCCGCCCTTCGTCGCCGCCCGCGGCTGACGCCGACCCTGATCTTGAGGAAGTTGGACCATGACTAAATTGATCCAGGGCGAGACCGGCGACTGGGAAGTGGTGATCGGGCTGGAAGTCCACGCGCAGATCATCTCGAACGCGAAACTGTTCTCGGGCGCGTCCACCCTTTTCGGTTCCGAACCAAACACGCAGGTGAGCTTCGTCGACGCCGCGTTCCCCGGAATGCTGCCGGTCATCAACGAGGTGTGCGTCGAGCAGGCGGTCCGCACGGGCCTGGGCCTAAAGGCCCAGATCAACCTGTACTCGGTGTTCGACCGCAAGAACTACTTCTACGCCGACCTGCCCTCCGGCTACCAGATCAGCCAGTTCCAGCAGCCGGTTGTCGGCAAGGGCGAGATCGTCCTCGACATGCCCGACGGGTCGAGCCGGACCGTCGGCGTCACCCGCCTGCATCTGGAGATGGACGCCGGCAAGAGCGTCCACGACCTGCATCCCAGCCGCACCTATGTCGACCTCAACCGGTCTGGCGTGGCATTGATGGAGATCGTTTCGGAGCCGGACATGCGGACCTCGGAGGAGGCCGCCGCCTATGTCCGCAAGCTGCGGGCGATCCTCCGCTATCTCGGCACCTGCGACGGCAACATGGAGGAAGGCTCCATGCGCTGCGACGTCAACGTCTCTGTGCGCCGTCCCGGCGGCCCGCTTGGAACCCGGACCGAGACGAAGAACGTCAACTCGATCCGCTACGTCCAGATGGCGATCGACTACGAGGTGCAGCGCCAGATCGAGGTGCTGGAGGGTGGCGGCTCGATCGTCCAGGAGACGCGGCTGTGGGACACGACCAAGTTCGTGACCCGCTCGATGCGCAGCAAGGAGGAGGCGCACGACTACCGCTACTTCCCCGATCCCGACCTGCTGCCGCTGGAGCTGGAGCAGTCCTGGGTCGACGCGATCAAGGCGACCTTGCCGGAACTGCCGGACGACAAGAAGGCGCGCTTCATCGCCGACTACAAGCTGTCGGCCTATGACGCCGGCGTGCTGGTGGCCGAGCGGGCCAGCGCCGACTTCTACGAGACCGTCGCCAAGGGCCGCGACCCGAAGCTGGCCGCCAACTGGACGATGGGCGAGTTGTTCGGCGCGCTCAACAAGCAGGGCAAGGGGATCGAGCAGTCGCCGGTCTCGGCCGAGAACCTGGGCGGGTTGATCGACCTGATCTCCGACAACACGATCAGCGGCCGGATCGCCAAGGACGTCTTCGCCGAGATGGTCGAGACCGGCAAGCCGGCCGCCCTGATCGTCGAGGAGAAGGGCCTGCGCCAAGTCACCGACACGGGCGCCATCGACACCGCGATCGAAGGCGTGCTGGCGGCCAATCCTGACAAGGTGGCCGAGTTCAAGGGTGGCAAGGAGAAGCTGTTCGGCTTCTTCGTCGGTCAGGTCATGAAGCAGACCCAGGGCAAGGCCAACCCGGCCCTGGTGAACGAAATCCTGACCCGGAAGTTGAAGGACTGACGCGGCAGGTGTGCCGGGCCCCCAGAGGCCCGGCATACTCCCCAATTCAACCGATCCTGGAGTCCCCGCGATGGCCGGCAAGCCCGACAGCCTGAAGCCCGAAACCCTTGCCGCCAACGCGCTGGGCTGGATCGACAAATCGACCGGCGCCATCGTGCCGGCGATCCATCCCAGCACCACATATCTGCGCGACGCCGACAACAGCTATGGCACCCATGGCCGGGTCTATAGCCGCGCGGACAACCCCACCTACGATCAGGTCGAGGCGCTGCTCAACACGCTGGAAGGCGGGCGGGGGGCGCTGGTGTTCTCGTCGGGCATGGCGGCGGCCACGGCGCTGTTCATGGCGCTGAAGCCGGGCGACCATGTGGTGGCGCCCTCCGTCATGTACTGGTCGCTTCGCAACTGGCTGATCGACTTCGCGCGGCCCTGGGGCCTGGACGTCGAGTTCGTGCCGAGCGCCGACCTGGACGCGTTGGCCAAGGCGATGCTGCCGGGCAAGACGGCGCTGGTCTGGCTCGAATCGCCGAGCAATCCGATGTGGGACGTCACCGACATCCAGGCGGCTTCGGACATCGCCCATGCCGCAGGCGCCAGGCTGGCGGTCGACAGCACCTCGGCGAGCCCGGTGATCACCCGTCCGCTGGCGTTCGGCGCCGACTATGTCATGCACGCCGGCACCAAATACCTCAACGGTCACAGCGACGTGATCGCGGGGGCGCTGGTGACCGCCGCGGCCGATGATCACTGGAACAGGATCAAGGGTGTCCGCAAGGGGTTGGGCGCCGTGCTGGGGCCGTTCGAAAGCTGGCTCCTGCTGCGCGGCATGCGGACGCTCTACCCGCGCGTCCGCACGGCGTCGGCCAACGCCCTGGACATCGCGCGGTATTTCGAAGGGCACCCCGGCGTGCTGGAGGTCCTCTACCCCGGTCTGCAAAGCCATCCCCAGCACGAGGTCTCCTTGCGCCAGATGACGGACGGCTTCGGTGGCATGCTGTCGATCCGCATGAGCGGCGGGGCCGCCGCCGCCATCGCCGTCGCCGCCAACACCAAGCTGTTCACCCGCGCCACCTCGCTGGGTGGCGTCGAGAGCCTGATCGAACACCGCGCCAGCATCGAGGGGGCGGATACCCCCGTGCCCGACGATCTGCTGCGCCTGTCGGTCGGCATCGAGGATGCCGGCGACCTGATCGCCGACCTCGTCCAGGCGATCGCCGCCAGCCGTTCCGCGACCTGACGGCCGGGTTGCGGGTGTCTGGAAAAAAGCGTGCGGGACGCGTGCGATAGGCACTTGCCGAACAAGTTCCCGCTCGCTATACAAACCCCGCGTTGGATAGGTGGCCGAGAGGCTGAAGGCACAGCTTTGCTAAAGCTGCGTGGGGGAAACCTCACCGTGGGTTCGAATCCCACCCTATCCGCCAACTTCCCTTTTGATCGTTGAATTCTGATGTTCGAAGCGTCGCTCCCGCACGCTTGCTTCTCATTGAAAACAGCTGGAACAAACCACGAACATCATGGTATGGTCACCCCTTGGAGCATCGCTTCGCTGGCGTTTCGAACCACGGGGCGGTGACGGCGGACATCAGAGACTGTGCCATGGCTTTCAAGCGAGTTGACAAGGACATCCTTCCCCCGAGGCGCTGGGCGCTGAAAGGTCGTTATGGCGACGGCAAGTCGACCTTCATCCTCGCCATGCGCCAGCCGGCGCTGATCGTCGACGCCGACGGAAGGCGCCACGAGTTGAAGGGCGGCGAACTGTACGAGCTGAGTGAGGAGCCGGCGGATAACCGGTCGGTGGAGCGCATCCAGGATCTCCTCGATCAGAACATGCCGGGCTCCAACATCAAGACGATCGCGATCGACAGCGTGACGTCGCTGATCGGCAGCTCGATCGCGCGGGCCATGCTGGACAACGCGGCCGACCGCAACCGCAACAAGAACCAAGCTTGGGTCGACAAAGCGGAGAAGATGCGGCTGTTGCAGGACTCGGTCACGGCCCATGGGACGCACGTGTTGTGGGTCTGGCACCTTGAGGACGGGCAGCTCAACGGCCAGCATCATGTCCGCGAAACCCTGCCCGAAACCGAGCGCGAGCGTCTGTTCCGGTCGCTCAACGCGTCGCTCCGCATCGTGCGGGAGAGCGACCGGCGCGGGATCCTGGTGGAGTGGTCGCGCGAGGGTCCGTCCGGCATGGTCATCTGGGACGAGCAGGGCCACTGGCAGGGCGTGCCCGAGCGGATCGAGGCCGCCCTCTACGGTCGTTCCGGAGACGCCAAGCCGACGCCGCCCAAGTCTCCGCTGGGGAAGCCGATGGTGATGGAGCCGGCGAATTCGGAGCCGGATGATGTTTCGGCGAACCCACAGGCCCGGAACGTCCTGACGTTCCACAGTCCTAACGAGGCGATCTCCTGGGCGGTCGAGCAGGGGGCCTTCGCCGACGTGTTCGCGGCGGAGATCGCCTATGACCAGCTTCGGGGCGAGATGAAGCCGCGCAACGCGAAGGAGATGTATATCGCCTGGACCGGCTTCGTTCGGAAGCAGAAGCCGGAACGCCGACGGGCTTAGGTCCCAAATCCCGTTGGGCGGCGGGAGCATCGCGGGCGGTGACTGTTGACGCCTGGGCAAGCCAAAGGAGCTGAAAACCATGAAGATTGCCGTCGCCATCGCCGCCGCCGCCCTCGCGACCGCCTGCGCCCAACAGGCTGGAGCCCAGCGGACGGGAATGTCCCAGAACCAGGAGCCGCCCAGCGCGTTCCAATCCGTTGGCGCCTGCGAGCCGACCGCCTGGGCGGGCCTGGAACAAGATTCCCGCCGGCTTCCCCCGGAACAGCGGCAACGTGTCGCCTTCCTGCTTCAGGACGCCGCGAGCCAGCACGCCGACACCGATCAAGGCCGATGCATCATGACCCTTCAGCAAGCCGAAAGGATCGTGCGACAAGGCACAGGTCCGAGTTGAAGAAACGTCTGAACCGACCTGTCCATCTTCCTATGTAGCAGGTAATATCTCGCCCACTGCAAAGTGTGTCGAAGCAAACCGGAATTCAATTGGCATAATTGTCAATGAAAAACCAATAGTAGTCACTTGGTCGTTTTCGGGTATCCTATTTCTTACGGGTAGGTAGATGCTTGAAACGGGACCACCATGGCTCTGATCGGTCTAAGGACGTTGTTGGCTGCCAGCGTTGGTGGAATTGGACTGCTATTCACTGTCGGTACCGCGATCCTGTTGGAATCGGAGGCCGAAAAGCGGATGAGCATCCTGATCCAGGAACAGTTGCAGGAGTACGACGACGAGGTCGCTGGCGACCTGGACCATGGCATGTCGGAGCGCTACAGCGACTTGCTGGTGGCGTCGTCACTTGACACGATTCGCTCCACCAGCGCCTCGGTGGCGGAGAAGCGCGCCGTTCTCAACCGGATGAAGGAGACGTTTCCAGCATATGCGTGGATCGGTTTCATCGAGCCGAGCGGCATCGTGACCGCGGCGACCAATGGCGTCCTTGAGGGCTTCGACGCGAACGCCCGGGGTTGGTGGAAACAGGCGCTTGAACGACCCTATGTGGGTGATGTCCATGACGCCATCGTCCTGGCGACGCTGCTCTATCCGTCTGACAGCACGCCGCCCCGTTTTCTCGACTTCGCGGCTCCCGTCCATGGGACCGATGGCAAGGTGCTGGGTGTGATCGCGGCGCATCTCAGCTGGGATTGGACGGAAGAGGTCCAGCGTTCGGTCCTCGATGACGCCAAGCAGAGCCGCGGCATCGAGGGGATGATCCTGTCCAAGGATGGCACCGTCATCCTCGGACCGATACAGTTGCTTGGGAGAAAGCTGTCTCCGTCCCAAATGGAAGTCACCGGCACATCGGTGTCTCCCATCGATTTCGATGGTGAGGAATACCTAACCAGCATCGTTTCGACCCAAGGCCAGGGTGACTATCTGGGGCTGGGGTGGCGGGTGGCGGTGCGCCAGCCAATGTCGAGCGCCATGCTGCCGGTCCGGGAACTTCGCGACGCCGTGATGATCGCGGGAGCGGTCCTCAGCGTCGCGGCCGTCCTGCTTGGGCTGGCCTTGGCGGTATGGATCGCCCGTCCATTGCGGGGACTATCCAAAGCGGTCGAGCAACGCCGGCGGGGGCTTACCGGAACGATGCCGGTGACGTCGGGCTACAAGGAGATCACCACGCTCAGCGACGCGGTCGGCACCTATCTGAACGAGTTGAACTCCCATGAGCGGCGATTGGTGGACAGCCTCAACGAGAAGGAGCGCCTGCTGAAGGAGAAAACCACGCTGGTCCGGGAGATCCACCACCGGGTCAAGAACAACCTTCAGATAATCCTCAGCCTGATGTTGGTCGAGAAGTCACGTTTGAAGAAGAACCCTACCGTTTCCGGCGCCGATCGGCTGGAGGCGCTGGCGGGCAGGGTCAACGTGATGGGGCGCCTGCACGACCAATTCTACAAATCCGAAAACCTGGCCTTCGTGGACCTCGCCAGCCAGATTGAGATGCTATGCGACGCCATCGCCGATAATCACCATCCGGCCCATGAGAATGCCAGCATCGCGATCCGGGTCGATGCCGATCCGGTCATCTGCCGGGTGGAGATGGCCATGCCAATCGGTCTGCTCGTCAACGAGCTCGTTTCCAACGCCCTGCGGCACGCCTTTCCCAACGGTGCCTCCGGTAACATCGAAGTCACCTTGAAGGGTGGCGACACCATCACCCTGCGGGTCGCCGACGATGGGGTCGGCTGCGGCGAGCAGATGCCCGAAGGTGGCATCGGCGGCATCATGATCGCCGCCCTCACGATTCAGCTCAATGGCAAGATTCAGTACCGGTCCGCACCGGGGTGTGTCGTGGACATCGCCATCCCGCGCGAGACTGTGGAGGAGGAGGCGACCTCAGCCGAGATGCTGGCGCTGACCGGCCAACCCGCTGGAACACACGTCGCTTAGGACGCATTGTTCGAAGAGGCCGCGAATCCTGGTCGATAACGAAGAGGTCCCCGTGTGATGCCAGCGATGCCCGCCACCCACGCCTTGATCGAGCTGCTGGGGGAGGTGGCGCTGTTGCTATGGGGCGTCCACATGGTCAGGACGGGAGTGACCCGGGCGTTCGGAGCCGACTTGAGGCGGCTGCTGGGCAAGGCGTTGCGGAACCGCGTCGCGGCGTGCGTCGCCGGAGCCGGGGTGACCCTGGCGCTTCAGAGCAGCACCGCCACGGCTCTGATGGCGACGTCATTCCTCGCGGCTGGACTGATCGACTTGGTTCCCGCCTTGGCCGTGATGCTGGGGGCCAATGTCGGGACGGCGCTGGTCGCCTGGGCGCTCGCCTTCGACATCACCATCGTCTATCCAGCGCTGATCTTCATCGGGCTCGTCATCTTTCGGACCGGAGTGCGGACGCGGACCCGCAACATCGGCCGGTTGACGATCGGGCTGGGCTTGGTCCTGCTGTCGCTCCACCTGCTGGTCGAAACCATCGTGCCGGCCAGCGTCTCGCCCGACGCGCGCGACCTGATCGCGGCGATCACCCGGGAGCCGCTGCCGGTGATGGTCATGGCGGCGCTGGTCACCTGGGCCATGCATTCCAGCATCGCGGCGGTTCTGGTGATCGCCTCGTTCGCCGCCACCGGCTTGATCTCGCCCTTCGCCGGCCTAGCGATGGTGCTGGGAGCGAATCTCGGGAGCGCGCTCAACCCACTGCTGGCAGCCAGTTCGGGCGAGCGCAACGCCTTGAGGATGCCGGTCGGCAATATCGCCAACCGCCTGATCGGCTGCGCCGTCGCCCTCCCGCTGCTGCCGCTGATATCCGAACACCTGACGACCGTCATACCCGACGCGGGCCGGCAGGTCGTGACCTTTCATCTGGTCTTCAACGCGGTGTTGGCGGTGCTCTTCATCCCGCCGTTGGCGTTGATCGCCAAGGTCCTGGAACGGATGCTGCCTGACCGTCCCCGGCCGGAGGATGCCGGCAGCGCCCGCTACCTTGATCCGGCATCCCTGGAAACGCCACGGGTGGCCTTGGCCAACGCGTCGCGCGAGGCGCTTCGGATGGCGGATGTGATCGAGGAGATGCTTACGGGCTCCCGGGAGCTGCTGCGCCGCGACGACAATCGCCTGCTGGCCGAATTGACTCGCAAGGACGATGTGCTCGATCGGCTCAACGGGGCCCTGACGCGGTTCCTCGCCGAGCTTGGGCGGCGGGATCTCGGCGAGGAGGAGAACGCCAGGCTTTCCCAGATCCAGACGGTGGCGCTCAACCTGGAACATGCCGGCGACATCATCGACAAGGGCGTCCTCAATTTGGCCGGGAAGCGGATGCGCCGCCGCCTGCGCCTGACGGAGCGGCAGGTCACCGAGGCCGAGGCGATGCACGAGCATCTGCTGGCCCAGCTCCGCTTGGCCGTGGCCGTCTTCATGGGCGAGGATCTGCCGTCGGCCTTGCGGCTGGTCGAAGAGAAGGAGCGCTTCCGCGAGCTGGAGCGGGCGGCTGCGGAAAGCCAGTTCGCGCTGACGCCCGAGGCCGGCCAGCACGAGGAAACCAGGGGATTGCACTTGGACGTGGTACGCGACCTCAAGCGGATCGACGCGCATCTCGCGTCGATCGCCCACCCCCTGCTGGAGCGCAACAACCTGCTCCGTCCATCGCGGCTGGTGCGACATCCCAGTTTCAAGCGTTGAAGGGGACGGTATCCCTCAACGAGGATCGGGAGCGACAGGAATGGCCAATCTGATCGAGATTAGGAACGGCGCCGTGGTCGGCAACGACCAGCCCGACGACATCAACCTCCCGGTCGGCACGCCGATCAGCCAACCCGACGGCCACTACATCGCCATCGGCATGGATGTCGAGGGGCCGCTGAGCCGCGAGCAGGCGCACGAACGGCTCGACCACATGAGGGAGGCCACCCGCCGCGAACTGGAGGCCGGCGACCGGACGGCGCCGGACGCCTGACCACCGCGCGGCGTCAGTCCGCCGTCACCGCGTATGAGGCGCGGCGAGGGTCGGCTCCCGCCATCAGCAAGCCATCGGCGCGGCGTTGGATCGCGTTGACGCCGCCCATCAGGCGCGACCACGGGCCGACGCTCGACACGTCGTAGCCCGCGGCCCGGATCGCGTCGGCCCAAGCCGCCGGCGCCCTGTCCTCCAGCATCACGGTCGATCCGCCGTCGTGCCGCAGGCGAGGCGCCTCGATGGCGGCCTGGATGTGGTGTCCCTCGGCGAACATGCGGAGCAGGACCTGGAAAATGCCTTGGGGCTGGCCGTGGTCTCCAGGGGTCGCGATGGCGATCTCGCAGCCATGCTCGTTCTCCAGCAGGGCTGGGCACAGCGTGTGGAACGGGCGCTTGCCGGGCAGCAACGGCCACGGGGCGTCCGGCTCGATTCCCTGGAGCGCCAGCCTGTTGTGCGCGACCAGCCCGGTTTCGGGCGAGACGACGGCGCTGCCGAACTCCTCGAATAGACTCTGTACCCAGCTGACGGCATTGCCCCAGCGGTCGATCACGACCATGGTCGAGGTGTCGCCGGCTGGGCGATGCGGCGCCGTCGCCGTGGAACGCTCGGCGATCATGCGGTCGAGCGCGTCGGCTTCCAACAAGCTATCCGGACGGGGTCCGTCGGGGTCGCGGGTGTGGCGGGCGCGGTGTATGAAGGCGGTCTCCTTGATCGGAAGGTACTCGGCCGGGTCCATGGGCGACAAGCGGCCCGACGCCGCGCGTCCGCGGTCGTACTGCCCCGCCAGCAGCGCCAGCGCCAATCCCTGGGAGTTGGGCGGCGCCGCGTGGAGCCGGCGTCCGGCGAAGTCCACCCGCAGCGGGTCCGCGAACCCCGTCTCGTGCGCGGCCAAATCCTCCGCCGTCATCACGGCGCCGGCGGCCGACAGATCGGCGAGCAGCGCTCGGGCGATGGCTCCCCGGTAGAACGTCTCGGCGCCGCCGTCGATGATGGCCCGCAGGGTGCGGGCCAGGGCTGGGTTGCGAACGCGTTCGCCGAGCGGCCGTTGACCCGGCGCGCCGTAGAGCGCCACCAGGGCCGGGAAGTCCGCCGCCAGCGCCGCGTAGACCGGACCCGCCAGGAAGGTCTGGAACGTGAGATCGACCGGCACGCCGCTGGCCGCCAAGGCGGCGGCCGGCTCCAGCAGACTTGGCAGGGAACGCGTGCCAAATCGCGCCAGGGAGCTTTCCCAGGCGTCGACCAAGCCGAACACCGAGATCGTCAGGGGACCGCGTTTCGGCATCGCCGCGTGACCGGCGCCGCGGATCGCGTCGGGCGTGGCGGCGGCGGGAGCGCGGCCACTGCCGTCGATCGCCGTGACCCGCTTGGTCGCCGCGTCGTGGTACAGCGCGATGGCGTCGCCGGCCAAGCCGTTCATGTGCGGGATGGCGACGCATAGGGTGGCTGAGGCGGCGATGGCGGCATCCATCGCGTTGCCGCCCGCCTTGAGCACGGCGGCACCGGCCTCGGACGCCTTGTGATGCCCGCTGACGACGATGCCGGCGTCGCTCATCAGGATGGGGCGGTGGACGAACATGGGGTTCTACTCCATCAATCCGCTCGCGCTCATCAGGGAGCGGATGCGGTCGCAGGCCTCGTGGAACACCGGGTTCCTGAAGGTCTCGAAGGTGCGGGGGCGGGGCAGGTCGATCGGCACGATCTCGCGGATCTTGCCGGGCCGGGGAGTCATCACGACCACCCGGTCGGCGAGGAAGGCCGCTTCCATGATGCTATGCGTGATGAAGACCACCGTCTTGCGGGTCTCCATCCAGATCCGCTGCAGCTCCGCGTTCATCTGCTCGCGGGTCAGCGCGTCCAGCGCCCCGAACGGCTCGTCCATCAGCAGCAGGTCGGGATTGTGGATCAGCGCCCTGCACAGGGCCACCCGCTGCTGCATGCCGCCGGACAGCTCATAGGGCATGCTGTTCTCGAAACCGGCCAAGCCGGTCAGGGCGATCAGCCGGTCGACTTCCTTCCCATGCTGGGAGCGTCCCAGGCGCCGCACGTCCAGCTGAAGCTCGATGTTGCGCCGGACGGTTCGCCAGGGCAGCAGCACGGGGGTCTGGAAGACGATGCCCACACCGGGGTCGGGGCCGGAGACCCGATGGCCCTTGACCTCGACCCTTCCGGTCGAGACCGGCATCAATCCGGCGATCAGGCGGAGCAGGGTGCTCTTGCCGCATCCCGAGCTGCCGACGATGGCGACGAACTCGCCATCCCCGACGGTGAGGTCGATGTCGGTCAGGGCCACGACCTCGGAGCCGGACGGCAGGAAGGTCTTGCCGACGCCGGTGAGCGCGATGGCGGCGTCGCTCGGACGCTGAAGCGGCCGCCTCAAACAAACATCGGTCATCGCCGTCATTTCGGCAGGTATTCGTTGGTGTAGAGCGTCTCGACCGGAACGGCGCGGGGCAGGCCGGTGTATTTGACCAGCAGCGCCTGCATCGACTCCCAGTCGGACGCCTCCATGTGGCCCAGGGGCTTGCCGTGGGTGGCCTTGGTTTCGAGCGCGTCGAAGGTCAGCTCCAACTGGCGGGCCAGGATGGTACGGTTGCGCTCCTGCTGCGGCAGGCGCTTGACCAAGGCGTCCAACGCCGATTTCGGGTCCTTCCTGGCCATCTCGAACGCCGTCTGGGTGGCGGCGACGAAGCCGCGGACGACTTCCGGGTTGGCCTTGGCGTAATCGGCGTTGAAGACGATGCCATTGTTCATGATGTCGACACCAAAGTCCGAATACTTGAAGTAGCTGACCTTGGCGCCCTGCGCCTCCAGTTGGGCGATCTGGACGTTGGTGTTGGCGGGGATGGCGTCGGCGCGGCGTTGCAGGAAGACCGCGTTCTTGGCGCCGGTCGCGGGGGTCAGCACGCTGACCTTGGCGGGATCGACGCCATTGGCGGCCAGCAGCGCCGGCATGATCTGGCCGGTCGACTCCGACGGCGCGTATGCCACGACCTTGCCGTCCAGCTCCTGGGGTGTGCGGATCGCCACGTCCTCGTGCGAGATCACGCACATGACGCCGGAGATCACCCGCATCACGCCGATCAGCGGCATGCCCTGCTCGACGCCGCGGACCATCGAGCCGAAATCGATGAAGCCGGCCTGATCGCCGCCCTGGGCCACCAGCTTGGTGACGGTCGCGGACCCCTGGCCCTCCGAGATCGACACATCCAGACCGGCCTTCTCGTACAAGCCGCTCTCCAGCGCCAGATAGAACGGCGCGTGGCTGCCATAGATCGTCCAGTCGAGGCGGAAGTTGAGCTTGGTCTGGGCGAGGGCGGGTGCCGCCGTGGAGACCGCCGCGGCCACGCAGAGCGAAGCGAAGAAGTTGCGAAGCATGTTTGAAGCCTCCATGTCCTGATTTTCGATGGGTCGTCCCCGGGATGGTCTCCCGTTTTTTCTTGATTGATCGTTCGATGTTCCCTTGGAGCGGCTAGAAGCTGGGCTGCCCCGTCTTCAGCCGGATCGTCGCGTGCCAGGGGATCAGCAGCCGTTCCAGCATCTCGATCGCGTGGTACAGGACCATTCCCAGCACCATCAGCAGGACCAGCACCGCGAACAGCAGGGGCGTGTCCAGGTTGGCGTTGGCCGTCAGCAGCAGGTATCCCAGCCCCTCGTTGGCGCCGACCCATTCGGCGATGACCGCGCCGACGGCGGCGAACGCGACCGAGACCTTCAGCCCGGCGAACAGGCTGGGCAGCGCCAGCGGCAGTCGGAAGTACCAGAAGGTCTGCCAGACCGAGGCCCGCATCGACAGCCGCAGCTCGTCCATGTCGCGCTCCATCGACCGCAGGCCGACGATGGTGGAGATCAGGATCGGGAAGAAGGCGACCAGGAAGGTCACGATCAGCTTCGGCACCAGCCCGAGCCCGAACCAGACGACGATCAGCGGCGCCAGCGCGATCTTCGGGAAGGTTTGCGACAGCACGATCCACGGCATCAACGCCCGGTCGATCGTCGACGACGACACGATCAGCAAGGCGAGCGGAATGCCGATCACGATGCTGAGCGCGAAACCGCCCAGCGTCTCGTAGGTCGTGACCCAACCATGGCGCAGCAGGAAGTCGCGATCCTCGATCAGCCGCGTCACCACCTCGCCCGGCAGGGGCAACAGATAGCGCGGCACCTCGAAGAACAGCACGGCCAGATACCAGGCGCCGACCAGGATGACGGCGGTGAGGGCTGGGTAGATCGCGTTCCTCATCGGATCCTCACAGAAAGCCGTTGAAGGGTTGCCGCACGACGGCGCCCTGGACCATGTTGACCAGATGCGTGAAGTCGAAGACCGGCAGGCGGACGGCGGCTTGGACCGCCGCCGCGAAGGGCGGCAGCAGGCTGCATTCCAGCAGGACCGCGCCGATCCGCGGATCGTCGTCGACCATCCGGGTCGCGACCGAAACCACCTCCGCCTCCAGGAGGTCGATGTTGAGGTCGTGGTGGTCGGCGTAGGTGGTCTCCTCGAAATGCGGGCATCCCTCCAGGCCGACCACCGCGATGCTGGCGGGATCGACGCCGGCTCCGATCAGATGGCGCGGTCCCAGGCTGCCGCCGTCGGCGGAGATGACGCCGACCAGACGGCCGGGTTTCAGCATCCGCGAGATCAGCGGCGCCAGCAGCAGGCTGGAGGCGAACACCGGGATGTTGACGGCGGCGGCCAGTTCCCGCTGGAAGATGGCCGAGAACCCGCAGGAGGTCGTGATCGCCTTGACGCCGTCCTCCTCCAGCGCCTGGGCGCCGGCGATCCACGGAGCCACCGCCGCCCGATACTCATCAGAATCAGGGGGCAGGGCCGACAGCTCGCGCACCGTGACGGCGCTGGTGGCGCCTTTGACGATCCGATGCAGCACGGGAAACGGAAAGGTGGTCGCGTTGCCGATGGCTCCGGGCAGCCGGGGAAAATACCCCTCGATCATCAGGATGCCGACACCATAGCCGTAGAGATTGGATCGGCCATGGACGATCCTGCCGGTTCCGCGCGGGGGGAGCGGCATCTCAGGCATCTTTGGCGAACAGGACGCGCGGGAAGTTGGCGAAGGTCTCGGCGCCGGTCTCCGTCACCACGAAGGACTCGCTGACCACCAGCCCGTACTTGTCCAACCACAGCGCGGGAATGCAGTGGAAGGTCATGCCCGGCTCCAGGATCGTCTTGTCGCCCTGACGCAGCGAGCAGGTCAACTCGCCCCAGGTCGGGGGATAGCCGATGCCAACTGGATAGCCGATGCGGCTGTCCTTGACGATGCCGTGCCGAGCGATGACGCCCCGCCAGGCGGCCTCCAGCTCCTCCAGCGCGATGCCGGGCTTGACCGTGGCGAGGACGGCCTCCAGCCCCTCCACGATCACGGCGGTCGTGTCGGTCATGGCCTGGGTCGGCTTGCCCAGGTAGACGCAGCGGGACAGCGGGGAGTGGTAGCGGTGCCGGACGCCGCCCTGCTCGATGTAGAACATGTCGCCGGGTTTCAGCCGCTCATCGGTCCAGCTGAGGTGCGGCGCGGAGCACAGTTCGCCGACCATGGCGTTGGGCGGCTTGCAGGGGAAGGTGCCGCCGATCTCGGGCGTGCCGCCGACCGTCACCTTGTACAGTTCGGCCATCACGTCGCATTGGCGGACGCCGACTTCGCAGGCCTCGATCGCGGCGCGCATGGCGGCGGCCCCGATCGTCCCGGCTTCCCTCAGATAGTGGATCTCGCGCTCCGACTTGGTCAGGCGGCACCAGTTGATCAGCAGGAAGGCATCGACAAAGGTGGCGTTCGGCAGGTCGCGGGTCAGGATCTCGTGCCAGCGGGCGGTGTAGTAGTAATCGTCCTTCTCGACCCCGATCCGCTTGCCGCCCCAGCCCCGATCCTTGATCAAACCCGCCAGGTACTCCATCGGGTGCCCGTCGGGCGACGCCACATAGGCGTCGGGATAGGGGATGATCTTGTCCTCGCCCATGTAGACGGTGAAGCGGGCGCCGACCGAGTCCATCTTGCGGCCGTACCAGATCGGTTCCTCCTCATCCAGGGCTAGGATCACCATCTGTGGAGTATAGAAGGACCATCCATCATAGCCCGTCAGCCAAAACTGATTGGCTGGGCTGGCGATCAACAAGATGTCGATGCCCGCTTCCACCATCCGTTTCTTGGCGCGGGCGGCCCGGTCAAGAAATTCATCGCGTTCGAACAGAACGATCTTCGAAGAAGTGCTTTCCGGCACGTCAATGCTCATCTCAAGCGGCCCCGTTATTACTCAAATGTTGGAGACAGCTTGACAGTGGTTGCGATAGGATGACAAATGAATAAAATTCCCGCTTGCATAACCTGGAGGTTATGGTGCTGCCGAGCCTGCGACAGCTCGCGATCTTCCGTACCTTGATGGAAACCCAGAGCGTCACGGAGACCGCCAACCGTCACAACATCACCCAGCCGGCGGTGAGCAAGATGCTGGCCCAGCTGGAGGAACACTTCGGCTTGCAGCTTTTCCACCGCTCGCGTGGGCGCTTGCATCCGGGACCCGACGCCGACCGGCTCTATGTCGAAACGCAAAGGCTCCTGACCCAATTGGACGCCTTCAACGACAGCGTCACCGCCATGCGGTCGGCACGCCAGGGGCGGCTATCGATCGCCGCCATCCCGACCTTGGCCGCCACGGCGCTGGCCTTGACGGTGGCGCGCTTCCTGGAGACCCGGCCCAATGTCCGCGTCGATCTGCTGGCGATGAATTCCGACACCGTCGTGGAGCAGGTGCTGAAGCATCAGGTGGAGTTGGGCTTCGTCCATCAGTCCGTCAGCGAACCCAGCCTCAACGCCCAAATCGTCGGCCATTCCGAGATCGTCTGCGTCACGAGGCGCGATCACCGGTTGGCGGCGCTGGAGGTGGTGACGCCGAAGGACCTGCGGCGCGAGCGCCAGGTCTTCCTCGACGCCCAGGCTCCCCCCAGCCATTTCGTCCGGGAAGCGTTCCAGCAATTCGGCATCGCGCCCGAGATCATCATCGAGACGAACATGTCGCACGCCGCCAAGGTGATCGCCCAGTTTGGCGGCGGCGTGGCGTTGATCGATCCGTGGGTGACCGCGCTGGAGGATGGCGGCGATCTCGCGACGGTGGCGTTCCGGCCGCGCGTGCCGCTGCGCATATCCTGCCTCAGCTCGATCTACCGGCCCCGTTCCCGGCTGGCCGACCACTTCATCGCCGACCTGAAGTCATCCATCGCCACGCTCGAAGTCACGAACGCATTCATCGGCAGTGGCGATATTTCGCAGTGAGGGAAAGGTTATGACCTTTAACTTAAGCGCATATGCTTAAGGCTATGTGTCATTTCCCGGAAAACTGTGCAAAAAGAAGGCCGTCCTCGCGGACGGCCTGAAGTCTAGGGAGGAAACGCCCAAGAAGGCGTATGCGGTATCACTACCGCACTGCACAAACGGGCCCCATCGGGTTTGGTTCAACGGAAAAAGCGCGAAACTGTCTTTTCGCGCTTTTTCCTTGCCCAAGCCTGATCTTTGTCACACTCGCTTCGATCCGCCGCCGATCGCGATCACCGTGACGATGATCAGACCGGTCGCGATCAGCCGCACGCCGGCACTGAGGCCGAACGTGTTAAGCATCGTGACGATCAGGAAAAGCAGCAGGGCCGCTCCCCAGATACCCAAGGGCTCGGCGCGTCCTCCGGCGACGCTGGTGCCGCCGATCACCGTCACCGCTATGGAAGCCAGCAGGTATTCCTCGCCCATGTTCAGGGATGAGCCGCCGGAGAAGCCCGCCAGCAATACGCCGCACAGCCCCGCCAGCGTGGCCGACGCGATCGAGGTCGTCAGGCGGGTCCGCGTCACCGGCGTCCCGGCCAAGCGGGCCGCCCGCGCGTTCTGGCCCAGCGCCAGCAGGGTTCGGCCATAGAGGGTACGCGACAGAGCCAGCAGGACCAGCGCCGTCAGGGCGGCGGCGACCAGCGCCAGGTTCGACACGCCCAGGATGCGTCCCGTGCAGAAATCGGCGAAGGCGGGCGGCGGCTTGATCTTCAGCCCACGGCCATAGGCGATGGCGATCGACTGCACGATCAGGGAACTGGACAGGGTCGCGATGATCGGCGGGATGCGCAGCAGCCGGATCAGCAGGTAGTTGGCGACTCCCAACGACATGGCCGCGGCCAGCGCCGCCAGCAGGCCCACGGCGATCATGCCGTTGGCTCCGTCCATCACCTTCATGGCAATGGCCCCGGATAGGGAGATCGCCGCCGGAATCGAGAGATCGACATTGCCGGGACCTGACGTGATCACCAGCATCTGGCCCAAGCCGACGATGACGAACAGCGCCGAGAACGTCACGGCGGCCGCCAGGATGTCGCCGGCCCCTTGGCCGCCGGAGTGGATCAGCGTCATCACCAGGATGACGGCGGCCGCTCCCAGAGGCCAAGCCCAGACGGGTACCGTCCTCCGTCGGCGTCGCGGGGTGTCGCGCATCGAGGCCGACGCGGGCGACGGCATGTCGTCGGCGGTCATGACCGCTCCTCGGCGCGGTTGAGCACGGCGCGGAGCGCCAACACGATGATCAGGATGGCGCCTTGGGCTCCGATCTGCCAGTCCGGCGGAATGTGCATGAAGGTCAGGAACGAACCGGCCAGGGTCAGGGTCATGGCACCCAGCACCGCGCCGATCGGGTTGACGCGTCCGCCGGTGAACTCGCCGCCCCCCAGGATCACGCCGGCTATCGACATCAGCGTGTAGCGCAGCGCCATATTGGCGTCGCCCGAGGTTGTCAGCCCCACCAGCGCCAGACCAGACAAAGCGCCAAGGCCTCCCGCCATCAGGTAGAGGGTCACGCGCGCCCGCAGCAGCGACCAGCCGGCGTTGCCCATGGCCTTGGGATTGCCGCCGGCGCCCCGCAGCATGGTGCCGAACGACGACCGCATCACCCAATGGAGGATCAGCGCCAGAGCCACCGCGTAGAGGATCGGCAGCGGCACGAAGTCCGGCTTCCACTTCATGATCGCGGTCAAGTATTCCGGCGCGCGCCCCCCTGGCGTCGGCAGGATCAGCACGGCGATGCCAGTCCAGATGAACGACAGTCCCAGCGTCACGACGATGGACGGCAGGTCGCGCCACTGGATCAGCGCGCCGACCAAGGCATAGGCCGCGATGGCGGCTGCGAGGGCCACGACCCCCAGTAGCGGGGTGTCCTTCAGCAGGGTCGCGGCGATGCAGGCGCACAGCCCCACGAAGCTGCCGACCGACAGGTCGAGGTCGTTGACGGTGATGACGCAGAGCTGGGCCAGCGTCGCCAGGATCACCGGGATCGACAGGTTGAGCAGCAGGGTCAGGCCGACATAGCTCATGGCGCGCGGCTGCTGCGAGAAGATCACCCCCAGCATCAGGGCCAGCGCCAAGGCGGGCAGCAAGGCCCGCAGCAGGCGGACGGGATCGATCCGGCCGGACCGCCGGGCGGCGGCGGGAAGGATGACGGCGCTCAAGCGACCTCCTCCGCTTCGGCGTAGGACGCGCGCAGGATGGCGGCCTCGGTCATTTCGGCGCGTGGCAGGTGGGCGACGATGCGGTTCTCGTGGAAGACATAGACACGGTCACAGTGGAACAGTTCCTCCATCTCGGTCGAGTACCATAGGAACGTGCGGCCCCGCTCGGATTCGGCCCGGATGAAGCGGTAGACCTCCGACTTGGTCGAGATGTCGACGCCGCGCATGGGATCGTCCATCAGGATGATGCCGGCATCGGAGGCCAGCGCGCGGGCGAACAGCGCCTTCTGCTGGTTGCCGCCCGACAGCGACAGGATGCCGTTGTCCATGTCGGGGGTCCGGATTCCGATCCGCTCGCGCCACGTGGCCGCCAGTGTCCGCTCGCGAGCCGGGTCGATCAAGCCGCCGCGCCGCAAGGTCGCCAGCGACCGGATCGAGATGTTGCGGGAGATCGACCACAGCGGAAACACGCCGTCGGACTGACGATCGCCCGGCACCAACGCCACCGGGCTTTCCACCACGGTCGAAGGGTCCTTTCGTCCCCAGGCGTCGAAAACGCGCAGCAGCATGGTGGATTGACCATGGCCGGCCAGCCCGGCCAGCCCAACGATGTCGCCCTTTTTGGCGACCAAGTCCGTGCCGCCGCCCGACCGCGCCAGGACGGCCGGCGGCTGAGTGGCGCGGTCGGCCCTACCGCTCCTCACCTTACCGGCCCCGGCGCCGTGGGCACCGGGATGCTCGTCCTCTGCCCCCATGCTCTGGACGATGGCGCGGCGCGTAAGCTCGCGCGCCGGGCGGTCGAGCACGACCAACCCCTCGCGCATCACGACGACGCGCTCGGCCGCCGCCAGCACCTCCGGCAGGATGTGGGAGATGAAGACCGTGGCGACGCCGTGCTGGTTGGCGTGGCGCAGGAAGTTCAGGAGCTGTTCCGCGGCGGTGGCGTCCAGCGACGAGGTCGGCTCGTCCAGGATCACCAGCCGGAGCGGCGTGTCGGTGACGGTGAAGGCCCGGGCTATCTCCACCATCTGGCGGCGGCCCAGGGCCAGATCCGCCACCGTCTCGCCCGGATCGATGCCGTGACCGGCAAAGATGGTGTCGAGCCGGTCCAGGATCAGCCGCGCCGCCCGCCGCCGCCAGCCCCAGCCGCGCAAGCTCGGGTGCGGTACCCTGACGTTCTCCGCGACCGTCAGGTTGGGGCAGAGCGAGAGTTCCTGGAAGACGCAGCGCACGCCAAGCCGCCCGGCGACCGCGGTGCCGTAATCGGCCACGGCACCGCCTTCGGTGGCGATCGTCCCGGTATCGGGCCTCAGGACCCCGGCCAGGACGTGCATCAGGGTGGACTTGCCTGCCCCATTGTGCCCGACCAGTCCCAGCCGCTCCCCGCGCGCGATGGCGAGGCTGACCCCCGCCAGGGCGCGGACGGCACCGAAGCTCTTGCGGACATCGTCGAGTCGCAAGGCTGTGGCATCACCACTCATGGATATTTCCAAACCTACTAGGTGCCCGGCTTATTTGGTGCCCGCGATGACCGCCTGGGCGTCGTTCAGCGAGTACTCCACATTGGTGACGCCACCCTTCTCGGTCTGCTTCAGCCTTTCCTCGAGGTTGTTCTGTTCGACCGACAGGAACGGCACGATCAGGTCCTTGGGAACCTGCTTGCCGTCCAGGATCTGCTGGGCGACCCAGAAGGCGAGGGTGCCGACGCCGGGAGCGATCGAGACCGACATCGTCTCGTAGCCGGAAGCCTCCTTCTGGTCCTTCCACCACAGCAACTCGTCCTGCCGGTTGCCCATGATGATAATCGGGACCTCGCGGCCAGCGCCCTTGAACGCCTGCGCCGCGCCATAGCCGTCACCGCCCTGGGTCACCACGGCCTTGATCGGCGGCAGGGTCGGCAGCACGCCGGCGACGGCCTTCTGCGCCACCTCCTGCGCCCAGTCGCCGTGGACGGAGGACACGATCTTGAACTTCGGGTGCTTCTTGACGCCTTCCTCGATTCCCTTGTGGATCTCATCGTCGACGAACACGCCGGCCAAGCCCCGGATCTCCAGTAGGTTGCCACCATCGGGGAAGCGTTCCGCCAGATAGTCGACCTGGATGGCGCCCATCTTCTGGAAATCCACCGCGACCCGCCAAGCGCAGGGCTCGGTCACGATGCCGTCGAACGAGACCACCGTCACGCCAGCGTCGCAGGCCTCCTTGACGGCCCCGTTGAGCGCGGTCGGCGAGGCGGCGTTGATGACGATGGCGTCGTAGCCTTGCAGGATGAGGTTCTGGATTTGCGCCGCCTGTTCGGTCGCCTGGTTCTCGGCGGTGGTGAAGGCGGAGGCGTCGGCCACGACCTTGTCGGCGACGGCCTTCGACGTGACCGTGCCCCAGCTTTTCAGCATGGCCTGACGCCAGGAATTGCCGGCGTAGTTGTTCGACAGCGCTATCTTCTTGGACGAGGTGTCGGCCAGCGCCACACCGGTCAGGCAGGTGGTGGCGATCACCGCCGCCAGGACGATCCTGATCTTCATCGACGTTCCCTCCGAAGGCGTTATTCTTGTTTTCAGCTTGTGAACAGCTTGACGGCACGCCGTCAGTCCGGCCAGCACTCTTTCTTGACTTAATTAATTCGCGTGTCAAACTAACGCTACGGCGATTTCAGGCCGACGTCAAGCTGGCGCGGGGTCCGCCCAATCGGCTTAAGCCGTGCGGTTCCCGAAGAGGAGCCTGAAGAAGCCAAGAACAAATGATTTGCTGTAATACAACTTTTCCTTGGGAGGGAACGAAGTGAAGGCAATCGCGTCCGCGTTCGCGGCATTGGCGCTTGGTCTGTTCGCGGCCATGCCGGCCGCACAGGCTCAGGACAAGGGTCCGGTCGGAATTTCCATGCCAACCAAGTCTTCGGCGCGCTGGATCGCCGATGGCGACAACATGGTTAAGTATTTCAAGGAGAAAGGTTACCAAACCGATCTTCAATACGCCGAGGACGAAATCCCGAACCAGCTGGCCCAGATCGAGAACATGATCACAAAGGGCGCCAAGGTCCTGGTGATCGCCGCGATCGATGGCACCACCCTATCCGACGCGCTCGACCAAGCGGCCAGCCAAGGGATCAAGGTCATCGCCTATGACCGGCTGATCCGGGGTTCCAGCCATGTCGACTATTACGCCACCTTCGACAACTTCCAGGTCGGCGTGCTGCAAGGCGGCTACATCGTCGACAAGCTCGGATTGAAGGACGGCAAGGGCCCCTTCAACATCGAGCTGTTCGGCGGCTCGCCCGACGACAACAACGCCTTCTTCTTCTACAACGGCGCGATGTCGGTGCTGCAGCCCTACATCGACACCGGCAAGCTGGTGGTCGGCAGCGGCCAGACGGGCATGGACAAGGTCTCGACCTTGCGTTGGGACGGTGCCGTCGCCCAGTCGCGCATGGACAACCTGCTCAGCGCCTACTACTCCGACCGCAAGGTCGATGCGGTCCTGTCGCCTTATGACGGCTTGAGCATCGGCATCATCTCGTCCCTCAAGGGTGTCGGGTACGGCGGCGCCGGCCAGCCGATGCCGATCGTCACCGGCCAGGACGCCGAGGTGCCGTCGATCAAGTCAATCCTCGCCAAGGAACAGACCTCGACCGTGTTCAAGGACACGCGCGAACTGGCCAAGGTCACCGTCGGCATGGTCGATGCCCTGCTGAGCGGCGGCAAGGCGGAGGTCAACGACACCAAGACCTATGACAACGGCGTCAAGGTGGTCCCGTCCTACCTGCTGAAGCCGGTCAGCGTCGACGCCTCCAACTGGAAGCAGGTTCTGGTCGGCAGCGGCTACTACACCGAGGCGCAGTTCAAGTAACCGGCACGGGAGTTTGGCGGGGACGGCGCGCTGGAGCGCTCCGCCCCCCGCTTGATCAGCAACACAGTTGTCAGGTGACGGATGACACCCATCCTTGAGATGCGGGGGATCACCAAGTCGTTTCCGGGCGTCAACGCGCTCGAGAACGTCAATCTCTCGGTGCGCCGGGGCGAGATCCACGCGCTGGTCGGCGAGAATGGCGCCGGCAAATCGACGCTGATGAAGGTGCTGAGCGGCGTCTATCCCCACGGCTCCTACACCGGCGGGATCCATTTCGAAGGGGAGGAGCGGCGGTTCCGCGGCATCTCGGACAGCGAGAAGCTCGGCATCATCATCATCCACCAGGAACTGGCGCTGGTGCCGCAGCTGTCGATCGCCGAGAACATCTTCCTCGGCAACGAGCAGTCCAGGTTTGGCATCATCGACTGGTCGCTGGTGGAGACCAGGACCAGGGATCTGCTCCGCAAGGTCGGGCTGTCGGACCCGCCTTCGACGCTGGTGACCGACATCGGCGTCGGCAAGCAGCAACTGGTGGAGATCGCCAAGGCGCTATCGAAGCAGGTCAAGCTGCTGATCCTGGACGAGCCGACCGCCAGCCTCAACGAGAGCGACAGCGCCGCCTTGCTCGACTTGCTGCTGGAGTTCAAGGAGCACGGCATCTCGTCGATCCTGATCTCCCACAAGCTGAACGAGATTTCCCGGGTCGCCGACTCGATCACCATTCTGCGCGATGGCTGCACGGTCGAGACGCTGGACTGCCACGGCGGCGCTGTCACCGAGGACCGGATCATCCGGGGCATGGTCGGGCGGGCCTTGGCCGACCGGTATCCCAAGCGGCAGCCGCGGATCGGCGACGTGCTGTTCGAGGTGCGGAACTGGAGCGCCTATCACCAGCTCCACGCCGACCGTCAGATGATCCGCAACGTCAACCTGAACGTCCGGCGCGGCGAAGTGGTCGGCATCGCTGGCCTGATGGGCGCCGGCCGGACCGAGTTCGCCATGAGCGTGTTCGGACGCTCCTATGGCAAGCGGATCACCGGCCAAGCCTTCATGGAGGGACGGGAGATCGACGTCGGCACCATTCGGCGCGCGATCGACAACGGCTTGGCCTATGTCACCGAGGACCGCAAGCATTACGGCCTCGTGCTGGGTGACGACATCACCCACAACATCTCGCTGGCGAACCTGGGCGGCGTCTCGCGCGCCATGGTGATCGACGACATGGCTGAACTGGCCATCGCCGGGGACTACCGCCGGCGGCTCAACATCCGCTGTTCCAGCGTGTCGCAGCAGACGGTCAATCTGTCGGGCGGCAACCAGCAGAAGGTGGTGCTGAGCAAGTGGCTGTTCTCGAAGCCCAAGGTGCTGATCCTGGACGAGCCGACCCGCGGCATCGACGTCGGCGCCAAATACGAGATCTACGGCATCATCAACCAGCTCGCCGACGAGGGTAAGGGCGTGATCATGATCTCGTCCGAGATGCCGGAACTGCTCGGCGTCTGCGACCGGATCTACGTGATGAACGAGGGCCGCTTCGTCGCCGAGATGCCGGCGGCCGAGGCGAGCCAGGAGAGGATCATGCGCGCGATCATGAGAAACGGCGCCCTGGCGACAAGTGACATGGACGGGGAGAAGTCGGCATGAGTACCCAGACGGTTTTGGCTCCGTCCGGCGGTGACGCCGGATCGTTGAAGCTGTTCATCAAGAAGCACCTTCGCGAATACGGCATGTTGCTGTCGCTGATCGCCATCATGATCTTCTTCCAGATCATGACGAACGGGACGCTGCTGAAGCCGCTCAACCTGACCAACCTCGTCCTGCAGAACAGCTACATCATCATCATGGCGCTGGGCATGCTGCTGGTGATCGTCGCCGGGCACATCGACCTCTCCGTCGGATCGGTGGTCGGGTTCATCGGCGCTTTGGCCGCCGTGATGATGGTCCAGTTCAAGATCCACTACATCCCAACCACGCTGATCTGCCTGCTGGTCGGCGGCGCCATCGGGGCGGCGCAGGGCTACTGGGTCGCGTTCTTCAAGATACCATCCTTCATCGTGACGCTGGCGGGCATGCTGGTGTTCAAGGGCTTGAGCCTGGCCTTGCTGGCCGGACAGTCGGTCGGGCCGTTCCCGGTCGAGTTCCAGAAGCTCAGCTCGGGTTTCATCCCCGACGTCTTCGGCGGCGCGTCGATCCATGTCACCTCGCTTCTGCTGTGCGTCGTGGTGCCCGCCATCCTGATCGCCCTCAACGTCCGCAACCGGCTGAACCGGCAAAAACACGGAGTGGAGCAGGAACCGCTCGTCTTCTTCGCGTTGAAGAACCTCGTCCTGGCCTCGGTCGTGGGATATCTCGGCTTCCTGATGTCGTCGTACAAAGGGCTGCCGAACGTCCTGATCATCATGTTCACGCTGATAGCGCTCTACGCCTTCGTCACCATGCGGACGACGATCGGGCGGCGGATCTACGCGATCGGCGGCAACGAGAAGGCGGCCAAGCTATCGGGCATCGCGACCGAGCGGGTGACGTTCTACACCTTCATCAACATGGGCGTGCTGGCGGCGCTGGCTGGCCTCATCTTCGCCGCCCGGCTCAACACCGCGACGCCAAAAGCGGGCGTGTCATTTGAACTCGATGTCATCGCCGCTTGTTTCATCGGGGGCGCTTCGGCGTCCGGCGGCGTCGGGCGGGTGACTGGTGCCGTGATCGGCGCCTTCATCATGGGTGTGATGAACAATGGCATGTCGATCATGGGCGTCGGCATCGACTGGCAGCAGGTGATCAAAGGCTTGGTGTTGCTCGCCGCCGTCTTCCTGGACGTTTACTACAAGAACAAGGCTTGACCTGTGGTATCTTGTATCCGTTATACGCACAAGAAACGGGAGGATTGAACATGACCGTCGATGTCAAATACACCGCCGAAGCCACCGCCACCGGGGGCCGCGATGGCCGCGCCTCGACCACGGATGGCACTTTCGAAGTCAAGCTGGCGACGCCCAAGGAGCTGGGCGGCCAGGGTGGCGAGGGCAACAACCCCGAGCAGCTGTTCGCCGCTGGCTACGCCGCGTGCTTCATCGGCGCCATGAAGGTGGTGGCGGCCCAGGAGAAGGTGAAGGTACCGGCGGAAACCTCCGTCACCGCCAACGTGGGCATCGGCCCGCGCTCGGAAGGCGGCTTCGGCCTCGATGTGGCGCTTCGGATCTCGCTGCCGGGCCTCGACCGCGCCCAGGCGGAATCGATCGTCGAGAAGGCGCATCAGGTGTGCCCCTACTCGAACGCGACCCGCGGCAACGTGGATGTCCGCCTGACGGTGGTGTGATCCACCGGGAGAGGCGCCGCGCGACCCGCGGCGCCTCTCACTTGGTCGGATCTCACTCGTCCTTGTCGGTACGACGCTTGATGCCGTAGAGCTCGAGGCGGTGGCCGATCAGGCGATAGTTGAGATCGTGCGCGATCTTGCGCTTCAATTCCTCGATCTCGTCATTGATGAACTCGATCACCTCGCCAGTCTGGATGTCGATCAGGTGATGGTGGTGGCGTTCGCACGCCTCCTCGTAGCGCGACCTCCCGTCGCCGAAATCCAGCCGCTCGATGATGCTGGCCTCCTCCAGGAGGCGCAGCGACCGATACACCGTCGCGATACTGATGTTGGGATCGATCCGCATGGCCCGGATATGGACCTGCTCCACGTCGGGGTGATCGTTGGCCTCGGACAGCACACGCGCCACCACCCGGCGCTGGTCCGTCATCTTCAACCCTTTCTCGATGCAAAGCTGCTCGATATGGGACGTCATCGTATCGCCTCTCCCTCGACGTGATTTGGCCGGAGCGCCCGGACCAGTGAGCTGGCGCCACTGCTGCGCAGGAGCATGAACGGCTTGTCGAGACGCTGGCACAGGCGCTTGACCCGCAGGCACGCCGCGTGGCTGACGCAGTCGAGTGGGCAGAACACCATGTCCGCCTGCGTCACCAAATTCTCCAGGATCTTCGGCGCCTGTTCCAACCCGCCGTCATGGTGCAGCAGGCGGCCCTGGCGCCGTTCGACGGCGGACCGGATATGGGGGACCAGCGCCTGCCGGCCGCCGACATAGAGCACGCACTGCCCGGCCACGTTGATCGCGCGCAGGGTGCCGGGAGGCGGCTCAGCGGTGGCGGTCGCGGGCGGGGCGGGGGCTGTCGCCGCCGCCGCGTCGTCATCCAGCAGTTCGAGCCGCGCCACCCGCGCCTCCGCCGCGCGGCGGCGCTCCCGCTCCGCCGTCAGCCGGTGCTCGGCTCGTGCCAAGCGCGATTTCAGCGTGATCGTCTCCCGGGGATCGAACCCGGTCGCGGGAGCGGTGGCGCCGCATCGGGCACGGCGAAGCTCCGCCTCGTGGTCGCGCGCCTGCTTCTCCTTGGCGCGTTCAAGCTCCAGCTTGGCGGCTTGCAGCGTGTCCCGCTGGCGGGTCAACTCGGTGATCTGCTTCTCCGCCGTCGCCAGCCGTTGGATGGCGTTGCGGTTGTAGCTGCCCAGCACGTGGGACAGCATATGGACCTGACCATAGACGATGGTGATCAATTCCTGCGGCACGGTCCGCAGCGTCATGATAGCCCAGTAGGCGCCGGCCACCCTGCCGCTGTCGAACGCCTTCCGCCACAGAGCCTCGATCTCGTCGCCGTCCTTGGCGGTGGAGAAGCGTCGGACATCGGCCGCGTGCTTGTCGTCCAGCATCTTGTGGAGGAAGCGGGCGAGCTTGCCGTTGGTCCCGGCTTCGCGGACGAAGTAGCTATGGATGCAATAATCGGTCGCGTCGTCGGAAATGCGCAAGCCGCCCTTGCGGGTCAGCTTGCGCAGGTCGTCCATCGATAGGCAAGTGCCGATGATCGAACAGTGCAGGTGTTGGGCGATGTCCCAAAGCTTGCGCCGGCCCTTGGCCTCGTTCGGCAACTCCACGGAATCAGCTTCGCACCGCTCGCACATGGTTCCTCGCGTCAATCGACATCAGAAGCGAGGACATGATACAGATTCGCAGTGAGGATGCAAATCATTCTCAAGTGTCAGGCATGTCGGCGGGATGCCGATCGGGCCAGTTCCTTCCAGCGCCAACCAACCGCGATACGCGACCTCATCCTTCCGGTGAGTCGATCTGTGACGTGATGTGAAAATCTGTGAAAAGTGGCTTTACAGGTTAACGATTTGTGATAATTTGGTGGGCATGCCAGCAATCAGGCACAAAACATAACATCGGAGGATCGTCGTGGCGGCAGCCAACACTTTCCATGTCTGCATCGTCGGGTTGGGCTCCATGGGGATGGGGGCGGCAAAGTCCTGCATCCGCGCCGGCCTCCAGACCTACGGCATCGACATCAACCCCGCCGCCCGCGCCGACCTGAAGGACGCGGGCGCGGTCGATGTCGGCACCGACGGCGCGGCGTTCGCCGATAAGCTGGACGCCGTCCTGCTGCTGGTCGTCAACGCGGCGCAATGCAAGTCGGTGCTTTTTGGCGACGACGGCTTGGCCACCAAGCTCCGCCCCGGCACCGCGGTGATGGTCTCCGCCACGATTTCAGCCGACGAGGCCAAGTCGATCGAGGCGGGCTTGACGGAGCATGGCTTGGCCATGCTCGACGCTCCCGTCTCGGGCGGCGCCGTCAAGGCGGCGGCCGGCGAGATGACCGTCATGGCGTCCGGCGCCGCCGAGACCTTCGCGAAGCTGCGCCCCGTGCTCGACGCGGTCGCCGGCAAGGTCTACGAGATCGGCGCCGAGGTTGGCCTGGGCGCCACCGTCAAGATCATCCACCAGTTGCTGGCCGGCGTCCACATCGCCGCCGGAGCCGAGGCGATGGCGCTGGCCGCCCGCGCTGGCATCCCGCTCGACCTGATGTACGATGTCGTCACGAACGCGGCTGGCAATTCCTGGATGTTCGAGAACCGCATGAAGCATGTGGTCGATGGCGACTACTCGCCCAAATCGGCGGTCGACATCTTCGTCAAGGATCTGGGTTTGGTGACCGAGACCGGCCGCACCCTCAAGTTCCCGCTGCCGCTGGCCTCCACCGCCTACACGATGTTCGCCAACGCCAGCAACGCCGGCTACGGCAAGGAGGACGACAGCGCGGTCATCAAGACCTTCGCCGGGATCACGCTGCCGGGTGGGAGTGCCAAGTGATGCGTCTCGGGATCATCGCCGACGACTTCACCGGAGCGACCGACATCGCGGGCTTCCTGGTCGCCAATGGGCTCAGCACGATCCAGCTCAACGGCGTGCCGGAGGCTGGCTTGCAAGTCGAGGCCGACGCGGTCGTGATCAGCCTCAAGTCGCGCTCCTGCCCGGCGGACGAGGCGGTCACCATGAGCCTCGCCGCCCTGGAGTGGCTGCGCGCGCGGGATTGCGAGCAGTTCTTCTTCAAATACTGCTCCACTTTCGACAGCACGCCGCGCGGCAATATCGGCCCGGTGACCGACGCGCTGCTCGACGCGCTGGGGGAGGATTTCACCGTCATCTGCCCGGCGCTGCCGGTCAATGGGCGGACGATCTACAACGGTTATCTGTTCGTCAACGGCGTGCCCCTGGCCGAATCCGGCATGCGCCACCATCCCGTGACGCCGATGACCGATAGCAACCTGATGCGCCTGATGGAGGCGCAGTCCACCGGCAAGTGCGGCGACGTCCACGCCGACGATGTCGCGCGCGGCGTCGAGGCCGTCAAGGCGTCGCTCGATGCCTTGCGCGGCAAGGGCATGCGCTACGCCGTGCTCGACGTGCTGAACGCCGCCGATGTCGCGACCGTCGGCAAGGCGGTCGCCGGCATGCGGCTGGTGACGGGGGGCTCCGGTCTGGCCGACGGCATGGCGAAAGCCTGGACCGACCGCCTCAGCGATCCGGCGCAGGCCGCCGCCGCCGGCCGGCCCTCGGGCGAACGCCCGGTCGTGCTGTCCGGTTCGTGCTCGCAGATGACAAATGCCCAGGTCGCGGCATACAAGGACGAGGCTCCGGCCTGCCCGATCGATGTCGTCCGCTGCCTGTCGGACGAGGGTTACGCCGACGAACTGTTCGCCTGGGTCAGGGATCAACAGGGCGGCGACCTGGCGCCCCTGGTCTACGCCACGACCGATCCGGACGAACTCGCCCGCATCCAGAAACAACACGGCGCCGAGCAGGCCAGCGGGGCCGTGGAGAGGACTTTCGGGCAGTTGGCGAAGCTGCTCGCCGAGGATGGCACCGACACCTTCATCGTCGCCGGCGGCGAGACCTCCGGCATCGTCGTCCAGTCGCTCGGCGTCACGGGCTTCCACATCGGTCCGCAGATAGCGCCCGGCGTGCCGTGGGTGCGCGCGGTCGACCGGCCGATCTCGCTGGCGTTGAAGTCGGGCAATTTCGGCGGTCCCCGCTTCTTCTTCGACGCCCAGGAAAAGCGGGGCTGAGGCCCGGCGGTCGCCATGGCGAAAGCCCCGATGATCCCGGCCGAGCGGCGGCATTTCATCGCGTCCAATCTGGCGGGGCGCGGTGTCATCAGCATCGCGGAGCTGACCGACCTGCTCGGCGTGTCGCACATGACGATCCGCCGTGACATCCAGCAGCTGGAGCGGGACGGGCAGGTGATGTCCGTCACCGGCGGCGTCCAGTTGCCGGAGCGGATTTCGGTCGAGCCGTCGCATGTCGTCAAGGCGCGGCTCCAGCACGGCCAAAAGGCCGCCATCGGCAAGGCCGCGGCGGAATTGGTGCCGGAAGGTGCCGTGATCTACCTGGACGCCGGAACGACCACGTTGGAGATCGCGCGGCGGCTGCCCGACCGTTCCGACATCACGGTGGTGACCAACGACTTCGTGGTGGCGGCGTTCCTGGCCCAGAACTCGGCCTGCCGTCTCTACCACTCCGGCGGCGAGGTCGAGCGGGAGAACCAGTCCTGCGTTGGGGAGTCGGCGGCCCAGTCCATCCGCCGCTTCAACTTCGACGTGGCGTTCCTGTCGACCTCGTCCTGGGGCATGCGCGGCGTCTCGACACCGGCGGAGAACAAGGTGCCGGTCAAACAGGCGATCGTCAAATGCGCGGTCAAACCGGTGCTGGTCACCGATTCCAGCAAATACGGCAAGGTTGGCACCTTCAACGCCGTTCCGCTCGAAGCACTCGGCGCCATCGTCACCGATGACGGGCTGGCGCCAAGCGTCCGCGACGCGCTGACCGGCATGGGCATCGCCGTCCACATCGCGGGCTGAGCCACGGCGGCAGCAGCGCCTGAACAAGCAAGCAACTCCAAGTCCAAGGGAAGTGAACACCATGAAACTCGTCGTCACCGGCGGCGCCGGCTTCCTCGGCGCCCGTCTGATCGGCACCCTCCTGTCCCAGGAGCGGCCCGCTGGATTCCCGGAATTCACGTCGATCGTCTCGGTCGATCTGGCGGCCTGTCCCGTCGATGACGCCCGCGTCCAGTCGGTCACCGGCGACATCGCCGGCAAGGCCTTCATCGAGAGCGTCATCACGCCGGATGTCGGCGCGGTCTATCACCTCGCCGCCGTCGTCAGCGGTCAGGCGGAAGCCGATTTCGACCTGGGCATGGCGGTCAACATGGCGGGAACGCTGACGCTGCTGGAGGCCTGCCGCAAGCTACCCCAGCCGCCGCGATTCGTCTTCGCCAGCTCGCTCGCCGTATTCGGCGGCAAGCTGCCGGATCTGGTGCCCGACGACATCGCCGTTATGCCGCAATCGTCCTATGGCGCCCAGAAGGCGATCGGCGAGCTGCTGGTCAACGACTTCTCCCGCAAGGGCTTCGTCGATGGCCGGGTCTGCCGCCTGCCGACCATCGTGGTCCGGCCCGGCAAGCCCAACGCCGCGGCATCGTCCTTCGCCAGCGGCATCATCCGCGAGCCGCTGGCGGGCGTCGACAGCGTCTGCCCCGTTCCGACCGGTACGCGCCTGTGGATCTCGTCGCCCGACACCGTGATCGCCAACCTGATCCAGGCCGCCGTGGTGGAGGCATCGCGGTTCGGTGACACCCGCACCGTCAACCTGCCCGGCATCAGCGTCACCGTGGCCGAGATGCTCGACGGGCTGGAGCGGGTCGGCGGCAAGGATGCCCGCGCCCGCGTCACCCTGGCGGAGGACGAGCGGATCAAGCGGATCGTGCTGAGCTGGCCCGGCGATTTCGACGTGACCCGCAGTCTGTCCCTGGGCTTCACCCGCGACGGCGACTTCGACGGCGTCGTCCGCGCCCACATGCGCGACCATGGCCAGTGACTTTGATCGGCCACCGTCCAAACAAGCAATAATCTCAAGGAAGCATACCCTATGAACGGCGCGGTCTCCGCGGTCGGGCCCACGGCCATCTATGGCTTGGGCTTCGCCATCTTCATCCTGATCGTGCTCGTACTGCGCACGAAGATCCATCCCGTGCTGGCTCTCGTCATCGCGGCGTCGATCTCGGGCATTTCGGCCGGCATGGCCCCCGAGGCCATCGTCAAATCGATCACCACCGGCTTCGGCGCCACGCTCTCCACCATCGGTCTCGTCATCGGCTTCGGCGTCATGATGGGCCGCATCCTGGAAATCTCCGGGGCGGCCGAGCGCATGGCGCTCAGCTTCGTCCGCACGCTTGGCGAGAAGCGCGAGGAATGGGCGATGACGGCGACCGGTTACATCGTCTCCATCCCGATCTTCTGCGACAGCGCCTTCGTCATCCTCAGCCCGCTGGTGCGGGCCCTGTCGCAGAATACCGGCAAGTCGCTCCTGACGCTGGGCATCTCGCTGGCCGGTGGCCTGATGCTGACCCACCACGCGGTGCCGCCGACGCCCGGCCCCCTGGGCGTCGCCGGCATCTTCGGAATCGACATCGGCCTGATGATCTTCTGGGGTGTCGTGCTGACCCTCCCCAGCACCATCGTGCTGGTTTGGTACGCCCGCTTCATGGGACCGCGCCTGGAGGCGATGATCGAGCGCGACACCGGCGAAAACCTCAGCGCCGCCTACCGGCAGTTCAAGGACGCCGAGCAGGCCCGCTCGACGGAGCTGCCGCCGCTTTGGCTGTCGGTTCTCCCGATCGTCGTGCCGATCGTGCTGATCTTCGTCAACACCCTGGTCGCCGGCATCGTCAAGGCCAGCGGCGACGCGTCCATGGCGGCCTCGCTGCCGGTCCAGGTCGCGGCCTTCATCGGCAATCCGGTCATCGCGGTCGGTCTGGGTGTCGTCGTGGCCGTCTATGGCCTGGCGTCGCGCCGTCCCCGCCAGGAAGTGATCATGGAGATGGAGAAGGGCGTCGAGAGCGCCGGCATCATCCTGCTGGTCACGGGAGCCGGCGGCGCCCTGGGAGCGGTCCTGCGCGACAGCGGCACCGGCCAGTACATGGGCGAGCTGGTGGCGACGCTGCCGCTTCCCGCCGTGCTGATCCCGTTCGTGATCTCGTCGCTGGTCCGGCTGATCCAAGGCAGCGGCACGGTCGCGATGATCACCGGCGCGTCGATCTCGGCTCCGATCCTGATGCAGATCCCCGACGTCAACATGGTGTTCGCGGCCCAGGCGGCGGCGATCGGCTCGATGGTGTTCGGCTATTTCAACGACAGCTACTTCTGGGTTATCAACCGCATGCTGGGCGTCCGGAACGCCAAGCACCAGATGCTCCTCTGGTCGGTCCCGACGACGCTGTGCTGGGCCACCGCCATGGTCACGCTGTTGATCTTCAACGCCCTGCTGGGTTGATCCATACTGGCTGGTGAAGGGAAGGGAACCGGATGATGAGGGAAAACGAAGCCCGCGAGGTGTTGTGCCGGATGGGCGACCTGTTGTACCGGCGCGGACTGGTCCATGGGTCCTCGGGCAATCTCAGCGTCCGGCTGGACGATGGCTGGCTGGTGACGCCGACCAACAGTTCGCTCGGCGCGCTGGACCCGGCGCAGCTGGCGCGGCTCGACGCGTCGGGCCGCCACATCGGCGGCGACCCGCCGTCGAAGGAGGCGTTCCTGCACACCTGCGTCTATGACGTGCGTCCGGACGCGGGAGCCATCGTCCACACCCACTCGACCCACTCGGTCGCCGTGTCGTGCCTGGACCACCAGCCGGGGGCGCCGGTCCTGCCGCCGCTGACGGCCTACTACGTCATGCGGGTCGGCGACTTGGCCCTGGTGCCCTACTACCGGCCCGGCGACGAACGGCTGGCAATGGCGGTCAAGGACGTCGCGGTCAAGCACGCGGCGGTGCTGCTGGCGAACCATGGTCCCGTAATCGCCGGCAAGACCCTCAACGACGCGCTCTACGCCCTGGAGGAGCTGGAGGAGACCGCGAAGCTCCACTTCCTCCTGCACGGCCACCCGATACGGCCACTAACGCCGGAGCAGGTCGCCGAACTGGGCGTCGTGTTCAAGAGCTAGGATCCGGACGATCCCGGTCCCCGATCAACCGACGAGAGGAGCGACCGGCATGTCCGGCGCGTCGAACGCCGGCTCACCTGGGCTGAGCGGCTTGAGATCGGTCGGAGCCCTCATGGTGCTGTGCGGGGCGATCTTCCTCGAGGGCATCGATGTCGCGATGCTCAACGTGGCGGCCCCCGCGATCCGTGCCGAGCTGGGTCTCGAAACGACCACCTTGAGCGCCGTGGTCAGCCTCTATGTCCTCGGGTACGCCGGTTTCATGCTGCTCGGCGGCCGCGCCGCCGATCTGCTGGGCAAGCGCCGCGTCTTCATGGCGGCGCTCGCCGTCTTCATCCTGTTCTCGGGCCTCGGTGGCTTCGCGACCGAGGGCTGGATGCTGCTGGTGGCGCGTTTCGTCACGGGCGTCGCTTCCGCCTTCATGACGCCGGCGGGGCTCGCCCTGATCACGGCGAACTTCGCCCAGGGTCCCGCGCGCAACCAAGCCATCCTGATCTATTCCGCCACCGGAGCCGCCGGCTTCTCGCTCGGTCTCGTCGCCGGCGGGCTGCTCGCGGCGGTCGATTGGCGGCTTGTCTTCTTCACGCCGGTCATCCTGGCCGTGATCATCTTCGCGCTGACGCCCATCCTGATCGCGGACGATGGGCGCCGGGACCGCAACCGCAACCGTTCGTTCGATCTGCCGGGCGCCGTGCTCCTGACATCGGCGATGCTGCTCGCGGCCTTCACCGTCACCCGGCTGGAGAACCCGTTCCACGCGCCGGTCCTCACGGTCGGCGCCCTCGTTACCAGCCTGCTCCTCGCCGCCGCGTTCATCGTGGTGGAAACGCGGCGGCCCGACCCGCTGGTCCGGCTCGGCATCCTGAGATCCGACCGTCTCGTCCGGGCCAATCTGGGGGCGCTGCTGTTCGCGGCCGCGTTCTTCGCGTTCCAGTTCCTGGTCTCGATCTACCTCCAGGAATTGTTGGGTTGGACCCCGCTCGAGACCAGCCTGGCGCTGCTCGCGGTAGCGGTCGACGCGGTCGTCGCGCCGACCGTGACACCCTGGCTGGTGACGCGCTTCGGCACGCCGAGGGTGGTCGTCGCGGGGCTCGCGCTGTCGGGCCTGTCCTACGCGCTGTTCCTGCGGCTCGACCTTGGCTGGACCTACGCCGCGATGTTCCCGTCCATGATCCTGATCGGGCTCTCCTTCGCCTTCGTCTATGGACCCCTGACCATCCTGGCCACCGATGGCATCGCCGAGGCGGAGCAAGGTCTGGCCAGCGCGCTCGTCAACACCTCGTTCCAGTTCGGCGCCGGCATCGGCCTCTCGGCGGCCAGCGCCATCAGCGTGCTGGCGCTTGGAGCCGACCCATCGCCCGACGCGCGCCTGGAGGCGATCCGGCTGGCCCTGTTGGTTCCGGTTGCCGCCATCAGCCTCGGCATCCTGGTGGCGGTCGGCGGCCTTCATCGGCAAACGTCCCGCGGGTGCATCCACTGACCGCTTGACCCGCTGATGGTCTTGGGTGAGTTTGCCGGCATGGCGAACAGGCGATCGGAACGGACGGGTTGGCAAAGGGCGGTTTTGACCGTCCTGTGCCTCCACGCGCTGGTCGTCCAGGGGATCTGGTCGGGCGCCATGCCCATGAGCCTGGCGCCGGCCTTCGACCCGATGGCGAGCATCTGCTTCGCCGACGGGTCCCACGGCTCCGCCTCCGGCCAGGACACCAACCAGCCGGGCGACCAGCCGGCCGATCACCAATCCAGTCCCTGCTGCGTCCTGTTCTGCCGCGCAGGCGCGTTGGGCGGGCCGCCGGCCGTCCTGCCCGAGCCAGTCGCCGCGTTCCAGCCGGCATTGGGTGCCGCGGCCCCGGTAATTCCGCGGGTGATCGCGAACCTGCCGGCACCGCTGAGGATATCGGGTGGCGCACGGGCGCCGCCCATCATGGCCTGAACGCTTCGTCGCATCCGCAATCCTTTCACACGCCGATCCCGCGCCGGACGCCATTCCGTGGCGCGCTGGATCGCGCGCGGAGTTCAGACCATGACATCCACCCTGTCCAGGGTGGCGCCCGCCAGAGAAGCGGCCGCCGCCTCCGATCTCTATCGCGCCGTATGGCGCTGGCATTTCTACGCCGGTCTGCTGGTGCTGCCGTTCCTGATCCTGTTGGCGGTCACCGGAGCGCTCTACCTGTTCCGCGACGAGATCGACGGCTTCGTCCACCGCGACGTCAAGGTGGTCGAGGCCCAGGCCACAGCCCAACGGCAACCTTCGGCCATCGTCGAGGCCGCCCTGGCGGCCCATCCCGGCACCGTCTTCAAGTACCTGCCTCCCGCCACCCCGACCGCCTCGGCGGAAGTGGGCGTCAAGACCGCCGATCTGGGGAAGATCTCCGTCTATGTCGATCCCCATGACGCGCGCGTGCTGGGCTGGATCGCGGACAAGGGCAGCTTCATCTGGGTGGTTCGCCAACTGCATAGCCTCGCCTATTTTGGTCCCATAGCGAGCGGCGTCATCGAGATCGCCGCCGGTTGGACGATCCTGCTGGTCGGAACCGGCATTTACCTTTGGTGGCCGCGACAGAGACGCGGGAGTGCCGCGCCGGGTGGGGTCGTCACCGTCCGCGGCCAACCCCGTCAGCGCGTGTTCTGGCGCGACACCCACGCGGTGACCGGCTTGTTCGTCGGCTTCTTCATCGTGTTCCTGGCGGTCACCGGCATGCCGTGGTCGGGCTTCTGGGGTGGCTACGTCAACCAGTGGGCCAACGGAAACAACTTCGGCTATCCGGCGGGAGTCCGCGTCAGCGTTCCCATGTCGGACGAACACTTGGCCCATGCCGGTCCGACCACCTGGTCGCTGGAGCAGGCCCGAATGCCCGAGTCCGCCGCCCAGCCGGGCGGCCCGATCGGCCTCGACGCGGCCGTCGCGATCTTCGACCGATTGGGCTTGGCCAAGGGTTACGCCGTCAACCCACCCGCCGGTCCCAGCGGCGTCTACACGGGCTCGGTCTATCCCGACGACCTGTCGCGCCAGCGGGTCGTCCATCTCGATCAGTACACCGGTAAGCCGTTGATCGACATGAGCTACGCCGATTACGGCCCGCTTGGCAAATCGCTGGAATGGGGGATCAACGTCCACATGGGCCAGGAATTCGGCTTGGCCAACCAGCTCGTGATGCTTGCGGTCTGCGCCGCCATCGTCCTGCTGTCGGTCTCCGCCGCCGTGATGTGGTGGAAGCGCCGGCCTCGGGGGAGCCTGGGCGTGCCGCCGATGCCGACGAATGCTGGGGCGATGTGGGGTGTCGTCGTCATCATGGCGATCGGCGGCGTGATCTTCCCGCTGGTCGGAGCGTCCCTGATCGTGATGCTGCTGCTGGATCGTCTGCTGACCCGCAAGCGGAGGGTTCAGGCCTTGCGTCCGCTGTAGTTCCGGAAGAGGTCGAACTCGACATCGCACCGGACCTGATCGAACCCGGCGGAGGTCATCGCGGCCGTGATGACCTCCGGCGCCACGCATTGGTCGATCGTCCGCCAATAATACCGCATCAGCGTCTGGCCGCCGGCACCGCCGCCGGTCAGCCGCGACACCAGCGGAACGACCCGGCCGAGATAGGCGCTGACGGCCCGCCAGACCATCGGCCGGGTCGGCCGCCCGATCTCCAGAAGCAGCACGGTGCCGCCCGGACGAAGCACGCGGTGGAACTCGCGGAAGGTGGCGTTCAGGTCGGCCACATGGCGCAACGCGTAGCCCATCGTGATGAAGTCGACGCTGGCGTCGGCCAGCGGCAGATCCTCCGCCAGCCCTTGGATCAGCGGAATGTCGAGCCCGCGCCGCGCCTCCGCCAGCATGGATTCACTCAGATCCAGTCCGATCACGTCGGCCCGGTCGCCACAGATCGCCACCGCCTGCCGCGCCACCAGCCCCGTTCCGATCGCCACGTCCAGCAGCTTCTTGCCCGGCACCAGCCCCGCCCGCGCCAGGCAGTGACGCCGGTACCAGGCACCCGATCCCATGGAGAACAGAAGATTGATCCGGTCGTAGTGATGCGCCGTGTCGTTGAACAACCCGCGCACGAAACCGGCCCGGCGATCCTTCTCCGGGTAATAGGCCGGCATGACGGGATGCGGCTCGATCGGCTTCGCCGACGGTGGGGCTTCGCGGTTTTCCAGCACCGTCAGATTCCGTCCGAGTCGATGGGTTTCACTTTCAATCCAGCAACTCCTCCACCCCGGTGGCGCGGCTGGACGAACCGTAGAGGGAGAAGGTCAGCCCGCCACCTACCGAGAGGTTGACATCCCGCCGGTAGAGCGGACTGTCGTCGTTGGTGGCTCCTGAGAACAACTCTCCCCGGACGGCGCCGAAGACGGCGATCCGCTCGGTCAAGGGCACCATCAACGTCGTCTGGACCCTGGATCCCAGATAGCCACCGTCCGCGTCAAAGGCTTGCCGTCCGGCGCGGACATATCGGGGATCCACTTGATAATAATAGTCCATCAGATGGCTGGTCGCGAAGATCGGCCCGGCGCTGATCCGGAACCGGGCGTCCCGGTCGAGCAATCCACCCCTGGCGTAGGCGATATCCGGGGCGAAGACCAAGCCGCGATACTGGATGTCCGAGAAGTCGGTCGAGAAGACTCCCCGCACCGGCACCGTCACGTCGATTCGCTCATTGGCGATGGCATCCTTGCGCAGGTTGATCTTCAGGGCCGGGCCGATCTCTCCCAGCAGGTCGATATCCGGCATGCCTTGGCGCGCGTCATTGTCGTCCGCCGACGATCCCAAGGCACCCTCCAGGCTGACCTCGAACGTCACCCGGTCGGAGCGATAAATGCGTCCCTGGACGCCGTCACGGTCGGCCCTCAGGAAATCGCCGCGATAGACCACATAGGGCAATGCCGCGCCCCGGAGGTGATTCTCGTCGGCCGCCGGGTAATCGGGCACATAGCCGACACCGCCGCCAATGCCGATCTCGAACAGCGGCTTGCCCGCTTCTTGGGCTTGAACGTCCGCCGGAGCGGTTGACATCATCGCGGCCAGGAAAAAGCCACCAACCGGAAAAGACCGCCTAGACCGCACCGCTCACCGCCATACCATTCACCCCACCATTTTCGCGCCGGCATTCTCCGTGCGCTCAATCAATCGGGCAAGCGGATTCCGGTTTGTCTTCACCGTCATCTCCACCAGCGTTACCGCGCACTCCTATGACTTTCGGTCAGGCGACCAGCCAAACGGGATTGACCGGTTTTTGCTGCTGGTTGCCGCCGCGGCCACTTTGGTAAAAGCGGGATCGGATCGGCGGTTGAACGGGGCGACCGAGCGGGGCATTGGAGCGGATGGTGACGATGGACGCGGAACTGAACTGCGATGTGCTGGTTGTGGGCGGCGGCCCGGCTGGTTCGACGGCGGCGGCCCTTCTCGCTGAGAAAGGCCATCGCGTGGTCCTGCTGGAGAAGGAGCGGCATCCCCGCTTCCACATCGGCGAATCGCTGCTGCCACTCAACCTCCCTCTGCTTGAAAAGCTCGGCGTCATGGAGGAGGTCGATCGCATCGGCATGTTGAAATACGGCGCCGAGTTCGTCTCGCCCTACCATGGCAAGGCCATCACCTTCGAGTTCGCCAACGCCTGGGACAAGGCGCTGCCCTACGCCTTCCAGGTTCGCCGGTCGGAGTTCGACCAGATCCTGTTCCGCAACGCCGCCGCCAAGGGTGCCACCACCGTCGAGGGCAGCAAGGTCACCGATGTGGAGTTCCCGGCGGAGGGCGGCGCCATCGCCACCGTCAAGACGGACGAGGGCGTGACCAGCACGGTGCGCGCCCGCTTCCTGGTCGACGCGTCCGGCCGCGACACGCTGCTGGCGAACCGCTTCGGTATCAAGCACCGCAACCGAAAGCACAACAGCGCCGCGATGTTCGGGCATTTCACCGGCGCCCACCGATCTCCCGGCAAGGCCGAGGGCAACATCACCGTGTTCTGGTTCGACCACGGCTGGTTCTGGTTCATCCCGCTGGCGGACGGCACGACCAGCGTCGGCGCTGTGTGCTGGCCCTATTACATCAAGTCGCGGAAAACCGACCAGACGACCTTCTTCAAGGACACCATAGCCCTTTGCCCGGCCTTGGCCGAGCGGCTGCGGGATGCCGAGTTGACGGGCGCCGTGACCGGCACCGGCAACTTCTCGTACCAAGCGGAGAGGATGACGGGGCGGGACCACATCATGTTGGGCGACGCCTTCGCCTTCATCGATCCCGTCTTCTCGACCGGCGTCTACCTCGCCATGAACAGCGCCTTCCGGGGCGCCGAGGCGGTCGACCTGTGCCTGCGCGACCCCGCGAGCCAAGCCAGCGCGCTGAGGAAGTTCGACCAGGAGATCCGGCAGGGGATCGGCACCTTCTCCTGGTACATCTACCGCGTCACCACGCCGGCGCTCCGCAATCTGTTCATGGGGCCGCGCAATGTCTTCCGTGTCGAGGAGGCCTTGCTGTCGCTGCTGGCCGGAGACGTGTTCCGGCCGTCGCCGATCAAGTCCAGGCTCCGTCTGTTCAAGGCGATCTACTACATCAACGCGGCGCTCGACCTGAAGACCAACTTCCTGGCCTGGAGGAAGCGCCGGCGCAACGTCCGCGTCCCGGCGGGCGAAACGGCCTGATCATGGTGGAACGGGCACGGTGCGCCTGGGAATACGTCCTGTTCTATGGCTTGCTGTCCCTGTTTGGTCTGATCTGCCTCGGGTGGAGCCTGCCGGCCGCGATACTGGACCTGATCTTGCCGCGCCGGATTGGCGGCCCGCTCAGCCGTTTCATGATCAAGACGGGTTTCCGGACCTTCATTGCCGCCATGCGGGCCTGCGGCATCCTCCGCTGCGACCTGTCGGCGTTGGATGGCTTGCGGGACGACGCCGGCCTCGTCATCTGCCCGAACCATCCGTCGCTGCTCGACGCCGTGCTGGTGCTGTCGCGCCTGCCCAGCGTCGTCTGCATCGCCAAGGCCAATGTCTACGACAATCTGTTCCTGGGCAGCGGCGCCCGGATGGCCGGTTATATCCGGAACGATTCGCCAGCGTCACTGGTCAAGGCGGCCGCCAGCGAGGTCCGGGCCGGACACCAATTGCTGATTTTCCCGGAAGGGACGCGGACCGAGCGTCCCCCGGTCAACACGCTCAAGGGCGGCTTCGCCCTGATCTCCAAGATCGCCCACGCTCCCGTCCAAACCGTCCTGATCGAGAGCAATTCCCGTTTTCTGGGCAAGGGCTGGGACTTCTTTCGGAAACCCGACTTCCCCTTGGTGTACAAGGTCAGGCTGGGCCAGCGGTTCGAGCCCGCCGCCGATGTCCGGGGTTTCGTCAGGAACCTGGAAAGCCATTACAGGTCCGAACTTTGATCCTCTCGCCCTCGACCACCCACCTCGTCCTGATCCCCAGTTACAACACCGGCCCGAAGCTGTTCGAGACGGTGCGCGCCGCCCGGCGCCATTGGACGCCGGTCTGGGTCGTGATCGACGGCAGCACCGACGGCACCGGCGAGGAATTGGCTCGGCTAGCCGAACGAGACCCCGGCCTGCGTGTCCTGACGCTGCCGGTCAACAGCGGCAAAGGCGCCGCCGTGCTGCACGGACTGAAGGAGGCCGAGAGGCACGGCTTCACCCACGCGCTGACCATGGATTCGGACGGCCAGCACCCGGCCGACATGATCGCCCGCTTCCAAGCCATCTCGGAGGCCAATCCCGACGCGCTCATCCTGGGCACGCCGGTGTTCGACGCCGAGGCGCCGCGATTGCGGGTCGGCGGTCGCAAGATCTCCAACTGGTGGGCGAACCTGGAAACCCTGTGGACGGGCATCGGCGACAGCCTGTTCGGCTTCCGCGTCTATCCCATAGCGCATCTGCGCGCCGTGATGGAGGGCAACCGCTGGATGCGCCGCTTCGACTTCGACCCCGAGGCCGCTGTCCGCCTATGCTGGCGGGGCCTGCGCCCGATCAACGTCCCGGCCCCCGTCCGCTACTTCCGTCCCGAGGAGGGCGGCGTCTCGCACTTCAACTATTACCGCGACAACGCCCTGCTGACCTGGATGCACACCCGCCTGATGCTGGGCTTCGTCGTCCGATTGCCGATGCTGGCGTGGCGGCGGGCGACGTCAGATCATCGCGCCGTTGATCGAGATCACCTGGCCTGAGATGTACGCCGCCCGGTCCGACGCCAGGAAGGCCACGAGGTCGGCTACCTCCTCCGGGCTGCCGGCGCGCTTCATGGGAACCATCCGCTTCACGGTCTCGGTGTCGAACGCGCCTTCCGCCATGGGGGAGGCGATGATCCCTGGCGCCACGGCGTTGACGGTGACGCCGCGCGACGCCAACTCCAGCGCCAGCGACTTGGTGGCGCCGTGCAGGCCGGCCTTGGCCGCCGCGTAGTTGGTCTGGCCGCGGTTGCCTGTCAGGGCGGCAACCGAGGAGACGCTGACGATCCGTCCCCAGCGGGTGCCGATCATGGGCATCAGCAGCGGTTGCGTCGCGTTGAAGAAGCCATTCAGCGAGACATCGATAACGCGGCTCCACTGCTCCCGCCGCATGCCCGGCATCACCGCGTCGTCGTGGATCCCGGCGTTGTTGACCAGGATCTGGATCGGGCCGGCTTCCAGCAAGCGCTCCAGCGCCGCCGTGGTGGCATCGGCGTCGATCAGGTCGAAGGCGACCGCCTCCGCCGAACCACCCGCGGCGGTGATGTCCTGAGCCAGCGCTTCGGCCCGCGCCATTCCGCCGTTGGCGTGGATGATGACGTGGCGACCTTCGGCGGCGAGCGCGCGGCTGACGGCGGCACCGATGGCGCCAGCGCCCCCCGTGATCAGAGCGCGCTTCATGATGATCCGCCCGCGTCGATCACGACGGCGGCGCGACCGGTCAGCAGGTCGACGGCTCCGGCGCGGATCGCGAAGCCATAGATCACGCGGTCGCCTTCCCCCATCAGTTTCTCAGCGTCGATGGTCAGATCCTCCGCGACGTCGTCCAGCCGCGCGACATGGCAGACGAGATCGCGGAGGCTGGCGAGATATCCGGCGGCGGGGCGCGAACCACCCGCCGTCAGGCCACCATGCGTCGCCATGGCCTGGGCCGCGTACTCGACCCCACAGACGGCGCCAAGCCGATCGCGGGACCGCAAGGGATTGTCCAGAGCGCGATGGCTGGACGCGACGCAGCGGATCGCCGACGCGTCCCACGACACCACGCCATCGAGCAGGCACATGGCTCCGGAATGCGGGATGAGCGCCGCGATATCCTCCCGGTTCATCAGCATGGCGGGGAGACCTTGACGGTGATTTGCTGGCTCGGTCCGAAGTCCAGGATAACGCTCGTCTCGCGTCCGCAGGCCAGCGCCGCCAGCAACGGCAAGCTCCGCGCGGCGGGATTTCCGGTTCTCAACGCTTCCAATCCGGCATCGGCCATCCGGGTGGCCTCGCCTGTCCGGGCGGACAGGGCGATGTCCAGTCGGGCCAGCGATCGGGAGGTTCGCTCCGGGTTCAGCAGCAGCGCCACGCCGAATGGCGCCACGATCCGTCGGACGGCGTCCAGCGGCGCGGGGTAGGGGAGATCGTAGGCGATCAGGGCCACCACCCAGCCATCGACGCTGGCCTCGGCCGCCGCCTCGATCAGACCGGCGGGGAAGCTGTCGTCCTCGCGCGATAGGCTGGTCGATGGCTCGCGCGACCGGGTCGCGATGCTCCAGTAGCCGGCGGGCGCGTTGTGGACGGAGTTGTGGAAGCGGGTCGGCGACAATTCCCGCTGGTCGGATGCCAGCGTCTCCAGGATCTGGTGCAGCGTGTCCGGATCGCCGCTGGACGACGTGAAGACCGTCGCGACCTCGGACGGATCGCGGTCCGCATGGGCCACCGCCTCGGCGCCGACCGCCATGGCGAGCCGCACCGTGGGCACGCAGCGGCGGCGCTCGGCGGCTGGCAGGAGCGGGCTGGGCGCCAGGGTCACGCCAACGTCGACATGGGGCCGCGCGCCCGCCAAGGCTTCCCGCGCCGCCGGCCAACCACACAGGCCAGGTCCGAGAACGCCGATGCCCTCCACATAGGTCCGCATCAACCGGCCCATCCGAAGATCAGGCTGCAATTGGTCCCGCCGAAGCCGAACGAGTTGGTCATCACCCTGTCCATGCGGGCGTCCTCGTTCGCGAGCAGGTAACGGCTCTGCAGGCGGGGATCCTGGGTGCGTGTCTGCGGGCTGCCGGGCATGAAGCCGGCCTTGAGACACAGCACGGAGATGATCGCCTCCACCACGCCCGCCGCTCCCAGCGTGTGTCCGGTGTAACCCTTGGTCGAACTCACCGCCGTGTCAGTGCCGAAGATCTCGATGATCGCCCGGTCTTCCGCCGCGTCGCCATAGGGCGTCGCGGTGCCGTGCAGGTTGATGTAATCGATCTCGCTGGCCGACAGATTGGCGCGGCTCAGCGCCCGCTCCATCGCCAGCCGGGCGCCGACACCTTCCGGATGCGGGCTGGACATGTGATAGGCGTCGTTGCTCTCGCCCACGCCCAGCAAGGTGACCGCGCCGGCGTCCGGTGCGCGATCCGCACGCTCCAGCAGGACGAAGCCGGCCGCTTCCCCCAGCGATACGCCGTCGCGGTCGATGTCGAAGGGCGCGCAGGGGCGCGACGACACCAGTTCCAGCGAATGGAAGCCGTACAGCGTCGTCAGGCACAGGCTGTCGGCTCCCCCCACCACGGCGGCGTCGCACAATCCCGCCTCGATCATCCGGACCGCGTTGGCGAAAACCTTGGCCGTCGTGGCGCAGGCGGAGGAGACGACGAAGGCGGGTCCCGACAGTCCCAGGCGGCGGCTGACGAACTCAGCCAGCGCCCCCGTGCTGTGGGTCGCCGCGAAGTCGTAGCCGGGAGGCAGCGCCCCGGTCACGGGATCGCGGTGGCGGTAGGCGACCTCGGAGGTGAGGATGCCCGACGTGCTGGTCCCCAGGAAGACGCCGATGCGCTCCGCCCCATGGCGGGCCACGGCATCGGTGACGGCGACCTCGAAGCCATCAAGCTCCAGCGCCATGTTCGCCAGACGGTTGTTGCGGCATTCGAAGGCGGCGAGGTGCTCCGGAAGCATCGCCCGATCGACGCCAGCGACTTCACCGACATGGGTTTCCAACGTCACCGTCTCGAAGGTGCAAGGCTTCAATCCGCCGCGCCCGGTGCGCAGGGCTTCCAACGTCGCGTCCACCCCCGGACCCAGGCTGCTGACGATGCACACTTGACTGACTTTGAGGGACTGCAATTCCGTCTGCTTCACGACTGTGGGAGGTAGGGCCGCCGGCACCGCCGGAATGATTGATAGCGAAATGGCACCATTATCAGTTCAGTCAACGGAAGGGTAGTTTGCATGCGCATCGTTCCGTCGGCGGGCGACGAAAAGGACGTTGCCGAAGGGTGTCCCCTCGCTCATCGGGGTTGCCTCGGCGTCCAGCCCCAAGCGTCCCAATAGGGCAACCCATTCCGATGCCGGGCGGTAACACAACGGCTGGCGCCACTGCCTGCGCGACCAGCAGGCCAGCCGTTCCGCCCAGCGGGTGACCTGGAACGCCGCGCCGCCACCGGCGTTGGCCTCGCGCAGCACCAGGACGCCATCCGGCTCCAGCGCCGCGACGCAGCGGGCGAGGACCTTGGCCTGTTCGTCGTGATCCAGATAGAGCAGCACGTCGAGGATGACGATCGCCGCGGCTTGGGGCAGGGGCGCGTCGCGGATGTCACCCCGCGTGATGGCGGCGCCGGCGCCCAGGGCCGAGCGCGCGACATCTGAGCGGCGGCGCCCCAACTCGACACCGTGAAGCTCCAGGTCGGGAGGAGCGGGCCAGTCCGGGGGCCACTCTCCCGCGGCGCTCCGCTCCACCGCGGCCTGAAGCAGCGCCATCAGCACCCCTTGACCACATCCCAGGTCGAGCAGGCGGCCGCGCGCCGGCAGCGTCGCCGAACGGAGCAGGAAGCGGAACACCGGATCGCCCCGAAGTTTTCCTTTGGCGAAATGCCACGCGTAACGCCCGCTCCGCCGATACGGCATCGCCGCCGCGTCGACCAGCTCCCGGAAGAACGCCTCAGGCATTCGGAACCCCGTCGAGCGACACGGCGGTCAACCCCCGCGTCGAAAGCTGGTCGAGCAGCACCGGCAGCACCTCCAGCGCGACCGCGCGACCCGATGCGGCACGCGCGGCGGAACCGTCGTGGAGCATGAGGAGATCGCCGGCGGCCAGTCCGCGTGTCAGGCGGCGTGTCACCCTGGCGGGATCGCGCCAGACCGTGTCGTAGCCGCGTCTGGTCCAGGTCGTCAGGCGCAGGCCCATCTCCGCCAGCACCGGCTCCAGTAGGGGATTGCGCAGTCCGGCCGGCGCCTTGAAGAAGCGGGGCGGTCGGCCCGTCAGATCGTGGAGAAGACGTTGCGCCTCCCCGACCTCGCGCCGGATCGCCGAGGGGCCGAAGGTGGCGAAGCTCTTGGGATGGCGCCGGGTGTGATTCTCCACGCCATGGCCGCGCCGGACGATGTCGCGGACGATGCCGGGATGTAGGGCGGCGCGATCCCCGATGCAGAAGAAGCTGGCCTTGGCGCCGGTGGCGTCCAGCAGATCGAGGACCGCCGGGGTCACGGCCGGGTCCGGCCCGTCGTCGAAGCAAAGCCCGACCTGACCCAGGCCCGCGTTGGCCGCAGGTAGCCGGGTCAGGTTCGGTCCCAGTAGGCCACTGCGCGGCCACAGCCCCACGGCTCCCAGCAGCGCGTGATTTCCCACCACCGCCGCCAGCGCCCAGGGCCACCCCGCCGGTGCCGCGACGGCTCCCAGCGCCGCCGCCGCGTGCAGCGCCATCGACCCCCGGATCAAGGGTGACGGTTTCCAGCGGCGCCGGTCAGGCATGCTCGGCCGCTCCTCGATGGCCGCCGAGCACCGCCGCGAAGACCAGACTCAGGAAGGCGCCGATCGCGACCGTCAGGCCGATCCCATGGAGCACCGGGATGCTGGAGAACGACAGGGCGCCGAAGCCGATCACGGTGCAGAGATTGGCTATGGTCACCGAGGCGACCGTCCGTTCGCGGAGAGCGGGGGACGGCTCCGGTCGCTCGAACAACAGGGAATAATTGGAGCCGACCCCCACCACCAGCAGCAAGCCGACGAGGTGGAAGATGGAGAGTTGCTGGCCAAGCGCCGTCAGGATCGCCGTCGTGATCACAACGGCCGCCGCCAGGGGAAGCACGGCCGCCGCGAGCGAACGAACCGATCGCAACGCCACGCCGAGCAGCACCGTGATCGCGGCGCCACCCAGCAGCGCCAGTGTCAGCGCCTCCTGCCGGTAGGTGCGGTACAGCCAGTCGGATTGTTCCTTCAGGTCGAGCAGTACCGCCGACTGTCCACCAACACCGTCGGCGATCGCCTTGGCATCCGCGACGCCCCGCAGCGGCAGCATCGCCGTCCATCCCTCGCCGTTCCGGACCAGCAGGCTATCCAGCTTCAGTTTCAGGTTGGTGCCGTCGAGACTGGATGGATCCAACGTGGGCGCGTTCCTGGCCGTGGCGACATCGTTCAGGAAAGGTTCGAACACGTCGGCGCGGAAGGGCATCCCCTCGAGCGCTTGGTTCAGGTTGGCGCGGAGCGTTTCCGGATCGGGCAGGGATTGCCGCCGCGCCCGCTGCATGGCCTCGCTCGGCAGGAGGGACGCGGGGGTGTCGAATCCTTCAAGGGCACGCTGTCGGATCAACTCCTCCAGCGGTCCCGTCAGCCGCTCGGCGGCAGCCAAGGCGCCATCGCGATCGGCGGCGCTCGCGATCAGCAGGTAACCGACATCCGGCGCTCCGAGGTCGCGGCGAAGTTGTTCGTCCAGCCCCTGGTCCGCGTCGGAAACCGGGCTTAGGCTGGAGAGCTGACCTGACCAGATGCCGCCTCCCTGGAAGCCCAGCCACCCCAGCGACACCAGCACCGCGGCGAACAGTGGCAGCCTCAGCCTTGGCGCCGCCGTCGCCAGCGCCATCAGCGGCGGTGCGATCCGGGCCGGCCTGTCGGTCGAGAACTCCGCTGGCAACAGGGCCGGCAGCACCCAGCGGGTCACGCAGAGCGCCACGACCAGCCCGGTGATCGAGAACAGGCCCAACTGCGCCAGACCGCTGAAGCTCGAGAACAGCATGGCGCCAAAACCGACCACCGACGTCATCACCCCCAGCAGCAGGGTCCGCCAGATCCTGGGCAGCGTCCGGTCGGCGGATGTTCCCGGAAGCGTCTGTGTGAACAGGTAGATGGCGTAATCGACCGTCTCGCCCAGCAGGGTGACGCCGAAGCCCAGCGTGATGCCGTGGACCACGCCGAAGCCGAGGCTGACCGCCGCGATGCCCGCCAGGGTGCCGCTCAGCGCAGGCAGCAGCGAGAGCGCCAGCACGCGTGGCGACCGGTAGACCAGGAACAGCAGTCCCGCCACGAGCGTGGTCGCGGCGATCGACGACACCTTGACATCCGCTTCGATGGTGTCGCGCGTGGCGACCGAAAAGACGCCCGGACCCGTCATCAGCAGGCGCGCCTCGTCCGCCGCCGCGACACCGCGCGCCTCGTCGAAGGCGGAGCGGATGCGGTCGAGCGTGAGTTGCTGGGCGTCCAGTTCGAAGCCGGGCGCCGTCGTCTGGACCAGCGCCAAGGCCCGCGTCCCGTCTGCCGAGAACCACACGCCGTCGCGGCTGGCAGGGCCGCCGCCGCCCAGCAACCTGTCCGACAGGTACAGGATCTCGGCGGTGGGGTCGCTGGGCAGCGCCCGCTTGAGGAACATCCCGGCGGGCGAGCGCAGCAGGCGAAGGTCGTTCTCCAAACTCTCCCGCAACCCAGCCGGCGTGAACCGCTCCGGCGTGACGGCTCCACTCAGCAGGTAGCGGTTGTTCCACAGATAGGCCCGATCGGCTTCGACCCCGAAGTCCTCGCCATTGGTGACGCTGGCGATCAGGGGATCTCCCCGCAGGCGGGCGGCCGTCTCCCGGCTGACGCGGGCCAGGGTGTCGGCTGGCGCCTCTTCCATCGCCACCAGCACCAGCCGGGAGACCACGCCGTCGCGCAGTTGATCGACCAGGATCCTTTGCTCGGCGGACGGTGACTCGGGCAGGAAGGCGGAGAGATCGGCGGTGACCGTGGCGTTGGCCACCACCACGGCGCAGACGATCATCCCGGCCAGCCAGATCGCGACGGCCCGCCACCGCCGCCAGCCCCCACTTCGGATCATGCCGGGCCCGGCAGGATCGTCATCGAGGACTGGTCGCCATCGGTCTGGTAGATGTCGACCTCTCCGATCGCGCCGTCGCGTCCCGAGATCACGATCAGCCGGACCATCTCCCGCACGCTCTGACCCAGGGGGGCGAGCTGAAGCCGCCACCCGGCGGCCTCGCCCTCCAAGGCCACATTGTAAAAGCGCTTCAGCGTCGAGAGGTCGCCGCGCAGGGTCGCGCGGATGCTCTCCACATAGGCCTCGATCTCCGGCATCGCCGACAGCCCGACCGAGCGGGTGACACCATCCGCCTGGGTCAGTGTCAGGCGGTCGCCATCGACCCGCAGGCTCTCCTCCCTCGGCTGGAGCGTCCGCTTCTCCACCATGTCGGGCCGGGTGTAGGACAGGGTTCCGGATGTCTCGACCGGCTCGGTCAACAGGCTGACGGTGTCGCGCTGGATGAAGCGCGCCTCGGAGGACTTGACCTCGGCCAGGACCGCCATCAGCCGCTCCAACCCCCAGCCGTCGGCGGCGAGCGCGGGTGCCGCCACCAGCATCACCAACACGGTGGCGAGCGCGGCGAGACGCCGCCCCAGGCTATTTCCAGAAATCATAGAAGTTGAACCAGTTGTAGGGAGACAGCCGGGCGTAGTGTTGCAGCCGGTCGGCGAAGCGCCCGGCCGCCCACCGGACCAAGGCCGATCGCTCCGGACCCTGTTTGTGGAGACCGATGTTTTCCGGTGCCGAAACGTCCGAGAAGTCGGCGAGTTGCTCGAAATGGACATCGTAGCGCCGGCCGCCTCCATACAGGCCGACCATCAACACGACGGGCCGCTTCAGCATGGCCGCCAATTGGAACGGTCCCAGCGCGAAGGCGGCCGGTTCCCCCAGGAAGGGCAGGCGGATCTCCCCCTCGCCGTCGAGCGTGCGATCCGCCAGCATGCCGACGAAGTCGCCGCGGTCCAGGCTCCCGCGCACCCGCAGCATGGAGTCCGGTTGTCCCAGGCTGATCACCTCCAGGGCCAGCGCCGGGTTGATCGCCGCCAGCACGGAATTGACCTTGCGGGCGTTCTCCTCGTACATCACCAGGGTGACGCGGAGACCGGGTTGCTTGCGCCCCAGTGTCCTGATCGCCTCGAAACTTCCCATGTGGGCACCCAGCAGCAGGCACCCCTTGCCGCGCTCCATCATCTCGACCGCGATCTCCTCGCCATGGACGTGGATATCGAATTCGTCCGTCTGGTCGTTCAGGAAGAACACCCGGTCGAGCAGGCATGCGGCGAAGACATGATAGTGCCGGAAGGCGTCGGCGAAGGTCGGCGGCTTGGGCAGCACCTTGGCCAGGAACTTCGACGACGCCCTGCGGGGCTTGCGGGAGAACACTACGAAGTAGAGGCAGATGGGATAGAGCAGCAGCCGCGCCGCCCTGCGGCCGAGCCGCAACGCGACCCAGACGATGAACTTGATGGCGCCGGTGGTGCTGCGCTCAGGCCGCGCGATCCACTCCTTGGGCTTCGAGCGTCTGATCCTCCGGACCGCCACGACCGGCTGGGCGCCGGTGCCGGCCTCCGTCTTCTCCGCGGTGTTCCTGGTCATCGGGCGAGGCTGCCGGTCAGCACGCGGGTATCGCCGACCCTGCAGGTGAATCGCGACTCACCGTTGGGCGATGGTGACCACTCGATCACCATGCCATCGCCCGGCCGCACCGGGTGCAGGAACTTGGCCGAGCGAATCGCGCAGGATCCCGCTGGCTGACCATTCGACGCCGAGATCACGCCGATTACCGTGTCCAGCAGGGTGGCGCCAGGAATCACCGGATTACCAGGGAAGTGACCGGATGCTGTCGGGTGGTCCACGGGAAAGTGGTGTTCGGCATGATGGGCCACGGTATGCGAACTCACTTGCCGGGACGGGGGTCGTTGAACAGCCGGGTCAGCGCGTCCCGCGTCAGTTTGCCCGTGGCGTTGCGGGGCAGCGCCTCGACCAAACGGAGCGGACGGGGCAGGAACGCCGGATCGATCCGTTGGCGAAGCCGGTGCATCAGCGTTTCGACCGTCAAGCCCGGCGCCACCGCGAAGGCCGCCAGACGCCGTGCGCCCTGGCCGGTGTCCTCGTCGGGCATGACGAACACGCCATCGACGACGCCCTCGATCGAGTTCAGATGGTGGTTGAGATAAGCCAGCGAGCTGCGCTTGCCCGCGATGTTGACTTGGTCGGCCGCCCTGCCATGCAGGATGAACCGTTCCGGCCCGTTCAGTTCGATCACATCGGCCAGCAGCGTCTCACCCTTCAGGAAGTCGCCGGACGCCCAGGTGCCTTGATCGTCGCTCCTCAAGCGGACGCCGTCGATGCAAGACCATTCCGCGGTCGCCCGGGTCCGCCGCACCGCCAACTGGCCCGTCTCCGAGCAGCCATAGATCTCGTGGAGCGGCGCCTCCAGCCTGATCTCCGCGTCGATCGCCAACTGGGGCGCCAGGGGCGCCGTGGCGCACAGGATGAAGTCCAGCTTCGGCAATCGGACGCCATCCGCCAGCAGGGTCCGAAGGTGGACCGGCGTCGTCACCAGGATGCGGGGGCTTCCCAGCTCCCCAAGCGCGGAGGATATATCCTCCGGATAGAACGGGCGCCGCGCGTGCAGCGCCAAACCATGCTGGAGCGCCAGCAGGATGACGGATTCCAGCCCGTACATGTGCTGGTGGGGCACCGTTCCCACCAAGCCCGCCGCCCCCAGGACCGGAATGCCCATCGCGGTTCCCGCTCCCCGGACGCTGCGGGCCAGGGTGCCCCAAGTCTTGGCCTGTGGCATCGGCTCACCGGTGGAACCCGAGGTGAAGGCGATCGCGGCAACCTGATCGGCGGGAAAGGTGGGGATCTCGAACGCCGTCACGTTGGCGGGGCGGTGCGAGACCATATCCAGGCCGTCCGAGTCGGTGAGATGAACCAAGCTTAAATAGGCGTCGCCGAGCCGCCGCAGCATCTCCGGAGTGTCGTTCGGGGGCAGCAGGCTGATGGCGCCACGCGTCAGCGCCGCGCCGAACCCTACCGCGAAGCCGAGGCGGTCGGTGCGGAGGTTCAGGACATGCCCGCCTGTCGGGAGCCGTTCGGCCAGCGCCGTGACCGCCGCCAGGAAGGCTCCAGCGGTCACGGGCCTGCCGCCACGCCATGCCACCACGGCGTCGGCGGTCGCGTGGCCGATCAGGGGAAAGCGGGTCATCGCTCCGGTTGCTCCGCGAAGACCCGCACGACATCGGCGATCGAGCCGTGGGCGTGGTTGGCGAAGCGCCACAGACGGTAGGAGTATTCCGCCATGAACATCGCGACGACCAGCGGCAGGTCCAGCACGTTGACGAAAAACGACCAGACCGGGGTGGGCGCGAACAGGAACAAGGCGGTGGACATCAGGATCTGCCCGGCGAAGAACAGGCACCATGCCCAGGTGACGCGCCGTGTATAGGCTTCCATGTCGTCGGTCAGGTCACCGCGCACCTTGCGCGCGATCGTGGTGATCAGCGGTTCTCGCCCCTCCGCCAGTGTGCCGGCGAACAGCGCGAGCAAACCACCGTGGATGGCGGCGTGACCGATGCCCGACGCGGCGATCAGCCCGTCACGCGCGGAATACCATGACAGCAACGCCAACGCGGGCGCCACGATGAAACCGATCCAGCGCTGCCGGGGCGCCAGGCGGGAGATCGTCAGGCCGGCAACCACCGCCTGGACCAGGGCCAGCGCGCCCGCCGTCGCGGTGCCGCCGCCGGACACCACCGCGCCATGGATCGCCACGGAATAGCAGACGAGCGCCAGCAGCCCGGCGCCGGTCCCGGCCCAAGCCGCACCGCGCCGCATCACGCCGCTTTGTGCCGTTGGATGTGATCGTTCAACCGGCGCAGCGACGCGAAGATGGTGACGTTGTCCGCATCGTCCGACCGCAGCTTGACACCGTAGGTTTTGGAGATCGCCAAGGCCACTTCGAGGATGTCGATGGAATCCAGGCCAAGCCCCTCGCCATAGAGCGGAGCTTCCGGGTCGATGTCTTCCGGCGCGACCTCGAGATTGAGCGTGTCGACAATGAGGGTTGCCAACTCAAGTTCAGGTCTGACCATCGAATTCACTTCACTCATCGTGCCCTGCGCCAATGACGTATCCACGCCTATCCGGTTTCGGGTAATCCAATCGCGTTAAATCATCAGGATCATTGATCCATCAAACGCGGTGGACTGCCCTACTGACCGGCGGGAAGATAGCGTTATTTTGCGTGCTTTGTCACGACCCGCGTGGGGTCTTGCAACTGTCTATTCCGAATTTGCTATGTTGCGCGCGGGGAAGCCAATTTGGCTGCCGAAGACCATATGAGGGAGTGAACAGGCAATGCCCTTTCGTAACGTCGCGCTGATCGGGGCGGTTTTCGCGGCTCTATGTCTGGCGGGTGTGGCCGTGGCGGACGATGGGACCGTCGTGCGGATCGGCGTGCTGAACGATGGTTCCGGCCCGTATTCCGACCTCTCGGGACTTCGGTCGATGGCGGCGGCGCAATTGGCCGTGGAGGATTTCAACGCGTCGTCGCCGGGCGGCGAGCCGCCGTTCCAGGTCGAGATCCGCTACGCCGATCATCAGAACAAGGCCGATATCGGCGCCGAGATCGTCCGCCGCTGGGTCGACACCGAAGGGGTGTCGGCGGTGGTCGATGTCCCCAACACGTCGGTCGCCCTCGCGGTCAACGAGATCATGCGCGACCGCGACCGCGTCTTCCTCGGCTCCAGCGTCGCGTCGTCGGATCTGACCGGCCCCAAATGCGCCGCCACCACCGTGCAGTGGACATTCGACACCTGGGCACTGGCCAATGCCACTGGATCGGCGGTGGTCGCCGATGGGGGCGACAGCTGGTTCTTCCTGACGGCGGACTACGCCTTCGGCCAAGCGCTGGAGCGGGACGCGTCGGATGTCGTGCGGCGAAGCGGCGGCAAGGTTCTGGGGAGTGTGCGCCATCCGTTGGGGGCGCCGGATTTCTCCTCCTTCCTGCTGCGCGCCCAGTCCTCGGGCGCCAAGGTGATCGGGCTGGCCAACGCCGGGGGCGACGCGGTGACGGCGATCAAGCAGGCGCGGGAGTTCGGCGTCCTGAACGAGGGACGCTCGCTGGCCGGCCTGCTGGTCTTCCTGTCCGATGTCCACAGCCTGGGATTGGAGACGGCGCAGGGCCTGCGCTTGACCGAGGCGTTCTACTGGGACCTCAACGAGAGGACCCGCGACTGGAGCCGCCGATTCGCCGAGCGGGTCGGCGGATCCATGCCGACCATGAACCACGCGGGCGTCTATTCCTCGGTCCTGGCCTATCTGAACGCGGTGGCCGCGGTCGGGCCCACGGCCGGCGGAACCCGTGTGGTCGACCGGATGAAGGAGACGGCGATCGACGATCCCCTGTTCGGCCCGGTCACGATCAGGCCGGACGGCAGGGTGATCCACGCCATGTACCTGTTCCAGGTCAAACCGCCCGAGCGGTCCTCGCAGCCCTGGGACTATTACGATCTGGTCTCAACCATCCCGGCGGAAAAGGCGTTCCGTCCGATCGAGGACGGGGGTTGTCCACTGGTCAAATGATCCGCCGGATCGGTGGCGGAACCGTCACGGAACGGTCGGTCCCGCCGCCGGGATATGGGGGCCGAGGCTGCGGCGGTGGTGCTCCACCGAGAAGACGTGGCTGTACAGGTTGGCGATCCAGTTCTTGCCCGAACTGGTCAGCTCCAGATAGCGGAGGCCAGCGCCGACGAAAGGTTCGATCCGGGTCCAGAAAAACTCCGGGTAGTGGTCGACCAGATCGGCGGGCGAGCGATAGCCCAGCCGTTCGGCGACTCCGGTCTCCAGGAACTCGTAGTAGAGGCCGGAGATCTTGCGCAGGTACATCGGATCGGCCAGTTGCCCGATCAGGTCGGCGGCGCGGACCAGACCGGGCTCCGTCTCCACCGCGTCGTGGTCGCCGTCGTTCGGCACCGGGAAACGGGTCAACTCGATGCCGCGTGTCACCCGCTCCACGTCGATCTCGGCGTCGCCGCCGAACCGGGCGCGGACGAACATCTTCGACCGCTCCACATGGTAGGGCGCCAGGAAGGCGTCGGTCGAGCCCCGCGGCAGGCGGATCGAGTTGCCTTGCGGATCGATGACGCAGGTATCGGCGGTGTCTCCCGGAACCACGCCCCGGACATAGCCGATATCATGGGTCATCAGCGCCAGCAGGAAGTGGACCCAGTCGACCGGCGTCACCCGCTGCGAGATGATCCGGCCGCGCAGGATGTCCTGACCGACCAGGGTCACCATGATGGTGTGGTGGACGTCGTGGTAGAGCGCGTCGCTGTTGGCGATCCGCTCCACCGCGAGGCGCGCGGCCGAAGCCAGGAAATCCGCCCGGTGAGGCTCGCGGCCACCGAACGTGTTGCGGTAGACGTCGCAAATCTCCTGCCCGAACGCCTCCGCCGTCAGCGTGGTCAAGTCGAACATCGGCAAGCTCCCACAGGGCGAGGCGCGTCACGTCGCGGTGACACGCCATGATATACCCCGAGGGCGCCCGGGGGAAAGGAAGCTCAGGCGGCCCAGGCGCGATGGACGCGGGCGGTCTCATCCTCCAGGAACGCGTCCTCGTCGTCATAGGACGCCAGCATGCCGAGGTCGTCGACCAGGGCGAAGAAGGCGGGCGGCGGGCGCTTGCCAGCCTTGCGGCGGACCAGGGCCGCCAGCAGGGGACACGCCTCCTCGAAGTCGTAGGTCGTCAGGGCGGCCAGGATGGTGGCGATCTGCTTGGCGTTGGCGGCCTGTGCCGTGCCGGTCAGCGGCAGCTTGACGGCGGCGGACAAGTCCGCGACGGTCACGATCCGGCGCTCCCGCGCGGCGGCGACCAAGACATCGTGCGCGTCCAACGTCCTGCGGATCGTCTTGTCCTCGCGCAACTCGGCGAGCAACGGGGCGTCCTCGGGAAGCCGGCGGGCCAAGCGCAGGGCCAATGTCAGCTTTGAAACCATCTTCAGCTCCTCTCCGCGGGGATTCTGTCGGGAATCCGCCAGATTTCACGTGTCGGCGAAGGAGGAGCAATTGGCGTGCCGCTTTAGCCGTGTTAGGGGACACCCGCCGTGGGGATCACCGGCCGTAGGGATAGCACCGGGTATCGAACGCGACGCGCAGGTGGCGCGCCAGGATCGAGTAATCCTCCATGAAGTTGGGGAAGGGCGAGCGGTTGGCGTAGGCGACGCCGACATCGATCCGCTTGGGCTGGATCATCGCGGTCGAAACCGGTTCGGCGTTGCGGTCGCGCAGCGAGAAGAAGCGGACATCGGCGAAGTCGCCGCGCGGGATCGCCCGCCGATCGGTGATGTGCTTGGCGAAGTACTTGGCCACGGCATGGTTCATGCGGAAACTTTCCCAATCCGCTGTCGCCTGGTCGATCAACTCGACCCAATAGCGACCCTCCACGGTCGAAAGGAACATTTCAAACCTTCCTGGGTGACATACTCTGGTACCAAACGTTATTGGCCGGACGATATGGTATCGCGGCGACTACAGGAATAGGAAATGCAGAAAGCCAGATTGAAGCGGGCCGCCAAGGCCCTTGGGGAGATGCCGCTGACCGCGTCGCACGAGAACGGCGAGGTCCAGCCGTTCAGTCTCCGAACCTATCTCGAGGAGATGCTGGTGGACGAGGCCAGCTCCAGCGTGGATATCGACCAAGTCCTGGAGCGGATGGTCGAACTCGCCATCACCTCCTATAACGAGGATGTCGATTAGCCGTCACAGGGTCAGGTAGGCGCGCCGCACCGCCTCGTCGGCGGCGAGTTCCCGCATGGTGCCGCCGAAGCGGATGCGGCCCTTCTCGATGACGTGGGCGCGGTCGCTGACCAAGCCGGCGAAGTGCAGGTTCTGCTCCGACAGGATGATGGTCTGCCCTTCGGCCTTGAGGCCGATGATGGCGTGGGCCATCATCTCGACGATCCGGGGTGCCAGCCCCTCCGACGGCTCGTCCAGCAGGATCGCCAGCGGATTGCCCATCAGCGTGCGGGCGATGGTCAACATCTGCTGCTCGCCGCCGCTCATGCCGCCGCCGAGCCGCCCGCGCATCTCCGCCAGGTTGGGGAACAGCGTGAACAGCCGCTCCGGCGTCCACTCCGGCGCGCCCTCGCGAGGGCGCTGGCGCCCGACCTCCAGGTTCTCCATGACCGTCAGATCGGTGAAGATCCTCCTGTCCTCCGGCACGTAGCCGAGACCCAGCCTCGCGATCTCGTGGGGGGCGCTGCGCGAGATGTCATTGCCGGCGAAGGTGATCCGCCCGCGCCGGTCGTCGACGAGGCCCATGATCGACTTGAAGGTCGTGGACTTGCCGGCGCCATTGCGCCCGATCAGCGCCACCACCTCGCCGCGCCCGGCCTGGAGCGCCACGTCGGACAGGATGTGGGCGCGGCCGTAATAGGCGTTCAGCGCCTCGACGGTCAGGATGGCGTCGCTCGTCGAACCCGTCATGGCGTCTTTCCCCCGGCGTGGCCGTACATAGATCCACTGCCGAGATAGACCTCCTGGACATGGGGATTTGCGCGGACGGCCGCCGGTGGACCTTCCGCGATCAGCTCACCCCGGTTCAGCACGATGATCCGATCGGCGTGGGTGAAGACGACATCCATGTCGTGCTCGGTGAACAGCACCGCGATGCCACGCTCCCGGACCAGATCCGCCGTCAGCGCCATCAGGTCGATCCGCTCGGCCGGGGCCATTCCGGCGGTCGGCTCGTCCATCAGCAGAAGTCGGGGTTCGCCCGCCAGCGCCATCGCCAGTTCCACCCGCTTGAGATCGCCATAGGCCAGCACGCCGCAGGGCCGGCTGGCCTGGGACGCCATGCCGACCCGGTCGAGCAGCGCCAGGGCGGCGTCGGCGTGGCGGCGGGTCGCGCGCGTCCACAGGTCGTGGATGTTCCGGTGGTGCGACAGCAGGACCATCTGGATGTTCTCCAGCACGGTCATCGAGCCGAAGGTGGCGGTGATCTGGAAGGTGCGGCCAACCCCCATCCGCCAGATCCGGCGCGGCGACTTGCCCGCGATGCTGACGCCCGCCAGCCTGACATCACCGGCATCGGGGCGGATCTGACCGTTCAGCATGTTGAAGCAGGTGGTCTTGCCGGCGCCGTTCGGGCCGACCAGCGCCAGCAACTCGCCCGCCTCCACCGAGAATCCGACTCCCTTGACCGCCTGGACGCCGCCGAACGACTTCGTCAGGCCGGAGACTTCGAGGACCGCCACGCTCAAGCCTCCTTCCGCCGGAAGAAGGGCAGCCGCGCCAGCGTCCCAACAATGCCTTGCGGGAAGATCACCACGAGCAGGACGATGGCGACGCCGAGCGTCAGCCTCCAGTGGTCGGTGTACCGGACCATCTCGGTGTTGAGCGCATGGAACACGGCGGCACCGACCAGCGGCCCGGTCAGCGTCTGGACACCCCCAAGCAGCACCATCACCAGCCCATCGACCGAGCGCGGGATCGCCATCAGGGTGGGGAAGACGCTGCCCTTGGAATAGGCGTAGAGCCCGCCGGCCAACCCGGCGAAGGCTCCGGCGACGGTGAAGGCCAGCCATTGCAGGTGCCGAACGTCGATGCCGACCGCGTCCGCCCTCAGCGGCGAATCCCGGCCGGCGCGCAGCGCGTAGCCGAATGGCGAGAAGATCACCCGCCGCAGCATCAGGACGCCGCCGGCGCACAGCACCAACGATAGATAGTAGAACGCCCAGCGTGGTGACGCCCAGCCGTCAGGCCAAACGCCCAGGATGCCGTTGTCGCCTCCCGTCACCGCGTACCATTGGAACGCGATCGACCAGACGATCTGCGCGAAGGCCAGCGTCAGCATCGCCAGGTAGACACCCGACAGCCGGACGCAGAACCAGCCGAACAGCAGCGCTCCCAGCCCCGCGAACAGGGGAGCCGAGACCAGCCCGGCGACCATACCGCCCGACAAGTGCTTGACCAGCAGCCCCGCGCCATAGGCTCCCAGACCGAAATAGGCCGCGTGGCCGAACGACACCATGCCGCCTGGTCCCATGATGAAATGCAGGCTGGCGGCGAACAGCGCCAGGATCATCATCTCGGTCAATACCGCCAGGGCGTAGTCGCCAAACAGCGCGGGCAAGGCCGCCAAAACCACCAACAGGCCAACCGCCGCCACGCGTCCCATCATTCCGGAGGCGTGGATGGGGGCCTCCGGCACGTGTCCAGCACCGCGCGCCGTCGCCTGCTGGCGCCCCATCAGGCCATGGGGCCGCACCACCAGCACGACCGCCATGAACAGGAAGACGACCACCAGGGTGATCTGGGGAAAGACCAGGATGCCGAAGGCCTGGATCAGGCCGATCAGCACCGCCGCCAGGAAGGCGCCACCGACGCTGCCCATGCCGCCGACCACGACCACGACGAACGCCTCGACGACGATGTTGATGTCCATGTGCAGGTTGACCGCCTCGCGTGGGATCTGCAAGGCGCCGCCCAGTCCGGCCAGCAGGGAACCAACGAACAGGACGGAGGTGAACAGCCAGGTCTGGTTGATGCCAAGCGCCGCCGTCATCTCCCGGTCCTGGGTCGCCGCCCGCACCAGCGTGCCCCAGCGGGTGCGGTGGAACAGCAGCCAGAGCAGGCCCAGCACGATTGGACCCAGTGCTATCAGCAGCAGCTCGTATTTCGGGAATGGCCGCCCCAGGATGCGGACGACGCCCTCCAGGCCCGGCGCCCGCGGTCCCAGCAGGTCCTCGGGTCCCCAAATCAGCAGCGCCACATCCTGCACGATCAGGACGACGCCGAAGGTGGCGAGCAGCTGGAAAAGCTCCGGTCCTCGGTACAGCCGCCGCAGCACCAGCAACTCCATCACGACGCCGACCACCCCGGTGGCGACCGCCGCCAGGGCGATGGCGCTCCAGAACCCGACCGCGCCGCCCATTCGCTCGGCCAGCGTGTAGGCGAGATAGGCGCCCAGCATGTAGAACGAGCCATGGGCGAAATTGACGATCCGGGTGACGCCGAAGATGATCGACAATCCCGCCGCGACGAGGAACAGCGACGACGCCTGGGCGAGGCCACCCAGGAACTGGACGAGATAGAAACCCATCTGTGCTGATTTGGCGTGGGTTACTGCGGACGGCGCTTGAGGACGACGTCGTCGGCCGGCAGGTAATCGGCGCCGTCGGCGTAGGTCCACTCGATCATGGTACCCTTGCCGTCCTTGACCGCGATGGTGCCGACATAGGCACCCATGGTGGCCTGATGGTCGATGGCGCGATAGGTGATCTGGGCGAAGGGGCTGTCGACCTTCAGTCCCTTCATGGCGTCGACCATCGCCTCGGTTTCGGTCGAGCCGGCCTTCTCGATGGCGGCGGCGATCGACTTGATCGTGGTGTAGCCGACGATCGAGCCGAGCCGCGGGTAGTCGCCGTACTTGGCCTGGTAGGCGTCGAGGAAGGCCTTGTGCGCGGGGGTGTCGATCTGGTCCCACGGATAGCCGGTGACGATCCAGCCGGTTGGGGCCTCGCCCTTCATCGGGTCGAGGTATTCCGGCTCGCCGGTCAGCAGGCTGACGACCGACACGCCGTCGAACGCGCCGCGCGTGGTGCCTTCGCGAACCAGCCGGGCGAGATCGGGGCCGAAGGTCACGTTGAAGATCGCTTGCGGCTCCGCCGCCGCCAGCGCCTGCACGGTCGATCCGGCGTCGATCTTGCCCTGCGCCGGCCATTGCTCGGCGACGAACTCGACGTCCGGACGTTTCTCCTTGAGCAGCTGCTTGAAGATGGTGACCGCCGACTGGCCATATTCGTAGTTCGGCGCCACGGTGGCCCAGCGCTTCGCCGGCAGCGCCGCCGCCTGCTCGACCAGCATGGCGGCCTGCATGTAGGTCGAGGGGCGCAGGCGGAAGGTGTAGCGGTTGCCCTTCTCCCAGGTCATCGCGTCGGTCAGCGGCTCGGCCGCCATGAACAGCTTCTTGGTGCGCAGCGCGTAGTCGCTGACCGCCAATCCGATATGGCTGAAGAAGGTGCCGGCGAGCACGTCGACCTTCTCGTTCGACACCAACTCGTTGGCGACGCGCACGGCGTCATCCGGCTTGCCGCCGTCGTCGCGGGAAATCACCTCGAGCATCCGACCGCCCAAAACCCCACCATTGGCGTTGATTTCCGCCACCGCCAACTCCCAGCCGTTGCGGTAGGGCAGGGTGAAAGCGGGCAGGCCGGTGTAGCTGTTGATCTCGCCGATCCTGACCGGCTCGGCGGCCGCGGCGCCGCCGGAGGCTTCCGTCACGATGCCCGTCATGATGGTTGCCAAGGCTATACCAGCGACACCTCGGAGCAGGTGGGTGAGGACCGTCCGGCGGGAGCGGGTTTTGGGTGAGTCCAGCATCATCGACTTCCTGTTCCTAATGGCCGTCGCCGGAACTTGGCAATTCCCGTGCCCGGCGGGTGGTGTGTCCCTGTGTATCGCCGCTGGCCGGTGTGATCCACTATTCTATTCCATTCGGGGGCTGACGTGGCGGCTAGGCCCCGCGATCGGATGTAATACCTCGTAAAAACCCTTCGTGGCTCTGTGTTAACCATGACATTGTGGCGCCTTGACCAGTGAAGATAAAAAAATATGGCAAGTACATGTTTTGTGGAGATGACTTAATTCAAGTTTTGAAAGTTTTCGACCGTGACGAGCTTGGATTGTTACATGGTGAAGCTCCAATCGAGGCAGGGAATGCGCGCCTAACCCTGCCATTAGCCTGCCAAGATGGATATTACTTTCTATATAAACACTGTGGAAAAGGGGCCAAGCGGTGATCTGAACGGTTTATCCGCTTTCAGTTTGAACATTAGCCAAGGATCAGGTCCGGTGCTGAACAAGGAACAGATCGCAGCTTTCCAATCCGAGGGGTATTTGGTGCTGCCACGTTTCGTTCCAAAATCCGACTGCTCGGCGCTGCTGGACTATTCGCGGGCATTGGCCGCCCAATTGGCTTGGGAAGTCAGGCGGATGGCGTTCAACCCCAGGGTCGACGACATCGAACACGAGGGCTACTTCCTGACCTCCGGCGACAAGATCAGGGTCTTCCTCGATCCCGAGCGGCATGGCGCGGCCGCGATCCCCTATGGCGCCAGGGAGCCTGGATGGCAGGGAGTGGACAAGATAGGCCACGCGCTCCACGACCTCGATCCGCTGTTCGACGGCTTCTCACGGGATAGGCGGCTCGCCCGGATCTGCGATCAGCTCGGCATGTCCGAGCCCTTGTTGCTGCAATCCATGGTGATCTTCAAGCAGGCGCATACCGGCGGCGAGGTCAAGTGCCACCAGGACGCGACGTGGCTCTACACCGAGCCATCCAGCGTGCTGGGCTTCTGGTTCGCGCTGGAGGATGCCAATGTCGATAATGGCTGCATGTGGGTGGAGCCTGGCGGCCACCGGCGCGGTCTGCTGTCGCGCTACCGCCGGGTTCCCGATGGCGGCGCCAAGCTGGAGCGGATCGGCCCCGAGGATGATTTCGCCTCCGCCGATTTCGTGCCGCTGGAGGCCCCCGCCGGCACACTGATCGTGATGCATGGCCTGACGCCCCATCGCAGCGGGCCCAACCACTCGCCGCAGCCCCGCGGCGCCTATACCCTCCATGTCATCGACGGCGCCTGCGACTATCCCGACGACAACTGGCTGCGCCGACCCGAGGACATGCCGCTGCGAGGATTCGGCACGGTCGCGGCCACGGTTTGACGTCACGGCTCGCCGTCAGAGGGATGCCGTCATCCGCCGGCTGATGGCTTGGTGGATGCGGACCAGATCGCCGATCTCCAATCCGGCGATCCGGCCATTCTCGACCGTCCAGCGGCCCGCGATCATGACGTGGTCGGCGCGGTGGGCTCCACACAGGACCAAGGCCGCCAGTGGGTCGCCGTGGCCCGCGAAGCGCGGCTCATCCAGCTTGAACAGCGCCAGATCGGCTTGGTAGCCGAGGGCGATGGTCCCGAGATCGCCGCCGCGGCCGATGCAGGCGGCGGAACCCTGGGTGGCCCAGCGGAGCGCGTCGCGGTGGCTGACCGCCGACACGCCATACCTCAGCCGTTGCAGCAGGAAGGCGGCTCGGACCTCCTGGATCAGGTTGGAACTGTCGGCCGACGACGAGCCGTCCACTCCGAGCCCTACCGTGACCCCGGCGCTCTCCATGCCGTGGACCGGGCAGGTGCCCGACGCTAAGACCTGATTGCTGCACGGGCAGTGGGTGACCGCCGTGCCGGCCGCCGCCAGACGGTCGATCTCGGCGGGGGTGAAATGGATGCCGTGGGCCAGCCAGACCCGATCGTTGAGCCAGCCGCATTCCTCCAGATAATCCAACGGGCGGTGACCCATGGTCTCCAGGCAGAAGGCGTTCTCGTCCTCCGTCTCGGCCAGATGGGTGTGCAGGCGCACGCCCTGCCGGACGGCCAGTTCCGCCGTCTTGACCATCAGCGAGCGGGTGACCGAGAATGGCGAGCACGGTGCCAGCGCGATCTGGACCATTGCCCCGTTGCCGTCGGCGTCGCCCCGCTCGTGGTGGCTCTCGATCAGGCGCTGGCTGTCGGCCAGGATGGTGTCCTCGTCCTGCACCACGCTGTCCGGTGGCAAACCGCCGTCACGCTCCGACAGGTTCATGGAACCGCGCGTCAGCACGGCGCGCATGCCGAGCCGGCGCGCGACCGCGACCTCGACATCGATCGCGTTCTCCAGCCCCGCCGGGAAGACGTAGTGGTGATCGGTGGTCGTGGTGCAGCCCGACAGCATCAATTCCGCCATCGCGACCGTGACGGCCGATTCCAGCGCCGCTTCGTCCAGCCGCGCCCAAACGGGATAGAGCGCCTTCAGCCAAGGGAACAGCTCCTTGTCCAGGGCGGCGGGCAGGGCGCGGGTGAGTGTCTGGTAGAAATGGTGATGCGTGTTGATCAGCCCTGGAACGATGACGTGCTCGCCGGCGTCGAAAACCCGATCCGCCGGCGTCACGGGTTCGCGGCCGGCGGCGACGAGTTCGACGATGCGGCCCTGGTCGATGACGACACCGCGCTCGGCGCCGTCGGCCAGGATGGCGAGGGGGTCCTTGATCCAGAGCCGCATCGGCTGAGCCTCTCTCGAAGTTGCTGTCAGGGTGCCTGTTCCGCAGTCATTGGATCGGTCAGGACGGTGACGGTCGCCGTAAGGCCTGCCCGGGGCTGCCATCCCTCCGGCAGGTTGTCCAGCGTGATCCGGACGGGTATCCGCTGGGCCAGCCTGACCCAGGTGAACGTCGGGTTGATGTTCGCCAGCAAGTCCGGGCTGGCGCTGCGCTCCCGGTCCACGATACCGCTCGCGATGCTGTCGACATGGCCTTCGAAGGTTTGCCCCAGCCCCATCAGCGCCACGGCGACGCGGGCGCCGGGAGCGATGCGCGGCAGCTTGGTCTCCTCGAAATAGCCTACGACATGGAACGAGTTGCTGTCGACCACCGCCAGCGCGGCGCCGCCGGCTTGGACGTAATCGCCGACATGGAGCTCCAGGTTGGTGACGTAGCCATCCACCACGGCGCGGACCTCCGTCCGTCGCAGGTTGAGCTTGGCGAGTTCCAGGTCGGCTTGCGCTTGGCGGTGGCTGGCCTGGGTGATCGCGTAGGCGGACTCGGCATTTTCCCGGTCGGAAACCGAGACGACGTTGGAGCCGAGCCGCTGCTGGCGTTCCATGTCGCGCTCGTGCTGCGCCATGTCGGCGCGGCGGCTTTCCACCATCGCCTCGGCCTGCGCCACAGCGATGCGGTAGCGGTCCTGGTCGATGGTGAACAGCACGTCGCCGCGCCGGACATGCTGGTTGTCGCGTACGGCGATGCTGGCGACCATGCCGGAGACATCGGGCGCCACCTGGACCACATCGGCGCGGACGCGGCCGTCGCGGGTCCAGGGCCGCTCCATGTAATAGTCCCACATGTACCAGCCGACGATGGCGGCGAGGGCGACGACCACCAGGGTGATCGCGACGCGGGCGAGGGAGATTTTGGATTTCATGTCGATGTTTTTCCGTTAGCCAATCGCCGACACCACGCCACCCAGGACGATGATGAACAGCGCCGCGTCGAACAGTCCGCGGTGCCAGATCCAGCGTGACGCACCCAGCCGATCGATCCCCCGCCGCAGCAGCGACCAGATCACCAGCGCCAGGATCGCCCAGCCGAGCATCGGCGTGATGTACACGCCGGCGATGTCGAGTTCTTTCATGTCACATGTTCTTCGCTGGGGCGGCGGGGCCCGATCTCAGGCCGGCCGCTGGAAGTGGACGAGCGCCTGCCGGATGCCGAACAGCGACAGCAGCACCTCGGTGCCGGCGTCACCGGTCTCCATCGCGGACAGCCGCGCGACGGCGGCGTCCAGGACGCCGCGAAGTTCCTCCACCGAACGCTCTCCGCCGGAACTGGCGAAGTGGCCGCCGACCGCCGCCAGCACGCGCGACAGTTCCTCGGCGGCGCCTTTCGGCAAGGCCGAGCGGTCGCGGCGGAGCGCCAGTAGATTGAGGCCGACCCGCAGCCCCGCCAGCGCATCGCGCATCAGGTCGCGCCCTTCCGGCTCGGCGGAGACCAGGGCCAGCCGCGGCACCAGTCCGCTGAGCCGGTCGTACATCCGCCCCTCGAAGCGGTGGCGGTCCAGCCTTGCGTCGCCTGCCGCCAGCCGGGCCAGATCGTGGCGGATGGCGGCCATCAGGCGGTGGACCGTCCAGTCCGCGCCCAGCGACCGAACCAGCTTGAGCGCCACCACCGCCGAACCGAGACCGACCACCTGGGCGATGCCGCCATTGACGAAGTCGGCGTAGTCGATGGTGAAGCTGTTCTGGAGCGCCAGCGTGGCCGCCGTGGTGATCAGCACCGGCAGGGCGACCGGAAAATGCAGCGGCGACGCCATGGCCGCCGCCAAGGGGATGAAGACGGGCACCAGCACCAGGACCAGGATGGGAAAGCTGGTGACGGCGGGCAGTACGAAGAGCAGGTAGCCACTGGCGATCACCATGGCGACGACCGCGAGGTTGAGGAACTTGGCGGTCGCCTGGGCGGGATTGTCGAGCGTCGCGAACAGGCTTGCTCCCACGGCGCTCATCATCGCGGCCAGATAGCCGTGCGACCAGCCGGTGGCGATCCAGAAGCCGACGCAGAGCGCCACCGATACCACCGCCGCGACACCTGACAGGGCGGCGGCCAAGTGGTCGCGGTGAAGCGATGGCACGCCTTCCCGCGAGGTGACGCGGGCGCCGGTCTGGATGGCGGCGCGGAGCTTGCCGCTTTCGTCCCAATACGTGATCAGGTCGCGGACCCGGGCCAGCAGCGACCGGACCAGCAAGGCGTCGGCGTCGCGCCGGATATCGGTGTCGCTCGGCGCCGCCGCGTCGATCCGGGCGAGCAGGCCGTCGCGGACAGCGTCACCGCCCGTCGCGTTCGAGGCCTCCCCCGGACCCTGGATCCAGGCGGAGACGTCGCCCAGCAGCGGTCGCAATCCGTCGGCCAAGTCTGGCCGGTCGCGGCGGAGCGCCACCAGCCGGTCCTGTGTCGACACCACGTTGGACAGCAGCATCTGAAGGCGTCTTTGCAATCGGCGCACGCCGGCCTCCGCCGTCCGCATCTCGGGCGTGTCATAACTGGCGTGGACCCGCAGCGCGTCCAAGGCGGCGGCGTTGACGATCAGCCGGTGCCGGTCGGCCTCGGCGGCGGCTCCCGTGCTGGCCTCGGTCAACACGTCGGCGCTCCAGCGCCCCGCGTCGTCCAGCCATGCCGTCAGGCGGCCCATCAACTGGGTTCCGACGCGCTGGGGAAACACGACTTGGCTGACCACGACCATGCACAGGATGCCCAGGATGATCTCCTGGCAACGGGCGATGGCGGTGTCGAAGATCAGGTACGGCGTGTCGACCACGGGGAAGGCGATGATGCCCGCCGTGTAGCCGGCCAGCATGAAGGCGTAGCTGCGCGGCGTGCGGTCGAGCACGGTGACATAGACGCAGAACCCGACCCACAGCGCCATGAACAGGCTGAGCAGTTCCGGCGATCCGCTGAAGGTGGTCGTCGCGATGACGGCGACGACCGAGCCGATGACCGTGCCAAGCACCCGATACGCCGCCTTCGACATGACCATGCCGGTGTAGGGCTGGGCGACGATGAAGACGGTCAGCATCGACCACGACGGGCGCGGCAGGTCCATCGCGAAGGCGATGTACAGGGCCAGCATTGAGGCGCCGAACGCCTTGGCCGCGAACAGCAGGTTGCGGGTGTCGAACAGGAACATGGGTCGGCGGTCAGCCTTCGACCCGCTTGATGGCGTGGACCGCCACGTCCAGCGCCTCCGGGTCGAAGCTCTGTTCGATCCGGTCGAAGGTGCGCAGCGCCGAGGCGATCTCGTCGTCCAGCACACCCATCATCAGCCGCCGGCGGATGGCCGCCGCGACGCCGTTGACGCCGTCCAGGACATCCAGCCCACGCTCGGTCAGCCGCACCACCTTGGCGCGCCGGTCGGTCTCGTGATCGAACCGTTCGACGAGGCCGGAGGTTTCCAGCGCGTCGAGCAGGCGGACCAGCGAGGCGCCCTCGATATCCAAGGAGGCTGCGAGATCCTTCTGCTTCGCCTCGTTTCCCATGTGGGACAGGTGGAGCAGCGGCATCCAGGTCGCCTCGGTCAACCCATAGGGCCTCAGGCCATCGTCGATTTCCCGGCGCCATCGCCGCGCGATCCGCGCCAGCCGAAATCCGAAAGCCGCCCTGAGATTGGCGGTGTTGGTGTTCATGAACTCAACCAAGCTAGCTTATTATTAGGATGCTAACATATTGGTCGATCTACGCGGCGTTCAAGCATATGGGAGTGTCTGAACGGCGCCAGTACCGGATTGCAGCCATGCTTCCGGTGAATGGGGTCAGCCGGAGGATCCGGCTGTTGTCAGCCGGCTCTTCCTCTGGGCACCACCGCCGGGCATTCATGAGCCTCGGTCACAAGATCACGCGTGATTTCACGTCTGATCATCACGGGACATTCACCTATATACCTGCCATGCCCGAGGTGGTCGCCACACAGGCTTTCCACGCCTCCCCATGAATTATCGAGACATTTCGCCATGCGCCCTCACATTATCTGCCATATGGAAACCTCCCTTGATGGCCGGCTTCATCCCAGCCGTTTCACGGCCGCCGCCGCTGGCATCCCGGCCAAAGTGTTGAAGGGACATTACGAGGAGGTGGCGGGCCGATTCGACGCCGATGGCTGGATCGTCGGCCGGAAGACGATGGCCGAGATGGCTAAGGGTCCGGAGAGGACGATCGCCGACGCGCCCAGCGTGGCGCGTGAACCTCATGTCGCCGATCGGCATGGCCGGAAGCTCGCCATAGCGATCGACCCATCTGGACGGGTGCGTTACGGCAAGGACCATGTCGGTGGCGATCACATCGTCGCCATCCTGGGTGAGGAGGTTTCGGACGCTTACCTCGCCGAACTCCGGGAAGACGGGGTCTCATACATCTTCGCCGGGCCGAAAGGCGATGACCTCGCAGGGGCCATGACCCAACTCGCCACCGTCTTCGGCGTCAAGAAGCTGCTCTTGGAAGGCGGCGGCGGCATCAATGGCTCGTTTCTCAAGAACCGGCTGATCGACGAGTTCAGCACCCTGATCTTTCCAGCGGTCGATGGCTTGGCGGGAGTACAGGCGATCGTCGATTATCACGGCGAGGATGGCGAGCGCCCCGGTGCCGGGCGAGCGCTTCGGCTGATCGGCTGCGAGGTCCTGGAGGGTGGAATGGTCTGGCTCCGTCACGCGGTGGAAGCGGCACCGGACACCGCCAATCCATGACCATGGGGAAAGGCGAGAGGATCGTCCCAACGCGGCGTCGGGGATCCTGATGAGGCGTGGTCTCCGGCTCGTCGCCGCTTTCCTCGCCGCCGTCCTGGTGACGGCGGCCGCTGGAAGCATCGTCCAGACCCAGATCAACTTGGCGGCGCTCGCCCGGTTCGACGTGCCCTTGACCGCGTCGTTGCGGGCCGCCACCACACTCCAGGACCTCGTGACCTTCGGCCCGGTCATGGCCGCCATCGCCGCCGCCGCACTCCTGCCGGCCCTTCTCGTGGCCCATGCGGTGGCCAAGGCGCTGCCGCCCCGTTGGCGCACGCCTATCCTGGGCGCCGCCGGTGTCGCGGGTTTATGGACGGCCTTTTCGGTGATGGGCTACTTCACGCCGATGCCGACGCTGGTGGCGGCTGTCCGGGGTCCGAGCGGGCTCGCCCTCGTGTGCGTGACCGGTGCGTTCGGCGGGTTCGTCCACGCGCGCCTTTCACGGTCGGGAGTTCGACCATGAGGAAAGCCGCTCGCCGTGCCATCGCGTTGCTGACGTTGGCCGCGGTTCCAATCCTGCCGCTGACGAATACCTCCCAGGCGGAGGAGGCCGTCCCTCACGCGGATGCTTCAACCCATGTCGTCGAAACCGTCGCGGCTGGGCTCGATCACCCCTGGTCGGTGGCGATCCTGCCCGACGGGCGGCGGCTCGTCACGCTGCGCCAAGGACAATTGCTATCCATCGCGGCGTCTGGAACGCGCTCGTGGATCAACCTCGACGGTCTCCCGCCGATCCATCGCGAGGGCACCAGCGGTCTCATGGAGATCGTGCTCGATCCCGATTTCCCCGGAAATGGTCTGGTATATCTGACCATGTCCCATGGAGAGACAGGCGCCAACGGAACCCGCCTCGTTCGGGCCAAGCTGGCGGAGGATCGCCTCGAGGACATCCGCATCCTGTTCGACTCGACCCCCAAGGCGAGCGACGGGAACAATGGTGGTCGCGTCGCCTTCCTGCGGGACCATACGCTGATCCTCACCCTGGGCGACGGCAACGTATGGCGTGAAGAAGCGCAGAACCTGTCAAATCATCTCGGCAAGCTGGTGCGGCTCGACCGGGAGGGAAATCCGCCAAGCGACAACCCCTTCGTGGGAAATCCCGACGCGGCACCGGAAATCCTCAGTCTCGGTCATCGCAACGTCCAGGGCGTCACCGTCGATCCCGCCGACGGCTCCCTCCTGATATCGGAGCATGGCCCACGTGGCGGCGACGAGATCAACTTGATCCGTCCGGGGGGCAACTACGGCTGGCCGATCGTCACGGGCGGGCTCGACTACTCGTTCGCGAAGGTCAGTCCGTTCCAGCGGCTGGACGGCTATGAATCACCCGTTCTGGAGTGGACCCCGTCGATCGCTCCGGCTGGTCTGGCCATCTACGATGGCGCGCTATTTCCCGAGTGGCGAGGCGACCTGCTCGTGCCGGCGCTCAAGGAGCGTGGCGTGCGTCGGATCAAGCGCGAGAATGGCCGCATCATCGGACAGGAAATCCTGCTCGCCGACCGGGACGAGCGCATGCGCGACGTCAAGGTCGCGCCGGATGGCTCCATCCACATCTTGACGGATGGCCCAAACGCCAACCTGCTGCGACTGACGCGACCAGTACCGACCCAATGACGGTCGGTGTGGGAGTTGCCCGGTCTACCGGAGGGAGGAGGCGTCGAACCGGCGGATGAAGTCGAGCAGGACGCGGACGGTCAGGTCGGCGTCCTCGACGGTGATGGATTCGGCGGGGTTGTGGCTGACGCCGCCGCGGCAGCGGGTGAACAGCATCCCAACCGGGCAAAGTGAGGCCACGGCCATCGCGTCGTGACCGGCGCCGCTGGGGAGGAGACGGGGCGTCACGCCAAAGCGTTCGACCGAGGCGGAGATTTGGGCGATCAGGGCCGGGTGGCAGGCGGTGGCCGGCGCCTCATGGCCCTTCTCGATGGCAACGGTCAGGCCGCGGCGTTCCGCGATGGTCTGGAACCCTGTAGCCATGGCGTCCAGCGCCGTCATCCGCATGGCGTCGTCCGGCGAGCGGATGTCGATGGTAAACCGGGTGCCGCCGGGGATCACGTTGATGGCGCCGGGCATCGCCTCGATCTTGCCGACAGTCGCGACCAGATCGGCGATTTCCAGGGCGTGGCGCTCGACCGCCAGGATCATCTCCGCCGTTCCGGCCAGGGCGTCGTGGCGGAGGTTCATCGGCACCGTTCCGGCGTGGCCAGCCATGCCGGTGACCGTCACCGTGAAGCGTGACGCGCCGTTGATGCCGGTGACGACGCCGACGCCCAGGTTCTCCGCCTCCAGCACGGGCCCCTGCTCGATATGGGCCTCGACATAGGCCAGCACCGTCGCGGGGTCACGCGCCGCGCCGGGGATCGCGTCGGGGTCGCCGCCGAACGCCCTCAAGGCTTCGGCGTAGCCGATGCCGGCGGCATCGGTCGCCGTCAGGGCCTTGGGATCGAAATGGCCGGCGAGCGCGCGGCTGCCGGTCAGGGTGACGGGGAAACGGACACCCTCCTCGTCGCCGAAGCCGATCACCTCGATGGCGAAGGGAAGGCGCTCGCCGCCGCGGTGTAGTTCGGCCACGGCGGCGACACCGGCAAGGACGCCGAAATTGCCGTCATAGATCCCGGCGTTGCGGACGGTGTCGATGTGGGAGCCGATCAGCAGGGCTGGGAGGCCCGAAGTGGCGCCCTCGTAGCGCCCAATCACGTTGGCGGCAGCGTCGAGCCGCGTGGTCATTCCGGCCTCGGTCATCCAGGCCATCAACTGGTCGGCGGCGGCGCGGTGCTCCGGCGTCAGGAACAGACGGGTCATGACGCCGGGTTCGGAGGTTATCGTGGCGAACCGGGCGAGCCTGTCCATCAGGGCTTCGCCAAACGTCGTGGCGGGCGCCAGTTGACGTAGGCGGAGCAGGGCGATGCGCTCGACCTGGGCCAGCGCCGTTTCGAACTCCTGGTCCGGCGTGTTGTGGATGCGCCGCTCGAAGGCGTCGAGGATGTCGGCACGGCCAAGACCCCGGACCGCGATGATGAAGGGGAAACCGAACTTTTCCTGATACGCCTCGTTGAGGGTCTGGAGACGATCGAACTCCTCGGGCGTGCAGCGGTCCAGGCCGGCGCCGGCCTGCTCGGAGGCGCTGTCGGCGGTCAGGCCGCCGGCGACCGCGAGCTTGCCCGCCAAATCCGGGTGGGCCCGGAGAAGGGCCAGTTGGCGGTCATGACCGGCGGCTCGCACCGCCGCGCACATGCGGGCGTGGATCGTCTCGATGTCGGCGTGGGGCAGGGTGGGGTCGGCGGCGAGGGCGGTCTCGGCGACCCAGGGCGAGTGTTCGAAGATACCGCCATGGCGCGCGACGAAAGTGACCGCGTCTTGATCAGTGGCTTGATCCGTGGGCGGATTTTTCGAATTATCCGAAGACATCGGTACCCTTCCCCCAATAACATCAATCGGCGAGCATCGCTTCCAAGGCATCGCGATGTGACCGTAACGCCATCGGGGGCGATCGATCTTCCGGAAAGTTTTGAAACTGTTCACGGCCAAGGAAGGTCGACGGCGGGAGCGGCTTGGTGAAACATTCATCCAAGAAACTCCGCGAACCGATAACAAGTTGAAATCAGGCGAGCAAGGAGAGACAAATGGTAGCGGACATGGAAGCCTCCCAGAGTGGCGGACGGCTGACGACCCACGTCCTGGACACCATGCACGGCAGGCCGGCGTCGGGAATGGCGGTGACGCTGTTCCGAATCGACGGGGACCAGCGAGAACAGGTCGCGGCGACCAAGACCAACACGGATGGACGGTGCGACACGCCGCTGTTGGCGGGCGACGATTTGCGGCCCGGCATCTACGAGCTGGTGTTCCAAGTCGACACCTATTTCCGAAAACTGGCGGTCGACCTGCCCGTGCCGCCCTTCCTGGACTGCGTCCCGCTGCGCTTCGGCGTCGCGGACTCCAGTTTGCATTACCATGTCCCGCTGCTGGTCAGTCCGTTCGCCTACTCGACATATCGCGGCAGTTGAAGCCATGGGAGGTGCTTGATGCGGGATAGGGTGAGGTTCCTCCTGGGGAACGAGACGCGCGAGCTCGCCGAGGTCGATCCGACCTTGACGGTGCTGGACTGGCTCCGGCTCGACGAGCGCAAGACCGGCACCAAGGAAGGCTGCGCCGAGGGCGACTGCGGCGCCTGCACGGTGGTGGTCGGGCGGCTGGACGGTGATGTGGTGCGCTACGAGGCGGTCAACGCCTGCATCCGGTTCGTGGCGACCCTGGACGGCTGCCAAGTCCTGACGGTCGAGCACCTGCGGGAGCCGGACGGCGCGCTGCACCCGGTCCAGCAGGCCATGGTGGACTGCCATGGCTCGCAATGCGGCTTCTGTACCCCCGGCTTCGTGATGTCGATGTTCGCGCTTTATCAGGGAAGCGACGAGGCTCCGTCGGGGTCCCAGGTGGACGACGCCCTGGCCGGCAACCTGTGCCGCTGCACCGGCTATACGCCGATCGTCGCGGCGGCGGGGCGGATGTACGAGCTTCAAGGGCCGGCGGCCGATCGGTTCGCCGGCGTGGCCGAGCGGTTGGCCGCCCTTCGGGATGGCGAGACGCTTCGGGTCGGCGCCGCTGGCCGGTGGTTCCTCGCCCCAGCGACGGTCGAGGCCTTCGCGGAGCTGCTGGCCGAATACCCTAACGCGCGGATCGTGTCGGGGGCGACCGATGTCGGATTATGGGTCACCAAGTTCCAGCGGGTGCTGGACGTGGTGGTGTATACCGGCCGCATCCAGGGTTTCCGCGACGTGCGCGACACCGGCGACGCCCTGAAGATTTCGGCGGGCGCCACCTACACGGATATCATCGGGCCTGTGGGCGCGCTGTATCCGGACTTCGGCGAATTGATCCGGCGGATCGGCGCCGTCCAGGTCAGGAATGTCGGTACCATCGGTGGCAACATCGCCAATGGCTCGCCAATCGGCGACACGCCGCCGGCGCTGATCGCCGCCGGCGCCACGCTGGTGCTGCGCTCCTCGGAGGGGCGGCGGTCGATGCCGATCGAGGACTTCTTCATCGATTACGGCAAGCAGGACCGGCGCGCCGGCGAGTTCGTCGAGAGCGTCATCCTGCCCAAACCCGCGCCGGGCACCCGGTTCCGTGCCTACAAGATCACCAAACGTTTCGACCAGGACATCTCGGCCGTGTGCGCCTGCTTCTCGGTGCGGATCGACGGCGGCGTGGTCGCGGAGGCCCGGATCGCGTTCGGCGGCATGGCGGCGACGCCGAAACGGGCCACCCACGCGGAGAAGGCGCTGATCGGTGAGTCTTGGGACGAGGCGACGGTGCGGCGCGCCATGGTCGCCTTGAGCCAGGACTTCACCCCGCTGACCGACTGGCGGGCGTCCGCCGCCTACCGCATCACCGTGGCGGCGAACCTGCTGATGAAGCTTTATGTCGAAACCACCGATCCCGACGCCGACACGCGTCTGGTCGGCGACCGGAGGCTGGTCCATGCCTGATGTGCCCGAGAGTGGTTCCGAGGGGATCATCGCCGAACGCATATCCGGTGCCGTGCATTCCGACCGCCGGCACGACAGCGCCCACAAGCACGTCACCGGCGAGGCGGTCTATATCGACGACATCCGAGAGCCGGCCGGGTTGCTGCATGTCTACCTGGGGCTCAGCGACCGGCCGCACGCCAAGCTGGTGTCTCTCGACCTGTCGAAGGTCGAGACGGCCCCCGGTGTGGTTCGCGTGATCACGGCGGCCGACGTGCCGGGCGTCAACGACGTCAGCTGCATGGGCCGCCACGACGAGCCGCTGTTCGCCGACGACCTGATCGAATACGCCGGCCAGCCGCTGTTCGCGGTGGCCGCCGAGACGCGGGAGCAGGCGCGCCGGGCGGCCCGGCAGGCGGTCGCGGTCTATGAGGACCGTGAACCCGTCCTGACCCTGGACAAGGCGCGCGACGCGGCCATCGTGGTGTTCCCGCCGATGACCCTGCGGCGGGGTGACGCCGAGGCGGCCATCGCGGAGGCTCCGCGCAGGTTGGAGGGCCGCATCGCGATCGGCGGCCAGGACCACTTCTACCTCGAGGGCCAGATCGCCATGGCGATCCCCGGCGAGGACGACGAGGTTCTGGTCCATTCCTCGACCCAGCATCCCAGCGAGGTCCAGCACATCGTCGCCCATGTGCTCCACGTCCCGGCCAACGCCGTTTCGGTCGAGGTCAGGCGGATGGGCGGCGCCTTCGGCGGCAAGGAGACCCAGGCCAACCTGTTCGCGGCGACGGCGGCGCTTGTCGCCAAGAAGACCGGACGCGCCGCCAAGCTGCGGCCCGACCGCGACGACGACATGGTGATCACCGGCAAGCGCCACGACTTCGAGGTCGACTACCGCGTCGGCTTCGACGATGACGGGGTGATCAAGGGCGTCGAGTTCCTGTTCGCGGCGCGCTGCGGCTTCGCAGCCGATTTATCCGGGCCAGTGACCGACCGCGCGCTGTTCCACTGCGACAACACCTATTTCTACGAGGCGGTGACGGCGTCGTCGCTGCCGCTGAAGACCAACACGGTGTCGAACACGGCCTTCCGCGGGTTCGGCGGCCCCCAGGGCATGGTCGCGGCGGAGCGGGTGATCGAGGAGGTCGCCTACGCCGTCGGCAAGGACCCGCTGGAGATCCGCAAGCTGAACTTCTACGGCGGCGAGGGGCGCGACCTGACGCCCTATCACCAGACCGTCGAGGACAACATAGCGCCGGAACTGGTCGCCGACCTGGAGGCGCGCTGCGACTATCAGGTGCGCCGGGCCGCGATCCGCGAGCATAACGCGAAAGGTGGCTGGCTGCGGAAGGGAATCGCGCTGACACCGGTCAAGTTCGGCATCTCGTTCACCGCGACCCAGTACAACCAGGCGGGAGCGCTGGTCCACGTCTACACCGACGGCACGGTCCACCTGAACCACGGCGGGACCGAGATGGGGCAGGGCCTCTACGTCAAGGTCGCCCAAGTCGTGGCCGAGGAGTTCCAGATCGACATCGAGAAAGTCCGGGTCACCGCGACCACCACCGGCAAGGTGCCCAACACCTCCGCCACCGCCGCGTCGTCCGGCGCCGATCTGAACGGCAAGGCGGCGCAGAACGCGGCGGCGACGATCAAGGAGCGGCTTATCGCCTTCGCGGTGGAGAACTGGGGCGTGCCGCGCGAGCAGATCGTCTTCCTGCCCAACCGGGTGCGGATCGGCAATCAGGAGATCCCGTTTGGCGATCTGGTCCGGACGGCCTATATGGCGCGGGTCCAGCTGTCGTCCACCGGCTTCTACAAGACGCCGGAGATCCATTGGGATCGGGCCGCCGGGCGCGGCAAGCCATTCTACTACTTCTCCTATGGTGCCGCCGCGGCGGAAGTCACGGTCGACACGCTGACGGGCGAATACCGCGTCGACCGGGTCGATATCCTGCACGATGTCGGGCACTCGCTGAACCCAGCGCTGGACCGGGGTCAGGTCGAGGGCGGCTTCATCCAAGGTATGGGCTGGCTGACCATGGAGGAGCTGTGGTGGGACCTCCGGGGGCATCTGCGGACCCACGCGCCCAGCACCTACAAGATCCCGGCTTGCGGCGACCGACCCCGGATCTTCAACGTCGACCTGCTGGAGAACGGCCGGAACCGCAAGGACACGATCTACCGCTCCAAGGCGGTGGGCGAGCCGCCGCTGATGCTCGGCATGTCGGTGTTGCACGCGATCTCCGACGCGGTCGCCAGTGTCGCCGGCCACACGGTCTGCCCGCGGATCGACCCGCCGGCGACGCCGGAGAAGGTGCTGGCCGCCATCGAGGCGCTGCGGGCGCTGAAGCCGGCATGACCAGCGATCTGGCGCCAGCCCTTCGCGCGATGCTCCGGCGCGGCGAACCGGCGGCGCTGGTGACGGTCGCCGACGCGCGGGGCTCCACCCCGCGCGAGCAGGGGGCCCGCATGCTCGTTGGGGTGGACAGGACGGTCGGGACCATCGGCGGCGGGCGGCTGGAGTGGGACGCGATCGAGCGCGCCCGCGCCCTGGCGATGATGGCGGCCGCGGCGGGCGAGACGGAGGTCATGGTCGACGTGCCGCTGGGGCCGGCGCTGGGCCAGTGCTGCGGCGGCCACGTCCGTCTGCGGCTGGAACGGGCCGACGACTCCGTGCTGGAGCGGATCGAAGCGGAGGAGCGCGCGGTGTTGGAGGCTTTGCCGCGCGTGCAGGTGTTCGGCGCGGGGCATGTCGGCAAGGCGATCGCCTCGGCGCTGGCGCCGCTGCCGTTCGATGTTTGGTGGATCGACGGGCGGGCGGAGGAGTTTCCGGCTGTCATGCCCGGACCGAACGTGCGGCGGATCGTGACCGACGCTCCGCTGGACGTCGTGGCGGAGGCTCCCGCTGGCGCTTGCCATCTGGTGCTGACCCACCTCCACGCGCTGGATTTCGAGATCACCGAGGCGATCCTGCGGCGGGGCGACTTCGCCTATGCCGGGCTGATCGGATCCGCCACCAAGCGGCGGCGTTTCGAGCGGACCTTCACCGCCCATGGCGGCGACGCCCGTGTCCTGCCGCGGCTGACCTGCCCGATCGGATCGGCCGCCTTGCGCGACAAGCGGCCGCCGGTGATCGCGGCGCTGGTGGCCGCCGAACTCTTGATAACATTGACCAAAGCGTCCAAAGAGGCACGAGAACCCGCCGACGCCGAGGTTTAAGGGAACTGGGAGACGTATCATGAGGAACGACGCCGGCGGGGCTCCGCCCCGGCTTGAGCTTCGCGGAATAACCAAGCGCTTCCCCGGCGTCGTCGCCAACGACGCTGTCGGCTTCTCGGTGGGGCCGGGCGAGATCCACGCGCTGCTGGGGGAGAACGGCGCCGGCAAGAGCACGCTGGTCAAGATCATCTACGGCGTGCTGCACGCCGACGAGGGCGAGGTGCTTTGGAACGGGCAGGCGGTCAGCCTGGCCAACCCGCACGAGGCCCGCCGGTTGGGCATCGGCATGGTGTTCCAGCACTTCTCGCTCTTCGACGGCATGACCGTGCTGGAGAACATCGCGCTGGGCCTGGAGGGCAAGCCCGACATGCGGAGCCTGAGCGGTCGGATCGTCGAGGTCTCCAAGGCCTATGGGCTGCCACTCGACCCCCGGCGCGAGATCCACACCTTGTCGGTCGGCGAGCGCCAGCGGGTCGAGATCGTCCGCTGCCTGCTCCAGGACCCCAAGCTGTTGATCATGGACGAGCCGACCTCCGTGCTGACCCCGCAGGAGGTCGAGCGTCTGTTCGGCACCTTGAGGATGCTGTCGGCCGAGGGCTGCTCGATCCTCTACATCAGCCACAAGCTCCAGGAGATCAAGGACCTGTGCGACCACGCCACGATCCTGCGCGGCGGCAAGGTGGTGGGGGAGTGCGACCCCAAGGTCGAGTCCACCCGCGGCATGGCGCAGCTGATGATCGGGGCGGAGTTGAAGACCCTGTCGCGGCGCGGCGCGCGGCCCAAGGCCGCGACCCGCTTCTCGGTCGAGGCGCTGGACCTCGCGAGCGACGAGCCGTTCGGCACCAGCCTGAAGCGCGTCGGGTTCGAGGTCGGCGCCGGTGAGATCTTCGGCATCGCGGGTGTGGCCGGCAATGGCCAGAACGAGTTGATGCGCGCCCTGTCGGGTGAGCTGACGGTGGCCACGGCCTCCAGTATCCGGCTGGATGGTAAGCCGGTCGGCAATTTGGGTGTCGAACCGCGCCGGGCGCTGGGGCTGTGCTGCGTCCCCGAGGAGCGCAACGGCCACGCGGCGGTGCCCGATATGAGCCTGGCATCCAACGCGCTGATCAGCGCCCGCAACCGGATGAAACTAGCGGCCAAGGGCTGGATCAGCCGGGACGCCACACGCGCTTTCGCCGAGCGGATCATCCAGGAGTTCGGCGTCAAGGCGCGCGGCCCTGAATCGGCGGCGCGCAGCCTGTCGGGTGGCAACCTGCAAAAATACATCGTCGGGCGCGAGATCCTGCAAACGCCCGAGGTGCTGGTGATCGCCCAGCCAACCTGGGGCGTCGACGCCGGAGCCGCCGCCGCGATCCATCAGGCGCTGTTCAACCTGGCGCAGAACGGCGCCGCGATCGTCGTCGTCTCGCAGGATTTGGACGAGTTGCTGACGCTGTGCGACCGGCTGGCGGTGCTGAACGTCGGCACGCTGTCGAAGGCGATCGCCACCGCCGACGCCTCGCTGGAGGAGATCGGCCTGCTGATGGGCGGTCTGCATGGCATGACGCCGGAGGTTCCGGCGGTCCATGGCGAATTGGGGCAGGGGAGCGGGCAGCATGTCGCTTAAGTTCGAACCACGCCGGGAGATCCCGGCTTGGCTGGTCTATGGCACACCGCTGCTGGCGGTGGCGCTGACGATCCTGTCCGGCTATTTCCTGTTCATGATCCTGGGGCTCAACCCCGGAGCCACCCTGTACATCTTCCTGGTGTCGCCCCTCGAGACCCAGTTCGGCTTGGCCGAACTGGCGGTCAAGGCGGGCCCGCTGATCCTGATCGCCACCGGATTGGCCATCGGCTTCCGAGCCAATGTCTGGAACATCGGCGCGGAGGGCCAGCTCACGATGGGCGCCATCTTCGGCGCCGGCATCGCCTTGGCCTTCTGGGGCGAGGAGGGCTTCTGGATCCTGCCGCTGATGTTCGTCGCGGGCGCCCTTGGCGGCATGATGTGGGCGGCTATCCCGGCTTTCCTGAAGACCCGGTTCGAGGTCAGCGAGATCCTGACCAGCCTGATGCTGACCTATGTCGCGACGCTGGTCCTGAGCATCCTGGTGCACGGCCCCTGGCGCGATCCGGAGGGCTTCAACTTCCCGCAAAGCCGGCTGTTCACCGAGGCGGCGATCCTGCCAGTCATATTGGAGGGTACGCGGCTGCATGCCGGGGCCTTCGTCTCGCTGTTCGCCGCCGTCGCCGCCTGGGTGCTCCTGACGCACACCGTCACCGGCTTTCAGGTCAAGGTGGTCGGCCAGGCGCCGATGGCGGCGCGGTTCGCCGGGTTCAGCCAGAAGGGCACCGTCTGGTTTAGCCTGCTGCTGGCGGGCGCTCTCGCCGGCCTCGCCGGCATGATCGAGGTGGCGGGGCCGATCGGGCAGCTGACGCCGCAATTGACGCCAGGCTACGGCTTCACCGCGATCATCGTGGCCTTCCTCGGTCGGCTCAACCCGCTGGGCATCATCCTGGCCGGGCTGGTGATGGCGATCTCCTATATCGGAGGCGAGAACGCGCAGGTCTACGCCCAGCTGCCGCAGGCCGCGACGGGCGTCTTCCAAGGGATGCTGCTGTTCTACCTGCTGGCGTCGGACTTCCTTGTCCGCTACCGCGTCCGCTTCCAATCCACCAAGGCGCGTGACGCCAAACCCCGCCCGGAGGTCGCCGCGGCATGATGGATTTCCTGGTCCTGATCACGGTGTCCGTGGTCATCGCGGCGACGCCGATGCTGTTCGCCGCCGTCGGTGAACTGGTGGTCGAGCGCTCCGGCGTGCTGAACCTGGGTGTCGAGGGCATGATGCTGATCGGCGCCGTGGTCGGCTTCGGCGTCACCATGACGACCGGCAGCGCGGTGCTCGGCATCGCGTCGGCGGCACTGGCGGGAGCCGCCCTGGCGCTGATCTTCGCGGTGCTGGTGCTGACCCTGATGGCGAACCAGGTGGCTACGGGGCTGGCCCTGACCATCTTCGGCATCGGCCTCAGCGCCCTGATCGGCGCCGGTTTCGTCGGCATGCCGATCGCGGCCCTGCCCAAGCTGTTCATCCCAGGCGTCAGCGACCTGCCGGTGATCGGGCCGCTCCTGTTCCAATATGACGCCATGGTCTACCTGTCGATCGCTCTGACCGTGGCGGTCGGCTGGTTCCTCAAGTCGACCCATGCCGGCATGGTGCTGCGGGCGGTCGGCGAGTCCGCGGAGTCGGCCCATTCCATCGGCCATCCCGTGATCAGGGTGCGCTATCTGGCGACCCTGTTCGGTGGCGCGCTGGCGGGGTTGGGCGGTGCCTTCCTGTCGCTGTCGGTGACGCCGATGTGGGCGGAGAACATGACGTCCGGCCGCGGCTGGATCGCCTTGGCGCTGGTGGTGTTCGGGTCGTGGCGGCCGGGCCGCGTGCTGCTGGGAGCCTACATCTTCGGCGGCGTCACGATCCTGCAGCTCCACGCCCAAGGCAGCGGCGGGCTCGGCATGGGGCTGCCGTCGCAGGTGTTCACCATGCTGCCCTATCTCGCGACCATCGCCGTCCTGACGATCATCTCGGCCGGTCCCTGGCGCGGCCGCTTCCAGGCCCCAGCCTGCCTCGGCCAACCTTTCCGGCCGTCGGTCTGAGGCCGCCATCTCTTGATCCGCACTGGCGAGCCCTGCGTATACCGCAGGGCAACGTAGACTTCACAGGCGGCGTTTCCTGTGTATAGTGCCGCACATTTTACGCCAGGAGACGGTTTATGGCCCAGATCGTGCAGTTTCGCGAAGCCCTCACCTTCGACGACGTCCTGCTGGTGCCGGCCGAATCTTCGGTCCTGCCGGCTCAGACCGACACCCGCACCCGCCTGACCAAGACGATCGAGCTCGGCATCCCGCTGATGTCGGCCGCGATGGACACGGTGACGGAGAGCGCGCTCGCCATCGCCATGGCGCAGGCCGGCGGCATCGGCGTGCTTCACCGCAACATGGACATCGAGCGTCAGGCCGACGAGGTCCGCCGGGTCAAGCGGTTCGAGTCGGGCATGGTGGTCAACCCCATCACGATCGAGCCAACCGCCTCGCTGGCCGACGCGCTCAGCCTGATGGCGAATTACCGCATCTCCGGCATCCCGGTGGTCGAGCAGCCATCCGGCAAGCTGGTCGGCATCCTGACCAACCGCGACGTCCGCTTCGCTTCCAACCCGCAGCAGCGCGTGTCGGAGCTGATGACCCACGAGAGGCTGGTGACGGTCCGCGAGGGCGTCGATAGCGCCGAGGCCAAGCGCCTGCTCCACCAATACCGGATCGAGAAGCTGCTGGTTGTCGACGACGCCTACCGCTGCATCGGTCTGGTGACCGTCAAGGACATCGAGAAGGCCCAGCTCCACCCCAACGCCTGCAAGGACGAGAAGGGGCGCCTACGCGCCGCCGCCGCGACCGGCACCGGCGACGATGGTCTGGCGCGGGCCGAGGCGCTGTTCGACGCCGAGGTCGACGTGCTGGTGGTGGACACCGCGCACGGCCATTCCCGCCGCGTGATGGAGCAGATCGAGAAGGTCCGCCGCCTGTCCAACTACACCCAGGTGGTCGCCGGCAACGTCGCCACGGCGGACGCCGCCAAGGCGCTGATCGATGTCGGTGTGGACGCGGTCAAGGTCGGCATCGGGCCGGGCTCGATCTGCACCACCCGCATGGTCGCCGGCGTCGGCGTGCCGCAGCTGACCGCCGTGATGGACGTGGTCGAGGAATGCCACCGCCAGGGCATCCCAGTCGTCAGCGACGGCGGCATCAAGTATTCCGGCGACCTCGCCAAGGCGATAGCGGCCGGCGCCGATTGCGCGATGCTGGGCAGCATGTTCGCCGGGACCGACGAGAGCCCGGGCGAAGTCATCCTTTACCAGGGCCGCAGCTACAAGAGCTATCGCGGCATGGGCTCGGTCGGCGCCATGGCGCGTGGCTCGGCCGACCGCTACTTCCAGCAGGAGGTGCGCGACACCATGAAGCTGGTGCCGGAAGGCGTCGAGGGCCGGGTCCCCTACAAGGGTCCGGTCAGCGGTGTCGTCCACCAGCTGGTTGGCGGCCTGAGGGCGGCCATGGGCTATACCGGCAACGCCACCATCTCCGAGATGCAGACCCGCTGCAACTTCGTCAAGATCACCAACGCGGGCCTGCGCGAGAGCCATGTCCACGACATCATGATCACCAACGAGGCGCCGAACTACCGCCGCGATCTGTAAGACGCCTTAGTCCGACTTCGACGGGTCGCCGCCGTCCGGCGCGCCCGTCACCTCGATCTTGAAGCCGCGGCTTGGTGGGAACCGGGTCGCGGCTTTCTTGACGGCGCGATCCATCGTGGTGGCCCAGACCAGGAAGCGCAGGTTGCCGGTCCAGTTCTCGTGGCCCTCGTCGCCGGTCGCCTCGGGCAGGGTGCCGCCCTTGCCGGAGATGGTCAGGACCCAGCGTTGATCCTCGGGCAGGCGGCGTTCGTCCAGCACGACCAGTCGGTTGTCGACCTTGCGGATGCCCTTGAGCTTGACCTGGAGCTGTTCGGCTTCCGCCGCCAGTCGGTTCGCCGCCGTCATCGTGTTGTTGAGCTTGCGCTTGGCGCCACGGCATTCCTTGGCGAGTTCGCGGATCGCGGCGGTCTGCCGGGCCCGGTCGCGGCCGAGATTCCTGACTTCGTGGCGGGCGGAGTTGACCTTCTGCAGCGCATGCCGTAGCCCGATCAGAACGCCGAGATAGCCACCGAAGAAGCAATAGATGATGGTGCTGTTCACGCGGCCGCCCCATCGCCATCGGATAGGGAGGCGTTGTCCTGGGGTTCGATGATCTCGACCACGACGAAGCCCAGGCTGAGCGGGAAGCGGCTGTCAAGGAACGATTTGGCCTCCGGTATTCCCGGTGCCCAAACGTCGACGTGCTGCGCCCGCGCCCAGCTGGCGTCCAGCTGCGGGTGGACCCGGGCCTCGCGATGGGCGGTCTGGACATGGCGGTTGATCATGACCGCGCGGAACAGCCGCCAGCCGGGACGACGATGGCCGATGATCCGGATCAGCTCCTCGTCGCGGCGGTTCAGTTCGGCGATCTTCGACTGGCGCTGCTCGACGTCGCGCTCCATCTTGCGGCGGTGCGCTTCCGCTTGCGCCATTGCGACCCGCAGTCGCGTGCGGCGGTGATCCAAGCCCGAGAGCATCGGCGCGCACCGCCTCAGCTTGGTTCGGAGCGAGGTCGCGGCGGTGCCGGTCACGATGATCCTGGCGACGACCTCGCCGCCGACCCGGGCCGCCAGAAAGCCGATGAAGCCCGCGAGGGCGGCGAACAGGACGTCCGCGACGATCTCGACCGCCGACATGGCCGAAGCACCATTGCTTTGAAAGAATGAATTCGGTTTCAATGAGAACCATGCCGCACCGCGTCATGGTTCACGGGGCGGACTATGGAGGGGGCGCGCCAAATCGGCAATACCGGATAGAAGCTTCCCATTGCCGCGGGGACCGCTTGACGCCTTTGAAACCATTTCGTCACGCCGAGGGGGGACTGGACCGATGAAAGCTGTTGCGTGGCGGCGTCTCATCGCCCATGTCACACCTTCGCGACCGCGTGACCCCCATATCCGACCAATAGAGACCAAATGACCCCCGGCGCCCGCCTGCAAGCCGCCATCGAACTCCTCGACGAGGTCGAGGTGACCCCGCGTCCGGCGGACGCCGTGATCAGCGCGTTCTTCCGTGCCCGCCGGTTCATCGGCGCCAAGGACCGCGCCGCCGTGGCCGAAACGGTCTACGGCGTGCTGCGCCGGCATGCCCGGCTGCGTTGGTGGTTCCAGCACGCCGGTGGCTTCCCGATCACGGCGCGGACCTTGCTGATCGCCGACCAGATCCTAGCCCAGGGACGGCCCGCCGACCATCTGGACAAGCTGTTCAGCGGCGGCAGGTTCGCGCCCGAGCAGTTCAGCCAGAACGAGATCCGCTTGGCGAACAAGCTGGAGGGCCACACGCTCGACCACCCCGACATGCCCGACGATGTCGCTGTCGAGTGTCCCGAATGGGCGTCCGGTCTGCTGCGCGAGTTCTACGGCGACCGCTTCGTGACCGAACTGGCCGCGTTGCTGGACCCGGCTCCGCTCGACCTTAGGACCAACACCGTCAAGGGCGACCGCGACGCCGCCATCGCCGCCTTGGCCGCTGGCGGGATCGAGGGTGAGGTGACGCGCTGGTCGCCGTTCGGTATCCGGGTCCATGGCCGGCCGCCGCTGGCCTCGACCGACGCGTTCAAGAACGGCCTGATCGAGATCCAGGACGAGGGCTCCCAGCTGATCGGGCTGCTGACCGACGCCCAGCCGGGCCATCAGGTGGTCGATTTCTGCTCCGGCGCCGGCGGCAAGGCGCTGGCCATCGCGGCGGGCATGAACAACAAGGGCCGGCTGGTCGCGTGCGACGTGCTGGAGAAGCGGCTGAAGCGGGCGGCGGAACGGCTGCGTCGCGCGGGTCTGCACAATGTCGAGACGCGGCCCCTGAGCAGCGAGCGCGATCCCTGGGTCAAGCGCCACAAGGGCAAGTTCGACCGGGTGCTGGTGGACGCGCCCTGCACGGGTACGGGAACGTGGCGGCGTAACCCCGACAGCCGCTGGCGGCTGCTAGGGCCGGGGCTGGAGGAGTTGCTGAAGCTTCAGCACAGCATCCTCGATTCGGCATCGCGGTTGGTCAAGCCGGGTGGACGGTTGATCTTCGCCACCTGCTCGCTGCTGCCGCAGGAGAACGAGCACCAGATCGACGCCTTCCTGGCGGCGCATCCCGACTTCACGGTCAAGCCGGTGGACGAGCTGTGGCCGACGGCGGTCGGGACCGCCAGTCCGGGCACCGGGAACTACATGCGGCTTTCGCCCGCCCGTCATGGCACCGACGGCTTCTTCGCCGCCGTGCTGGAGCGCGGGAGTGCCATGGAATGACGGGGCGCATCCGGCGCGCGCGGCTGGATGACGCGGCGGCCATCGCCTATGTCCATGTAATGGGCTGGCGCGAGACCTATCCCGGGATCGTCCCGGCGCGCACGCTGGCGACCATGGATGTCTTCAGCCGCACGCGATACTGGGCGCAGGTGCTGGACAACAAGCGCAACCGGATCGACGTGTTCGTGGCGGAGATGCCGGTGGATGGCGAGGACCGGGTCGTCGGATTCGGCGTCACCGGCCCCGAGCAGGTCGGCCTGACCGAATATTCCGGTGAGTTCCACGCGCTCTATGTGTTGAAGGTCGGGCAGGGGCGGGGGCTGGGCGCCAGGATGATGGCGGCCATGGCGTCGGCCTTGATCCAGCGCGGCATGAACGCCTCCACCGTCTGGGCCTTGCGGGACAATTGGCCCGCAAGGCGTTTCTATGAGAAGATGGGTGGATTGCTGGTCAGCGAGCGTCCGCTCATGTTCGATGGCACGCGGGTGATGGAAGTGGCCTATGGCTGGGACGATGTGGCGCCGATCGCGCGCCGGAGCGAGGAGGCATGGCGCTGATCCGCCGCGCCCGCGTCGAGGACGCCGCGGGCATCGCCGCGACCCATGTCGACAGCTGGCGCACGACGTATCCGGACATGGTGCCTGACAGCTATCTGCTGGGCATGTCGGAATCCGCCTACACGCGGCGCTGGAGCGCCATCCTGGCCGACCGCGCGCGCATCCACGGCAGCTTCGTGGCGGTCGAGCCGCCCATCGGAGTCGTGGGGTTCGCGTCCTGCGGCGCGCAGCGGACCGGTTTGGAAGGCTATGGTGGTGAGTTCTACGCGCTCTACCTGTACGATCACGCGCAGAACCGGGGAATCGGCCGGCACCTGATGGCCGCCATGGCGACCGAATTGATGAACTATGGCATGAACTCGGCCGTCGTCTGGGTCTTGGCCGTCAATCCCTCGCGCTGGTTCTATGAAAGACTGGGCGGCCGCAGGCTGGCGGAGAAGATCGCCGACTTCGCGGGAGCCGAACTGACCGAAGTCGCCTATGGCTGGCGCGACCTCGCCCCACTGGCGCGCTTGTCGGCGGACCCTCCGGTGCGCTAACACACGACCTGACATCCAGCTAAGCTTGAAGCGAGTAGAAATGACCGCGCCCCTCTCGACCGACCTGACCGCCGATCGCGTTCTCATCCTGGATTTCGGCTCCCAGGTGACTCAGCTGATCGCGCGCCGGCTGCGCGAGAGCGGCGTCTATTGCGAGATCCACCCCTTCGCCATGACGGGCGGAAAGGTCAAGGATTTCGGCGCCAAGGCCATCATCCTGTCCGGCAGCCCGGCCTTCATCTCGCAGGAGAACTCGCCGCGAGCACCCCAGGAGGTGTTCGAGCAGGGCGTGCCGGTCCTCGGCATCTGCTACGGCCAGCATGTCATGTGCGCCCAGTTGGGCGGCGAGGTGACCGGGTCCGACCACCGCGAATACGGCCGCGCCTTCGTCGACATCAAGGAGCCCTGCGCCCTGTTCGAGGGCTTGTGGGAGCTGGGCGCCCGCGAGCAGGTCTGGATGAGCCATGGCGACCGCGTGACCAAGCTGCCCGAGGGCTTCCGCGTCGTCGGCCAGAGCGAGGGTGCCCCCTTCGCCGTGATCGCCGACGACACCCGGCATTTCTACGGCGTGCAGTTCCACCCCGAGGTGGTCCACACGCCGCACGGCGCGCAGCTTCTCAAGAACTTCACCCACCATGTCGCCGGATGCCGCGGCGAGTGGACCATGGCCGCCTTCCGTGACGAGGAGATCGCCCGCATCCGCGCCAAGGTCGGCCAGGGCAAGGTGATCTGCGGCTTGTCGGGCGGCGTGGACAGTTCGGTGGCGGCGGTGCTGCTGCACGAGGCGATCGGCGACCAGCTGACCTGCATCTTCGTGGACACCGGACTGATGCGGTCCGGCGAGGCCGACCAGGTCGTCACCCTGTTCCGCGACCACTACAACATCCCGCTGATCCACCGCGACGCGTCGGACCTGTTCCTGGGCAAGCTGGCGGGTGTGACCGACCCCGAGCAAAAGCGGAAGATCATCGGCGGGCTGTTCATCGACGTGTTCGACGAGGAGGCCCACAAGATCGGCGGCGCCGAGTTCCTGGCGCAGGGCACGCTGTACCCCGACGTGATCGAGAGCGTGTCGGTGTCGGGCGCCGGCATGACCATCAAGTCGCACCACAACGTCGGCGGCCTGCCCGCCCGAATGAAGCTGAAGCTGGTCGAGCCGCTGCGTGAGCTGTTCAAGGACGAGGTCCGCCGCCTGGGCCGTGAGTTGGGCCTGCCGGAGAGCTTCATCGGCCGCCATCCGTTCCCCGGTCCCGGCCTCGCGATCCGCATCCCCGGCGACATCACCCCGGAGAAGCTGGCGATCCTCCGCAAGGCCGACACGATCTACCTGGAGGAAATCCGCAACGCCGGCCTCTACGACGCAATCTGGCAGGCCTTCGCCGTTCTGCTGCCCGTCCGCACCGTCGGCGTGATGGGCGACGAGCGCACCTACGACTACGCCTGCGCGCTCCGCGCCGTGACCTCGGTGGACGGCATGACGGCCGATTACTACCCCTTCGACCACGAGTTCCTGGGCCGTGTCGCGACCCGGATCATCAACGAGGTGCGCGGCATCAACCGGGTGACCTACGACATCACGTCAAAGCCGCCCGGCACGATCGAGTGGGAGTGATTTTTAGCCATCGCGGCGGTGTTCCTCCGCTCACGAAAAACCGCCACTGATCACGGGTAAGTGTCGTCTGATTGCCGCAACGATCGCTGGCTGATCCCTGCGGTCGGGGTGGGGATGCGGCGGTGATGTTCCAGGGCGGTCGGTCGGCGGTTCGGACGATCGTTCTTCCAGTCCAACAGTGCCGGAAGGCCAGCCAGATGAAGGCACGGTCAACAGGATGGCCAACTATGCATTCCGGCTGTAGCACCACTCCGTGTCCCATGATGTTTCCGGCCATTGGCCGTACATTCAAACACAAAGGAGACCAAGATGGCCGAACCTGTGACCCATGGCTCTCGCGGTCGGGTTCGTGGCGAGCGTCTCGAGACGCGGGTCACTGCCGAACAGAAAAACCCGATTGAGCGCGCCGCGATCGTGTCCCTGGACGTGGTGGGGCAGCCGGATCAGTTCGGCGGCACTCTTCGTCGTCTGACCGGTCGGATAATTGGCCGGTCATGAGGTGTATGAGGGTGTCATCGTCGCCCAGTGTCGCGATCGGCGAAAGCTTTGTCCAACGGGTGATTGCGCGCCCAGCATCGTCGCCAACAGCAGCGACAGCTTTGAACGGTATGTCTTGATTCCTCCAAGCGAGTGTTGCTCAAATATGGCTTGGATAGAATTCACTAGACGGAGCATACCGGTCACCAGACTTTTCCTAGCCCATCGAAGGGAGATGGCGGATCACTCACCTACTTGGCATGTCAAATGTCATCATCTGGTGCTAATATTTGCATAAAAAGATAAATATTAGTTTTCCTGTATTGTCTAAATATTCACCTAAGAAATAATTTTAAATGAATGAGAAACGTCTTAGCTGGAGTATAAAAATTCTCCTAATAATGAATGCTATCCTCGCAGGAAATGTACCGTCCGACTCCATGGCCACGAGTCCCGACAGAACCTCATCCACGAAGGCATCGACGTCGGCGAAGGCGTCCCTGGATGATGTCGAAGTCTTGGCGGTTCTGACGGCGGTACCCATATCCTGCTGGCTCGGCGACTGTGGCCGACGGCTCCTGGCATAGCCCGTCAACCTCACGCATGTCAGCTCTCTTTCAGCTCAAAGTAGCATCCCGGTCAGCATAGGGCGACACGTCCCGCCTGCGAACAGGTTCTCAACCTTGTAGCGGGCTTTCGGGATCTTGTAACGACGCGGTTCATTCGCCTTGCACGGCATCAGGGTCCTCGGGGGACAGCGGCGGGCATTCTCCATATCTATCCGCCTGCCGCTGCGTCAGCCCCCACAGCGGTTTTCGCACCAAGATCGACCTCCGGGACATCCGCGCGAAGGCGAACATAGATCGACTGTCTTCCAAACAGCCGAATTTTGGACCGGTTGCGGAGGTGCGCGTTTTTTCGCCACCAAAAGAGATCGGGTCCTCGTGTGCGTGGTGGAGGATACTCGATTACTCTGATCTGTGGTGCTTACCAAAGGGTAAGTACTGGACTCACTAATCACGGGACTATAAATGTTGGAGCGTGCTGCGCTTCAGCGCGGAGGAACCAAGGGGAATTACATGGCTGTTTTCCATCGGCGCTCGATCTTGACCGGCCTCGGCACGCTCGCGGCAATGCCTCTAGTGCAGCGGGCACACGCGCAGGCGCCTGTGCTGCCGACGAACGAAGCGGTTATCAGAGAACTATACCTGGTCGCTGAGGCGACGAGCCTCAATGCAGACAGGTTTGTTTCTCTTTTCGCGGACGATGGATACTTTCTTGACATGTCGTCAGGACAGAAATGGATCGGTCAAGAGGTTCGTGAACCAGTCACGGGGCTAATCTCAGCCTACCCCGACATGCATCGTGAGTTGCTGAGCTTCTACTCCACCTCTGACGATGTGGTCGTGGTCGAGCTCAAGCTGCAAGGCACCCATGGGGGTGATCTTCCCCTTCCCGGCGGTATCCTCCGCGCCACGGGTAGAAAGTTCGATGTGCCGTGCTGCGATGTGTGGCACCTCAGGGACGGCAAGGTAAAGTCGTTCCATTGCTATAATAACCTTGTCGGCTCGCTGAAAAGCTAAGCACTCCCAGGGTCCACACTCAATCATAGACAGTATGCCACAATGGTTGCGATGGCGAGGTTTGCCTCGTGGTTTCTGGCGAGTTTGTCGTAGCGGTTGGCGACGCGGCGAAAATCCTTCCATCGGCATCCGCTCTTCGGTACGTGAATGATGCCGCTGATGATGCGGCGGTCATCAACCCGGCGGGCACCGGGCTGGTTCTTCGGAAGGTGCGGTTCGATCACCGGCCATGCGGCATTGTCCAGCCAGAACAAGCTCCTCAATGTCACCTCCAAGGCTCCTATAACGCCTTGGAATCACAGTCACACTTTCACATGAAGTGGTTGATCGGATTTTCGCCCCAGTGTCGGGAGTATTGATCAGAGCCCCGGTGTTGAGCGGTAATCGCTTAAGTGCATCGGTCATGCGCCACTGGACAAGTGCTCACCCAAAGCTCCGCGCTCAATCCCGCGCACGCCGCCAGCCATCCCGCTGGGCGTAGACGCGCGCGACCTCGTCCATATTGTCCGTACCCCAAACGCAGAGCGGGGCGAGGGCTTCGGCGAGGCTGCGGCCAAGGGGGGTGAGCGTGTAGTCGACCCGCGGCGGCACTTCCTTGTAGTCGGTCCGCTTCACGATCTCGTCGGCCTCCAGCTCTTTCAGCTGCTGGATCAGCATCTTGTCGCTGACGCCGCGGACCGACCGCTTCAACTCGCCGTACCGGTTCGGCCCTTGCAGCAGGAAGTACACGATGAGCGGCTTCCACTTGCCTGAGATCACTCGGAGCGTGGCGTCCAAGCCGCAGGTGAAACCGGGAATGGGATCGGGCGTTTTCATAATTCTATACTTACCAAAAGGTGCATACTTGTCAACAGGTGTGTGCTCTGCCAGCTCTAGGCCATGTCATCAAGGAGACGAGACATGAACAGACTGGAAAACAAGACGGCGGTGGTCACCGGTGGAGCCAGCGGGATCGGCTTCGCCACCGCCAAGCGCTTCATCGAGGAAGGCGCGTTCGTCTTCATCTTCGGCCGGCGGCAGGATGCGCTCGACAGGGCCGTGGCCAAGCTCGGCCCGAAGGCGCGGGCGGTGCGGGGCTCGGTCACCGAGATGGGCGATCTCGATCGGCTGTTCGACGCCGTCAAGAGCGAGCGCGGCACCCTCGACATCCTGTTCGCCAATGCCGGGACCGGTGACCTGGCGGCCTTGGGCGAGATCACGGCCGAGGAGTACGATCGCACCTTCGATAGCAATGTGAAAGGGACGCTCTTCACGGTGCAGAAGGGGCTGCCGCTGATGCGCGCCGGCGGGTCCATCATCCTCACCGGGTCGACGACGGGAGTGATGGGGACGCCCAAGTTCAGCGTCTACAGCGCCTCGAAGGCCGCGATCCGCAACTTCGCCCGAAGCTGGGCGCTCGATCTCGGCGGCACGGGCATCCGCGTCAACGTGCTTTCGCCGGGCCCGACACGGACGGAACTGGCGTTGGAGGTGGTGGGCGAGGAAGGCATGAACGCCATCGGCGCCTCCACGCCGCTCGGGCGCATGGCCGATCCCGCCGAAACGGCCGCGGTCGCCGCCTTCCTGGCGTCCGATGACAGCAGCTTCATGACTGGTGGCGAGGTTTTCGTCGACGGCGGCTTGGCTCAGGTCTGACATCGACATGCGGGATCGGAGAGCCGGCTGGATGGACGGAGCTTCGTCTTCCGTCCTGACGGCGGCTCCCGAGGCCTCTCCGTTTACCATACCCACCATTTCGACCCTCGCGTAAACAACACCGCAGGCGAGCATGTCCAAGACAGCCTATCCCCAAACCCACCGTATCGACGTCGTGGAGGAGCATTTCGGCCATAGGATCGTCGACCCCTATCGCTGGCTGGAAAAAGATGCCCGCGACGACCACCAAGTGGCCGACTGGGTCGCGGCGCAGAACGAGGTGACACAGGCCTATTTGACGGGTCTGCCCGGCCGGGACATTCTCCGGAAAAGGCTAGCCGCCATGCTCGACCACGAGCGGTTCGGCATCCCGATCAAGCGCGGCGGACGGTACTTCTTCACCCGGCAATCCGGGAGGGACAACCAGCCGAAGCTCGTGATGCGGGGTGGCGACGACGGCGGCGGGGAGGATCGCGTCTTGATCGACCCCAACGGCTGGTCCGACGACAATGCCGACGCGCTGGCGGAGTGGGTACCGTCGGATGACGGCACGCTGGTTGCCTTTGCCGTTCAGACCGGCGGCACGGATTGGCGGACGATCAGGGTGCTCGATGTCGATACGGGCGGGATCCGGGACGATGAGGTGCGATGGGCGCGTTTCATGCAAATCGCCTGGGCGCGCGACGGGTCAGGCTTCTTTTATTCGCGCTATCCGGAGCCGGCGGGCGGGGAGACCAACACGTCGAGCGTCGCCAATCACGCCGTCTATTTTCACGCCCTGGGCACGTCCCAATCCGAAGACCAGCTCGTCTATTCGGATCCGGAGCACCCCCATGTCCTACACTTGGTCGCGCGCACCGACGACGGCCGCTTTCTCGCCATCCACTCGATGCCGGGTGTCGGTGTCAACGCCCTGGCCGTCATCGATTTGGCGAGTGCCGACTGGGCACCGCGCCAGCTGATCGCGAACTTCCAGGCGGAGTGGTCGCTGATTGGCAACGAAGGGGATGTGCTCGTCCTGTTGACCAGCCAGGACGCGGAACGGCGCAGGATCGTCACGCTCGACCTCACCGAACCGGAGGCGACGCCCGTCGAGATCGTGCCCGAGGACGACGCCGTGCTCACCAGCGCCGCCCTATGCGGCGATCGCTTGCTCGCCACATATCTGGTGGACGCCAAGACCGCCGTCCGCCGCTTCAAGCCCGACGGCACGCCCGACGGCGTCGTGGAACTCCCCGGCATCGGAACCGCCGGCGGCTTCACGGGCGACGGCGAGGACAGCGAGGTCTTCTTCGTTTTCACCAGTTACGACACGCCGGTCACCATCCACCGGTACGACGTGGCGTCCAACAGCCACGCGGTTTGGGCGAAGCCCCAGGTCGCCGTCGATCCCGACCAGCTCTCGGTGGAGCAACGCTTCCACCCGTCGCGGGATGGCACCCGCATCCCGATCTTCATCGTCCGGCGGCGTGACGTCGCGGGCCCGGCGCCAACCCTTCTGTACGGCTATGGCGGCTTCGGGATCAGCATGGTTCCGGTCTACAATCCCCTGAACATGGCCTGGATCGAACAGGGCGGCGTGGTCGCCGTCGCGAACATCAGGGGCGGCGGCGAGTATGGCCGGGCTTGGCACACCGCCGGCCAGTTCGAAGGCCGGCGGAACGCGTTCGACGACTTCATCGCCGCCGGCGAGTTCCTCAAGCGGGAAGGGATCGCCTCGGCGGACGGTCTGGCGATCCAGGGCGAGTCCAATGGCGGCCTGCTGGTCGGCGCGGTCACCAACCAGCGTCCCGACCTGTTCGCCGCCGCGTTGCCGGGCGTGGGGGTGATGGACATGCTTCGCTATCACCGCTTCAGCGGCGGAACCCTGTGGATATCGGATTTCGGCAGCCCGGACGAGGAGCGCCATTTCACCTCCCTGCTGGGCTACTCGCCTTACCACAACATCCGCCAGGGAGCCGATTACCCGGCGATCCTCGCCACCACGGCCGATACCGACGACCGCGTCGTCCCAAGTCATACGTTCAAGTATGTCGCCGCGCTACAGGCCGCGGATCTCGGACCCAAACCGCGACTCGTCCGTGTCGAGACGCGGGCGGGCCACGGTGCCGGCCTCTCGCGCGACAAGCTCATCAACCTGTACGCCGACCTATGGGCCTTCGCCGCCCATGCGACCGGTCTGGTGGTCGCGGATCGATCATGATAGCGGTCCCGCCCACGAAGCTCCCGCCGTGAAATGGGCGGTGGATGGATTCGGACCGTTACCGCCGATAAAGGATCATGCCGGCGTGGTGCAGGACACCGTCGATGAAGTCGCCATCGGCGGTGAAGCCCGTATCGTCCCAGTATTCGATATGATTGCCGGTCACCTCGTAGCGTCCCTCATAGGCGCGCTCGCGTGTCCCACGCGCCTCGACATAGCGGCCGTTCGACAGCAACTCGTGGCGGATCCGCCCGTCCTCCGTGACCCACAGGCCGACATAGGGGTGAGTGGTTTCCATTGGCGTTTCCTCGGCATGTCCGGATGGAATCAGAAGCGTTAGGGCGATGACGGTCGCGAAGGCGCGTCGCATGGTCGAACTCCTCCTTGTCCAGGATGTGTCACGGCCGCCTAGGGCTGGCGCGGCGGATTGTTGTCGACGACGCGCTGATATTCGACGAGATCGAGAAAGGCCTCGACCCCGACGGCCGAACCGCCGTCCATCTGGAGGATCCAGACGAACTGGTTTTGGTAGGTTCCTCCAGAGGTCGTGGTGGCGTAGGCGTCGAATCTGATGATGACCCTGTCTCCCGCGGCCCAGATGTGATGCACGTCCGGTATGATTGGCGTCGCGAGACGGCTGACCAGCGGGCCCGCGGCGCGGTTGACGACATCCTTGATGCCGCGGTAGGTGCCGGCGATCGGACCGGAGCCGTGGATCGTCCAGACCACATCGGGTGCCAGCAGGTCCTCGAAGACGTTGCCGCCCCCTACCCACCGTCCGAAGGCCTCCCGCACGGTGGCTTCGTTCCGCGCCTCGACGTCGACGACGTGCGCGGGGGTGTTGGCCCAGACGGCCCCGGTGGCAGGGAGGAAGGTGAGGGACAGGACGACCAGCAGCGCGCGGCCGCGAGCCGCGAGGCGGTTGACCGGAAGCGCGATTGTCATGGGATCTCTCCTCTCGTTCATGGGTCGGTTACTCTTGGTCAATTGCTTGAGGCGGTCGGCCGGATGGTGATCTCGCTGGTGTCCACGTTCGGCGGCGCTTCGATCAGATGCCGGACGGCGCGCGCGATGTCGGCGGGCTGGAGGGCTATGGCCCGATAGGCGTCCATCACCGCCATGGTGTCCTCATGGGTGATGGTCGAGGCGAGTTCGCTTTCCACGACACCGGGATTGACGCAGGTGACACGGATGTTCGTGCTTTCCTGGCGCAGGCCATCGGAGATCGCCCGGACCGCGAATTTGGTCGCGCAATAGACGGCGGCGGTCGGAACGACCGACAACGCGCCGATCGAGCCAATATTGATGATCTGGCCGCCGCCCTGCGCCTCCATGATCGGCAGTACGGCGCCGATGCCCCAAAGCACGCCCTTGATGTTGACGTCCACCATGCGCTCCCATTCGTCCAGCTTGCCGGCGGAGAGCGGCGAGAGCGGCATGACGCCCGCGTTGTTCACCAGGACGTCGATGCGGCCCCAGGTCTCCAGCGCGGCTTGGGCGAACGCCGCCATGGACTGGCGATCGGTCACGTCCAGCACTCGGGCCACGGCCGTTCCGCCCGCGGCGACGATCTCATCGGCGATGGCCTCGACGCGATCAAGGCGGCGCGCGCCCAGCAGCACCTTCGCGCCGGCACCGCCAAGCTCCCGCGCCATGCCTTCGCCGATTCCGCTGGAGGCGCCGGTGATCAGGATGACCTTGTCCATGTTCCGTTTCCCATCTGGTTGATGACGGGGAGATGGACGCCCATCCCGGTCGCTGGTATCCGTTCGATCCTTGACTGACTGGTTAGGGATGCTAACCAATGAGGATCGACCTCAACTTACTGCCCCTCTTCCTGGCCGTGGCGGAGGAGCAGGGTTTCCGCCCGGCGGCCGACCGGTTGGGCGTGACCCGCTCAGCCGTGAGCCAGGGAATGCGGCGGCTGGAGGATGCCTTCGGGACGGCGCTGGTGGTGCGGACGACGCGGTCGGTGCGCCTGACCGAGGCGGGCGAACGCCTGCGCGAAGCCCTGTCCCAACCCCTCTCGGATATCGGCCAAGCGCTTGACAACGTGGCCGGGGAGAGGGCGCCGCGCGGGCTCCTGCGCGTCGCGGTCACCTCGATCGCCGAGCGGTTCCTCTCGGGCCCCCTCATCGCCTCCTTCGCGGCGGCGCATCCCGGCGTGACGATCGATGTCACGGTCACCGATGAGGAGTTCGACATCGTCGCGGCCGGATACGACGCGGGTGTCAGGCTGGGTGAGGTGATCGAGCAGGACATGATCGCGGTTGCCGTGACCGGCGACCAACGCGAGGTGGCCGTCGCGACCCCGGCCTATCTCGCGGCCCATGGTGCTCCGGCCCATCCGAGGGATCTTGTCCATCATCGCTGCATCGGCTGGCGTCCGGCACCGCGCGCGGCGCCGCACCGCTGGGAATTCGTGGAGAACGGCGTTCCCTTCGACGTGGCGGTCGAGCCCCAGATCACCACCAACGACCTGCGCCTGATGCTGCGCACCGCGCTGGCCGGGGGCGGAATCACCTTCGCGCTTGAGGAGAACTTCCGGCCCCACCTGGAGAGCGGTGAACTGGTGCCACTCCTGGAAGACTTCCTGCCACCCTTCCCGGGCTTCTTCCTCTACTTTCCCCAGAACCGCAACATGGCGCCCAAACTGCGCGCGTTGATCAACCACGTCCGTCTCAGGTGATCACCCGGTTCGCGCGCAGCCGCGCCGCCGCGAAGTCAACGAACGCCTGCACCTTGGCCGACGCGTTGCGCCCCTCGGGATGAACAACGTGGATCGGCAGCGGCTCCTCCTCGAACTCGCCCAGCACGGTGCGGAGGCTGCCGTCGAGCAGATCCGGTGCTATCATGTAGGACAGGACGCGGGCGAGGCCCCATCCGGCGCGCGCCGCGCCGATCCCCGCCGCGTTCGAATTGCAGAACAAAGCCGGCTTGACGTGGGCGACGATCTTTCCCCCCGGGCCAAAGCGCCAATCGAGCGATGGCCAAGCGCTGGTCACCGCGATGAGACGGTGTCTGGCAAGCTCGGTCGGGTGTTCCGGGACCCCGTGGCGTTCCAAATAGGCGGGCGCGCCGCAGATCACCCGGCGCACCGATCCGACCCTGGTCGCCCGGTGGGTCGAATCCGGCAGGTGCCCGATCCTGATCGCGACATCGATGCCCTCATCCACCAAATTGGTGACCCGATCCAGCAACAGCACCGTGCCCGTCACCTCGGGATAGGTTTCCAGGAAATCCATCATGATTGGCATGATGTGCATCTGGCCGAACTGGACCGACGCGGTGACCGTCAGTCCGCCCGTCGGCTTGGCGAACGATCCGGCGGCGGAGGCCTCCGCCTGCTCGATCGCCGCCAAGATGCGGCGGCAGTCCTCGACATAGCGATGCCCCGCCTCGGTCAGTTTGACGGAGCGCGTGGTGCGGATCAGCAGCCGCGCGCCGATCAGGTCCTCCAGTGCCGCCACGGCGCGCGTGACGGCCGGCGGACTCATGTGCAGCTGTCGCGCCGCCTCGGCGAACCCACCCGTGTCGGCGATACGCACCAGCACTTTCATGGCGTGGTGGCGATCCATTCTCCTCCGTCCCCAAAAGTCATGAACCTCGTCAGCATAGACGTGCTGGTGGCCCACCGCAGGTCTTTATTCCATTTTGTGGAATGCTGAATTGAGGACTACGCCGCTTCTTCCGACGCGTGATCCACGGCAAGGTTTGCGTGCCGGAAAGACCCGGCGTTGGACACCCTGGGAGCCGTCACATGAAACTCTATTCCCACCACCTTTCCGGTCACGCGCACCGCGCCAGGCTCTTCCTGTCGCTGATTGGCGTCGACGCCGAGATCGTCGAGGTCGACTTGGCGAAGGGAGCGCACAAGTCGCCCGAATATCTGGCGCTCGATCGCTTCGGTCAGGTTCCGCTGCTGGATGACGACGGCGTCATCGTCGCCGATTCCAACGCGATCATGGTCTACGCCGCCAAGAAGCACGGCCGCGGCGACTGGCTTCCGGAGGACGCGCTGGGCGCCGCCAAGGTCCAGCGCTGGCTTTCGGTCGCCGCCGGCCAGATCGCCTTCGGCCCGGCCGCCGCCCGCCTGGTCACCATCTTCAACGCCGGCTTCAACCCGGAAGAGGTGATCGCCCGGGCGCATGGCGTCCTCAAGCTGATCGACGCCGAGTTGGAGGGTCGCGATTGGATCGCCGCCGAGCGGCCGACCATCGCGGACGTGGCGCTCTACAGCTATGTGGCGCGGGCGCCCGAGGGCAATGTCGACTTGAACCCCTACGCCAATGTCAACGCCTGGCTCCGGCGGATCGAGGCGCTTCCCGGCTTCGTCGAATTCGCCCGGACCCCGGTTGGCCTGAACGCCTAATCGCCGCCGGGCCGCCAAAAAGCCCGGCCAACCCTCAAGGGGGACTCCAATATGTCGATCGATCCAGCCGCGGAGCCATCACCCTTCCACCCCGGCGAGATGCGCCTACAGCGCCTGCTCGGCGTCGCCGAACGGGTCGCGCCGCAGGGCAGGGCGATCCGGGATCACATGCCAGATCAGCACCGCGCCTTCTTTCGGCAATTGCCATTCGTGGTCCTGGGTTCGGTCGATCCCTCCGGCGATGGCTGGGTTACCCTGCTGGCCGGCAGACCCGGGTTCATGAGCAGCCCGGATCCCTGGACGCTGTCCGTCAAGGCTCCGCGCGACAGGCACGATCCCGCCCTGGCAGATCTGGAGGACGGCGACGCGATCGGGCTGCTTGGCATCGAACTTCCCACCCGGCGCCGCAACCGCTTGAACGGCCGGATCTTCGGCAGCCGCCCCGACGGGTTCGATGTCCGGGTCGAGCAGTCCTTCGGCAACTGTCCGCAATACATCCAGAAGCGCGACAGCACCTTCGTCCGCGACCCCGGCGACACCGACGCTCCGCCCGACGCCATCGTCACCGAAGGGCTGGATGATCGTGCCCGCCGGCTGATCGTGGCGGCGGATAGTTTCTTCGTCTCCTCCCACATGGACGACGCCGCCGGTCGCCATGTCGACGCCTCCCACCGTGGCGGCAAGGCCGGCTTCGTCCGCGTCAATGAGGATGGGTCGCTGACGATCCCCGATTTCGCGGGAAACCTGCAGTTCAACACGCTCGGCAATTTCGTGCTCAACCCCAGGGCTGGACTGGTCTTTCCCGACTTCGAGACCGGCGACCTGCTGCATCTGACGGGCGACGCCGAGGTGATCCTCGAGTCGGATGAGATCGCGGCGTTCCAGGGTGCCGAACGGCTCTGGACCTTCAGGCCCCGCAAGGCCGTCCTCCGGCCCGGAGCTCTGGCCCTGAGGGGGAAGATGCGGTCGGACGGCTGGTCGCCCAACAGCCTGATGACCGGCGATTGGGATGAGGCGCGGTCAAGGTTGGCCGCCGCGGCGCTGGGCTCGCGCTGGCGCCCCTTCCGGATCGCGAAGCTCGTTGACGAAAGCGGCGTGATCCGCTCCTTCCATCTCGAGCCGGCGGATGGCAACGGCATCATTCCCCATTTGGCGGGCCAGCATCTCCCGATCCGCGTGCTGCCGGACGGGCACGCCGAGCCAGTCATTCGCACCTACACCCTGTCGACCGCGCCCTCCGACGGGTATTACCGGATCAGCGTCAAGCGCGAGGGGCTGGTCTCCCGGCATCTCCACGACCGCCTCTCGGTCGGCGACATCATCGAAGCGCGGGCTCCGGCGGGTGGCTTCACGATCGACGCCGCCGAACGGCGTCCCGCCGTCCTGCTGGCGGCGGGCATCGGCATCACGCCCGTGCTGGCCATGGCGCGCCATCTGGTCCACGAGGGCCTGCGCACCCGGCGAATCCGTCCGACCTGGCTGTTCGTCTCGGCACGCACCCTCGCCGAACGGGCGTTCGACCGCGAGATCGCCGAACTGGTCGAACGGTCGGACGGTGCCATTCGCCTGATCCGCGTGCTCGGCGACCCCACCGGTGCCGTGGAGCGGCGCGACTACGACGTGGCGGGGCGGATTACCCTGGACCTGCTGCGGGCGGTCCTGCCCTTGGATGGCTACGATTTCCTCATGTGCGGCCCGCCGGCGTTCATGCGGGACCTGTATGACGGTCTGCGCGCCATCGGCACACCGGACGACCGCATCCACGCGGAGGCCTTCGGGCCGGCGTCCTTGGCGAGAACAGGTGACGGGCCGGCGGTGGAACCGATGGCCCCATCGAAGAAGGCCGTGCCGGTGGTCTTCGCCCGGTCGGGCAAGGAAGCGCTTTGGGAGCCGGGAACCGGCGCGCTTCTCGATCTCGCCGAGTCGGCCGGCCTGACGCCGGACTTCAGTTGCCGTTCCGGAAGCTGCGGCACCTGCGCCACCAAGATCCTGTCAGGGAAAGTCACCTACGAACACCCGATCCAAGCCAAGGTCACGGAGGACGTAGCCCTGATCTGCAGCGGCGTCCCAGCCGACCAATCCGCCGGCGGCGGCGACAAGCTGACCCTGGATCTATGATCCCAAGAATGCTGGCGTTGAGAAAACCGCGATGATCCATTACCTCCAATCGCCGATCCATGATCGGGAAGCCAAGACAGGAGTTCGCCATGTCCCGTCCTCCCCTGCCTCCCTTCACCGAGGGCAGCGCCCGTGAAAAGGTCCGCCTCGCCGAGGATGGCTGGAACAGCCGCGATCCCGCCAAGGTCGCGCTCGCCTACACCGAGGACACCGTGTGGCGCAACCGCGTCGAGTTCCCGCGAAGCAGGGCCGAGGCCCAGGCGTTCCTGGAGCGGAAATGGGCCAAGGAGCTGGACTATAGGCTGATCAAGGAGCTTTGGGCCTTCACCGGCGACCGGATCGCGGTCCGTTTTGCCTATGAATACCATGACGACAGCGGTACCTGGTTCCGGGCCCACGGCAACGAGAACTGGGAATTCGCGCCGGACGGACTGATGCGCCACCGCCACGCCAGCATCAACGAGCATCCGATCAAGGAGGAGGACCGCAAGTTCCGCTGGCCGCTGGGCCGTCGTCCCGACGACCACCCCGGCCTGTCCGACCTCGGGCTATAAGTAGATCATCCATAAAGCCGAGGGAGTCGGGATCATGGTCCAGCGCACGGGATGGCGGGCACTTCACGCGGCGGCCGGACTGATTGGCTTCCTGACCATCGCCGCTTTCATGGTGTCGACCATCGTCGTGGAACTGTCCGGCGACGTGGCGGCGGTCGCGGAGGTCAAGGCGGCGATCGTCAAGGGTCTGTTCCTTTTGATCCCCGCCTTGGCCCTGACCGGGGCTTCCGGTTTCCATCTGGCGGGCCGGGCACCGAAGGGGCTGGCGGGGCGGAAGTTCCGGCGGATGCGGATCGTCGCCGGCAATGGCTTGCTGCTGCTGGTGCCGGCGGCGCTCTATCTGCACTGGAAGGCGGCGGCGGGCGATTTCGACGAGATGTTCCTGCTGGTGCAGGCGGTCGAGGTCATGGCTGGGACCTTGAACCTGGGACTGATCGGCCTGAACATCCGCGATGGTCTCCGCCTGACCGGCCGTCTCAAATCGATCGCATAGTTCCAACGCCTCTCGTGGGACCGTACCACGGGCAACCAACCGAGATCACCGGTCGCGCGCTGCGTCCTCCTGTTCGCGGGAGAACCGCTCGAAGTCGTAGGACGAGCGACGCGACTGCCGATCCCTCACATCCTGCGTCAGACCGGATTTTCGTGACTCGGCCAAATACTCCTCGTCGGACTGCACGCATCCTGTCAACGGTGCCAGGGTGAGCATCGCGAGACTGGCCAGGATCACTGTCATGGTTCGCATGTCGCCGATGCCTAAGACCTCATGAGACTTCGGCCGAACAAGCCAATACGCGCCACTCAGGCAGGTTCTCCGTCAGGTTTCCCAGGTTGTCATGATCGGACGGGACGGTACCCGTCATCTTGTTGTCGTTGGCTTCCCAGTGGTAGGCGATATCCATGAGCAGGTCATCCGGGATTCCTTGGTTCAGGATGTCCTCGAGATTGTACTGTGCCATCTCCCCACCCTACTTGCTCGACTATGGTTCACGATTTCCAACAAAGCGAACGGTGCTTATCGTCCATGCCGCTCCGGTTAGCTGTGAAATGGATCTCAGCCGAATGATTATCCGGTATCTCCGTCGGCTTCAGGATCGGCATTTCAATCTCCGAACTGGCCTCCAAACCAAACCTTGAAACAAGTCCCAAATGCGTAGTGGTAATCTTGGGCTGACTCACGGTATTGGTTGCCTGAAGCTCCGGATTCCAACCGACGTGAGAGTCGTCGTTCCGATCCATATGATCCAGGGCACCGTTTCTGAAACCCATGATGGTATCGGAAAGTTCCGCTGAAGCGACAAGTAATTTCCCCGAGCGAATGCCTGTGACACAGTCCACCCTGCGTGAGAACGAGTTAGCCTATCGGCTGAGGCAGCAGCGCCTGCTTGCCGAATTCGGACTTCACGCGCTGCGCTGCCGTGATTTCGACGAGTTGCTTCAGCGCGCGACCGAACTCTGCGCCGAGGGCATGGCGACCAAGCTGTGCAAGGTGCTGGAGTGGCAACCGATGGCCGATCAGTTGCTGGTCAGGGCGGGCGTTGGCTGGGCGGCCGGACTGGTCGGCCGGGCCATGGTCGGCGCGGATCTCGAGTCACCCGCCGGCTTCGCCCTGAAGACGGGTCTTCCCGTCATTTCCAACCATCTGGCGGGAGAAACGCGCTTCCGCACGCCGCGCCTGCTGGCCGACCACGGCGTTCGCCGCGCGATCAACGTCGTCATCCGGGACGGCGACGCCAATTCGCCTTTCGGCGTCCTGGAGGTCGACAGCACGGACCCTGGCAAGTTCGAGGAGGACGATATCGCCTTCATGCAGGGCTTCGCCAACCTGCTGGGGGTGGCCATCGAGCGGAGCAAGGCCGAGGAGGGGATGCGCGCCTCCCATCGGCGGAACCTGGAGATCCTGGAGAGCATCAGCGACGCCTTCTACGCCGTCGACGACGCTTGGCGCTTCACCTATGTCAACCGCAAGGCCGAGGAGTGGTGGGGTCGGGCGCGCGGGGACTTGAACGGGAAGGTCTATTGGGACGAGTTCCCCCAAGCCGTCGGCGGCGAGGCTTACGAAGCGCATCAGGCGGCGATGCGCGACGGTGTCCAGATCAGGTGCGAGACCATGTCGCCGATCCTTGGACATTGGGTCGAAGTCGATATACATCCCACCGCCAATGGCGGCCTGTCCGTGTATTTCCGGGATGTCACCGAGCGTCGACGGACCCAGGAGGCGTTGCGGGAGAGCGAGGCGCGGGTGCGGATGGAGCGTGAGTTCCTGGACACGCTGATCCAGCGCGCGCCGATCGGCATCTCCATCACCATGGCCGATACCGGCCGCGCCGCGACCTTGAACGACAAGGCCAAGGAACTGATCGGCCATGGCGAGCTTGGCGGCGACTTCGAGCGCTACGAAAGCTACGGCGCTGTCCATCCCGATGGGACGAGCTACAAAATTCCCGAATATGCCGCCGTTCGGGCGGCCTTGCGGGGTGAGTTCGTCGAGCGCGAGCCAACGATGTACCGCCGGGGCGGCAGGGACGGAAAGGAAAAGCGGCGCTTCGAGGTGAGCAGTTCGCCGGTGCGCGACGCCACCGGCCGGATCGTCGCCGCGGTCACCGTACTGGTGGATGTCGAGCAGCAGCACCGCCGCGCCGAACAGCTTCAGGCTCTCGCCAGCGCGTCCCTCGCGGTGACCGCGGCGGCGACGGTCGATGCGACCCTCGACGAGATCGCGTCGGCCGCGCGCGAGGTCATCGGCGCCCATCAGGCTGCCGTCAGCCTGACGCGCGGTCCGAACTGGCGACAGGCGATACACCGCTTTTCGTTTTCGGACCGCTATGAACGGTGGCGGGGTTTCTCGGAGCCGACCGATGGTTCGGGAATCTACGCCCTGGTGTGCGAGACCAATCGGCCGTTGCGCTTGACGCAGTCCGAACTGGAAGCCCATCCCCGGTGGCGGAACTTTGGGGACAGTGTCAAGGGACATCCGCCGCTGCGCGGCTGGCTGGCGGTTCCGCTGGTATCGAGCAAGGGCAGCAATCTCGGCGTCGTCCAGATCTCCGACAAGGCCGATGGCGGTGATTTCGACGCCGAGGACGAGGCGATGCTCGTCCAACTGGCGCAACTCGCCTCGGCCGCGATCGAGCAGGCCCAGGCCGAGGAGGATCTATGGAACCTCAACGAGACGCTGGAGGACCGCGTCGTCGAGCGCACGCGGGAGCGCGACCGCCTGTGGGAACTCAGCGAGGATCTGCTGGTGGTCGCCAACTTCAAGGGCGAACTGTTGAGGGTCAGCCCCTCGTGGGCCCGGCTGCTGGGCCATGGCGAGGCCGCGCTGCTCACGCGGCCCTATGGCGATCTCATCCACCCGGATGATCTGCCGACGGCCCTGGCTAGTCTGGACGCGCTCCGCGTCGGGGGTCGCCCGGTCCGTTTCGAGAACCGGGTGTTGGCGGCGGATGGATCGTGGCGGTGGATCGCCTGGCTGCTTTCCGCCGATCCCAACGGCTTGGAATTCCATGGCGTCGGCCGCGATGTCACCGCCGAGAAGGCCGCGACGCAGGCTTTGCGCGTCGCGGAGGAGCAACTTCGGCAGGCGCAGAAGATGGAGGCGCTCGGGCAGCTGACCGGCGGCGTGGCCCATGACTTCAACAACCTGCTCCAAGGGATCGGCGGCAGCCTGGAGGCGGTCGAACGGCGCCTGGAGGCGGGCCGGACGGATATCGCCCAGTTCAGCCGCGCCGCGCGCGTCTCGGTCGAGAGGGCGGCGACGCTCACCCAGCGCCTGCTGGCGTTCTCCCGCCGCCAGCCGCTCAATCCCGATGTTCTCGACCTGAACGTCCTGGTCGCCGGCATGGCGGATCTTGTCCGACGTTCGGTCGGAGAGTCGATCCGGATCGAGTTGATCCCAGCCGAGGGTCTTTGGCACACCTGGGCCGATGCCAATCAGGTCGAGAGCGTGCTTCTAAACTTGGCGATCAACGCCCGCGACGCGATGCCCGATGGCGGGCGGTTGACGATCGAGACCTCGAACACCGATCTGGGTGAGGCCGAGGCCGCCGGACTTGGGATGGAACGCGGTGAATACGTGACGCTGGCCGTGACCGACAGGGGATTGGGCATGCCGCCCGACGTGCTGGAACGGGCGTTCGAGCCGTTCTTCACGACTAAGCCGCTGGGGCAGGGAACCGGGTTGGGGTTGAGCCAGCTCTATGGATTCGCCAAACAGTCGGGTGGTCACGCCAGGATCGACAGCGAAGTCGGGAAGGGCACCAGCGTGACGCTTCTCCTGCCACGCCACCTCGATACGCGGGTCGCGGTGCCGGCCGATGGCGCGGGACCGGCCACGATGCGGGAGGCCGGCCCTCGGGACATGCCCGATCGCGGATCGGCCATCCTGGTGGTCGAGGACGAGATGATCGTCGCCATGGTGTTGGTGGAAACGTTGGAGGAACAGGGCTTCACCGTGGTCGAGGCGGCGGAGGCCCAAGGCGCCTTGCGCATCCTGGAGAGTTCGGCGCCGATCGACCTGCTGATCACCGATGTCGGCCTTCCCGGCATCGACGGGCGAAGGTTGGCCGACATGGCGCGGGTGCTCCGGCCGGGATTGAAGGTGCTGTTCCTGACCGGCTACTCCCATGGCGCCGGGATGGGAGAGACCGGTCCGGGAAATGGCGACACCGCTCTGATCAGCAAGCCGGTCGCCATGGACTCGCTGCTCGCCAAGGTGCGGTCGATGACGGCGCGAGAGTGATGGCGGGTCGAGCGAGATCCCTTCGGCCGCCTGTGGCCGACAAGCGCCCCGATCCACGCGAAAGTCATTGGCAGTGATCAAATCGCTGAATGTTTAAAAATTCACAGGCATCGTAGGTCGGGTAAAGCGAAGCGGCACCCGACAAGCAGACGATTCGCTGTCGGGTGCCGCTTCGCTTTACCCGACCTACACGTAGAAGATGCTTGAGGTGGGGCGCGGTCCGACAATTCATTGTAAGTTGATCAAGACAACTTCAAAGACATCGCCAAAGAATAATCGCGTTTTGAAACCGATCAATCGATTTTAACGATCGTTATCACCTGTACAATGCGTTAGATCGATTGATCCTCCAGTGTGATGATGGGCTCGAATTGGAGGGAGCTTGATCATGACCGCCCGAACCGTCGTCAGCCATTTCCCCATCCCACAACCAGTGTCGCATCCGGTGCCGCATCGGCTAGGCGTCTGGCCGGGAATGATCCTGGCGGCGGCGATCGCTGGATTCGGAATGGCGCTCCGGGAGTTGCCCGGCTTGGGCCACTTCAGCCCGATGATCCTGGCGATCCTGATCGGCATCGGTTTTCACAACCTGGTGGGCACGCCGGCGGCGGCGAGAGCCGGTGTCGTGTTCTCGATGAGGACGCTGCTTCGTTTCGCCATAGTTCTACTCGGGCTGCAATTGACGGCGGCTCAGGTGGCGGAGGTCGGCGCCACGGGAGTGGCGGTGATCGTGGCGACGCTCGGTGCCACGTTCCTGTTCACGACTTGGCTGGGGCGGCGGCTGGGAGTCGATCGCGGCCTGACGGAGTTGATCGCGGCCGGCACCTCCATCTGCGGTGCCTCGGCGGTGGTCGCCACCAACACAGTGACCCGTGCGCCCGACGAGGATGTGGCCTACGCGGTCGCCTGCGTTACCGTGTTCGGCTCCATCGCCATGTTCGGCTATCCGCTGCTGGCGGGGCCGCTGGGACTCGGTTCCCAGGGCTATGGCTTGTGGGCGGGCGCGTCGATCCATGAGATCGCGCAAGTCGTCGCCGCGGCTTTTCAGAACGGCGCGGCGTCGGGCGAGTTCGGGACGGTCGCAAAGCTCACCCGTGTGATGCTGTTGGCGCCCGTCGTGATGACACTGGGCTTCCTGGCGACCAGACGGGCGCGCCGGCGCGGAGCGGATGGTGTCCAGCCGAAGATGCCGATGCCGTGGTTCGTGCTGGGTTTCGTGGCGCTGGTCGCGGTCAACAGTGTCATCACCATTCCGGAGGGGATCCGCCAGGGAATCGTCCCGGCGACCACATTCCTGCTGTCGATGGCCCTGGCCGCCATGGGGCTGGAGACGGACATCGCCAAACTGCGGGCCAAGGGCGTCCGTCCTCTGATCCTCGGGTTCTGCGCTTTTCTCTTCATCGCCGGCTTCAGCCTGCTATTGGTCATGACGACTATGTGACCGGAACACACTTGACCGGAATGCCATGACACTCGAACAGCTGCGCATCTTCGTGGCGGTCGCGGAGCGGGAGCACGTCACGCGGGCGGCGCGCGACCTGAATTTGACCCAATCGGCCACGAGCGCCGCCATCGCGGCACTGGAGGAAAGGCACGCCACCAAGTTGTTCGACCGAATGGGGCGCGGCATCGTGCTGACCGAAGCTGGCCGCTTATTCCTGGGAGAGGCGAGGGCGGTGCTCGCGAGGGCGGCGGCGGCTGAACTGGTGCTCGACGATCTCGCCGGCCTGAAACGAGGTTCGCTTTCGCTGGCGGCCAGTCAAACCGTCGCGAATTACTGGCTGCCTCCGGTGATCCACCGTTTCCAGACGCGCCATCCCGGCATCACGGTAAGGCTGTCGATCGGCAATACCGAGACGGTGACGGCGTCGATCCATCGGGGGGACGCCGATATCGGATTCGTGGAGGGAACCGTCGATGACGCCGCCCTCGTGGTCGAACCCGTGGCGGAGGACGAACTGGCGCTGGTGGTGCCTCCTGGACACCCCTGGGCGATGCCGTCATTTGATTTGAAACCTGCCCACGACTTGAAAACCGCGCGGTGGATCTCGCGAGAGGCGGGTTCCGGGACCAGATCGATTTTCGAAGCCGCTCTCCCAAACCTGGGTGTCCAGCCGCGAGATCTAAACATCGCGTTGGAGCTTCCGTCGAATGAGGCGGTGCGTGCGGCGGTCGAGGCGGGCGCCGGCGTGACCGTTATTTCCCGATTGGTGGTGGCGGGGTCATTGAAGGCCGGGACGTTGGTCGCCGTCGGCATCGACTTGCCAAAACGTCAATTCTTCGCGCTGAGGCATGGCGAGCGCTATGTCACGCGGGCCGGGCGCGCGTTGCGAGATCTGATTTTCGAGAACGCGGGCTGCTGACCTGGGTGGGGGGAAACTGGGTGGATGGGCAAATCGGCGGGATAGGAACGCGCCGATGCGGCGCGCGGACGTGTGGGCCACGCGCCGCATCGGCAAGTCCCCAAGAATTCCCGTCAGTCTTGGCGTCCAGCGCTCAGCGCAGACCAACGAGCGAGAGAACCGCGATCACGACGACAATCACGCCGATGATGTAAAAGATGTTCCGCCCCACTTGATTCTCCAACGTTGGTTTGTCGATGTAGGTCAGAACGTCCGGGGGTCGATGAAAGTTCCCACCCGCTCGCCCGCCACTGAGCCCTGCTTTCCCGGACGCGATCGAGATGCAACCGTAAAAACGGAACATAGGCAGAACATTTTGCTTGATGTTCCACCTCTGTTCTTTCAGTATTCCGATATCGCCAAGCCGGCGATCGCTGGATCACCTGAAAGGGAGGATACGATGTCGGTTCCCAAGTTTCTCACGGAGTTCGTGGGCTTCGCTGGTCTCATCACCACATTGTATGGCTGGACCGTGGTTGGGCACGTGCTGGGTCTGCGCTGAGCTGAATCAGCCAAGTGATCGCGGCGGTCGATACGAAAAAAGCCGATGCCAAGGTGTCTACCTTGTCATCGGCTTGATCAAACCGCGCTATATTCTTCACTAACATCGATGGCATCTGGTAATTCAAGCGGGAGAGGAAGTATTGCCCCTCCTTTTCAAATTATCGAATACTCCGTGCAGCGAAACCGTCGTCAGCGAGGACGGCGCGCGGCCCGGTGCGCCGGGATCGGAATCGGGCGATTCACCTGTTCGTCACGACGGCTGGCCGACATGTCGATTTCGATGCGGGCGAGTGCCTTGCGCAATTCGTGAACCGCATCATGCAACGTCTGAATGCTGCCTTCGCCCGGTGCCTGTTTCCAACCACGATAGGCGACCAAGCAGGACCGGGCCGTATCGCGCAGCCTGCCCTCGACGGCATCGACCGGGGGGGCCGGTTCCGCCCTGCCCGACGGCGTGGCTGGACGCGGAGCTTCCGCAGCGGGAGCGGCTTGGACCGGTGTCGGTGCCGCGGCCGGGGTAGGGGCCGGACGGCTTTCGACCGGAGAGGGTTGCGGCGTGGACGGCGCGCTCCGGCCAATATCCGACGCACGCAGCTGGGTTCTTCCCTCCGAATTGGCGTGCCGTCGGACCAGCGGCCGCGACTCGATCGGATCGATGGGCGGAGTGGCGGGTTGCTCCGCGGCGATCGGACGCTGAACGGCGGGACGATCCACCACCGGGCTGGGCTCGGGCGTCGATGCCTCGGGGGCGACTTCGTCCGGTTGTTGGGACTCCGAAGCGGACGCTTCCGAAAGGCTTGGCTCCGCGGTCGCTTCCGCTGGACTGGACGTGGAGGCTGTCTCCGGCTCGGCCACGGTCTCCGTCCCGCCACCGCCCGCCTCGACCTGACCGCCGTCGGCCAAGCTTGGCTGGGAGGACGCCGGTTCCATACCCGAAGCCTCGGCCTTGCGAACTATGTAGGAGATGGCGCTGGGGGTGCAGTCGAACTCCCGTGCGATCGCGGACAATGTCGCGCCCGCCCGGTGCCGCTCCAGGATGTGCGGCCAAGCCGACTGTGGAATTCGGCCGCGCCGCTTGGGCGCCTCCGGCTCATTGCCGGCTTCAGCGCTCATGATATCGCTCGGTTGCCAGAGGGAAGATTGCGTCATTGGTTCGGTGACTTTGCTCGGAGAAATGTGCGCAAACAGCGCGGCGTCCTCCCAGAGGGCAGCTACGTTTACGCATGACAGCGGTTGAGATGTGGTCTCTTGATAACAATATTGGGTATTCGCCCTCAAATTACCAGCACCGTTTTCAAACGTACAGGAGAATTATCGGCGCTATGGCGAATTTTTGCGGCGTGATATCGCGGAAACCGAGAAGTTCGGCTGATTGAATGAAGCGATATTCGGAGTTTGTTGATTTCACGTACCGCGAATCGGACGTTTTCAAGACGACGCGAGCAGCGAAACGCGTGTTTCGCGGCTTGGGAACGTCTCCGCGCGACTCGTGACAATCCGGGAGTAGCCACCGGGAGATCCGGCGTCCCCAGTCGAGTTGCACGAAGATTCCCGCCATCACGATCCGGATAATGGCTTATTCATTTATTGAAAAGGTTCTTTCATTACAGCCTAAAGTAATACTTCGCGGCTCGTCGTTCATGAAAGTCTTGCTGATGGCGTTTTTCCGCCAACTTTCCAACCAAATTTGAGCCGCCGGGGAGGGGCTGGCGCCCTTGGGTCGCGTCGCGCGCGGGGGATCGCGCATGGTTTTGTCTCGGCGTTGGCGCCCTGATGTCGCCGTGTTTATGCTTCCTTTAAGTCGATGACGCAACGAGCATCATGCGTGCCGTGTTGATTTGGGGTGTTCCGTCGCCATGGGGCACCCAATTTTCCAATCTGACCAAACCGCCTGTTTCGCGAGCGAGGCGGAGGTCACGATTTCTACCGCCGCCTTGTTTCGCCCAGCTGCTTTCGGAGGACCGTTCATGATCCCGTCTCACCATCGCCAGCACCGTGCCGGAGTCGGTCGACGGCTGCTGGCATTGCCGCTTGCCGTGTTCATCGGCGCAGCCGGTCTCGGCTCGCCGGTGCCGGCATCGGCGCAGAGCGGGCCGCCCGGCTTCGCCGATCTCGCGGAGGAACAGATAAAGACAGTCGTGAACATCTCCACGACACAAACGCGGGGGCAGGGTGGCCCCACCTTGCCGGGCGCTCCTCCGGGCCGCGGTCCCGGCCAAGGCCCGGGTCCCGGCGGTCCGCGCGGCCCCGGTGGGCCGGGTGGTCCAGACGTTCCGGAGTTTCCGCCGGGATCGCCATTCGAGGAGTTCTTCCGCCAGTTCCGCGAGCAGCAACCGTCGCCGCGGCCGGTCACCGCGCTGGGCTCCGGCTTCATCATCGACTCCAGCGGTCTGGTCGTGACGAACAACCACGTCGTCGCCGACGCCGATCAGATCCAGGTGACGCTCCACGACGACACGGTGCTGGACGCGGAACTGGTGGGCAACGATCCGCTGACCGACTTGGCGCTGCTCAGGATCAAGACCGACAAGCCGCTGCCGGCGGCGCGTTGGGGCGACTCGAACAAGATGCGGATCGGCGACTGGGTGATGGCGATCGGCAACCCGTTCGGCTTGGGCGGCACCGTCACCACCGGCATCCTGTCGGCCCGCGCCCGTGACATCAACCAGGGTCCCTACGACGAATTCCTGCAGACCGACGCCTCGATCAACCGCGGCAATTCGGGCGGACCGCTGTTCAACATGGCGGGAGAGGTGATCGGCATCAACACCGCGATCTTCTCGCCGACCGGCGGCAGCATCGGCATCGGCTTCGCCGTGCCGTCATCCCTGGCGAGCCCCGTTCTCGACCAGATCCGGGACCATGGCAAGCCTCGCCGCGGCTGGCTCGGCGTCCAGATCCAGGGCGTCACGCCCGAGATCGCCGAGAGCCTGCAACTGCCGGAACCGCGGGGCGCCTTGGTCACGACCGTCACCGGCGGCGGGCCCGCCGAGAAGGCCGGCATCAAGCAGGGCGACGTCATCCTGAAGTTCAACGGGCAGGATGTCGACGCCATGCGCCAGTTGCCGCGTCTGGTCGCCGACACGCCGATCGGCCAGCAGGCCGATGTCGTCATCCAGCGCGCCGGCGAGAACCAGACCATCAAGGTCACGGTCGGTGACATGGACGCGGCGCAGCAGGCCGCCGCCACGACCAACGAGCCGACGACCGGCGGCGATGGCGGAAACGCTCCCGAAACGACCGAGACCCTGGGCATGACCCTGGCTCCCCTGGACGCGACAGTGCGTCAGGCCTTCAGCATCCCTGACACCGTCGAAGGGGTGGTCGTGACCGACTCCGCACAGGACAGTCCCGCAGCGGGGCAGGGGATCGCGCCGGGCGACGTCATCGTCGAGGTCGGGCAGGAGCCCGTGAAGAGCCCGGACGACGTCACCTCGCGGATCGACAAGGCCCGCGAGGCCGGCCGCAAGAACGTGCTGATGCTGTTGAGCCGCGGCGGAGAGTTGCGCTTCGTGCCGCTGCCGCTGGAAGGCTGACGAGGCGGTCGCTGGGTGGCGGCGGTGATCCGCCGCTCAGCGGCGCTTCGACAACATCCGCCCAATCAGAATACCAGTGCCGACGGCGAGCAGCATCAACAGGCCGGAATGGTTGCGATCCCGCCGCTCGACACGCCGGACGCGACCGCCCTGCGACGGGTCCGGACGGCCCGGTGGGCTCGCGGGCGCTTCCGCCTTGGCGGCTGCCGGGCTGACCGGTGCCAAGTTTCGGAGAGACGCCGCCGCCTCGGCTCGGGCGCGGGCGGCGCGCTCTCCCGCCGCTCCGAGTTTCGCCGAGGCGTCCCTGACCCAGTCGGCGACATCACGGTGCGCCTGTTCGCGGCTCATGGCGTAGGTGTCCGCCACCGCCTCGGCCAAGTCGGCGATCAGGGTTTCGGCTGTTCCTTGAAGGTCGTCAAGCCTCGCTCGTGGAATTCGGTGCCATTTCTCGACCGCGAGCTCTTTGTACTTGCTCCAGTTCAGTTCGATGCCGCTCACGTCGAAGTTCATGGCCCGTCCCCGATCCGTCCGGTGTTCAACAGGAAGAAGAACTCGACAGGTGAACAAACCGCCGACCGCTCCGGTTCCGGCTAGCCATACCGGAGGAGGCATCCGGTGCCGAAGGAACTGACCCATATCCTGTTCGCCGACTCGGTCTCGCAAAGGCTCCGGAGCGCGGGTCAGTCCGGATTGGCCGACAGTCTCGCCGGCGACAGGGCGTCATTCCATTTCGGCTCGATGGCACCCGACACCTTGTTCTATCAGGTGACTGTGCCTTTGCTCGATCGCGATCACCGACCTTGGGGCGATGTCATCCATGGCGGCGCGGGGGAGGATACCGGCGCTCCGATCCGCGACATGCTGGAACAGCTGGCCGGAACCGGCGACGATGCCAAGTTCGCCTTCGTCTGTGGTTTCCTGACCCACATGGCCCTGGATATCGTCTTCCACCCCTGGGTCTACGCCGTGTCCGGCCAGTACTACGACGATGATCCGGTCAGGCGCACCGAGTCACAGGCGCGGCATCGGCTGGTCGAATCGTGGCTGGACCTGCTCATGCTGCGCCGGCGCGGCATGGACCTCGGCGACTTCGGGGCGATGGACGCGGTGCGGGCCAATGGCCCCACCAACCGCGCCTGCCTCGATCTCCTCGCGCGGAGCCTGCGCGCGGTTTGGCGTATCGACGGGGATGTCGGCCGCTATTGCCGGCGGTTCCACGACGTTCATATGACGCTGACCCGCCTGTTCGCGTCGGAAAACGCGACGGCGGCGGTGGCTGCCCTCAATCGCCTGAGCGGGGGGCGGCTGCGCGCGTTCCTGTGCCTGTTCTATCCGACCCGGAGAGAGAGGCATCCCGAGGCGTTGTTCGCCTTCGACGGCTTTCGCCATCCCGTCACCGGGAAGTGGGTGGCGGGCGATTTGGACGCTTTGTGGAACGAGGCCGCGGCGCTGGCGTCCGACCTGCTGACCGCCGCCGCCGAGATCAGGGCGGGCGCGCCATCGGCGCGGCTGGACGTCGTCCTCCGGGGCCGCAGCCTGGACGTGGGCCTGGCCAACTGTCCCGCCAGCCGGGCCGTCCACTTCGACATCTTTCCGGCCGAGCGTATGTGGGGCTATCCCGGCCCACCCCCTTGAGGAACGGGGCCGGGACGCCACCGAAGCGTTACTTCGCGGCGATGACCGCGATCTCCACCTGATACTTCGGAGCGGCCAGCTTGGCCTCGACCGTGGCGCGGACCGGCGGGTTGGCGGGATCGACCCACGCTTCCCAAGCGGCGTTCAGCGCGCCGAAATGCGCCATGTCGCTGAGATAGACGGTCGCCGACAGCAGCTTGCCCTTGTCGGTCCCGACGAGGGCCAGCAACTCGTCGATCTCCTTCAGGATCTGCTCGGTCTGGCCCTGCGCGTCGGCGGTGGTGTCCTCGGCGACCTGACCCGCCAGATACACCGTGTCATTGTGAACGACCACCTGACACATGCGCGGGCCGATCTTGAAACGCTGGATGGACATCGATGCTGTTCCCCTGGATTTTCACGATTGGACTTGTACGAGGCGGGCTTGGCCTTCCGGCGAGGCGGTTCTCGCACCGCGCCGGACCCGGCGCAAGCCTCAAAGCGACGGTTCCCCGTCGGCGCCCCAGAGCCACGCGGCACCGCGCACACCACTCGAATCACCGTGGCGGGCCGGGACGATGGTCGTCTCGACGGTGTCGGCGACGCACCAGCGGTCGATCAACGGCGGCAGCATCCCATACAGGGCCGCGATGTTGGACATGCCACCGCCCAGCACGATCACGTCGGGGTCGAGCACGTCGATGACCATCGTCAGGCCCCGCGCCAAACGGTCGGCGTAGCGCTCCAGGCTGGCGACCGCGTTTGGATCGCCGGTGCGGGCCTTGGCCGCGATTTCCAAGGCGGACAGCCGCTCACCGGTCACCCGCTCGTGGTCGGCCGCGAAGCCGGGGCCGGAAACCCACGTCTCGATGCAGCCGGGACGGCCGCAGTAGCAGGTCGGGCCCGGATGTTCATCACCGCCAAGCCATGGCAGCGAGGTGTGGCCCCATTCGCCGGCGATGGCGTTGCGGCCGCTCAGCGGCTTGCCGTCTATCACGATGCCGGCGCCGGTTCCCGTCCCGATGATGGCGCCGAACACGGTGCCGAAGCCGGCGCCCGCGCCATCGGCCGCCTCCGACACGGCGAAGCAATTGGCGTCGTTCTGGACCCGAACCGGGCGATCCACCATCCGGGCGAGATCGTCTCCCAAATGATGCCCGATCAGCCACGTGGAATTGGCCTTCCTGACCAGTCCGGTCGTCGGGACGACGACGCCGGGGATGCCGACGCCGACGCTGCCGCGCGCGCCGCACTCATCCTCCAGCCACGCCACGAGACCGGCCAGCGCGTCCAAGGTTGCTGCATAATTGTCACGGGGAGTGCCAATTCGCAGACGGGCCAGTTCCCGGCCGTTGCGGTCGATGGCGATTCCCTCGACTTTGGTGCCCCCGAGATCGATGCCAATACGGATCATTGAGAAGAAGACCAGCGGATCAAGTGGTTGATGGACATGTCGGCGGAGCTTACCCGATCGGGCCAGCTTCCCCACCGCGAAAAAAAAGCGGCGGGTGTTCGTTGTATGTCAACGCATGATCAGGCAGAGTGCGCCGAAATCGGTAACGCTTTCGCGACAGCAACCCCATCCGGAATTTCGACAGGGCCGTTTCCCATGAGCAGTGCCACCTCTCCCGAGACTTCGTCGCGCCAAACCCTGCGCCGGGCCATCACGGCCGCCACCGCCGCTTGCGTGCTGGCGGCGTCGTCCTCGGCTTGGGCCAAATCGGTCTGCTACTCCCCGGCGGAATACGACGCCGAGCAGGCCATGCGCCTCCACACCGAGTTGATGGTGATCGGCCTGACCTGCAATTCGGTGCAGCAGGAACGGAAGCTGTTCGCGAAGTACCAGGAATTCACGACCAAGCACCGCGTCAAGCTGATGGGTTGGGAAAAGACCCTGATCGGTCACTTCCGCCAGACCGACAAGGCCAACCCGACCCGCAAGTTCGATGATTTCCGGACGGTGCTGGCCAACGAGATCGCCCAGCGCGCGGCGCTGCTGACGCCGCCGGTGTTCTGCCAGTCGCACAGCGACCGGGTCGATCAGGCGATCGGCATGAGCGACGGGGAACTCACCAAGTACCTGTCGAATGACGTGGCGGGGCAGATCGGCGAGGCTCCTCCCTGCGGTGTCGCCGTCGCCGAACTGCTCGAGGATGACGGCGCCGTCAAGGTGGCGCAGGTTTCCAAGAAGGCTCCCGTCCAAGGCAAGAAGGCCGACAAGGCGTCCTCCCAGTCGAAGCCGGCCAAGACCGCCGCCCCGGCCAAGACCGCCTCGGCCAAACCGGCCAAGACGATCGTCACCGCCGCCAAAGTTGACTGATCGCGGTGGTGGAGTAATTCTGAAACCTGACGGCGGCCGAACACCATCCCGGCAATCCGGCCGCCATTCAGGATACCGATGACAGCCACCCAATCGCCGGCGACGCGCGACGCCCGGCGCTCCATGTTCCTCACTGCGGCGCGCGAGGCGGTCGGCATGCCGGCGATCGTGCTAGGCGCCAGCTATCTCGGGTTCGGCTCACTGGTCCGCGAAAGCGGGATTGGCATCTGGCTGGGACTGTTCTCAACCCTGTCCGCCTGGGCCTTGCCGGGGCAGGTCGCCCTGGTGGAACTCTACGGGGTCGGCGCCTCGCTCGTGGTGATCAGCCTCGCGGTGGCGTTGACCAACGCGCGGCTGATGCCCATGACCATCACGCTGATGCCGCTGATCCACGACCCGGCCGTGCCGCGCTGGCGTTACTACCTCTATTCCCACTTCGTCGCCGTCACCGCCTGGGCCTTCTCCATGCGCCGCTGCCCGGAGATGCCGCGCGACGTGCGACTGCCGTATTTCATCGGGTTCGCCAGCGTGCTGTGGGCGGCCAGCCTGATCGGGACGGCCGCCGGCTTCCTGCTCGCCGACGCCGTCCCGCAGGAGATCACGCTCGGCCTCGTCTTCCTCAACCCGATCTATTTCATGCTGATCCTGGCGACCGATCTACGCCACCGCGCGCGGGTGCTGGCGCTGGGACTGGGCGTCGTGCTGGGACCGGCGCTCCACACGGTGTCCCATGACTGGGGCCTGATGATGACCGGCCTGATCGCCGGAACGGTGGCGTTCGGCGCCGACAAGCTGCTGGCGGCCCGGAATGTCTGAGGGCGCGGGTTCGCAGGCTTGGATCATCGTCGTGCTGCTGGCCGGCGCCGTGGCGACCTATGTCTGGCGGGCGCTCGGCGTCGCGCTGTCCGGCCGCATCAATCCAGGCGGTCCCGTCTTCGAATGGGTCGGCTGCGTCGCTTACGCGTTGCTGGCCGGTCTGATCGCGCGCATGATCGTCATGCCGGTCGGTCCCTTGCAGACGACGGACCTGGGCATCCGGATCCTTTCGGCGGTGCTGGCGCTGGCCGTGTTCTTCGCCTTCAGGAAGAACATCTTCCTTGGAGTGACGGCGGGCACGCTGGCGCTGATCGCCTTGACGTTGAGTGGCATCCGGTTGTTTTGACCGTCCGAGTTTTGGATCGCCTCCGCCAATCCTTGCGCCGCACAAGATAATCGCGGCGACCGACGGCGCGCGGTCCCACTAAAGGCGGCTTCGTGAAAGAGTCCATATCCTGTTTCATTTCGGGCAGGCTGCGAGTTTCTTGTGCCGCCATTGCCCATGGCTGACGCAAGGCCGCCAGCGTCTCGGTAACTCCGCTTTTACACGCTTGCCCGGCCCGGATGCGTAAGATAACGTCCGTTCAAGAAAAAGGCCGATGGAGGCGCGCGGGGGTGTCACAGCCGCGGTCGAAACCGTCGAGCCGAAGTACCGAATCGGGAGATTTCCGACTGTTTGCAATTCCGTCGGCGCCACGCGGGTCCGTCACGCCAGCCATTCGGGCTGATCGCGATAGACCGATCCATTGGCCGACCCCCTCCAAGGGTTGGATCGCGTGCCGGCTGTTTGGCGCAATCGACGTCTGGGTAGCGAGGACATGGAATACTTCGTTCAACAATTGATCAACGGGCTGACGCTCGGCGCCATCTACGGCCTGATCGCGATCGGCTACACGATGGTCTATGGCATCATCGGCATGATCAATTTCGCCCATGGCGAGATTTACATGATCGGTGCCTTCATCGCCGTCATCAGCTTCATCGTCCTGGGCGCCGCCGGCATCACCTGGGTGCCGGTCATGCTGATGCTGGTGCTGATCATCTCCATGGTGTTCACCAGCATCTACGGCTGGACGATCGAGCGCCTGGCCTACCGGCCGCTGCGCGGCTCGTTCCGGCTGGCGCCGCTGATCTCGGCCATCGGCATGTCGATCTTCCTGCAGAACTACGTCCAGCTGGTCCAGGGAGCGCGGGTCAAGCCGATGCCGCCGGTGATCCAGGGCGGCTTCGTCATCATGGAGCGGGCCGACGGTTTCGTGGTCAGCCTCAGCTACCTGCAGATCCTGATCATCGTCCTGACCACCGTCCTGATGGTGGGATTCACCGGCCTGATCACGCGAACCGAGCTTGGCCGGGCGCAGCGCGCCTGCGAGCAGGACAAGACGATGGCCGGCTTGCTGGGCGTCAACGTCGACCGCACGATCTCGCTGACCTTCGTGCTGGGTGCCGCGCTGGCGGCGGTCGCCGGCGTGATGGTGACGATGTATTACGGCGTCATCGACTTCTTCATCGGCTTCCTGGCGGGGGTCAAGGCCTTCACCGCGGCGGTGCTGGGTGGCATCGGCTCGCTGCCCGGAGCCATGTTGGGAGGTTTGCTGATCGGCCTGATCGAGGCGTTCTGGTCGGCCTATTTCTCGATCGAGTACAAGGACGTGGCGACCTTCGCCATCCTGGTCCTGGTGCTGATCTTCCGTCCCACGGGCCTGCTCGGCAAACCCGAAATCGAGAAGGTGTGATCCGATGACGGCAATCGCCTCACACGCAAACGCCCGTCCCGGGCTCAATGTCGGCGCCATGCTGAAGGAGGCCGGGCTGACCGCGCTGGTGGCGTTGGCGTTGACCTTTCCGCTGGTCGGCCTGCGCACCGTCGATGTCGGGTCCCGCCTGACCATCACGACGCGGTTCGACGAGGTGCTGATCAGCGTCCTGCTGGTCTTCGTCGGCCGGATCGGGCTGATCCTGACCCGCGAGGGCCATGCCCTGCCGGTCCTGGTCGTCAGCTTGGTCGTGGCGGTGGCCGCGTGGTTCGCGCCGCTCCCCAGCGAGATCCTGCGCGTGATCACCATCGCCGGCGCCGCCGTGCTGGCGATCCGCGCGGTGATCGCCGTGCGGCGCGACCGCAGCACGCTGTCCCAGCAGGAGCGCGACCGCGCCATGGACCGGCTGGGCGCCCGGGTCCAGGACGCGGCGATGTGGATCGGCCCGATCGCGGTGGTGTTCGCGATCGCGCTGCCGTTCATGCCCTTCGCCAGCCGGTCGGTCGTGGATATCGGCATCCTGATCCTGACCTACATCATGTTGGGCTGGGGCTTGAACATCGTGGTCGGCTTGGCCGGCCTGCTCGACCTCGGCTATGTCGCGTTCTACGCGGTCGGAGCCTATTCCTACGCGCTACTGGCCCATTACTTCGGTTTCAGCTTCTGGCTCTGCCTGCCGCTGGCGGGCCTGCTGGCGGCGTTCTCGGGGCTGGTCCTGGGCTTTCCGGTCCTGCGCCTGCGCGGCGACTACTTCGCGATCGTGACGCTGGGATTCGGCGAGATCATCCGTGTCGTGCTGCTCAACTGGGCCGTCTTCACCGGCGGGCCGAATGGCATCTCCGGCATCCCGCGTCCCAGCTTCTTCGGGATCGCCGATTTCGACCGCCGCCCGCCGGAGGGCGAGATCGCCTTCCACCAGCTGTTCGGCATCGCGTTCGATCCGATGCACCGGATCATCTTCCTGTACTACCTGATCCTGGTGCTGGCGTTGCTGGTCAACTTCTTCACCATGAGGATCCGCAAGCTGCCGCTCGGCCGCGCCTGGGAGGCGTTGCGCGAGGACGACATCGCCTGCACCTCGCTGGGCATCAACCGGACCAACATCAAGCTGGCGGCCTTCACCATCGCGGCGATGTTCGGCGGCTTCGCCGGATCGTTCTTCGCGACCCGGCAGGGCTTCATCAGTCCGGAGAGCTTCACCTTCATCGAGTCGGCGATCATCCTGGCGATCGTCGTGCTGGGCGGCATGGGCAGCCAGATCGGCGTCGTCGTGGCGGCCCTGATCGTGATCGGCCTGCCCGAGGCGTTCCGCGAACTGGCCGAGTACCGCATGCTCACCTTCGGCATGGGCATGGTCCTGATCATGGTCTGGCGGCCCCGCGGCCTGTTGGCCCACCGCGACCCCACCATCCTGCTGCACCCCAGGCGCAGCGCCAGACAGCAGCAAGCCGATTCGGAGGCGGGGGCATGACGGCGGTACCCGGAATCCCATTGCTCGAGGTCGAGCACCTGACCATGCGGTTCGGCGGCCTGGTCGCCGTCAACGACGTGTCGTTCACCGCGATGGAACGCCAGATCACCGCGATCATCGGCCCGAATGGCGCCGGCAAGACGACCATGTTCAACTGCCTGACCGGCTTCTACTCGCCGACCGTCGGGCGGCTGACGCTGCACCGGACCGGCGGGCCGTTCCTGCTGGAGCGGCTGGAGGCGTTCCGCATCTCGCAGCAGGCCGGCGTCGCCCGAACCTTCCAGAACATCCGGCTGTTCGCCCACATGAGCGTGCTGGAGAACCTGGTGGTGGCCCAGCACAACAAGCTGATGAAGGCGTCGGCCTTCACCGTCGCCGGGTTGCTGGGCCTGCCGAGCTACCGCAAGGCGGAGAAGCAGGCGGTCGAGCTGGCGCGCTATTGGCTGGACAAGGTCAAGCTGACCAAGTTCGCCGACTGGGAAGCCGGCAACTTGCCGTATGGCGCGCAGCGTCGGCTGGAGATCGCCCGGGCCATGTGCACCGAGCCGGTGCTGCTGTGCCTGGACGAGCCGGCGGCGGGTCTCAACCCGCGCGAGTCGGGTGACCTGAGCGAGTTGCTGATCCACATCCGCGAGGAGGAAAAGATCGGCGTGCTCCTGATCGAACACGACATGAGCGTGGTCATGAGCATCTCGGACCATGTCGTCGTGCTGGACTACGGCCGCAAGATCTCGGACGGCACGCCCGCCTTCGTCAAGACCGACCCAACCGTCATCCGAGCCTATCTCGGCGAGGAGGAGGACGAGGAGCTGCCGCCCGAAGTCAAACAGGACCTGCCCGAGGTCGCCGAGCGGGAGGAGGCACCATGACCGCCGTCAAGACCGGAACGACCGCGAACACCGGATCCACCGGGGAACCGATGTTGCGGATCGAGGGCGTCCACACCTTCTACGGCTCGATCGAGGCACTCAAGGGCGTCGATATGCAAGTCCAGGCCGGCGAGATCGTGACCTTGATCGGCGCCAACGGCGCCGGCAAGTCGACCCTGCTGATGACCATCTGCGGCAACCCGCGGGCGAAGTTCGGCAGGGTGGTGTTCGAGGGCGAGGACATCACCCAGGTCCCGACCTTCGAGATCGTCCGACGCGGCATCGCCCAGTCGCCGGAGGGACGGCGCATCTTCGGCCGCATGACCGTGCTGGAGAACCTCCAGATGGGCTCGATCACCGCCCAGCCCGGCAGCTTCGACCGCGAGCTGGAACGGGTCTACACCCTTTTCCCGCGCCTCAAGGAGCGGCAGGCCCAGCGCGGCGGCACCCTGTCGGGCGGCGAGCAGCAGATGCTGGCGATCGGCCGCGCGCTGATGAGCCAGCCGCGCCTGCTGCTGCTGGACGAGCCATCGCTTGGGTTGGCGCCGCTGATCGTCAAGCAGATCTTCAAGGTGATCGAGGACATCAACCGGGAGCAGGGCATGACCGTCTTCCTGGTCGAGCAGAACGCCTTCCACGCGCTCAAGCTGGCGCATCGCGGCTATGTCATGGTCAATGGCAACATCACCCTCCAGGGAACCGGCCGCGAATTGCTGGCCAACGAGGAGGTGCGGACCGCCTATCTGGAAGGCGGGCATTAGGAGGCCATGATGGAACAGCTTCTCGGGGTTTCCCTTCCCGTCTTCATCGGCCTGACGGTCGTGCTGATGGGCGGTGCCGCCTTCATGACGGGTCAGGGCATGGCGTCCAAGTGGCGGCCGATGCGGACCGCGTTCCTGTACACGGCGCTGCTTGGGCTGGGCGACCGGTTCCTGATCTACGCCCTGTTCGGCGGCCAATTGATCAGCGTCACCGGCTACGTGATCCACACCGCCGTCCTGACGCTGATCTGCCTGGCGGCTTACCGCATGACCCAGGCCCGCAAGATGGTCAAGCAATACCCCTGGCTCTACGAGCGCGCCGGTCTGTTCGGCTGGCGTGAGCGAAGCCCGGCCGCCGGATAAATGCGGACGATGCCGGTTTCTGTCGCACTCCGCGACGGGTCGGATATAATGAAAATACAACGGGGGATACCGCCCGCTGGTGCCTTGGCGCCGACGGGCGGAAACCGGTTAAGCCTTCGCGCAAGGCAGTGACGACCAGCTCATGAACAGGGAGCAGTATGGTTATGAAGTTTAGAAAAGCGCTTCTCGCGGCGACGGCCGCGTTCACCCTCGCCTCGACCGCCGCGTTCAGCGCCGCCCAGGCCGATGTCACGATCGCCGTGGCCGGGCCGATGACCGGCCAATACGCCGCGTTCGGTGAGCAGATGAACAAGGGAGCGCAGATGGCGGTCGCTGATCTGAACGCCTCCGGCGGCATCCTGGGCGAGAAGATCAAGCTGGAGGTGGGCGACGACGCCTGCGATCCGAAGCAGGCCGTGGCGGTCGCCAACCAGCTCGCCGGCGCCGGCGCCGTGTTCGTGGCAGGCCATTTCTGCTCCAGCTCCTCCATCCCGGCCAGTCAGGTCTACACGGAAGAGGGGATGCTCCAGATCTCCCCGGCTTCGACCAATCCGAAGCTGACGGACGAGGCCAAGGGCAACAACGTCTTCCGCGTCTGCGGACGCGATGACCAGCAAGGCAAGGTCGCGGGCGAGTACATCGCCAATGTCTACAAGGGCAAGAACGTCGCGATCGTCCATGACAAGAGCGCCTACGGCAAGGGTCTGGCCGACGAGACGCAGAAGTCGCTGAACGCGGCGGGCCTCAAGGAGAAGCTGTACGAGGCTTACACCGCCGGCGAGCGTGACTACTCGGCGCTGGTCAGCAAGCTGAAGCAGTCGGCGATCGACGTGCTGTATGTCGGCGGCTATCACACCGAGGCCGGCCTGATCGCCCGCCAGCTCAAGGATCAGGGCATGACCGTCCAGATCATCTCGGGCGACGCGCTGGTCACCGAGGAGTACTGGACCATCACCGGTCCCGCCGGCCAAGGCACCTTGATGACCTTCGGCCCCGATCCGCGCAACAAGCCGATGGCCAAGGCCGTGGTGGAGAAGTTCCGGGCGCAGGGCTACGAGCCGGAAGGCTACACCCTCTACACCTACGCGGCGATGCAGATCTTCAAACAGGCCGCCGAGAAAGCCGGCTCGACCGATCTGGACAAGGTCGCGGCGGTTCTCCGCAGCACCGAGTTCGACACGGTGATCGGCAAGATCGCGTTCGACCAGAAGGGCGACGTGACGACCCCGGCCTATGTGTTCTACAAGTGGAACGAAGGCAAATACGCGGAAGTCACGACCAACTAATATTGGTCAGCCGCACGACGAAAAGCCCGGCACACCGTGCCGGGCTTTTTTGTTGGGTTGGTCGAGGATCAGTGGGACGCTTGCCTTGACTGTTCCACCGCTCCCAGGCGCGGTTGCAACACCTCCCGCGACGCGATGCCGGATTGCTGCTCGCACACCCGCATGACTTCCCGCCAGAACGCCGCGGCGCGCAGATTGTTCGCGGCGATCAGTTCGACCAGCTTGACCTTGGCGAGACGCGCCGCGTCATCACCCAGTTCTTCGACCAAGCGAGTCGCCACCAGTAAAATGTCGAGATCGGTTTTCATGACCATGTAACAGACGTGATCAGGCATCTGTTCCTCTTGGAACGAAAGCTCTTCAGACATACGACATTCGGTATCAGCCGATCGTGTGAGCAAGTGCGGTATACGGCTTTGGGTAAGGCAAGGATCATGGGAGCTCGCGCTGTTGCGTTTCCGTCACAAAACTCAAACGCGCGCTGTGACGCGCGCGGAAACTCTCGCATGGGTACCGGCTGTGGTTTAATCATCACCCACCCGCCGGCTTGGTTGAACTGATCGAAGGTCCTGGAGAATGCCAATGCGGCGAAGGAAACGCGAAATCGCTGAAGGGCAGCGTTACCGCAAGCTCGGCCCCGGCAACAATGTTTGGGAAATCGTGGCGATCCGAAAGGATGTCATGGGGGCCATCCACGCGCAGATGAAACGGGCGGACGACCCCAAAACCCTCAAGACGCTGTCGGTCGCGGCATTGCTGGATCCGGAGCAGTTCGAGCGCATCGGCGAGGACCCCTGAGGGGCCAAGCCCTGACCGGAAAACCCTGGCGCCTAGGGCGTCTTGGCGCCGGCCAGAGCCGTCGCGTCATCCGACTGGATCGCCGCGAAGACCTCGCGGAGTGGGACCAACTCGTTGCCCAGCACGTGGATGCGCTCGTCCGGCACCCCGGCATGGCGCAGGGCGGCGGTCTCCTCCGCGGTCGCGACCCAGACGTCGAGGCCGTCATTCCGGGTGACGATCTCGCCGACCATCGACAGGCCGGTGGCGTCCACCGCCGAGACCCGCGACATGTCGAGCGCCTGGACCGATTTCGTATCGTTGAGCAGCGCCTCCTCGATCTGTGGGCGAAGCCGCGGGCTGGTCAGGAATGTGACATGGCTCCCCGGATCGGCGACGTTGACACCCCGGCGCTCGCGGATCGCGACGCTACCCTGGGTCAGCATGCGGCGGAGCACCAGGACGAGGGTGAGCACCAATCCCAGCGGAACCGAGACGGTCAGGTCCACGGCCACCGTCAACGCCGCGGTCAGCAAGGCCAGCCGTCCTTCGGCGGCGCCGATCCTGTGGATGCGCTTGATCTCGTGGATCTCGATCAGGCGCATCGCCGTCAGGAACAGGACCGCCGCGAGGGCGGCCATCGGCAGCCGGGCGACCAAGGGAGCGAGCACCGCCACGAACAGTCCCAGGAAGATGGCGTGCGTGAAGGCCGAGGTCTGGTTGGTGGCACCGCTCATGACGTTGGTGCTACCGCGGACGATCACACCGGAGACCGGCAGGCCGCCCAGGAAGGGCACGGCGACATTCGCGAGACCCAGGCCGAACAGCTCGCGATTAGGGTCGTGCGTCGAGTTGGTCAGCGAGTCCAGCGCCTTGGCCGCGAGCAGGGATTCGACCGCGATCAGCAGCCCAAGGGTGAGTGCGGCGAGCAGGACGGCGTTGGGGTTGGCTAGGATCGTGCCGAAGAAGTCGGTGGAGAAGCCCAATCCGTCGAGCGACATGGAATAGGATCCGCCGACCGTCGAGACCGACAGCCCCTGCGCCGCGATCAGTTCGGCGGCGCCAAGGCCGACCACCAGCGCCATCAGCGGGGCGGGTACCCATTTGGCGAAACGCGTGCGCGCCCACAGCAAAGCCGCGGCGAGGCTCAGGCCGACGATGGCGATCTCCTGGAACCTGACCAGGTGGATATCCGCCAGGGCATTGCCCAACTTGGCGAGCGCGTCGTCACCCTCGGCCGCGACGCCCAGCGCCACGGGGATCTGGCCGATCAGGATCAGCAAGCCGATGCCGGTGGTGAAGCCCACGATGATCGGGTGCGGCATGAACTCCATCAGCCGGCCCAGCTTTAGCGCGCCGATCGCGATCACGATCAGGCCGGCGCAGAATGTGGCGGCGAGGAGCACGGGAAAGCCGTGGCTCGCGATGATGCCGGCGATCACCGTGATGAAGGCGGCGGCGGGACCGGATACCTGAAAGCGCGAGCTGCCGAACAGGGCGGCGATGGCGCCGCCCACGACGCCCGCCACGAGGCCCGCCATGGGGCTTGCGCCGGACGCGATGGCGAACGCGATGCAGAGTGGCAAGGCCACGACCGCGACGATCAATCCGGCGAGGATGTTGTTGAGTCCAATCCGCGGCAGGTGGCTCATACTGGTGGGTCTCCCAGGTCTGGATTGGTGTGCGATGATTGGGGGATGGCGCGCGTGGCTACCAGCTCAGGGACGTGAACGACTGGAGCGTGCGGCCCAGCAGCTTTGGCGGGTCATCAGCTTTGACCGGCTTGAACACCAGGTTCTCGCTGTCGAATTCCTCGACCACGCCGTTCTCGATGCCATAATGCCAGCCGTGGATTTCCAGGCTTCCATCCTCGACGCGCCGAGCGACTTCCGGGTAGGTCATCAGGTTCTTGAGTTGGTGAACCACCATCGCGCGCTCGAACGCGCCTTCGAGTTGATGCTTGTGGGCATCGTCGAGCAGGGCGGTTTCCAGATCGAATTCCTCACCCTCCAGCGACGACAGGAGGAGTTCGCGCACACCCCGGCCCTGTTCGATCCAACTCACCGTCTGGGTCAATTCGTCGGGAGCCTTGCCGGTCAACAGGGCGTTGCAGGCGCCACATTTCGAGTGGCCGCAGACGATGATCCTTTTGACGCCAAGCACATGCAGCGAGTACTCGATCGCCGACCCCGTGGAATCGCAGTTGCTGCCATACGCCGGAACCATGTTTCCGACATTCCGGAGTTCGAACAAGTCACCAGGCTTGGCCGAGGTTATAGCGCTGGGGATGACGCGGCTGTCTGCGCAGGCGATGAACAGCGTTTCAGGCTTTTGCCCCTCACTCGCCAGGGTTCGGTAGGCATGCCGATGGCGGCGATAGAAGCCTTTTTGAAAACGTGAGATTCCAGTGCCGAGAGGGGATGTCATGGGCTCTCCTGTGGTGTGGGTTTCTGTTGCCCGAGATGGCAGGTGATTTAAAATCACGCTTATTTAAAAATAAATCTGGTAACGGATATTTGCCGTGATGCGTCCATTGAAGATAAATTTAGTGAAAGATCCTAATCGTCACATTTTCACCATGAGCGAGGATTAAAGCGTCATAGGGTTCGTATCCTCTCGTGGAACCGGCGAGATGGTTGGTTTGATGAACGGATGCGTTTGATTTATTGGAATTAGGTTTCGAGCTTCAGCAATCTTGATATTGCGGCGCAGCATGTCAACCCTTCGGTTGTGAAAAAATTGTGATCCGCTGTCCTGGTATATGCTAGATCCGAAATAGGTCACATCTCGCGATGAATTGTGCCAAACCACAATCGTATTCCGGTCGCCTGCGACTTTGGCGCATGGGAGACGCGTGCGGTAATCCAAATCGGTGGGGGTTCCACCACGAGCCTTTCGGCGCCATCTGCGATAAGTTGATAATCGCTTGGGTTCGCATTGAGGGATGAAGACGATGGCGTCATATGATTTCGACCTGTTCACCATCGGTGCCGGTTCGGGTGGTGTCGCCGCCAGCCGCCGCGCGGCGGCGTATGGTGCGCGCGTCGCCATCTGTGAGGGCAGCAAGGTCGGCGGCACTTGCGTCATCCGGGGCTGCGTGCCCAAGAAGCTGCTGTCCTATGGTGGCCAGTTCCGCGACGCGTTCGAGGACGCGGTCGGCTATGGGTGGGCCAGCGAAGTCCCTGATTTCGACTGGTCCAAGCTGCTGGCCGCCAAGGACCGCGAGATCGACCGGCTGAACCAGATCTATATCGGCATGCTGGACAAGGCCGGCGTGACCCTGATCGAGGGATTCGGCCGCCTGATCGATCGCAACACCGTCGAGGTCGCCGGGCGGCGGTACACGGCCAAGACCATCCTGATCGCCACCGGCGGGCATCCGATCGGTCCCAGCCTGCCGGGGTTCGAGCACGCCATCAGCTCGAACGAGGCGCTCGACCTGACCGCGTTGCCATCGCGCATGGTGATCATCGGCGGCGGCTATATCGCGGTCGAGTTCGCGAGCATCTTCAACGCGCTCGGTGTCGAGATCATGATGATGATCCGAAGCGGCGACCTGTTGAACGGCTTCGACGACGATATCCGGCAGGCGCTCGCCACCGAGATGCGGAAGCGCGGAATCACCATCCGCTCCGGGGTCAAGCTCGACCGCCTGGAGAAGCATGATGATGGCTACCGCGTCGTCACCGCCGCGGGCGAGGCGATCGACACCGAACTGGTGTTCGCCGCCACCGGCCGGGTGCCCAACACGCGTGGCCTTGGACTGGAGAACGCCGGGGTCGAATTGGACTCCAAGGGCGGCATCGCCGTCGATAGTTGGTCGCGCACCAATGTCGATAACATCTACGCGGTCGGTGACGTGACCAACAAGGTGGCGTTGACGCCGGTCGCCATCGCCGAAGGCCGCGCCTTCGTCGAGACCTTCTTCAACGACAACCCGATGGAGGTCGATTACTCCAACATCCCAACCGCCGTGTTCAGCAATCCGCCGATTGGCACGGTCGGGCTGACGGAAGGGCAGGCGCGGGAGATCTGCGGCGAGATCGACGTCTACAAGAGCGGCTTCCGGCCCATGAAGAACACGTTGAGCGGCCGTGACGAGCGGACCGTGATGAAGCTGGTGGTCGACCGCAAGAGCGACAGGGTGATGGGTGCCCACATGATCGGCCCCGACGCGCCCGAGATCGTCCAGGGCCTCGCCATCGCCATGAATTGCGGTGCCACCAAGGCGCAGTTCGACCGGACCATCGGCCTGCATCCGTCGGCGGCGGAGGAGTTCGTGACCATGCGGGAGAAGGTTCCCGATCCCGCGACGCGGCAGGCGGCCGAATGATCCAGCCGTGACCGGGGGGAATGGCTGCCCTCCGGCGGGGTGACACGGAATGTTTAAGTCTGGAAAATAAGCGGCGAAGGAAGTATAGCCAGTTTCCTTGGATTGTTGATAAGCGACCGGGCCATGGTGAGCGGACCCGGTCCATGTGGAGGATGGTGCCATGGCCGAACGCTGGACCCCGAACACCTGGCGCTCGAAGCCCGTCAAGCAGATGCCCATCTACGCCGATCAGGCGAAGTTGCGGGCGGCCGAGCAGCGTCTCGCCAGTTATCCGCCGCTGGTGTTCGCCGGCGAGGCGCGGCGCTTGAAGTCGTCCTTGGCCGATGTCGCGGCCGGCAACGGTTTTCTGCTCCAAGGCGGCGATTGCGCCGAAAGCTTCGCCGAGTTCCATCCGAACAACATCCGCGACACCTTCCGTGTCCTCCTCCAGATGGCGGTGGTGTTGACCTTCGGCGGCTCCACGCCGGTGGTCAAGGTCGGCCGCATGGCTGGCCAGTTCGCCAAGCCGCGCTCGACGGACACCGAGACGATCGACGGCGTCGAGCTGCCGAGCTACCGCGGCGACATCATCAACGGTTTCGACTTCGATCCGGCTTCGCGTGAGCCGGATCCCGACCGCATGGTCCAGTCGTACAACCAGTCTGCCGCCACGCTCAACCTGCTGCGCGCCTTCTCGCAAGGCGGTTACGCCGACCTGCATCAGGTCCACCGCTGGAACCTGGGCTTCGTCGAGCGCAGCCCGGCGGGCGAGCGGTACCGCGACCTCGCGGACCGGCTGGACGAGACGCTGAACTTCATGGCGGCTTGCGGCATCACCGCGGCGACCACGCCCCAGCTGCGCGAGACCGATTTCTTCACCAGCCACGAGGCGCTGCTGCTCCCCTACGAGGAGGCGCTGACCCGCGTCGACAGCACGACGGGCGACTGGTACGACGTGTCGGCCCACATGCTGTGGATCGGCGACCGCACCCGTCAGCCCGACCACGCCCATGTCGAGTTCCTGCGTGGCGTCAAGAACCCGATCGGCCTCAAATGCGGCCCGACCAGCGACCCGGACGAGTTGATCCGCCTGATCGACATGTTGAACCCGGCCAACGAGCCAGGCCGACTGACCCTGATCGCGCGGATGGGCTACGAGAAGGTCCAGGACAAGCTTCCAGCCTTGATCCGCAAGGTTCAGCGCGAGGGCAGGGTGGTGGTTTGGGCCTGCGACCCGATGCACGGCAACACGATCAAGTCGTCGACCGGCTACAAGACCCGGCCGTTCGACCGGATCCTGTCGGAGGTCAAGGACTTCTTCTCGGTCCATCAGGCGGAAGGCACCCATCCCGGCGGCGTCCACTTCGAGCTGACCGGCCAGGACGTCACGGAATGCACCGGTGGCGCCCAGGCGATCACCGACCATGCGCTGGCGAAGCGGTATCATACCCATTGCGATCCGCGGCTCAACGCCAGCCAAGCCCTTGAACTGGCGTTCTTGATCGCCGAAGGTTTGAAGCGCAGCCGTCAGCAGTCGGACCGGGATCGCCGGATCGCCGCGGCCGAGTGAGCTGAGAGCACCTAGCCCGGAGCGGGTTCGTCCCGCTCCGGATTGACCAAGAGCGCCAAGCCTTGGGCCAAATAAACCCTGGGGCGGGAAATCCCTCGGGCCAGAAATCGGTGGGCCATATATTGGATAGTCGAGACAACGACGCCACACCCGCGGACCTCAACCCGTCCGTCTCAGACATCGCACGGTGGACCGACACCTACTTCCTGCGGACCAAGGCCACTGTTGGCCGGTTCGGCGACAAGCGGGTGACCTACGCCATCTTCATGCGCCGGCCGGTCGTCTCGGCGCCGCGGCAGGCGGTGGATTGGCTGAACGGTGTCGCCCGCGAACGGGGCTTCGAGGTCGAGATCGACCTGCTCCACACCGAGGGGCGCTGGGTCGGCGCTGGCGAGCCGATCCTCTACATCACCGGCCCGCTCTACCATCTGGTCGATCTTGAAACCCTGCTGCTGATGAAGCTGGGGCCCGCCTGCGTCGGCGCGTACAACGCCTTCACCATGTGCGCCGATCTCCCCAAGGTCGCCTTCCTGGCGATGGACGCGCGCCATTGCGCCGGCACCGAGATGGCCGAGATCATGGCCTACGCCGCCAGCGTCGGGTCGGCGCGGGCCAAGCGCAAGGTCGGCGCGATCGGCTTCATCGGCAACGCGACCGACGCCACGGCCCACTACTTCGGCCGGACGGCGGGCTTGGGCACCATGCCGCACGCCCTGATCGGCTATGCCGGCTCGACGGTACGGGCGGCCGAGATGTTCCACGAGACGTTTCCCGACCAGGACCTCACCGTGCTGGTCGACTATTTCGGCCGGGAGGTCACCGACGCTCTGGAGGTTTGCCGCCGCCTGCCGCATCTGGCCGCCGCCGGACGCTTGAGCATGCGGATCGACACGCCCGGCGGCCGCTTCATCGAAGGGCTGGATCCGCCCGGATCCTACGCCGTGCTCGAACGCCACGTGCCTTCCGCGATTCGGGGCTATCGGGACGAAACCCAGCTCCGCTACCTGATCGGCACCGGTGTCTCGGCGGCCGCGATCTTCCACCTGCGCGACGCTTTGGACGCCGCCGGTTTCGACAAGGTCAAGATCGTCGCCAGCAGCGGGTTCAGTCCGGCCAAGTGCCGAATCATGGCGGAAGCGCAAGCTCCCATCGACGTGATTGGCACCGGTAGCTATCTGCCCGAACGGTGGACCGAGACTTACGCCACCGCCGATATCATCGAGTATGACGGCGAGAAGCGGGTCAAGGTCGGCCGCGAATTCCTGTTCCGCAAGTAGCGTCCTCCCGTATGGGGTCACGACGAAGGTTGTAAGACTTTAGTAATAATACCGGGCCTTTAATTCCCCAAATTCTGTGGGGGTGAGGTACGGATGTCGAACGATTTGGATCGCGAAGTACGTTTGGACTTTCTTGGAATCGATGACGGTACCCGGTCGGCCTTGAAGGATTTCGCGCCCGTTCTCGAAGCGACGATACCCAAGGTCCTGGATCGGTTCTACAGCCATCTCGCCGGCAATGCCGAAACCAGCAAGATGCTGGCTGGAGTGCCGATCGACCGGCTGAAGGAGGCGCAACGCCGCCACTGGACCAGCTTGTTCGACGGCACCTTCACCGAAGCGCATCTGGAGCGCACCGTCGCGATCGGCAATACCCACCAGCGCATCGGCCTCGAGCCGCGGTGGTACATCGGCGGCTACGCCATCGCCATGACCGACCTGATGGAGGCCGCGGTCACGCGGTACCGGTGGCATCCGAAGCGGTTGAGCAAGATCCTGCGGGCGATCGTCCAAGCGGTCTCCCTCGACATGGACCTGGCCATCTCGTGTTACATCTCCAGCGGTGATCAAAGCCGGCAGAACGAGCTGTGGCAACTCGCCGACACGCTGGAGAGGGAGGTACACACCGTCGTGGCGCAAGTGGCGGAGCGGGGTGGCCACGTCTCTGACATGGCGGTCCAGACCTCCGCCGCGATCGACAGGGTCGCCGGCAACGCGACGGCGGTCGCCTCCGCCGCCGAGCAGGCCACCGCCAGCTTCGAGACCGTCGCCGCGGCGGGTGAGGAGCTTTCCGCCTCCGTGTCGGAGATCAGCCGGCAGGTCAACGAATCCCGCCTCGTCACCCGCAAGGCCGTGGACGAGGCGGGCGCCGCCAACCTTTCGGTCCAGGGACTGGCCGCCGCAGCGGGTGAGATCGGCCAGATCGTCCGGGTCATCAACGAGATCGCCGGTCAGACCAACCTGCTGGCGCTGAACGCCACGATCGAGGCGGCCCGAGCTGGCGAGGCCGGCAAGGGTTTCGCGGTCGTCGCCAACGAGGTCAAGGCGCTGGCGTCCCAAACGGCGCGGGCGACGGAGCAGATCTCCGCCCAGATCGCCCGTATCCAGGCGGAGACCGAAAAGGCCGTCGCCGGTATCCAGAGCATCGTCGGCGTGATCCACGATGTCGAGTCGATCTCCGCCGGCATCGCGTCGGCGATCGAGGAGCAGACGGCATCGACCGGCGAGATCAGCCGCAGCGTGCTCGAGGCCGCCGCCGGCACCCGGCAGGTCGCCGCCAGCATCACCGTGGTGGCCCACGACACGGGCGAAGCCTCGGAACTGATGCATGAGGTCCGGTCGGAAACCAGTACGATGACGGTCGACGTCGGCAACCTCCAGGACGAGATCGACCGGCTGATGAGTTCGATGCGGACCCACGAGGTGTTCGACCGTCGCCAGCACCAGCGCCACGCAGTCAAGATGGCCGTCACCGTGTCGGTCGGCGGAGTCCAGCGCCGGGTCGACGTGATCAACGTTTCCGCCGGCGGTATCGGGATTTCGGGACCGATCCCGGATACGGCCCGCGGGCTCGTCGAGGTTTCGCTGCCCGGTGTCGACACTCCGTTGCGCGGCCAAGTCCTGCCGACCGAGGATGGCGTCACCCACGTCAAGTTCGAGCGGCAGCTGACGGCGGGTGAACTATCGGGCATGGTGCGCCTGGCGGGTGCCGCCGCGTAAAGCCGCTCCTCCACGGCTGGCCGTGACGCCTTGCCCCTTTGCCGGGCCGGGGCGTCTTGCTAACGTGCCGCATCGTTTCCCCTGGATGGCTTGCACACCCCATGACCGATCGCCCCCTGACCGATCATTTGGCCATCGCGCTGGCCCAACTGAACCCCACGGTCGGGGCCATCGAGCGGAACCTGGACCTGATCCGCGGCGCCCGGGCCGAGGCCTACGCCCGCGGCGCCGACCTCGTCGTATGCCCGGCCATGAGCGTGACCGGTCAACCGGTCGGCCAACTGGCGTCCAAGCCGTTCTTCCTCGACGCGGTCGCATCCCTGGTGAGGGACTTCGCCGAGGAGACGGCGGATGGCGGACCGGGCGTGCTGGTGGGGGCGCCGTGGCGGATCGAGGGGCGGGTTCACAATGCCGTCCTGCTGCTGGATGGCGGGCGGATCGTCACGGCGCGCGCCAAGCACGTGCTGCTGGATGGGTTTCCCTTCGACGAGCGGCACCTGTTCGCCGCCGGTCCCGTGCCGGGTCCGGTCAATTTCCGGGGCGTGCGGCTTGGTGTCCTGATCGCCGAGGACATGTCGACGCCCGATGTCGCCGAGGCGCTGGGTGAGTGCGGCGCCGAGATCCTGGTGGTGGCCGGGGGCGACGCGGTGGATGTCGACTCCGAGGATCGCCGGATCAACCTCGCGGTGGCGCGGGTGGGTGAGACCGGTTTGCCGCTCCTTTCGGTCAACCAGATCGGCGGCCATGATCAACTGGTCTATGACGGGGCGAGCTTCGTGCTGGGCGCCGACAACAGGCTCCGTCTCCAGGCGCCGGCCTTCCGCGACAGCCTGTTGGTGTCGCGCTGGCAAGCCGGGGCCGACGAGGTGTGGGTCTGCGCCGAGGGGGAACTCGCGGCACCACCGGTCGGCCTCGCGGCGATGTATCACGCCCTGATGCTGGGCCTGGGCGATCACGTCCGGAAGAGCGGGGCGGCCGGCGTGCTGGTCGGCCTGACCGATGGTGTCGACAGCGCCTTGACGGCGGCGCTCGCGGTCGACGCGCTGGGGTCCGACCGTGTTCATTGTGTCCTGCTACCGTCGCCCGGCACCAGTCGCCAAGCCCTGGAGGACGCGCGCGAGATCGCCGAGCTGCTCGGGTGCAAGATCGACGAGATCCCGATCGAGCCGGCGTTGCGGGCGACCAACGCGATGCTGGCGCCCGCCTTCGCGGGCCGTGACCCTGACCGGGCCGAGGACGACCTGAGATCCACCCTGCGCGGCGCCATCCTGCTGGCGCTATCCGCCAAGTTCGGGGCGCTGACGCTGTCCGCCGCCAACCGGACCGACATGGCGGTCGGGCGCGCGACCCTGCATGGCGACCTGTGGGGCGGCTTCGCGGTGCTGAAGGATGTCTACCGCACGACGGTGGTGGCGCTCGCCAACTGGCGCAACCGGCACCTTCCGGAAGGCGCCCATGGGCCGGCGGGCCGCGTCGTGCCAGAACGCGTCGTCACCGACATGAGCGACGTCGAGCCGCGGCCTGGAACCACGGGGGCTCGGATCCTGCCGCCGGCGGACGTGCTGGACGACATCCTGCGGTGCCTGATCGACAAGGATGTCGGCCTGGAGGAGATCGTCGCCCGGGATCACGATCCCGCCGTGGTGGAGCAGGTGTGGCGGACGGTCGCGGAGGCGGAGGGCCAGCGCCGGCAGTTGCCGCCCGGCGTCAGGATCACCAGCCGGAGCTTTGGCGCCTCGGTCCGCCTGCCCGTCGTCAACGGCTTCGCGACGCTTCCCTGACGACGAACGCGGCCCACCCGACGTCCAATTGGTCGCATCGATAATGCGAGTGACTTGCAGTAGTTTCCCGGCGACGGTATCCTGACCGTTCCGAGACCGAGAAGCTAATGCGTATCGACGCTATCCTCCCAGCCGTGGTCATCCCGGCCGTCACCTTGGCGTTCACCCTGCTGGCGCCGATGTCCGCTCCAGCCGAACGGCCGGGTCAGCGGGATTTGGACCCGGCGGTCGCCAGCGCGCTGGTCGAGTATGTCCGGCCGACCGCCGTGCCGTACCCCCGGGACAACCCGTTCAGCCAGGCCAAGGCCGAGCTGGGACGTAAGCTGTTCTTTGACACCAGCCTGTCCGGTGCCGGCGACCGATCATGCGCCACCTGCCACGCCCCGGTCTCAGGCTGGCAGGACGGTGTTCCGACCCATGCCGGGCTCGACGGCACGCCGCTCGGACGCCGAACGCCCTCGGTCCAGGACGCCGCCTGGGGCGAGCTGTTCTTCTGGGACGGCAGGGCCGGCAGCCTGGAGGAACAGGCGCTGGGACCCGTCCAGAACCCGCGCGAGATGAACCAGACGCTCGACGCCATGGTCCGGACACTCTCGGCCAACCGCGACTATGACGGCCTGTTCGCGGCCGCTTTTCCGGAGGACCCGAAGATCACGCCCGTCACGGTCGCCAAGGCGTTGGCCACCTTCGAACGGACGCTGGTCACGGGATTGACGCCGTTCGACCGCTGGGTCGCGGGTGACGCCGACGCGATCAGCGCCGAGGCCCGGCGCGGCTTCGAGGTCTTCACCGGCGCCGCCGGCTGCTCCTCTTGCCATTCCGGCTGGCAGTTCACCGACCACGCGTTCCACGATGTCGGCCTGCCCAGCGCCGATCTTGGCCGGGGTGACATCCTGAAGCTGCCCGAGCTGAACCACGCCTTCAAGACACCGGCGCTGCGGAACGTCGCCGACCGCGCGCCCTACATGCATGACGGCTCGCTGCCGACCTTGGAAGCGGTGGTCGAGCATTACCGGAGCGGCGTGGTCCAGCGCCCGACGTTGTCGCCCGACCTGCCCCGGATCGACGGGCTGTCGGACCGGGACGTCTCCGATCTGGTGGCGTTCCTCCACAGCCTCAGCCCCGACCCGGCGACGGCGGCGGACAGTCTCGCCGCCACCTCGCCCGATATCGGCGAGGCGTCCAACTCGCTGACCATCACGCAGAAGGACAAGCGGTTCAGCCAGCGGCACGTCCACATCAAGACGGGCCAAGCCCTGACGATCCAGAACGAGGATACCCGAGCCCACAACATCCGGGTGTTCGAGGAGAACATGGACTTCAACAGCGGCTACCAGGAGCCGGGCGAGCATGTCAGCCTGCCCTTCACCGAGGCGGGTACCTACCACGTCTTCTGCGGCATCCATCCCAAGATGAAGCTGCTGGTCGACGTCGAGTAGCGTCCCGCGTTAGATGCGGAACTGGGTTTCCGGCATTTCCCACAGGGTCGCGGTGTGCTATCCGTGCCGCCCCTGTGTACCGGAGATCCGTGAAGCTCATGAGCGTCGCCGTCCGTTTCGCGCCGAGCCCGACCGGCCTGCTCCATGTCGGCAACATCCGTCTGGCGCTGGTCAATTGGCTGTTCGCCCGCAGCCAGGGTGGCGATTTCCTGCTCCGGCTCGACGATACCGACCTGGAACGGTCGACCACCGACTACGCCGTGGGGATCGAACGCGACCTCCGCTGGCTTGGGTTGGAGTGGGACCGCTTCGCCCGTCAATCGGACCGGCTGGACCGCTACGCGCTGGCGGTCGAAAAACTCAAGTCCGCCGGCCGGCTCTACGCCTGCTACGAGACCGCCGAGGAGCTGTCCCTCAAGCGCAAGAGCCTGCTCGGCCGCGGGCTTCCGCCGATCTACGACCGGGCCGCCCTGCGGCTTAACGATGAGGACCGCGCGCGGCTGGAGGCGGAGGGCAGGATACCGCATTGGCGCTTCCTGCTGGAACACGAGTCGGTCGAGTGGGACGACCTGGTCCGCGGGCCGCAGCATTTTCACGGCCGCGATCTCAGCGACCCCGTGCTGATCCGCGAGGACGGCCGCACGCTCTACACCCTGTCCTCGGTGGTGGATGACATCGAGCTTGGGATCAGCCACGTCATCCGGGGCGAGGACCACGTCGCCAACACCGCCGTTCAGGTTCAGTTGTGGCGGGCGCTGGAAGGACAGGTGCCCGGCTTCGCCCACTTGCCCTTGCTGACCGACGCCACCGGCGCCGGCTTGTCGAAGCGGTTGGGCAGCATCGGCATCTCCCACCTGCGCGACGAGCAGGGGCTGGAGCCGATGGCGGTCAACAGCCTGCTGGCCAAGCTCGGCACCTCCGACGCGATCGAGGCGCGGACCTCGCTGGCCGATCTCGCCGCCGAATTCGAGATGTCCAAGATCGCGCGCGGCTCGCCCAAGTTCGACCCGGAGGAACTGGCGCGCCTCAACGCCCGGGTGCTCCACGCCACGGAGTTCGAATCCGTCCGCGAGCGTCTGGAAACCATGGGCTTCCTGGGTGTCGACGCCACCTTCTGGGAGGCGGTGCGGCCCAACCTGACGGTTCTGGCCGATGTCGCCGAATGGTGGCACGTCGCTCGCGAACCGATCGAGCCGGTGGTCGAGGACACGGAGTTCGCAGCCGCCGCCGCGGCGCTGCTACCCGCCGAGCCCTGGGACGAGACCACCTGGGGCGCCTGGACCGGGGCCGTCAAGACGGCGACCGGGCGCAAGGGCAAGACCCTGTTCATGCCGCTGCGCCTGGCGCTGACCGGCCGCGACCATGGACCGGAGCTCAAGAATTTGTTACCTCTGATCGGTCGCGATCGGGCCGAGGCCCGGCTCGCGGGCAGAGTAGCTTAAGGATAAACCGGTGCCGCTTTCCCTGTTCAACACGCTGACCCGCCAAAAGGAACGGTTCGAACCGCTGGTGCCGGGGAAGGTGGGACTCTATGTCTGCGGTCCGACAGTCTATGATTACGCCCATATCGGCAACGCCCGGCCGGTCGTCGTCTTCGACGTTCTCTACCGGCTGCTGACGCGTCTCTACCCCGATGTCCGCTACGTCCGGAACATCACCGATGTCGATGACAAGATCATCGACCGGGCGCGGGAGAACGGCGAACCGATGGAAAGCGTCACGGCGCGCACCGCCGAGGCGTTCCACCAGGACATGGCGGCGCTCAACGCGCTGCCGCCCGACATCGAGCCGCGCGCCACCGCCCACATCGCCCAGATGGTCCGGATGATCGAGCGGCTGGTCGCGGCCGGCAACGCCTATGAGGCGGACGGCCACGTGCTGTTCGCCGTCCCCTCGATGCCGGACTACGGCCGGCTGTCGCGCCGCTCCCGGGACGAGTTGATCGCCGGCGCCCGCGTCGAGGTGGCGCCCTACAAGCGCGATCCCGCCGACTTCGTGTTGTGGAAGCCCTCCCCGCCGGAGGTGCCCGGCTGGGCCAGCCCCTGGGGCCGCGGCCGGCCCGGCTGGCATATCGAGTGCTCGGCCATGGCCGAGACGCACCTGGGCGAGACCTTCGACATCCATGGCGGCGGACTGGACCTGATCTTTCCGCACCACGAGAACGAGATCGCGCAGTCCGTCTGCGCCCATGGCGGCGCGCCGCTGGCCCGCTACTGGGTCCACAACGGCTTCCTGACCGTGGAGGGCGAGAAGATGTCCAAGAGCCTGGGCAACTTCTTCACCGTGCGCGACCTGCTGGGCGAGGTCCCCGGCGAGGCGATCCGGCTGACGCTGCTCGGCGCCCACTACCGCCAGCCCCTGGACTTCACCCGCGACGCGCTGAGGCAGTCCAAGGCGACCTTGGACCGTTGGTACGGCGCGCTGCGCGCGGTCGAGGACGTTCCTGCCGCCAAGGACACCGCCCCTCCGGACGAGTTGGTCACGGCGCTGGAGGACGACCTCAACACTCCGCTTGCGATCAGCCACGTCCATGCCCTGGTCTCGTCGCTCAACAAGTCGACCGAAACGGCCGAACGCGCGGCGCTCAAGGGAACCCTGCTCGCGGCGGGAGACCTGCTCGGACTGCTGCGGCGGGACCCGACGGAGTGGTCGCGCGGCGACGCCGCGGCCGGCGGCATCGACGCGGCGGCGATCGAGGATCTGATCCAGCGCCGGAAGGACGCCCGCAAGGGCAAGGACTTCGCGGAGGCCGACCGCATCCGCAAGGAATTGGCCGACCAGGGCGTCATCCTCGAGGACGGCCCCGGCGGCACCACCTGGAAGCGGGCCTGATCATGGCTGAGCGGATCCACCTCTACGACACGACGCTCCGCGACGGCGCGCAGACCCAGGGCGTCGACTTCTCCGTCTCCGACAAGATTGCCATCGCGCGCGATCTCGACGCGCTGGGAATCGACTATGTCGAGGGCGGGTGGCCGGGAGCCAATCCGACCGACGACGCGTTCTTCGCCGACCCGCCGGACCTCGCCAACGCGAGGTTCACCGCCTTCGGCATGACCCGCAGGCCCGGCCGCAGCGCCGCCAACGATCCCGGCCTCGCCGGCTTGATCGGCGCGAAATGCGACGCGGTCTGCATGGTCGGCAAGACCTGGGACTTCCATGTCGACGTCGCGCTGAACATCCCGCGCGAGGAGAACCTGGAGCTGATCGCCGAGAGCATCGCGCTGATCCGCGAGAGGAAGGGCGAGGCGCTGTTCGACGCGGAGCATTTTTTCGACGGCTACAAGGCCAATCCGGACTACGCGCTGAGCTGCCTGACCGCGGCCTACGCGGCGGGTGCCCGCTGGATCGTGCTGTGCGACACCAATGGCGGCTCCCTGCCGGACGAGGTCGAACGCATCGTCCGCGCCGTGGCGGAGAGCATTCCCGGCGGCAACCTGGGCATCCACACCCATAACGATACCGAGAACGCGGTCGCCAACTCGCTCGCGGCGGTCCGGGCGGGCGCCCGGATGATCCAGGGCACGCTGAACGGCTTGGGCGAGCGGTGCGGTAACGCCAACCTCGTCTCGCTGATCCCCACCCTCATGCTGAAGATGGGCTTCGAGACGGGCATCACGGCGGACGGCCTGCGGCGGTTGACCCAAGTGTCGCGCGGGCTGGACGAGCGGCTGAACCGGGCGCCCAACCGCCACGCGCCCTATGTCGGGGAGAGCGCCTTCGCCCACAAGGGCGGGTTGCACGTCTCCGCGGTCGAGAAGGACCCGACCAGCTACGAACACGTCGATCCCGCCCGGCTCGGCAACCGGCGGACCATCGTCGTGTCCGACCAGGCCGGCCGCTCCAACCTGCTGGCCCGCTTCCGGGAGATCGGCATCGAGATCGACGCCCGCGACGAGCGGATCGGCGATCTGGTCGATCTGGTCAAGCGGCGGGAATACGACGGCTACGCCTACGATGGCGCCGAGGCTAGTTTCGAGCTTCTGGCCCGCCGCGCGTTGGGCGAGGTCCCGGAGTTCTTCCGGCTGCAATCCTTCCGCGTGATCGACGAGCGCCGCTGGAACGCCAAGGACGAGCTGGTCACCTTGTCCGAAGCCACCATCAAGCTGGACGTCGGAAGCCAGTCCCTGATGACGGTGGCGGAGGGCAACGGCCCGGTCAACGCGCTCGACATCGCCTTGCGGAAGGCGCTGCTGCCGGCCTATCCCCTGTTGGAGGGGCTGCGGCTGGTCGACTACAAGGTTCGCATCCTGACCCCGAACGACGGCACCAAGGCGGTGACCCGGGTGATGATCGAGAGCACCGACGGCCACGGGGAACGGTGGAGCACGGTCGGTGTTTCCGCCAACGTGATCGACGCCTCGTACAACGCGCTGCACGACAGCATCTCCTATCGCCTGTTCCGCGCCGGTGGCGCGACGGCACACGACAGACGGTGACATGTCAGGAACCAATCCAAGGCGGGAAGCCGTGCTCGGCGGCCCCGCGATCATTCTGATCGAACCCCAGCTCGGCGAGAACATCGGCACCTGCGCCCGCGCCATGCTCAACTGCGGCCTAACCGACCTCCGGCTGGTGCGCCCGCGTGACGGCTGGCCGAATGGCAGCGCCACCGCGTCGGCGTCCGGTGCCGATCTGGTGCTCGACAACGCCAAGCTGTTCGACACGACCGAGGAGGCGATCGCCGACCTCGCCCATGTCTTCGCGACCACCGCGCGCAACAGGGGGATGATCAAGCGGATCATGACACCCAAGGAAGCGGCGGTGGAGATGCGGGCCCAGTCGGTGGCGGGTCTGACCACCGGCATCCTGTTCGGCCCGGAACGGACGGGATTGTTCAACGACGACCTTGCTTTGGCCGACACCAGCCTGACGGTTCCGCTGAACCCCGCCTTCAGCTCGCTCAACCTCGCCCAAGCCGTGCTTTTGATCGGCTACGAGTGGTACCAGACCGCCGACGCGACTCCGGGCCGCTATCTCCATACCGGAGCGACCCGGCCGGCCACCAAGGACGAACTGGTCAACCTGTTCGGCCATCTGGAAGCGGAACTCGAGCAATGCGGTTTCTTCTCCTCGCCGGAAAAGAAACCGTCAATGATTAGAGCTATAAGGAATTGCTTTCAGAGAATGGATCTGACCGAGCAGGAAGTCAGGACGTTTCATGGAATAGTTTCGGGACTTGTCGGCCGCAGGAAGCCCACACCTAAGGAATAGTATAGCTGGCTTTTGTATAAGGTTTCGTTTTCTGGCACGGCCGTTGCTGAGATCGCCTCATCTTTCGCATGGGGGTATCATGGATATCGAGAAGTTCGGCAACGCTCTGCATCGCGCATTCCGGCATTTGCAATTTGCGGGTCAGGGTGGAAAGGCCAAAGCCAATCTGATGGAGGCGGGCATCCTGCTGAGCGAGGCGATCGAGGAGATCGATCTCGCCCAGATGGTTTTGGAGGACGCGGGGGCCAGCGAGCTGGACCGCGCCGATCTGCGGGAAGCCACCGCGCAGATCCTGGAGGCCTCTCAGCTGATCGGCGGAGTCCATGCCAGGATGGCTTGATGTCCATTTCCGATGCTCGCCAAGCCGTGGGGATCGCGTGCGCGAAGTGCGCCAATCACCATAAAGCTTGTAAGGCCTATCCGCCGGCATTACTACTAAAGTAATGCCGGATGCAGGCGCCGGCGCTGATCGGAAGCGGGCGACATGGATCGGGAGGCGGGAATAGCGGCGCCAAGCCGGCAAACGATCCTGATGGTGGAAGACGACGAACCAACCCGCGCCGCCACGGCCGGGTGCCTGCGTGGGGAAGGCTACCAAGTCGTCGAGGCCACCAGCCTCAGTGAGATGGATGCCGCCCTAGCGGCCCGCCGCGTCGATCTGCTCTTGGTCGACCTGCTCCTACCCGATGGCATTCCCTTCAATCGCCTGGGCCAACTCCGCCAGACCGATTCCCTGGGAATCATCGTCACATCCAGGCGCGCCGAGGAGATCGACCGCATCATCAGCCTGGAACTGGGCGCCGACGATTTCCTGGTCAAGCCGCTCAACTTGCGGGAACTGGCGCTCAAGGTCAGAAACCTGCTGCGGCGGCTGCGACCCGGTTCCTCCGGAGCGGGAGCGGTCCATCATTTCGACGGCTGGATGCTGGATATCGCGCGGCGGTCGCTGCGGGATCCGGAGGGACGGGGTGTCCGCCTGACCCGCAGCGAATTCGATCTGCTGACAATGATGTCCTGCAACCGCGGATGCATTCTCGACAGGGATCGCCTGACCACCGCCGTCAGCGGACGGCCCGGTTCCCCCGATGATCGGACAATCGATGTCCTGATTGGCCGGTTGCGCCGCAAGATTGAAGTCGATCCACAAGACCCCCGTCTTATTCTCACAATACACGGCCAAGGCTATTGTTTCGCGGCTGTTTGATTTGTGCGCACTGCCAAGATTTACCATACGTTCGCATGGGGCTGTTCAGACGCCCGCAGTCGAAATTGGGGTCCGTAACTTCCTGCGCGTCATATTTCAATTTAAAGACTACAAGCTCGACACCATAAATTTACATTTTTTCACAAAAAAATTTAATCTTTTGCTAGAGACATCCGGGCGCAAACGATAGTTTTCGAACAGCAGGACATACTGAAAACTACCCGCCAACCAGCGAGGACACGCTTATGAAGTGGAAGGCGATTGTCCTGACGGCTCTCCTTTGCCTGCCCGCGGCCGCCGCTCACGCAGAAGTGGCGGTCGACGATGTGCAGGTGATCGCCAAGTCGTTGGGCTTCATGGCCGCCAAGCCGGCCACTCCGGCGAAGATGGCCATCATCTTCGCGCCGGACATAGCGGCATCCCAGGCCGAGGCCGAGAGGCTGGCGGGACTGCTGGGAGCCGGCTTCAAGGAGGGCGCCTTGACGCTGGAACCGTTACTGGTACCGGTGACGTAGCTCGCCAAGATCGCGGGCGCCGGTGTCGTCTTCGTGACGGTCGGCATGCAAGCGCATCACGCCGCCATCTTCGAAGCGGCCAAATCCCAGCATCTGCTGACCGTGTCGACCGATCCGAGCTGCGCCCGCGCTGGTCGATGCGTCATGTCCGTGGCCACCCAGCCCGCGGTCGAGATCCTGGTCAACAAGCAAGCCGCCGATCAATCGCAGGTCGCCTTCAGGGCCGCCTTCCGCATGCTGATCGTCGAAATCTGATGCCGCTCCCGCCTAGCGTGACGCCCCGAGGATACGCCATGAAGACCTTGTTTCCACTCGCATCCATCGGCCTCGCGCTCGTCCTGGCCGCGCCGGCTCATGCCCAGACGATCAATTACGGTGATCTGGAAGCCTTGTTCAAGGAGCCGGTGACGACCAGCGCGACCGGCAAGCCGCAACGGCAGACCGAGGTTCCGGTGACCATGGACATCATCAGCGCGGAAGACATCCGGCGCTCGGGTGCCACGGGGATTCCCGACATCCTGCGGAATGTCGCCGGCGTCGATATCTGGCGCTGGACCAATGGCGCGTCGGACGTCGGCGTGCGCGGCTACAACCAGGGTTATTCGCCTCGGCTGCTGGTGCTGGTGAACGGCAGGCAGGTCTATCTCGACCATTATGGCCTGACCAACTGGAGCGCCATCCCGGTCGAACTCTCCGAGATCCGCCAGATCGAGGTCGTCAAGGGGCCGAACTCCGCGCTGTTCGGCTTCAACGCGGTCGCTGGGGTGATCAACATCATCACCTTCTCGCCGCTCTATGACGACGTCAACACCGCGACGGTGCGCGGCGGCACCCAGAAGTACCGCGAGGCGTCGCTGGTCAACACGATCAAGTTCGGCGAGAAGGGCGGCTTGCGGATTTCCGCCGGCGCCTCCAACTCCGATGAGTTCGACACCGCGGCGAACCCCATGGTGAGCCTGCTGCGGCGCGATCCCGAGCGCCGCTCGATCAGCATGGATGGGTTGTTCCAGGTCGGCCCCGACACCCAATGGGGCGTAGACCTGACGCGCAGCCATGTCGAGCAGACCGAGATGCTGTCGATCTTCTCACCCGTCGCGGCCACGACCGACACCTATTCGGCGCGGACATCGCTGACCGGCGAGGGGGAATATGGCCTGTGGGAGGCCTCGATCTACCGCAATTGGTTGGAGGCCAGTCTCGACAGCGGCAACGTGCTGCCGACACTGCCGATCAGCAACAGCGTCACGGTCGCCAAGCTTCAGGATCTCTTCAAGGTCGGGACCAGCCACAGCTTCCGTATCAGCGCCGAGTACCGCCACAACGCGATGGAGACGGTGCCCCACAAGGACGCCACCGTCTCCTACGACGTCTATTCCTCGGGTGGGATGTGGGATTGGGCGGTCACCGACACCGTGTCGCTGACCAACGCGGTCCGGGTCGACCATCTTCGGCTGGATCGCGGCGGACCGATCGGTCTGGTGAATGTGCCGGGCGCCAATGGCCCGTTCACCAACGACGACTACGACAAGAAGCTGACGGAGTTCAGCTACAACAGCAGCCTCGCTTGGCGCCCGACCCGGCTCGACACCTTCCGGCTGATGGCGTCGCGCGGCGTCCAGCTGCCCTCGATGATCGGTTTGGGCTATTCGGACGGGTTTCCGGTGCCGTTCGGCCCGATCGGCGCGTCCCGCCTCTCGGGAAATCCCGACATCGATCCGATGGCGGTGATGAACTACGAGTTCGGCTATGACCGCCGCCTGCCGTCGATCGACGCGCTGGGCCGTTTCAGCCTGTACCGCCAAACCTCCAAGAACCTGATCGGTGACATCGACGGCACCCGGATCACCGCCATCTCACCCGCCGGCTACGACTTCCTGTTCAGCAACATCGGCGGTTCCAACGCGACGGGCGCGGAGATCGGTCTCGATGGGCGGATCGGAACGTCCTGGCGCTGGGGGGTGAACTACGCCTTCGAGATCATCGACGACGATCTGGTCGCGGCCTACGACGACGGCAGGGCCGGTGGCGCCGCCTTCGAGGACAGCACGCCGCGCCACAAGGTCAACGCCAAGCTGGGCTATACCCTGGGCGCCTTCGAAGCCGACCTGTCAGCCCACTACGTCTCCGGCGCCAAGGTGCCATTCTATCAGGTCAACACGGGCGGCACCCAACTGGTCAACGTCGATGATCAGATCACCTTCAGCGGGCGGCTTGGCTATCATGTCAACGACGTGTTCACCGTCGCGCTCGAGGGCCTGTCGTTCAACCAGACCTCCCATCGGGAGACGTCGATGCCCGAAGTCGAGCGGAGGGTCTATCTCTCGCTGCGCGCCGATTATTGATCCTCTGATCGGATAGCCTCGCTCGGGACCGGTAACACTGACTGGAGAAGACATCATGGCGAAGCGTCCGACCCTGTCCAACCTGCCGTTCTTCTTCAAGTTCGCCCTGGCGCCCGGATTGTCGGTCTGCCTCATGATCGTCGTGGCCACGGTTGGATACACGGGATTGGGCAGGCTGGTCGGAGATCTCCGCATGATGGTCGAGGCGAACCTGCGGGGCGGCATCGACCTCGCGACCGTCAGCGGCCGGATCGACAGGGTCAATGGCCAACTCTACCAGACGGTCGTCGCCAAGGCGGCGCAGGGAACCGAGGCCCGCTTGGAGGAGAGGCTGACCCTCATCAGGACGGAACTGGACGCGATCATCGCCGATCTCGGCACGTGGCGCGACCGCTACGCCCAGCCCCACGAGCAAGGGAGGCTGACCGAGGCGATCGAGGGCCTCGCCACCTATCGCGAGATGATCGATGTCGTCGAGTCGATGCTGGAGTTCGATTTCCGGGGTGTCGTCAAGCTGATCGGGCCCTTGGAGGAGAACTACAAGAAACTGAACGCGCTGATCGCCACCGTCATCGCGTCGGGTGTCGACAACGCCCGCGTCCAGGCCGATCAGTCGGCGACGACCGCCGATCTGATGCGGCTGGTCTTCCTGGGATCGACGCTGTTCGCGGTGGTGGCTGTGGCTGGGTTTTCCTGGGGGATCGGACGCGCCACCACGGGTTCGATAGAGCGCATCGCCGCGGCGACCCGCAAGCTCGCCGACGGACGGCGGGACGTGGATATCGGCTCGCTGGCGCGTGATGACGAGTTGGGAGCCATCGTCGAGTCGCTGGCGGTGTTCCGCGACAATGGCGTCAAGCTGGACCAGTCGTGGGAGGCCCAGCGGTTGGGTCACGAACAGCGCGAACGGCGCGCCCAAGCCATGGAGGAATTGGTGCTGTCGCTCGACGGCGAGATTTCCCGCACGCTCAATCAGGTCACGTCGGCGACGGAGACGCTGGAGGCGGCCGCCGGCTCGCTGTCGACCGTCGCCCAGCAGACCGAGCATCAGGCCGATTCGGTGACCGGCGCCGCCTCGCTGGCCTCGTCCAATGTCGACGCCGTGGCGTCGACGGCGGAGCGGTTGTCCTTGGCGATCACCGAAATCGAGCGGCAGGTCGGCGAGTCGACGCGCGTGGCCGGGCAGGCCGTCACCTCGGCGGAGCGGGCCAACGATCTGGTGACCGGCATGGACGAAACCACGCGCAAGATCGGCGAGGTCGTCAAGCTGATCACCAGCATCGCGGCCAAGACCAACCTGCTGGCGCTGAACGCCACGATCGAGGCGGCGCGGGCCGGGGAGGCCGGCAAGGGCTTCGCCGTCGTCGCCAACGAGGTCAAGGCGCTGGCCAACCAGACGGCGCACGCCACGGGCGAGATCACCGCCCAGATCAACGCGGTCCAGGACGCGACGAGGCTCGGCACGGAGGCGATCCGCGACATCACCCGAATCATCGGACGCATGAACGAGATCGGCGGCATCATCGCCGGCGCGGTCCGGGACCAGAGCGGTGCCACCCACGACATCGTCGAAAGCGCGCGGCAGGCGGCGGATGGGACGCGGACGGTCTCGCGCAGCATCGAAGGTGTTCGCGACGGTGCCGGTGAAACGGGCAAGGCCGCCGATGACGTCAATGGCGCCGTGACAACGCTGTCGCGCCAAGCCAGTGATCTGCGGGGGATGATCGACCGGTTCCTGACCGATATCCGCTCGGTCAACACTTCGGGGAATGCCGCTTGAGGGGCATCCGAGGTGCTTTTCAGGTCACTTGCATTTGACTTTGCCCGTCTGGTGGGTATAGTCCGGCGCTTCCTCCCAAGAAGGTGGGCGTGCGTGTGGTAACGCCCCGTCCGCGGTCGATTTTCCGGCAGGACCTATTGGGACAACAAACAGCGTCGAAAGCGATAGCGTATGAGCAAGCGTCAAGAGTCCAAGTACAAGATCGATCGCCGTCTGGGCGTCAACCTCTGGGGCCGCCCGAAGAGCCCGATCAACCGCCGTGAGTACGGCCCCGGCCAGCATGGTCAGCGCCGCAAGAAGCCGTCCGACTTCGGCCTGCAGCTGATGGCCAAGCAGAAGCTGAAGGGCTACTACGGCAACATCGGCGAGAAGCAGTTCCGCCGCCTCTACGCCGAAGCCGTCCGCCGCCGCGGCGACACCGGCGAGAACCTGATCCAATTGCTGGAGCGCCGGCTGGACGCGGTGGTCTACCGCATGAAGTTCGTGCCGACCCCGTTCGCCTCGCGCCAGTTCGTCAACCACGGCCACGTCCGGGTCAACGGCAAGCGCGTCAACATTCCGTCCTACCAGGTCAAGGACGGCGATGTGATCGAGGTCAAGCAGAAGTCGAAGCAGATGGCGCTGGTGCTCGAGGCGATCTCCTCGGGTGAGCGCGACATCCCCGATTATCTGGACGTCGACACCTCGGCCCTCAAGGGCACCTTCGTGCGTGCGCCGGCCTTCGCCGACGTGCCGTACCCGGTCCAGATGGAACCGAACCTGGTGGTCGAGTATTACAGCCGCTAATCAAAGCGGTTGACGAACTTGGAAGGGCGTCCGCCTCGGCGGGCGCCCTTTTTATTTGCCGGATTGATCAAGCGACGGTCGATCTTGGGACGGCTGCAGTTGCCACCGGTGCGGCGCGCCAATCCACCGTGAATGCAACTATTACTCTGGTTGGTTCGTCGATCTAATTTCAACCGTAGGTCGGGTAGAGCGAAGCGGACCCCGACAAGCAGGCGAGTTGGTGTCGGGTGCCGCTTCGCTCTACCCGACCTACGGCTCCGGCTATTATCCAGCTGGTTTGTTTCCTCATAGCGAAGCGTCAGCCGGCATCACTCCCGACGCGTCTGCTGATTCACAAGCCAGTTCACGGTCGGGCGCGGTGCGCCAGGAAGGCGTCGGCGCTGTAGACCGCCAGGGCGAGCCAGATCAATCCAAAGGCGATACCATGCGCCAGGGTGAAGGCCTCTCCGAACAGGAGCACGCCAACCGCCAATTGCAGGGTTGGCGATATGTACTGCATCAGGCCGATGGTCGAGAGCTTCAGGCGCTGGGCACCGAAGTTGAAGAAGATCAGGGGCAGGGCGGTGACGAAGCCGGACACCGCCAGCAAGCCCGCCAAACCGGGATTATCCAAGCTGAAGTGCGCGGTTCCGAGACTGGCGATCCAGATCAGGTAGAACGCGGCGAACGGTGTCAGCATCGCGGTCTCGATCAACAACCCGATCAGCGGGTCGATCGCCATCTTCTTCCGAATCAAGGCGTAGAAGCCGAAAGTCACCGCCAGGGTCAGCGATACCCACGGCAGTTCCCCCAGGTTGATCACCAAGCTGGCGACACCGACGGCGGCCAGCGCGACCGAGAACACTTGGTAGCGGTTCAGGCGCTCGCTGAGGAACAGCACACCCAGGATCACGTTGACGAGCGGGTTGATGTAATAGCCAAGGCTGGTCTGGATGATGTGGTTGCTGTTGACCGCCCAGATGAACAGCAGCCAGTTGGTCGTCACCAGACACGTGGTCACGATGAAGATGCCGACGCGCCCTGTGCTGGATAACGCCCGGACGACATCGCGCGGGTCCCGCATCGCGAGGACCAAGGCCACCATCAGAAGCAGCGACCACAGGACCCGGTGCGACAGGATCTCCAGGGGCGTCGCGGGTTGCAGCGCCTTGAAGAAGAGCGGGGCCGCCCCCCAGAGCAGGAAGGCGGCAAGCGCGTAGAGGACGCCGGAAACGGCGGGGTCCATTGGAACCCGCGCGCCGCGGTTCTCGCGCGGACTGCCGGGGGATGTGATCGGCGGATTGGGCATGCTGGTTGCTTAACACGTGGGCAACCAAACCGGCGCATCCATCGCTCCGCATCCCCGGCATGACTGGATTGCGGAGCTCTCCGGATTTGCATTAGGCGCTTCGAAGCTTTTGCAGGAAGCCATCGACGGTGGCGCGCAAGTCGTGGGCCTTGTCGTTGACGGACCGCGCCGATCGCATCACCTCGTCGGCGGTCTTGCCCGTGCTCTCCGTCGCCGACGCGACGCGTTCGATATCGCTATAGACCCGCTTGGTTCCGTCGGATGCCGTATCGACATTGTGGGCGATGGTCTTGGCGGCACCGCTCTGCCGTTCGACGGCCGCCGCGATGGACGTGACGATGCCGCCGATCCGCTCGATCGTCTGGGCGACGCTGGTCATGGTGGCGACCGCCCGGTTGGTGACCTCCTGGATCTGCTGGATCTTCTGGGTCACTTCCTCGGTGGCGCGGCCGGCTTGTCCTGCCAGGTTCTTGACCTCGCTGGCGACCACCGCGAAGCCCTTGCCGGCCATGCCGGCACGGGCCGACTCGATCGTGGCGTTGAGCGCCAACAGGTTGGTCTGCTCGGCGATCTGTCCAATCATGCCAACCACTTGGCCGATCTCGTTCACCGTATCGCTGAGCCCGGCCACCACTTCGTTGGTTTCCGCGACCTGACGCATTCCGGTCTGGGCGACGCCGGTCGCCTCGCCGGTCTGGCGCTCGATGTCCGAAATGCTGTCGGACAGTGCGTTGGCGGCGGCGGCTAGGCTCTCGACGCTGGTGGAGGAGACTTTGGAGGTGGACGCGATGGCGGAGGAGCGCTCGCGGGCGTCGTCGCACGAACTCAGCATCAACTGGGCGTTGGACTGCAGCGCGGTCGCGGCGCCCGACAGGGTCTCGACCACGTGCCCCACGCTCTCGTCGAGCCGGCCGGCCAAATCACCCAGAACGCGGCGGCGGTCATCCTCGGAGCGGCGCTTCAACTCCGCCTGCTCGGCTTCCAGCCGCAGCTTCTCGACCGTGTTCTCCTTGAGCACCAGGACGGCCCGCGCCATGACGCCGATCTCGTCCTGGTGAGTGGCGTAGGGGATCGTCACGGTGGCATTTCCGCCGGCCAGTTGGTCGATGGCCTTGGTCAGGCGCAGCAGCGGATTGACCACGCGCGCCCGCGTGAACCACAGGAAGAACAGGCCGACCGAGATCAAGGTGGCAATGGTCGCGACGCTACCCCAAGTCACCAGAAAGGACATCAGGGACACCGTCGATGTCAGGTTCTCCGCTCCTTCGATCTTCGAATTCGCCATGACCGCCGCCCAATCGGCGGAGAACCGCTGGAGGCCCATGAGCACGAGAATCGACATCGAAGCGCCGACGACACCGATGGCAAGCAAGGCGTACGCAACTGCGGAGCCAAGAAAACGAAGTGTCAGGCGTCGAACGAATCCGCTCGCCACCATCGCACCCGAACCGCCCGTCATAACGACACCTTCCAGCTTTACTTTGGTCTGATCGACTTTCGCGTGCGAAGGATTACCGGGCGATTAACGGGGTTATATGCATATCGGCAGCCGTGAGGATGTACACCCAATGAAAAAAGGGCCCCGCGGACGGGACCCTTTTTTTGATCGGCTTGATGCTGGACGACGGGGGATCAGGCCTTGACCTGAACGTCCACGCCCTTGGTGCTCAGCATCTCGGCCAGTTCACCGGTCTCGTACATCTCGCGGACGATGTCGCAACCGCCGATGAACTCACCCTTGACGTAGAGCTGGGGAATGGTCGGCCAGTTGCTGTACGTCTTGATGCCGTCGCGCAGGCTCGGGTCGACCAGCACGTCGATGCCCTTGAACTTGACGCCCAGATGGGTCAGCACCTGCACCACGGCCGAGGAGAAGCCGCACTGCGGGAACACCGGGGTGCCCTTCATGAAGAGGACGACGTCATTGGACTCGACGTCATTCTTGATCCGTTCCGATACGGCGTTATCCATGTCTCGATATCCTTGTCAAAGCGGCGTGCGGGAAGCACTGGCCCGAAATGGGCCGCCCGCGGTGTCCTGGCTGCTAGGCATCTTTCGGTACGCTGGTCTGCAAGGCAAGGGCGTGAAGTTCCCCGCCCATGCGGCCCTGCAATGCGTCGTAGACCATCTTGTGCTGCTGGACGCGTGTCTTACCCTTGAAAGCGGCGGCCTCCACATGGGCGGCGTAATGGTCGCCATCGCCCCGCAAGTCCTCGATGCGAACCTCGGCACCAGGGATGCCTTCCCTGATCAGGCTCTCGATATTAGCCGCGTCCATCGCCATTGTTCAGCCTTCCCGCTCAGCTTGTGGGTTGATCCGCGCCACCCGCCATGACGGCTGGCAGCCACGCTTCATGTGCCGTTCTCAGGCCATCAACCGATATGGCGTCGGTCCCGCCGACTGTCAACGAGGTGCCACCGGTGGTTCCCAACCGTAGCACGGGCACGCTGGCCACGCGCGCGCGCTCGATGACGGCGTCGGCATCGGTCGCGGTGACCAGATAACGCGCTTGATCCTCGCCGAACAGGAAGCCGGCGGCGTCCAGCCCGGCAGGAAGGTCGATATCGGCACCGATCCGGCCCGCCATCGCCATTTCAGCCACGGCGACGAGCAGGCCGCCATCGGACAGGTCATGGCAAGCGGTGACCGCCCGGTCGCGGATCAGCCCGCGGACGAGGTCACCATTGCGACGTTCCGCCGCAAGATCGACCGGCGGGGGAGAACCCGCCTCGCGGCCATGGATCTCGCGCAGGTAGAGCGATTGGCCGACATGGCCCACCGTGTCGCCGATCAGCAGGATCGCCTCGCCAGCGGCCTTGAAGGCGACGGAAGCGGCCAGCGACGCGTCGGGCAGGATTCCGACTCCGCCGATCGCCGGTGTCGGCAGGATGCCCTCGCCATTGGTCTCGTTGTACAGGCTGACATTGCCCGAGACGACGGGGAACTCCAGGGTGGTGCAGGCTTCGGCCATGCCCTGGATGCAGCCGGCGAACTGACCCATGATCCGCGGCTTCTGAGGATTGCCGAAGTTCATGTTGTCGGTGATCGCCAGCGGCGTGGCACCGACCGCCGTCAGGTTGCGCCACGCCTCCGCGACCGCCTGCGCGCCGCCCCGGACCGGGTCGGCGAAGCAGTAGCGCGGCGTGCAGTCGGTGGTGATCGCCAGCGCCTTGTTGGTGCCATGGACGCGGACCACGGCGGCGTCTCCACCCGAGGCCGCCACCGTGTCGGCGCCGACCTGGCTGTCATACTGCTCCCAGATCCAGCGGCGCGATGCCAGATCCGGACCCCCGATCAGGCGGTGCAGGACCTCGGTCGCGGGGCCGGGCAGGGGAGCCTCGCTGGCCGGAATGTCCGCTTGCGGCGGCGTCGGTTCCCAGGGCCGCTCATAGACCGGCGCGCGGTCGACCAGCGGGCCGACCTCCAGGTCGCAATAGGTCTCGCCGTGCATCTTGAGGACCAAGCGGCCGGTGTCGGTCACCCGGCCGATCACGGCGAAGTCCAGTTCCCATTTGTCGAAGATCGCCTTGGCCAGATCCTCGCGTCCCGGCTTCAGGACGATCAGCATCCGCTCCTGGCTCTCGGACAGCATGATCTCATACGGCGACATGCCGGTTTCGCGCTGGGGAACCGCGTCGAGGTCCAGCTCGATGCCGAGCCCGCCCTTGTCGGCCATCTCGACCGAGGATGAGGTCAGGCCGGCGGCGCCCATGTCCTGGATCGCGACGATCGCGTCGGTCGCCATCAATTCCAGGCAGGCCTCGATCAGCAGCTTCTCGGTGAAGGGGTCGCCAACCTGGACCGTCGGACGCTTCTCCTCGCTGTCCTCGGTGAACTCGGTCGAGGCCATGGTGGCGCCGTGGATGCCGTCGCGCCCGGTCTTGGAGCCGACATAGACGACGGGATTGCCGACGCCCGCGGCGGCCGAATAGAAGATCTTGTCCGTGTCGGCCAGACCCACGGTCATCGCGTTGACCAGGATGTTGCCGTTGTAGGACGGGTGGAAATTGGTCTCGCCGCCGACTGTCGGCACGCCGACGCAGTTGCCATAGCCGCCGATGCCGGCGACGACACCCGAGATCAGGTGGCGCGTCTTCGGATGGTCGGGACTGCCGAACCGCAGCGCGTTCATGTTCGCGATCGGGCGGGCGCCCATGGTGAAGACGTCGCGCAGGATGCCGCCGACACCGGTCGCCGCACCCTGATAGGGTTCGATGAACGACGGGTGGTTGTGGCTTTCCATCTTGAAGATGGCCGCTTGGCCGTCGCCGATGTCGATCACGCCGGCGTTCTCGCCCGGCCCGCAGATCACGTGCGGCGCCTTGGTCGGGAGCTTCTTCAGCCAGACCCGCGACGACTTGTATGAACAATGCTCCGACCACATCACGGAGAAGATGCCAAGCTCGGTGAACGAGGGCGTCCGCTGGGTGATGTCGAGCATTCGCTGGTATTCCTCCAGCGACAACCCGTACTCGGCGGCCAATTCCGGTGTGACGGCCGGCTCCTTGCTCTGGTGGGTGGTGGTCAAGACAGGGCCTCCACAAGACCGTCTAGGAGCGGCTTGCCGTCGGTGTTGCCGTGCAGCGGCTCGGCCGCCCGCTCCGGATGTGGCATCAGGCCCAGGACCGTGCGGCCCTCGTTGAACAGGCCGGCGACGGCGTTGGCCGAACCGTTCGGGTTGCCCGAGGCGTCGATCGCGCCGTCCGGCGTCACATAGCGGAACGCGACCATGCCGTTGTCCTCGATCCGGGCGAGGGTGTCGGCGTCGGCGAAGTAGTTGCCGTCATGATGGGCCACCGGCAGGCGGATCAGCTGGTCCTTGGCGTAGCCGGCGGTGAAGGCGCTGTCGGCGTTCTCGACGCGCAGGTCGACCGTGCGGCACAGGAACTTGAGCCCGGCGTTCCGCATCAGCGCGCCCGGCAGCAGCTTGGCCTCCGTCAGGATCTGGAAGCCGTTGCAGATCCCGAGCACCCGCGTGCCGGACTTGGCGCGGGCCACGACCTCGCGCATCACCGGCGATTGGGCGGCCATCGCGCCGCTGCGCAGATAGTCGCCGTATGAGAATCCGCCTGGAACGACGATCAGGTCGACCTGGGGAAGGTCGCTGTCGCGGTGCCAGACCATGGCGGGCTTGTGGCCCGTGGCGTGCTCCAAGGCGACGCTGACGTCGCGGTCGCAATTGGAGCCGGGGAATACAATGACGGCTGCCTTCATGAGGCGCTTCGACGACTTCCTTGGAGATGATGCCCCAGCGGCAATTGCGGCAGACACTAAAGAGCCGGCCGGGTCAATGCAAGCGCGCGATCCGAAGCGCTGCCCGCTCAGTTTTGCCGGATCCCTTCGAACTCGACGATCAGCTGGATGTCGTCGCCGACCCAGCCGTTGTCGGTCCCGTACATCATTCCCCACTCGCTGCGGCGGATGGTGCCTCGGACCGAGGCGCCGGCCACGTAATTCGGCTTGCTGAACAAGCCGCCGCCGAACGGGTACTCGCCTGTCTTGTTCAGGGTGACGTCGAACGTCACCGGCTTGGTGACGCCGCGGATCGATAGGTCACCGGTCATCTTGCCGGTACGGTCGCCGGTCTTCTGGGCCGATGTCATGGTGAAGGTCATCTCCGGATGGCGTTCCGTCCAGAAGAATTCCTCCTTCCGCAGATGCTCGTCGCGCTTCTCATGGTTGGTGAAGACGCTGGCGGTCTTGACCGTCACGGTGACGTCCGACAGCGTCTGGGTCTCCTCGTCGAACCGGAAGCTTCCAGCCACCTCCCGAAACATGCCCATCACGTTGGCGTAGCCGATGTGGGACACGAGGAAGCCGAACGACGCGTGCTCCGGGTCGATCCGGTATTCGCGCGGCGCGGCGCTGGCGGGGACGGAGAACGCCATACAGGCGGCGAGGGCGGCGGCGCCCAGGATGGTGGTCGTGCTTCTCGCCCTTCTGATCGGCTGCGTCATAGCGTCCCCCCATTTTGGCCATATCCGGCCCCCTATCATTTAGGGGTGGCGACGCTCTCCGCCAGAGGCAATGCCGGAGCCGCCACGGCGCGCTTGGCGCGGCGGCGCGCGGGGGCGACCGCCATGTAGTAATGCCAGATCAGTCGAGCCGCCGTGCCGCGATGGGGACGCCAGGGCTCGCCCATCGCCAGCAGCTCGTCACGGGGCGGCCGCTGGTCGCGGTCGAGCAGCCATTGCAGCCCGACGGCCACCGCCAAGTCGTCGACCGGCCACAGATCGGGACGGCCAAGCACCAGCAGCAGATAGATCTCGGCGCTCCAGCGGCCGATCCCCTTGAAGCGCACCAGGGTCTCGATCGCCTCCTCGTCCGGCATCCGGTCGATGGCGGCCATGTCGAGCCTGCCCTCCGCCGCGTCCGCCGCCAAACCCCGCGCGTAGACCGTCTTCTGTCGGCTGAAGCCGCAGGCCTTCAGCGTGTCGTCGTCGAGCGACAGTACCCGCTCCGGCGTGACCGCTCCGGCGGCTTCGCACAGCTTCCGCCACATCGCCTCGGCGGCGAGGGTGGATACCTGCTGTTCCAGGATGATCCGCAGCAATCCAGGAAAGCCGGACGGTTCGCGCGGCACCGGCGCCGGCAAAGGACCGCCAGCCTCCAGGCAGCGCGCGAAGATCGGGTCGATGTCCAGCAGCGCCTGAACGGCGGTATCGAAGGAGGTCACGAATACCGAAGCGTCAGCCGACGAAGTCGATTCGGTAGTCCTCGATCACCGTGTTCGCCAGCAGCTTCTGGCACATCGCCTCGACCGCCGCGCGGGCGGCGTCCTGGTCGGTCTCGGCCAGTTCCAACTCGATGAACTTGCCCTGCCGGACATCGTCGACACCGTCGAAGCCGAGGGATTGCAGCGCGTGACCGATGGCCTTGCCCTGGGGGTCGAGAACGCCACGCTTCAGGGTGACGTGAACATTTGCCTTCATGATGTCTCTATCCGACTTGGGGAGCGCTGCCGCTACTGCATCAGCTTCGGTGTGTTGAAATCGCCGGGACCGCCCTCGGGCAGGATCCCCAGCCGGCGCGCCACTTCCTGGTACGCCTCCTCGACCCGGCCAAGATCCTCCCGGAACCGGTCCTTGTCGAGCTTCTGGTTGGTCTTGACGTCCCACAGACGGCAATTGTCGGGGCTGATCTCGTCGGCCAGCACGATCCGCATCTCGTCGTTTTCCCACAACCGGCCGAACTCGATCTTGAAATCGACCAGCTTCAGGCCGATGCCGAGGAACAGGCCGGAGAGGTAATCGTTGATCCGCAGCGACAGGGCCATCATGTCGTCCAGGTCCTGGGGTGTCGCCCAGCCGAACGCGGTGATGTGCTCCTCGGAAACCATCGGATCGTTCAACTCATCCGACTTGTAGTAATACTCCATGATCGAACGCGGCAGCTGCGTTCCCTCGGGAATGCCGAACCGCTTCGACAGCGATCCCGCGGCGACATTGCGCACGACCAGGCTGATCGGAATGATCTCCACTTCGCGGACGAGTTGCTCGCGCATGTTGAGCCGGCGGACGAAATGCGTCGGTACGCCGATCTCACCCAGCTTGGTCATCAGGTATTCGGAGATCCTGTTGTTCAGGACGCCCTTGCCCGTGATGATGCCTCGCTTCTGGTTGTTGAAGGCGGTCGCGTCGTCCTTGAAATACTGAACCAGAGTGCCCGGCTCCGGTCCCTCGAACAGAACCTTCGCCTTGCCCTCGTAGATCCGCCTGCGTCGCGTCATGATGGGCTTCCGGAAGTGACTGGACCGGGATTATACGGACCGGTCCGGGTAATATGGTTGCTGATATAGCAAGGCGCCATCTTTAGCACAATGGAACCGGAATTCGGAGCATTCACCGCTACGACGGATCGACCTCTTGCCAGGGTGTCACGTCCGGCCGTCCCGGACAGAACCGGAAGACCGGTTTCAGGTCCGGATGGTCGACGCCGGGAAGGGCCAGCAGCGCGCTGCTGGTGGTCCCGAAGCCGGTATCGGTCACCACGCACATGGCGCCGCGCGGGCCGATGTCGCCATCCCAGATCCTGCTGCCCAGCAGCTCCTCCCACGCCTTCCAGTCACCCTTGATCGGGTCGGGAACCGCGGCGTGGGCGAACAGCGGCCGAAAGAAGCCGATCCGGGGGCTCGAGTCGTCGTTGAGGTCGTGCGCGGTCACCATCGACAAGCCTTCCGGCACCCGCGCGATCTCGATCCGGCCGCCATCCTCGCGCCGGCTGAGGCAGAACGCGTCGCGGTTGTCGGCGACCACCAGGTTGAACGGGCGGTACGCCGCCGGGTCCAGGTGCGCCAGCGCCCGCGCCGCGTCGGCCGCGTCGGCGTGGTCCAGCGCGTCCAGCACCAACTCGCCCCGGCTGCGCTTGCCGGCTTCCGGCCCCAGCGTGCCCATCCGGTTCAGCACCACGGCGACCACGCCGGTGTCGTTCAGCGCCAGCCAGCTGCCGCCCGCCAGTTCGTCGATCCCGCCCAGCACATCCGATCGCTCGGGCCAGTGGCGGGCGGGAGGCTTCCAGGGGCGACCGGCCATTTCGTCGCGGTTGCCCCCGATCATCAGAGGGAATGTCGCGCCCGGTTGGCGTAGAATGACGATAGAGCACATGGTCGTCCGTCCGATTTGCCATTATGTAGGGTGGAGAACCGCCACCGAACGGTTCCAGGTGACCGTTCAAAACCTACCCGTACCAAAGCCTAGTTGGGAGAAGGTCGAATGACCACGTTTGACGAGCGCGAGAGAGCCTTCGAGAACAAGTTCAAGCACGACGAGGAACTGCTGTTCAAGATCCAGGTTAGGCGCGCCAAGCTGCTGGGCCTTTGGGCGGCGGAGCAGATGAGGTTCGAGAAGCCGGAGGCGGAAGCCTACGCCAAGACCATGGTCGACGCGGATTTCGAGGAGGCCGGGCATGCCGACCTGATCCGAAAGGTCTGCGCCGACTTCGAGGCGCGGGGTATCGACGTCAGCCGGCATCGGGTGGAGAAGGAGGCCGAACTCCTTCTCCAGGTCGCCCGGGAGCAGATCAACAACCAATGACGCGGGATCCGGCGGAGGGTGGCGGCGCCTGGCGTCACCCTCCGGCCAGCTTCCGACCTCACTCGCCGAAGACGCGCTTGAAGATCGTGTCGACGTGCTTGGTGTGGTACGCCATGTTGAACAGCGCCGCGATGGCGTCGGCGTCGATGTGCTTCGCCACCTCCGCGTCGTTCTGCAGGTTCTGGAGGAAGCTGCCGCCCTTCTCCCAGACCGACATGGCGTTCCGCTGGACCGCGACATAGGCGCCCTCGCGGCTCATCCCAGCCTGGGTCAGCGCCAGCAGCACCCGCTGCGAGAACACCAGCCCGCCCAGATCGTCCAGGTTCTTCCGCATCCGCTCGGGATAGATCACCAGCTTCTCCATCATGCTGGTGGCGCGGGCCAGCGCGAAGTCCAGCGTGACGGTGGCGTCGGGAGCCATGACCCGTTCGACCGACGAGTGCGAGATGTCCCGCTCGTGCCACAGCGCCACGTTCTCCAGCGCCGGCGTGACCGCCGCCCGCACCAGCCGGGCAAGGCCGGTCAGGTTCTCCGACAGCACGGGATTGCGCTTGTGCGGCATCGCCGACGAGCCCTTCTGGCCCGGCGAGAAGAACTCCTCGGCCTCGCGGACCTCGGTGCGCTGCAGGTGGCGGATCTCGGTCGCCAGGTTCTCGACCGACGACGCGATCACGCCCAAGGTCGCGAAGAACATGGCGTGCCGGTCGCGCGGGATGACCTGGGTCGAGACCGGCTCGACCGCCAGCCCCATCTTCTCCGCGACGTGGCGCTCCACGAACGGGTCGATGTTGGCGAAGGTGCCGACGGCACCCGAGATGGCGCAGGTCGCGATCTCGGCCCGGGCCGCGACCAGACGCTCGCGGTTTCGGGCGAAGGCGGCGTAGTGGCCGGCCAGCTTGAGGCCGAACGTGGTCGGCTCGGCGTGGATGCCGTGGCTGCGGCCGATCGTCGGCGTGTCCTTGTGCTCGATCGCGCGGCGCTTCAAGGCGGCCAGCAAACCGTCGAGATTGGCCAACAGCAGATCGGACGCCTGCGCCAACTGGACCGCCAGCGTCGTGTCCAGCACGTCGGACGAGGTCATGCCCTGGTGGACGAAGCGGGCGTCCGGGCCGATGTATTCCGCGAGGTTGGTCAGGAAGGCGATGACGTCGTGCTTGGTCTCCCGCTCGATCTCGTCGATCCGGTCGATCTCGAACTTGCCCTTTTGCCAAACCGTCTCGGCGGCGGAGCGCGGGATGACGCCAAGTTCGGCCTGGGCGTCGCAGGCGTGCGCCTCGATCTCGAACCAGATGCGGAACTTGTTCTCGGGTTCCCAGATGCGGGCCATCTCCGGGCGGCTATAGCGGGGAATCATCGGTCATCTCTCACGTGCGGCGGGTGGCGGGGGCGATCAACTCGGGTCGCGGCTGGCGCCGACCATAGCGGGCGCAAGCCCGAATCTCCATAGGGGCCAAATACGCGAAGCGGTGACACGCGTTCGGTTTCGACCCCATGCAACAAATCCGTTTGCCCCGCGTTTTATCATCAGAAGTCAACTTGAAGGGACCGACCATGAATCGCGATCAGATCGAGGGCGCCGCCAAGGACATCAAGGGCGACATCAAGAAGGGCATCGGCAATTTGACCGGCGACGAGAAGCTCAAGGCCGAGGGGAACTTGGATAAGGCCGAAGGCAAGATCCAGAAGGGCGCCGGCAACGTGCAGGAGAAGCTCTGATATTTGCCGCGCCGCGGTAAGTTGGAGTTTTCAGACAGGCGCGGGCGTTCCCCGCGCCTGTTGTCGTTGCGAGGCGACCCTCTTCCTCATTCCGTTCCCAACCGAATGCGGTACGCCGCCCCCTCGTCGGTCCCGGTGATCTCCAGTTCGGATCCCATCATCCGCGTCAGGGCGTTGGCGATGGCGAGCCCAAGTCCCGTCCGGGCATCGCGCGCCGAAGGCTGGACCCGCCGGACGTCGAACGGCATGGCGAGTTCGCGCGGCTGAGCCAGCGTCACCGGCGGCCCGCCGTCGGTCACCGACAGCCATCCCGGTCCATCGGCGCCGTCCCACGCGACCTTGACCTCTCCCGGTGACGGCGTGCAGTCGATCGCCTCGGTCAGCACCCGCTGGAGCGCCACGCCGAACCAGCTCCTGTCGATCATGACGTACTCCGGCGCCGCGTCGAGGGCGACGGTCAGCGTCACGCTCCGCGCCTGCGCGGTGCCGGCCACAGCCGTCACGGCGGTGGCGACGGCGGGTCTCAACTCCACGCGCTGGCGTGAGACGGTCAGGTCGCGCCGCTCGGCGTCGGCGATCAGTTCGATCTCCTCGGCGGTCAGCTTGATCCGCTCCGCCACACCGCTGATCGCCAGCCATTCCGGCGTCTCGACAGCGTTCGCCAGACTGGTCTCCAAAATGGAATCGGCCATGGACGCGAAGCCTCGGGCGCCGCGCGCCGCCAGATCGCGCATCAGATTCGTCGTTTCGGCGGCGGCATTGGCCTTCGCCGACAAGGCGGACTCGGCGTTCCGCAGGATGTCGATCATCTGCTCCAGCTTGACCGTGCGCGAGCGGACAGCCTCGTCCAGCCGGCGATTCTCGTCGGCGATCCGCCGCGACATCATGCCCAGGATCGACATGTTGCGCGCGCGCCCGATCACCTCCATCCCGTCGAACGGTTTTGTCAGGAAATCGCTGGCCCCCGCGTCTATCGCCTTCAGGCGGACCGCCTGCTCGGTGTGGGCGGTCAGCACGATCACCGGGATCATCACGTCCGGACTGATCGCGCGGATGCGCGCCAGCACGCCATAGCCATCCAAACCCGGCATCTCGATATCGAGCAGGACCAGATGGGGCGCTATTCGCTGGAACATCTCGATCCCGACGAACGGGTCGTTCGCCGAAAATCGTTGGCGGAACCCATGTTTCTTCAGCATGCCGGAGAGCATCGCGATATTCATTTCCTGATCGTCGATGATCAGGACGCGCGCGTCCCGGAAATCCAATTCGCTCATGCTTGACGCCTTATGGGTAACCCAATCGAAAAATCCCCTGGCCTTATAGCAGAGAAGGGCGGGGCACGGTTTCTATTTACCGCCGTCCATGTGAATAGATCGTCACGGTGACGCGCGAAGGCGAGGCGAATGGACGCGCCCCCGGCGGGCGTCCAACAATCATGAGGGAGGAAGACGGAAGATGGAGACCGATGACATCCAGCGCCAGCGGGTCGAACTTGCGGCGGCTTTCCGCTGGGCGGCGCGGCTGGGCTTTCACGAAGGCGTCTGCAACCACTTCAGCGTGGCGGTCAGCGACAGCGGCGACCGTTTCCTGGTCAATCCCCACGGCATGCATTTCTCCCGGATCCGCGCCTCCGACCTGTTGTTGGTCGAGCCGGACGGCACGGTCACCGGCGGCGGCGAGGCGCCCGAGCCGACCGCCTTCTTCATCCATTCGCGGCTGCATCGCGGCGTTCCCCAGGCCCGCTGCATCCTGCATTGCCACATGCCTTACGCGACCGCTCTGACGACTCTGGAGGGCGGAAGGCTGGAGCCCGTCAACCAGAACGGCCTGCGCTTCTTCGAGCGCATCGCCTATGACGACGATTACAACGGCTTGGCGCTGGACGACGGCGAGGGCGACCGGATCTGCGCCGCCCTGGGCAACCACCAAGTCATGTTCATGGCGAACCACGGCGTCACGGTGACCGGCCACAGCGTCGCCTTCGCCTTCGACACGATGTACTACCTGGAACGGGCTTGCCAGAATCAGGTGCTCGCCATGTCGACCGGACGTCCGCTCAAGCGCGTGCCCGACGACATGGCGCGCAAGGTCGCCCAGCAGATCGCCCAGGAGGACAATTCCGGCCGCCACTTCGCCGAGCTGATGCGGATCCTCGACCGGGAGGAACCCGACTACGCGTCCTGACGCCTTGCCCCTCGGGAATGGCTCAGAGGATGCCCATCGCCTTGAAGCTGGCGTGCTTGCCCTTGCCGATCACGAGATGATCATGGAGCGTGATGCCCATCGCGGCGGCGGCCTTGCCGATCTCCTTGGTCATCTCGATGTCGGCCCGGCTGGGCGTCGGGTCGCCGCTCGGGTGGTTGTGGACCAGGATGATCGACGAGGCGCCCACTTCCAGCGCCCGCTTGATCACCTCTCTGGGATAGACTGGCGTATGGTCGACCGTGCCGCGCTGCTGCACCTCGTCGGCGATCAGCGCGTTCTTGCGATCCAGGAACAGCAGGCGGAATTGCTCGGTCGGCAGGTTCGACATGGCGCCGTGGCAATAGTCCAGCAGCCGCTGCCACGTGCTCAGCACCGGCTTGTCGATGATCTCCTGCCGCGTCATGCGCAGGGCGGCGGCGCCGACGATGGTCAGGGCGACCACGGTCCCGTCGGATAGCTTGGGCTCCTTCTGGCGCAGCGCGTCAGGGGTCGCGGTCAAGACACCCCACAAACCGCCAAAGGCGCGCAACAGCCTCTTGGCGAGCGGCTTGACGTCGCGGCGGGGGATCGCCGCGAACAGCAGCAGCTCCAGCAGTTCATAGTCGTGCATCGCCTCCGCGCCGGCCGTGAGAAAGCGGGCGCGGACGCGGTCGCGGTGGCCGAGATGATCCGCCTCGTCCTGATCCAGTTCAGTCACGCGATCCTCGCGTCAGTTCCACATGCGTGGGCATGTGGAACTATAGCCGTGTCGCGTGACGGTTGTCAGCCGATGATTTTCAACACGCGCGGTTCCGACGGCGGCGCGGTCAGGTGGTGGCGTAGGGCGGCTTGGTGTGGCCGGCCGGGGACAGCGTGAAGATCTCGCAGCCGTCCTTGGTGACGCCGATCGAATGCTCGAACTGCGCCGACAGGCTCTTGTCCTTGGTCACCGCCGTCCAGCCATCGGACAGGATCTTCACGTCGTGGCGGCCGGCGTTGATCATCGGTTCGATCGTGAAGAACATGCCCTCGCGCAGCACGACACCCTGGCCGGGCCTGCCGAAATGCAGCACCGACGGCGCGTCGTGGAAGACGCGGCCCAGGCCGTGGCCGCAGAAGTCGCGGACAACGGAGAAGCGGTGCGATTCGGCGAACTTCTGGATGGCGAACCCGACATCGCCCAGCGTGGCGCCTGGCTTGACCGCCGCGATCCCCAGCATCAGGCTGTCATAGGTCACGTCGATCAGTTTCCGAGCCTTGACGCTGACGGCGTCGCCGGCGATGTACATCCGGCTGGTGTCGCCGAACCAGCCATCCAGGATGACGGTGATATCGATGTTCAGGACATCGCCGTCACGCAGGCGCTTGTCACTGGGTATGCCGTGGCAGACGACGTGATTGATCGATATGCAGGTCGCCTTGGGATATCCCCGATAGCCCAGCGGCGCCGGCACCGCGCCGTGGTCGCGGATGAACTGTTCGCACAGGACGTCGAGCTCCCCGGTGGTCACTCCCGGGACGACATGGGGCGTGATGAAGTCGAGCGTCGCCGCGGCCAGATGCCCCGCCTTGCGCATGCCCGCGAAATCCTCGGGTCCATGCAGGCGGATGCGGTTGCTGTCGAGATCGTCGGTCTGGTCCGCTTCGGCTCTAGTCATTCTGGTTCCGTGATTCTTCAAGCGATTTCAAGATGCACTGGCAGGGACCGATCGAGCAGGATCGCCTCTGGAGTGATGGCACAGGAGTAGCACAAGGTCTCGACCCCGGCCGCCGCGGCAGTCACCAAGCCCCGATGGTAGGACAGGTCGATATCATGCGCGACTCGGAAGTGGTCGCAATCCGTGCGTTGCACAAGATACAGCATGACCGCCCTGCAGCCCAAGGCGACCATGTCGGCCAGTTCGACCAAGTGCTTGGCGCCCCTGGTCGTGACGCAGTCGGGGAACTCGGCCGCCATCCCGCCATGGCGATCTGGCCGGCGCAGGTGGACGTTCTTGACCTCGACATAGGCGGGCGCCCGGCCAGAGTCCTCCAGCAGCAGGTCGATCCGGGAATTGCGGCCGTACTTGACCTCCCGCCGGATCGAGGAATAGCCCACCAGCTCCGGGATCGCTCCGGCGGCGATGGCGGCCGCCGCGATGGCGTTGGGGTGGCTGGTGTTGACGCCGATCGGTTGGCCGTCGGCCTCCACCATCTCCAGCGTGTGGGCGTATTTGCGGGTCGGGCTGCCTGAGTGCGATAGCCAGACGCGGGAACCCGGCGCGTTCAGCCCGAGCATCGCCCCGGAATTCGGCACATGGGCCGTCACCACCGTGCCGTCCGCCAGCGTCACGTCGGCCAGGAACCGCTTGTAACGCAGGATCAGGCGGCCCTCGATCAGCGGCGACGCGAAGCGGATGCCAGGGAGCGTGGCGGCGAGCGCCGGAGCGAGGGCGGGGGCGTGGATCATGGCGTCCGTTGTAGCCGCGCGCGAGGCGGCGCGGCAAGGCTTGGCCGGAACCGGCCAAAATGATTTCAAGGGAGATCATTATCGAAAGAGTCGGAACGGAACGGAAACCTGGGTTCGTTGTTGGAACCTCGCCGCGCGGGTTGGTAGAGGCGCGGGTTCTTGGAGTAGAGCATGTCCGCAGCACCAGCCTTCATCATCGAAACCGCCGACGCGGCGGTCGGAGTCGTTGTTCTTCAGGATGATGGGTACCGTTTCTTCGCCTCCACTGCCTCGGCGCGGTCGCTCGATGGCCGCGTTTTCAAAAGCCCGGCCCAAGCCGAACGCGAGGTTCGCCGCCTCGAATCGGTCCTCCGGTCCCGCATCGGCGCCCCGCGCCCTTGACCCGGCTCCCGATGATGCCGAGAGTGCCGGCATCATCGGGCGACAAGCAGGGGAGACCTTACAATGAGCGCTGAAATTCCAAACGTGATGCCGGAGGATGTCTGGGAGGCGTTGAGGAATGACCCATCCGCCAAGCTCGTGGATGTCCGCACGGCTCCGGAATGGTCCTATGTCGGACAGCCCGATCTGTCGTCGATCGGCAAGACGGCGGTCAGGCTGCAATGGCAGGTCTATCCCGGCATGGAGATCGATCGGGACTTCCTGCACAAGATGCGGGTCGAAGGGGTCGAGCCGGAGGACAAGGTCTATTTCCTCTGCCGCTCCGGCGTCCGCAGCACAGCCGCCGCCAAGCTGGCGGCCGAGAATGGGTTCACCCAGGTCTTCAACATCGCCGATGGCTTCGAGGGACCCAAGGATGCCCAGGGGCACCGTGGCACCGTCGCCGGCTGGAAGCGCGCCGGCCTGCCCTGGGGCCAGGGCTGAGGCCGGCGCGCCTTTGCCCCGGGTTCACTCGTCCAGGAGGCCGTGACGACGATGCCAGTCCTCCAGGGACTCGTCGGGATAGCGGGCGAAGTGGACCTCGCCCGGTCCCGACGGTACCTTGACCCACGGCGCCTTGAAGTCGAGCATGATGTGGACACGCTCCGGCGGGGTGGGCAGTGGCGTGTCGATCGCCGACGCGAAGGGATGGACCAGCTCGGGCCAGTCCGGGTCCTCCGCCCACAGCGCCGTGCCGCAATGCTTGCAGAAATGCCGATGTGACGAACCCAGCCGCGGTTCACCGGACTCGTCCGGCTCCCCCAGCGGCGCCCGCCATGTCGCGACCGCCTCGCGACCCTCGACCGTCAGCGTATCGGCGTCGCCGCCGAGGTTGATGGCATAACCTCCGCCGCCATCGCTCTTTCGGCAGATCGTGCAGTAGCACAGCATGAAGGGAACCGGCGTCGGCGAGTTCAGCGAAAACTTGACCGCGCCGCAGCGGCATGAGCCTTCCAGTTTCATGACGTCACCCTGTTTCCTTGATCCGGCATTGCGGGGACTGTAGGTCGGTTAGAGCGTACCGGCACCCGACACCAACTCGCCGGCTTGTCGGGTGCCGGTACGCTCTACCCGGCCTACGGCCCTACAACGACCTGTTCAATTAAGACGCGTCAATAGGGGAGGGGGGCGAGCCTCGGCCCAATCGACCTCACAGCGTCTGGACATAGGCCAGCGGGGCGAAGGCGTAACCGTCGCCCTCGCGCCGAACATGGCCCGCGTTGGGCAGACCCCAGTGATAGCCGAACGCCAGGGCCCTATCGGTCGCCAAGCGGTCGAGCAGCTTGCGCCGCGTCGCCCGCGCCATGGCGGCGTCCATGTCGAACACGGCGGACCAGTCCGGGTTGCGCGCGAACAGGAATGGCACGTTGGTCGTGTCCGCCAGCGCCATCACGGTGTCCGATCCGGACGAGATCTGGAGCGCGGTGTGGCCGGGCGTGTGTCCATACGCCGCCACCGCCTGGAAGCCCGGCACCACCTCCTCGCCGTCCTTGTAGCGCCTGACCCTGTCGCCAAGATCGCCAAAGGTTGACCGAACCAGCGCGAAGGCCTGCTGCATGCCGGCTGGCGCCCGGCTCATCTGGCCGTCGTCCATCCAGAACGCCCATTCGGCTTCCGGCACCAGGATCTCGGCGTTCGGAAAAGCCAGCTTGCCGTCGGTCGTCTTGATGCCCGAGATATGGTCGCCGTGGAAGTGGGAGATCACGATGACGGTGATCGACGCCGGATCGATCCCAGCCGCCGCGAGGTTGCGGCTCATCATGCCGGTGGTCGGACCCAGCTTGCCGCCGCTGCCGGTATCGAGCAGCACCACTTGGCTGCCGGTGTGGACGACCGTCGGCGTGTAGGTGATCCGCAAGGCGTCGGTTGGGCGAAACGCGTCCCGCAAGGCCGCTTGGACCTGATCCACCGGGGCGTTGACGACGAATTTCTCGTCGATCGGCCGCGTGCCATAACCGTCGAACAGGGAGGTCAACTCGAACGATCCAACTTTATAGCGGAAGCTGCCGGGAAGTTGGGCGTTCGCTTGCGCCGGCACGGTCTGGGCGCGGGCGGCGCCGGACATCATCACGGGGGCGGCGGCTGTCGCGGCGGCGGCGACGGTCGCGGTGCCGAGCAAGGTGCGTCTGTTCATCCAATCGGGAGCCATGGCGTCGTTCCTCTCGTGGTTGGCCGGGTCTCTTGGCGAGGCGGCCACATTCCTCATGTAGGGCTCCATGTAGGGCGGCCGTGGCCGAAATCCCCCACCCAGGTCGTCAAACGACCGAAACGGCATCAACCATAATCCGAACGGACACCGCCAACCCAGGTGGACAGCACGTGGTTCTCCCGGTCCAGCAGGACCAGATCCGCTTGGTGTCCCGCCGCCAGCCGGCCATATCGTCCGGCCATCCCCAGGAATGTGGCCGGATACAGCGATGCCATGCGCAGGGCTTCCTCCAGCGGCAGGCCCAGCAGCGATACACAGTTCCGCACGGACGACGCCATGTCGATGTCGGCGCCGCCCAAGGTGCCGCCGGCGGTCACCAGCCTGCCGCCGCGCCGAAAGATGGTCTGGCCGTAAAGCTGGAATTCGGTGATGTCGCTGCCGACCGGCGGCATCGCGTCGGTCACCAGGAACAGCCCACCGGGACCTCTGGCGGCCAGCGCCATCCTCAGGGTCGCCGGATCGACGTGTATATCGTCCACGATGATGCCAGCCCAGGTTCCATTGTCCCGCTCCAGGGCCGCCACCGCGACGCCCGGCTGCCGGCTCGATATCGGCGGCATGGCGTTGAACAGGTGCGTGAAGCCGGTCAGCCCATGTGCGATGGCCGCCTTGGTCCGCAGGTAGCTGGCGACGGTATGCCCGGCGGAGACCAGTACGCCCGCGTTGGCTAGCCGCGCGATTACGGCGTCCTCGACCTCCTCGGGCGCCAGGGTCACCAGCACGCGGCCCCGGGGCAGCCGGGCGGGCAGCCCGCACAGGAACTCCAGGTCCTCCTCATCGATCCGCCGGATATGGCGGGGGTCGTGGACACCGGGCTTCTCGGGGCTGATGAACGGACCTTCGAAGTGGATGCCAAGGATGCCGTTCTCCTGCCGCCCTGCGGCGCCGATCACGGCTTCCGCCGCTGGCCGCATCTTGGCGCGCTCGTCGGTGATCAGGGTAGGCAGCACCCCCGTCCCGCCGAACCGGCGGAGCGCCGCCGCCAGGGTGACGACGGTCGCCTCCGTCGGATCGCCGTTGAGCAACACGCCGCCGGCCCCGTTCGCCTGGACATCGATGAAACCTGGAGCCAGCAGGGCGTCCGGCGGAAGCCGAACCACCTCGGCGCCTGTCGGCGATCGATCCAACGGCGTCACGCCTGTGATGACGGAATCATCCAGTACCAGGGCATGCCCTTCGATGATGTCCTCGCCGGTGAACAACCGGCACCCAACCAGAAGCCGCTTCAAGGAACAGACCTTCTTCAAGGAAACCCGCGCGGCAGACTACATCACCGGCGGGCGCTTGGCATGCCCCGAGCGCTCCCCTCCGACGCCAACCCCAGCTATCTTCGGTCGTCGGAACGGCGCTCCCCGCGTCGTTCGCGTCATGACCGGACTTGATCCCGTGGACACCCACCCAAGGTCTCCCACTCACGCCGCAGGATGGCGTATTGCATGGTGTTCTCGTAGATCGGATTGCCCGCGGCGTCTTTGGTGAACGATACGAACTCGACGAATACGCCTTCCAGGCGCATGCCCAGCTTTTCGCAGAGGCGCCGCGAGGGTTTGTTGTGGTCTTCGACATAGGCGTAAAGTCGGCGAAAACCCTTTGCCCGGAAAAGATGGTCGAGCAGGGCCCTAGCGGCTTCGAACGCATATCCCTGACCACCGAACCGCGGATTGAGGTTCCAGCCGACCGAGGCCGTTTCGTCCTCCTCATCCTCTCCGGCGCCGCCGAACAGATCGCCGATCACCTGACCAGTCCCTTTCAGGCAAATCGCCACGCGGCCCTCGTCGAGGGCGCGCTTCCCGACCTCGATCTCCGCCTCAGCCAAATCCGCGAGCTTGAGCGAGAGGAAGCAGGGGGCGGTGGGTGCGCGTAGATAAGCGAAGAGGTCCGCCGCATCGCCCTCCCGGAAGGGTCTGAGGATCAGGCGCTCGGTTTCGATGATCAGCATGTCCGATACTCCGCGAAAGGGCGTCAATGATGCGCGCGGGAAAGGCCGCGATATCCAGCGAGGGTGAGGAACACCACGACCGCCAGCGCCGCGATCACCAAGGCGGCCGTCGTCAGGAGGACCGCGTGCGTTTGGGTGAAGGCGGCCTTGCCCGCCTCGATCAATGCCGCGCCCTGCTCACCCGGAAGCTCACTGGCGACGATGAAGGCATCTCCGATCGTGCGGGAAGCCTGTTCGGCAAAAGCCTGTGATTGGCTGGCGGGCAGTTCGATGGCGCGACTGAACACGCTCGACATGAAGACGCCGAACAGGGTGATCCCGAGACCGGTGCCCAACTCATGACCCGTCGCCTCCAGCGAGCCCGCCGCGCCGCCCTCGCGACCATCGACGGAGCCCATGATGGCGATCGACGAGGCCGTCAGTCCGATGCTGAGCGTGAGCCCGAGAATGGCAAGCGCGAATGGAACGAGGAAGCCCGGATCGTGGAAGTCGCTTCGCGCGAGAGACACCAGCGCACCCGCCGAGATCAAAAGCGAAACTGTGGTGACCAGCCGCAAACCGAACCGGTTGGACAGGTGGCTCGCGACTGGACCGCCCACGGCCGCCGCCGCCATGATGGGGATCATGAAGATGCCGGCCTGCAGCGGTGTCTTACCCAGCACATATTGCAGTTCCTGCGCCAGCGTCAACTCGACGCCGGCCAGCGTCCCCGATGCGACGATGGCCATGATCAGGCCAGCGACGATCGCGGGATGGGACAGGAGCGACAGGTCCAGCATCGGCTCGGACGACCGGAGTTGCTGGCGCACGAACAGCGTCAAGGCCGCGATGCCGAAGACAACCACCAGAACTATGATTGGCGGAGGCTGCCCGCCGCCGAACCCGGCCTTGACGCCATATACGATTGATATCATGCCGGCGATCAGCGGCAACGCCTGACCGATGGCCCACTTTCCAGACGTGGTCCGTTCGACGCGCGGTAGTAGGACATGGCAGGCCGGCGCCACCAACAGCATTACCGGCACATTGATCAGGAATACCGAGCCCCACCAGAAGTGCTCCAGAAGAGCGCCGCCGACGAGCGGCCCGACCGCGGCGCCGGCGGCTCCGACCATGCCCCAAAGGCCTAGAGCCATGGCGCGCTCGCCCTCATCTTCGAATGTCTTGCGGATAAGTCCCAGCACGCACGGCATGATCATCGAGCCGCCCAGAGCCAGGAGCACGCGCGCGGCGATCAGCATGGCGGAGCTTTGCGCGAAGGCGGCCCATGCCGAGGCCACTCCGAAGATGACGAGGCCGATGAGCAGGATCACGCGGTTGCCAACCCGGTCCGCGAGTGTGCCCATCGGGACCAATAGCCCCGCCATCAGTAGCGGATAGATATCCATGATCCACAGCACTTCGGTGCCGGAGGCATTCAGCGATTGCGTCAGCGTCGGGACGGCGACATGCAGGATTGTCATGTCGAGGACCGCCGGGAGGAAGGCCATCATGACGGCGACGAGGACAAGCCAGCGGTTGGCCGGGAGGGAAGCGGACGACATCATTCACCTGAACAAGGATTGCGCCGCAGATATAAATACATACGTATGGATTTCAATCGCCATCGGTGGTGAAGGAGCGACGAGATGGGCAGAAAACCGACGATCACGCGTGAGGGGTTGCTCGAAATCGCCGAAGGGATCGTTCGCGGTGAAGGCGCGGCCGGCCTGACCATCAATGCCTTGGCCAAGGCGGCCCGCATCTCGAAGGGTGGTGTACAGTATTCATTCTCGTCGAAAGACGATCTGGTCCGCGCGCTGATCGAGAGATGGACGCGCCAATTCGACGAGTTGCTTGGTGGAATGGACGACGTTCCGCCGGCCGACCTCGTCCGGAAGTACATCAGGGTCATGCGCGGTTCGCAGGCGGCCATGAACGCCAAAATGGCCGGGCTGATGATCGCCTACATCCAGAACCCGCAAAACATCGCGGAAACCCGCCAGTGGTACCGTGCCATGTTCGAGCGCCTGGGCGGCGGAGCGCCCGATGCGCAGGCGGCCCGTGTCGCCCTGCTGGCGGTCGAAGGCCTCTTCCTGCTGCGCATCACAGGGATGGATGAAGACGGCGAATGGAGTGCTTTTCTCGACGACGTGGAGAGCGTCTTCGAGCACTTACTGGAGAAACAATAAGCCGCCATCAGGCACAGGTTTGGAGCGAAAACGCTAAGGCAACCACCGCGAAATGATAGACGGTTCGGACGCATCGCCCAGCCCCGTGAGCGCGCTCCGCAACGCGGAAGGAGATCGCCTGTGAATGTTGTGATGAAGGATGACTATCATCAGGAGATTGGCGGACGAACTTCTGATTTCAGATTGAAGTCAGCACACCGGACGAAGCGGGGAGGTGGTGGGATCAAGCCCGATTAGCGCTGACTTAAAGTCCCACTCCTGTTTCGGTCATACCTAGACTTGATCCTGTGGGCTCGCTCCAGGGCATCGATCCTCCCATATCGTCATACCCGGACTTGATCGGGGTATCTTTCCTCGGGAGATTTGCAAATAAAACCGGGGCTCTACATTAAAATTGACATGCCGTCCCGCGTCCCAAGATGCGCGGATCAAGTTCGTTCATGACGAAAAAAGAACTGATGAAGCCTGCGAAGCGTGTAGGTCACTCTTGAGCTGGAGCGGATGCCATCAAGCCCCGGTAGGGCACCGGGATGGCGAAAGCGACCATTAGCGCTCATCCGAGCGCTCCGCAGCCCTTCAAAGTTAATGATTATTTTTAAGAACGAAAATCAAAGCAAACAGTACAAGCAATAGAATTTATTATACGGCCATAACGATGGTTAACCGTCGTAAACATTCAAGCAGATGGCGTTAAATACTTATCAATAACTAGAGTCAATTATGGTGATAGAAAATCGCCAAGGACAGAACCATGACTTACAATCCCGTCGCCATCTCGGCGCTGGCTAAGGACGTCGTTTCCTTTTACGACGCCACACCCACCAAGATGATTTGGGTTTCGCCAAACGGCAGCGACAAGAACTCCGGCACGGAATCGTCACCCTTCAAGACGATCCAGGCCGCGGTCAACGCCGCGAAGCCGGGAACGGCCGTCATGGTCAAGTCGGGCACCTACAAGGAGAACGTAGAGCTCAACAAGCACGGCGGCACCTCCGACAACCCGGTTTGGATCGTCTCGGCCGATGGCAAGGGTTCCGCCAAGATCGTGGCGGCCAGCGACACAAAGCCGGTCATCGTCGGCTATGGCGAGAACAATCTCGTCATCAAGGGCTTCGAGCTGGTCGGCGGAACCGAGGGCATCAAGCTGACCCAGAGCGGGCGGGACCTGACCAAAATGACGACCAATATCGTCATCCAGGACAACATCATTCACGGTCAGTCGATTGACGGCATCAAGACCGCGCAAAGCGTCAACTTCGCGATCGTCGGCAACAAGGTCCACGACATCAAGACCCAGGAAGGCATCGACAACGTCTATATCCGGAACAGCGTCATCGCCAACAACGAGGTCCATGACGTGCGCGGCCTTTCCGGCATCGTCGTCAAGGCCGGTTCCGAGAACGTCAAGATCCTCGACAATTACGTCCACGACGTTCCGGATGGGATATTGGTCGGCGGCTTCAGCAGCGGGCAGGGATCGACCTTCCCCAGCGGCCTCAAATACGAGGCGAAGAACGTCCTGGTCGAAGGCAACCTGGTGGTCGACGCCTCCAAGCACGCGGTCAACGTCTATGGCGCGATCAACAGCCAGATCACCGGCAACAGTCTGTCGAATGCCGGCAAGCAGTCGGTCGTCAACGTCAGCACGGACAATCTGGGCTATGTTTCCCAGGGCATCCAAATCACCGACAACATCGTTTCGAAAACGTCTTGGCTGACCTCGAAGCCGAATTCGGTCAGTGGAAATTCCGGCAATACCACCACGGGATCGTTCGATCCGAACTCCGTTGGTCCCTCGGCCCTGGTCGAGACCGTGACCAAGCCGGTCACGCCCCCCGCCTCGACCACTCCCGTGGTCACGCCACCCACCTCAGGCATCCCGATCAAGGGTCTGCTGGGTGACTGGACCGAGAGCGGCTCGACCACCAAGGTGTTCAAGGGTGGTTCGGGCGCCGATACCCTCAAGGGAACCGCCGGCAACGACCACATCGACGGTGGCGCCGGCGCCGACACCATGCAGGGTGGCAAGGGCGACGACACCTATGTGGTCGGATCGAGGTTCGATGTCGTAATCGAGAAACCGGGCGAGGGGATCGACACGATCCTGCTGTGGGACAAGAGCTACACGATCCCAGCCAATGTCGAGAACCTGATCATCAAGACATCGGCGGGCGCCACCGTTATCGACAATGGCATGGACAACATGCTGACCGCCGGTGCCGGCAAGGACACCTTCGTCTTCACGGCCGGGCATGGCGATGACCTGATCAGGAACTTCCAAGTCGGTCAGGACACCATCCAACTCGACGGTTCCGTGGCGGCCTCGGCGATCAAGGTGGCGCAGACCGCGGCCGGCGACCTGATCATCCTGGACGGTGCCGATTCGATCACGCTTACCGGCGTCGCGGCGACCACCAGCCTCGCGAGTGTCATCTCAAACCTGCCGGTGTCGGCGAAGCCCGCGATTTCCGTGGTCGGCGCCCAGGGTGACTGGAAGGACGGCGGTGCCACCACCAAGGCGTTCAAGGGCGGCAATGGCGCCGACACCCTCAAGGGATCGGCCGGCAACGACCACATCGACGGGGGTGCCGGACACGACACCATGATCGGCGGCAAGGGCGACGACACCTATGTCGTCGGATCGAAGTTCGACAACGTGGTCGAGAAAGCGGGTGAGGGGATCGACACCATCCTGCTGTGGGACAAATCCTTCACCCTCTCCGACAACGTCGAGAACCTGGTGATCAAGACATCGGCGGGTGCCGCGGTCACCGACAACGCGCTCGACAACATCCTGACGGCCAGCGTCGGAAAGGACACCTTCATCTTCACGAAGAACCACGGTGACGACCTGATCCGGGACTTCCAGGTCGGTCAGGACATCGTCAAATTTGATGCCTCGGTCTCGTTGGCCGACATCAAGGTGGCACAGACCAGCGCCGGCGACATGGTGCTCCAGCATGGCGAACAATCGGTCACGCTGGTCGGTGTCGACGCCCACACCGACCTCGCCAGCCTGTTCTGATCGGAAGCGGGGGATGGGCGTGGCGCCCATCCCCCTGCCATCCTCACTCGGCGGCGACGGCGACCGGCTCGACCGTCAGCCGCTTCGCCACTCCCGCCGCGTAGGCGGGATCGGCCTTCTCGAAGTGGCCCAGCTGACGCCGCTGGATCGCCACCGGAGCTTGGCCTAGCGAGCCCGCGATGTTGTCCATCAGCCGCTCTCGGGCGTCGTCGTCCATCAGGCGGAACAGGTCGCCGGCTTGGGTGTGGTCGTCGTTGCCGATCCTGTGGTTGTAACGGGCGGCGTCGCCGTGGATCGCCAGGGCGGGTTCGGCGAAGCGGCCGTCATCCACCGGACCCCCGAAGCTGTTGGGCTGGTAGTTCGGCGTCCCGCCGCCATTGCCATCGAACCGCATCGCTCCATCCCGCTGATAGCTGTGGACGGGAGCGGCGTGCGGCCGATTGACCGGCAGCAGGCCGTAGTTGCCGCCCAGGCGGTAGCGATGGGCGTCGGCATAGGCGAACAACCGGCCCTGGAGCATCTTGTCCGGGCTGAAGCCGATGCCGGGAACCACATTGGCCGGGCTGAACGCCGCCTGCTCGACCTCGGCGAAGAAGTTCTCCGGGTTGCGGTTCAGTTCCAGATGACCGATCTCGATCAGCGGATAGTCCTTGTGGCGCCACACCTTGGTCAGGTCGAACGGATCGAAGCCATAGGCGTCGGCCTCGGCTTCCGGCATGATCTGGACATAGACGCGCCAGCTTGGGAATTCGCCGTCCATGATCGAGCCGAACAGGTCGCGGGTCGCGTGGTCGGGATCGACGCCCGCCATCTGGACCGCTTGATCACCGGTGAAGTTTTGGATGCCCTGGTTGGTCTTGAAGTGATACTTGATCCAGAACCGCTCGCCCTGCTCGTTGATCCACGAGAAGGTGTGGCTGCCGAAACCGTCCATGTGGCGATATCCCCGCGGCGTGCCGCGGTCGCTGAACAGGATAGTCAACTGATGCAGCGTCTCCGGCGACAGCGAGAAGAAGTCCCACACCATGGTCGGGCTCTTCAGGTTGGTCAGCGGATCGCGCTTCTGCGTGTGGATGAAGTCCGGGAACTTCATCGGGTCGCGGACGAAGAAGACCGGCGTGTTGTTGCCGACCAGATCGTAATTGCCTTCCTCGGTGTAGAACTTCAGAGCGAAGCCGCGCGGATCGCGCTCGGCGTCGGCGGAACCCTTCTCGCCGCCGACGGTGGAGAAGCGCAGGAAGACCTCCGTCTCCTTGCCGATCCGGTTGAGGAACGCCGCCTTGGTCCAAGCCGACACGTCGCGCGTCACCCGGAAGACGCCATAGGCGCCGGCGCCCTTGGCGTGGACGACCCGCTCGGGAATCCGCTCGCGGTTGAAATGGGCCAGCTTCTCGATCAGGTGAAAATCCTGCATCAGCACCGGGCCGCGTGGGCCGGCGGTGAGGGAGTTCTGGTTGTCGCCGACGGGAATGCCGAATGTGGTGGTGAGCGTGCTCATGAACTCGAATCCTCCGGTAAATCACTAATCAAGGGGACCGAAGCCGGGTCAGCGGATGGCGCTGGCGATGCGGCGACGGTGGCGGTGGACTTTCAGGAGCAGGTCGGCTGGCAAATCGCCTTGGACGCGCAAGCCGCCACCCTGTAATTCGAGCCGCCCGCCGTGACGGGTGACCTGATCGATCAACTGGCGAAGGCTCTTGCGTAGTCTGGTCATTGGCTGGGGCCGGTCATTGGTCGTGGTCTCCTCTGGGCTTCACGATGCCCGCAACGGCGTGATATGACCAATCGATGGTTTGGATTGTATCGATAAGCATCGCCTATCGAATTGGGAGCCTGTCTTGAGCCTCGCCGGTCTATCCCTGCGTGACTTGGAATACCTCGTCGCCGTCGCCGAACTCCGCCATTTCGGTCATGCTGCGAACCAGTGCGGCGTCAGCCAACCAGCGCTCAGCGGCCAGATCCGCAAGCTGGAGGAATTGCTGGGAACGCCCGTGTTCGAACGCGCCGGCAAGAAGGTGCTGATGACCCCGCGCGGCGACGCGCTGGTGAGCCAAGCGCGCCGCGTCCTGACTGAGGCGCGTCAGCTGGTGGAATTGGCGCGCGATCTCAACGAACCGCTGACCGGCCGGCTCTGCCTCAGCGCCATCCAAACGCTTGGACCCTACCTTTTCCCCCATGTGCTGAGGCCGCTCCGCGACCAGTTCCCCAAGCTCGACCTGATCCTGGGCGAGGGCAAGACCGAGGAGCTTCTGGCCAGCCTCCGCGATGGCCGCATCGACGTGGTGCTGGCGGCCCTGCCGATCACCGACCGCACCCTGACCGCCGAGCCGCTGTTCTTCGAGCCCTTCCTGCTGGCCCATCCCGCCGGCCACCGCTTGGCATCATCCCCGGCGGTCACGATCGCCGACCTGCCGGTCGAGGGCCTGATGCTGCTGGAGGAGGGGCACTGCCTGCGGGATCAGGCCCTGGCGCTCTGCGGCGCGGGGGGATCGGTGGCGCCGCGCGCGCGTCACGCCACCAGCCTGGAGACGCTCCGCCACATGGTCGCCGCCGGAGCCGGCCACACGCTGATGCCGGCGCTGGCGGCGGGCGAGGGGGATACACTGGGCGGGCTGATCGTCTACCGCCCGTTCAGGCCCGATCCGCCTGGGCGGACGATCGCGTTGATCTGGCGGACCAGCGATCAGCGTTCCAGCCAGTTCCACCTGCTGGCCGACTGTCTGGCCAATGCCGCGCTTGGCGCGCGGTCATCCCTACCCCCGCGCCTCACACCACCGCGGTAGGGTGGATGTGCTCGATCCGAAAGCCGAACCGGTCCGCCAGGGCGTCGGCGACGCGCTGGCGGTGGCAGACCGCCGGGTCCGCCTCGAAGCAGAGCAGGGCGCTGGGACGCTCCCGCGCGACCTCGGCGGCGCGCAGCAGGTCGAACTCGGCCTCCGGAGTCGCCATGCGCTCATCGACGATTTGCCAGAATAGATCGTAGTCGCGCCGCTTGGCGGCGATCCTGCCCTCCTTCGGCGTGCCCAGCCCCTTCAGGTGCAGGTACTCGATGCCGGTCGCCTCCAGCGAGGCTCGCAGGGTGCTCTTGGAAAAGCCGGCGCGCCGCGAGAGCGGCAGGTCGCGGACATCCATCAGCACCTTGACGCCGGCCTGCTTGAGCGACGACAGCAGGGCGTCGGATGACGCCCGTTCGTATCCGATGGTCCAGATCGTCGGTGCGGCGGCCATGGCGGTTTCCTTATTTTGGCGCATTCCGACAAACCCTTTGGCGTCGGCTGGTGTATCGTTCAGGAGAACATACCCGAAGAAATCAGTTCGAGGAGGATCGCGGTGGAACTGGATACCCTTGTCGTGGCCCGCACCGGCGATATCGGTGGCTTCGAGGTTCGCCGCGCCTTGCCCTCGGTCAAGCGTCGCATGGTTGGGCCGTTCGTCTTCCTGGACCAGATGGGGCCGGGAGAGTTCCTGACCGGCAAGGGACTGGATGTCAGGCCCCATCCGCATATCGGGCTCTCGACCGTGACCTACCTGTTCCAGGGCGAGATCCTGCACCGGGACAGCTTGGGCACCATCAAGACGATCCAGCCCGGCGCCATCAACTGGATGACGGCTGGTCGCGGCATCTCCCATTCGGAGCGGACCGGTCCCGAGCTTCGGGCGACCGGCTCGAACCTCTACGGCATCCAGTCCTGGGTGGCGCTGCCGCATCACTTGGAGGAAACCGATCCCGCCTTCGTCCACTATCCCGTTCACGAACTGCCGGTGATCGAGGGCGAGGGCAAGTGGGTCCGCGTCATCGCGGGGTCGATGTACGGCGCCGTATCGCCCGTCGCGACCGCGACCGAAACCTTCTACGCCGACGTGGCCTTGCAGGCCGGCGTTGGTATTCCCCTGCCGTCCGACCAGGAGGAGCGTGCCGTCTATGTGGCCGAGGGACGGATCGAGATCGCCGGCGACATCTTCGAGCCCGGCCAGCTTCTGGTGTTCCGTCCGGGTGACGAGATCACCATCAACGCCCTGGAACCGGCTCGGCTGATGCTGCTCGGCGGCGCCGCGATGGATGGCCCGCGCCACATCTGGTGGAACTTCGTGTCCAGTTCCAAGGACAGGATCGAGCAAGCCAAGGCCGACTGGAAAGCCGGCCTCTTCGGCCAAGTCCCCGACGACCAGGAGTTCATCCCGCTACCGGACCGGTAGTTCCTACTGGAACAGGCCCAATAGCGACTTCGACGACTGGTTGGAGATCGATAGGGCCTGTCCCGCCAATTGCTGCTTGACCTGGGCCGCCTGGAGCGCCGCCGCCTCCTTGGTCAGGTCGGCGTCGGTGATCTCGCCGATTCCCGTGGTGGTGGCGTCAACGATCGAGTTGTTGGACTTGATCGAGTTATCGACGCTCTTCGCGCTGGCGGCCAGCGAGTTCAGGGCGGTTCCCAGACTGTCCTGCGCCGTCGCGACGGTGCCGCCCGGCTGGATCAGGGCGGCGGCCGAACTGGCCGACGACACATCAGCGTTGGTCAGGGCGTCGACCAGCGAGGTTTGCAGATCCTGCGCCTTGACTGTGACCGATCCGCCGCTGCCATTGGATACGATCTTCTGATCGGAGGCGCCCTGTTCCAACAGGTTGACGCCATTGTACTTGGCATCCTTGACGAAGGCGCCGATGTCGCCGACTTGGCTCTTGTACTGGTCCTGATAGTTGGCGCGGTCTTGGGCGCTGAGCGACGGATCCGAGAGCTTGATCAACGTCGCTTTGACATCCTGGAGGGATGATGAGATGAACTGTCCGGCCTTCACCGCGACATCGATCATGCCCTTGCCGACGGCTAGCCGCTCGTTCGCGGCACCCAGCACGGCGGCGTCGCCCCGCAAGCCTTCCGCCACGCTGAAGGCGGCCCCGTCGTCATAGGCGTCGGCGACCTTCCGGCCGCTGGCGATCCGCTTCTGCGACGTGTGAACGGCGCTGTCGGCGGAGTTGAGCCCCCGAAGCGCCGAATACGAACTGGTGCTGGTGTTGACGGAACTGATCATGGCGTCACCTCAGTATTAGACATACCTCTTTATCGTGGAAAATTCAATCTTGTTCAGCGCCAGTCCAAAGGCCAGCCGAGTCATCAATGCACGCCTTCTTTGAAAACCTGCTCGACGCCCTCGCTCCCGCCGAGGTGGTTCAGCCTCCCCGACGACCCGGCGCATTCATCGGCTATTTCCTCAAGCCGATCCGGGGGTTGCTGATCGTCACGCTGGTTGTGTCCGGCTTGGCGTCGTTCTCGGAGCTGGCGCTCTACGCCTTCACCGGCTGGCTGGTCGACTGGATGGCGGCGACACCGCGCGAGGAATTCCTCGCGACGCACGGCTGGGCCCTTGCCGGCATGGTGGCGGTGGCGATCGTGCTTCGGCCGCTGCTGGTGCTGGGATCGCGCGGGCTGATCAACCTGACCCTGATCCCGGCGCTGACCAGTCAGGTCCGCTGGCGGAACTACCGCTGGGTGCTGCGGCAGAGCCTGACCTTCTTCCAGAACGACTTCGCCGGCCGGGTGGCGCAGAAGGTGATGCAGACTGGCCCGGCGCTACGCGAGGCCGTCGTCAACGTGATCGACGGCGTGTGGTTCCTGATCACCTTCCTGATCGGCGCCGTGGCCCTGTTCGCGGCATTGGACTGGCGCCTGCTGCTGCCGGTGCTGGGTTGGATCGCCGCCTACGCCGCCGTCATCTGGATCATGGTCCCGCCGGTCCGCCGCAAGTCGGAGACGTTGTCCGAGGCGACCTCGGCGCTGACGGGCAGGGTGGTCGACAGCTACACCAACATCCTGTCGGTCAAGCTGTTCGCCCACGCCGAGCGCGAGGACGAATTCGTCCGAAGTGGGCTGGTCCGCCAGCTCGCGGCCTACCGCGTGGTGATGCGCGCCATCTTCGACATGACGGTGGCCTTGACCGTGATCAACAGCCTGCTGCTGTTCGCCATGACCGCGTTGGCGATCCACCTGTGGCTGGCGGGATCGATCTCGACCGGCTCGATCGCGGTGGCGACCGGCCTGATCATCCGGCTGACCCAGATGTCGGGCTGGATCCTCCGCACCGTCACGACCCTGTTCGAGAACATCGGCACGATCGAGAACGGGATCGAGACCATCGCGCGGCCCCATTCCGTGACCGACCGGCCGAACGCGCCCGATCTCGTGGTCAGCCGCGGCGCCATCCGGTTCGACGCCATCCGCTTCCACTACGGCAAGGCGGGCGGCGTGATCGACGACCTGTCGCTGGATATCAGGCCGGGCGAGAAGGTCGGGCTGGTCGGCCGCTCGGGTGCCGGCAAATCGACGCTGGTCAATCTGCTGCTGCGCTTCCACGACTTGGAGGGCGGCCGCATCCTGATCGACGGCATGGACATCTCCCAGGTGACCCAGTCGAGCCTGCGGGCCCAGATCGGCGTCGTCAGCCAGGATACCGGCCTGCTCCACCGCTCGATCGCCGACAACATCCGCTATGGCAGGCCGGATGCCACCGGCGACGACATGGTCCGCGCGGCGCGTCTGGCGGAGGCCGACCATTTCATCGACGGCCTTTCCGATCAGCGGGGCCGCGGCGGCTACGATGTCCTGGTCGGCGAGCGCGGCGTCAAGCTGTCGGGCGGCCAGCGCCAGCGGATCGCCATCGCCCGCGTCATCCTGAAGGACGCCCCGATCCTGGTGCTGGACGAGGCGACCTCGGCCCTCGATTCCGAGGTCGAGGCCGCCATCCAGGACCAGCTGACGCATCTGATGGCCGGCAAGACCGTGATCGCCATCGCCCACCGCCTGTCCACCATAGCGGCGCTGGATCGTCTGGTCGTGATGGATGGCGGCCGCGTCATCGAACAGGGCAGCCACGCCGAACTGGTCCGGCGCGGCGGCCTCTACGCCCGTCTGTGGGAGCGCCAGTCCGGGGGCTTCCTGGGGCTCCCGGTCGAGTGAGAAGTGCGTCAACCCGCCGCATGGGGATCTTGACGGAAGGCCGGTGACGGGTGTTTGATTGGCGTTCGAACAAACTAGAACGCACGTCACGAAACGGCGCCCAAGGCCTCAAAGAGTCGCAAGCACAATCAAGCACTCGGGGCCGGCATCCACAGGGAGGAAGCACATGAAGAAACTACTGGCCGCCACGGGTCTGGCCTTGGCGCTCGCCTTCACCCACAGCCCCGCGCAGGCCCAAAAGCCGACGATTCCCATCATCGTCAAGGACACCACGTCGTTCTATTGGCAGATCGTCCTGGCCGGAGCCCGGCAGGCCGGCAAGGACCTCGGCGTCACCGTCCAGGAGCTGGGAGCGCAGTCGGAGGCCGACATCAACGGCCAGATCGGCATCCTGGAGAACGCCGTCTCCAGCAATCCGGCCGCCGTCGTGATCTCCCCGACCCAGTTCGCGGCCCTCGGGCCGGCGATCACCGAGTCGGCGCGTCAGGTCAAGATCATCGGCATCGACAGCGCCGCCGACAGCAAGTCGTTCACCTCGTTCCTGACCACCGACAACGTCCAGGGTGGCCGCGCCGCCGCCGACGCCATCGCCGCCGCGATCGCCCAGAAGTATGGCGCCGCGGAGGGTGACATCGCTCTGATCACCTCGCTTCCGGGCGTCGGCTCGCTCGACCAGCGGGCGCAGGGCTTCAAGGAGCAGCTGGCGGCCAAGTATCCCAAGCTGAAGCTGGTCGCCGACCGCGTCGCCGACGGTCAGCCGACCACCGGCCTCAACATCATGACCGACCTGATCACCGCCAGCCCCAACCTGCGCGGCGTCTTCGCCAGCAATCTGATCATGGCCCAGGGCGCCGGCCAGGCCATCGCCGAGAACAACCTGGGCGACAAGATCAAGCTGATCGGCTTCGACAACGACGAGCGTCTGGTCAGCTTCCTCAGCGAGGGCGTCATCGCCGCCCTGGTCGTCCAGGACCCGTACCGCATGGGTTATGACGGCATCAAGACCGCCCTGGCCGCCTCCAAGGGCGAGGCCGTGCCAGCCGATGTCGACACCGGCGTCAACGTCATCACCAAGGCCAACATGAACGAGAAGCGGTCGCAGGAGCTGTTGAACCCGAAGGTCAAATGATGACCGCGGCGCTCAGGGAGGCGCCGGCGTTCCCCGCCGGCGTCGCCACGCTCGAACTCCGCAAGCTCGACAAGCGCTTCGCCGGCACCCACGCGCTGAAGGCGGTCAGCCTCAGCTTCATGCCCGGCGAGGTCCACGCCATCGTCGGCGAGAACGGCGCCGGCAAATCGACGCTGATCAAGCTGCTGACGGGGGTCCACCTCAAGACCTCCGGCTCGATCCTGTGGCAGGGGCGGGAGGTCGAGTTCTCCGGTCCGCAGGATGCCCTGGCGCTCGGCATCAACGCGGTCCACCAGGAGGTCGTGCTGTGCCCGCACCTGACGGTCGCGGCCAACATCTTCCTGGGCGACGAGGACACCCGGTTCGGCCTGCTCCGCAAGCGGGAGATGAACCGGCGGGCGCAGGAGATCCTGGACGGGCTGGGCTTCCACCTGCCCGCCGCGGCCATGCTCAGTGACCTGACGATTGGCCAGCAGCAGCTGGTCGCCACCGCCCGAGCCGCCAGCCGGGGCACCCGCTTCCTGGTGTTCGACGAGCCGACCGGCTACCTGACCCGGGCGGAGACGGATCAGCTGTTCGCGCTGATCCGGCGGCTGCACGGCGAGGGCGTCACGATCATCTACATCAGCCACCGGATGGAGGAGATCTTCCAGATCGCCGACCGCGTCTCGGTGCTGCGCGACGGCCAGCTGATCGGGACCCATGTGGTGGCCGAGACCAACGAGCGCGACCTGATCCGCGAGATGGTCAACCGCCCGCTGGACGAGATCCACCACAAGGAGGTCATCCCGCTGGGCGAGACGCTGCTCGAGGTCACCGGCCTCAGCGGCCCCGGCTTCCAGGACGTCTCGCTCAAGGTCAGGCGCGGCGAGATCGTCGGGCTCTATGGCCTGATCGGCGCCGGGCGGAGCGAGTTCGTCCAGTGCCTGTTCGGCCGCACCCACAAGACGGCCGGCGATGTCAAACTGCGCGGCAAGCCGGTCGAGTTCCGCCGAGAGGCCGACGCCATCGAGAGCGGCATCGTCCTGCTACCGGAAAGCCGCCGCGACCAGGGCCTCTGCCTCAACCTGCCGGTAGGATTCAACCTCAACCTGCCGGTCTTCCACAAGATCAGCGTCGCCGGCCTGATCCAGCCGGGCGAGGAGCGCGGCCGCTCCGACAAGCAGATGCGCGACCTGCGGATCGTCGCCGCGTCGCGCGGGGTCGACGCGCTGACCCTATCCGGCGGCAACCAGCAGAAGATCGTGATCGGCAAGTGGCTGAACCACGGCGCCGACCTCTTCATCTTCGACGAGCCGACGGTCGGCGTCGATGTCGGCACCAAGGCCGAGATCTACAAGCTGATGGCGGTGCTGCTCCGCGCCGGCGCCGGGATCATCCTGATCTCCTCCTACCTGCCGGAGGTCTACGACCTGGGCGACACGCTGCACGTCTTCCGCAAGGGCCGGCTGACCGCCAGTTTCCCGCACAAGCGGGTCGATCACGAAACCATCCTGGCCGAGGCCATCGGGACCTGACAAGAATGGGTGAAGACCATGGCTGACCTCGCCATCGCCGCCAAGCCCCGCCGCGGACTCCGCTTCGGCTTCCTGCTGAACCTGACACTGCTGGGGCTGCTTCTGCTGATGTGGGCGGTGCTGAGCGCCACCACCGAAAGCTTCATGACGGCCAACAACATCGTCAACCTGCTGCGCCAAGCGTCGCTATGGGCGATCATCGCGATCGGCCAGACCTTCGTCATCATCACCGGCGGCATCGATTTGTCGGTCGGCGCCGTGGTCGGCTTGTCGAGCACGGTGGTGGCGCTGCTGCTCAAGGCCGACGTGCCGATCTGGGCGGCGGTGTTCCTGACGCTGTGCCTGGGCCCCGTGATCGGCGGCTTCCACGCCTTCGGCATCCTCAAGCTGGGCCTGCCGCCCTTCATCATGACGCTGGCGACGCTGACCGCCTTCCGCGGCATCGGCCTGCTGATGACCAACGGCGCCACCATCAGCGGCTTCCCGCCCGACTTCACCGGCTTCTCCCGGCTGTCGCTGCTGGGCATCCCGTCGCTGTTCTGGATCGTCATCCTGGTGGCGATCCCCAGCTACGTGCTGCTGCACCACAGCCGCTGGGGCCGCTACATCTACGCGGTCGGCAGCAACGCCGAGGCGGCCCGCCTCAGCGGTGTCCACATCGCCCGCACCATCTACCTAGCCTACATCCTGTCCGCCACGCTGGCCTGTCTGGCCGGCGTGCTGACCGCCAGCCGCATCGCGATCGGCGTCGCCACCACGGGCGAGGGCTGGGAGCTACAGTCGATCGCCTCGTCGGTGATCGGCGGCACCAGCCTGTTCGGCGCGGTCGGCAGCATCACCGGGCCGCTGCTTGGCTCGATGCTGCTGACGACCATCAACAACGGCGCCAACCTGCTGAACGTCAACCCGTTCTGGCAGCGGATCATCACCGGCTTCCTGATCATCGCGATCGTCTTCTTCGACCAGCTCCGACGCCGGAAGAAACGCTGAGCCCAAGGAAAACCGTTTACAATCGTAGGTCGGGTAGAGCGTAGCGGCACCCGACAAGCAGGCGAGTTGGTGTCGGGTGCCGCTACGCTCTACCCGACCTACGGCTCCTACTCCGCCAGCATCATTCGCATATCTAATCCGAGTAGCCGATCCGCATCAGCACCGGCCAGCGGATCGGCCGGACCTCCTCCGCGTCATGCCAGTCGGCGGCGACCGCGTCGGCGAAGGCGGGCAGGGGGTTCAACCCCTGTTTCTCCGCCAGCTTGACGGCCGACCAGCTGGCGACATAGCCGAGATAGCGGTGGCGGTTCCAGTCGGCGGTCAGGTCGTGACGGGGAGCCTCGACCTCGCGGAACGGGAAGTCGACGCCCTTGTAGGCGTTGTCGACGATCAGCCGTTCCGGCGGCCAGAAGCGGCCGATGCCCTCGTGGTAGAATGCGTCCATGAGGACGTCCAGCGCCGGGTTCACCCGCGGTGGCGCGTAGCCGACCAGCGCCGTCAGCCCGCCGGGCTTCAGCACGCGGGCGACCTCGACCCAATAGGCCGGCAGGTCGAACCAATGCGCCGCCTGCGCCGCCACGACCAGATCGCAACTCCCGTCGGGCAGCCCGCTTTTTTCTGCCGGCGCCACCCGATACGTCACATGCGGGTGGGGCTTGGCTTGCCCGACCTGTTCGGCGCTGGCGTCGGTCGCCTCGACCCGGTCGAACACGTCGCCCAGCACCGTACTCAATTGCCCCGATCCACAACCGCATTCCAGCGCCAACGCCGTCGAGGGCGCCAGTTCGGCCAGCGCGCGCGCGAGGGCCGGTGGGTAGCTAGGGCGGCTATCGGCGTAAAGCGCCGCGTGTCCCGAGAAATGATCCTTGAAGCCGGCCATGGTCTTCCCTTCCGCATATCGGTTCATGCATACACGTCCGCGTGGTATAGCGGGTTCGCGGCACGTACGCATGCGGGATAATGTCTATCCCGGGCAACCTATACCGAAGGCGTGATCACCGCGTCAGGCGTGCGCCCCCTTCGCCGTCACGGCACCGCCGCCCGCCGCCGAGCCATAACGCTCGATCGTCATGCCCTCCAGGTCGATATCGGCCACGCGCCCCGACACCATGTCGGCCAGCACCCGGCCGGAGCCCGCCGCCATGGTCCAGCCCAGCGTGCCGTGGCCGGTGTTCAGGTACAGGTTCGGCAGGGAGGTGGCGCCGATGATCGGCGGCCCGTCCGGAGTCATCGGCCGCAGCCCCGTCCAGTACTCGGCGCGGGAAACGTCGCCGCCGCGCGGGAACAAATCGGTCACCACATGGTCCAGCGGTCCCCGCCGCGCCGGCCGCAGCGACAAGTCGTAGCCCGCCAGTTCCGCCGTCCCGCCAACGCGGATGCGGTCGCCCAGCCGGGTCACGGCCACCTTGTAGGTCTCATCCATCACCGTCGATTCCGGGGCGCCCGACGCGTCGGTGATCGGCACGGTCAGCGAATAGCCCTTGATCGGATAGACGGGGATGCGGATGCCCAGCGGCTTCAGCAGCAGCGGCGAGTAGCTGCCCAGAGCCACCACATAGCGGTCGGCCGTCAGCTCCCCGGCATCGGTGACGACACCGGTGATCCGCCGCCCGTCGCTGGCGATCCGTTCGATCTTGACGCCCTGGCGGAACACGACGCCGAGATCCTTGGCCAGCACCGCCAGCGCCTGGGTGAACTTGAAGCAGTCGCCGGTCTCGTCGCCGGTCAGCCGCAGCCCGCCGACGAACTTCTCTCGGACATGCCCCAAGGCGGGTTCCGCCGCCACGCAGCCGTCACGGTCCAGCACCTCGAACGGCACGCCGAACCGCTTCAGGATCGCGATGTCGGCGCCAGTGCCGTCCATCTGCTCCTGCTTGCGGAACAGTTGGAGCGTGCCCTGGCTGCGCTCGTCATACTGGATGCCAGCCTCGGTCCGCAGGTCGCGCAGCGTGTCGCGGCTGTACTCCGCGATGCGGACCATCCGCGCCTTGTTGATCTCGTACCGCTCCGCCGTGCAGTTCCGCAGCAGCGCCAGCCCCCACATCCACTGCGCGGGATCCATCTGCGGCCAGATCACCAGTGGCCTGTTCTTCATGAACAGCCACTTGATCGCCTTGAACGGCAGCCCAGGTCCCGCCCACGGCGACGAATATCCCGGCGAGACCTCGCCGGCGTTGCCATAGCTGGTCTCCAGCCCAGCAGCGGGCTGACGGTCGATGACCGTGACCTCATGGCCGGCCTTCGCGAGGAAATAGGCCGAGGTGACTCCGATGACGCCGCTGCCGAGAACCAGTACCTTCACGGGATCATCTCCTAACTAGGGTTTTCGCAAGCGGCGTCAGCCGCCGATGTAATGCCGGTGATAGCGCCCGCCGAGGCTGGTCAGGATCTCGTAGCCGATCGTCCCGGCCGCCTCGGCCACGACATCGACCGGGTTGTGCTCGCCGATCAGGTCGACCAGCGCGCCGGGCTCCAGCGGCCGGTCGCCCAGATCCGTCACGTCCAGCGTGATCGTGTCCATCGACACCACGCCCGCGATCGGCAGCTTGGTGCCGCCCCGCCACGCCGCCCCGCGATTGCCCAGGCTGCGAATGAGTCCGTCGGCGTATCCGGCGGAGACGGTGGCGATCCGGCAGCGGCCCGGCGCCACCCAGCTGGCGCCATAACCGACCCGCGTCCCGCCCTCGACCTCGCGCACCTGGATCACCCGCGCCTGGAGCCGCACGACCGGCCTCATCGGGTTCGCGGCACCCACGACCGGCACCACGCCATAAAGCGCCGCCCCCGGCCGAACCAGATCGAAGTGATATTCCCGCCCCAGAAAGATCCCGGACGAATTGGCGAAGCAGCCCGGCACGCCGGGAAACAGCTCCCGAGCGATCTCGAACCGCTCCAACTGCTCGGCGTTCATCGGATGATCTTGCCGCTCCGCGCAGGCCAGATGGCTCATCACGAAGCGGATATCGACGCCGTACAGGCGGCTCCGGTCGCCCGCCAGCATCGCCATCTCGCGCGGCGACAGGCCCAGCCGCGACATGCCGGTATCGACCTGAACCACGGCGGCCAGCGTCCGGTTGAGCGAGCGGGCGAGGCTGGTCCAGGCGTCGATCTGCTCCAGACTGTTGAGCACCGGCGTGATCCCATGCGCCACGCAGTCGGAATCGACACCGGGATTGACGCCATGGAGCACGAACAGCTCGGCGTCCGCGGGAATATGGGGCCGAAGCGTGATCGCCTCGTCCAGATGGGCGACGAAGAAGTGCCGGCAGCCCTCCGCCACCAGAGCCGGCGCCACCCTGGAGGCACCCAGCCCATAGGCGTCGGCCTTGACCACCCCTGCGCATGCGGCGCCACCACCCAGCCGCTCGCGCAGCAGGCGGTAGTTCGCGCGAACCGCGTCGAGGTCGATCGTCAGCAGCGCGCCAGCGCTGACTTCACGGATGTCCAGCATGCCGTCCTTCTCCGTATTCCATGGTGTTGTTGATCAGCAATCCGCATGCCAAGCGTCGAAACGCGCGCGCTTGCTGCCGCGCGCCCAAGCCTGTGGCAAAATCTCCGTACACGATCGTTTACACGTGTGCCACCTTCCACCCTCGCCACCGTGAAATCACCAGCCACAACAAGCCCCTGGCGCATTCGTACACGAATCGTTACGCTGTAAGCGAAACAATACGGAACCTGCGGCTTGCGCATCGACATCACCTTCACCGACCGCGTCGGCATCGCCCATGAAGTGCTCGCCGTGCTCGCCACCCGCCGGCTGAACGTCGTCGCGGTGGAGGTCGATCCGCCGCACATCTTCATCGACGCGCCCCAGCTTGCCAGCGCGGCCCTGGCCGGCCTGCGCGCCGCCCTGCTGGAGGTCGGCGGGGTAGGGGACGTCACGGCGGTGGACATGCTGCCCGGCACGCGCCGCCGGCTCCACCTCGCCGCCGTGCTGGCCGCCATGCCCGACCCGGTCTTGGCGGTCGATGCCGGCGGCCTCGTGATCCTCAGCAACGCCGCCGCCGACGACATCGTGGGCGGGACCGCGTTGGTCGGCAAGCGGCTGGCCGAGCTGATCGACGACGAGGGGTTCCCGCGCGAGATGATCGCCGCCGGCTTCCAGGTCCCGGCCCGCGAGGTCATGCTGCGCGGCCAGCCGTTCCAATTGGACGTGCGGCCGATCGCCGACTCCCCCACGGCAGAGCCCTCCCAAGTGGCGGGCGGCGTCCTGACGCTCCACGCCCCCAGCCGCTTGGGCGAGCGCCTGCAAGCGCTGCGGAACTTCGACGAGGGCGGCTTCGACGCCATCATCGGCGACTCGCCCGCCATGCGCGCCCTCAAGGCGCGAGCCGCCCGCCTAGCCCCCGTTGACGCCGCCTTGCTGATCATGGGCGAGACGGGCACCGGCAAGGAGCTGATCGCCCACGCCTGCCACCGCGCCAGCGGCAGAATGGGCAAGACCTTCCTCGCCCTCAACTGCGCGGCGCTGCCCGAGAACCTGGCCGAGAGCGAACTGTTCGGCTACGCCCCCGGCTCGTTCACGGGAGCCCAGCGTGGCGGCAAGCCCGGCCTGCTGGAACTGGCGGATCAGGGCACCGTGTTCCTGGACGAGGTCGGCGAGATGTCGCCCTATCTCCAAGCGAAGCTGCTGCGCTTCCTCAACGACGGCAGTTTCCGCCGTGTCGGCGGCGAGCAGGAGATGCGGGTCAACGTCCGCATCATCAGCGCCACCCACCGCAAGCTCGACCGGATGGTCGCCGAGGGCGCCTTCCGCGAGGACCTATTCTACCGCCTCAACGTGCTGGCCTTGCAAGTCCCGGCGCTGCGGGAGCGCGACGACGACATCCTGCTGCTGGCCCGCCACTTCATCCTCCGCGCCTGCGCCCAGGCGCAACGCCGGCCCTGCCGCCTGACCGCGGCCGCCGCCGGCGCCCTGCTGACCAACCCGTGGCGCGGCAACGTCCGGCAGTTGGAAAGCGTGATCTTCCGCGCCGTGACGATGATCGACGGCCCCTGGCTGGACGCCCCCGACCTGGAGATCGCCACCTCCAGCGTCGCCGTGGAACCCAACCCGGACGCCACCGGCGATGGCCTGGGCGACGGCATCGCCGACTCCTGGGACGCCGCCGTCGCCGACTTCGAACGCGGCCTGCTCAACCGCCTCTTCCCCCGCTTCCCCTCCAGCCGCAAACTAGCCGGCCGCCTCAAGACCTCCCACACCATGGTCGCCAACAAGCTCCGGAAATATGGCATCAAATCAACCACTTGAGTGACATAACCGTAGCCTTAGGTCGGGTGCCGCTTCGCTCTACCCTACCTACTGACTTTGAATTGTGGGATGAGGCAAGATACCTTTCCGCCAAATAGCTCGATATATTCACCAGCGGTGGCAAGCCTTGTGATCTGCGAACGAGTCAAAATCTTGTCTTGATGTTGATGATCACCATCCCCGATAACGTTCGCTGGAATACTGACGTTAAGGTAAACGATCTCATCATGGTAGGTCTTCCGGCTCAGTTGGTTGAGCGGACCGCGAAGGTGGCCGTGACCGATGCCCGCGACGCCGAGCGCATTGGGATGCTTGCCATGGCTGAACGAGCCTGCGTTGGCGAATGCTTCAGCTGTCATCACACGAAAACACTTGGTGAATATCGGGACGCTTGATCCGCCATCTGGTCGCACCGTAACAAGCTCCACCAAAGTGGATCGGCTGATGCATTATATTTGATGCAATCTCGACTCCGTATCAATCGACATGATTAATGTAGAGTAAAGACTCTTAAAGCCACGTTTTAACAAATTCGATAAATATTGCTTTATTTTGGCGTCGTCACCGCCCGTATTTGATCTAGCTTCGTTTGCAAATTGATTGAGAGCGCGAGCATAAGTGCGAATAAACCCAGTCTCATTCTGATCTAACAAGTCTTGAGCACCTTGAACAAAGCATCGCATCCTTTCAAATTCTTTCGACGGATCATCGGATCTAGCACTGATATCAATCCGAAGGTGTGCGCAAAGAGAAAGAATGGCTAAGAAAATCCTATATTTGGGCTTTCTATCATGAAAAACACGCAGGAAGGGATTCATGTATTCTTCCTGTCCAAAAAGGTCCTCGCATCGCTCGACAGCTCTTCTTGTAGCAGTAACAGTCTTGAACAAGGTCTGCATCAGCAATTTCTGATCGGCTAAATTATCGGCAAACCCACATATCAAGTCAGACCGAAGTTTGGTATAAAGCTGATCTCCAACGTTATTGGGACTGTTGCTCATGATTCCAATGTATAGATAACGGATTTCTTCATACCGGATTTTACCATCATAAAAACCGCCGAGTAGAGCTATAGCTGTTGTAGCTTGTGCATCTTCAAGATCTACTCCAGCGCCACTGGCATACATACGGACAAGCTGCGGTCTAAGAAATTTCGCTAAGTCCAGCTCAATTTTGTCGACAGTGTTTTGGTAGTTTGCTGATTTGGCAACATCCCATGCGTCACTGCTTTCAATAATTTTAACTTGAACAACGCACTCACCTATCGAATCCTTTGCCTCAACTAAAGACATTGTTGTCTGGCAACCATTAACAATGGACGCCTCCTTCAATATCAACTCCCTATCATTCTGTGGTTTTACTTCACCTGCTTTAAAAGTAATACCATTATTCCGTTCTAGAAATTTTGTAGGTTGGTTCTTGATGGTTTCCGAAATATCTTCATTTACCGTCGGTTGATCAGGTGCAACTTTTCCGCTTGTTCTTCCAAGATAATCTCGGATATTCTCGAAGAAGAGTGCATCCCCGTGTTTCTTGTATATGTCTATCAACTCCTGTGCCGGCAGATATCCGAGCCAAACAGAGCCACACTGGATCCACTGATTTGTGGAGGATAAGCAGATTTGGCTCGGCAGGCTGAACGTCTTGCCGTAAGCCGTTTGTAATATCTGATGAATTCGAGGCCCATCGATGATAAAAATTCTCCCAGATTTAACAAGTTTATCATAAAATTTCCGAGAAGACATCGAGCATTGCAGATAACGACGCATAATACCGTCAATTCTTGCGGAGACTATTATTACGAATGTTGAGTGTGGCTTCTTTTGATCTCCTGCAAACAGTTGACCCTGAGATGGTGGCTTTGATAAATTAATTTCATAGGCTTCGAATTTACTAATTATTGTATCTATTTCTTCTTTTGTGGTGATGCTGAGTTTGGATTGAGCGCATAAGCGGCGTCCATCATCCAAAAGGTCACTTTCCACATCAATACCGCCATCATGGGATTTTTTTGGAGACACCCTCACCTCCCCAAACTCTCGAAGTTCGTCAACGAAAGGGATCAAATTGGCAGCGAACTTCGCGAAACGAGAACCTTTTTCCACATTACTCAGTTTTGAAAAATACTCACATATATGAGCGTCGAAATCGTCGAACGATGATAAAAATGAAGGATATGCTTTCACGATGCACCTATCATGTCAAAAAATCTCAAACTACCCTAGCATCTAAGTTGACACCAGAAATAGGGGTGCGCTCTTTAGCCGCGAGTTGGGCTCGAAGTAAGCTAATAATGTATTTTGATGCATCCGACGGTAAAGGAGAGCGCTTTGATGTTGTCGAAAGCAGGGCTCATCCGTCGAAGAGAAACTAATATAACCTGCTTAAAAAGGAATAAATCGAAGATTTAGATGATGCCCGATATGATTGTAGCAGGTACGCTATGAGTATTGATCAATACATATTTCAATGTTTCAGAGGCAAATATTTGGTGTTGGTGATCGGATTCCTGATAGGTGCTCTTAGCCCATTTTTTACAGGACCTTCATGTCGATTTCTGAGGCCTGAAAGAGCGATAGTGTCGATGATTTCGTTTTGGAACTCCGCACATTCGGGGCGCCATTGACCAAGTGCGGCCAGGCCGCTGTGCTTGTGGCCTTTACGGAAAATACAGGGTCAAAGTTCAAGCAGGTAAGTGACGGTATCTCGGCGATCCTTCGTGCATATCTGATCAGCAGAGGCAGTTTAGACAAGTGCAGAGCATGAAGCACCTTGCACCCGGCCTCATTTATCATTGTACCTCCGAAGCCAACCGACACACTGCAGACGCATCAGCTCACACTCAACAAGCTCTTGGTGATTTAAGGCGCTTTGACACCGCTGATTACCTTTCTGGTAAAAGCGGTAACAACCTTTAATATTATTTCTCTTCTTCTGATCTCGCTGCACTGGATTGAATCTCGCGTATCTCCTGCACCTTCGGCTACCATGGCATCTTCGTTGGAGCCTAGTCCTTGATGGATTCCAATATGTTGTTCATGATCATACATTTTTACGACCAAAAGTTGAGAGGATGCTAGATGATTCCAGATTGTCCGTCCTTCTTGCAGCTTGTCAGAATCATCAAATTAGGATAATAATCCACGAATATTCCTATCCCACGGAAGGCTCCCGTCATGATGACCCCGCCCGCCCTCAAAGCCACCACCCCCAAAGCCACCGCCCCCGCCAGACCCAAGCTGACCTCCCGGCAGGAGGAGTTCTGCGAGGCGATGTCCCATGGTGTGGGTGGAGCGGAGGTGGCCAGGAGGGCGGGGTACTCGGCCGGCGGGGGCAAGCAGCGCGGCGCGTTCCTGATGCGCCAGCCGGAAATCCGCGTCCGGATCGATGAGATCCGCGCGGAGCGGCGCGCCAAGCATCAAGCCCATCTGGACGAGGCCGACGAACAGATCGGATGGGTGATCGCGGACGCCTTCGAGAGCAAGCGCCCGGCGCTGGCACTCCGCGCGATCGAGTTCCGCCTGAAGCTGCGCGGCGTCATCCAGGACAAGCGGATCGCCTATCACCATCACGGCGCCCTGGACAGCAAACCCCACCCGGATGCCGACCTGGAAGACCTCGCCGGCGATCCGGAAGAGGAACTGGATCCCATCCGCTTCCGTCCCGGATTCACCGACGAGGCCGCCGTGGAGGATGACCTCACACCGCCCATGACGGCCTCCCGGACAGTGACCAATGATGACCTTTTCGACGAAAACGAGGAGGTCGAGACGAACGAGCCGATGCCATCCGGGTATCCCTCCCTCGCGGAACTGGACCGGCAACTCGCCATCCAACCCCGCGCCGTCGCTCGCCACTCCATCAGACGACTGGAAGCCGTCTGATCCCACCCCGCGCGAACTCTCCCCCAACACCCTACAAGCCCACCAAGCCCGCCAAGCCCATCAGGCTGCCGGTGCCGTGTCCCGCGCCGCCGCCCGCATCTCCCGGAAAGCCGCCAGCGCGCGGTCGCGGGCGGTGCCATGATCGACGATCGGGTTCGGATAGGTCGTGCCCAACTCCACGCCAGCCTTCGCCAGCACGTCCGTCGGCGCGTTCCAGGGCTCGTGGATGTACCGGTTCGGCAACTCCGCCAATTCCGGCACGAACTGGCGCACATAGTCACCCTCCGGGTCGAACTTGCGGCCCTGGAGCACGGGATTGAACACGCGGAAGAACGGGGCGGGGTCGGCGCCGCAGCCGGCGATCCATTGCCAGTTCGCGGTGTTGTTGGCCGGGCAGGCATCGACCAGCGTGTCCCAGAACCACTCCTCGCCGATCTGCCACCGCGCCAGCAAGTCCTTGACCAGGAACGAGCCGGTGATCATCCGCACCCTGTTGTGCATCCAGCCCGTTTGCCACAACTGCCGCATTCCCGCGTCCACGATCGGATACCCGGTTTTGCCGCGCCGCCACGCCTCCACCCCGGCATCGTCGTCGCGCCAGCGCAGCTTGTTGAACCGCTTGTCCATCGGCTCGGTCCCCAGGTCGGGATTTGTCACCAGAAGTCCATGGGTGAACTCGCGCCAGCCGATCTCGCGGAGGAAGGCCTCGATCGCCGGCTCCAACCCGTCATCCGCCCGCATCCGCGCCGCGTGCCAGACTTGGCGCGGCGAAATCTCACCCCAGCGCAGCCGGGGCGACAGGCGCGACGTGCCGTCCCGGCCGGGGCGGTCGCGGCCGGTCCGATAATCGCGCACGATCTCGTCCAAAAAATCCGTCAGCCTCTCGCCCGCCGCCGCCTCGCCGGGAACCCAGTCCTCGCGCAGCCCGCCCGCCCAATCCGGGGTTACCGGCAGCAATCCCCAATCCTCCAGCCTGTCGGAGGCGACGCCACCCGCCGGTGCCCGCAATCCAGCCGGAGCCGGCAGCGGCCGGGCCGGATCATGACCGGTGGACAGAGTCTTCCAGAACGGCGTGAAGACCTTGAACGGCGTCCCGGCCTTGGAGCGGATGGCCTCCGGCTCGACCAGCAGCGCGCCGTTGAAGCTCTCGACCGCGATCCCCTTGGCGGTCAAAGCCTCGCGGACCTTGTCGTCGCGCGCGGCGGCTCCCGGATCGTGATCGTGGTTCCACATCACCGCCTCGGCGCCCAACGCCTCGGCCATTTCCGCCAGAATGGCGACGGCATCGCCGCGCCGCAGCACCAGCGGCGAGCCCAAGCCGCGCAGCGTCTCGGCCAGCCGTTCAAGGCTATGGTGAAGCCACCAGCGCCCGGCACCGCCCGGCGGACGCGGGCCATCCTCCGGATCGGCGTCCAGGATGAAGACCGGAACAACCGGTCCGCCGCGTTCGACGGCGTGGTGAAGGGCAGGGTTGTCGGCCACCCGCAGGTCGCGGCGAAACCAGACGATGGCCGGGGAGTCGACCGGGCGGATGGTGGTGGACGGAGAGGTCATGGGGAACTTCGAAAGCCGGTGGGAATGGGGCGGGGCGTCAAACGGCCCGCCCGCCCCACCGATCTATGCCAGCCACGTCCCGGATCAATCCAGGAGTCAATCCACCGATCAACCGACCACACCGGAAGCCGCCGGCATCCGGAAGGCCCGTTCCAGATCCGGCTCCAGCCGCGCGCTGGGGAACTCGAACAGCTTCTCGCGGCCCATGATGTGGACCTGGAACCGGCGGCCGAGCAGGGGAGCCAGCACCCGGTCCAGCACGTTCAGCCCTCCTGTATAGGCGCCGAAAGACGGCATGATCAGCCGCTTGCCATCGCTGGCGAAGCACCGCGCCCGCACCCGCCGGCCACGGGCGCGCACCGCCGCGACCGGGTGGTAATGGCCGGACACCTCGCCACCACCGCCACCACCGGCTCCGGCCGTCGCCTCGTGGCGGAAGCACAGCGCGCCCAGCGTCACGGCATCGGCGATCCGGCCACCCAGATGGGCCGGCGGCTCCGGGTCGTGGTTGCCGGTCACCCAGATCCAGTCCCGCGCCGCCGTCAGCCGGGCGATCCGCTCGGCGTCGGGGCGGGACAACCGGTCGGCGGCGCGGCGGTCGTGGAAGCTGTCGCCCAGGCAGATCACCGTCTCGGGCTGGTGGCGCTCGATCACGCCCTCCAGCCGCGCCAGAGTCGCTCCGGTATCGTAGGGCGGCAGCAACTGGCCGCGCTGCGCGAAGGCCGATCCCTTCTCCAGATGCAGGTCGGCGACCACCAGCAGCCGGCGGTCCGGCCACAGCAGCGCGCCCGACAGGTCGGCCAGCAGATCGACGCCGTTGAGGGTCAGGTTTGGGGACGAATGCACGTACGATCCGATTCGTTCATGTTAGGTTCCGACATACATCTCCCGTATCCCGCAGGCGCCGTCAAGGACAACGCGTCGGTGCGGCGATCCCGAATGACACCGCCGTCACAGCGGCAGCGCACCCTGACCACCGCCTCGCCCGCCGCCCCGCTGGCCATCCGCCTCCTTCAATTCCGGCATCGCCTCGTCGATCAGCTCCTGCGCCGCCTCGTCCAGCAGATCGTCCAGGGCGGAGCCGAAGACCTGTTCGCGCCCGACCTCCAGCAGCACCGGCACCGCCAGCGGCGAGACCCGCGGCAACGGTTTGTGCGTGATGCGGCCCTTGACGCGGGCCAGCATGTCGGACAGCCGCCGCACGTCGGTCAGCCCTCCGGCGGCGTCCGCCCGCGTCGCCCGCAGCAGCACATGGTTCGGCTCGTACTTCCGAAGCACGTCATAGATCAGGTCCGAGCTGAAGGTCACCTGACGCCCGGTCTTCTCCTGGCCGGGATGGCGCCGCTCGATCAGGCACGAGATCACCGCGACGTTGCGGAAGGTCCGGCGCAGCATGCTCGACTCGTCCATCCAGGCCTCCAGATCGTCGCCCAGCATGTCCTGGTCGAACAGCGAGTCGACATCCTTGACCGGCTTCAGGCTCCACACCGACAGGACGTAGTCGGTCGCGACGAAGCCCAGTGGCTTCAACCCCGCGCGCTCCATCCGGCGCGTCAGCAGCATCCCCAGCGTCTGGTGCGCGTTCCGCCCCTCGAAGCAATAGGCCACCATGAAGTGCTGCTTGCCGCGCGGGAAGGTCTCGACCAGCAAGCCGTCGCGCGTCGGCAGCAGCGAGCGCAGCCGTTGCAGGCGCAGCCATTCCTGGACGGCGGGCGGCAGGTCGGTCCAGACGGTTGGGTCGGACAGCATGGCGCGGACCTGATCGGCCAAGTGGCTGGACAGCGGCATCTTGCTGCCGGCATAGGCCGGTATCTTGGGATCGCCCTGGCCGCCCTTGGCGCAGTTGACCGTGGTCTCCTGGATGCCCAGGAACTTCAGCAGCTGCCCGGCGAACAGGAAGGTGTCGCCCGGCAACAGCGACTGGACGAAGGATTCCTCGATCTCGCCCAGCACCGCCCCGCGTCCCAGCCTGACCTTCAGCGTCACCGCCGCGACGATGGTGCCGACGTTCATGCGGTATTGGCGCGACACCACCGGGCTCGCCGGGCGGTACAGCCCATCCTCGTCGCTCAGCGTCAGCCGCTTGAACCGGTCATAGCTTCCCAGCGCGTAGCCGCCGGTCGCGACGAAATCCAGCACGTCGTCGAAATCCTGGCGGCTCAACCCGGCATAGGGCGCCGCCGAGGTGACCTCGCCATACAGCTCGTCGGCGGCGAACGCCCCGGCGCAGCCCATCCCCAGGATATGCTGGGCCAGCACGTCCAGTCCGCCGGGCCGCGTCGGGTCGCCGTCCAACGTGCGGGACTCGATCGACTGGACGGCGGCCCTGCATTCCAGCACCTCAAACCGGTTGGCCGGCACCAGCACGGCACGGCTCGCCTCGTCCAGCCGGTGGTTGGCCCGGCCGATCCGCTGGAGCAGGCGGCTGACCCCCTTGGGCGCTCCCACCTGCACCACCAGATCGACGGCGGCCCAGTCGATCCCCAGGTCCAGCGACGAGGTGGCGACGACGGCGCGCAACGACCCCTTGGACATCGCGGCCTCGACCTTGCGCCGCTGCTCCGCCGACAGGCTGCCGTGGTGCAGCGCTATCGCCAGCCCATCCTCGTTGAGCCGCCAGAGTTCCTGAAAGACGATCTCGGCCTGCGCCCGCGTGTTGACGAAGACCAGCGTGGTCCCCGCCGCCCGGATCCGGTCGTAGACCTCACCCAGGGAGTGGACCGCCATCCGTCCCGACCAGGGCAGCCGCTCGCGCGTCGTCAGGATGTCCACCTGGGCGCGGGCTCCCGTCCGGCCCAGCACGGTGCGGACATCGCCGCCATCGGCCCGTCCGGTCTTGGACAGGTACGCCCTCAGGTCGGCGGGATGGGCCACGGTCGCCGACAGCCCGACGCGCCGGCAGAGGGGCGCCAGCCGCGCCAGCCGGGCGAGGCCCAGCGCCAACAGGTCACCGCGCTTGGTCCCGGCCAGCGCGTGCAACTCGTCGATCACGACGCAGCGCAGCCCTTTGAAGATCTTCTCGGCGTCGGTGTAGGACAGCATCAGCGCCAGGCTCTCCGGCGTCGTCATCAGCACCTGCGGCGGCTTGGAGCGCTGGCGCTGACGCTTGGCGGCCGAGGTGTCGCCTGTCCTGGTCTCGGTCCGGATCGGCAGGCGCAGTTCGGCCACCGGGCTTTCCAGGTTGCGCTGGATGTCGACCGCCAAAGCCTTGAGGGGCGAGATGTACAGGGTGTGCATGCCCTCGCGCGGCCGTTCCGACAGGTCGATCAGGCTGGGCAGGAAGCCGGACAGCGTCTTGCCGCCGCCGGTCGGCGCTATCAGCAGGGCGTTGTCGCCGTCGCGCGCCGCCTTGAGCATCTCGATCTGGTGCGCGTGCGGCGCCCAGCCGCGGCTGGAGAACCAGCCGAGGAAGTTGGGCGGCAGCAGGGTATCGGGCGGGGAGAGGTCATCCATGGTAGTGACATATAAAAGGCGGTATGAGTGATGACCAGCCGCCTTCGCCCAGAAGCCCGTCCAGGAACCCCTCCCAGGAACCTTTCATGACCGTCAAACCCCTTGGCCTGATCTGCGCCATCCCCGACGAGATCGCCCATTTCGGCTCCAGTTTCACCGAAACCGCCACTCGGACTCTGGCCGGCCTGACCTTCCGCGAGGGCACCCTGGAGGGCCGTCCAACCGTGATGGTCGAAAGCGGCATCGGCAAGGTCAACGCGGCCGTGGTCTCGACCCTGCTGGCCGAGATCTTCGACTGCCACGCGCTGCTGTTCTCCGGTGTCGCCGGCGGGCTCGACCCCGCCCTTGGCATCGGCGACGTGGTGATCGCGACGCGGCTGGTCCAGCACGATTACGGCGCGCTGGTCGAGGGCCGCATCCGCACCTACCAGCCGGGCATCCCGCCACTGCCCGGATTCGATGACACCCACGGCTACGCTCTCGCTCCCGAGCTGGAGGCCAAGGTGCGCGCCACCCTGAACGGCATCGCCCTACCGGCCTTCGACGCCAAGGCGACCGGAGCGGCGCCACGCGTCCCGGCGCTGCATTTCGGCACGATCCTGACCGGCGACACCTTCCTCAACTGCGAGGAGACGCGCGAACGCCTCCACCGCGACTTCGGCCAGGCGCTGGCGATCGAGATGGAGGGGGCGGCCGTGGCTCAGGTCGCCGAGCGCTACGGCATCCCCTGTCTGGTCGTCCGCTCGCTCAGTGACTTGGCCGGCGCCGACAGCCACATGGACTTCGCCAGCTTCTGCGGCGCCGCGGCGGAGGGTGCGGCCGTGCTGATCCGCCGGCTGGTCGCGGTGGTCTAGAAGGTGGTCGTCGCGCCGGGAGCCGGCCAGCCCCATACCCCGATCGGCCGCTCGCGCCCCCGCAGCCGCTGGAGCGGCAATTCGACGAAACCGTCTACCAAGTCCTGCCCGCCGGCCGACCGCGCCGCCTCGACGACCGCGTCGGACGCGGCGATCATGACGCCCAAATCGCGGGTGATCGCCTGCAACCGGCTCGCCACGTTGACCGCGTCGCCGGTCACGGTGAAGGTGAATTGCCGGGCGCCGCCCGTGTCTCCGATCAGCACGGGGCCAAGGTGAAGCCCCATCGCCACCCTCAGCACCGGCAGTCCGGCCGCAGCCAGCTCGACGCCCCAAGCCGCCATGGCGTCCGCCAGATGCCGCGCGGCGGCCAACGCGTCGGCGGGATCGCGCGGCGACGGCTCGCCCATGCCGAACAGGGCCATGGCGCCGTCGCCCAGGAACTTGTCGACCACGCCGCCCTGGTCGAACACGGCGGTCTCGACCAGTCGATAGAACCCGCGCAGCAGGTCCATCGCCTCGTGCGGCGCCAGCCGCTCGCTGATGCCGGTGAAACCGACCAGATCCATGAACAGGATCGTCACCGGCTGGGCACGGTCCTCCATGCCAGGCAGGTTGGTGTTCATCAGCCGCTGGGCGATCATGGGCGAGAAGTAGCGCGACAGGTTCCGCCGCTGCCGCTCCGCCAACTCCCGCGCCCTGTCCCCCGCCAACGTCCGACGCGCCGCGAACAGGCCGAAGCCCAGCAATGCCGCCAGCACCGGCGAGGTCACCGTCAGCCACAGGTTGGCCGTGGCGAACAGCGTGGCGGCGGCGGCCAGCCACGCCGCGATCAGCGCCAGCGTCGCCAGCCCGGCCAGCACCGGCGTCAGCAGCGAGCCAAGCGCCGCGGCGCCGAGGCCTCCAGCCAGTATGGCCGCGACATCGGCCGTCAGCAGCTCGGGACGATCGACCGGGACGCGTCCGGTCAGCAGGTTGTCGATGACGGTGCCCAAGTGCTCGGCGCCGGGCAGGACTCGGCTGAACGGCGTGTTGAAGCTGTCGCCGACACCGCGAGCCGACGACCCGATCATCACGATCCGGTCGCGGAACGCGCCCGCCGGAACGCGCCCGCCCAGCAGGTCGCCCAGCGAGTGACGCTCGATCGTGCCGGGCGGACCATAGTGGTTCACCGCGATCCGCATCCGCCGGTCGGTCGCGATCCGGTCGAGCCCGAGCGCCACGCCGGATCCGACATCCAGCGTCACCGCGTCGGCGTCGAGCCCTCGATACAGCCGGACCGCCTCGACCGTCAGGCTGGGATACCAGCCGTCGCCGAAGTGGATCGCGGTCTGCTCCCGCCTCAGGGCGCCGCCAGCCTCGATCCGCACCGTGACGTGTCCCAGGGCAGCCGCCTCGGCCAGCACCGGCACCGGCGCCACGGCGGTGGTTGGCCGGTCGCCGCCGCTGCCGGCCGAGACGGCGGGTTCCCGCACGATCCGATACGCCGACCGTGCCAGCTCCGCCGGGGCTTGGCTCATATCGCCGCCATCGAAGCCGAACGCGAAGCCCAGCACAGCGGCGTTCGCCGAACGCAACGCCGCCGCCAGTTCGGCATCGGGATCGGACGTCGCCAGCAAACGGTCGATCCGACGATCCAAACCATCCGACGAAACCGCGCGCGCCTCCGTCAGCACACCCACGACATCGGCGGGCAGATCGGCCTCCCTCTCGGGGAACAGCAGGTCGACCGCCACCACCCGTGCTCCATCCGCCGCGACCCGCCGCACCGCGTCGGCGATCAGCCGGCGCGACAGCGGCCAGCGGCCGTGCTCCGCCAGCGTCTTGTCGTCGATCATCAGCAAGGTCACGGCGCCCGACGGTTTCAGCGGGCCCCGAAGCTGATAGCGGAGCGTCAGGCTCTGGCTCTCAAGCTCGCCCAACACCGCCGGTTCCGCATCGGCCAGCCGAAGCCCGGCGAGGATCAGCGGCGCCGCCAGCGCCGCCAGGATCAAGCGCCACCCTCCGCCGTTCCGCTTCGCCATGGCCTAGCGGAAAGCCGGGCCGATGAGCCGAAGCGTCCTCTCCACCCGGGCGCTTCCCCAGGTCACCGGCGGCGTCGGATCGCGCCCGGGCGCCACGTCGCTCCCCTGAAGCCGCGTCAAGTCCACGCTGGCTCCGGTGGCGCGGCTCCGGACCTCGACAACTCCCTCCAGCCCCAGAACCGCCGTCCCGGCCGGCGTCACCTCCGCCGTCCACTCGGTCGACCGGGCGGAGGCGACTGTCGTGTCGGTCTGGACCGCGAACTCCCCCAGTCCCGCTTTCTGGACCACGGCGCGGACGATGCCGGCCAGCAGCGAGAAGATCGCGGAGGAGCGGGCGCCCGTCGCGTCCACCTTGTACGCCGCCACGACGACCCTGCTCTCCGGCCCGGCGCTCAAGGTGCTGCCATCGCCGAACTGGACCGTCAGCCGCGCGGCGGTGCCCGATTCGATCACGTCGTCGGTGAAGACCGCGCTTCCGACCAGGAGCGACGACCGGATCCGGTCGCGCACGATCGATCCGTCACCCTCCAGGCGGATCACGCGGCCGACCGGCGTCCGATCGACCGTCGTCCCGGCGGCCAAGGCCGGTCCCGCCAAGGCGCAGGCCAGCATCAGAACGATCGGAAGTCTCACCATCATGCCCATCACAGCCCTCTCCGCGGCGGGTTGTCCCTCTTCCGCCGGGATCCCGGGATTGAGGCATGGATGATCCTACCGCAATCTCTCCTTGGTCGGTTAGTCGTCGGAGAGGGAGCCGAACGTGATGATCCGGTTGGCCGGCAGCCGGACGGTCACGCTGGTGCCGCGCCCCTCGGCGCTGGTGATCAGCAAGGCGCCGCCATGACGCTCCACCAGCGCCTTGGAGATGAACAGACCCATGCCGCTGCCCTGGTAGCGCCGGGACATCACGTTCTCGACCCGGCTGAACGGCTTGCCCAAGTCGCCGAGCCGATGCTCCGGGACGCCGATTCCGGTATCCGAGATCGTGATCTCCAGATGTTCTTTCGTCGGATCGAGCGCGACGGTCACGCCGATGCGGCCACCGTCGGGGGTGAACTTGGCGGCGTTGCCCAGCAGGTTGATCAGCACCTGCTTCAACGCCCGTCGGTCGGCTTGGATGATGGGAACGGGGTCGGGCAGGGCGATTGTCACCACCTGCGTCGCCTCCCCCGGCGTCAGCCGTGTCAGCCGCAATCCTTCCTCGACGATGTCGCCGAGCGCCACCGGCTCCTCGTGGAACTCGATCTGACGCGCCTCGATCCGCGCCATGTTCAGCAGGTCGCTGATCAGGTCCAGCAGATGCCGGCCGCTGCGGTGGATGTCGCTGGCGTAGTCGCGGTAGCGCTCGCTCAAGGGCCCCAGGATGCCCTCCTTCAGGACCTCGCTGAACCCCATGATGGCGTTGAGCGGGGTGCGAAGCTCGTGGCTCATGCTGGCGAGGAATTCCGACTTGGCGCGGCTGGCCGCTTCCGCCGCGTCCTTGGCGGCGCGCAGGGTCTCGGCCGCCTTCTTCTCCTCGGTCACGTCGCGGCTGACGCCGAAGACGTGGGAAACCTCGCCGGCGGCGTTGAGGCTGCACTGCCACTGGGCCCACAGGTGACGTTCCTCGCCATCGCGCCGCTCGATGCGGAACTCCATGGTGGACCGCGATTTTTCCGCGATCGTCCGCGACATCCGGTCCATCACGTCCGACCGGTCATCGGGATGGACGAAGTCGAATACGCTGCCGATTTCCGGCACATAGCTGTCGCGGTCGACGCCGAAGATGCGGTAGATCTCGTCCGACCACTCGACGCGCCGTTGTTCCAGATGCCACAGCCAGTCGCCCGTCCGGGCGAAGCTCTGCGCTTTCGAGAGTTGCCGCTCGCGGGTCCGCAGCGCGTCGGCGGCGTCGACCTTGTCGGTCACGTCCAGGATGCTGCCGGCGATCCTGACCGGGGCGCCCGCGTCGTCGCGGACGGCTTGGGCACGCGATTGCATCCATCGGAGCGCGCCGTCCGGCCGGATGACGCGGAACGTCACGTCGTAAGGCGTCGCGTGGGCCAAGTGCGACAGGTAGGCACGCTCGACCTGGGGCAGATCATCCGGATGGATCAGGCTCTCCAGCGTCTGGCCAAGAATGCCCTTGCCGGTTTCCGACACATGGGCGGCGTCGGGGTCGAGCCCGAGCATCTCCTTGTGGAGGGGGGACCAGTAGACGCTGCCAGTCTTGAGGTCGACGTCCCAAATGCCCACCTGGGCGCCGCGCACGGCGACGGCGTAGCGTTCCTCGCTGATCCTCAGGGCGTCGTCGGTGCGGCGGCGCATGATCGCGATGGCGGCCAGCTTCGCCAAGCGGTCAGCCATCCGCAACTCGGCGTCGTCGGGTTCGAGCACGCGATCATAGTAGATCGCGAAGGTACCGAGGACGACACCATCGCCCACTATCGGAAACGACCAGCAGGCGCGCAATCCATGGTTGAGGGCGCCGGTATGGTAGCGGCCATTGCGAACCCAGAGCGGATCGTTCGCGATATCGGCCACCACCACCGGTTCACCCCGGAAGGCGGCGGTCCCGCAGGATCCGGCGCAGGGGCCGATGGCGGTACCGTCCACCAAAGCGTTATAGTCGTCGGGCAAGCTCGGCGCCGCGACGACATGGAGACGTTTGGTCGCCGGGTCCAGCGACAGGATCGAACACCGGCTTCGCGCCGCCACGTCTTCCGACAACAGGCAGATCCCACTCAAGACCGATTCGAGGGGATCACCGCCTATGATGGCTTCCAGGATCGCCTGCTCGCGGCGGGCGGAAAGATCGGCCAGCTTGCGGGCCGTGATGTCGCTCATGGAGCCGTAGCTGCCGATCACCCGCCCGTCCGCGTCGCGGTCGAGCGACACGTTGACGTCCAGCCACAGCACGGCGCCATCGGCGGTCCGGTAGGGCACCTCGCGCCTGTAGCCGCACACTTGTCCCGACATGAATTCGCCGAACCGGGCTACCGCGACCGCCCGTTCCTCCCCAAACACGAATTCGGCGAACGAGTGACCGATGCAGTCCCGCGCGGGATGGCCGGTCAGGCGTGTCCATGCCGGATTAAGATAGGTCCAGCAACCATCCGCATCGGTCGCGAACACCACTTCGGGCACGCTCTCGATGATCCTGGTATGTAGCGATCCGACCGCGCCGTCAGCGGTTGGCGGCCGCGACACGATGGGGAGGCGGGGTTTCGCGGACGGCTCCATCAAACCAATCGAGGAAGTAATCAGGCTGGCAGGCGATCATGCGACACCAATAGTTAAAGGACTCCTTTCTCGACCCGTGCCACGGCAATTCGGTTCGTGTACCTTCGAGATCGGGCGATAACCCCGCCGTTCCCCGTCAGGCCCCGCGAACGCCACCTTCCCGGACCACCGCGTCCGGCACCATCTTGACGACCTCACCGGTCGGGCGCGAGGCGGTCAGATCCGACGACGGCGCCGACGCCGGAGCGGTGATCGGGTTGTTCAGCAGCATCGGCACGGCGGGGTAGGTGTCCGGCGCGTCGATCGCCTCCTGGATCATCGCGGTCATGCGGCCCAGCGCCTCCTCGGTCAAGGACAGGCCGTAGAGCACGGTGCCGGCGACCAGCGCGAAGCCGGAGATCAGGACGATCAGCATGCGATGGTCGAGCAGGCCGGCGATCAGCCCGAAATTGACCAGCCGGCTGAGCCCGCCGCCGGTGCTGAATTCCAAAGCCGCGCCAGTCGCGAGGCCGATACCGCCAGCGATGGATAACACGAGCCCAGTGGTCTTCATTTCCATTCCATTCCAAGAAGATGCATTTAAAATATTATATTAAAATGTCTTTTATCTAGCTGGCGCGCGGTGGAGGTGGCGGCTCGATACTCCGCTCTACACCCTTGGATGTGGGCTGGCAGGAAACGTGGGTTCTTTGTCATTGCCGCCAAACCCGTCGGATCGGATAGTGCCGGAATGAGCAAGATCGATCGCCCCCTGATGGCCGTGCTGGCCTACCCCGATGTACAGATCCTCGACGTGACGGGACCGCTGCAGGTTTTCTGCCACGCTGGATATCCGGTCGAGATCATCGGCTTGGAGCGGGGGCCGATCCGGACATCCTCCGGCATGAGGATCATCGCGGAACGCGGGATCGGCGAGGTTTCCGACGGCATCGACACGCTGCTGGTCGCCGGCGGGGTCGGGGTCGACCGTCCAGCGGCGGATCCGCATGTCCACCAATGGCTGCACGCGATGCGGCCCCGGGCGCGTCGGCTGGGTTCGGTATGCTCGGGCGCCTTCGTCCTGGCCGCGGCGGGACTGCTGGATGGCCGTAGGGCTGTCACCCACTGGGCCCGGTGTGACGAGTTCCGAGCCGCCTTTCCCAAGGTCCTGCTCGAACCCGACGCGCTGCACATCCGCGACGGCGGCATCCACACCTCGGCGGGAGTCACCGCCGGCATGGACTTGGCGCTGGCGATGGTCGAGGAGGACCAGGGACACCGGGCGGCGCTCGACATCGCGCGTCAGCTCGTGCTGTTCCTCAAGCGTCCGGGTGGGCAGTCGCAGTTCAGCAGCCATGTCATGGCGGAGGCCGACGCGTCATCCCCCATACGCTCAGCGCGGGACTGGATCGTCGGCAATCCCGGCGCCGATCTGCGCGTCGAGGAACTGGCGGCCCGCGCCGCCATGAGCCCGCGCAACTTCGCCCGTGTCTTCCAGCGTGAGACCGGCGACACGCCCCAGAAGTTCGTCGAGAAGGTCCGTCTCGACGCCGCCCGCGCCCGGCTGGAACGGACCCGCGAACCGGTCGAGCGGATCGCGCTCGCGACAGGATTCGGGACCGCCGAGACGATGCGCCGGACTTTCCTCCGCCGGCTGGGTGTCACCCCACAGGACTACCGCAACCATTTCCGCGCCGAAATGCCGGTGCCGGCGCTCTGAGGCTCCCCCTTTCATTCCTTGGGAAGACGACAATGTGGCTACTACGCGAAGGCCGCGACGCCCTGACTCTCTCTGTTTGCCAAGCGATGTTTTGGGCCGGGCTGATGATCAGCATCACGCTGACCGGGCTGATCGGTCAGACCATCGCCCCGAGCCCGGCCCTCGCCACCCTGCCGGTGGCGCTCCTGACGGTCGCCAACATCTTCCTGGCCCGGCCAATCTCGCTGGTGATGCAGCGGCGCGGCCGACGGGCCGGATTCTCGGCCGGGGCGCTGGCGGGAGCGGCGGGTGGCGCCATCTGCGCCATCGGCATCCTCCAGGCCGATTTCGTTATCTTCTGCCTGGGCAACATCGTCCTGGGCGCCCATCAGGCGGCGGCGCAATACTATCGCCTCGCGGCGGTCGATCGGGTGGCGCCGGAACGGCGCGGGCGCGCCGTGTCGCTGGTGCTGGCCGGTGGCATCGTGGCGGCGCTGGTGGCGCCTCCCCTGGCGCTCTGGACCAAGGACCTATTGGCACCGATCGCCTTCGCCGGTTCGTTCCTGGCCCTGGCCGTCCTCAGCGTCGGCTTACTGGTCCCGCTGGCGCTGCTGCCGGCGCGCCAGCCGGACATCGCGGGCTCCGCCGGACCTGGCAGGCCCCTGGGGGTGATCATCCGGCAACCCGTCTTCATCGCCGCCCTGGCGAGCGCCGCCATTGGGCACGCCGTGATGGTGCTGGTGATGCATGCCACACCGCTGGCGATGGTCGGCTGCGGCCTGAGTGTCGGCGACGCGGCGGGGACGATCCGTGTCCACGTGCTGGGGATGTTCGTGCCGTCGTTCTTCACCGGCCGCCTGATCGACCGCTTCGGCGCACCGGGCATCGCGGCGCTCGGAGCCGTGATTCTTGCGTTCAGCGCCACCGTGTCGGCTTGGGATCAGGTGTTGCTCAACTTCCAGATCGGGCTGGTGCTGCTCGGCTTGGGTTGGAACTTCATGTACATCGCGGGGACCACCCTGCTGACCCAGTCGCACCGCCCGGAGGAGCGGGGCCGGGTCCAGGGCTTCGCCGAGATGTCGATCGCGGCCTGCGCCGCCATCGCGTCCTTCGGGTCCGCCGGACTGCTGAACGGTTTGGGCTGGAAGGCGGTGAACATCGGCGCCTTGCCATTCCTGGCGGCGGCGCTGGGCGTGACGCTGTGGTACGCGCTCCAGTCGCGCCGAGGTTTGGCGCCTTCGCGGGCATGATCGCGTGATGCTGGGTCAACCACCTTGGACTGGCCGCATTAGGGCCGAATTGCCGGCATCATACGCCGTTTGACCTAGAAGCCATGGCCGTCCATCCGGTCTAGGGTGCGCCCCGCCGTTGCCTATGATTCAGGCATTGCCTGAGCGCGCGCCATTTCATTCCGGCAAAGCCGCGCCCTGTTCGACCATGGGGTGGCGGGCGGAGTGATGGCATGGCGGTTGCTTGCGGGTGCGGCGCGATAACGACGATGCCAGGGATGAGGGGCTGACGGATGGGTGTTTCGATGGGGCGGACGCTAGGACGGCGGGTTTTTCTCGCGGCGGCCGGCATGATGATGGGGGCGATCGCGCTGGCGGGGACCGGCTCGGACGCCTTGGCCCAACCCGCCAAGATCAAGGTCGCGGGCGTCTACACCGTCCCGATCGAGCAGCAATGGGTCAGCCGCATCCACAAGGCGTTGAAGGAGGCCGAGGGCCGCGGCGAGATCGAGTATGTCTTCGCCGAATCGGTCGCCACGACGGATTACGAGCGGGTGCTTCGCCAGTACGCCGAGGGCGGACAGCAACTGATCGTCGCCGAGGCCTTCGCGATCGAGCGGCCGGCCCGCGCCGTCGCCAAGGACTATCCCAAGACCGCCTTCCTGATGGCTTCGAGCTTCCCGGCGGCTGGCAACAACTTCTCGGTCTTCGACAACTACATCCAGGAGCCGGCCTACCTGACCGGCATGATCGCCGGTGCCATGTCCAAGACGGGCGTCATCGGCATGGTCGGCGGCTATCCCATTCCCGAGGTCAACCGGCTGATGAACGCCTTCATGGAGGGTGCCAAGGAGGCCAAGCCGGACATCAAGTTCATGGTCAGCTTCATCGGCTCGTGGTTCGATCCGCCCAAGGCCAAGGAAGCCGCCTTCGCCATGATCGACCGGGGTGCTGACATCCTCTACGCCGAGAGGTTCGGCGTGTCCGACGCCGCCAAGGAGCGCGGCAAGCTGGCGATCGGCAACGTCATCGACACCCAGCCGCAGTATCCGGACACGGTGGTCGCCAGCGCCCTGTGGCACATGGAGCCGACCATCTCCCACGCCATCACGGCCGTCCGCGACGGCAAATTCGTCGGCGAGGACTATGGCCAGTTCAGCCTGATGAAGTTCAAGGGATCGAGCCTGTCGCCGCTCGGCACCTTCGAGGACAAGGTCCCGGGCGACGCGAAGGCGAAGGTCAAGGAGCGCGAGGAGCAGATCCGGAGCGGCGCCTTCACCGTCAAGGTCAACAACGACGAGCCCAAGTCGTCGATGTGATCCGGTAGGGCCTCCCGCGGTTAATGGCGTAGACTGATGGTATCCACTCCCGCCGTCGAGCCGGAGGTCGTCCTTCGGCTGACCGGCATCACCAAGCGTTTTGGCGCCCTGACCGCCAACGACGCGATCTCGCTCGACCTGCGGCGCGGTCGGGTGATGGCCTTGCTGGGTGAGAACGGCGCCGGCAAGACGACGTTGATGAACATCCTGTTCGGCCATTACGTGGCCGACGCGGGACACATAGAGGCGTTCGGCCAGCCGCTGCCACCCGGCTCGCCCAAGGCGGCGCTGGCGGCCGGCATCTGCATGGTCCACCAACACTTCACGCTGGCCGACAACCTGTCGGTGCTGGACAACGTGATCCTGGGAACCGAGCCGCTGTGGCGGTTCTGGACCGATCGGGGAAGGGCGCGCCGCAAGCTCGTCAGCCTCGCGGAGCGGTTCGGGTTGGTGGTCGATCCCGACGCCAGCGTCGGCGCCCTGTCGGTCGGCGAGCGCCAGCGCGTCGAGATCCTGAAAGCGCTGTACCGCGACGCCCGCATCCTGATCCTGGACGAGCCCACCGCCGTGCTGACGCCGCAGGAGAGCGAACGCCTGTTCGCCACCCTCAAGTTGCTGACGGCGGAAGGCTTGGCGATCGTCTTCATCAGCCACAAGATGAACGAGGTGATGGCCGCCAGTGATAACGTCGGCGTGCTGCGCGGCGGCCGGCTGGTGGCGGTCCGCCGCACGGCGGAGACCAACCGGGGCGAACTGGCCGAACTGATGATCGGTCGCACGCTGAAGGCGCCGACCGTCGAGCCGATGGCCGCCGGGGAGCCCGTCCTGACGCTGGCCGGCGTGACGGTCAAGGCGGGCGGTGGAAACGGGCAGGGGATGCTCGACGCGGTCGATCTGAAGATCCGCCGCCACCAGATCATAGGAATCGCCGGGGTTTCCGGCAACGGACAGTCCGCGTTGGCGGATCTCGTCAGCGGGTTGATCGTGCCGGACGCCGGGCTGCTGGAGGTTCTGGGAAACGGGATCGCTCGGACCGGTCCGGGGGCGATGGTCCGGTGCGGCGTCGCCCGCATCCCCGAGGACCGGCACGCCACCGGCTTGGTCGGCGACATGACCGTTTGGGAAAATCTCATCGCCGAACGCTATCGCCTGCCTGAGTTCTCACGTTTTGGCTTCCTCAAGCGCGGCGCCGCGCGCCAGCGGGCCGAGGGAGTCATCAAGGACTACGACGTGCGCTGTCCGGGACCGGACGCGGTCTCCCGCCTGCTGTCGGGCGGCAACATGCAGAAACTGATCCTGGGCCGCACGCTCAGCTATGGGCCGGGGCTGATCCTGGCCAACCAGCCGACCCGGGGGCTCGATGTCGGGGCGGTCGCCTATGTCCACGAACGCCTGCTGGCGGCGCGCGCCGGCGGTGCCGGCATCCTGCTGATTTCCGAGGACCTGGACGAGATCCTGGCATTGTCCGACCAGATCGCCGTCATCCACCGGGGCAGGCTGTCGCCGCCCCAGCCGCGCTCGGCGGTGACCATCCGCCAGCTTGGTTTGGCGATGGCTGGTCATTGGACCGAACTATCCGAAGTGGCCTGAACGATATGTCGCCTGTATCCCATGTGGTTTGAACCGCGCCCGCTGCCCTCGGCGGCGCTCCGCGTCCTGGCCCCGATCGCCGCCGTGATCGCGGCGCTGGCCTTGTGCGCCGCGTTGATCGCCTGGACCGGAACAAGCGTTGCGCAAGCCTACGTCCTGCTGTTCCAGGGATCCCTGGGCAGCCGCTTCGCCCTGGCCGAAACCCTCACCCGCGCCACGCCGCTGATGCTGACCGGATTGGCGGCCGCCGTGGCGTTCCGGGCAAAATTGTGGAACATCGGCGCCGAGGGGCAACTCTACGCTGGCGCGCTGATCGCCGTCATGCTGGGCGGCGGCATGGTCGATCTGCCGGTCTGGGCGCTGCTTCCGGCGGCGCTGATCGGGGGAGCCCTGGCTGGATCGGCCCTGTTGATCGGACCGACCGTGCTGAAGACAGGGTTTGGCGTGGACGAGGTGGTGACAACGCTGTTGCTCAACTTCGTCACGCTGCTGTTCGTCTCGATGATGCTGGAAGGGGCGTTGAAGGACCCGATGGGCATGGGCTGGCCGCAAAGCGCCCCCGTCCTGCCGGAAGCGGAGCTTCCCCGCCTGATCGAGCGGTCGCGGCTGCACGCCGGGCTGATCATCGCGTTGTTGGCGGCGGTGGCGCTGTGGATCATGAACACCCGGACGACCTGGGGATACGAGATCAAGGCCGTCGGCGCCAATCAAGCCGCGGCGGCGTTCGCCGGCATTCCGGTCAACTGGGTGATGCTGAAGGTGGCGATCCTGTCCGGCGGCCTGGCCGGGCTGGCCGGCGCGTCGGAGATCGCCGGCACGCGCGGCTACCTGACGCTCGACCTGTCGCCAGGGTTCGGCTACAGCGGCATCGTGGTCGCCATGCTGGCGCAGCTCCACCCGCTGGGCGTCGTCGTTGCCTCAATCTTCGTGGCGGCGATCTTCGTCGGCGCCGACGCCATGAGCCGGACCGTCGCCGTGCCGAACTACATCGCGGAGGTGTTGGTCGCGGTCAGCCTGCTGTGCGTGCTGGTCTCCGCGTTCCTGGTCCGCTTCCGCGTCCGGCGCACCGCCGCGCGGACCTCATGACCGGCGGCGAGGAGAAACGACCATGATCGCCGATATCGCCGACCTGCTGGTGTCCGCCACCTTCTGGGCCGCCACCCTGCGCATCGCGACGCCGTATATCCTGGGAACACTGGGCGAGTTGGTGTGCGAGCGCGCCGGCGTGCTCAACCTGGGGATCGAGGGCATCATGACGCTCGGTGCCATGGCCGGCTGGATGGCGGTCCACCAGGGCGCCGACCTTTGGACTGGCGTGCTGATCGCCGCCCTGGCCGGCGCCGTGCTCGGATCCCTGCACGCGGTCCTGACCGTGCCGCTGGGATTGTCGCAGCACGTCACCGGTATCGGCGTGACGCTGCTGGGCACCAGCCTGTCCTATTATGTATACCGGATGGTGCTTCCCCAGGTGACCACCCCGCCGACGATCGAGCCGTTCCAGCCCTTCGCCATTCCGGTCCTGTCCGACATACCCGTGATCGGTCCCGCGCTGTTCAGCCAGACGCCGCTGACCTACGTGGCGCTGGCGGCGGTCGCGGTGGTGGCCTGGGTGCTCTACCGCACGCCCATTGGACTGGCGGTCCGCATGGTCGGCGAGAACCCGGCCGCGGCCGAGGCCCAGGGCATCAACGTCACGGCGGTCCGCATGGGCGCCGTGATCTGCGGCAGCGCCTTGATGGCGGTGGGGGGAGCGTTTCTGACCCTGTCGGCGTTCAACGCCTTCTTCTTCAACATGATCAACGGCCGGGGCTGGATCTGCATCGCCCTGGTGGTGTTCGCCTCGTGGCGGCCGGGCAAGGCCTTGCTCGGCGCCGTCCTTTTCGCCGCCTTCGACGCGTTGCAACTGCGGTTGCAACAGATCGTCGGCCCGGCCTTGCCTTACCAGGTGTTCCTGATGCTGCCTTACCTGCTCAGCATACTGGCTCTCGTGCTGATGTCGCGCCGCGCCGCGTATCCGAGAGCCTTGATGATTCCGTTCCGTAAAGGGGAGCGCCACTGATGGACCTGATCGTCCGCAACGCCAACCTGCCCGACGGCAGGACCGGCATCGACATCGGCGTCGAAGCCGGCCGCATCGTGGCCGTGGAGCCGGCGCTCCAGGCGACGGCGCCGGAGGAGATCGACGCCAGCGGCCGCTTGGTGACGCCGCCCTTCATCGATTGCCACTTCCACATGGACGCGACGCTCAGCTATGGGTTGCCGCGGGTGAACCAATCCGGCACCCTGCTGGAGGGCATCGCGCTGTGGGGTGAGCTGAAGCCGATCCTCACCCAGGAGGCGCTGGTCGAGCGCGCGCTGGAATACTGCGACTGGGCGGTCGGACGGGGATTGCTGGCGGTCCGCACCCATGTCGATGTCTGCGATCCGCGCCTGCTGGCGGTAGAAGCCCTGTTGGAGGTCAAGCGCCGGGTGGCACCCTATCTCGACTTGCAATTGGTGGCTTTCCCGCAGGACGGCTACCTGCGGTCACCCAGCGCTCCCGAATTGCTGAAGCGCGCGCTGGACATGGGCGTCGATGTCGTCGGCGGCATCCCCCATTTCGAACGGACCATGGCGGATGGCGCCGCCAGTGTCCGGATGCTGTGCGAGATCGCCGCCGAGCGCGGCTTGCTGGTCGACATGCATTGCGACGAGACCGACGACCCGATGTCTCGCCATGTCGAGACGCTGGCCTTTGAGACCCAAAGGCTGGGACTGCACGGCCGTGTGGTCGGATCTCACCTGACCTCGATGCACTCGATGGACAATTATTATGTCAGCAAACTGATTCCGCTGATGGCCGAGGCTGGCTTGGGCGCCATCTCCAACCCGCTGATCAACATCACCATCCAGGGCCGCCACGACACCTATCCAAAACGGCGCGGCATGACGCGGGTGCCGGAGTTGATGGCGGCTGGGCTGACGGTCGCTTTCGGTCACGATTGCGTGATGGACCCATGGTACTCGCTGGGCTCCGGCGACATGCTGGAGGTGGCTCACATGGGTCTCCATGTGGCTCAGATGACGTCGGTGGATGGCATGAACGCCTGCTTCCGCGCCGTGACGGAGAACCCGGCCAAGCTGCTGGGATTGGAGGGCTATGGCCTGGAGGTGGGTTGCAACGCCGATATGGTGGTGCTGCAGGCGCGCGATCCGGTCGAGGCGATCCGCCTCAAGGCGACGCGGCTGTTCGTCCTGCGGCGCGGCCGCGTGATCAGCCGGATGCCGGCGGCCGAGGCGGCCCTGAACCTGGAGGGCCGGCCGGATCGGGTTGGGTTCGCCATCCGGCGATGAGCGGAGGCGTCATCTTCCGGGCATGAAAAAGGCCCCGGTCCCTCATCGGGACCGGGGCCTTTTCGCAGGCGATCGCTGGCGACTAGCGGTCGGTCTTGTCCTTGTTGCCGGTCAGCGCATCCTTGATGCCGCCAACGAGGTTCTGGATCTTGCCTTCAGCCTTGTCAGCCTTGCCTTCGGACTGCAGCTTGCTGTCGCCCGTGACGTTGCCGACACCCTCTTTGACGTCGCCCTTCATCTTCTTCAAAGAGCCTTCGGTCCGATCGTCATTCATGGTGCATTCCTCAATCTGGTAGGGCCACGTCAGTCGACGTGATCGTACACATGACAACACCGCGAAACGGGAATCGTCACGCCGGTGTCGCAAACAATCGTGCCGGAAACAATCTTGATCGCACGTGTGTTGGCGAGGGGTTGGCGGCCAGCCGCCTCGCTTCCGGAGTTTCAAATCCATGACCACCGACACCGCGCCGTCCGCCGGACGGTTCGCCCGTCTCCTGCTCGTCGGCATCGTGATGATCGGCGTTACCCTGCTGGCCTGGCAGATCATCGACGTCCTGCTCCTGGTGTTCGGCGCCGTGCTTCTGGCGGTCATGCTGCGCCGGTCCGCCGACTGGCTGGCGGATCACACGCCCCTGTCGGCGGGATGGGCTTTGGTGGTGGTGGTGCTGGGGATCATGATCCTGCTGGGACTGTGCGGATGGTTGTTCGGCGCGCAGATTTCCAGTCAGGTCGAGCAATTGACCAATGTGGTCCCCGAGGCCTGGGGGCGCTTGAAGGAACAGCTTCAAGGATCGTCGTGGGGCCGTACGGCTTTGGACGCCATCACGGGAGTCGATCCCACCAACATTTCCGGTGGCGTGGTCCGCGAGGCGGGTAGCATCGTCATGACCGTGATCGGTGGGCTCGGCAATGTGCTGCTTTTGGTGGTCGGCGGCGTCTATATGGCGGCGCAGCCCCAGATGTACCGGAACGGGATCGTGGCCTTGGTCCCAAAGGACGCCGAGGGCAAGACCCTCGAAACGCTCGATGCCATGGGCGAGTCCCTGGGCAATTGGCTCAAGGGACAATTTCTCGCCATGGTGATGGTGGGTGCGATGACCAGCCTGGGGCTCTGGCTGATCGGGGTGCCGTCGGCGCTGGCCCTGGGGCTGCTGGCGGGCCTGGGCGAGTTCATCCCGCTGGTTGGCGCCTTCGCGACCGCGATCCCGGCGCTGCTGGCGGCATCGACTGGCGGTATGTCCATGGTGATCTACACGCTGGTGCTCTACATCGTGATCCAGCAGATCGAAGGAAACGTGATCCTGCCGCTGGTCGAGCGTAAGATGGTGTCGCTGGCTCCTGCGCTGGCCCTGTTCGCCGTCGTCGCGTCCGGCTTGCTGTTCGGCATCCTGGGCATCATCTTCGCGACACCCTTGACGGTCGTGGCCTGTGTCGCCGTCCAGAAGCTGTATGTCGAAGGCGCCCTGGGGAAGTCGGGGGAGAAATCGGGAGACGACGACTAAATTGGGCTTAACGCCGAATACCTGGGGCAGTACCGGCCGCGGAGCGCTGAGGCGGATCCTCTCTCCGATCCTGACCGCCATCGCGATCGTCTATTTCCTGCTCGACGCGGTGTTCCTGCGGGTGCTGCGGCCGTTCCTCGACTGGATTGGCCGGCAGCCGATCTTCGCGCGGATCGGCGCCTGGATCGCCCGGCTTGGGCCCTATCCAACCCTGATCCTGTGCGCGATCCCCGTCGTGATATTCGAGCCGCTGAAACCGGTCGGCGTCTATGTCATGGCGACCGGGCATCCCTTGATGGGAGCCTGCGTCATCGGTGGCGCGGAGCTGCTGAAGGTCGTGACGCTCGAACGGCTATTCCGCGCCAGCCGGGAGAAACTGCTGACGATCGGCTGGTTCGCGTGGTGCTACCGCCACGTGACCGGCTGGCTGGACAGGATCCGAGCCTTGCCGGCCTGGCGGGCGGCGGTGAGTGCCTGGGATCGGGTGAAATCCGGCGCCCGCCGCCTACTCAGGCGAATCCGCGAACTGGCCTGAGCAGGGGGCGGGCCTGAGCCGCGCCTGACCTATCAGGCGCGGAGACGGTCCATGTACTGCTTCCGGACCTTGGCGACCTTGGGGGCGATCACGACTTGGCAGTAGGGCTGCCCGCCATTACGGGCGTAGTAGTCGTCGTGATAAGCCTCCGCCGGGTAGAAGACCGGCAGCGGCGACAGCTCCGTCACCAGCGGGCGGTCCCAGACGCGCCGATCCGACACCGACTTCATGACCTCGCGGGCGGTCCGTTCCTGCTCGGCGTCATGGTAAAAGATGACGGAGCGGTATTGCGGCCCGGCGTCGTTGCCCTGGCGGTTCAGCGTGGTCGGATCGTGGGTGGTGAAGAACACCTCCAGCAGGTCGCGATAGGAGATCACCTCGGGATCGAAGGCGATCTGGACCACCTCTGCGTGCCCGGTGCGGGCGGTGCAGACCTGCTCGTAGGTCGGGTTCTCGACGTGGCCGCCGGCATAGCCGGACTGGACGCGCTCCACCCCCCGCAGCTCCTGGAAAACCGCCTCGGTGCACCAGAAGCAGCCACCGCCGACCGTCGCCAGCGTCAAGCCCCGGCCCGTCTCCATGTTTTCGGCCATGACACCTTGTTCCTTTTCGTCGTCCGTACACTGGTTCGGACAAGCATGTGGTGCCTCCCGGCGCCGTTGAACACCGGGAGGCACCCGCGCGGGTGGTCACATTGGCGAGAGCGGATCGCGAGAGGCTGTCACGCCGTCCTCGCGACTTCCAGCCTTAGCTCCTCGATCATCTTCTGGCGCATGATGAACTTCTGGATCTTGCCGGTCACCGTCATGGGGAAGGCGTCGACGAACCGGATGTGCCTGGGAACCTTGTAATGAGCGATGCTGCCCTGGCAGAACTCCAGCACCTCCCGCTCGGTCAGGGTCTCGCCGTCCTGGACGTGGATCCAGGCGCAGAGCTGTTCGCCGAACTTCTCGTCGGGCACGCCGAAGACCTGGACGTCCTTGATCCGGGGATGGGTGTAGAGGAATTCCTCGACCTCGCGGGGGTAGATGTTCTCGCCGCCCCGGATGACCATGTCCTTGATCCGGCCGACGATGTTGCAGTAGCCCTCGGCGTCGATGGTGGCGAGATCGCCGGTGTGCATCCAGCGGGCGGCGTCGATCGCCTCGCGGGTCCGTTCGTCGTCGCCCCAATAGCCCAGCATCACGGAATAGCCGCGCGTGAGCAGCTCGCCGGTCGTGCCGGTCGGAACGATCCTGCCCTCGGCGTCGACGATCTTGACCTCCAGGTGCGGCTGGACGCGGCCGACCGTCGCGACGCGGCGCTCCAGCGGATCGTCGGTCGAGCTTTGGAAGCTGACCGGGCTGGTCTCGGTCATGCCATAGGCGATGGTGATCTCACCCATGTTCATCTCGCCGGCCACCCGCCTCATCACCTCGATCGGGCAGGGCGAGCCCGCCATGATGCCGGTGCGCAGCGTCGAGAAATCGAACTCCTTGAAGCGGGGATGGTTGAGCAGGGCGATGAACATGGTCGGGACGCCATGCAGCCCGGTGCAGCGCTCCTCCTGGACGGTGGTCAGGACCCCTTCCGGGTCGAAGCCCTCGCCGGGGATCACCATGCAGGCACGGTGGGTGACGCAGGCGAGGTTGCCCAGCACCATGCCGAAGCAATGGTAGAACGGCACGGGGATGCACAGCCGGTCCCGCTCGGTCAGGCGCATCGCCTCGCCGATGAAGAAGCCGTTGTTCAGGATGTTGTGGTGGGTCAGCGTGGCACCCTTGGGGTTGCCCGTGGTGCCGCTGGTGAACTGGATGTTGATGGCATCGTCGAACTGAAGCTCGCCGCGCAGCCGCTCCAGCTCGGCGAAATGCTGGTCACCGGCCGCCGCAGCGATGTCCGCGAAGTTGAGCATGCCGGGTGTCCGGTCCTCGCCCATGCGGATCACGGTCCGCAGCGTCGGTAGCTTGTGGCTTTCCAGGCGGCCGGGCTGGCAGCGGTCGAGCTCGGGCGCCACCTGCCGGATCATGCCGATGTAGTCGCTGGACTTGAACGAGGCCGCCAGGATCAGCGCCTCGCAGCCAACCTTGTTGAGCGCGTATTCCAACTCGTGGGTGCGATAGGCTGGATTGATGTTGACCAGCACCAGCCCGGCCTTGGCCGTGGCGAACTGGGTCAGCACCCATTCGGAATTGTTCTGCGACCAGATGCCGACGCGGTCGCCGCGCCTCAGGCCCAGCGCCAGCAGTCCGGCGGCCAGCCGGTCGGTCTCCACATTGAACTGGGCATAGGTCAACCGGACGTTCTGATGCCGCACGACCAAGGCATCGGCATCGGGCGACAGGGCGGCCATGCGGTCGAGATGCGCGCCGATCGTGTCGCCGATCAGCGGCGTGGTCGAGGCGCCGTGGACGTAGCTGTGGCTCAGGCGAGCTTCAGGTGTGGGGGTGGCCAATGTTTCCTCCGCTCGGCGCCGTTTGGCGGCGCCGTCTTGTTCGTCATCGATCGAGCGTCCCGGAACGCCAGCCTTGATGACTACAACGATATTGGCGGAAGGGAAAATGGCGCAAACGAATGCGCTTATGTGTGCGCGCGTCTTGGCTGTGGCGGCAAGTTCACGGGACTGGATGCCAAGGGATCATCCAGTCACCATATCGATCATATGATGTGAATGACCACTTGACTTGCCAAGCCGACCGTAACGGCCAGGAAAGCGATTTGAGCCACGATGCGCTCCGCGCGAGACCAACGCGCCCAGTCCTTTGAGAAACTGCTCAACATGTCGCTACCATCTTCAGGTTTTAAGGAGAACGTCTGATTTCCCCGATCCTGAACTCCCCCGGTTATTGCTTGGTTAACGACGGGATTAACGGTGGCGATAGCCGCTTATTCCATGTTGATGTCACAGAAATCCGGCATTTGGTTGTTTGGCGGCTGGATTGGGCGTTTGGTCGCCGCGGGATTTTGGGCGGCATTTCGAGTGGAACTTTGGTAGAACATCGGTATGGAATGGACTGACGAAGCGATCGTTCTTTCGGCCCGACCGCATGGCGAGGCGGCTGTCGTTGCGACCCTGCTGACCCGTGGGCACGGCCGGCATTCCGGCTTGGTGCAGGGCGGACGCTCGTCCAAGCAAAGGGGCAACCTGCAACCGGGCAATCGCGTCAGCGCGCGGTGGCGGGCGCGGCTGGCCGATCACCTGGGAACCCTGACAATCGAGCCGATCCACAACAACGCCGCCGCCATGCTGGACGACCCGCTGCGGCTGTCTGGGCTGGTCTCCGCCTGCACCATGACCGAGGTGGCGCTGCCCGACCGCGAGCCGCACGAGCCGGTGTTCCATGGCTTGCTGGCGCTGCTGGAGGCGTTCGAGACTCCCGTCTGGGCGCCAGCCTATGTGCGGTGGGAGTTGGGATTGCTCCAGGAACTGGGCTTTGGGTTGGACCTGTCGTCCTGCGCCGCGACGGGGACCAACGACGCGCTGGCCTATGTCAGTCCGCGCACCGGCCGGGCGGTCTCGCTGTCGGCGGGCGAGCCCTATCGGGACAAGCTGCTGCCCCTGCCGGGGTTCCTGGCCGGCCACGGCGGCTGGACCGATCGGGAAGTGCTTGCGGGTCTGGACCTGACCGGGCATTTCCTGGAACGCAACGCGATCAATACTGGTTCGGGCGGCGCGTCGGGACAAATGCCAGCCGCCCGCGCCAGATTCATCGAACGCTATCGCAAAATGGCTACCCTGTCTGGTAGTAGGTAAGACATGACCGATCCAGTTCTCGACATCCAAGACAAGCCGCTCTCCGAGGCGCTCGGCGAGCGGTATCTCTCCTATGCCCTGTCCACCATCATGTCGCGCTCGCTGCCCGACGTGCGCGACGGGCTCAAACCGGTCCACCGGCGGCTGCTGTTCGCGATGAGCCAGCTGAAGCTGGACCCGAGCACGCCGCCCAAGAAATGCGCCCGCGTGGTCGGCGACGTGATCGGTAAGTTCCACCCGCACGGCGACACCGCGGTCTACGACGCGCTGGTCCGGCTGGCACAGGACTTCGCGGTCCGCTATCCGCTGATCGACGGCCAAGGCAACTTCGGCAACATCGACGGCGATAACGCCGCCGCCATGCGGTACACCGAAGCGCGGCTCACCGATGTGGCGAAGGCGCTGCTGGAGGGGATCGACGAGGACACGGTCGATTTTCGCGGCACCTATGACGGTGAGGGCGAGGAGCCGATCGTCCTGCCCTCGGCCTTCCCGAACCTGCTCGCCAACGGCTCGCAGGGCATCGCGGTCGGCATGGCGACCTCGATCCCGCCGCACAACGCGGAGGAGCTGTGCGACGCGCTGAGCCACCTGATCAAGAAGCCGGACGCATCGATCGAGGATCTGGTCCGGCTGGTTCCCGGGCCGGACTTCCCGACCGGCGGCACCCTGGTCGAACCCGCCGCCTCGATCGCCGAGTCGTACCGGACGGGGCGCGGCAGCTTCCGACTGCGCGCCAAGTGGGAGGTCGAGAAGCTGGGACAGGGCACCTGGCAGATCGTCGTCACGGAGATTCCCTATCAGGTCCAGAAGAGCCGGCTGATCGAGAAGATCGCGGAGTTGCTGGCCGCCCGTAAGCTGTTCCTGCTGGACGACGTCCGCGACGAATCGGCGGAGGATATCCGACTGGTCCTGGTGCCGAAGAACCGCAATGTCGATCCCGACGTGCTGATGGAATCGCTGTTCAAGACCACCGACCTTGAGACTCGGTTCGGCCTCAACATGAACGTGCTGGACAAGGACAACGTCCCGCGCGTCATGAACCTGAAGGAGGTCCTGCAAGCCTTCCTGGCGCACCGGATCGAGGTGCTGGAGCGGCGGTCCCGCCATCGGCTGGCCAAGATCGACCACCGGCTGGAGGTGCTGGGCGGCTACCTGATCGCCTACCTCAACCTGGACGAGGTGATCCGCATCATCCGGGAGGAGGACGAGCCCAAGAAGTCGCTGATGGCGACGTTCTCGCTGACCGATGTCCAGGCCGAGGCGATCCTGAACATGCGTCTCCGCTCGCTCCGCAAGCTGGAGGAGTTCGAGATCAAGAAGGAGCACGACGCCCTGTCGGCCGAGCGCGCCGACCTGATCGAACTGCTGGAGAACGAGCCCCGGCGCTGGAAGGCGATCGCCAAGCAGATCGCCGAGACCCGGAAGCGCTTCGGCAAGGCGACCACGCTGGGCGCCCGGCGGACGGTGATCGGTGATGCTCCCTCCGCCATCATCATTCCGCTGGAGGCCATGGTGGAGCGGGAGCCGGTCACCGTGTTCTGCTCCGAGAAGGGCTGGATCCGGACGGTCAAGGGCCATCAGGCCGACACGACCGACATCAAGTACAAGGACGGCGACCGCGAACGCTTCGTGTTGCGGGTCGAGACCACCGACAAGCTGGTGGTTCTGGGAACGGACGGGCGGTTCTACACGCTGGGGGTCGACAAGCTGCCGCGCGGCAGGGGCTTCGGCGAGCCGCTGCGGCTGATGATCGACCTCGCCAACGACGCGGAACTGGTCACCCTGTTCAAGCACCGGCCCGGACGGCGCCTGCTGGTGGTGGCGTCCAATGGCCGCGGCTTTCAGGTCGAGGAGGACGAGGTGATCGCCCAGACCCGCGGCGGCAAGCAGGTGATGACGGTCGGTGATGGCGTCGAGGCCAAGTTCTGCATCCCGGTGGAGGGCGACACGGTCGCCGCGATCGGCAACAACCGCAAGCTCCTGGTCTTCCCACTGGAGGAGGTGCCGGTGATGGCGCGGGGTCGCGGCGTCATGATCCAGAAATACACCGACGGCAGCCTGTCGGACCTGACGACCTTCAAGTTCGCCGACGGCCTGTCGTGGAAAAGCGGCGACCGGACGCGGGTGGAAACGGATATGAGCCCCTGGAAGGGCAACAGGGGAACGGCCGGCCGGGTGCCGCCCAATGGCTTCCCGAAGAACAACCGCTTCACCTGAGCCCGCGATAAAGACATCCCACCAAGGAACTCTCCGACCGGCATTTCGTTCTTGGTGCCACAAGGCACCGAATAAACGCCGACTGTCGGAGAGTGGGATGCGCAAGACTTTGCTGATGATGACCACGGCCCTGGCCGCTTGGTCCTGGACGCCGGAGGCGGGGGCCCAACAGCCGCCCGCTCCAGCACCCCAGACGGCGCCCGAGCCAGCGCCCCAAACCGGCCCCCAAGTCGAAGTCCAGCAACCACGGGCCACTGTGGACGTCCAACAGCCTCGACCGGAGGTGACGGTCCAGCAGAAGCCGCCCGAGGTGATCATCGAACAGCAGCCGCCGCAGGTCATCATCCGGCAGGCGCCTCCCCGGATCATCGTGCGTCAGGCGCCACCCGAGATCATCGTCCGCCAGTTCCAGCCCCAGGTGATCATCCGCCAGCGCGAGCCGGAGGTGATCATCGAGCAGGCCGACCCGGAGATCGTGGTCGATCAGCCGCAACCCACCGTATCGGTCGAGCAAGCCCAGCCGCAGGTCGACATCCAGCAGCTCCAGCCTCAGGTGGTGATCGAGCAGGCCGAGCCGACCATCACGGTCGAGCCGATGACCCCGCCGCCCGCCGTCACCGAAACGGCGCCAGCGCCGGTTCCCCAGGAGCCAGTGGCGGTGACGCCACCCGAGCCTTCCGCCGCGACGCCGCCCGAGCCTCCGGCACCGGGTCCGGAAGCTGGAACCGACGCCCCGCCCCGTACTCAGGAGTGACGACATGAACAGAAGATTTCTCCTGGCATCGGCCCTCCTGGCGAGCCTGACCGTTCCGGCGGTGGCCCAGGATCAGCAACCGGCTCCCCAGCAAGGCCAGCAGCCGGGCGCCAGCTCGCCGGGTGCCATCGTCCAAGGGCAGGGCACTGTCCAGGTCCGTCCGGCGGAACCCCAGGTTCGCATCGAATCCCAGCCACCGGAGATCACGGTGGAGACGACCGGCGAACCCCAGATCCGCGTCGTCCAGGTTCCGACCATCGCGGGCCGGATGCCCCAGGACGTGGTTGGCTGGACGGTGCGCGACAGCGCCGGCGAGGAGGTCGGCGAGGTCCGCGACTTCGTGACGGAACAGGACACCGCCGCGATCCAGAGCCTCGTCGTGTCGCGCTCCCGCCTGCTGGGGCTTGGCGAGAAGCTGGTCACCGTGCCTTGGGACCGCGTCAAGGTCGGTCCGCAAGGAAATGAACTGGTGGTCTCGCTCAACAAGGACGAGATGGACGACGCCCCCGATTTCGAGTACGGCGCCGAAGCGAAGACCGTGATCGGGCCCGAGGAAAACCAGAAGTGAATTTGGGTGGAGACCAGTTGAGATGTTGAGGACAGCCGTATCGCTCGCAGCGCTGACGATGCTCGCCACGACCGCCGGAGCCGCGCGCGCCGACATCCAGATCGGCGTGGTCACCGCCGTGACCGGTTCCATGGCGTCGTTCGGCGACCAGATGCGGAAGGGTGTAGAGGCGGCGGCGAAGGAGATCAACGCCAAGGGCGGGATCGCCGGGGAGCGGATTGGCGTCAAGGTCTATGACGACGCCTGCGATCCCAAGCAGGGTGTCACCGCCGCCAACCAGATCGTCAATGACGGCATCAAGTTCGTCATCGGCCACATGTGCACCGGCCCCTCGGTGCCGGCCTCCGACGTCTACGAGGAGGAGGGGATCATCATGATCTCCCCCACCGCGACGGCGCCGGTGCTGACGGAGCGCGGCCTGGAGAATGTCTTCCGGGTGGCCGGGCGCGACGACCAGCAGGGGATTGTGGCGGCTGACCACATCGTATCGCGCATCCAGGATCCGAAGGTCGCCGTCGTGCACGACAAGCAAGCCTACGGCGCGGGTCTGGCCGAGGCCACGACGAAGGAGCTGGCGGCGAAGGGCATCCAGCCCGTCATGACCGGCTCGGTCAATCCGGGCGAAAGCGACTTCTCGGCGCTGGTGACCAAGATGAAGTCGGAAGGCGTCAACACGGTCTATTACGGCGGCTACCACGCGGAGGCCGGCCAGATCGTCCGCCAGATGCGGAGCGCGGGCCTGAACGCGGTGCTGGTCGCGGGCGACGGGTTGTCCAACCCGGACTTCTGGGCGATCACGGGAGAGGGCGGAGCCGGCACGCTGTTCACCTTCAGCCCCGATCCGACCCAGAACCCCGGTGCCGCCCCGGTGATCGAGAAGCTTCGCGCCGACAACATCGATCCCGCCTTCTTCACGCTCTACAGCTACGCGGCCCTCCAAGTGCTGGCGCAAGGCATCGAAGCGGCGGGGAAGGCCGAGCCCGAGGCGGTCGGTGCCGCGATGCGCGAAGGCACCTTCGACACAGTCATCGGGACATTGGATTTCGACGACAAGGGCGACCTGACCAAGCCGGCCTTCGTCATGTATTCGTGGAACGGTGGAAAGTACCAGGAGGTTGCGGGCAACTAGGGTCGGAAAACTGGGTGGCACAATGGCTCAACGCCGTCGCGGTGGAAAGGTCAGGTCTGACATCGTCAGGCTGGTGACATTCTCCCACGCGGGCCACCAACCCTCCTTCGTCACGATGGGCGTCGGCAAGCCGGTGAAGCCCCGCGCGCCCGATCAACCTCGCCCCCGCGATCCTGCGGACCGCATTCCGCTGTCGTCGCGGCCGGGATGCCCTACCAGAGAAGGCCATAGACCTCGGTCATGCGGTCCATCCGACGGCGGAAGCTGAATTCGTCCTCGATCCGCCGCCGTGCCGCTTGTGCCAGCCGGAGGCGCGTGGCGGCGTCTCCGGCCAACTTACGGAGGCCGTTGGCCAGGGCGTCGGCCGATCCGGCCTCGACCGTCAGCATGTCCACGCCATCGTGGCCGAACGCGTCGATGCCGCCGCAGCGGGTCGCCACCACGGGAACCTCCATCGCCATGGCCTCCAGCACGACGTTGGGCAGGCCCTCGCGGAGACTGGACAGGCAGAACAGATCCAGGCTCTCGAACAGGGCGACGGTATCGGCTTGGAAGCCCAACAACCGGATCCAGTCGCCGTGGCCGGTCGCGGCGGCCTGGATCTCAAGCCGCTCGCGTTCATCGCCGTCGCCGGCGATCCAGAGTTCCAGATCCAAGCCGGCGTCGATCAGCGAGGCGACCGCTTGGATCAGCAGGTCAAAGCCCTTCTCCGGCGACAGGCGGCCGACGGCGCCGATCAGCAGGCGTCCTGGCGGCACTCCCCGGCGCAGCGGCGCCTCGGCGGCGGGACCGGCGCGTTTGAAGTCCTCGGTGTCGATCGCGTTCTCGATCAGATGGAGGCGGTCCTCCGGAACGCCACAGGCGCGGCAACGGTCGAACAGATCGGCGGAAACCACGATCACCTGATCATGACGCGGCAGCGTCCAGCGATCGACCGCGTAGTAGAGCGGCGTCTTGGCGGTATGCTTGACCCAGCCATGGACGGTGGTGACCAGCTTGAACCCCAGCAAGGGTTTCAGGAGCACGCCGAATAGGTTCGTCTTGTAGTCGTGGCCATGCCAGACCTTGACATCGTGCTCCCGGCAGATCGCCGCCAGGCGGCGGAGACTGGCTGGGCTGAAGGCCGAGGCGTCATCGACCTCGATCAGCGGGCAATCCTTCTCCGCCGCGCGCCGCCGCAGCGTTTCGAAGCCGACGTCGCCGGGGGGCCGCAGGTAGCAGGCGAGTTCGTTGTAACCGGAACCCCTCATGTAGCGGGGCGAGTTGAAGATCGTCTTCTCCGGTCCGCCGCCGGTCCCCGTGACGATCCGGGTATGCAGGACGGTGATGTCGTCCGCCTTGATGGGACTGGCCACCGATTGGGGCGTTGGCGAGATCAGGTTCATGACGCCGCGTGGATCCACTGTTCGAACTGTGCCGCCTTGGTGTCCCATCCCTCGCCGCCGAGCTTGGTTCGAGCCTTGGCCTGGGCTTCCGGGAGGGAGCGGCGGGCGCGGGCGAGACAGAGCGAGGCGAAGCGGGTCGGGGCGGCGGTCACGTCCATGGCGTCGGCCCATAGCCGGTTGGCGGGCAGGGGGGTCGCCACCACGGGCAAGCCGGTTGCGAGATATTCCTTCAGCTTCAGCGGCTGCATGGCCCGCGTCACGGGCAGATCGGCATAGGGCATGACAAGCACGTCGGCGTCCTCCGCCAGATCGGGCAGGCGGTCATAGGGTATTGGTCCCAGCCAGGTGATGGAGCGGTGGCGGTTCAGGCGATCGTCGACCTCGTCGTGGCGGCCGGCCATTCGGAGATCGCAGGTCTCCGCCAGCGTCAGGCAGATGTCGGCGTCGAGCCGTCGGTCTGCGTGGCCCCAATAGAGCGCTATCGGGCGCCGTCCAGGTCCGCACAAGGGACGGCGGCGGACGCCGTTCCAATGCTCCAGGTCGATGCCGTGGGTCAACAGGTGTGGGGAGAAGCCCATCCCCGCCAAGCGGGAGCGCAACACCTCCGAGACGCAGATGACGCCCGAGACATGGTGGAGCAGGTCGCGTTCCAGCGTGCGTAGCGTTCCCCCATCCAAGCCCGGCCATTCCGAGAAATCGTCGACGCAATAATAGATCCAGTTGAGCTTGGGGAATTCGGCGGCGAGATCCGCCGTGATCGGCACCGTCGTGATGATGGCCACCGGGGCGGGGTCGCGCTCCAGCACGGGCGCCAGCGCGCGGCGCAGCAGGCGCCGGTTGACCGCGCGCTCCAAACCACTCTTGAAGCCCGGCCAATGGACCGGGGAGTGGACCGTCGGACCGGGCTCGATCACGGGTTCCGGTGTCTCGCCGCCGCCGCGCGTCCGTGTCCAGGCCAGCGCCTTTTCATAGGCACGCGACAGGTCGGCACGGGTGAGGCTGGGCCGCCGGGTGCCGATCGTGTTGACCCAGTCGACATCGAAGCGTGGCAGCAGGTGGCGGATCAGGTGCTGCGCGCTGCTTGGGTGCCGACCCCAATCGTCGCTGAAGACGACCAGTCGCGCGCGCGGAGGCAGCGGCCGCGGCGGCGGGAGCGTGGACGGCGAGGGTTCCTGATGCATGGCGGCATCCTGTCTTCGCCCATCGGGGGCGACAACGAAAAGTAAGAGGTAGCCGGCGTTATTCCTGCGTGACGACGGCCAAGTACGTACCCGATCCAGCGCCTGACGCAAACGTCTCCACTCAGGATTACCGCCGAAGTATCAGGCGCCCTGGGCGGATCTAGTCGAAATCGGGTGGGGGAGTGCTTACGGGAAGGGTGAATGAACTTTTCCGGTACTCGTTCGCGTTCTTCAGGTTGAGGGCCGCAAGCGCGATAATCGAGGCTGAAGTCTTGATTGTCTCAAATCCGTTACTCTCCAGGAAAGTAAGATGGACGAAATTCCGGTCGTTCTGGTCACCGGCGGCGCCGGTTATATCGGCTCGCACGCCGTCCTCGCTTTGGTGGACGCCGGTTTTCCCGTGGTGGTGTTCGACAACCTCTCGACTGGCGTCCGCTCGGCGGTGCCAGAGGGCGTGCCGTTGATCGAGGGCGATATCGCCGATACCGACCATATCGCCGAGATCATCCAAGGTTTTCAGATCGGCGCGATCATGCATTTCGCCGGCAGCATCGTGGTGTCGGAATCGGTCGAGAAGCCGCTGAAGTACTACCGGAACAACACGCTGAACAGCCTGGGGCTGATCGAGACCTGCGTGCGGACGGGCGTCAAGCACTTCATCTTCTCCTCCACCGCGGCGGTCTACGGCGAGCCCGAGACCTATCCGATCGACGAGGACGCCCCGAAGCGGCCGATCAACCCCTACGGATCGTCCAAGCTGATGACGGAGCAGATGCTGCTGGACACCTCGGCGGCGGACGGGCTGAACACCGGCATCCTGCGCTATTTCAACGTGGCCGGCGCCGATCCCGCAGGCCGGGCCGGCCAGAACACGCCCGCTGCCACCCACCTGATCAAAGTCGCCGTGCAGGCGGCGTTGGGCGTCCGGAGCGGCATCTCGGTGTTCGGCACCGATTACGACACGCCGGACGGCACCTGCATCCGCGACTACATCCACGTGTCCGACTTGGCCGACGCCCACGTGCTGGCGCTGCGCCACCTGATCGGCAAGGGCGGCAACCTGCTGGTCAACTGCGCCTATGGCAGGGGCTTCACCGTGCGCGAGGTGCTGACCGCCGTCGAGAAGGTGATCGGCCGTCCTTTGCCCGTGACCGACGCGCCGCGCCGGGCCGGCGATCCGCCGGCGTTGGTGGCCAAGGCCGATCGGATCCGTGACCTGCTGGGCTGGAAGCCGGCGCATGACAGCCTGGAGGAGATGGTGGAGACGGCGCTGGCGTGGGAACGCCGGGTGGCGGACGAGGCCAAGGCTCGGCGGGTCTCCTGACATGTCGATCCAGGATTTCGCGCTCGGCGCCCGCACCGGCTGGATCGATGGTCCCGACGAGGAAAGCCAAGCCGAGCGGCGGGTTAGGGAGGTTCGGCGGCTGACCGAGGAGCTGCGGGAACTGTTCCCAGGGTCGAGCGGTATCCTGGACATCGCCGTCGGCAGCGGCGAGGCGGTTCCGTGGTACCGTGACCTGTTCCGGGGTGTCCGGCTGGTCTGCCTGGAGCCCGCCCGTCCGTCGCCGGGCATGGCCCGGTTCGGCGGCTTGGCCCATTACCGGCGGTTCGACGGGCTGCGTGTTCCGTATGGTGAGAGCAGCTTCGACGTGGTCACCGGCTACGGCGCGTTGACCGCCGTGACCGCCGACCGTCGCGAGAAATTGCTGGAGGAGCTTCATCGGGTACTCAAGCCAGGCGGGTTGCTGATCCTGTTCGAGCCGAATGGCCGCGACGGCGCCCTGTCTTCCCGTGAGGCGTCACGCGAGGTGACGGCCGCGGGGTTCTGGGGCACGGCGGTCCGGTATGACGGTCTGGTGCCATTCCTGCCCTTCGGGTCGGAATACCATGTGTTCGGGTGCAAGCCGTAAGCCCGACGATTTGCGCCTGTTGATCCACCGCGACCCCGCCACGCTCGACGACGTCCTGCCCGATGTCGGCGATGGCGATTTCTACGACACCGGCACTTGGTACCGGGTCTTCGCGGAGACGTGTCTGGATCCCGGCGATCGGCTGTCGGTGGAAATCACCGGCGACGGTGTGGCCTTGCCGATGCGCGAGCGGCCGGATCGGGTCGGGCCTTTCGGCGGTGTCCAACTGGCGTGGCTCGGCAACTATTACACCTGCCGGTTTGGTCCGCTCTTCACGGGGACCAGCGACGCCTCGGAGGCCGTGGCGGCGTGGGGTCGGGAGGTGCGCCGCCGCACCCCCCGTCCGGCGCGCTTGGTGTTCTCGGCGGTGGACGAGCGGTCGACTGGCTTGGCGGCACTTCGGGAAGGACTGCGTCGGGCCAGCTATCTGGTCGAGACGACGGAGGATTTCGGCAATTGGTACCTGCCGGTGTCCGGCGATTTCGACGGCTATTGGAGTGGCCGGGGCGCCCGGCTCCGTAACACCGTCGAGCGGAAGGAACGGGCGCTGCGCCGCGACCATGCGGTCGAGCTTGATATCATCGATAATCCAGCCGAGGCCGAGCGGGCGATCGACCTGTACGAGCGCGTGCACGCGAGGTCTTGGAAGGAGCCGGAGCCATATCCGCATTTCATCCCGACGCTGATTCGGGAGGGTATGACGGCTGGGGCGGTGCGGGTCGGCATCCTGCTGGCCGATGGCGAACCGGTGGCGTCACAGTTGTGGATCGTCTGGCGCGGCCGCGCCACCATCTTCAAGCTCTCCTATGACGAGCGGTTGAGGAAACTGTCAGCCGGGTCGGTGCTGACCCGCCACATGATGCGGGAGGCGTTCCGCGTTGGCGACATCGTCGAGATCGACTTCGGCTGCGGCGACGATCCATACAAGAAGGACTGGCTGCCCGAACGCCGCCAGCGCTGGACGTTGACGGCTTACGATCCGCTGACCGCGTGCGGGGCCGCGCATACGCTGCGCCGCTACCTGCCCCGCTTGATCCGACGTCGTCTGACGGGAATATAAGGAAATTGGTGGAGGAGTCAGGATTTGAACCTGAGACTGCTGTCCCGGAGAACAGGGCTTTCCCGATTAAGCTACTCCCCCGGAAGGCCGGGCCGTGCATCTCCAAGTCGTCAGGACTTGTGCAGCGCCTCGCCATAGGTCTTGGCGAAGAGCGTCTGAAGCTCCTGGAAGAGCTGTTCGACCTCGTCGTCCCAACCCTGCCCGACGCCATCGGTCCGCCGGACATTGTATAGGTCGAGGGCGGTGACCATCAGGCGCGCGTCCTCGCGGGACAAGTCGAACCTCTTCGTCTTGACCGCCTGTTCCAGAGCCTCGATCAAGGCGTCGTACCGCGCCGTTGTCCGCCGCTCGCCGATGCTGGCGACCTGGAAGCCATCGGCGTCGGTGCCATGACCAATTCGGGCGGTGGCGTCGAGCGTCCGGATAACCTGATCGAGCTTCTTGCGGCTGGTCCGCGGGTGGAACATCGTGCCTCCTGACTTGCCGCGACCCTAGCCAAAGAAGAGACGCCGTGACAATCGCCGATCGGGCAACACCCCCTCAGTGCCACGCACGTGTTCCCGAGGGAGTAACCCGCGTTCCGAAGCATTTATTTCATGTCTTCTCGTCCTTCGAGGTCGGAGGACAGCAGATGCGCTTCGCCAAGATCGCCAATCACCTGGGGCTGCGTTACCGGCACACCATCGTCGCGGTCGATGGCAACACCGACTGCCTGGACCGGCTGGACCCGGCGCTCGCCGTCAGGGTGCTGCCGGTGGAGGTGGAGAAGGGCAGGGCCTTGAGCCTGCGGAACCTGTGGCGTTTCCACCGCCTGCTGAGGGCCGAGCGTCCCGACTTGCTGCTGACCTACGCCTGGGGGGCCGTCGAATGGGGCTTGGCCAACCGGCTGCCGCCGGTGTGCCGCCATCTTCATTTCGAGGACGGGTTCGGGCCGGACGAGGCGGTCGGACGCCATTTCCGCCGCCGCATCTGGTTCCGCAGGGCCGCCTTGGCGCGTCCCACCGAAGTGATCGTGCCGAGCAGGCAGCTGGAGTGGATTGCGCTGGAGAGCTGGCGCCTGCCCCGTGGCCGCGTCCGCTTCATTCCCAATGGCATCGACTGCGCCCGATTCGCGGTGCCACCGGATGGTCACGCCTTGCCGTCGCGCCGCGACGGCGAGTTGCTGATCGGCTCGGTCGGCACGCTGCGCCGGGAGAAGAATTTCGGCCGGCTGGTCCGCGCCTTCGCCGCCTTGCCCGCCGATCCGCCGGCGCGGCTGGTGCTGATCGGCGACGGACCGGACCGTCCCGCCCTGCAAGCGCTGGCGCGCGACCTCGGCGTCGCCGAGCGCGTGGTCTTCACCGGCAACATGATGAACCCCGAGCGGGCGCTGGGCCTGCTCGACGTCTTCGCGATCTCGTCCGACACCGAACAGATGCCATTGAGCCTGCTGGAAGCCATGGCGGCTGGCCGCGCCGTGGTCTCGACCGATGTCGGCGACGTCAAGGCGATGGTGACCGACGAGAACCGGCGGCTGGTCGTGCCGCGCGAGGACGAGGCCGCCCTAACCTCGGCACTCCACCGCCTGCTGGTGGACGCCACGCTGCGCCGCCGTCTGGGCAACGCCAACCGGGCGCGCGCCGCCCGCGAATACGACGAGGGCGTCATGCTGGCGACCTATGACAAGCTACTCGAGGACTTCAGCCGCCGGGTGGCGTGATGGTCCCAGGTCCAACTCCCAGGTCTCGCTGATCAGGTCCTTTCCGAAGCTGCGGTGTGGGGATCGCTCGGTCAGCCGGAAGCCGTGGTCCTCGTAGATGCGGCGGGCCGAGGTCAGGATGTCATTGGTCCAGAGGGTCAGCCGGGAATAACCGGCGTGCCGGGCGAAGCGGATGCCCTCCCCTACCAGCCGATGACCGATGCCCAAGCCCCGCGCCGCGGGCTCGACATAGAGCATCCGGAGCTTGGCGGTGTCCTCGGACCGCCGGACCACGAAGACCGAGCCGACGACGGCGCCATCGCGTTCGGCGATCCAGCAGTTCTCGCGCTTGGGATCGAACGAGCGGATGAAGCCGGAGACGATCTCCGCGACGAACGCCTCGAACGTGCCATCCCAGCCATATTCGCTGGTGTAGAGGACGGCGTGCCGGTGAACGACCCAACCCATGTCGCCGGGACGGGGAGGGCGCAGGACATAGGAAACCCGCGGCGGTTCAGGCGTTTCGCCACCCAGCAGGAGTTCGGCGGTGGAGAGCGATTCCACCAGTTTCCGCCGTTCGTCCGTCGAGAGACCGTCGAGCAAAAGCCTTATCTCGGCGTGCGAGCGGGCATCCATCGTGGCGAACGCGTCGCGCCCGGTCGTGGTGAGGGAAAGCAGGACCTGCCGGCCATCGTCTTCCGCGGGACGTTTCTCGATCAGGCCACGTGTTTCCAAGCCTCGCAAGACCCGGCTGAGGTAGCCGGGATCCAAGTCCAACTCGGTTGAAAGCCATTTGGCGGTAGCGGTCGCGACTTGCGCCAGTTCATAGACCAACCTTCCTTCCGTCAGCGTGAGCGGTCCGCCGAGCAGGCCCTCATGAAGCAAGCCGATCCGGCGGGTGTAGAAGCGGCTGAAGCGCCGCACCACCGCGATGTCCCGGACAATTCCCTGCTCCCCCACCATTCATCGTCTCCCACCATGCAACAGCCATCATCAGCCAAATGCATGCTTAGAGCAATTGGATAAATGCTATTGGCAACTAGTTAGCCGGGTGCATGCCATTGTTGGATTTTGCCATGGCAACAATGGCGCCCGTGACGCGGTTAGCTGATGGAAAAGGATCAGGTGAATGGCGGCACATTCGGAAAGCAAGATCGTCGTCTACGCGGCGCTGGCGGGCAATCTGCTAGTGGCGGTGACCAAGTTCGTGGCGGCTTGGTTCACCGGCAGTTCGGCGATGTTCAGCGAGGGCGTCCACTCGTTGGTCGATACCGGAAACCAGGGACTGCTGCTTTACGGCCTGCGGCGGGCGGCGCGTCCGCCGGACGAGGCTTATCCGCTGGGCTACGGCCGGGAGCTGTATTTCTGGAGCTTCATCGTGGCCTTGCTGGTGTTCGCGCTTGGGGCCGGCGTCTCGCTGTACGAGGGCGTCATCCATGTCCTGCATCCGGTGGAGATCACCAGCCCGATGGTCAGCTACATTGTCCTGAGTCTCGCCATCGTGTTCGAGGGCGGGTCGTGGTGGGTGGCGCTCAAGAGCTTCCACAAGACCAAGGGCAAGCGCGGTTGGTTCCAGGCGGTGCGGGAGAGCAAGGACCCGACCAGCTTCACCGTGCTGTTCGAGGACAGCGCGGCGCTGGTCGGCCTGGGCATCGCGCTGGTCGGGACGGCCGCCAGCCAATGGCTGGAGATGCCGGTGTTGGATGGCGTCTCATCGATCCTGATCGGCTGCGTGCTGGCGGTGACGGCGGTCCTGCTGGCGCGGGAAACCAAGGGACTTCTGCTGGGCGAGGCGGCGCGGCCGGAACTGCGCCGCGGACTGGAGCGGATCGCGCTGTCGCAGCCGGGCGTGGACAAGGCTCGGACCCAATTGACCGTCCATATGGCGCCTCATCAGGTCGTCGGAATCATCAACGTCGACTTCGCGGACGGCCTGTCGTCCACCGAGGTCGAGAACACCGCCGCCGCGATCGAGGCCAGCGCGCTCGAAAGCTGGCCGGAGATGGTGGCGGTCTTCGTGCGACCCAGGAATGGCGCCCTGGTCGTGCCAACCATCGGCAGGGCCCCAACTCCGGCTTGACGCCACACCGGGGTCCCTTAAGCTCCACCGGGAAAAGGGGAGGAAACATGAAAGAGAACAAGCTTCGCTCGATCTGGCGCGAGGACGGGCATGCCCTGAACTGCTGGCTGTCCATCCCGGACGGGTATTCGGCGGAAACCATGGCCCATCAGGGCTGGGACAGTCTGACCATCGACATGCAGCATGGCGTGATCGACTATCAGGCCGCTGTCTCGATGATGACCGCGATCTCCACCACCAGCACCGCTCCGATCGTCCGCGTGCCATGGCTGGAGGAGGGGGTCATCATGAAGGCGCTGGACGCCGGGGCCGATGGCGTCATCTGTCCCATGATCAACAACAGGGCGGAGGCCGAGCGGCTGGTCGGCGCCTGCCGGTATCCCCCCAAGGGCCACAGGAGCTTCGGCCCAAACCGGGCGCTGTTGCGATCGGGAGCCGATTACCCCGAGCATGCCAACGACAGCGTGGTCGTCTTCGCCATGATCGAGACCGCCGCCGCGATCGACAACCTGGACGACATACTGGAGACGCCGGGGTTGGACGCGATCTATGTCGGTCCGGCCGACCTCAGCTTCGCGCTGACCGGCAAGTTCGGCTTCGACCACACCGAATCGCCTCTATATGACGTCATCGTCGACATCAAGGAGCGCGCGCTGGCACAGGGCGTCATCCCCGGCATCCATTGCGGATCGGCGGCCTACGCGCGCCGCATGGTCGAGCTTGGCTACCGGTTCGTCACGGGAGGCTCCGACGTTCACCTGATGGCCGCCGCCGCCCGCGCCGCCGTGCTGGAGGCCAACGGGCGGGGCGATGTCCAAGCCGCGGCGCCCAAGGCGGTCGGACTGTACTGAGCCTGTTCCGGACCACCCGTCAGGCGGCGTTCTCCGCGGCGCCGCTCCGCGTCACCTGTTCCGCGCGGAGCCGGGTGTCGTCGGCCATGCTGGCCAGTGCCCGCATGGTCGCGGTGATCTGCTCGGCGGCGGACGCGTTGGCGTGGGAAATCTCCGACAGCTCCAGAAGGGCGGTCTCGATGCCATCGACGCTCTGCCGCTGCCGGGCGACCTGATCGACGATGGTCCGCGCCAAGGTGTCGGTCTCGGCGATCGTGGCCGACACCTGCCGCATGCGGAGGCCGACCGCCTCGGCAACCTCCAGCCCTCGGCCGATGCGGTCATGGCTGCGCTGCGCCAAGTCGGCGATCTCCCGCGCCAATCCCAGGGTCTGCTGGGCCAGGGTGCCGACGGCGGTTGCGACGACCGAGAAGCCCCTGCCGTGCTCGCCGGCGCGGGAGGCCTCGATCGAGGCGTTCAATGACAGGATGTTGGAGTGGGCGGCCAGTTTGCCGATCGAGACGGTGACGCGGTTGATCTCGCTGCTCATCTCGACGATCTCGCTGACGGCGGCGGCCATGGCGGCGACATCGGCCAGACCCGCCTCCAGCCGTTCGGCCGAATCGCGGGACCGGTCCTGGCCGGTTCGCGTCACCTCGGCGACCGCCCTCATGGCTTCGCGTGTCTCCAGGAACGACCGGCGGAGCCGGTCGACCGACGCCATCTGGCCATGGGCTCCGTCGGAGACCTGCGCCACCGCGGCGGCCGCCTGACCCGTCGCGACCGACACCTGCATGGTCGAGCGCACCACGGTGCTTGACAGCGCCCGCGACTGCTCCAGCGTTTCCTTGAAGCGCCGCATGGCGGCGGCCAAGGCGCCGATCTCGTCGTCATACCGGGAGGCGGGCACCTCGACCGAGATGTCGCCGTCGGCCAGCCTGACCAGCGCCGCGGTCATCCGGCGAAGCGGCCCGATGACGCCCCGCCTGACCAGCGTGACGACCGCCAGGAACGCCAGCAACGATAATCCGCCACCCATCACACTGATCCGCACCCACTCCCCGCGCAGCCGCTCGGCGCGCGCCTCGACCAACTCCACGAAGTGGGCGTTGACCGCTTGGGAAAGGCGGTCGATCGCGTCGAAGATGGCACCGATCATGGCGGGATCACCGCCGCCGGTCTCCATCATCGCGACAGCGTGACCCATCATGAATTCGAAGGGCTGGAACGTCTCGTCCAGCGACGGCTTGATGGTGGGATCGCCCTGTGGGCTGGTGGCGATGCCGATGGCGTCCTCGATGCTGGTCAGCACGGCTTCGATGCGTCCGCTGAGGAGCGCGCCGTCGAAGCGCTTGGCGTCGTCGGCGTTCTTGGCGGTTTCCTCGGCGAGGCGTCGCAGTTCCGTGACCTGATCGCGGAGATCGGGCAGGCCTTGGGTGAAGACATCGCCCAGATAATAGGAGGCGATCTCCTCATCGAGGACGATCGCGGACCGGTTGGCGATCTGCCGCGCCAGCTTCTTCAAGGCTTTGCGGGCCGCCGTCTTGGTCGGCGTGCGATCCTTGTTGCGGATCAACTCCTCCGCGTCCAGCGACAGCGCCTCGGTTTCCAGGACCGAGCCATGGCTGGCGCGGAGGTCGATCAGAGCCTGCGCCAAGCCACCACCGTCGACCGGCCGCCGCAGCACGACCGAGCGGGAGAGGCTGGAGTGGACGGCGTCGACACCGCGCAGATACGCCGCCCCCGCCGCTTCCCGATGGGCGGTGGCGATGGCGGCGCTTTTGGCCTCGCCCTGGATCCACAGGCCGTAGCCGACCGGCGCTAGGAACAGGCAGGCGGCGACGCCGAGACGGGTCGCGATGCTCAGGCGGTGGAGCATGGTTCCTCCCTTTCGAGGGCGATGGGGCGCGCCGGCGGTTCGAGGGCGGTGCCGCTTTCCCGCCACCCGGCGGCACGGGCGAACAAGGCGGTGGTGTCGAGCGCGAACATCACGCCGCCACCGCCATCCATGGCGGCCCCCGCGATCAGCGGGTTGCGCTCGATCAGGGGATGCAGGCGCTTGAAGAAGACCTCGCGCCGGGTCGCCATGCGGTCGATCAGCAGGCCGATCCTGTCGCGGCCATCGTCGGCGACGACGATCGTGCCGACCGGCTTCGCTGGACGGTCGCCGCGGGATCCGCGCCGCAGGTCCAGCATATCGCCCAGGTCGACGATCGGGAGGAAGCGTCCCCGGAGCGACAGCGTCAGGCGCGGTCCAACCCGCTCCAGCAGGGCCAGCGGCACCTCCACCACCTCGCTGACGGACCGCTCGTGGATGGCGATGGTCTGGCCTGCGACCTCCACGGCCAGCACGCGTTGCATGGCGGCGGAGACGGGGAATTCGATGGTCATCCTGGTGCCGTCGCCCAAGCGGCTGTCGATGTTCAGGCGGCCGCCCAGTTTCTTGATGGCGGTCACAACGATGTCCATGCCGACGCCCCGCCCGGAGGTCGAGGTCACCTCGTCGCGGGTGGAGAAGCCTGGAAGCAGGATCAGGTTCTGGACGTCGCCCTCCGCCATGGCCGCCGCCTCGGTGGCCCCGATCAGGCCCTTGGCGACAGCCTTGTCGCGGACACGGGCGCCGTCGATGCCGCCACCGTCGTCCTCCACCTCGATGATGGCGAGGCTGGACGTCTGGCGGGCACGGATGCGGATCGAGCCGACCGCCGGCTTTCCGGCGGCCAGCCGTCGTTCGGGCGGCTCGATGCCATGGTCCACGCTGTTGCGGACGATGTGGGTCAGCGGATCGACCAGCATCTCGATCATCGCCTTATCGACCTGCACATCCTCGCCGGCTGTGGTCAGCGAGACCTCCTTGCCGACCAGCACGGCGGTGTCGCGGATCGGCCGCAGCAGCCGCGTGAACAGGGTACCGATCGGCACCACCCTGAGGGAGATCGCACCGTCGTAGAGTTGGCGGACGGCGCGGTCCAACCGCTGAAACTCGAAGCGGGTCGCGCGCGTCGCGGGCGCGCCGTCCGCCGCCAGCAGGCTGGACAAGGAGGTGAGCCCCAGCCGGAGTTCACCGATCAGGTCCATGAACCCGTCGATCGCGGCGCTGGGAACCCGGACCATGGCGTCGGCGGGACGGGGGGCATCGGCGGGACGCGGGGCGGAACCGGGCGCCGTCGGCGGCGCCGATTTGGCTGGAGTGGTGACGGTTGGTGCGGGGGACGCGGCTGGCGCGGAGGCCAGCGGCGGGGAAGTTTCCGGTGATGCCGGTAAGGACGTTCCCGCCTCCGGTCCTGGATTGGCGCCGGCGTCGGTGGCATGGACCGACCGCAGGCAGGCGCGTGCCGGGTCCGCTTCGGTCAGGCTGGCCGCGAAGGCGTCGAGATCGCCGGCCAGGGCGACCGCGTACTCGAACATGCCGCTTCCCAGATCGAGCCGTGACCTGTTGTACAGACATGTCTCCGCTCGAAGCCGGTCGCTGACGGCATCGACCACCACCGGATCGCTTTCCAGGTCGAGCAGCACGAGCGCCAGCGCATGGCCGGCGTGGAACTCGGCCGCCATGCGCGAGAGGATTTCCGGCGGCCAGGGATAGGCTTGCCCGGTCGCCGTCGGAACCGCGGCTTCCTTGGCCGGGAGGGCACCGGCGGCGGTGAACCAAGCATCGCGCAGCGCCACCACCTCGTCGTGGGGGGTATCCATGCCGGAACTGGCGGAGATGCCGATCAGCGCGCACAGATCGGCCAGCTCGTCGGTATCCGGCACGTCCTCATCCCGCAGCAGGCGGGTGGCGATCAGGTCGGCCAGTTCAGCGCCCGCCTCGATCTCCAGGGCCGCGAACAGTCGCGTGGTCCGTAGCCAAACCGCTGGATCGTCCGGTGTGGTTTTGAGCGTACCGGCATGCTCCAGCAGAAGCTCGGCGAAGGGAACCTCCAGGGCGGCGGACAGGGCGAAGGCCCCGATCGTCCTGCCGCTGGCGGTTTCCGCCCCGCGCAAGCGCGACACCAGATCCAGCCAGCCCCAGCGCCCCTCGGCGATGATCCGCGTGGCGGCCCCCGCGACGCCACCCAGCCCGGCGGCCTCCGCCGCCTGGGCCAGCGCCGCCGCCGCGTCGGCCGGGTCCTCGGCGTCGATCACGCCAACCAAGCCTAGAACGGCGTCCCGCAGGGCCTCCAGATCATCGTGACCGAGGGGCAGCGCCGATGGGCCGGGGGATCGCCACCGGTTGCCGATGATGGCGGGGGCGGCTTCGGAGCGGTGGTGGTGGGGGGCGTGGATGACGGGCCGAGATGGCTCTTGAGACGGGCGACCACGGCGGCGTTGACCGGCTGGTCGGTTCGGGTCGCCATGGCGGTGCCGCGCAGCCGCCGCATCTCGTCCAAAGCCTCCAGCAGGGCGCTGACGAGGTCGGTGTCCAACGCCTTGCCGCCGGAGCGGACGAGATGGAGGACATCCTCCGCCGCGTGGGCGACCGTCTCGACGCAGCGAAGCGCCAGCGCCGCCGAACCGCCCTTGACGGAGTGGAAAGCGCGGAACAGTTCACCGACGCGCGCCGGATCGACCGGACTGGCGGCCAGGATCGCTTCGATCGTGGTCAGGTACTCGTCCAGTTCGGCGCTGAACAGGGACCAGAACTCCTCCGTCGGATCGTCGGGATCGGTGGCGCCCATCAAGCCTTCCTCCCCAGCGCGGTTAGGGCATGACCAAGACCAGCGGGGTCATGGACTTCAGTCGCGAGCCCGGCATCGATCACCGAGCGCGGCATGCCCCAGATCACCGCCGTGGCGGGGTCCTGGACCAGGACGGGGCAGCCGCGTCGCGTCAGCGCGCGGGCACCTTCGGTTCCGTCCGTTCCCATGCCGGTCAGGATCACCCCGACCGGATTTCGGGCCGACAGGGCGGCGGAGCGGAATAGGATGTCGGCGTTGGGGCGGTACAGGGCGCGGCCCTCGTCGTGCAGACGGATCGCGAAGACGCCGGCTCGCAATCGCGACAGCTCGCCATTGCGGCCGCCGGGCAGCAGATAGACAGTGTTGGGCGATAGCCGCATGCCGTCCTCCGCCTCCATCACGGCGACACCGAGCGTCGACGCCAGCGACTCGGCGAGGCTGCGGCTGAACACCGGCGGGATATGCTGGGCGATGACGATCGGGACGGGGTAGGGACAAACGCCCTCGAGTACCTGGGGCAGCGTCTGAGGGCCACCCGTGGAACAGGCGATCACCACCACGTCGGGCGCGGTACGGGACCAGGAGGGAGTATGGCCGAGCGCGGCCGTCGGTCTTGGCGGCGGTCGTGGCGTGCCGAGCGGAGGTGGAAGCGGGGATGGAAGCGGTAGTGGAAGCGGCGGCGCGAAGGGCGGGGATGACGTTGGAGCCACCGCCGAAGGCCGGCATGGCGGTTGGTCGCGGCCCGTCAGGATGGCGGCCGCCACCGCCAGCTTGTCGCGCAGCAACTCGCCCACCTGGGCCAGATCGGTCTTGAAGTGCTCCGACGCCTTCGGCACGAAATCGAGGGCGCCGTGGCTCAGGGCCGTCAGGGTCAGCGTGGCACCCTGGGTGGTGAAGGCGCTGACCATGATGACGACGGGAGCGCCCCCCGCGATGGGGTTGATCCGCTTGAGCACGCCGATGCCGTCCAGTTCCGGCATGTCGATGTCCAGCGTCACGATATCCGGCCGCAGGGCGCGGATGGCCTCGACCCCGCGGACACCGTCGGCGGCTTCGCCGATGACGGTGAAGCCGGGGGTGTGTCCGATGATGTGGCGCAGCGAGGCCCGCATGAACGCGCTGTCGTCGACGATCAGAACACGGAGCGCCGTCATGGGAAACCGCCCGGTGTCGCCGCATGGCAGAGGTCGCGCAGCAAGGCTTCGCCCGTGATCACGGAATAGACGCGGGGGGAGCCCGCGGCGGATTCAAGAATGGCCGCGCGCGCGATGCCGTCGATGCCGAATGCGGGGAACCAGCCTGGTTCCGTCACGTCCCTGACCAGCGGCAGGGGCCGCTCGATCGTATCGACCCTGAGCGCCAGGGATCCGGCCGAGGACGACAGCACGACGAAGTCGGCCACTTCCGGCGTCGCGGTTGGTTCCGCCAGATCCAGCACCGGCACGATGGCTCCGATCACCTCGACCGCGTGGTGGATGGGCGGCACCGCGCCAGGCACCCGGAACAGGCGTTGCCGGTACAAGATGCGGACGACGTCACCATAGCTCGCGGCGAAGGTCCGGCCGGCGATGGTGAACACCAGATGCGTCGTTGCGCCGACGTCGCTGGCGACGGTCCCGGCCTCGTCGTCATCACGCCTGGGAGCTACGGGTGGCGCCACCGCCGGAATGTCGCCGAGCCCTTCTTCGGCCAGCACGAAGGCGCGCCCGATACCCTCGATCATCGCCGCCGACCGGCAGATCCGGCCTTGGGGAATCCAAGGCGCCGGCGACAGCGCGGACGGGGTCCGGAAGCCGATGACCTTGTCGACCAGCACCGCCACGATACCCTTCCCGCCCTGGAGCAGCAGGGCGTCACCTCGCCTTTCGCCGGGATGGCCGAAGATGCTGGCGGGATCGACGGTGGTGACGAAGCGGCCGGCATGCAGCAGCACCGCCGCGACCATGGGACTGGCGTAGCCGGGATCGCTCAGTTCCGGCTCCTCCAGGATCTCCAGCACGGCCGCGGTGGGGCAGCAGAAGAACTGGCCGCGCCGTTCGAAAGCCAGGACGGCGACCGGCGTGTCGCGGGGAGGATCAGCCGACATGGCGGGCTCCCTCGACGAACAGGCCGGCGCCATCGCGGAACAGCGCGCGAAAACCGTGCGCTTCGGGATCGATGGGCGGCGCCACGTCACCCGGCCCGAGCAGAAGCAGGCCGCCCGGCCTGACCGCCGATGCCAGCCTGCGCAGCGCCGTGGTCCGGGCCGCCGCGTCCATGTAGATCAGCACGTTGCGGCAGACCACCGCGTGGAATTCGCCGGTCCGCGGCGGGACCGATAGGATGTTGTGCTCGATGAGGCGGACCATGCCGCGGATCGGATCGGCGACGGTCCGGCGGCCATCGGCGGTCAAGGGCAGGTGGATTTCATCCGGCGCGGTGACATCGCGGCAGGGTGACATCTGCCCGGTACGGTAGAGGGCGGTCCGCGCGGTCGCCAACGCGCCCCGCGACACGTCGGTGCCGGTGACGGTTCCCGCCAATCCCAGGTCCCGCAGCACCATGGCGAGGGAATAGGCCTCCTCCCCGGTGGCGCAGCCGGCGGACCAGATGTCGAGCCGGGAGCCGGGCGGCGCGCCGGAGCGCAGCAGCGACCCCATCAGCGCCAATTGCCGGCGGTCGCGGAAGAAATAGGTCTCGCGGTTGGTGGCGCCGTCGATCAGTGTGGCGAGCAGCGCCTCACGGTCCGCTCCGCTGGCGTGGATCCGCTGGGGCGGCAGGGCGGCGCAGGCCTCGATCAGGCGGGCGCCGATGGGACCAGCGGGATTGGCCCCGATCAGGCGGCAGGTCTCCAGCGCGAGCGTCGAAACCTCCCCCATCAGGTCGCCTCCGGAGGCGCCAGCGCGGCGCGCATCGCCGACAGGATCGCGCGCCCGCTGGTTTCAACCAGATCGGCGCTGACCGCGCCGGACGGCTTGGCGACCACGGCCGAGGCTCCCGCCATCAGGCAGGCGGCGCGGCCAGCCGATCCGGGAGCCGCGATCGACGAGACGACGACCACGACGGCATTCGACACGGCGCGGATCGCCGGCAACGCCTCCAGGCCACCGAGCACCGGCATCTCGACGTCGAGCAGGCAGATGTCCGGCCGCAACTCCCGGGCCAGATCGATCGCGGTGCGGCCGTCCGGCGCCGCGCCGAGGAGCGTCCAACGGCCCTGTCCGGCCCCATCGCGATCGCCCTCGACCAGCCGCGACAGAAGGCTGCGCATCATCGACGAATCGTCGACGATCAGCACGCCCGGCCGCGCCACCGCTGGCGCCACATCTTCCATCGGGTGGATCCCCTCAAGCGGCGGCATTGGCGTGGGCGCCAGCGGAGTTCCTGCGCACCGACTCGGCCTGTTGCCGAGTGCTGTCGGCCAGCCGGGTCAACTCCACCATGGTCGCGGCGATCTCCTCGCTGGCGGTCGCGTTGGCGTTGGAGATTTCGGTTAGGCGTTGCAGGCTCGACTCGATCTGAAGCAGGACGGCACCTTGTTCCTCCATGGACTGGGCGATGTCCTCGGACAGGCTGTCGGTCTCGTTGATGGCCGCCGCCACGTTGTTCATCACGCCGCCGACATCGGTCGCGATGCTGACGCCGTTCTGGATGCGCTCGCCACTGTCGGCGGCCAGCAGGGCGATCTCCTGCGCCAGGTTGGCGGTCTGCTGCGCCAGATTGCCGACCTCCTCCGCCACCACGGAGAAGCCCCGGCCATGGTCGCCGGCCCGCGCCGCCTCGATCGCGGCGTTGAGCGACAGGATGTTGGAGCGGGTGGCGAGTTCGCCGATGCTCTGGGTGATGCTGTTGATGCGGGCGCTGGTCACGGCGATCTCCCGCACCGCCGCTGTCATGGCGGTCATCTGGGTCAGGCCGGTGCGAAGCTGCGTCGCGGCGGCGCGCGAGCGGTCCTTGGCCGACAGGCTGACCGAGGCGATGGTGCCGATGATCGCGGTGGTGCGCGACACCGAGCCGGTGATCGCCTCGACCGACTGCATCTGGCGCTGCGCCCCGCCGGATACCTGCTCGACGGCGGCCGCGGCTTGGCTGGTGGCGGCGGCGACCTGCTCGGCGGCGGACTGGGTCTTGCGGGCCAGTTCCTCCGAGCCCAGCAGGGTGTCCCTCAAAAGCTGGACGACGCGCGCCACGTCGCCGATCTCGTCGCGCCGGCGGAGGCCCGACACCTCGCGTTCCAGCGATCCTCCAAGGTATTCCTTGGCGGTGTCGATCAGGCGATGCAGCGGATTGATCACCGTCAGGCGCAGCAGGGCGAAGGCGAAGGCGAAGACGCCACCCAGCGCCGCGACAACCAGCATGATGACCATGTCGCTTTCGGTTTGGGCGCGTTCGCCGGTGGCGCGGGCCTGGGCGCGCGCCCGCTCCTGGGTATCGAGGATCAGCTTGGTCATCAAGCCATCGAACTCGCCGACGGAGGCGGACACCGCGCGTCCCATGTCTCGCAGCGCCTCGCCAGGAGGGCCGTCCGATTGGGCGAACCTCGTGGTGACCAGAGCGTCGATCCGCTGGTTCATCCGGTCGAAACTGTCCCGGACCACCTTCAGCTCCCGAGCCGATCCGGGCAGGTCGCGTTCCGCCTCGGTCATGTGGGCGATGAAGGCCATGACCTCCTCCTTGACCTTGCCACCCGTCTGGCGCGCCCGGAACCCGCTCGGTTCCCCCATCAGTTCGAAAGTCAGCCGGCCCGCGTTGAGGGCGGTCGCCCGCGCCCGCGCCATCCAGACGATGCCGGCGGCGTCACGCTCGATCAGGCTGGTCAGTTCCGCCTGGACCTCGTCCTGGATCGCGCTGATCCGATGGATACCGGAGAAGACGGCCACCGCCAGGACGGCGAGGATCAGGAGCACCTTGCCGATGATCGGCATGGACAAGGTCGGTTTCATCGCCGTTCCTTTCACGTGGGCTGGCTCGCGCGGCTTGGCCGTGGCATCAGGTCAGCTTGCCGATGGCGGCCTCGACGCGGATCTTGAGATCCTTGACCGCGACCGGCTTCTTCAGGAAAAGCCGGACCCCGGCGGCGATGGCGGTCTTGACCGAGTGCTCCTCGGCGTTGCCCGTGACCATGACGATCGGCAGCTTGGCGGTCTTGGGATTGCCGCGCAGCATCTTGAACAGGGTCAGCCCATCGGTGCCCGGCATGTTCCAGTCCAGCGTCATCAGGTGGAAATCGGACGATCTGACGGCTTCCAGCGCCGCCGCGGCGGACGTGCATTCGGTCACCATCTTGATGCCGAGCTGCGCGAACGCGTATCGGTGGAGGCGCAGCATGCTTTCCTGGTCATCGACGCAAATGACTCTGACGGACTCGGCGACCGGCATGGCGCGCCCCTTTTGAATCGATATCGAGCCGGGGCACGGTCTCGGCCCCGGCATATGATAAAAACAATATAAAATATGAATTATTCGTTTGCGGGGGGTACGACGAAGCGGAACTCGCCGGGGATTAGTGACGGTTCAACCGTCGCGTGATCGCGCCGCTGACGAATTTCATGACCGAGACGACCGGCCAGACGCACCAGGCCTGCAACAGGGTGGCGGCGGCGCCCACGAGGGTGGCGGACACCAAGCCGACGGTGGTGACGCCGGCGATCTCGCCAAAGGCTCCATCGGATAGGCCGACGGCGGCGGCGAGCGCCATGAACAGGGAATAACGGCTGAGGAGAAGGGCCAGGATGAGGATGGCCGCCGCCGTCAGGGGACTGGCGGCCGAGGCGGCGAAGACGCCGATCAGCTCGATCAGGGGACCCAGGGCGTCGCGGTGATCCATCACCAGTCTCTCCTCTGGGACGGCATCATACGCCGACTCAGGCCATCGACGGAAGAGGTGGACGCCGCCAGACCCTCAAGGGGGGCGGCGTCTCCTCATTTTCGGATCGTCGGATCAGTAGACCAGCGCGGTGAACGGCCAAACATAGGCCTGAGCCATGATCAGCAATCCGACCAGCACGGCCAGGGCGAGGCTATGGAAGAACACGTAGCGCAGGATGTCGCCCTCGTGGCCGTACCACCGCGTGGCGGTGGAGGCCACGACGATGCTCTGGGCGTCGATCATCTTGCCCATCACGCCGCCGGAGCTGTTGGCCGCTGCCATCAGCACGGGGTTGAGACCCAGCTGTTCCGAGGTGATCTTCTGCAGGCCGCCGAACAGCACGTTGGATGCCGTGTCGGAGCCGGTCAGCGCCACGCCCAACCAGCCCAGCATGGTGCCGAACAGGGGATAGAGCCAGCCGGTCTGGGCGAACGCCAGGCCCAGCGTCGCGTCGGTGCCCGAGTACTTCGTCACGTAGCCCAGCGCCAACATGCCGGCGATGGTCAGCAGCGAGAAGCGGATCAGGTAGAAGGTCTTGAAGTACATCTTGACCAATGCCACCGGCGAGTAGCCGAGCACGAAGCCGCTGACGATCGAGGCCAGGAAAATGCCGGTGCCGGTGGCCGACATGATGTTGAAGCTGTAGACCGCCGGCTCGGCCAGGGGAGCCGCCACGACCGGCGGAACCTTCTGGACCAGGTTGTGCAGGCCCTCGACCGGGATCTTGGCGATCCAGATGCCGTCCAGCAGCGCCTTGATCTGGGGAACGCCCCACAGGAAGACGAAGACGCTGAGGATGATCCAGGGAACCCACGCCTTGATGATCTGGCCGCGGGTGTAGCTCGAGGCGCGGCGTTCGTATTCGCTGTCGTGGACGACCTGGGCGCCGACCGCCTTCGCGCGGTGCATCGAGTTGTCGCGCGTGGTCGACAGCCACAGCTCGCGCGGCTTCCAACCCTTGAGGAACAGGGTCAAGGCCGCCATGGAGACGATCGCCGCGACGACGTCGACCAGCCACGGACCATGGAAGTTCGAGACCAGGAATTGCGGCAACGCGAAGGAGACGCCGGCGACCAGCAGGGCCGGCCAAATCTGAAGCATTCCGCGGAAGCCGACGAAGGCCCAGATTAGCCAGAACGGCACGATGACGGAGAAGAACGGCAGCTGGCGGCCGATCATGCCGCTGAGCTGCATCAGGTCGAGGCCGGTGACGGCGGACAGGGCGATGACCGGGGTTCCCAGCGCGCCATAGGCGACCGGAGCCGTGTTGGCGATCAGCGACAGGCCCGACGCCGCCAGAGGCGAGAAGCCCAACCCGATCAGCATGGCACCGGTGACGGCGACGGGCGTGCCGAAGCCGGCCGCACCCTCGAAGAAGGCGCCGAAGCAGAAGGCGATCAGCAGGATCTGAAGGCGGCGGTCGCGCGTGATCGACGCGATGCTGTCCTGGAGGACGGTGAACTCACCCTTCTCGTTGGTCAGCTGATAGAGAAAGATGACGTTCAGGATGATCCAGCCGATCGGCATCATCCCATAGGCGGCGCCATAGACCGCCGACATGCTCGCCATGCCGACCGGCATGCCGAACCCGATGGTCGCGACCGCCAGCGAGGCGACCAGCCCCAGGCCGGCGGCGTAGTGGGCCTTCATGTGGAAGATGCCGATCGCCCCCAGCAGCACGACGATCGGGATCGCCGCGACCAGGGTCGAAAACATCATGCTTCCGAATGGATCATAAATTTGGGGCCACATTCCGTGTCCTCCCATGGCTCTGTTTATCGTGCTCGAGTGTTCGAAGTGTCAGTCCGCTGGTGAACGCTCCACCGGCACCCGGCCATGGCGCCCCGCCATGGGCGCCATTGTTAGGGTACCAAGCGGTTTTTCCACACAGCGGTGTGGCTTATCACATTTCGAGCGGGTGCAAACGAGCTTTGACGAAGAACCCCGAAGGTGCGGCGTGGCCGCCTCGTTCGATGTGTGCCGGATGAAGGTTCTCAGTTATCGGCGACCAAATGTTGCTTGAATCTCTGCCAATTGCGCACGTAACGGTCGGCTCCCTTCCGCATCTCCGTGATCTGATCGTCGGTCAGTTGCCGAATCACTTTGCCCGGCGAGCCCACCACCATCGAATTATCGGGGATCTCCTTGCCCTCGGTGATCAGGCTATTGGCGCCGATCAGGCAGTTCTTCCCGATCTTCGCCCCGTTGAGGACGATACTTCCAATCCCGACCAGCGTTCCGTCGCCGACGGAGCAGCCGTGGAGCATCACCATGTGACCGACCGTCACCTCGGAGCCGATCATCATGGGAAATCCCGGATCGGTGTGCAGCACGCAACCGTCCTGGATGTTGGAGTTCTCACCGATCTCGATGGGTTCGTTGTCGCCGCGGATGACGGCGTTCCACCAGACACTGGCGTTGCGCCTCATCGTCACGTTGCCGATGACGACCGCGTTGGGGGCGATCCACCAATCGTCACCCTCGGTCTGAACCCGGACATCTCCCAAAGCGTATTTCATGGTCTGGTCTCCCTTGCTGAGGCTGGTTATCCATTGCCGGGTGTGATGGCGGAATTCAAGGATTGGTCCATATGAAAACACGCCTGATCACCGCGGGCTCCGTGATGCGGCTTGGTGTCGTCCTGCTCGTCGGGCTTGGCGTCGCCTTGGCGGATCACGTGGCCGACGCGGTCGGAGGCGTGCGGGATGCCGCCGTGGGAGCGAGGGGCGGCGATCTGTTCGTGTCGGGTGGGCTGACCCACAGGGCGGGGCGCGAGATCGTCGCCTTCATCGACTCCCATCGCGGCGAGCCGGTCCGGCTGGTGCTGGATAGTCCCGGCGGCTACGCGGGAGCGGCCGACAGCGTGCGCGACGCGGTGCTGGAGCATGGCTCGGTCGGGACCATCGTGGCCGGATACAACACCTGCGCCTCCGCCTGCACCGCCATCTTCGCGGCCGGTGGCACCCGGATGGCCGGGGAGAACGCCCGCTTCGTCTTCCACGCGCCGCGCGTCGTGCTGGGACCGCTGTCGTTTCCCGATCCGTTCGGAGACGATCCGACGCGCTACGCCGTGCCCGACGACGATGACGGAAGGATCACCGCCGCCCTGGAGGCGTTCCTCGACCGGGCCGACGCGCTCGACCAGGGCGAGGCCGGCGCCACGGCGCGCGAACTCACCCGCATCGTTCCGGGATGGATCACGGACCTGATGCCGTCGGACGCCGCGATATGAGACGGGCGGCGCTTGCGGCTTTTGTAATTCAATTCAAATGGCGGATGACCGGACTGAACGGATCGTCTCCGTGTTTGTTGATCGTTCAGTTAAAACAATGGGGGAAATCATGTCGATCATCGCGTGGATCATTCTTGGACTTATTGCAGGATGGATCGCCAGCAAGATCATGAAGGGCAGCGGCTCGGGGCTCGTCACCAATCTGGTGCTGGGCATCGTCGGCGCCTTCGTCGGCGGCTTCCTGTTCAACGCGGTTGGGGGAACGGGGGTGACGGGGTTCAACATCTGGAGCCTGATCGTCGCCGTCATCGGTGCCATCGTCGTGCTCTGGATCTATAACGCCGTCGCCGGGCGTCGCGCCGTCTGACACCATGACACCGGCTTCCGCCACCGGGGAGGGTGGCGGAAGCCGGCATCGGGAATGATGATCGGATATCCAGCCTTGGTTGAACCGTCGGCGATACGCCCTTGCGGCGATCTGTCAGTTTTTTCCGCACGCATCGATGTTGCACAGCAGCAAAAGATGACGCACCATGGGCGCGATACAATTCTGCTGGAGCGGATCGAGCAATGGTTGCCACCAAGAACCCGACACGGCGGACCGGCGGACAGCCTGCCCAATCCGCGAACAAAACCGTCAATCCCATGAAGAAACCGGCCGCTCGTGCGCGGGTCAAATCGGTGGAAACCGCCAAGACGGAAGATCAGGGAATGACCACGCGGCCTGTTCCCGTCGCCGCCGAAGCCCAGGCCGCCGAACCCAAGGCCGCCGAGGCGCCAGCACCAGTCGAGACGGCGCCGAAGCCTGCGGCGAAGGTCCTCGAAGCGGCGCCGCCCGAAGTCATCGAGGCCGTGGCGGACGAGTCTGAGTCGCTGGCCGCCGAACTCGAGGTGGATGGCGGCATCGAAAAGTTGGCGAGCCTCGCCGAGCAGGTCGTGCACGAGGCCGAGGCGATGGCCGGTGAGGCCGCTCACAACTTCCAGATCGCCATGAAGGCGGCCACTTCGGGTGCCACCGGCGTGGTTCCGACCCTCGGTGGCGTCAACTCCTATCTGCGCCAATCCGTCGAGATCAACACCAAGTTCCTGGGCGAGTTCGCCAAGGTGCGTTCGCCGGTCGATCTGGTGTCGTTGCAGATGCGCTTCCTGGAGGAGCATAGGGCCGCGATGCTGGAATTCTCCCGGCAATGGGCCAAGAAGAACGACGCCTGATCCCGTTTCGACCCGTCTCCGACCCAAGCCATATGCTACAGGTGTCGCGCACCTGTAGCATGGGCCGTGTCACCCCCGTCCGGACGCGGACGGATTTCTCTTCCAGGTCAACGGTTTGACCTGATGGCATGACGGTTGCTCCCTCTCCCGGTACGGACCCGATCAACAAGGGTCCGCATCCGAGGGAGGAGCAAGCATGCAGCTCAATCGCGAAGAGCTACTCCAAAGCTATCGCACCATGTGCACGATCCGCGAGTTCGAGGAGCGTGTTCACACCGAGTTCTCCGAGGGCGGCATTCCCGGCTTCGTGCACCTCTATGCCGGCGAGGAAGCCTCCGCCGTGGGGGTGTGTTCGCACCTGGACGATCGCGACAACATCGCCAGCACCCATCGCGGCCACGGCCACTGCATCGCCAAGGGCTGCGATGTCGTCGGCATGATGAAGGAGATCTTCGGTAGGGGCGACGGGCTGTGCGGTGGCAAGGGCGGGTCGATGCACATCGCCGACCTGTCGCGCGGCATGATGGGCGCCAATGGCATCGTTGGCGGGGGCCCGCCGCTGATCTGCGGCGCGGCGCTGACCGCCAAGACCCTGAAGACCGGCGGCGTCGCCGTGGCCTTCGTCGGGGACGGCGCGTCCAACCAGGGCACCACCCTGGAGAGCTTCAACCTCGCCAAGGTTTGGAACCTGCCGGTGATCTTCGTGGTCGAGGACAACGGCTACGCCGAGGCCACCGCCAGCGCCTGGTCGGTCGCCGGCACCCAGGCCAAACGGGCGGCCGCCTTCGGCATGACCGCCCACGAGCTTGACGGCAACGACTTCTTCGCGATCCACCAAGCCGCCGGCGAGGTGATCGAACGCGCCCGGGACGGTGGCGGCCCCAGCCTGCTGCACGTCAAGCTGACCCGCTACTTCGGCCATTTCGAAGGCGACGCCATGAGCTATCGCGCGCCCGGCGAAGTCGAGACGGCGCGTCGCGAGCGTGATCCGCTGAAGTTCTTCCGCCAGCGCGTGACTGCGGCTGGACTGCTGGAACCGGCCCAGCTCGATGGCATCGAAAGCGAGGTGAGATCGCTGATCGACCAATCCGTCAGCCTGTCGAAGTCGGCGCCGGCTCCCTCGCCGGAGCGGCTGCTGACCGATGTCTACGTCTCGTATTGAGGAGGGCCGGGTCATGTCGAAAAAGTCTTACCGTCAAGCCATCAACGAGGCGCTGGCACAGGAAATGCGCCGCGACCCGACCGTCATCGTGATGGGCGAGGACAATGTCGGCGGCATGGGCGCTCCCGGCGAGGACGACGCCTGGGGCGGCGTGCTGGGCGTCACCAAAGGGCTGATGCCGGAATTCGGACGCGACCGCGTGCTGGACACGCCGATCACGGAGAGCGCGTTCATCGGCGCCGCCGTCGGAGCCGCCGCGACGGGGCTGCGGCCGGTGGCGGAGCTGATGTTCGTCGATTTCCTGGGCGTCTGCTTCGACCAGATCTTCAACCAGGCGGCCAAATTCCGCTACATGTTCGGCGGCAAGGCGGTCACTCCCGTCGTGATCCGGACCATGTACGGCGCCGGGTTCCGGGCGGCCAGTCAGCACAGCCAGTGCCTGTATCCGATCTTCACCCACATCCCGGGCCTGAAGGTCGTGGTGCCGTCGTCGGCCTACGAGGCCAAGGGACTGCTGATCCAGTCGATCCGTGACAACGACCCGGTGATCTTCCTGGAGCACAAGGTCCTGTACGACGAGATCGAGGAGGTGCCCGACGAGCCCTACACGATCCCGTTCGGCGAGGCCAACCTGACGCGCGAGGGTGACCACGTCACCATCGTGGCGTTGGGCCGGATGGTCGGTTTCGCCAACAAGGCGGCCGATATGCTGGAGAAGGAGGGCATCACCTGCACGGTGGTCGATCCGCGCACGACCTCGCCGCTGGACGAGGATACCATCATCGAGGCGGTCGAGGATACCGGGCGCTTGGTGGTGGTCGACGAGGCCAGCCCCCGATGCGGCATGGCGGCCGACATCTCGGCGCTGGTGGCGCAGAGCGCCTTCAAGGCGTTGAAGGCTCCCATCCTAATGGTGACCCCTCCGCACACGCCGGTGCCCTTCGCGCCCGAGCTGGAGGACGCCTACATCCCGACGCCGGACAAGATCGCGGACGCTGTCCGGCGGGTCATGGCCTGAGGGATCTTTTCGAGGAATTTCGGATGACTAGTGAGATCAAGGCTCTGGCCATGCCCAAATGGGGTCTGGCGATGACCGAGGGTGCCGTCACCGCGTGGCTGGTCGAGGAGGGCGCCACACTCCGGGAAGGTGACGAGATCCTGGAGATCGAGACGACCAAGATCACCAACGTCTATGAGTCACCGGCGGCCGGTACCCTGCGCCGCCGCGTCGTGGCCGCTGGCGAGACCGTCCCGGTCGGAGCGCTGCTCGGTGTCGTGGCCGACGCCAGCGTTCCGGACACCGAGATCGACGCCTTCGTGGCGCGGTTCCAGGAGGAGTTCTCGGTCGAGGCCGCCGCGTCGGCCGAGGCGGCGGGGCCGGAGCCGCGGTTCGTCGACGCCGGTGGGCAACGGCTCCGCTATCTCGTGATGGGCGATGGCAAGGGCGAGGAGGGGGTGGCACCGCTGGTGCTGATCCACGGCTTCGGCGGCGACCTCAACAATTGGCAGTTCAACCAGCCCATGCTGGCCGAGGATCGCCCGGTCTACGCGCTGGATCTCCCAGGTCATGGCGGATCGGCGAAGCATGGAGTCGTGGGTGGCGTGCCCGAACTGGCCAGGGCGGTGCGCGACTTCCTCAACGCCCTGGGCATCCAGCGGGCGCATCTCGGCGGTCATTCCATGGGCGGGGCGGTTGCGTTGCATCTGGCGGCGGAGGAACCGGCGCGGGTCGCCTCCGTCACGCTGGTCTGCTCGGCCGGGCTCGGCCATGACATCAACATCGACTACATCGAAGGCTTCATCGCCGCCGACCGGCGTAAGGAGATGAAGTCCGTGCTGGAGACGCTGTTCGCCGACGCCTCGCTGGTCAGCCGGGACATGGTCGAGGAGTTGTTGAAGTACAAGCGGCTGGACGGTGTCGCCTCGGCGCTGCGGGCGATCGCCGACGCCAGCTTCGCGGATGGCAGGCAGTCGCATGTGCTCGTCGATCGGCTGGAGGGGGTGGGCGCGCCGGTCCAGGCGGTCTGGGGTGCCGCCGACCGGATCATCCCCGCCGCCCACGCGCGGACGGTGCCTGCGGAGCGGCGGCATGTGCTCGACGGTGCCGGACACATGGTCCACATGGAGAAGGCCGGGGAATTCAACCGGCTGATGTCCGACTTTATGTCCATGGCTTGACCGCGTAGGGCGATTCCGTCGGGAGCGGACCGGTGCTACACTCGCGCGATAACGGCGATGGAACGCCGGCATGTTGGGAGGAATGCAATGGTCCGTCTCCATGCGCCAGAGCGGGAGCACGTCGATCTCATTTTCGCCAGCGTAACCGGGGCGGCGGCCGACCGGGACACCCAGCCGCCCGATCTGATCAGGCGATCCTGGGCGCGCTGCCTCAACAACCATCAGCTCGACCCCGCCCGGCCCGGGCGCCCCGTGGTCCTGACCCGAACGGAGCTGGGCGGCTTCCGCGAGCCGATGGAGGAGTTCATCGGCATAGCGACCGCTGAGCTCCGCCGCTTGCATGGGCAGGTGGCCGGATCCGACTATGTCGTCATGCTGACCGACGCCAACGGCATCGCGGTCGATTACCTGGGGCACGCCAGCTTCGAACAGCAGTTGAAGCAGGCGGGCCTCTATCTCGGTTCCGTCTGGTCGGAGGCGCAGGAAGGCACCAATGGCGTCGGAACCTGCATCGCCACGGGCGAGCCGATGACGGTCCACCGGGGAGAGCATTTCCGATCCCTTCACACGGGGCTGACTTGCACCGTGGCGCCGATCTTTGATCCCGCAGGCCAGATGCTGGGGGTGCTGGACGTCTCCAACATGTCGGCGCCGGCGGATCGGCGCAGCCAGATGCTGGCGCTCGAACTGGTCAAACGCTCCGCCCGTCTGATGGAGGACGGCTATTTCCTGGCTCGGTCGCGGCGGCACTGGGTGATCGGTTTGAGCGCCAGCCGGGAATTGGCGGATGTGGTGATCGACGGGCTGCTGGCTGTCGATGCCGGCGGGACGATCCTGGGGGCAAACCAGACGGCGCTCCGCACCGGTCTGACCGGCGACGCCGGACCGCTGCTGGGCAGGAGCCTCTACGAGCTGTTTGGTTTGACGATGGACGCGCTGATCGGAAGGCAGCGGACGGGAACGCCGCAGCCGCTCCGCTGTCTGGCGACGGGGACGACGTGGTTCGCGACCCTGCGTCAGCCGACTGGGCGACCGCTCCGCGCCACTCCGGCCGAGCGGCCACGTCCGCACGCGGTGGCGCCTTCCGGAGCCACGACGGGTCCGCTCGGTTTGGATGAATTGGCCGGCGGCGATCCCGCCATGGCCAGCCATGTCCAGCGGATTCGCCGGGTGCTCGACAAGGGTATCGGCATCATGATCCTGGGGGAGACCGGTACCGGCAAGGAGGCGGTGGCCCATGCGATCCATCGCGGCAGCGCCCGGGCATCCCGGCCTTTCGTCGGGATCAACTGCGCCGCCATTCCGGAAAGCCTGATCGAGAGCGAGTTGTTCGGCTATGCCGACGGTGCCTTCACGGGCGCCCGGCGCGGCGGCGTGCGCGGCAAGGTGCAGTTGGCCGATGGCGGGACGCTGTTCCTGGACGAGATCGGCGACATGCCGTTGGGGGCGCAGACCCGTCTGCTGCGGGTGCTGGCGGAACGGGAGATCCTGCCGCTCGGGCATGACCGGCCGATCGCGGTCGATCTCAGCGTCATCTGCGCCACCCACCAGGACTTGGAACGGCTGGTCGCGGCCGGGCGGTTCCGGGAGGACCTTTATTATCGCCTGAACGGCTTGGCGGTAACCCTGCCGCCGCTGCGTGATCGGTCGGACAAGGCCGATTTGATCAGGACCTTGGCGGTACCTGCGCGGATCGACGGGCCGGCTTTGTCGGCGTTGCTCGCCTGCCGCTGGCCGGGGAACATCCGGCAGCTGCAAAACGTCATGCGTGTCGCCGCCGCTCTGTCGGAGGGCGGAGTGATCCGGCTGGACGACCTGCCAGCGGAGGTGACCCGCCCCGCCTTGTCGGCGGCACCACCGGAGCCCTTGCCCTCGGGGGAGGCCGGCGTGCTGCTGTCGGTCCTGCGCCGTCACCAGTGGTGCGTCACCCGCGCCGCCGAGGAACTGCACATAAGCCGCTCCACCCTGCATCGGAAGATAAACCGCTTCGGTCTGGTCTCGCCGGCCCGGCTGGAATGATGGCTGCGGGATCGCGCAACCCGGCGACTTCAGTGTTGTGACGCTGAGGTTGCTGGAAACATTGAGAGACCTTGCTCCCTCCGTTTCAGGAGGTCCGGAACCATGGCCAGATTGGCGATCGCCCAAGCGCGTGACGCGGCGAGCGAGCGCCACGCCTCGAGCGTCGTGGGATGCAGGTGGCGTAAGGCTTCGACGGGTTCCATATCGACCGCCTCCACTAGGCGTCCGCTGAATGTGGCGAAGTTGACGCTTCGATTGGTCAGGCTATCCGGGACGTCTGGACGATCCCGCATTACTTTCTGATGTAGGATTTCAGCTTCAAGTTTGTCCGCTCTGTAGCTCTTCTCACGAAACGTCAATTGCCTCGTATTCAAAAAGGCTAAAATTTCCTTTGCTTGAGTATTGTCGGCGGCATTCAGTTCGACCCAACTGGTATTGACCCGCACAAGGAGGCGAGCCAAACCAAACGCCGCCATGGTTGACCTTAGCCTGTCCTGTTCCGAAGCGGATACCTGATCCAATGTCCTTATCATGGCAAGAACACCCATGATGCCTGATGCGCTACCGGCGGCCACACACCCCCGGAGCGCCAACTCCGCGCCTTCGCATTCGGTGCCAGCTCTCAGCGAACGGATGTAATGTGAGAAGTGTCCGGACCATTCCGATATCATGGGTGCGGAAATGGCCCGCAGTTCATTGATGCGTTTCGTATTCTCCGTGTAGGTGCCAGCCGGCGCGGAAGCATGGCGGTAGGCTTGCGTGATTTCCGACAGAAGAATGTCCTGGGCTTCTGGGACGGGCATGACGAACTCGGTCGGCGCGCGGCATCGCGGCTCGTATCCGATGCACGAGCACGGTTCCGACCGCAGTTATGGTGATATATGGGATGAAAAGTGTCGTCGCGGATGCGACTTAGCCGCCGGGACGCCTGTTCGTTCCGTATTTCAAAGCATCGGATAGGATCCGCAACCCTTCGAAGTTGGGCTTGAAGGCGTCATCGAAACACTGGATCGCGAAGGCGATCGCGTCTTCGTCGTTCAATTCGGCCAGTGGGCCTTTCGGCACGAAGCGCGTTGGGACGGGAGTCTCCGCCGAGCTTGGCGCGGGCATTGGCCAGTTGGCGCGGGGCTCGACATCGGCAAGCCCCTTGGATGCCACGAAACCAAGCCTCGATGTCACATCCGACATTACCCACACTCCGGAAACCGAGATCCTACCACCAAATCGTGAGATTAAGCTTGGCTGGGCAGGCTTTCAATAAAACTTTCAGAAATCCCGCAGGCTCGGGACGCTCGCCAGCAGGGTTCGGGTGTAGTCGTGCTGGGGAGATCCGAACAGGACGGCGCGGGGAGCCTGCTCGACGACGCGACCGCGGTTCATGACGGCGACGGTGTCGCATAGGGCTTCGACAACGGCGAGATCGTGGCTGATGAAGATGTAGGCCAGCCCCAATTCCGCCTTCAGGCGGTTGAGCAGGGCCAGGATCTGCGCCTGGATCGAAACGTCCAGGGCTGACACCGGCTCGTCCAGGATGATCAGTCGGGGATCCGCCGCCAGGGCGCGGGCGATGCCGATGCGCTGGGCCTGACCGCCGGAGAACTCATGGGGATGGCGGTCCAGGAACTCGGTGCGCAGGTTGACCTGATCCATCAATTGCTCGACCCGGCGGCGCCGATCCGCCTTCGTCATGCCGAGCAGGTGGATGAGGGGCGCCTCGAGGATCTGGGCGATCGTCTTCCGCGGGTTGAGGGCGCCACTGGGATCCTGGAAGACGAACTGCATCTTGCGGTGCAGATCCTTCGAACGGCGCCGCCCGACCTCGACGCCATCGATCAGAACCGTCCCCGAGGTCGGCTTCTCCAACCCGATCAGAAGCCGCGCCAGCGTCGATTTGCCCGAGCCGGACTCGCCGACGATGCCGAAGGTCTCTCCCGGATCGACGGTCAGGTTGACTCCATCGACGGCGTTGATGATGGGTTTCCGCGACCAACCGCCGCCAAAGACCTTGCGCAGATTGCGCGCTTCCAGGAGAGGTGTGGTCATGGCTCGCGAGCTCTGATGCAGCGGACGGTCCGGTAGGGACCGATTGGATCGAGCGCCACGTCGGAGGTCCGGCACCGCTCGATCACCCGGTCGCAGCGGTCGGCGAAGTGACAGCCCTGGGGAAGGCGGTTGACGGCGGGCGGCAGTCCAGGGATGGCGTTGAGCGCCCGCTTCGGCTGGCCCAGCACGGGCACGCAGTCGAGCAGGCGGCGCGTGTAGGGGTGGCGCGGATCGCGCAACACATCCCGCACCGGCCCGGTCTCCACCACGCGGCCGGCGTACATAACCATGACTCGGTCGCACAGGTCGGCCACCACGCCGAAGTCATGCGTGATGAACAGTAGGGCGGTACCGCGCTCCCGCCGGAGGTCACGTAGCAGGTCCAGGATCTCCGCCTGGATCGTGACGTCGAGCGCCGTCGTCGGCTCGTCCGCGATGATGATGTCGGGGTCGTTGGCGAGTGCCATGGCGATGCCGATCCGCTGACGCTGCCCTCCGGACAATTCGTGCGGATAGGCCGAGACCCGGTTTGCGGCATCCGGGATGCGGACCCGCTCCATCAGGTCAACCGCCAGCGCCATGGCCTCGGACCGGGACTTGCCCTGGTGGCGCCGAATGGTTTCGGCGATCTGCTCGCCCACCGTCAGCAACGGGTTGAGTGTGCCAAGCGGGTCCTGGAAGATGTAGGCGATGCGGTTGCCGCGCAGGTCCCGCAGGTCGGCCGGCTTCAGTCCCAGGAGATCCTGGCCGTGGTGGTGGATGGCGCCCCCAACGATCCTACCGGGAGGCGTCGGCACCAGCCGGAGGATCGACAGCGCCGTGACCGACTTGCCGGAGCCGGACTCCCCGACGATGCCGAGGCACTCGCCCGCATGCAGATCCAAGCCGACGTTGTCGGCCGCCTTGTGGCGCTCTCCGCCGAGCAGGAAGTGGGTCGCGAGGTTGCGCACGCCGAGTGCCGCGGCGGCGGGTGGTGGCTCGGGCGTCGGGGAGCCGGCGTCGAACGCCACGGCGGTGGCGGCGCCCGGCCGGGCGAGACCGCCCGATCCCAGACGCGGGTCCAGCATGTCCCGGATGCCGTCGCCGACGAGATTGATGCCGATCACCAGCAGCAAGATGACCAAGCCGGGGATCAGGGCGACGTGGGGTGCCACCAGGACGAGGGCGCGGGCCTCTCCCAGCATCGACCCGAGATCGGCTTGCGGCGGCTGGGCTCCAAGGCCGAGGAAGCTGAGGCCGGCCGTCTCCAGGATCATCCAGCCCAAAGTGGTCGAGAGTGTGATGACGATGACCGGAAGCAGATTGGGCAGGATCTCGCCGGTCAGGATCGCGAAGTCGCCCTGACCGGTCAGTCGGGCGGCGTCTACATAGTCGCGCCTGACCAAGCCCAGCGTGACGCCGCGAACAGAGCGGGCGAAGAACGGGATGTTGACGATGGAGATCGCGAACAGCGCGTTGAGCAGCCCCGGCCCGAGCGCCGCGACGATGGCCAGCGCCAGCAGCAGGTAAGGGAAAGCCATCAGCATGTCGATGGCGCGCATCAGCGCGGTGTCGACCCAGCGGCCATAGAAGCCCGCGACGATGCCGATTAGGGAGCCGATCAGCGCCGCCGCCAACGCCGCCACCACGCCTACCGCCAAGCTGACCCTGGTGCCCCAGATGATGCGCGACAGCATGTCCCGACCGAGCTGGTCGGCTCCCAGTGGATGTCCGGGGCTGAGGAGGGGAGCCAGCCGCGCCGGCAGGTCGGTCGCGTTGGGATCGGGCAGGGGCAGGATGGGGGCGGCCAGGGCAATCAGCGCGATGGCCGCCAGGATGATCAGCCCAACCACCGCCAAATGATTGCGCCGCAAGCGGGGCCACCAGCCCGGTCGCGCGGCGGAGGCCGACGTGGTCGCGCTCATGTGCCAATCCTGGGGTCGAGCATGTGCTGGACGAGATCGGCCGCCAGGTTGATCAGGACGTAGCAGGCCGCGACGACCAGCACGCCGCCCTGGACCAGTAGGATGTCTCGGGTCGAGATGGCGGTGACCAGCATCCTGCCGATGCCCGGCCATTGGAACACGGTTTCGATGTAGACGGCGCCTCCCAGGACGAAGCCGGTCTGTATGCCGATGATCGGCACGATGTTGACGAGCGCGTTGCGGAGCGCATGCTTGCGGATCACCGTTCGCTCGTCCAACCCCTTGGCGCGGGCGGTGCGAACGAAATCCTGCCGCAGCACCTCCAGCATGGTCGAGCGGGTCAGCCGCGCGATCACACCGGTCGCCACGACCGCGAGGGTGATGGCGGGAAGCGCCAAGTGCCAGAGCAGGTCGAGCGTGTCGCCGCCGCCATAGATCGCGTACATGCCGCTCACCGGAAACCACTTGAGCTGAACCGAGAAGACCAGCACCAGGATCAGGCCGAGCCAGAACGACGGCGTCGAAAGGCCGATCAGCACCAGCAAGGTCAGGATCTTGTCTTGCCAGCCATATTGCCGGATCGCCGAGACGACGCCGGCCGCCAAGCCGAGGACGGTGCAGAGCAGCAGCGACGCGCCAGCCAGCAGCAGGGTGGGGCCGAGCCGCTCCCGAACCTCGTCGATCACCGGGCGGTTGAGGCTGTAGGAGCGGCCGAAGTCGCCATGCGCCAGATTACCCAGCCAGACGACGTATTGCTCGACCAGCGAGCGGTCGAGCCCGAGATCCTGCCGCAGCTTGGCGACGTTGTCCGGTGTCGCGAAGCTTCCCAGGATGGCGAGGGCGGGGTCGCCCGGAATCAGCGCCATGATCAGGAACACGATGACCGAGATGCCGAACAGGACTGGGACGATCATCGCGAGGCGGCGGAGCGTGTAGGACAACATCGCGCGAGCCTATTCGCCGGCCTTGGTCACGGCGGCGAGGTTCAGCAGGAACGAGGGTTGCAACTCGAATCCCTTGACCCGCTCGGTCGTGACCGCGTTCTGCTTCCAATTGGCGACGACGGCCCAGGGGGCGTCCTCGCGGACGATCCTTTGCACCCGCTTGTAGAGTTCGGCGCGCTCATCACGGCTGGTCGACTGGCGGGCGGCCAGTAGCAGGCGGTCGACCTCCGGGTTGGAATAGTAGCCGGAGTTGAAACCGCCATTCTCGGGCAGCGCCTCGGTACGGAGAGTCAGGAAGGGCAGGGTGTCCGGATCGTTGGTCATCCAGGCCATCTCGGCCATGTCGGCCTTGCCCGCCAAACCCTGGTTTACCAGTCCCAGATAGGTGTTCCACTCGTAGGTTTGGATGTTGACCTTGATCCCGATCTTGGCGAGATCCGCCTGGATCGCGGTCGCCATCGGGATGGGCGCCAGCATGCCGGAACCTCCCTCGGCGACCAGGAAATTCAGTTCCACATTCTCGGCGCCCGCCTCGCGCAGTAGTTGCCGGGCACGCTCGGGATTGTGGGGGTAGGGTTCGATCGTTTCGTCATGCGCCCATTCGAAGGCGGCCGGCACGATGCTGTCGGCGACGGTGGCGGTGCCCTGGAGCACTTGGTCGACCAGCGCCCGCTTGTCGATCGCGTAATTGATCGCCTGTCTAACGCGCGGGTCCTTGAACGGACCCTCCCGGGTGTTGAGGATCAGGAACCACAGGTGGGGCCCGGCTTGTTCGTACAGCGTGAAGCCACCCGCCTTCTGGAGCAGGTCGACGGCGTCGGGCGGCACCTCGACCATCAGGTCGAGGCCACCCGCCAGCAGCTCGGTCAGCCGGGTGTTGGCGTCGGTCAGCGGGCGGAAGATCACGGCCTGGAGCTTGGGGGCACCGTTCCAGTATTCCGCGTTGCGCTCGAGCACCACCTTGGTGTTGCTTTGCCATTCGGCGAACTTGAACGCTCCGGTCCCGGTGGGATGGCGGCCGAAGTCCTTGCCATGGGCTTCGATGGCGGTGGGAGACACCATCAGGCCGGTTGGATAGGCCAGATTGGACAGCAGGGGAGCGTAGGGCTCCTTCAGGTGGAAGCGCACCGTCTGGGCATCGACCACCTCGGTCCGCTCGACCGCGCTGAAGAAGAACGAGAGTGGGAATGGGCCGGTGTCATGGCGCGGATGCTTGTCATCGAGCATGCGGTCGAAGTTGTACTTGACCGCGCTGGCGTCGAACGGCGTGTCATCGTGGAACTTGACCCTGTCGCGCAGGTGGAAGGTGTAGGTCTTGCCGTCCTCCGCCACGTCCCACGACGTGGCGAGCGCGGGCTCGACCTCCAGCGTGCCGGGCTTGAACCTGACAAGACCGTCGTAAAGGTTCATCAGGATGCGGAAGTCGTTGGTGGCGGTGACCGCGTGAGGATCGAGGGATTTCGGTTCAGCGATCTGCCCGACCACCAGGACATCGTCGGGCACTTGGGCTGCCACCGGGGCCGCCGCGGTCACGGCAGCCAGGATGACAAGCGCCTTGACCATCGCCGCGGGCCTCCACCGTTTCCACCACATGCCGTTCCTCCTGATCCCGTGCCGCTCCTTCGGGAACGACTGGAGGTGGCCGATGTTCCGGCGGAGGAGCCGATCAGGTCAGCCCGGCGTAGATCGTCTTCAGGTCCACGGAGCAGCCGAGGGACGGCAACCCGACCAGTCCATGACCTTCGAAACGCAGGCTGGTCCAAGATCCGGAGAAGCGGCGGTGGACCTCCACCAGCTTCTCCGAACAGGACGCCGCGAAATACGCCTGGAGCGAATGCACCTTGAGATAGGCGTCGCGCCGCGCGCGCCACGCCGGATCGTTGGGGTCGCCGGCATCGACATCGACAACGAGGATGGGAGTGGCCGGCCGGCACTGGCCGAGACTACAGTGACCGTGAACGACCACCACGTCGGGCCAGTATTCCTCCCCGTTCGCACCGGGGACCGCGACGCCTCCACTCAGCACGTGATAATCCTGCCGGATCGGGCAAGCCCTGTGGATGGCGACCAGAAGATTGGCCGAAACGGCGGCTTTCGAGAGGAGATTGACGCCGTCGGTCGGATGACCGGCCGTCATGTGGAGTCCATCGCCGCGCGCGACGGCGAAGCGACTGGGAATCAAGCTTCCCGGCATGATGTTGGAACCCGTTGCTGTACCTGATGAACGCGCCCGCGGCGTCTGGCGGATCAGCCATGACGTGCCGCTCAACCGTGACCGTGTCGAAGTTGTTTCACGGGCGGCGTTGGACAAGTAAACTGGCATGGATCGATCGGGATGACAATGATCCTTTCGACTTCTACACGATCCGAATGATTTGATTAAACCGTACCGATACGATTGTATGCTTATCGATATGCATCCTGTTCTTCCCCCCGATATATCGGCCCATCGAACCGGAACGTGACGGTGACCGCTCTTAACAGAAAGCTCGCTGAACATCCCCTTTGCGGCGCGGATCTCCGCACCCTGGCGACGGTGTTGAAGCGGAACGGTCCCGTACCGGCCCGGCACCTGGGGCAAATAGCCGTGGTCCTTGGGTCCGCCTTGGGCCGACTGCCCTTCACCGCGATCGAGCGGATCTGGACGGCGTCCCGCCTGCGCCACGAGCCGGAACTTCCGGCGCCGCTGTTCATCCTGGGACATTGGCGCAGTGGCACGACGCATCTCTACAACGTGATGAGCCGCTCGCCCCAGTTCGGCTTCGTACCGCCTTTGGCGGTGGGATTGCCGTGGGAGATCCTGACGCTCGGCCGGGTGCTGCGCCCCCTGCTGGAAAGGGCGCTACCGGAGAACCGGTACATCGACAATGTGGCGGTGACACCGGACTCGCCCCAGGAGGACGAGATCGGGCTCGCCAACATGATGCCGCTGTCGTTCTACCACGGCATCTATTTTCCCAAGCGGTTCGTCGAGAACCATGGCGCTGGCATCTTCTTCGACGGCTGCGGCGAGCGCGAGGTCGAGCTTTGGCGGGATACCTTCGTCTATTTCCTGCGGAAGGTGGCGCTTCGGCAAGGCCGTCCCTGGCTACTGATCAAGAATCCCGTCCATACGGCGCGGGTCGACCTGCTGCGAGCCGTCTGGCCGGACGCCAAGTTCATCCATATCCACCGCGATCCGAACGAGGTCTTCGTCTCGACCGTGGGATTCTATAAGAAGCTGCTGGCCCAGTTCGCCTTGCAACCCCACGACCACGTGGATGTCGAGCGGGTGGTGCTGGAGACCTATCCGCGCGTCATGTCCGCGCTGATCGAGCACACCCGCGACCTGCCGGCCAACCGCTTCGTCGAGATCGGCTACGACGCGCTGGAGCGTGACCCGCTGGGTCAGATCGGCCGGATCTACCAGAGTTTGGAGCTGCCCGGCTTCGAGCGGGATCGGACCGCGTTCGAGGCTTATCTCGGCACCGTCCGAAACTACGCCAAGAACAACCACCGCCTGGATGAGGCCGTGGCCGACAAGGTGCGGCGGGCGTGGGGGCCGTATGTGGAGCGTTGGGGACGGCAGCCGGCGGGGGCAACCGGGTGAGGCTGGCGGCGGCTGGCCTCATCGCCGCGTTTCTGGCCGCGTCTCCGGCTTTCGCCAAAACCTGCGAGCCCGTCACCCTGATCGACGATGCGACCGGCCGGACCGTCGTAGGCGCCGAGGACATGGCACTCGACCCAGGAACCGGTCTGGTGGTCGTCTCCGCCTATGACAGGCTGGCCGATGGCGACCCTGGTGGAGGTCTTCGAGTTATCGATCTCGCGACGCTAGAACCTGGTTCGCTCAAGGTGCGTGATCTGGCGGCCGGAACGGTCAGGCGGCCGCATGGCATCGATCTGTTCGAGGCGCGGAGGCTATTCGTGATCGACCGGCGCGACGGCGGCGCCGAAGACACCGTGGTGCGGATCATGGGAATGGACGGTGGACGGACACGCACCGTCGAGGATCCCCTGCTCTGTCGCGCCAACGATATCGCCGGGCTCGACGGCGACCGCTTCCTGTTCACGGCGGATCACGGCTCCTGCGGCGGCGTTGGGGTGGCGATCGAGAATGTTTTCGGACTGGAGCGGGGCTTCGTCGGCTACTTCGATGGATCGCGTGTGCGGGCGGTGGCACCCGGCCTGGATTTTCCCAATGGCATCGTCGTCGATCCGGAGCGCGGCGAAGTCACCATCGCCTTGACCCGTGGGCGATCCCTGCGGGTGTTCGCGTTGGACGAGTTGATCGCGGGGAAGCCGCCCCGTCGGACGATCCCGCTTGATGGCGCACCCGACAACCTGTCGCGGGACCAGGGTGGCGGCGTCCTCGTGGCGATCCATCCATCGCTGTGGCGGTTAGCGCTGTACAGATACGGCCTGCCTGGGAGCGATAGGGCGCCATCGCGGGTCGAGGAAATCAGCCGTGATGGAGACCGGCGCCGCGTCTTCGAGGATGATGGCACCCGGTTGTCGGCCGCCACGGTCGCCGTGCGGTGGCGGGGCCGGATGCTGATCGGGTCGGTGCGCGGCGATCACGTGTCGCTATGCCGTTGATAACGCCATGTCCTTTAAAGTGTCTGTCAGGGTTTCCGCCAGCGGACGGGGATTGAAGCCCAACTCGCGTCGAGCCTTGCCGCTGTCGAAATCCCCTCCCGCCAAAGCGAGGCGGACACCGGTCAGGGGCGCTTGCGGCGCCTTCCGCGTGACGTGGTCGGCCAGCCATTCGGAGGCGTGTCCCGTCGCGAGGGCGAGCCAGCGGGGAATCGCCAAACTTCGTCCCGGGTGGCCGGTCAGGCTTGCCACCGCCCGTATCAGATCGGCCATCGCGATGTTCTCGCCACCGAGGATATAGCGCTCGCCCACGCTGCCCTTCTCGGCGGCGAGAATATGCCCAAGCGCCACGTCGCGCGCGTCCACGAGGTTCAGCCGGCAGGCCAGATGGAACGGCATCGCGCCGGCGGCGAGCATCCGGATCATCCCAGAGGGTGGCGTGCCGTTCCGATCTCCCGGTCCGATCAACGCCGTCGGATTGACCACGACGACCGGCAAGCCGCCCCGGGCCGCGTCCAGCGCCGCCTTCTCCGCGAGGAACTTCGACCGGCAGTAGGGACCCGCCATGTCCTCAAAACGGGCATCGGCACGCTCGTCGATCGTTCCGCCCCTACGCCGTGGCCACGGGATCAGCACACCCTCCGTCGAGCAATGAACGACCCGCGTCATTCCCCGGCGGGCGGCTTGTTCGAGCACGATCTCGGTGCCCACCCGGTTGACTTGGTCGAAGCGGGAGCCGTCGGGTAACCAAAGATCGGGCAGGCCAGCGAGATGATGAACCACATCGACGCCGTCGAGCGCCCTGGCGACGCTCGCCGGGTCGGTCACGGTGCCTCGGACCGCCTGGACCTCCGGTGGCAGGCCGGCGATGGTGGGATCAAGCACGCGCACGCGCGTCCCTCGCGCGAGCAGGGCGGCCACGAGGTGGCGGCCGAGAAAGCCACTGCCCCCGGTCACCAGCGTGATGCCGTTTCGATCGTCGGTTTCGGATGATTGGGAAATCATGCTTTCGGCCTTTGGATGCCGATTGTAATGGCTGCCATCAGCCCATTGCAAGTGGGGGCGAATGACCAGTCCAAATCTGAACACGCCTTTGGAAACAGCCACCGAACACTGGTCAATTCTCCAATAGTTTTGATAAGAGTCACCATGCGGGAAGTCACGCTGTCAATTTAGAGGGCTGCGTTATTTCAGAAATCCGTGTAGACGACGCGCTTGTTCGACGTGCGGACGATCACATCTTGGCGAGGGCGGATTGGCATGGAGAAGTCGACGGGGCCGGATCTGCCAGTTGGTTTCGCTGCATTGGTCTCTTCACCAGGCCAACGAATCCTGGTTGGCGTTCTGAGCGTCTGCTACGCGATCCTGATCGCCGCCGTGGTCCCATTCGCCGCGACTCCAGGGCCGGTGATGCCCGCCGTCACGATCACATTCGCGACGGGCGTCGTCATCGCGGATCTATGCACCTGCTTCCTCCTGGCGGTGCAGTACCGGGAGAGACCGTCGCGGACCATGCTGCTGCTGGTCGCGGCCTACGGCTATAGCGGGCTCATGGCCGTCCTGCATGTTCTGGCCTTTCCGGGCGCGTGGATCGTTGGTCAACCCTTGATCGGCACGTTTCAGACCGTCGGATGGCTATTCGTGTTCTGGACCCTGGGATATCCGATCCTGATCCTGGTGGCCGTCCTGCTGGCGTCGCGGGAACATGGCGCCCGGTCTGGAAGTCCGCCCGGTTCCAACGCGCTGTTGGTCACCTGTGTCGGTGTCGTCATAGCCGTCGGCGGGCTTGGGCTGGTGACCACCACCGGACAAGGATTTTTGCCCAGCGAAATCGTTGGCGAAAGGTGGGCCGCCTGGGCGACGTTGGCCAACTGGATATCCGCCGCTGTCACGGCCACGACCATCGCGGCGATGTGGGTGGTCTTCCGGGGCCGTAGCACACTGTTCCTTTGGCTCAGCTTGGTGATGTGCGGTTTTCTGGCCTTCATCCTGCTCGGCACCCTCGCTGGAGGGCGCCACACGCTGGGTTGGAACTTCAGCCGGATCAGCGGCTTCATCTCGGCGGGATTGCTGTTGATGATGTTTCTTGGCGATGTCGCCCGTATGCAGGGCGTGTTGAGCCAATCGGCTCACCGCCTGAGCGACGCCAACCTGCATCTTGAATCGAGGATCTCGACGATCGTCGAACAGGCCATGGCTGGCATAGCGCAGATCGACCTCGGCGGCCGGTTGGTTTTCACCAATGAGCGGTTCCGCGCCATCGTGGGGCGGAGCCCGGATCACATCGCCGCCCACCCGGTCTGGCATCTTGTTCCGGACGGTGACCGCATCGAAGTGGAGTTGCTGTTCCGGCGCCTGCTGGCGGAGGGCTCATCCATCGAGAAGGAGGTTCGGATCACGCGCGCGGATGGCCGGGAATGCTGGATCGACATCCGCGCCGCGGGACTGCTGGGTGCCGGTGGCCACTGGACCGGAGCCACGGTGATCGTCTTCGACGTCACCCAGCGGCGCGAACTGGAGAGAACCTTGATCGACAGCGAGTCGGCGCTCCGCAGGGTGGTGGAGGGAGCGCCTTTTCCCATGATGGTCCATGACGAGGATGGGGATGTCATCCATCTCAGCGCCGCTTGGCTCCGGCTTACCGGCTATTCCGCGACGCAGATCACCACGGTCGCCGCTTGGACCGAGCTGGCCCATGGCGCGGCTCCTCAGACGGCGCGCGCCGACATCGAGCGATTGTTCGAATTCGACGGGCCGGTGGAGGAGGGCGAGTACACGATCCGGACGGCGAATGGCCAGTCGCTCGTTTGGGCGTTCCAGTCGGCGCCGATCGGCAGGGACGGGAGGGGGAAGCGTTTGGTGGTTTCCATGGCGGCCGATTTGACCGAGCGCAAGCAGTCGGAGGATCGCGTGCGCCTGCTGATGCGGGAGGTGGATCATCGGGCCAAGAACGCCTTGGCGGTGGTGCAGTCGATCCTGCTGTTGAGCAAGGCTGACAATCCCGAGGATTTCGTGGATGCGGTCCTGGGGCGTGTCCAAGCGATGGGCCGCGCCCATACGCTTCTGGCGTCGTCGCACTGGGCCGGCGCCGACCTGTTGACGATGGCGAGAGACGAGTTGGCCGCCTATGGAGGCAACGGTCGCGTGCATATCGCGGGCGATCCCGTGGTCATCGCCCCCAACGCCGCCCAGGCCGTATCGATGCTGCTGCATGAACTGGCGACGAACGCGGCCAAGTACGGTGGCTTGTCGCGGCCAAATGGCCGGGTTGAGTTGACTTGGTGGTTCGAACGCGGCGAGGCGCTGCCGCTGGTCGCGGAATGGCGCGAAAGCGGTGGTCCACCGGTTCGCCAACCCAGTCGTCATGGTTTCGGCACCAATCTTCTGACCCGCACGGTTCGGGAACAGTTGCGCGGCCAACTGACGATGGACTGGAACCCCCAAGGTTTGATGGTCCGCTTCCAATTGCCGATGGCCACTTACAATCCTGGAAACATCGTCGCCACTGCCGAACCGCGGGGAAAGGATGTGTCTGGCTCGTCGCCGCCGGAGCTGGTCGGCGCGCGGGTTCTGGTGGTGGAGGATGAGACACTCACCGCGTTGTCGATGTCGGAGATCCTGAGGGAGGCGGGACTAAGCGTCGTCGGGCCTGTCGGAGCGATAGCCGAAGCGATGACGCTGGTTCGATCCTCCCCGCCGGATGTAGCCTTGCTGGACGTCAACCTGTCCGGCGAAATGTCCTATTCCATCGCGGACGCGCTGGAAGCCATGGGCGTGCCGTACCTGTTCTGCACCGGATACGGTACCGTCGACAATATGCCCGATGGCAGGTCCATCGAAGTTCCCGTTTTGAGGAAGCCGGTCTCACCCGCCAACTTGCTTGACGGTGTCACGGGCTTATTGAACGCGCGTGGCGGCAGGGCGATTCACTGACCCAACGAACAAAGTCGTTGCGCCGGAGCCCTCATTGCCTCGCGACGCCGTCGGCGTAGCCGTTTAGTTCGTGGGTCAGTGCGGGAAGGCCGCCGGAGCGGAGCGTGGTGGCGAAATCGGAGCGCTGGACCGCCAGTTGGCTGACGGTTCCCTTGAGCAGCACGTCGACGATGCCCCAGCGATCACCCGTCTGGCGCAGGACATAGGTCAGGATCACGGGAGAGTTGCCGGCGCGGTTCAAGTGGGTTTCAACCAAGCTGGTGCCGCGGGGGCCAGGGCGCTCGCCACTGATCTCGATCGTCTCGCCCTTGTAGGCGTCGAAGCGGCTGACATATTGCGCGGCGTTGCGGCGGGCGAAGGCATCCACCAGGGCGCGGCGTTCGGTCTCGGCGGCACGGTCGTATCCCGGTGCCGCGACCCTCAGCGACGTCTCCAGGTCGAAGTCGCGGCGCACGACCTTCTCGAAGTCGCGGATTCGGGCACTCGCGGGCACGCCGGACTGGGCCGATCGCATCAGAGCGATGATGCCGTCGTTGAGGCGGCCGACCACATCGGTCGGCTGGTCCGCCTTGGCGCCACCCGGGACGGCGACGGCCATCAGGCACAGCAGGGCGGCTAGCAGGTTTCGAGCGGTGATGGCGATCATCGTCTCATGCGTTCCAGTTGGATCATCAAGGCTGGCAACAGGATCAGCGCGCAGATGACCGTGGCGAGGATGGCGACGGCGAGCAGGATACCCATGCTCGACAGTCCATGATGATGGGAAACGGCCAGGGTGGCGAAGGCTGTGCTGGTGGTGAGCGCCGTGACGAGTACCGCGCGGGGCGTGCTGGTGATCAGCAGGTCGACGCCGAAACGGCTGCCCGCCACGCGATCCCCCATCAGATCCTGCCCGCGCGTGACCATGTGGATGCTGCTGGAGACGCCGAGGCCGAACAGGAGGGGGATGACGATGATGTTGGCGAAATTGAACGGCAGCCCCAGCAGGACAGAGGCGGCGAGCGTATAGATCGAGGCGACGACCAGAGGGGCTAGGATCAGGGCCGTTCCGAGGATGCTGCGCTGGACCACGAGAAGCAGCACGATGATCGCGCCCAGCGTCAGCGCGACGGCCTCGCCGAACGAGTCGAGGATGATCCCGGTGGCGCCCGTCACGATGACCGGGGCGCCTGTGGCGGTCGGCTCGATCGTGAGGATGGGTTCGGCGAAGGCGGCCATCGCCCTGCTGTCGGAGATGTCGCGGTCCGGCAGAACCTCGACCCGCGCCCGGCCATCCGGGGTGATCCAGCGGCGCGCCAGCGAGGGTGGCAGATCCTCCAGGGTGACGGGCCGCTCGACCTCCAACCCGGTCGATAGGCGGTCGAGCAGGGTTGGCAGGCTCCCGGTCAGCGCCCGGTCGAGCGTGGCGGCCGCCTCCGGTGTCGCTGGCACCCGCTCGATCGTGGCGGCGAAGCGCGCGGCCTCCGGCAAGCCTTGATGCTTCGCCAAGGTCTCCCGCAGGCGGCGAAGGGCGTCGGTCATGTCCGTGGAGCGCTCGCCCGTGCCGGAGGACAGGCTTGGTGCGAGTAGCAGCGCCAGATCGCCGATCGTCGCCAGCTTCTCGTCCTGGTCGGCGGGAATGTAGCTTTCCACCGTGCGCACTTGGCCAACGCCGGGAAGTTGGCGGAGCCGCGCGGCTGTGGCCCGCGCCGCGTCCAGGTCTGCGGCCAGGATGTTGACGCCGTAGGGCGAGGTATCCGGCGAACGGGCCAGATCCCGGTAGGTGCTCACAGCCTCGGTCGTCTCGTCCTGCAGGTTCAGGGGATTGGCATCCAGCCGAGCCTGGGGCAGGAGCGCGGCGGCGGCCACGGTGGTCAGCGCGCCGATGATCACCAGGGCACGGCTGTTGCGGTCGATCCAGTTGCCGAAGACGCGGTTCTCGCGGGTCTCGGATCGGGCGCCCGGTCCGGGCTTGAACAGAACCAGGAGGGCCGGCATCACCGTGACGCTGGTGAACAGCGCCACCAGCATGCCCAGCCCGGAAATGATCCCGAACTCCGCCAGCCCTCGGTAATCCGTCGGAACGAACGAGATGAAGCCGATGGTCGCGCATAGCGTGCTGAGCGTCAGGGCGGGCCCGACCTCCAGCGTCGCGCGCTCGGCCGCCAGCCGGACAGGCGTGCCACCGGGGCCACCCTCCAGCAGTTCCTCCTGGTAGCGGAGTCCAAGGTGTCCGCCAAAATCATCGCCGAGCCCGAAGAACATCACGGCGAAGGTGACGGAGATCAAGTTGAGCTGGCCGACCGTCAAGGCCGCCAGACCCGACGTCCACAACAGGCCGATCACCAGCGTGCCCAGGATCGCCGCGATCATCCGGCCGGAGCGGATGCCTATGATCAACACCAGGGACACCAGCACGAAGGAGAGCGCGCTGGCGATCCAGGCGCCGGCCGCCACCGTGTCCAGCTCGGTTTGGCGGAGCGCCACGGCGCCGGTCACACGGGCCGTGACGCCCTGTCCCGCCTCCTCATGGCCGAGCTCGCCGATCGCGGCACGGATCGCGTCCAGGGCCGGCCGCCCGCGTGACAGGCTGGCGTTGTTCAGCACGGGCTGGACCAGCACGAAGCGCCGGTTGCCCAGCCTGTTCATGCCCTCGCCGCCGACGAGTCCCGTCCAGGAGAGGTGCGCCGGCTCACCGCGCGCGACCCGCTCGGTCGTGTCGGCCATGCCGTCGAGCAGGCGGCCCAATTCGGCTGGCGCGGCTTCCCCGGCGCGGCCCAACACGAGATCCAGCATTTCCGCCAAGCCCATCAGCGAGGGATCGGCGCTCAGCAGCCCGAGCGCCGCCTGGGCGCCGGCCAGCCGTGTCGATAGGTCCTGGAGCGCCTGGGGTTTGAGGAACAGCAGGCCATAGCGCTCGAAATAAGGATCGGCGGATGGGATCTCGACGCCCGACAGGACATCGCCGCGTTCCCGCAACTTGTCGGCCAACCTCGCCGCCGCAGTGTCCGCCCGCTCCGGTCCTTCGGCGTCGATCACGATGACGATCTGGTCGTCGGTGAAGGGGAACGCCCGCCGGTAGGTTTCGGTGTGCTTTCTGAACGGCGCGTCGGACGAGATCATATCCGTCGTGCTGGTGTTGATGCCTAGATTTTTGGCGGAATACCAGCCCCCGAGCGCCGCCACGATCAACGCGAGGGCGACGGTCACGGCCGGCCATCGGCAAGCCAGGGAGACCCAGCGGCTCAACAAGGCGCGGCCGAAGCTTCGCGGACGTCCAGCTTCCAAGAATACGCTCCTGTGGATCGGGCCTGTGGATCGGGTCAGCGCGCGGTGAGGCGGATGGGGGCGGGCGACATCTCCTGAATGGGTTAAACAAAGCTCACCCGCGCCGTGTCAACAGCGGCGCGGCATGCCTGGGTTGCGGTGGGTCAGAATTTGTGGGGCCCCAGCCGGATGGTGCCGCCGCGGCGGGAGGAAGACCAGCGGTATTGGGGATCGTCATCGATCAGCGCGGAGTGGTCGCTCAGGCGGTTGCGTTCCAGCCACCCAACGGAGGCCTCCAACTCGGCCAGCGTCATCTCCGCCCTGCTTTTGCCCAGCACCCGCTTCAGGATGGCGTTGTAGGCGTGATAGCCGGTGTTGCGGCGGATCAGGTGGGCGTCCTCGTCCTCGATCACCTGGGCGGCGACCATCTGCCCGATGCGCTGGCGCAGGCGGTGCTCGGCGATCGAGGGTGGTTCGAACAGCGGCAGGCCGGGCTGGAGCGGAGCGCCGTCGGCGAGGGGACCGGCACTCGGCACCGTCCCGAAATCCGGTCCGGGCGCTATGGTGTCGAAGCGCAGCGCGGTCGCGTTGGAATGCAGTGGCGTGATGGCCGGAACGCGCTCACGCGTCACGTCGTCGAGCGGCAGTTCGCGCTGGGCCCGGCGCCGGGTGATCGTGGCCTTGGTTCCCTGTTCCGTCTCGATCAAATGGCGGAAGCCACGGAACATGGGGTCATCGGGATGGTAGACCAGCGCGGATTGTCCGTCGTAATCGCCCGCGTGGGGATCGACCCTGGTGGCGCGGGCGATCATCTGCTCCAGCCAAGGCCGGGAGCGGATGTGGGTGAGGCAGGCGATATGGGAAATTTCCGGGCAATCCATGCCCTCGTACGCCATCGAGACGGTCACCAGGATGGCTGGAAAAGGGCGCATGCGGAATTCCGCGATGGCTTCCTGCGAGTCCGCCACGTCACTCATCGCGGCGCGGACCATGATCTCGCGCAGATCCTGTGGAAAGCGCGCTCGCAGGGTCTCCACGTAGCGCCACGCCGTCGCTTGATCCGGCGCCACGACCAGCAATTTGCCAAGGCCGCGTACGTCGTCTCCGGGTTCGGCGCCCTTGGCCTTGCGCCGGGCTGCCCGGTGGTCTCGGCAAGCCTTGTAGGCCACGCGGAGCATCGCGTCGGCGAACTCGGTCCGGAGCACCGTGAACAGGGCGTCGTGCGCCATCTCGCCGGACTGGGACAGGGACTCCACGGTTTTCTGCTGGGCCAGCGGATCGCGCCATTCCGCGTCACCATCCATCGCGCCGAAGGTGACGGGGAGCACGGCGCGCTCGGCCAGCGCCTGACGTCGGCTATAGCCGACGATCGCCCAGTTCTCCGCGCCGAAGTCGATTTCCCGCACCCGCCGGGTGCCCTTTGGCTGCTTGTAGGGCAACCACAGGATGGCCTTACCATCCGTGCGCTGCAGGGTTCCCGACATGAGGAGGCGGACGCTGGACAACTCCAGCAAGGGCAGGATGCTATGGCTCCACGCCGTTTCGTCGGCGGCGTTGGTCAGGTGATCGAGGTCGGACAAGGCGGGCAGATGATGAAGCTCATCCACCGCCAGCAGATACCGGTGTCGCTGGAACTCGGCGAGATGGAGATCCGGGGCCGCGGCGACAGCCTGATATGTGGTGACGTAGCCTTGCAGTCCGCGGCAGAGATCGGGCGCGTTCTCCGCCGCCCGCACCGTCAAGCTGTGTCCCAGGGCCGTACGCCATACCGGATCGACGAACGCCTCCTCGGCTTGAAGCCGCAGGCTGTCACGCGGCACGATCCAGCAGACGCGGTCAGCCACCCCGGCCTCGATCAGGCGGGCCGCCGCGATGACCGGCAACAGGCTCTTGCCTCCGCCGGGCGTCACGGCGGCGAGGATGTCGCGGATGTCGGTATCCCGGTGCGCGATCGCTCGGACGATGTTGCTGACCATCTCCTGGTGGCGACGGAAAGGCCGGTTCATGCGGTCGGACTGGCTCCCGAGTGGGGAAGGCGAACTGCAACGGACCATGAACATAGTGATATTTAAAGTTGAGGTACACTAGCTCTTGTGGGTAGGTGGCGCGGAGTACGCTTAGGGCCGGTACGGATGGGCACGGACCGTCTCCGCGGCTGTTGGACCATGATCATTCCGATCACCAACGAGCTTCATGAACCCGTACATCGTTTTCCTGACAGGGCTGGGCGTCGTCATCCTGTGCATCGCATGGCTGCCGATGCTGCTGAGGAACGCACCGCTCTCCCTCCCGATTTTCTGCGTTCTGCTGGGATTTGGCTTGTTCGCGGCGCCCGGCGTGGGTCCGGATCCCAATTTCATCGTCCAATCCAATTTCATCGAGCGGATCACCGAACTGGTGGTGATCATCGCCTTGCTCGGCGCCGGTCTGAAGCTGGACCGGCCGGTTGGCTGGAGGCGGTGGCGAACGACTTGGCTGCTGTTGGCCGTCACCATGCCGCTGTCGATCCTTGGCATCGCACTTCTGGGCGTCTGGACGCTGGGGCTTTCGCTGCCCGGCGCCATCCTGCTTGGCGCGGTACTGGCGCCGACCGATCCTGTCCTGGCGTCGGATATCCAAGTCGGACCGCCTCGATCCGGAGGCGAGGACGAGGTCCGCTTCAGCCTGACCTCGGAGGCGGGACTGAACGACGGTCTCGCGTTCCCGTTCACCAATCTGGCGATCGCCTTGGCGGCGGCTGCCGCCGCCGGTGGCATGGCGCCGGGATGGTGGACGGTGGAATGGTTCGCACTGGACGTCGTCTGGAAACTGGCGGCCGGCCTGACGGTCGGATGGGCGGTCGGACGCTTCCTGGGGTTCCTGGTGTTCAGGCTACCGGCCGAAGCCCGCATAGCGGACACCCGCGAGGGGCTGGCGGCGCTTGGGATCACCCTGGTGTCCTATGGCGTCACCGAGTTGGTCCATGGCTATGGTTTCCTGGCGGTCTTCGTCGCCGCCGTGACGCTTCGGCACACCGAACGTTCCCACGACTTCAACGAGTCGCTTCACACCTTCTCGGAGCAGATCGAGAAACTGCTGATGATGGTGGTCCTGGTCCTGTTCGGCGGCGCCATCGCCGGGGGACTGCTCAACGCGTTGACTTGGCAGGCGGCTTTGGCGGCCTTGGCGTTCCTGTTCCTGGTGCGCCCCATCGCCGGGTTCATCGGCTTGGCGGCAACCGGTCTGCCGCTGTCCGAGCAATCGGTGATCGGCTTCTTCGGCATCCGGGGGATCGGCTCGTTCTATTATCTCGCCTACGCGGTCAACCATACCGAGTTGGCCGAGCAGCAACTCCTGTGGTCCATCACCGGGTTTGTCGTCGCCGTCTCGATCCTGGTGCATGGCGTCACGGTGACGCCCGTCATGAACAGGCTGGAGGCGCGCTGGCGCCGCCGTGATCCACGCAGCCCAGGCGAGGGTGCCAACCCGAGCGGGGTCTCGGTGCGCAGCCCCTTGCATGACCAGCCCGGCGACGAGGGCGAGGCTCGGGAGAAACGGGGTGCGCGCGAGACGAACTCCCTGTGATCGAAGCCTCTTTGGGGTGGGGCGCCGCGCTACGCGACGGCGCCCTTGGGTCAGACGCGCCGGTCGTAAAGAACCCGGCTACGCAGCGTGCCTTCGATCGCCCTCATGTCCGCCAGGATCTCCTGGTCATCGACCTCGCCATCCACGTCGAACACGACATAGCCAATTGACGGGTCGGTCTGAAGGTACTGGCCGGTTATGTTGAGGCCCCGGGACGCGAACACCTCGTTCAATTTGCGCAGGACACCTGGAACGTTGGCGTGGATGTGCAGGAAGCGGACGCCGCTTTCGCGGACCGGCAACTGGACCTCGGGGAAGTTGACCGCACCCATGGTCGATCCGTTATCCGAGTATTCGATCAGCTTCCGCGCGACCTCGTTGCCGATGTTGGCCTGGGCCTCCTTGGTCGAGCCGCCGATATGGGGCGTCAGGATCACGTTGGGCAGGTCGCGCAGCGGACTGATGAACTCCTCGTTGTCGCTGGCGGGCTCCACCGGAAAGACATCGACGGCGGCGCCCAGCAGGTGACCCGATTTCAGGGCGGCCGCCAAGGCGTCGATGTCGATGATGCTGCCGCGTGCCGCGTTGATCAGGTAGGAGCCCTTCCTCATGGCCCGGATCTGCTCCGGCCCGATCATGTCGCGGGTTTGAGCGGTGTCGGGAACATGCAGGCTGACCACATCCGAGAGGGTCAGCAACTCGTCCAGGGTTCGACAGGGCTGCGCGTTACCGAGCGCCAGTTTCTTCTGCACGTCGTAGAAACGGACCCTCATCCCCAGTGCCTCGGCGATCACCGAGAGCTGGGTACCGATATGGCCGTAGCCGACGATGCCCAGCACCTTGCCGCGGATCTCGTAGCTGTCCTTGGCCGACTTGACCCAGCCGCCTTGGTGGACGATGCGGGATTTATCCCAGATGCCGCGCATCAGCATGATGATCTCGCCCATCACCAGTTCCGCGACGCTGCGGGTGTTGCTGTGGGGAGCGTTGAAGACAGGAACGCCGAGTTGCCGCGCGAAGCCGAGATCGACCTGATTGGTGCCGATGCAGAAGCATCCGACCGCCATCAGCTTGTCGGCCCGTTCCAGGACGGATCGCGTCAGCTGGGAGCGTGACCGGATGCCGACCATGTGGACACCGGAGAGGCGCTCGACCAGATCCGCCTCGTCCAGCGCTTTCGGCAGCTTGGTGACATTGGTGTAGCCGTGTTCCGCGAGTTCGGCGACGGCGTTCTCGTGGATACCTTCCAGCAACAGGATCGAGATCTTTTCCTTGGGGAACGACAGTCTGGACATTTCAGTTTCCACGCGATGAGCCGGATAGGGACGGACGGCAGGGCCGGGATGGGAGTTGGGACTACGGCCACCGGCGCGTCATTCTGCTGATTTCGGCGGGTTTATCAAACGGTGGATGGCGTTTGGGTGGCAGGTGCGACTCAACGGCATGGCGGGGCGTCTTGCCGGGGAGATCGGTCCACCGATGGGAAATGATTTGTTGAGGGATGTGGGGGATACTCGCGGGACGGTAGGCATTTCGTCACGCCCGATGTCGAGAACGACATGATCAAGATAGAAATCACCCTGAGCACGGCTCGCCTGAACGCCGATCGCGCCTGGGACGACCAGTTCGATCCCGTCGACTACGCCCATAAACTGGAGGGGCGTCTTCGGCCGCGCCTGGAGCATGTCGTGGTGAGGACGACCGCTCTTGGCCATGATCACAACGTGGATATCATCCTACCGGACAAAGCGGCCGACCGCCAGGATATGACGGACATGCTGGCCCGGCGGATCGTCGAGGCGGTCCGGTCATTCCATCAAGAGGCGCCCGGAACCGTGTCGAGGTTGCCGCCGCGCAGGTTCCAGGGCACCGGCTGAATCCGCCGGGCGGGGTGCCCGGTCAGACGCCGGCGGTGACTTCGCCCGTCAGGCGCAGGGCGTCGCCGCGGCTCAGGACGCGGCTGGCGGGAAACACGCAGGTGACCTGGGTGCCGGTCCCGAAGGTGCTGGCGAGTTCCAAGGTACCGCCGTGCAACTCCATCAGACGCTTGGCGAGTGGCAGACCGAGCCCGGTGCCCTCGTAGCGCCGGTGGAAGGCGCTGTCGATCTGGCCAAAGCGTTCGAGCGCGATCGGGATATCCTCCACCGCGATTCCGATCCCGGTGTCGGTGACCGAAATCTCGAAACCGGCGCCACGCGGACCGGCGGTGACCTCGATCGAGCCGCCGGCTGGCGTGAACTTGACCGCGTTGGACAGGAGGTTGAGGACGATCTGCCGGATCCTGCGGGTGTCGGCCCGCAGGAACACATCCTCACCGGGCAGCTCGCAGGTCATGGTCAAGTTCGACTTCTCCGCGTCGGCGCTGACCATCCGGGCGGCGCCTGCCAGCATGCGGCGCACGTCGATCACATCCTCCGAGAGATCGAGTCGATTGGCGTCCAGCTTCGACAGATCCAGGACGTCGTTGATCAGGCTGAGCAGGTGGGATCCGCTGTCCCGGATGATGCCGGTGTATTCCCGGTAGCGCTCGTCGCCTAGTGGCCCATAGGCCTCGCTGATCATCAGGTCGGCGAAGCCGATCACCGCGTTGAGCGGCGTGCGAAGCTCGTGACTCATGGCGGCCAGGAAGTGCGACTTGGCCTGACTGGCCGCCGCCGCGGCCTCCAGGGCCGCCGACAAGTCGCGGGTGGTCGCCCGCAACTCGCGCTGTGTCGCCTCCAGTTCGGCGATGTATCCCCGGAGCCGGCGCGCCTCGCGGCGGGACCGCGACGCCAGATGCTGATCCAGGATCGAGCCGACGAAGCCGAAGGTCACGATCATGAGCGTCACCGCCGCGACGGCGACCGCCAGCGATCTAGGCGCGATCACGTGGGCGGGCAGCGCCAAGGTCGGGTCGGGATGCACCGTCAGTCCGGCCATGGCGGTGAAATGCAATCCGAGGATGGACGTCATCAAGACCAGCGTGCCCGATATTCTTCTGGACAATCCCCGCTTGCGGATCAGCAGGAAAGCGACGGTCGCCAAGCCAACGCTCAAGGCGATGGAGATCACGACGGCCGACGGTGCGTGGGTCAGATGGGCGGGCGCGTATATCGCCATCATGCCCACGAAGTGCATGCCGGCCATGGAGCCGCCCGTGATGGCGCCCCCCAGCGCGGACGCGCGCGATCCGAATCGCCGAACTCCCCACGCCGCCAAGGACATGCCGACACCGGCGCCGCAAATCGCCAGCGTGATCGACAGGATCGTCAGGGTGACGTCGTAGCCAACCTGAACGCCGGGAAACCAGGACAGCATCGCGACGAAATGGGTGGCCCAGGTGCCGCACCCCGCGACTGTCGCCGCCGCCGCGCACCACCCCCAGCGTGACGACCAGCCCGCCACCGTTTCGCGTGGGGTCTGATGGCCGGATCTGGCGCCAACACCGTCCCGGGCCCTGCCCATCAGGGTCAGCGCGGTGTAGCAGGAGAACAAGCAAATCAGCGCCGCCAGGGCCACGAGATAAGGATCGTGCGTCATGGCGAAAGAGGAATGCGGCTGGAGCGGGGAGAACTGGGGTGTCGCGATCATGGCGTCGCAGGATGCCAGAAGGCGCATGACACCGCAGCGTGCCAATTCGTTATAGAAGTGGGCCGGAAAAAGGACGGCTCCACGACGACTGGCCAGCCTTCGCGGCGGAGGCCGAAAGTTGGAAGCGAACCCCGTCGCGGCCGCTCAGATCGACCGGATGGACGCGATGAAGTCGTTGACGGTATGCTCCATGTCGGTCGCCTCGCCACCCAGCCGCTCGGCGGCGCTTTGCAGCTCCCGCGCGACCGTCTCCGTTTCGCGGGCGTGATCGCTGACCAGGGCGATGTCGCTGCCAATGCGCTGCACGCTGCCGGAAACGCTCTGCGTGGTCCGCGCGATCTCCCGGGTGGCGCCACGCTGCTGCTCGACCGCTCCGGCCACCGTTCCGGTCGCGACGTCCATCTGCTGGATGATTTCCGAGATCCCGCGGATCGCCTCGGTCGCGTTGAGCGTCTCGTGGCGGATGCCGTCGATCCGGGCGGAGATCTCCTCGGTCGCCCGCGCGGCCTGCGAGGCCAGGTTCTTGACCTCGTTGGCGACGACGGCGAAGCCTTTGCCGGCTTCGCCGGCGCGGGCGGCCTCGATCGTGGCGTTGAGCGCGAGCAGGTTGGTCTGCTCGGAAATGTCGCGGATCAGCAGGACGACGTCGCCCACGCTCTGGGCGACCCGGACCAGGCTTTCCAGGTCGGTCCTGACGCGATCCGCCTCGGTCACGCTGCGCCGCGCCAGACCGGTGGTTGCCAGCATGTTTTCGGCGATGCCGGCGATGGAGGCTGCCATCTGTTCGGTCGCGGACGCCACGGCACCAAGATTGCGGCCGGTCATGCCGGCCTCGTCGGCGACGGTTTCCGACCGTCTCATGGCCTGCTCCGCCACTTGCAGCAACTGGCGGGCATCCTCCATCTGCCGCCGTGACGCGGCGGAGACCTGTTGCGCCAGGGGCAGCAGTCGGCTTTCGCAAGTTCCGGCCAAGTCGCCCAGCACCTGCCGGCGCTCGGTGTCGGCTTGTGCGCGGGCGTTTTCGGCCAGGATCTCCGCTTCGACGCGGAGTCGCGCGTTGTCCTTGAAGGCGACCAGCGAGTCCGCCATCTGCCCCAACTCGCCCTTCTGCCCTTGGTTCGGTATCGTTGTCTCCAGCGCGCCATGGGCGATGGCGTCCATCGCCTCGCTCATGCGGGAGATGCCGACCGAGACGTGGCGCCCGAGGATGAAGGCGAAGGCCAACGCGGCCGCTATGGCGACCGCCAGGGTTGTGACGATGAACGCGACCGAGGCGCGCTTGCCTTCCTCCGCGGCGATCAGGCCGGCGTCGGAGAAGGTTCGGGACTGGGTGGACGCCTCCACCGCCGCGGCGTTCATGTCGCGAGCCAGCAGGATCGCGGTCGCCTGCAAGTCGATCTGCGCCACGAAACTAGCCTCCAACGGCGGCAGCAACTTCCGCATGCTGGTGATCTGCTCGTTGTCTCCCGTCTGCTTCGAGATCTCGTCCAAATGGCCCGTGACCCGCGCCATCATCCCAGCGATCTCCTCGCGGATGACCTGCCGCTTGCCGGACGCGAGATCCGACAGCGCCTGGGCCACCTGGAGCGCCACCGTCCTGATCTGCCGTCCCCGGTCGGCCGCCGCCATGGAGCGGACATAGGCGGACCGGGCGTCGACCGCCTTGGTCTCGGCGGCGGAACGGACACCGACGTACCGATCCTTGATCGCTTCCATCGACGCGGCGATACCCCGGGATTGGGCCTCGTCCACCGTGGAGAGCTGGAGCAGTTCCGAATGGGCGGCGGCCATCTGGCGGGTCAGGTCGATCACCTGGGTCGCCAGGGCCTTCATCGGCTGGAGTTCGGGGTGGGTCACCACCGGCACCGAGGCGGGGTTGCCGATGGTGGAGGTGGCCCGCGCGCGCCAAGCCCACGCGGTCAGGTCGCCGGCTTCCGCGCGGACCTCCATGGATGTCTCGTCGGGCAATGCCGCGTGCAGATCGTCCATCTCCTTCAGGAGGCGGAAGATGACTTCCCGATAGCTCTCGTATCCGGCATGGGCGGCCGAGGTCTCACCGATCGAGTGCAGATAGGCCTCGATGATCTCCAGCGCCGGCCCGCTATCGTCTGGCGGCAGTCCGACGGTCCGCTCGGCGGCGGTCATCAGCGATTCGAGCGCCGGCGTGATCTCGCTGCTATCGGGATGATTGAGGAAGGCCATTTCCGCGAGTTGGGCGTCCACCACGTCATCGCGGATCGACAGGACGAGATCGGCCATCGTGCTGGCCTGCCGCGCCGCCGTTTCCGCCTCCTCCAGTTCATGTCCGGCGACGCGGGCCAGCTTGACCTGGGCGGTCACCAGCTGGTCCGAAAGCGTGCCAAGTTGCTGAACCGACTGGCCAATGGCGGCGTCGCCTTGCAGCAATCGCCCTTCGACATCGACGAAGGCGTGGAAGGCGCGGGCGTAACGGTCGGCGGACGCGCGTTCCGCCGTCATGCCACCATCACCGAAGCGCTGGACGATCGACTCCAGGCGGCGCTTGGCCTCGTCCGACGCGGTGAGGTCGCCGCGCAACGCGCTCCACTCCAACGCCCTGACCTCCCCCAACGCCAGGGAGAGTCCCGTCGCGGCCGTACCGTGCTCCACCGAGGCCGCGTATCGGTACAAACCGGCCAGTCCCACCATTCCGACCACGGCGACGAGACAGATGATCGTGAAGTAGCCGGCGGCTATGGTGGTCTTGAGTTTCATGATGACCCTGTGACGTGTGAGCCCGCGGAGGAAGCGCCGTCGATTGGCCGGCCTTCCCACCGCCGTTGGCTCGCACAGTGATGCTGCGACCGCAAAAGTAACCAACGAACTAAGGTTTCCGCTAATTTTAGCCGAAACCTCCGCCCTGTGGTGGCCTCAGCGCACCGGCTGCCGGCCCAGAGCGGCGATCGCCGTGCGCAACGCGCCGATGCCCCCGTCATAGTCCCAGACCCCGCAAGCCTTGTTGCCTTCGCCACGCAATGCGCGCGCCGCGGTCTTGGCGGCGTCATCGATCTTGGCGCCGGCCACGCCATCGTCGAACTGGCTGACCAGCACCTGACAGGCTACGGCCCGCGAGATGTCGGCTTTACGCGGTTCCGGTACGGCGACGGTCGGTGCGGCCTGGACCTCGCCGGATGGCGCCGTTTCCGCCGTCTGGGCCGCCGCCGAGCCGATCATGGGGCCGAGCGGCGATAGGAGCGTGAAAGCCAGGGTCGCGAGGTTGCGCGTGTATGGGGTCATGACGAATCCTCCCATTGCTGTTTTGACACGAGAGAAACCGATCGGAGTAGCGCCTGTCAATCCGTGAGACCGTTCGGCGGAGGGACTGGGCTAACGCGTCACAGGGGCGCCAAATTGCCCAACTCCTTTCCCGTGAATTGGTCGGTTACTTTCACCATTCCCGGCATCAAGGAGGCCCTCATGGACAGAAGTCAAAGCTTCAGCCATCACGACGTTCCCGAGATCGGCAAACCCCTCTCTCCCTATAGCCACGTGGTCTCCGATGGACTCTACGCGTTCCTGGCCGGCCAGCTCGCCTTCCATCCGGATCGTGGCGCGGTCGTCCCCGGCACGATCGAGGAGGAGTGCGCCCAGGCGATGGATCTGCTGGGCATGGCGCTGCGCTCGATCGGCTTGGAGTTCTCCGATGTCGTCAAGGTCACGATCCACATGACCGACCTGACCATGCTCGGCCGGATGAACGCGGTCTACGCGCGTTATTTCGACCCGGACCGCCTGCCCGCCCGCACCTGCACGGGGGCGGCGTCGCTGATCGGTGGTGGCCAGATCGAGATCGATTGCGTCGCGAGGCTGCGGACATGACCGGCGATCCACCCAGCGCGGCCGGTCGACCGGCCCTGGCGGACCACGGACGCTATGATTATTCGCCGATCAAGGGCCGGCCCGCCTACGACTGGCCGGACAGGCGCCGGCTGGCGGTCTATGTCGGCCTGAACCTGGAGCATTTCGCGTTCGGCGAGGGGATGGGCGCCGAGCTGTGCCCCGGCGGTCCGCCGCCCGACGTGTTGAACTACGCTTGGCGCGACTATGGCAATCGCGTAGGGGCTTGGCGCCTGCTCGACCTGTTCGACCAGTTGGCGCTGCCCGCCTCGGTGCTCGTCAATGGATCGCTCTACGGTTATTGCCCGGAATTGCTCGCCGCGTTCCGCCGGCGGCGGGACGAGTTCGTCGGCCACGGCTGGACCAACGCCGAGCGCCAGGGCCCGTTGAGCCCATCCGACGAAGCCGCCCTGATCGCCGAAAGCACCGATATCATCGCCCGGCATGAGGGCGAGCCGCCGAGTGGCTGGCTGGGGCCCTGGATCTCGGAAAGCCGCGTCACCCCCGATCTCCTGTCGGAGCGGGGCTACCGCTATGTCCTGGATTGGTGCATGGACGACCAGCCGGTCTGGCTCCGGACCCGCGCCGGCCGGCTGCTGGCCGTCCCCTATCCTCAGGAACTCAACGACATTCCGGCGATCGTCGGGCGGCGGATGGGCGCCTCCGACTTCGCCGACATGATCGTCGACCAGTTCGATGAGATGCTGGAGCAGTCGCGGGAGGGACCGCTGGTGATGGGGATCGCGCTCCACGCCTATATCGTCGGGCAACCATACCGGTTGCGCCACCTGCGGCGGGCGCTGGCCCACATCGCCAGCCGCCGCGACGACATCTGGCTGACCACGGCGGGGGCCATTTCGGACCACTGCCATGGCCTGCCGGAGGGCGTCGTTCCGTAGCCTTCGTCGGGAAGGCTAGGCCGGCAGCCAGCTTTTGCCCTGGGGCTTCGCGAAGGGCGACAGGTCGCGCTTCAGGAAGGTCCCATGACCGGGCTGGCCAACGATCACCCCGTCCTCCATCACGACACCGCCCCGCACGATCACGGTGGTTGGCCAGCCGGTGATCTCCATCCCCTCATACGGCGTGTAGTCGGCGCCGTGGTGAAGGTTCTCCTGGAGGATCGGCCGGCGCAATTCCGGATCCCATATCGCGATGTCGGCGTCGGCGCCGACCGAGATGGTGCCCTTGCGGCCACCAAGCCCATACATCCGGGCATGGTTGGTCGAGGTCAGGGCGACGAATTGCTGAAGGTCGATCCTACCCTTGACCACCCCCTCGGAGAACAGGATCGGCAGCCGCGTCTCGACACCGGGAATGCCGTTCGGAACCCAGCGGAACGCGGTCTTCTCACCCTTGCGCTTCTTGCCGGCGGGGCTGTCGTAGCGGAACGGGCAATGGTCGGACGAGTAGGTCGCGAAGGTGCCGTTCGCCAGCCCGCGCCAGCAGGCCTCCTGGCTTTCCGGATCGCGCGGCGGCGGGCTGCACACGTATTTGGCGCCCTCCATGTTGAGGCCGCGCATGTCCTCCGCCGTCAGGACGAGGTATTGCGGGCAGGTCTCGCCATAGATCTTCAACCCGCGCGACTGGGCCCAGCGGATCTGCTCGAGCGCGTCGGCGGACGAGACGTGGACGATCATGATCGGAACGTCGACCAGTTCGGCGAAGGTGATGGCGCGGTGGGTCGCCTCGCGCTCGACCGGGGCCGGGCGGGATGTGCCGTGGAAATAGGGCTCGGTATGGCCGGCGCGTTCCAGCCGCTCGGTCATGAAGCGGATCGCGTCGTAGTTCTCGGCGTGGACCATCACCAGCGCGCTCTCGCGCCGGGCGACGTCGAACACCTCCAGCATCTCGCGGTCGTTCAGCTTCAAGTCCTCATAGGTCATGAAGACCTTGAACGAGGTATAGCCGTCGCGAACCAAGGCCGGCAGATCCTGGCCCAGCGTCTGTTCGTTGGGGTCCGAGACGATCAGGTGGAAAGCGTAGTCCACCAGGCATTTGCCATCGGCGCGCTTGTGGTAATCGGTGACGGCGGCGCGCAGGCTCTGCCCTCTGTTCTGGAGGGCGAAGGGGATCACCGTCGTATTGCCGCCAGCCGCCGCCGAACGGGTGCCACTGACGAAATCGTCGGCCATCACCGTCTCGTCACCGGAGGGCTGGTCGATATGCACATGGCTGTCGATGCCGCCGGGCAGCACCAGCTTGCCGCCTGCGTCGATCTCGCGGGCGCCGCCGGACAGGCGTTCCGCCAGGGCCGCGATGCGTCCGTCGCGGACGCCGACGTCGCAGCGCGAGGTTTCCGACGCGGTGACAACCGTGCCGCCGCGGATCACCAAATCGAAGCTGTCCATCACAAGTCCTTTCCGCGTGGATTGAGGGGCGTCACAGCGCGCCGTCGAGAGCCTGGACCAGCCGGTCCACCTCGTCCACCGTGTTGTAGTGGACCATGGAAACCCGGATGACACCCTTCCTGGACGTCAGGTCCAGACGCTCGATCAGGCGGCGGGCGTAGAAGTCACCGAACCGGATGCCGATGTTGGAGGCGTCCACCTTGGTCACGATGTCGTCCGATTGCCGGCCGCGCGCCACGAAGCTGATCGTTGGGACCCGCTTGGCGCGGTCGCCGTGGGTGTGGCCGATGATGGCGACATCGTCGCGGCCCCGCAGATAAGCAAGCAGGCGTTCCGCCAGGATCTCCTCCTGCTGGGCGATGGCGTCGAATCCGGCCAGGATCTGGGTGCGCCGGCCAGATTGGGTGCCTGTGCGGGTACCCAGTTCGACCAAGTAGTCGGCGATCGCCGTGCAGCCGACCGACAACTCGTAATTCACGTTGCCCTGCTGGAGCTTGTACGGCACCACGGTGCGTCCGATGAAGAAGTGGTTCAAGCTGGGCAGCGCCAGCAACTGGTCGTACTTGCCGTACAGCACCGCGTGGTGCGGGCCGTATACCTTGTAGAAGCTGAAGACGTAGAAATCGACATCCCACTCCGTCACCTCGGCGGCGCGGTGGGGCGCCAGTGCCACCGCGTCCACCACGACCCGGGCGCCGCGCTCGTGGACAAACCGGGTGATCTCCGCGACGGGGTTGATGGTGCCCAGGATGTTGGAGGCGTGGGTGAAGCAGACCAGCTTGGTGCGCGGCGTCATCAGCGCGTCGAGGTCGGCGAGGTCGAGTTCCAGCGTCTCCGGGTTTGTCGCCCAGACCTTGATGGCGGCTCCCCGCTCCTTCAGTTTGAGCCACGGGCCGATATTGGCCTCATGATCACAGTCAGTGACGATGATCTCGTCGCCGGCGTCGATCTGTTCGGCCAGGGCCGCCGACAGGGTGTACATCAGGGCCGTGGTCGACGGCCCCATCACGACCTCCTCGGGACGCGAGGCGCCGATGAATTCGGCGATGACGGCATGGGCGTCGCGCACCCGCTCGCCCGAGCGCTGGGAAACGGAGTAGCTGGCGCCAAGCTGGACGTTGCTGGTCAGCAGATAGTCGGAGATCCGATCGGCGACGGTCCGCAGCGTCTGCGAACCGCCAGCGTTGTCGAAGAAGACCCAGTCGCCGTTCAAGGCGGGGAACTGGGAACGGACGAAGTCGAGATCGAGGGCGGGCAACATGCCACTAAACTCCTGTCAAGGCGTCGGCCCGACCGTCAGCGGCACGGGCAGGTCGAAGAATTCACAATCGGCCGCGGGCTCCGACGCCTGCGCCATGACCATGGCGAAGTCGGCGGTCTGGTCGAGCGCCACCAGCGGGCAGTGCCAGACGCCGGGCCGATAATTGATCGCCTGGGCGCCCGAGGCGACCAGGGCGACCGCGCGCTCCGAGACCGGAGCGCCGTCCGCGTCCGAAGGCACCGCCACGACGAGGTAGCGGCTGGCGGTCATCGGCACGAACAGTTGGCTGCTCAGCGGGTGACGTTCCAGGACCGGGACGCGGTGGGGCAGGGCCGAGGCGTCGATCCGGTAGATCGCCACCACGGGAGTGGTGCCACAGGCATCGAGACGCAGCCGGCCGACACCATCGAAGCGGTCGGCCCTGCCGTCGTTGACCCGGGCGACGGAACCGGCGCCGGCCGCCACGACCTCGCCGAACGGCGCGAACGCCTCCGCCGTCAGGGGTTGGGGGCCAAGATGGAGGCCGGTCATTTGCGGTGGCCAATGGCGAAGCGCTTCTCCAGCGAGCCGACGATCCGCACCATCGGCAGCAGCAGCAGGAGATAGATCACGGCGGCGCCGATCAGCGGCGTCGGGTTGGCCGCCAGCGCCTGCGCCTGTGTCGCCTGCTTCAGCAGGTCGGGCATCGCGACCACGGACGCCAGCGCGGTGTCCTTCATGACGTTGATGCAGTTGTTGGTGATCGGCGGGATGACCAGCCGGAACGCCTGCGGCAGCACGACATGCCACATCATGCCCCAGAACTTGAGCCCCAGCGCTTGGCTGGCCTCGAACTGGCCTCGCGGCACCGCCTGGATGCCGGAGCGGAAGATCTCCGCCGCGTAGGCGCAGCTGACCAGCGACAGCGCCGAGGTCGCCGCCGCGAAGGGCGACAGCCTGATCCCGACGAAGGGCAAGGCGTAGTAGATCAGCACCAGCAGGACGAGGATGGGGATGGCGCGGAACAGGTCGATATAGCCGACGGCGAGCACCGCCAGCGGCTTTGGCCCATAAAGCCGGAGCAGCGCCAGGAACAGACCGGCGACCAAGCCGATGACGATGCTGGTGACGCCCAGGCTGAGCGTCGTGCCCAACCCGAGCAGCAGGAGGGGGAGCGAGCTTTGCAGCACGCTCCAGTTAAAGAAGGTGTCGACGATATCCATGCGTCAGGAACGGACCAGTGCCGGAGCTTCAGGGCGGAAGGTCAGGACTTGGGCTTCGGCATGTCCATGACGTCGGCGGTGCTGGTGCCGGCCTCCGGCTTGCCGCCGAACCACTTCTCGTGCAGGGCCGCGATCGTGCCATCCTTCTTCATGGCGGTGATTTGGTCATTGACCTGCGGTGCCAGCGGGCTGTTCTTGGCGAACATGATCGAGTAGCGCTCTCCCGTCGGGATGCGCTGGGCCACTTTGAACTGCGGCTTGTCCTTGGTGTAGTAGAGCAGGGCGGGGATGTCGCTGACATAGCCGTCCAGCCGCCCCGAGGCGAGATCGAGCATGGCGGGCTGAAGCCCTTCGAACCGACGGATGTCGCCGAAGCCGTATTTCGCCTGGTTCTGGGTCGCCCACATGTCACCGGTCGAGCCGGTGTCGACGCCGATCGCCTTGCCCTTCAGGTCCTCGACCTTGGCGAGGCCGCTCTTGGCCAACACGGTCAGCGACTGGTCGCTGTCGTAATAGGGTTGGGCGAAGCTGACGGAGTCGAGGCGCTTCTCCGTGATCGTGATGGACGACACCGCCATGTCGATTCGGGCCGACTGGACCGCCGAGAACAGGCCGTTGAACGGGATGTTGACGATCTCGACCGTCTTGCCCATCCGCTTGGCGATCTCGTCAACCACATCGATCTCGAACCCGACATTCTTCCCGGTGGCGTCCTGGAACTCCCAAGGGACGTTGCCGATATTGGCGCCAACCGTCAGGTCGGCGGCCTGGACGGCGCCGGACAGCGTCGCGGCGCCAGCGGCGGTCATCACGGCGATGGCGGCCGACCTGAGGGCCGTCTTCAGAAAAGTCGAGCGCATGTCGTCTCCTCACATCATTCTTGATTGATCAGGAATTTGGACGGTGGCCGTTCCCCGTGGCCGGTGAGCCCGTCGTCATTTCGCCGCAACTGGTCTGACCGGCCAGACCAGTGGATTGGAGCCGGTTTTGGAGGTAGGGTCAAGCGACCAAACGGGTTGTCCGGGGATCGACGGTATCGCTGAGGGGGAACGGGTGCATGAGCAGGATCGGCGGCAGGATGCTGGTGCCCCAGTCGGCTGTTCAGCGGATTCAGGCGATGATCCTGGAAGGTCCCTTGGCGCCTGGCGAACGGCTGCCGGCGCAGAGGGAGCTTTCCGAACAGCTTGGCATCAGCAGGGCGTCGCTCCGCGAGGCGCTGTCCGTGCTGGAGACGCTGGGGCTGGTGCGGGTCGAGGTCGGACGGGGTGTCTTCGTGGTGGGAGCCGGCGGCGAAACCGCGGGCCGGCGGCATGTGCCGAAATGGCGGTTCGCCGATCGCTATTCACCGCTGGAGGTGTACGAGACGCGCTTGATGCTGGAGCCCAGGGCGGCGGCCCTCGCGGCGGTCCAGCCGGCCGAGCCCGCCTTGGCGGAGATTGGCCGGTCTGTCGAACGCATGCGCCGCGCGGTCGAGGCCGGTGACCTGATCGCGGCGGCGGACTGCGACAGCGTCTTCCACCGCGCCATCGTCGAGCGCAGCGGCAACCGCATGTTCGTGGAACTGTTCCGGACGGTCGATGGCGTGATGGACGAGATCCAGCGGCTGCCCTTCATCCACCAGGAGCGTATCGGCGAGACGGTGGACGAGCACGAGGCGATCTTGGCGGCGCTGAACGCCGGTGACGCCGGCGGGTCCGCCAAGGCGATGGCCCGGCACATCATGGCGGCGGCGGGCAGGATCGGCGTCACCTTGGCGCTTTGAAACGCCGCATCTCCGTTATCACGCTGACAGATCGCGCGGTGGGAGCTATATCCGTGGCGCGACGCCATTGAAAGTGACCCATCATGACCAGCCCCGCCGATGCGCCCGAAACCAGCAAGCCCGCCGAGACGGTGGAAGTGCGGCGGAAACGGCTGACCTTCCGCAGCTGGCACCGCGGCACGCGCGAGGCCGACATCCTGCTGGGGCGCTTCGCGGACCGGCACCTGCCGGGTTTCGACGCGGGGCAGCTGGATCGTTACGAGAGCCTCTTGGAACTGAGCGATCCCGATCTTTATAACTGGATGTCCGCCCGTGAGCCGGTCCCGCCGGAGCACGACAACGACGTGATGCGGTTGCTGATCGCGTTCAATTTCAAAACGACCATTTCCTGACCTCCCCTGGTACGACACAAGTCCCTTGATCAAGATCAAACTCGACCCCGGCCAACCTTCCCGCCTGCTGATCGCAGGGGCTCCGGAAGGGCAGGACGCCCGCATCCTCGCCGACATCGCCAAGCGCAGGGGAGCGGCCGGGCTGCTTCACGTGGCTCTGGACGACCAGCGCATGGCCCGTCTGGCGGAAGCCATCGGCTTCTTCGCGCCCGAGGTCGAGATCGTCCAGATCCCGGCCTGGGACTGCCTGCCCTATGACCGCGTGTCGCCAAACGTCGATATCGTCAGCCGCCGGGTCGAGGGACTGACGCGGTTGATCGAGCCCGCCGGCGGCAGGCCCCGGCTGATCCTGACCACGGTCAACGCGCTTCTGCAAAAGGTGCCGCCACGCGCGGTTTTCTCGCACGCCACCTTCCGCGCCGGCGTCGGCGACCGGATCGACTTGGACAGACTGCAGGCCTATCTGGCGCATAACGGCTACACCCGGGCGCAGACCGTCCGCGAGCCCGGCGAGTTCGCGATCCGAGGCGGCATCATCGACCTGTTCCCGCCGGGAACCGAGGAACCGTTGCGGCTGGACCTGTTCGGCGATGAACTGGAAGGCGTACGGGCTTTCGACCCGATGAGCCAGCGGACGACGGAGAAGCGCGACGGCATCGCGCTGAAGCCGATGTCCGAGGTCTTCCTGGACGAGCAGTCGGTCGCCCGCTTCCGGTCGGGCTATCGGGAGCTGTTCGGCGCCGTGCTCGACGAGGATCCGCTGTACGAGGCGATCACCGCCGGCCGTAAGTATGGCGGCATGGAGCATTGGCTGCCGCTGTTCCATTCCGGGATGGAAACGATCCTGGATTACGCGCCGGACGCGGTGGTGACGCTCGATCCCCAGGCTGAAGAATCCCGCGACTCCCGCTTCGCCCAGATCGCCGACTTCTACCACGCGCGGAAGACGCTGCAATCGGTCGAGAAGAAGGCCAACAATCCCGTCTACAAGCCGCTGCCGTCGGCCATGCTCTATCTGGACGAGGACGGTTGGAACGACCTGCTGGCGCGCCGCGCCGTTGGGTTGCTGTCGCCATTCGCCCAGGCCGAGGGTCAGGCCGGCGTCGACGCGGAGGGACGGCGGGGCAGGGACTTCGCCGATGCGCGGGCCAAGCCCGATGTCAATGTCTTCGACGCTTTGAGGTCCCACATCGACGAACTTCAGAAGCACGACCGCCGCTGTGTCGTCGCCGGCTATAGCCAAGGCGCCCGTGACCGTCTGCTGACGGTGCTCAAGGACCATGGGATCGAGCGGATCGAGGTCTGCGAAACCTGGGAGGGTGCCCGCCGCCTGGACCGCCGCACGACCGCGCTGATCGTGTTGGGGATCGAGACTGGTTTCTCGGCGCCCGACGTCGCCGTCATCACGGAACAGGACATCCTGGGCGACCGCTTGGCGCGCCCGACCAAGAAGCGCCGGCGTTCCGCCAACTTCATCGCCGAGCTTTCCAGTCTGAGCGAAGGCGATCTGGTGGTCCACGTCGATCACGGCATCGGTCGTTATGATGGATTGGAGACCCTTCACGTCACAGGTGCCCCGCATGATTGCCTGCGCCTGATCTACGACGGCGGCGACAAACTGTACCTCCCGGTCGAGAACATCGACCTGCTGTCCCGCTATGGCTCGGAGGACAGCGCCCAACTGGACAAGCTGGGTGGTGTCGGCTGGCAGGGCCGCAAGGCGCGGGTCAAGAAGCGCCTGAAGGACATGGCCGAGGCCCTGTTGAAGATCGCGGCGGAACGCGAACTGAGGAAGGGCACGCCCGTTTCGGCCCCGGATGGATTGTATTCGGAGTTCGCGGCGCGCTTCCCCTATCCCGAGACGGAGGACCAGCTTCGCGTCATCGAGGAGGTCATGGAGGATTTGCAGTCCGGCCGCCCGATGGACCGGTTGGTCTGCGGCGATGTCGGTTTCGGCAAGACCGAGGTGGCGTTGCGTGCCGCCTTCCTCGCCGCCTTGTCCGGGATGCAGGTCGCCGTGGTGGTCCCGACCACCCTGCTGGCGCGCCAGCACTCGCGCACCTTCGAGAAGCGGTTCGCCGGCCTGCCGGTCCGCATCGGCCAGCTCTCCCGGCTGGTTCCCGCCAAGGAACAGAAGCTGGTCAAGGACGGTCTCGCCGACGGAACGGTCGACATCGTGATCGGCACCCACGCGCTGCTGTCCAAGACGGTCAAGTTCAAGGACCTCGGCATGGTCATCGTGGACGAGGAGCAGCATTTCGGCGTCAAGCAGAAGGAGCGGCTGAAACAGCTGCGCGCCGATGTCCACGTGCTGACGTTGACCGCGACGCCCATTCCCCGCACGCTCCAGATGGCCTTGGCCGGGGTGCGCGAGTTGAGCCTGATCGCGACGCCGCCGGTTGACCGGCTGGCGGTCCGGACCTTCGTGCTGCCCTACGACGCCGTGGTGATCCGCGAGGCGATCCTCCGCGAGCACTACCGGGGCGGCCAAACCTATTACGTTTGCCCGCGGCTGGAGGATCTTCCCCGCGTGTTGGAGCGGCTCCACGAGTTGGTGCCGGAGGTCAAGGTCGTCGTGGCCCATGGCCAGATGGCGGCGACCCAGCTGGAGGAGGTCATGACCGCCTTCGACGACGGTCAGTTCAACGTGCTGCTGGCGACCAACATCGTCGAGTCTGGGCTGGATGTACCCAACGCCAACACGATGATCATCCACCGCTCGGACTTGTTCGGGCTGGCCCAGCTGTATCAGCTGCGGGGCCGGATTGGCCGCTCCAAGGTGCGGGGCTACGCCTATCTGACCTACGCGCCCCGGACGGTGTTGTCCGCGACCGCGACCCAGCGGCTGCACGTGATCGAGACGCTGGACAGTCTGGGTGCGGGATTCCAGTTGGCCAGCCACGACATGGACATCCGCGGCGCCGGCAATCTGCTGGGCGAAGAGCAGTCGGGCCATATCAAGGAGGTCGGCGTCGAGCTGTACCAGCACATGCTGGAGGAGGCTGTCGCCACGGCCAGGAGCGGTGCCGGCACGCTATCCGACGCGGAGGATACCTGGACGCCGGCGATCAACCTGGGCATGCCCGTGCTGATCCCGGAGACGTACATCGCCGACCTGAACATACGGCTGGGACTGTACCGCAGGATCTCGGAATTGGCCGACCGGGCCGAGACCGACAGCTTCGCGGCGGAACTGATCGACCGCTTCGGACCACTGCCCAATGAGGTCGAGAACCTGCTGAACGTGATGGCGATCAAGCAGCTATGCCGCGCCGCCGGGGTCGAACGGGTCGACGCCGGACCGAAGGGTGCCGTGCTGTCATTCCACAAGAACACCTTCGCCCGGCCGGACCAGTTGGTGATGTTCATCGGCAAGCAGGTCGGCACCATGAAGCTGCGGCCCGACCACAAGCTGGTCTATGTCCGAACTTGGGACGACACCGAGAAGCGGGTCAAGGGCGTGCATGGTTTGATGCGGGAACTCGCCAAGCTGGCGGCTTGACCCACGCTCAAAGCGGAGGCGTCACCCGCTGCGTGAAGGCGTCGACCTCCTCCGCCGCCAAGTCCAGTAGCGGCATGAAGGCGGTCGGCTCCTGCGCCCCGGCCAAGGCGTAGCGACGATTGAAGATGAAGCAGGGCACCGCCTGGATGCCCAACTGCCGCGCCACCGACTCCGTGGCCCTGATGGCGGCGATATCGGCGGTACCGGCCAGATAATCGCGTGCCATGTCCGGGTCCAGCCCAGCCTCCGCCGCCTTGGCGAGCAGCACGTCCTGCTCGCCGATATCGAGCGACTGCACGAAATAGGCGTCGAACAGCAGGTTGGTCATACGATCGGCCAAGCCCGAACGGCTCGCGAGGCGGACAAGCCGATGAGCCGAAAGCGTGTTGGGAGTCCGTCGGATGCCATCGAGCTTGAGGGGAATGCCGTCACGGGCGGCGGTCTCCTCGATCACGCCATAGACTTGCCGCGCCCGCTCGATCCCGCCGAACTTGGTGGCGAGGTAGGCCACGCGGTCGATCCCTCCCGGAGCCATTTCGGGGTTGAGCTCGTAGGGTTGCCAGCGCCGCTCCAGCGGAAGCCTGGGGCGGTCCGACAGCGCGCGTTCGAGCCGGTGCTTGCCGATGTAGCACCAGGGACAGATGAGGTCGGAATATATCTCAACGATCATGATGGCGAGTATAATCTCCAAGCCGTTCGGATTGCGAGGGCGCTTGACCTTCGAACGATGTGGATCGACCATATGGGTGAAGGATCAAGGGAGCCTTCGCCAGTCGACCGAACATGATGCCCTCGGGGTGCCGCGTGGCCCCTATCGGATGGGCATCGAACAACAAAAACGGCAGCCAAGAAGCATGAGCATGACAGACCTTTCCGGCCATACCGCTTTCGTGACCGGCGCGTCCGGCGGGCTGGGACGCCATTTCGCGATCACCCTGGCGCGGGCGGGAGCCAAGGTGGCGCTGGCGGCACGGCGGCCCGACGCCTTGAAGGCGGTGGCCGAGGAGATCGAAGCTTTCGACGGGCGTGCCTTCGCGGTGTCCATGGACGTGACGGACGCCGCTTCCATCGCCGCCGCCGTGGAGGCGGCCGAGACCGAGCTTGGACCGATCACGATCCTGATCAACAATTCCGGCGTGACCGAGACGGTCGCCGCCCTGGAGCAGGACGAACAATCCTGGGACCGGGTGATCGACACCAACCTGAAGGGCGCGTGGCTGGTGGCGACCGAGGTCGCGCGCCACATGGTGCGGCTGGGCCACGGAGGCAGCATCGTGAACATCGCCTCGATCCTGGGCCTGAGGCAGGGTGGCCAGGTGACGGCCTACGCCACGTCGAAGGCGGCGCTGATCCAGATGACCAAGCAACTGGCGCTGGAATTGGCGCGGCATCAGATTCGCGTCAACGCTTTGGCGCCAGGCTACATCGAGACCGATCTCAATCGGGAGTTCTTCGCGACCGATGTCGGCAAGACCCTGATCCGGCGGATTCCGCAACGGCGGCTGGGACAGGCCGGCGACCTGGACGGACCTCTGCTGCTGCTGGCTTCCGACGCCAGCCGCTATATGACAGGGAGCGTCGTGGCGGTGGATGGCGGCCATCTGGTCGGCTCCCTTTAGCGGCTTCCGCGCCGGTGGTGACGATTTGTTAACCGAAGCGCGAAAAACTGGGGGCTGAAGTCTTGCCCGGATTCCCATCCGGGATCCCGATCCGGTGGCACGCCATGTCCGACGCCTATACCAACGCCAAGATTCGGGAAGCCTTGCTGGCTTCGAAGGGGAGCCGCGCGCGTGCCCAGGATATCCTGATGGGGTGGGCGCAGACCGACGACGACCTGCTGCGCGGTCTGGTGTCGCCTTACCTGAAGGGTATAGTGGCCGGTACCGTGGAGCGGGTCACCCGTCCGTCGGAGCAGGTGACCGCCCCGGCACCGGTGCGCCCTAGTCCTCCGGCGCGGCCCAGTCCGCCGGTGGCGCCAAGCTCCGCCCGCGCGCCGAACCGGCAGGGCCCGCAACGTCAGCTGTCACCCGAAGCGTTGGACAAGGCGCTGGCGATGATGGGGCAGGGGGCACCTCCCCGGCAGGCGGCCCCGACGCCCGTCCGCTCGCCGGGCGGCCTGAAGCTCGGGACGACGAACCCGGTGCCGCCAACCAAGGCGGGCGCCAAGCACCAGCAGACGATGCGCGCACTGGCGGCGCTCTACGCCCGGAAGCACGAGAACTGAGGTTCGAGGCCTGAGATTCCGAGCCTGATTTAGTCCTTGGCTTTCGCCGGCTCAGCCGCCGCCTTCTTCGGCCACGCGGGCTGGATGCCGACCAAAGTCTCCTTGTTGCCATACGGCTCTGGACGGGTGTGGCATTCGACCTGGGCCAGTGTGCGATAGCAGTACAGTTCGGGTTCCGCGCGGATGGTGACATCGGGATAGGGGCGGCAATAATGCTTGGTTCGCTCGTAGTTCACGATCCCGCAGTCCTCGTCCATGACATATGACGCGGCGTGATCCGTGATCGTCTTGCCGGTGTTGATCAGCAGGACGGCCGAGGCGCCGGTCGTCGCCGCCCCGACCGGACCTTCCAGCACCGCGCATCCCCCCAGCGTGGCGAGCATCGCCAGCAGTCCCAGAAGTCGGCCGCAATTTCCCATTCCACGGCACCCCATCAGCGCAGCAGGACGCATTGATGCACGCGGCATTGGACGACGATGAAGACGTCCTTGGACTTGCCACCGGTGCAGGAGACCTTGAACACCGTCTCGCCCGAGCCGCCGACGATCTGGCGAAGCGGTTCGATCTTGCCGGGTTTGCAGTTGGACGCGATGGCGACCGAACGCGCTTCGGCTGGTGTCGCCAAGGCCGCCGGGGGCAAGGCGAGGACCGCCATCACGGCGAAAGCCGCCGTGGGATACCAGCCTGTCCGTCTTGTCGTCGCGTAATCCATGACGTGTGATAAAACAAGTCCGGTTAAGTATTCGAAAACGAGGGATGGGACGTGCTCCATATCTATGTCGACGCCGACGCTTGCCCGGTGAAGGACGAGATCTACCGGGTCGCCGAACGGTATCGGCTGAAGGTCACCCTGGTCGCCAACAGCCCCTTCCGCGTGCCCTTCGACGAGAGGATCAAGCTGGTGGTTGTGAGCGGTAGTTTCGACGCCGCCGACGACTGGATCGTCGAGACGGTCGAAACGAACGACATCGTCGTCACAGCCGACATTCCCCTGGCGTCGCGCTGCCTGAAGAAAGGCGCCCGTGTGATCGGCTCGACCGGCAAGCCGTTCACCGACACGACCATCGGTCAGGCGCTGGCGGGGCGTGAGTTGAGCCAGCATCTCCGCGAGTCCGGATTGATCACGGGAGGTCCGGCGCCACTGGGGAAGCAGGACCGATCCAGGTTCCTCCAGCAACTCGACCAGGACATCCAGGCGATCCGAAGAAGCGCCGGAATCCGATGAGATCACCGATGTCTTTTTCCGTCGATTTTCCCTTGCGAACCCAAAATTCGGCTGCTAGAAACCTCCTCGTTGTTCCCGGTTAGCTCAGTTGGTAGAGCAGTGGACTGTTAATCCGCGTGTCGCTGGTTCGAGTCCAGCACCGGGAGCCACCTTCTCCGGAAGGTCTCCAATTCAGCAACGCTTGGCGTCCGCCACGGCGTTGTTTTTGGTTTTGGGCTAACTCTTCCCGCTGCCCGAAGGCCGATCAGGGGCCGTTGTACCAGACCCTGCCGAAGGACGAGACGTCGTAGCCTTGCAGGTCATGCGCCTTCGCGACGGCGTCGGGTGTGCGGGCGAAGGCGAGCAGTGCCTGCGTCTCGGGTTCGAAATAATCCCGGCGCCTCATCACGAGATCGTAACGTTCGCGGTGGAGGGGAATGAACCCCAGCCTTAGCTGGCGTGCCACGGCGCGGACGGCGACACCGGCATCCGCCGCGCCGTCCAGGATCGCCAGTCCAACCTCAAGCTCATTATTGACCGGCGGCCCTGCCACGGCGATATCGCCCCACGCGATGCCGGCCTGGTCCAGCAGGTGGTCGAGCAGCACGCGGGCGCCGGATTGCGGCGGACGGACCGCGACCCGGGCTTTGGTCGTCACGAGATCACCGATGCCCGCTAGACCGAGCGGATTGCCGGCGGCGGTGATCAGTCCCTGGTCCCGCCAGGCCCATTCGATCGCGACCACATCGAGGTCACCCAGCACCCGCTGGATCGCCGCGACATTGTAACCACCTCCCTGATCGGAAGAGCCGTTCGGAGTGATGACGTGGATGCCGCAGGCGGCCGCCTGCCCGGACGCCAGCCGCTCCAGGCCATCCAGGCTGCCGCCCGTCAGAAGCGCCAATCCGCAGCCCGACGCGGTGACGCACCAATCCAGCAGGGGATCATGGCTGCCGGCGATGACCCGCGGCGCCAAGGAGGCCGCGACAGGTCGCTCGGCGGTGATGGCCGGTTCGTCCAGCTTCAGCCAATGGTCGATCTGGACCTTGGGGAACAGCCACTTGCCGCCGACGCGCGTGCAGGGGATCGCCTCCTGGCGCACGAGATCATAGATCTTGCGCTCCTTGATCCGAAGATAGGCGGCGACCTCCTGGGTGTTCATCAGCTCGGACATGCGTGATCCCGTCAGTTTTCACGGTCGCTCTCAGGAGCCGGACTTCGCCGCGTTTGGGAAGAACAACTGCTCGCCGCTGATCCTATAGCCGGCGATGGCGTCCTGTCCTTCCGGAGAGATCAGCCAATTGACGAATTTCGCGCCGTCCTCGACCTTGACGTGGGGGTGCTTCTCGGGATTGACCAGCATGACTCCATACTGGTTGAACAGGCGCTTATCGCCTTCGACCAGCACGACGAGATTTCCTCGATTGCGGAAGTTCAGCCAAGTGCCGCGATCGGCCAGCGTATAGGCGTCCATCGCGGCGCTGGTGTTGAGCGTCGGGCCCATGCCTGATCCGGTCGAGCGGTACCACGGAGCGGAGCCCGGCGCCACGTCGACATCAGCCGTTTGCCATAGCCGCTGCTCGGCCTTGTGCGTGCCGCTATCGTCGCCCCGCGACGCGAAGGGAGCCTTGGCGTCGGCGATCTTCCGCATGGCGGCGGTCACGTCCTTCATGCCCTTGACGCTGGCTGGATCGGACTGAGGGCCGACGATGACGAAGTCGTTGTACATCACATCGCTACGCTTCTTGGAGAAGTCGTCGGCGACGAACTTCTCCTCCGACTTGGTGTCGTGGACGAACAGAACGTCGGCGTCGCCACGCCGGCCGGTTTCCAGGGCCTGCCCCGTTCCCTGGGCGACCACGCGCACCTGGATGCCGGTCTTGTCCTTGAAGATGGGCAACAGGTAGTCGAACAGACCGGATTGCTCGGTCGATGTGGTCGACGCGACCGTGATGAAGCGGTCCTGCGCCACGGCGGGCAGGCCGGCGGTGGCGCACAAGCCAGCGGCCACCAGGGCACCGAGCATGCGCCGGGTCAGGTTGGTCAACATAGAAGGTCTCCTCTGAGGAATGCCGCGGCTTCTTGGGTCCGCGGTCGTTCGAAGAAAATTGGAGCGGGCGTCTGCTCGATCAGGGCGCCTCGGTTGAGGAAGACGATCTCCCCGGCGAGTCGCCGGGCTTGGCCGAGGTCATGGGTGGTCATGACGATCTTGATGCCGTCGCGGACGAACTCGCCGATCATGGTCTCGACCGCGCGTGTCGCCGTCGGGTCGAGATTGGCGGTCGGCTCATCCAGGAACAGCACCTCGGGCTTGAGTGACCAGGCGCGCGCCAGGGCCAGCCGCTGTTGCTCCCCCCCGGACAGGACGCGGGCGGGCCGTTCGGCTATCGCCTCCAGGCCGAAGCGGCCGAGTGCCGTTCGCGCCGCCGCCCGCCGCTGGCGATATCCCACGCCGGCCAAGGCGAGGGCATGGATGAGATTGCCGACAGCCGAGCGCCGCAACATGACCGGGCGCTGGAACACCATGGCGTCCCTGCGCCGGTGGCCGCCAGCGCCTGGTCCCAGCCATTCCACCGTTCCACCGGTCGGATGGATCAAGCCATGGCAAAGTCTCAACGTCAGGCTCTTGCCGGCGCCGTTGGGTCCGAGGATGACGGTGGGGGCGTGGCCTTGCAGCGTGAGATCCAACGCGCCGATCAGCGTGGAGCCGCCGACGGTATATCGCACTCCCTTCAGACGGAGCGGCAGGCTTGTCGGGTCATCACGCATGTCGATCCTTGGAAGCCGCTCGTCGTCTGCCTGCGAAAACATGCATAAACCTGCAACGTTTCCTAAGAAAGGTCAAATGTGTTGGTTGGCGGCGTAACTCGACATCAAGGCGTGACTCTCGGTGGGACGATTATCAATCGAGCGCCTCGGTGGCGTTCGACTGCGTCAATGTCATGGCTCAGCCATCGCGGTGACCACATCGCGGAACACTGGGGCTCGTCATTGTGGGTTTGTCGTCGTAAGCTTCCCGACCGCTGGAGCATAGCTGCTCAAATATGAGGCAGATCCGCACGGCACGCCGGTCGCGATCGCGTCGCCTCCGCTCCAGTGGGGAAGGCGGGCAGGGCTGCTGGGTTCGAGGTGCGGGCAAAGCCGGCGGTGGTTTTGCCCCAGTTAGGGCGCTTCGGCCAAACCCGTGGGGTCGGCCTTCGCGCGCCGCGCGGTGACGGGCGAGGGAGTTGATACTTTCACGCCGTGCGCGTCCGTCGAGGCCGGAAAATGGAAACGGGGCGGCGGATGAACCGTCGCCCCGTCTCGTGGTCGGAACGAATGCTTCGAACCGGGCCGATTAGACCGAGTAGTACATCTTGTACTCGATCGGGTGCGGCGAGGTCTCGAAGGCCATCTGCTCCTCGCGCTTCAGCTCGATATAGGCCTCGATCATGTTCGGAGCGAAGACGTCGCCCTTGGTCAGGTAATCGTTATCGGCTTCCAGGCTGTCGAGCGCCTGACGGAGCGAACCGCACACGGTCGGAACCGCGGCCAATTCGTCCGGCGGCAGGTCGTACAGGTTCTTGTCCATCGCCTCGCCGGGATGGATCTTGTTCTGGATGCCGTCCAGGCCGGCCATCAGCATGGCGGCGAAGGCCAGGTAGGGGTTCGCCGACGGATCGGGGAACCGGACCTCGACGCGCTTGCCCTTGGGGCTCGCGACGTAGGGGATGCGGCAGGACGCCGACCGGTTGCGGGCCGAGTAGGCCAGCAGCACGGGAGCCTCGTAGCCGGGGACCAAACGCTTGTAGCTGTTGGTCGACGGGTTGGTGAAGGCGTTCAGGGAGCGGGCGTGCTTGATGATGCCGCCGATGTAGTACAGCGCCATGTCGGACAGGTCGGCGTAGCCCGAGCCCGCGAACACCGGCTGGCCGTCCTTCCAGATCGACTGGTGGCAATGCATGCCCGAGCCGTTGTCGCCGAACACCGGCTTCGGCATGAACGTGGCGGTCTTGCCATAGGCGGCCGCGACGTTGTGCACGACGTACTTGAACTGCTGCATGTTGTCGGCGGTCTTGACGAGCGTCGCGAACTTGATGCCCAGCTCGTGCTGCGAAGCGGCCACCTCGTGGTGGTGCTTCTCGATCTCGACACCCATCTCGCCCAGGACGGTCAGCATCTCGGCCCGCAGGTCCTGCGCGGAGTCGATCGGGGGAACCGGGAAGTAGCCGCCCTTGACGGTCGGGCGGTGGCCCAGGTTGCCGTCGGCGAGCTTCTTGCCCGAATTATACGGACCTTCCTCGCTGTCGATCTTGTAGTAGCATTGGTTCATCGAGACTTCGTAACGCACGTCGTCGAACACGAAGAACTCGGCTTCGGGACCGAAATAGGCGGTATCACCAATGCCGGCAGCTTCCATGTACGACTGCGCGGCCTTCGCGATCGAGCGCGGGTCACGGTTGTAGGGCTGCCCGCTGGAGGGATCGTGGACGTCGCAGAAGATGTTCAGCATCGGCTGCGCGGCGAACGGATCCATGACGGCGGTCGAGGCATCCGGCATCAGCGTCATGTCGGATTCGTTGATCGCCTTCCAGCCAGCGATGGACGAGCCGTCGAACATGATGCCATCGGTGAAGGACTCTTCCTCGATGGTGCAGATGTGCTGCGCGGTGTGATGCATCTTGCCGCGAGGGTCGGTGAAGCGAAGGTCGACGTACTTGACGTCGTGTTCCTTGATCAGGTCGAAGACCTTGCTGATGTCAGACATGCCTCGGCATCCGTTTCTATGGTTGACGCTGGCTCGTCCCCGCCTTCTTGGAGCGGGGAAAAGTCCGGTTTGGTGGCGCGCGCGGGCGTTCTTATGGCATGACCATGCCCGGCGCACAATCCACGGCGTTGTTGGTTGATTATGGAAGTATGGCGGCGCTGCGACCGAATACGGGAAAGGGCGGTCCGAACACCTTCGACCGCCCGATCTGCATCGGACGGTCTTGATGTTGCCGCGGGCCCGGGTCGCCGTCAAACCTAGACGGCGTCGCTTCCCTTCTCGCCGGTCCGGATGCGAACGACTTCCTCGACCGGGGTGACGAAGATCTTTCCATCGCCAATACGGCCTGTGTGGGCGGCCGTCTGAATGGCTTCGATCGCGCGGTCGACGAGACTGTCGTCCATCACCACCTCGATCTTCACCTTCGGCAGGAAGTCCACGACGTATTCCGCGCCACGGTACAATTCGGTATGGCCTTTCTGCCGACCGAAGCCTTTCGCCTCGGTGACGGTAATGCCCTTGATGCCGACTTCGTGAAGGGCTTCCTTCACCTCGTCGAGCTTGAACGGCTTAATGATGGCTTCGATTTTTTTCATGATACTGATCAACGACTCCCCGTGGATGGCGGCGCGCCACCGAGCGGTGCTCATCATCCCGTAAAGCACGAGGCATGCCAACGCCCCATTGCCCCATGAGCGCGCGCCCGCGGCTTTTCCCAAGAATTCCAATGCCATCGCCGCTGGCATCGAAGTGGCTGTTTGGTCGCCATGATGTTCAAAATATAGGCGACGGGCCATTTCGGTCAAAAGCCTATCCGGGTCATGGCCTTTGATCATTTCGTCCCTTGACGGCGCTCTGGTGATTTGGCATAGACACGGCCCCAACGGTGGCGGCGGTAGCTCAGTTGGTAGAGCCCTCGGTTGTGGTCCGAGTGGTCGTGGGTTCGAATCCCATCCGTCGCCCCACCCTCTTCACATCCCCTTTGATTTCGGTATTCGGATAGCCCGAGCGTCGGCAGCCCTTTGGGCCGTCCGCTGTTATGGTATGCGTCTGGAATGCCGCGCGTCCGCTGTGCCGTGTGGAACGCTACCGAATTCGACGCGGGGATTTTCGATGCCAGCAAGCAACGCCATCCTGACGGTCACCGAGATGTACCGCGCCGACGCCCTGACCATCGCGGGCGGAACGCCGGGCGACGCCTTGATGGAGGCGGCCGGCGCCGCGGTCGTCCAGGCCATCGTGAAGCGCTGGCGACCCCGCGAGGTCGCGATCCTGTGCGGACCCGGCAACAATGGTGGCGATGGTTTCGTGATCGCCCGGCTGCTCGAGGGCCTGGGATGGCCGGTGCGTGTCGGCTTGGCCGGTGAGCGGGCCGCCTTGAAAGGCGATGCCGCCATAATGGCGCATCGTTGGACAGAGCAGGGAGATGGAAAGGTCCAGCCGCTGTCGGCGAGCGTGTTGGACGGTGCCGGGCTGGTTGTCGACGCCCTGTTCGGGGCCGGTTTGTCGCGGCCGCTCGACGGCGCCTACCGGATGATCATCGAGGATCTGGCGACTCGCGTTGTTCCCATCGTGGCCGTCGACGTTCCAAGCGGTGTCAGCGGCGACACCGGGACCGTTCTCGGCGCCGCCGTCCACGCGACCTTGACCGTCACTTTCTTCCGGAAAAAGCCAGCTCATCTCCTGCTGCCGGGACGTGTCCTGTGCGGCGAGGTGGTGGTGGCGGACATCGGCATCGCCGACGACGTCCTGGACGCGATCACCCCCACGATCTACGAGAACGGTCCGGCTCTCTGGCGCGGCGACTACCCCTGGCCGCGACTCGATGGCCACAAGTTCGACCGGGGGCACGCGGTCGTTTTCGGCGGAGCGAGGATGACGGGCGCCGCCCGCTTGGCGGCCCGCGCGGCGCGGCGCGTCGGGGCGGGGCTCGTCAGCATCGCCTGTGATCCCGGCGCCTTCCCGATCTACGCGGCGGGCGATCCCGGCACCATCGTCTCGCCGCTGGACACGCCGGACGGTTTTAAGGAACTCATGGCTGATGAGCACCGCAACGCCGTGCTGGTCGGGCCCGGGGCCGGGACGGGAGACGACACACGACGCCATATCCTGGCGGCGCTCGGCGCTGGCAAAGCCACGGTGGTCGATGCCGACGGCTTGACCGCCTTCGCCGACCGTTCCGGCGACCTGTACGGCGTGCTGACCCAACGGTGCCTGCTGACGCCGCACGCGGGCGAATTCAAGCGGCTGTTCGGGATCGTCGGTGACAAACTGACGCAAGCGCGGTCGGCCGCGGCGCGCGCCGGGGCGGTGGTTCTCGTGAAGGGCGCGGATACCGTGGTGGCGGCTCCCGACGGCCAGGCGGTGATCAACGCGAACGCCCCGCCCGACTTGGCGACGGCGGGTGCTGGCGACGTGCTGGCGGGCTTGGCGGTCGGGCTGATGGCCCAAGGGATGCCAGCCTTCGAGGCGGCCTGCGCGGCCGTTTGGCTGCATGGCGAGTCGGCGGCGATCGCCGGTCCCGGACTGATCGCGGAGGACTTGGCCGAAGCCTTGCCCACCGTCCTCCGCCACCTGCGGGACGCGTCGCCGGTCCCTCCGTGAAGCTTGGGTTACGGAACGATTCGCCGGCCGGTTTCTCCTTGATCGGCGCTGTCGGATCCTTTCAAACTCGCGGGCATGACCCAGCTACCGACCCCCCTGGTGGAACAGCCGGCTCCCTCGCTGTTCGACCGCACGATCGACAACCTGCGCTCCGCCTGGCGCGACATCGCCGCGTTCTCGCGCGAGGCTGTCGGCGCCAATCCGCGTCCCCACCTGCCGAAGGAGGATGCCGACCGGCTGCGGACCCAGATGCAGGCCTGCTTGGCGGGTCGGGGCGGCGAGGTTTCGGCCCGCGCCCGCGCGGCCGAACTGGGCAGGACCTATCTCGGTCTCGACTCGACCGGCCGGCGCAATTTCCTGACGGTCCTGGCCCGCGACTTCGATGTCGACCGGGCGGTGGTGGACAAGGCGGTGGACGCTTTCCATCGAGCGGTGGACCCGGCGTCGCGCGGCGATGCCGAGCGCGCCTTGAGGGCGGCGCTGGAGCCTGGACGGATGCGCCTGCTCACGCAGTTCAACGGATTGCCGGAGGGGATCAAGTTCCTGGTCGACATGCGAGCCCAGTTGCTGGAATGGGCGCGTGACGATTCGCTGATGTCCGCCCTGGAGGCGGACATGAAGACGCTGCTGAGGAACTGGTTCGACGTCGGCTTCCTGGAGTTGCGCCGGATCACTTGGGACAGTCCGGCATCGCTGCTGGAGAAGCTGATCGCCTATGAGGCGGTCCACGAGATCCGGGGCTGGCAGGATCTGAAGGACCGGCTCGATTCGGACCGGCGGTGCTTCGCCTTCTTCCATCCACGCATGCCGGACGAGCCCCTGATCTTCGTCGAGGTGGCCTTGGTCACCGGCATGTCGGACAACGTCCAGACGCTGCTGGACGAGGCGGCTCCGGTGCAAGATCCGCAGACGGCGGATACCGCCATCTTCTATTCGATCTCGAACGCCCAGAAGGGACTCGCCGGGATCAGCTTCGGCAATTTCCTGATCAAGCGGGTGGTCGACGATCTGACCGCCGAGTTCCCCAAGCTCAAGCATTTCGCGACGCTGTCGCCGATTCCCGGCTTCCGGCGGTGGCTGGATGGTGAACTTGCCAAGGGGGAAGGGGTGGTCACGAATGGCGAGAGCGCCCGAATCGCCGATCTCTTCGCCGATCCCGACGTTCTCCCGCCCGAGAGTGGCGCCACCCTCGCCGCGGTGCTGGACCGCCCGGACTGGCAGCGGGACGAGGCGACCGTCAAGGTGGTGAAGCCGATCCTGATGCGGCTGTGCGCCACTTATCTGATCGACGCCAAGGCCGGCAAGCGCGCGCGCGACCCGGTGGCGCATTTCCATCTATCCAACGGGGCGAGGATGGAGCGGCTAAACTGGCTCGGCGACACGTCGGACAAGGGTTTGCGCCAGTCGGCCGGATTGATGATCAACTACCGTTACAAGCTTGGCGATATCGAGGCCAATCACGAATCCTACACGGGTGACGGCAAGATAAATGTCTCGTCCTACGTCAAGGCGCATCAGAAGAGCACAGGCTGATGTCTTGATATTTAGCTAAAAATTGAAGGAAGGCGTCTTTAACCGTTCATAAAGAGCCGCGCTCTAGTCTTCGACCGAGCTAATCTTAACCAAACCTGGACGGGATAAATCCATGTTTTCGAGACGGCGGAAGGCTCCAGTGGACATTTCCGAGGGCTCGGTGTTCCGGCGGACGACACCAGGAAAAATCGTCGAGACCGCGAGCGTGCTGTCCATCGCCAACGACAGCGTCGGCATTCCCCATGTCCGCTTCCGGGTTCATTACGAGCGGGTCGACACCGCCGACGAATTGCGCACCTTGGCGCTGGCGGCGTTTTCCGAGTTGTTCAACGAGCGGGTGCTGGCCTGACCTTTGACACAGGCGGCGAGGGCTCCCACGCGGCCTTTCCGCGTGGGCAATCAATGCCGCGGAAATCTTAGCCTGTTTGTCCAGAAATCGGTGTGCTATAGAGGCAAACCCGGCGGGCGGGAGTCGCATGTCGCCTGCGCGGGGCTGCCTGTGCGGGCGTGGCGGAATTGGTAGACGCGCTGGATTTAGGTTCCAGTGACGTAAGTCGTGGGGGTTCGAGTCCCTTCGCCCGCACCATCAGGTCAGCCGTACCCGAGGTTCTCAAGCCGCGACCGGCGAGCACCGGTCGCCAACGAAACAGGCTTCCAGTCCAATGCAGATTACCGAGACGAGCGCCGACGGCCTCAAGCGTGAATACAAGGTCGTCATCCCCGCCCAGGAGATCGAGACGAAGGTCAACAGCCGGCTCCAGGAGCTCGGCAGGACCCTTCGTATACCGGGATTCCGCCCGGGCAAGGTCCCCATGCCCATCGTGAAGCAGCGCTATGCTCAGTCGGTCATGGGCGAGGTCCTGGAGACGGCGGTCACGGACAGCTCGCAGAAGGCGATCGATGAGCGCGGTCTGCGCCCGGCGCTTCAGCCGAAGATCCAGGTGACCTCGTTCGAAGAGGGCGGCAACCTGGAATACGACATGGCCGTGGAGCTGCTGCCGGACTTCGAGCCGGTCGACTTCGCCACGATCGAGTTGGAGCGCACCGTCGCCGAGGTCGATGACAAGCAGGTCGACGAGACGCTGGAGCGCCTGTCCAAGAGCGGACGCGAGTCGCAGCCCGTGACCGAGGACCGGCCCGCCCGCAACGGCGATGTCCTGGTGATCGACTTCGCCGGCACCGTCGATGGCGAGGCCAAGCCCGGCATGGACGCCAAGGACCACCAGCTGGAGCTTGGGACCAACAGCTTCGTCGGCACCTTCGAGGAGCAGCTGGTCGGCGCGAAGCCGGGCGACCATCGCACGGTCACCGTGACCTTCCCGGACAACTACGGCTCGGCCGAGTTGCAGGGCAAGGAAGCCGTGTTCGAGGTCGACGTCAAGGAGATCCGTGAGCCGGCGCCGGTCACCATCGATGACGAGTTCGCCAAGAAGTTCGGCGCCGAGGACCTCGCCGGCCTCAAGCAGATGATCAAGGACCGCATCGGCCAAGACTACGCCGGTATCTCGCGCAGCAAGGTCAAGCGCACGCTGCTCGACAAGCTGGCCGAGACGCACGATTTCCCGGTTCCGGCCGGCATGGTCGATATCGAGTTCGAGACGATCTGGAACCGTCTTCAGGAAGAACTGAAGCGCGGCGGCGACGCCGAGGAGGCCGGCAAGAGCGAGGATGACCTGCGGACCGAGTACCGCGGCATCGCCGAGCGCCGCGTCCGTCTGGGCCTGCTCCTTTCCGAAGTCGGTCGCCGTAACAATATCCAGGTGACCCAGGACGAGTTGAACCGGGCCTTGATCACCGAGGCCCAGCGCTATCCGGGTCAGGAGCGTGAGGTTTTCGAATTCTTCCGCAACACGCCGCGGGCGATCGACAACCTCCGTGCCCCGTTGTTCGAGGATAAGGTCATCGACTTCATCCTTGAACTCGCTAAGGTGGATGAGAAGACCGTTTCGGTCGAGGAACTGGTCCGCGATCCGGACGAGGCCGAGGGCACCGCCGCCGCCTGACAGGGGCAACGGCGGGCCACGCCTCGGCCCGCCGAGACCATGTGACCGATCGGTCGGACCGACGGCCCGGTGGAATTCGCCGGCGGGCCGTCATCAGGGATCAAAGCCCGCGTCGGGAGGCCTGGACATTGGGCTTTCCTGGGGTAGGGGAACGGGAGAGTCGAAAAGAATGAACGATTTCGAGCCGCGGATGAACGCTCTGGTCCCGATGGTCATCGAACAGACCAATCGCGGCGAGCGCGCGTTCGACATCTATTCGCGCCTCTTGAAGGAGCGCATCATCTTCCTGATCGGCCCGGTCAACGACGGTGTCGCCAGCCTGATCTGCGCGCAGCTCTTGTTCCTGGAGTCGGAGAATCCCACCAAGGACATCTCCTTCTACATCAATTCGCCCGGTGGCTACGTGACCTCCGGTCTCGCGATCTACGACACCATGCAGTACATCCGGCCGCAGGTCTCCACGGTCTGCATCGGCCAAGCCGCCAGCATGGGGTCGCTGCTGCTGACCGCCGGCGCCCCGGGCAAACGCTTTTCGCTGCCGAACAGCCGGATCATGGTCCACCAGCCGTCGGGCGGTGCCCAGGGGCAGGCGGCGGACATCGAGATCCAGGCCCAGGAGATCCTGAAGCTGCGCGCGCGCCTCAACGACATCTACGCCAAGCACAGCGGCCAGTCGCTCGACGTGATCGAGGCGGCGATGGAGCGTGACAAGTTCATGTCGCCGGAGGAGGCCAAGAGCTTCGGCCTGATCGACGAGGTGGTGTCGAGCCGGCCGGCGGGCACCGGGGACGCGTCGGCGATCTGACGCGACCAACTAGATATTGATCGCCGCGTATCGCGTGTTGTTGAATAGGATTGTTCCAGCGCGGCAAGACCCACCAGTGGTCTTGCCGCCGGGTTTTCCCGGGACACCCTATATCTGAAAGGCGTTTGGCACGGTTGCCCACCCAAGCACAACCGATGGGTCGCCGGACCGAACGCCACTCGGTGCTGTGACGGAGCCCATATGACCAAGTCCACCGGCGGCGATTCCAAGAACACCCTCTACTGCTCCTTCTGCGGAAAGAGCCAGCATGAGGTCCGCAAGCTCATTGCCGGCCCGACGGTGTTCATCTGCGATGAATGCGTCGAATTATGCATGGACATCATCCGCGAGGAGAACAAGACGACGCTGGTGAAGTCCCGCGACGGGGTGCCGACTCCGCGCGACATCCATGCCGTCCTGGACGACTACGTGATCGGTCAGGATCACGCTAAACGGGTGCTCTCCGTCGCGGTCCACAATCACTACAAGCGTCTGGCCCACGGCACCAAGCACAACGACGTCGAACTGGCGAAATCCAACATCCTGCTGGTCGGTCCCACGGGGTGCGGCAAAACGTTGCTGGCCCAGACGCTGGCGCGGATCATCGACGTGCCGTTCACGATGGCCGACGCCACCACGCTGACCGAAGCCGGCTATGTCGGCGAGGATGTCGAGAACATCATCCTGAAGCTGCTCCAAGCCGCCGACTACAATGTGGAGCGCGCCCAGCGCGGCATCGTCTACATCGACGAGGTCGACAAGATCAGCCGCAAGTCGGACAACCCGTCGATCACCCGGGACGTTTCGGGCGAGGGCGTCCAGCAGGCGCTGCTCAAGATCATGGAAGGCACCGTGGCCTCGGTTCCCCCGCAGGGAGGCCGCAAGCATCCGCAGCAGGAATTCCTCCAGGTCGACACCACCAACATCCTGTTCATCTGCGGCGGCGCCTTCGCCGGGCTGGAGAAGATCATCGCCCAGCGCGGCCGGGGAACGTCGATCGGCTTCGGCGCCGACGTGCGCGGTCCGGACGAGCGACAGACCGGGGCGATCCTGCGCGATGTCGAGCCCGAGGACCTGCTGAAGTTCGGTCTAATCCCGGAATTCGTCGGCCGTCTGCCTGTGGTCGCCACCCTATCCGACCTGGACGAGGCCGCCTTGATGGAGATCCTGACCAAGCCGAAGAACGCCTTGGTCAAGCAGTACCAGCGGCTGTTCGAGATGGAGGATGTGAGGCTGGAGTTCGCCGACGACGCGCTGAAGGGCATCGCCCACAAGGCGATCGCCCGCAAGACCGGCGCTCGCGGACTGAGATCGATCATGGAGGGTATCCTGCTCGATCCCATGTTCGAACTGCCCGGTCTTCAGGGCGTCGAGGAGATCATGATCAACAAGGAAGTGGTCGAAGGGCGCGCCAAGCCGCTCTACATCTATTCCGAACGTCGTGGCGACATGGCGCCCAGCGCGTGATCCGATCAGCGCGCCGGGTGCCGTTTCGCCCACGAATTGTTTCAAGATCTTGAAGGGACCGTTAGCCTGGACCACGTTAGGAACAAGCCGCTAACTGTCCTTACGCCCACAAGGGGTGAGACTCCTTTCAGGCCCATATCGGGCTGACGGCCTTCACACGAGAGGCGCACCATATGTTAGATATCCCCCGTGGAGCTTTGTATCCCGTCCTCCCGCTGAGGGACATCGTAGTCTTCCCGCACATGATCGTGCCGCTCTTCGTGGGGCGCGAGAAATCAGTGCGGGCTTTGGAAGACGTGATGAAGGATGACAAGCAGATCCTGCTCGTCACCCAGAAGAACGCGGCGCAGGATGATCCCAATCCAGCGGACATCTACTCCGTAGGGACGATCGGTACGGTGCTCCAACTGCTGAAGCTGCCCGATGGCACCGTCAAGGTGCTGGTCGAAGGCGGTCAGCGGGCGTCGATCACCAAGTTTTCCGAGAACGACAACTTCTTCCAGGCGCACGCCGAGCTGATCGAGGAGAAGGCTGGCGAGGTTCAGGAGCTGGAAGCCCTGTCGCGCGCCGTCGTTTCCCAGTTCGAGCAGTACATCAAGCTCAACAAGAAGATTCCGCCCGAGGTCCTCGTCTCGATCAACCAGATCGACGAGGCGGGTAAACTCGCCGACACGGTCGCCTCGCATCTCGCCCTCAAGATTCCCGAGAAGCAGCAGTTGTTGGAGACCGCCACCGTCGGCGAACGGCTTGAGCGCGTCTACGCCTTCATGGAAGGCGAGATTGGGGTGCTCCAGGTCGAGAAGCGTATCCGCAACCGCGTCAAGCGGCAGATGGAGAAGACCCAGCGCGAGTACTACCTCAACGAACAGCTCAAGGCCATTCAGAAGGAGTTGGGCGAGTCGGAGGACGGTCGCGACGAGGTCGCCGAACTGGAAGACCGTATCAACAAGACCCGCCTGACCAAGGACGCTCGGGAGAAGGCGCTCGCCGAGCTGAAGAAGCTGCGGTCGATGAGCCCGATGTCCGCCGAGGCGACGGTGGTCCGCAACTATCTGGACTGGATCGTCAGCATTCCGTGGAAGAAGCGCACCAAGATCAAGCGTGACATCCGCTTGGCCGAGGGTGTGCTGAACTCGGATCACTTCGGACTGGAGAAGGTCAAGGAGCGCATCCTCGAGTATCTCGCGGTCCAGCAGCGGATGACCAAGGTCAAGGGTCCGATCCTGTGCTTGGTCGGTCCTCCGGGTGTCGGAAAGACCTCGCTGGGCAAGTCGATCGCCAAGGCGACCGGCCGCAACTTCGTCCGCATGTCGCTGGGTGGCGTCCGTGACGAGGCCGAGGTTCGCGGTCACCGGCGGACCTATATCGGCTCGATGCCCGGCAAGGTCATCCAGGGCATGAAGAAGGCCAAGTCGTCCAATCCGCTGTTCCTGCTCGACGAGGTCGACAAGCTGGGATCCGACTGGCGCGGCGATCCGTCGTCCGCCCTGCTCGAGGTCCTTGACCCCGAACAGAACGGCACCTTCGCCGACCATTACCTGGAGGTCGACTACGATCTCTCGGACGTGATGTTCGTCTGCACGGCCAACACGCTGCGCATGCCGCAGCCGCTGCTGGATCGCATGGAGATCATCCGCGTCGCCGGGTACACCGAGGACGAGAAGGTCGAGATCGCCAAGCGCCACCTCCTGGACAAGCAGCTGAAGTCGCACGGCTTGAAGAAGGGCGAGTTCGCCGTCACCGATGACGCGCTCCGGGATTTGATCCGCTATTACACCCGGGAGGCCGGCGTCCGTAGTCTCGAGCGCGAGATAGCCAACCTCGCCCGGAAGGCGATCAAGGAGATCCTGATGGACGGCCTCGAGAAGATCGAGGTCACGTCGGAGAACATCGAGAAGTACGCGGGCGTCAAGAAGTTCCGCTTCGGTGAGGCGGAGTTGGAGGATCTGCTCGGCGTCACCACTGGCTTGGCCTGGACCGAAGTTGGCGGCGAGTTGCTGTCGATCGAGGCGGTCATGTTGCCGGGCAAGGGAAAGGTGACGACCACCGGCAAGCTGGGCGACGTGATGAAGGAATCGGTCCAGGCGGCCGAGAGCTACGTCAAGTCGCGGGCGGTGATCTTCGGCATCCGACCGGACCTGTTCGCCAAGAAGGACATCCACGTCCACGTGCCGGAAGGCGCCACGCCGAAGGATGGCCCCTCCGCCGGTGTCGCGATGGTGACCTCGATCGTGTCTGTGCTTACTGGCATCCCCGTCCGCAAGGATGTGGCGATGACGGGCGAGATCACTCTGCGCGGTCGGGTGCTGCCGATCGGTGGATTGAAGGAGAAGCTTCTCGCTGCCTTGCGGGGTGGTCTCAAGACCGTCCTGATTCCCAAGGACAACGAGAAGGACCTCGCCGAAATCCCCGACAACGTCAAGAAGGGGCTCCAGATCATCCCGGTATCAATGGGTGACGAAGTGCTCCAGCATGCCCTAACCAAGCCACTGGTGCCGATTGAGTGGAGCGAACCGGCCGAATCCACCCCTGTAACCCCTCCGGGTGGTGACGCCGATCGCGAGGAAGTAATTCGGCATTGAGATCGCCCCCGAAAACCGCCTAAATTCGCTTCGGCGTCGCGCCCCTCCCCCTCGGGAGGGGCGCGGTCGCATGGGCGGACATTTTCACCGTGGGAGCGTTGAGCCGGGGCGGTTCGGCGCTTGGTCCAGGCGGTTTTCCAAGGGGGGCTCACCAGTGAACAAGAACGATCTCGTCGCGCTCGTGGCTGACGCGGCCAGTCTTTCGAAGGCGGATGCGACGCGAGCCGTCGACGCCGTCTTCGATGGCATCATCGACACGCTCAAAAAGGGCGAGGAGGTCCGTCTGGTCGGCTTCGGCACATTCGCGGTGTCGGACCGGGCGGCATCGCAGGGGCGCAACCCTCGTACCGGCGAGAAGATCGATATCCCGGCTTCCAAACAGCCGAAGTTCAAGCCGGGCAAGACCCTCAAGGATGCTCTGAACTAAGCTCCGACGCCACGCGTCGGCCGGCGGGCATAGCCAGTTCCATCAGCGGCCTTTACAAGCCCGCGACCGTCATGCCGGTCGCGGGCTTGTGCGCATGGTGGGCAGTTGCTAGAAGAAGGGCGGCCAGCCGGTCCGGCTGACGGAGATGGGCGATTAGCTCAGCGGTAGAGCGTCTCGTTTACACCGAGAGGGTCGGCGGTTCGATCCCGTCATCGCCCACCATCATCCCAATGCGGCCCGCGCCGATCCTTTTTCAGAATTCACGGCAAGCCCCACGGTGCGGTTCATCGCCGCACTTTGGGTTCGCTAAGCCGTCCTCCCTCCATTTGGCCCCCGCGTTGGTTCCGACAGGGAAACAGACCTGTTCGGTTGGTCATGGTTGTTTTGATCGTAAATGGCGCTTTGATGCCGTTCGACCATTGACACTGATTTGGCCGTGTCGTAATTACCGGCCATCAAGACGCGGGTGTAGCTCAGTTGGTTAGAGCGCCGGCCTGTCACGCCGGAGGCCGCGGGTTCAAGTCCCGTCACTCGCGCCATTTTTCCAGAAAAATTCGAACAGTATCAATCGTTACGCGCCGGTTTCGGCGCTATTCGCGTGTGCGGAATTCCGCCTATTTGTCTTTCCTTGGACTCCCTTTCAGCCTATATTCCCGGTGCCCGACAGGTCGGGTAACCAATTGAAAAGCTGCCATGCTGGCTATGAGTCGGCCCGACGCGCCGGGCTCGCCACGCTGAAAAGGCAGTCTCATGCGAGGAGCGTTATGGCCAATCCGCTGGTCGTCGAATATCTGCCGATCCTGATCTTTCTCGGGATCGCGGTTGTCATCGCAGGTGCCGCCGTTGGCGCCTCATTCCTGGTCGCGTCCCAGAAGCCGGATAGTGAGAAGGTTTCCGCGTACGAATGCGGCTTCGAACCGTTCGATGACGCCCGCAGCAAGTTCGACGTGCGGTTCTATCTGGTCGCCATTCTGTTCATCATCTTCGACCTCGAAGTTGCGTTTTTGTTCCCATGGGCCATATCCCTGGGAGACATCGGATTGTTCGGTTTCTGGTCGATGGTGGTGTTCCTCGGTGTGTTGACCATCGGCTTCATCTACGAATGGAAGAAAGGAGCGCTGGAATGGGAGTGACCCCCAACCAGCCGGCCGGCGGTCTGACCATCCTAGGTCAACCTTCGCAAGCGGCGCGGCCGTCCCAGGGTTTGATCCTGCCGGGCCAGGGCGCGCCGCTGGCGCCGGGTGCCGATCAGGACACCTATCTGAGGTCGGTCACCGACGAGTTGCAGGACAAGGGGTTCATCGTCGCCAAGTTCGACGCCCTGCTCGACTGGGCGCGCACCGGTTCGCTGTGGCCGATGACGTTCGGCCTCGCCTGCTGCGCGGTGGAGATGATCCACGCCTACATGAGCCGCTATGACCTCGACCGATTCGGCGTGATCCCGCGCCCGAGTCCGCGCCAGAGCGATGTCATGATCGTGGCCGGGACGCTGTGCAACAAGATGGCGCCGGCCCTCCGCAAGGTCTACGACCAGATGGCGGAACCCCGTTGGGTGATCTCCATGGGCTCGTGCGCCAATGGCGGCGGCTATTATCACTACTCCTACTCGGTGGTGCGCGGCTGCGACCGGATCGTCCCGGTCGATATCTACGTTCCCGGTTGCCCACCGACTGCGGAAGCCCTGGTCTACGGGATTCTGCAACTCCAGAAGAAGATCAAGCGCGGCAATCGCATCGCGCGCTAAACCAAGGCAGTCCCGGATCATGAGCGACCAAGCGCTTCAGGAACTGAGCGATCATCTCCAGGCGCGCCTGGCGGATGTCATACTGTCCGCCGGCATCGAATTGGGTGAACTGACCATCGCGGTCCAGCGACCGTCGATCGTCCGAGTCATGACGTTCCTACGTGACGACACCAGTTGCCAGTTCAAGCAGTTGATGGACCTGTGCGGCGCCGATTACCCCTCGCGCGAGGAGCGGTTCGACGTCGTCTACAACCTACTCAGCCTGAAGCATAATTTCCGCATCCGCGTGAAGGTGTCGACGGACGAGGACACGCCGGTTCCTTCGCTGGCCGAGGTGTTCAGCGCGGCACCTTGGTTCGAGCGGGAAGCTTGGGATCTCTATGGGATCTTCTTCTCCGACCATCCGGACCTACGGCGAATCCTGACCGACTACGGGTTCGAGGGGCATCCCCTGCGCAAGGATTTCCCGCTGACCGGCTACGTGGAACTGCGATACGACGACGAGCAGAAACGAGTCGTCTACGAACCGGTCAAGCTGACCCAGGATTTCCGTTCGTTCGATTTCCTCAGCCCTTGGGAGGGCATGACCAATGTCATGCTGCCGGGCGATGAAAAGGCTGAGGCGCCCAAGGGTGCGGCCCAGCCGGGGAGCAACAAGTGATGGCAACCGCGACCAATGCCGTAGAATCGAAGATCAAGCCGTTCACGATGAATTTCGGGCCGCAGCACCCCGCGGCTCACGGGGTGTTGCGCCTCGTGCTGGAGATGGATGGCGAGGTGGTCGAGCGTGCCGATCCTCATATTGGATTGCTCCACCGCGGCACCGAGAAGCTGATCGAGTACAAGACTTACCTTCAGGCGACTCCGTACTTCGACCGGCTCGACTACGTGTCGCCGATGTGCCAGGAGCATGCCTTCGCGCTCGCCGTTGAAAAGCTGTTGCGCATCACGCCACCGCCCCGGGCCCAGTACATCCGGGTGCTGTTCAGCGAGATCACGCGCATCCTCAACCATTTGCTGAACATCACCACCTACGCGCTCGACGTCGGTGCCATCACGCCGTCGCTGTGGGGCTTCGAGGAGCGTGAGAAGCTGATGGAATTCTACGAGCGCGTCAGCGGCGCCCGTCTCCACGCGAACTACTTCCGTCCCGGCGGAGTCGCCTTCGATATGCCGGCTGGGCTCGCCGACGACATTTGGGAATACACCGAGCATTTTCCCAAGTTCCTCAGCGACCTGGAGAACCTGCTGTCGGAGAACCGCATCTTCAAGCAGCGGACCGTCGACATTGGGATCGTCAGCGAGCAGGAAGCCCTCGACTGGGGTTTCACGGGTCCGATGCTGCGCGCCTCGAACGTCGCGTGGGACCTACGGAAAGCCCAACCCTACGACGTCTATGACCAGATGGACTTCGACATCCCGGTCGGGCTCACCGGCGATTGCTACGCGCGCTACCTCGTCCGCATGGAGGAGATGAGCGAGTCCAACAAGATCATGCGGCAGTGCCTCGAGAAATTGCCCGACGGTCCGGTCAAGGTGCAGGATCATAAGATCTCCCCACCCCGCCGCGGCGAAATGAAGCGGTCGATGGAAGCCCTAATCCATCACTTCAAGCTCTATACCGAGGGCTACCACGTGCCGGCCGGAGAAACATATACGGCGGTCGAGGCGCCCAAGGGGGAGTTCGGGGTCTATCTGGTATCGGATGGGACCAACAAGCCATATCGCTGCAAGATCCGGGCTCCCGGTTTCGCCCACCTTCAGGGCCTCGACTTCATGTCGAAGGGCCACATGCTGGCGGATACCGTGGCGATCATCGGGTCCATGGATGTCGTGTTCGGAGAAATCGATCGATGAGCTCAAACGGAACGGCGCCCCTCGAGGGACCCAAGGATTTCGCCTTCACGGCGGAAAACCTGGAGCGGGCCAAGCACATCATCGCGAAGTACCCGGCGGGCAAGCAGGCGAGCGCAGTGATGCCCTTGCTGGATCTGGCGCAACGACAGAACGACAACTGGTTGCCCCGGGCGGCCATGGATTACGTGGCCGAGATGCTGTCGATGCCGCGCATCCGTGTTTATGAGGTCGCCACCTTCTACACGATGTACAACCTGAAGCCGGTCGGTAAGCATTTCATCCAGGTCTGCACCACGACGCCTTGTTGGTTGCGGGGATCGGATGATGTGGTCAAGGCCTGCGAGCGGAAGCTTGGCATCGGTCTGGGAGAGACGACTTCGGACGGTCAGTTCACCGTGATCGAGGTCGAATGCCTGGGCGCCTGCGTCAACGCGCCGATGGTCCAGATCAACGACGATTACTACGAGGATCTGGACGCCGCCGGCACTGAGGCGCTGCTGGACGCGCTGAAACGCGGCGAGCGGCCCAAGGCTGGGCCGATCTCGGGACGCCAGACATCCAGCCCGTCCGGCGGCCCGACCACATTGATTTCCAGGACGTCGACGTCCGCCTCCGCGCCAGCCGCGGATTCCACCCACGGCGATGACTGAGGGGCCGCGATGCTTCGGGACGAAGACCGCATTTTCACCAATCTCTACGGCTTCGAGGATTTCGCGCTGGACGGCGCGCGGGCGCGTGGCGATTGGGACAACACCAAGGACCTGATCCTGAAGGGCAGGGAATGGATCATCAACGAGACCAAGGAGTCGGGTTTACGCGGTCGAGGCGGCGCGGGCTTCTCCACCGGTCTCAAATGGTCCTTCATGCCCAAGCAGACCGGCGATCGGCCGCACTATCTGGTGATCAACGCCGACGAGGGCGAGCCGGGTACGTGCAAGGACCGTGACATCATGCGTCACGATCCGCACAAGCTGATCGAGGGCTGCCTGATCGCCAGCTTCGCGATCGGCGCCAACGCCTGCTACATCTACATCCGAGGCGAGTTCTACAACGAGGGCTCCAATCTCCAACGGGCCATCGACGAGGCTTACGCCGCCGGATTGATCGGCAAGAACGCCTGTGGCTCCGGCTGGGACTTCGATCTCTATCTGCACCGCGGCGCCGGCGCCTATATCTGCGGCGAGGAAACCGCGCTGATCGAGAGCCTCGAGGGCAAGAAGGGCCAGCCGCGCAACAAGCCGCCGTTCCCGGCCCAGGCCGGTCTGTATTCCTGCCCGACCACCGTCAACAACGTCGAGAGCGTCGCGGTCGTCCCGACCATCCTCCGCCGGGGCGCCGCTTGGTTCGCTGGCTTGGGCCGGCCGAAGAACACCGGGACCAAGGTCTTCTGCATTTCCGGCCACGTCAACAAGCCCTGCAACGTGGAAGAGGAGATGGGGATCCCGCTGAAGGAGCTGATCGAGAAGCACGCCGGTGGCGTGCGGGGCGGCTGGGATAACCTGCTGGCCATCATTCCCGGCGGTTCCTCGGTTCCAGTCTTGCCGCGGTCGATCTGCGACACGGTCCTGATGGACTTCGACAGTCTGCGCGAGGTCCGGTCCGGTCTCGGCACCGCTGGCATCATCGTCATGGACAAGTCCACCGACATCGTCAAAGCGATCGCCCGCCTGTCCAAGTTCTACATGCACGAGAGCTGTGGCCAATGCACCCCTTGCCGCGAAGGCACCGGCTGGCTGTGGCGCGTCATGGAACGGATGGCACAAGGTAAAGCGCGGATCGACGAGATCGACATGCTGTTCGACGTCACCAAGGAGATCGAGGGCCACACGATTTGCGCCCTCGGTGACGCGGCGGCTTGGCCCGTTCAGGGCTTGATCCGGCACTTCCGCCCCGAAATGGAACGGCGCATCCTGCAGTACACCGGCACCCAGCGTGCCGCGGCGGAATGAACCGGCAGCCGAACGTAGCGACGAGACATCACTATGCCCAAACTAACGATTGACGGGATCGAGGTCGAGGTCGAGCCGGGTACTTCCGTGCTGCAGGCCTGCGAGCAGATCGGTATCGAGATCCCCCGCTTTTGCTACCATGAACGGTTGACGGTTCCGGCCAACTGCCGCATGTGCCTGGTCGAGATGGAGAAAGCGCCGAAGCCGGTGGCCTCCTGCGCCATGCCCTGCGGCGAGGGCATGGTGATCAAGACCAACACGGATCTGGTCCACAAGGCCCGCAAGGGCGTGATGGAATTCCTGCTGATCAACCATCCGCTGGATTGCCCGATCTGCGACCAAGGTGGCGAGTGCGATCTCCAGGACCAAGCGATGGGCTACGGCTTCGATCGCTCCCGGTTCCAGGAGAACAAGCGGGCGGTCAAGGACAAGTACCTGGGGCCGTTGATCAAGACGATCATGACCCGCTGCATCCACTGCACCCGCTGCATCCGCTTCGCCGACGAGATCGCCGGCGTGCCGGAGCTCGGCGCCACGGGTCGTGGCGAGCACATGGAGGTCGGCACCTACATCGAGCAGGCGATCTCGTCGGAGCTATCCGGCAACTTGATCGACGTCTGCCCGGTCGGGGCCCTGACCTCAAAGCCATACGCCTTCACCACCCGGCCCTGGGAGCTGCGCAAGACCGAGACGATCGACGTGATGGACGCGCTCGGCAGCAACATCCGCGTGGACACCCGCGGTCCCGAGGTGATGCGCCTGACGCCGCGCCTCAACGAGGACATCAACGAGGAGTGGCTGGCCGATAAGAGCCGCTTCCACTATGACGGATTGAAGCGGCAGCGCCTGGACCGTCCCTATGTCCGCCGCGATGGCAAGCTCCAGCCGGCGACTTGGGCCGAGGCGTTCACCGCCATCGCCGAGCGGGTCAAGGGCGTTCCCGGTGATCGTATCGCCGCCCTGGCTGGCGACCTGTGCGACGCCGAGTCCATGGTGGCTCTGAAGGATCTGGTCGAGGGGCTTGGCTCCAAGAACCTGGACTGTCGCCAGGACGGAGCCGCCTTCGACACGTCGGCCCGCGCCGGCTATCTGTTCAACACCACGATCGCCGGCATCGAAAAGGCCGATGCCATCCTGTTGATCGGCACCTATCCCCGCTGGGAAGGCTCGATGGTCAACGCGCGCATTCGCAAGCGTTACCTGATGGGTGGCTTGAAGGTGGGCGTGGTCGGCGAGCGGCGCGACCTCACATATCCCTACACCTATCTGGGTGCCGGGCCGCAGACCCTGCAGGAATTGGCGGACGGTAGCCATGAGTTCTGCGAGATCCTGAAGACCGCCAAACGCCCGATGCTGATCCTGGGTGCCGGGGCGCTGCGTCGCGCCGATGGCGCCGCGATCCAGGCGCTGGCCCGTCAGGCGGCCGAAGCGAACAACATGGTCCAGGACGGTTGGAACGGCTTCAACGTCCTCCACACCGCCGCCGCGCGGGTTGGTGGGTTAGAGTTGGGCTTCCTGCCGGGACAGGGTGGCAAAGCCACCGCCGAGATCCTGGCGGGCGCCAGTTCGGGTGCCATCGAGGTCGTCTACCTGCTGGGCGCCGACGAAATCGACACGGCCAAACTGGGCGACGCCTTCGTGATCTACCAGGGCCATCACGGCGACCGTGGCGCCCACCGCGCCGATGTGGTCCTACCGGGCGCCGCCTATACCGAGAAGAATGGCCTGTACGTCAACACCGAGGGCCGCGTCCAGATGGCGCGCATGGCGGTGTTCCCGCTCGGCGAGGCGCGTGAGGACTGGAAGATTCTGCGAGCCTTGGGTGATCAACTGGGTGTGCGGCTTCCCTATGACAGCTTGGCACAGGTCCGGAAGCGTCTGGCGGAGGCCAGCCCGGTGTTCCGTTCGATCGAGAGCCTGACGATGGCCGAGTGGGGGCCGTTCGGCCAAGCCGGCACGATCGATGCCGCGCCGTTCCACTGTCCGATCGAAAACTACTACATGACCGACCCGATCAGCCGCGCCTCGGCCACCATGGCGAAATGCACCGAGACCTTCCTGGCGGCTGCGAGCGAGAGGACCGGCACCCATGGTTGAGCTTTGGAGCGGCTACGCCTGGCCGACGATCATCATCGTCCTTCAGATCGTCGCCATCATCATTCCCCTGCTGGTCGGCGTGGCCTATCTGACCTATGCCGAGCGCAAGGTGCTGGCGGCGATGCAGTTGCGGCAGGGCCCCAATATGGTGGGTCCGTTCGGCCTGTTCCAGCCGCTGGCCGACGGCCTCAAGCTGTTCGGCAAGGAGACGGTGATCCCGGCCGGCGCCAACCGCGTCGTCTTCGTCTTCGCGCCGATGCTGACGTTCCTGCTCAGCCTGATCGCCTGGGCCGTCATCCCGTTCAGCTCGACCATGGTGCTGGCGAACATCAATGTCGGCGTGCTGTATCTGTTCGCGATCTCGTCGCTGGGCGTGTATGGCATCATCATGGCCGGCTGGGCGTCCAACTCGAAATACGCTTTCCTCGGCGGCCTCCGCTCCGCGGCGCAGATGGTCTCCTACGAGGTGTCGATCGGCTTCGTGATCATCACGGTGCTGCTCTGCGTCGGCTCGTTGAACCTGTCCGACGTGGTGCTGGCCCAGCGGACGGTGTGGTTTGCGATCCCGCTGTTCCCGATGTTCGTCGTGTTCTTCATCTCGGCACTGGCGGAAACCAACCGCGCTCCGTTCGACCTGCCAGAGGGCGAGTCGGAGTTGGTCGGCGGTTACAACGTCGAATATTCGGCGATGACCTTCGCGCTGTTCTTCCTCGGCGAATACGCGAACATGATCCTCATGAGCGCGATGACGTCGATCCTGTTCCTCGGGGGCTGGTTGCCGCCGTTCGACATCGCGCCGCTCAACTGGATCCCGGGTCCGATCTGGTTCGCGCTGAAGATCGCGCTGGTGCTGTTCATGTTCCTGTGGGTCCGCGCCACGGTGCCGCGCTACCGCTATGACCAGTTGATGCGGCTGGGTTGGAAGGTGTTCCTGCCTTTCTCCCTGTTCTGGGTCATCCTGACCGCCGGCGTCCTCGTCACCTTCGGCTGGTTGCCCTAACCCTTGCTTGATTTCATGCGCGGCGCGGTGGGATATCCCGGCCGCCGCGCATGACAGGAGAACTGAAGACATGGCATTCCTGGATCGCACTGCGCGGGGCTTCTTCCTGACCGAACTGCTGTCCGGACTGGGCCTGACTTTCAGCTATATGTTCCGGCCGCGCGTCACCCTGAACTATCCCTTTGAGAAGGGACCGATCAGTCCGCGGTTCCGGGGCGAGCACGCGCTCCGACGGTATCCCAATGGCGAGGAGCGGTGCATCGCCTGCAAGCTGTGCGAAGCCGTCTGCCCCGCCCTGGCCATCACGATCGAGGCCGAGCCGCGTGACGATGGCAGTCGCAGGACCACCCGATACGACATCGACATGACAAAGTGTATCTACTGCGGGTTGTGCCAGGAGGCATGCCCGGTGGACGCGATCGTCGAGGGGCCGAATTTCGAGTTCTCCACGGAAACCCGCGAGGAACTCTTCTACAACAAGGACAAGCTGCTCGAGAACGGCGACCGCTGGGAGGCCCAGCTCGCCGCGAACGTTGCGGTCGATGCTCCTTACCGCTAAAAACCCACAATCCTCCTAGGGTCCCGCCAATCCCCGGCGGGACCCGGGTTGGACCGCAAGACACCGCAAGAACCCGACTAAAGGGACTCCGGAAGTGAGCACAGACACCTTCCCTCATCACAAGAGGCGGGGAACGCCATGATCGTGCAGAGCTTGGCCTTCTACCTTTTCGCCGCTATCCTGGTGGCGTCCGCCGTCATGGTCATCGCGGCCCGCAACCCGGTGCACTCGGTGCTCTTCCTGATCCTCGCCTTCTTCAACGCCGCGGGGCTTTTCGTGCTGATCGGCGCGGAGTTCGTGGCGATGATCCTGGTGATCGTCTATGTCGGGGCCGTCGCGGTGCTCTTCCTGTTCGTGGTGATGATGCTCGACATCAACTTCCGCGAACTGCGGTCGGGCGCCCTGCAATATCTGCCGGTCGGCATCACGGTGGGGCTGGTCCTGCTGGTCGAGCTGGCTTTGGTGCTCGGCACCTGGGTGATCGTTCCCGATCTGGCCGCCGTGTCCGGAGCGCCTACCCCTGCGCCGGATCAGATCAACAACACCCATGCCCTGGGGCTGCTGATCTACACCCACTACGCCTACCTGTTCCAAGCGGCCGGCCTGATCCTCCTGATCGCGATGATCGGCGCCATCGTCCTGACCCTGCGGTCGCGCGAGGGTGTCCGTCGCCAGAACATCAGCGCCCAGGTCAGCCGCCGTCGCGACCAAGTCGTCGCGATCCGCAAGGTGCCGACCCGAGGAGGTGTCTGAATGGAAATCGGTCTCGCCCATTACCTGACCGTCGCCGCGATCGTGTTCACGCTCGGCGTCTTCGGGATCTTCCTCAATCGGAAAAACGTCATCATCATCCTGATGTCGGTCGAACTGATCCTGCTGGCCGTCAACATCAATCTGGTGGCGTTCTCGGTGTTCCTCAATGACCTGGTCGGACAGGTCTTCGCGATGTTCATCCTGACCGTCGCGGCCGCCGAGGCCGCGATCGGCCTGGCCATCCTGGTCGTCTACTTCCGCAACCGCGGCACCATCGCGGTGGACGACATCAACATGATGAAGGGCTGAGGTGGCGGTCATGGAAGTCGCAGCCATTTTCCTGCCGCTGCTGGCGGCGTTCATCGCCGGGTTCTTCGGGCGCCTGATCGGCGACCGGGGATCCCAAATCGTCACCACGGGCGCCGTTTGCGTCTCCGCCCTGATCTCCGTCTGGCTGTTCGTCGATGTGGCCCTGCACGGCAACGCCCGCACGATCGAGCTGATGACCTGGATCGACAGCGGCACCTTCGAGGTGTCATGGGCGCTCAAGTTCGACAGCCTGACCGCCGTCATGCTGATCGTGGTCAACACGGTGTCGTCGATGGTCCACGTGTACTCGATCGGGTACATGAGCCACGACCACCACAAGCCGCGCTTCATGGCCTATCTCAGCCTGTTCACCTTCTTCATGCTGATGCTGGTGACGGCCGACAACTTCGTGCAGATGTATTTCGGCTGGGAAGGCGTCGGTCTCGCCTCATACCTGCTGATCAACTTCTGGTACGAGAAGCCGAGCGCCAATGCCGCGTCGATGAAGGCGTTCATCGTCAACCGGGTCGGTGACTTCGGGTTCGCCCTCGGCATCATGGCGATCTTCTTCCTGTTCGGCTCGGTGCACTTCGACACCGTGTTCGCCGCCGCCGCCGGGATGGCGGGCCACACGATCAACTTCCTCGGGTTCGATCTGGACGCGCTGACCGTCGCCTGCCTGCTGCTGTTCATGGGTGCCATGGGCAAGTCGGCGCAGCTCGGCCTGCACACGTGGCTGCCTGACGCGATGGAAGGCCCGACGCCGGTTTCGGCGCTGATCCACGCGGCCACCATGGTCACCGCCGGCGTCTTCATGGTGGCGCGCCTGTCGCCGATCTTCGAATACGCTCCGGCCGCGCTGAACTTCATCGCCTTCGTCGGCGCCTCCACCGCCTTCGTCGCCGCGACCATCGGCCTGACCCAGTTCGACATCAAGCGCGTCATCGCCTACTCGACCATGAGCCAGCTCGGCTACATGTTCTTCGCGCTCGGTGTCTCGGCCTATAGCGCCGCGATGTTCCACCTGATGACGCACGCCTTCTTCAAGGCGCTGCTGTTCCTCGGCGCCGGATCGGTGATCCACGCGCTGTCGGACGAGCAGGACATGCGGAAGATGGGCGGCGTCTGGCGCCTGATCCCGGTGACCTACGTGATGATGTGGATCGGCAGTCTAGCGCTCGCCGGAATCCCATTCTTCGCCGGCTACTACTCGAAGGACATGATCCTGGAGGCGGCCTACGCCTCGCATTCGGCGGTCGGCACCTACGCCTTCTGGCTCGGCATCCTCGCGGCGCTGATGACGGCCTTCTACTCGTGGCGCCTGATCATCATGACCTTCCATGGCCGTCCGCGCGCCAACGACCGGGTGATGGCCCATGTCCACGAGAGCCCGCTGATCATGACGATCCCCCTGGGGATCCTCGCGATCGGCGCAGTGTTCGCCGGCATGGTCGCCTACAACTGGTTCGTCGGTGAGGGCAGGGGCGAGTTCTGGGGCAAGGCGATCTTCGTCCTGCACGAAAACGACACGGTCGAGGCCGCCCACCATGTTCCAGGCTGGGTGCCGCTGGCGCCGTTCATCGCGGGCCTGATCGGCATCGCGTTGGCCTACCTGTTCTACATGTTCATGCCGCAGCTGCCCGGCATCGTGGCCTCCAAGCTGGGCGGCGTCTACCGGTTCGTCTATCGCAAGTGGATGTTCGACGAGCTGTACGACAAGCTGTTCGTTCAACCGGCCAAGTTCCTGGGCTATGGCCTGTGGAAATCCGGTGACGGCGCGATCATCGACGGCGTGGGTCCCGATGGGATCGCCGCCGCCACCCGCGACGTCGCGTTCCGTGCCGCCCGCCTCCAGTCCGGCTATGTCTATCACTACGCCTTCGCGATGGTGATCGGTGTGGTGCTGCTGGTCGGCTGGTTCTATTTCTTCGGTTGATACGGCGAGGCAAGACTGATCATGGCTGGCTGGCCCATCCTGTCGCTAACGACATTCCTGCCGCTCGTCGGAGCCGCGTTCATCCTTCTGATCCGCGGTGAACCCGACGTGGTGGCGCGCAACGCCCGAAGTGTGGCGTTGTGGACCTCGCTGATCACCTTCGTGCTTTCGGTGTTCATCTGGTTGAACTTCGACAACTCCACGGCCGCGTTCCAGATGGTGGAGCAGGTCGAGTGGATCCCGGCGTTCAACGTCAACTACCACATGGGGGTCGATGGCATCTCGGTGCTATTCGTCCTCCTGTCGACCTTCCTGACCCCGCTGTGCATCCTGGCGAGCTGGGAGTCGGTGAAGGTCCGCGTCAAGGAATACATGATCGCCTTCCTGGTCCTGGAGACCTTGATGGTCGGCATGTTCTGCGCGTTGGACTTCATCCTCTTCTACATGTTCTTCGAGGGCGTGCTGATCCCGATGTTCCTGATCATCGGGGTGTGGGGCGGCGCGCGTCGGGTCTACGCGGCGTTCAAGTTCTTCCTCTACACGCTGCTCGGCTCGGTGCTGATGCTCCTGGCGATCCTGGCCATGTACTTCGTGGCTGGCACGACCGACCTGCCGACGCTGATCCAGACCGACTTCCCGCGCAGCATGCAGATCTGGCTGTGGCTGGCGCTGTTCGCTTCCTTCGCGGTCAAGGTTCCGATGTGGCCGGTCCACACTTGGTTGCCCGACGCGCACGTCGAGGCGCCGACGGCCGGCTCGGTCATCCTGGCGGGCGTTCTGCTGAAGATGGGCGGCTACGGTTTCCTCCGCTTCTCGATCCCGATCCTGCCGGAGGCGACCGAGTACTTCACCCCACTGATCTACACACTGAGCGTCGTCGCGATCATCTACACCTCGCTCGTGGCGCTGGCCCAGGAGGACATGAAGAAGCTGATCGCCTATTCGTCGATCGCGCACATGGGCTTCGTCACGATCGGCATGTTCACCATGACCCGTCAGGGTGTCGAGGGCTCGCTGTTCCAGATGCTGAGCCACGGCATCGTTTCCGGCGCCCTGTTCCTCTGCGTCGGCGTCGTCTACGACCGTCTCCACACCCGCGAGATCGCGCGCTATGGCGGTCTGGTCCAGAACATGCCCAAATACGCGATCGTGTTCATGCTGATGATGCTGGCCTCGGTCGGATTGCCCGGCACCAGCGGCTTCGTCGGCGAGTTCCTGATCCTGATCGGCGCGTTCCAGGACAACACCTGGGTGGCATTCCTGGCGACCATCGGCATCATCCTGGGTGCCGCCTACATGCTGTGGCTCTATCGCCGCGTCGTGTTCGGCAAGATCACCAAGGATGACGTCAAAGGCATGCTCGACCTGAACCCCCGCGAGATCGCGATCTTCGTGCCGCTGGTCGTGCTGGTGCTGTGGATGGGGATCTATCCCGCCACCTTCCTGAACGTCATGTCGGTTTCGGTCGAGGCCATGATCAAGAACTATCAAACCGCTCTGGCTGACGGTGTCAGCGCCGCCGTCGCGGTGCGATAGGGCCGGGAGGAAGAATTCAAATGACCGAATTTCCAGTGCTGACACCGGCCTTGCCGGAGATCTTCATGGCCCTGTCGGCCATCACCCTGCTGATGCTGGGCGTCTTCCGGGGCGATGGCGACACGCGGCTTATCTCGTATCTGACGGTCGGCGTCGAGGTGGTCGCGGCCGTACTGGTGCTGACCGGGTCCGGGGTCCGGGAGGTCACCTTCAGCAACCTCTTCGTCATGGACAGCTTCGGCGCCTTCATGAAGGTGCTGGTGCTGATGGGGTCCGCCCTCTCGGTGCTGGTCTCGATCAACTACATCGAGCGCGAGCAGATGAAGCGGATCGAGTTCCCGGTGCTGATGCTGCTGGCCACCCTCGGCATGATGATGATGGTGTCGGCCAACGACCTCATCTCGCTCTATGTCGGTCTGGAACTGCAGAGTCTGGCCCTCTACGTCCTGGCCGCCTTCCGCCGCGACCACGCGAAATCCAGCGAGGCGGGCCTGAAGTACTTCGTCCTGGGTGCCTTGTCGTCGGGCATGCTGCTGTACGGCGCTTCGCTGGTCTACGGCTTCGCCGGCACCACCAACTTCTCCGTGCTGGCGGATCTGTTCGCCGGCCATGGCCAGCAGGCCGGCCACACCTCGATCGGCTTGATCGCCGGCTTGACCTTCGTCGCGGCGGGTCTCGCCTTCAAGATCTCGGCGGTGCCGTTCCACATGTGGACGCCCGACGTCTACGAGGGCGCTCCGACGCCGGTCACCGCCTTCTTCGCGGTGGCTCCCAAGGTCGCGGCCATCGCCCTGTTCGTCCGTCTCCTGATCGAGCCGTTCGGTTCGATGGTCGACCAGTGGCGCCAGATCATCTACTTCACCGCCTTGGCGTCGATGGTGCTGGGCTCGTTCGCGGCGATCGGACAGACCAACATCAAGCGCCTGATGGCCTATAGCTCGATCGGCCATATCGGCTTCGCGCTGGTTGGCTTGGCGGCCGGCACGGAATTGGGCGTGCGCGGCGTGATGTTCTACATGGCGATCTACATCTTCATGAACATCGGCACCTTCGGCATCATCCTGTGCATGCGCCAGAATGGCCGGATGGTCGAGGAGATCACCGATCTCGCCGGCTTGTCGAAGACGCATCCGATGCTGGCGCTCGCCATGCTGATCTTCATGTTCTCCATGGCCGGCATCCCGCCGGCGGCGGGCTTCTTCGCCAAGCTGTTCGTGTTCCAGGCGGCGATCCAGGCCCACCTGTACTCCCTGGCGATCCTGGGCGTGCTGGCGAGCGTGGTCGGCGCGTTCTACTATCTGCGGATCATCAAGGTCATGTACTTCGATGAGCCGGTGGAACCGCTGGATCGCAACATCAGCGGCGAGATGACCCTGGTCATCGCGGGCACCAGCCTGTTCACGCTGTTGTTCTTCTTCTTCCCGTCGCCGTTGCTCAACGGCGCCGCAGCCGCCGCCGCGTCGCTGTTCGCTGGATGATGGGATCGCCTCCCGCCGACCGGGCGCTCAAGGGCGAGGCGCTCAAGGGGTTGCCGCCGGAATATCGGCTGGTGGCCTACGAGAGCCTGGATAGCACGAATGAGGAAGCCAAGAGATTGGCGCGTGACGAGGGTGCCGGTCACGGCACTCTCGTTTGGGCTTCGCGGCAGACGGCGGGTCGAGGTCGGCGGGGTAGGCCTTGGGCTTCGCCCGAGGGAAATGTCTACGCGAGTTTGATCCTGCGGCCCGGCTGCATGCCGGCCCAGGCGGCCCAGCTATCTTTCGCGACGGCGGGGGCCTTGGCCGACGCGCTCCAGCCATTGCTCCCCGAGGCGGTCTGCCGGTGCAAGTGGCCCAACGACGTGTTGCTGGATGATCGCAAGGTAGCCGGCATCCTGTTGGAGTCGGAGACCGACGCGTCCGGGACCGTCGACTGGCTGGTCGTCGGCGTCGGCATCAACGTCCAGCACTATCCCCCAGACGCCGAGTTCCCAGCCACCTCCCTCCGCGAGGAGTGCGCGCGTCTCGATGAGCCTCGCGCCGTTCTGGTCCGCTTCGCCCAGGCTTTCGCGACATGGTACGAGGTCTGGAAGACCGAGGGTTTCGAGCGGATTCGGGAAGGATGGCTGGAAACGGCGCGGGGTGTCGGTGGCCCGATCACGGTCAGGCTGGCTCACAGTACCCTCGAAGGGGTCTTCGCCGATCTCGACACGGATGGCGCGCTGCTGCTGGAGATGGAGAATGGCGAGCGCCGGCGGATCACCGCCGGCGATGTCTTCTTTCCGGGATTGACCGCCGTTCCGACCGGGAAGGACTGACATGCTGCTCGCGATCGACGCTGGCAACACGAATGTGGTGTTCGCGGTATTCGATGGGGATAGCAAGCAGGGTCAATGGCGGATCTCGACGGATGGGCGCCGCACCGCCGATGAATACGCGGTCTGGCTGACCAGCCTGATGACCATGAAGGGGCTGCGCCGGGAGGACATCGACGCCGCCATCCTCGGCAGCGTCGTGCCCGCCGCGACGTTCAACCTCCAGCGCCTGTGCCGCGATCACTTCGGCGTGGAGCCGATGCGGATCGGCGCACCGGGAGTGCGGCTCGGCATCGAAATCCGGATCGACAATCCGAGGGAGGCCGGCGCCGACCGATTGCTCAACGCGATAGCGGCGGTCGCGACCTATCCGGCGCCGCTGGTCGTGGTCGATATCGGCACGGGGACGACCTTCGACATCGTCGATCGTGATGGTGGCTTCTGCGGCGGCGTGATCGCGCCCGGCCCCAGCCTCGCCCTCGATGCCCTGCACCGTGTGGCGGCGCAGCTGCCCAAGGTCGATATCGTCAGGCCAGCGACCGTCATCGGCAAGGGAACGGTCGGCGCGATGCAGTCGGGCATGTTCTGGGGCTATCTCAGCATGATCGAAGGTCTGCTGACGCGGATAGAGGCCGAATTGTCGCCGACGGGAGACCCGCCCGTGACAGTGATCGTCACCGGGGGACTTGGCGCCCAGTTCGCGGAAGCCACTTCCATGATCGATCACATCGACAACGAACTGACCCTGCGGGGTCTCCTCCTTGTCCATCAACGCAACACGGCTTCATGACATCATCTCCCGATCTCCACCGCCCCGGCTCCGACGAGATCCACTTCCTGCCTCTCGGAGGCTCCGGTGAAATCGGCATGAACCTCAATCTCTATGGTCATGCGGGCAAATGGCTAATGGTGGATCTGGGGATATCGTTCGGCGACGAGACAATGCCGGGCGTCGACGTGATCATGCCTGATCCAACGTTCATCCGCGACCGGCGGGACGATCTGGTCGGGCTGGTGCTGACGCACGCCCATGAGGACCATATCGGTGCCGTGCAATATCTGTGGCCGGAACTTCGCTGCCCCGTCTACGCGACACCGTTCACCGCGTCGGTCCTGCGAGCCAAGCTGGTCGAACGGAACCTCGCCACCAAGGTGGAGATCATCGAGGTACCGCTGTCGGGGCGGTTCCGGGTGGGCCCCTTCGACGTCGAGCTGATCACCGTGACCCATTCCGTCCTGGAGCCGAATGCGCTTGTCCTGCGCACTCCCCTGGGCGCCGTACTGCACACCGGGGATTGGAAGCTCGACCCCGATCCCGTCGTGGGTGCCACCACTGACGAGGCCGCGCTGCGCCGGTTGGGCGACGAAGGCGTGCTGGCGATGGTCTGCGACAGCACCAACGCCATGGTCCCAGGATCCTCGGGTTCGGAGGCGGCCGTCCGGGACAGCTTGGTGAAGCTGTTCGCCACCCTCGAAAACCGCATCGCGATCAGTTGCTTCGCCACCAACGTGGCCCGGCTGGAGAGCATCGCCACCGCCGCGGCGGCGGCTGACCGCAACGTGGCCCTGGTCGGACGCTCCCTCTGGCGGATCAACGAGGCCGCCCGGGCGAACGGCTACCTGAAGGACGTCGCGCCCTTTCTGAGCGAGCGCGACGCCGGGTTCCTGCCGCGCGACAGGACGGTTCTGATCTGCACCGGCAGCCAGGGGGAGCCTCGTTCCGCCTTGTCGAGGATCGCGGCCGACGACCACCCCGAGATCACCCTGGAACGCGGCGACACGGTGATATTCTCGTCACGCGAGATCCCGGGCAACGAGCGGGCGATCGGCAGGGTACAGAACATGCTGATCGGGCAGGGTGTGGAGGTCATCACCGCCGACACGGAGTTCGTCCACGTCTCCGGGCATCCGGCGCGGGACGAACTCACCCGCATGTACCAGTGGGTCCGCCCGAAGCTGGCGGTGCCGATCCATGGCGAGATCCGCCACCAGACCGAGCACGCGCTGCTGGCCCGCAAATGCCAGGTTCCCGACACCATCATTCCGGAGAATGGCTCCATCATCCGGCTGGTTCCCGGTCCGGCCGAGGTGGTAGGGCAGGTCCAGCACGGCCGCCTCGCACTTGACGGCAAGCGGATCGTGCCCTTGGACGCCGGAGTGATGCGGGGCCGGCATCGCATGATGTACAACGGCGCGGCGGTCGCCACCCTGGTGATGAACGCCGCCGGTGAGTTGGTGAGCCCGCCGCAGGTCACCGCCATGGGCGTGGTCGAGGGACCCGAGGCGGCAGATATCCTGGGCGAGGTCGCCCACGCCGTGGGCAAGGCGGTGGAGGAACTGCCCCAACCGACCCGACTGGACGACGAGGCGGTCCGCCAAGCCGCCCGTATCGCGGTTCGCCGCGCCTTCAACGCCAGCCAGGGCAAAAAGCCGCTCACGGAAGTGCATCTGGTTCGGCTATAGGAAGGGCGCTCCGGCCGCGATACGCCGGCTTCGATTACGAAAACAGGGGAACCCGCGCATGATCGGCAAACTCAACCATGTGGCGATCGCCGTGCCTGATCTCGAAAAGGCGACGGCGCTCTACCGCGATACTCTTGGTGCCACCGTCTCGGCTCCGATCGACCAGCCAGCCCATGGGGTCACGGTGGTCTTCGTGGAATTGCCGAACACCAAGATCGAGTTGCTGTATCCGCTGGGCGAGACCAGCCCGATCGCCAAGTTCCTGGCCGGCAACCCGTCGGGCGGCATCCATCACGTCTGCTACGAGGTGCCGGACATCCTTGTGGCTCGCGACAAGATGAAGGCGGACGGCGCCCGCGTATTGGGTGATGGCGAGCCGAAGATCGGCGCCCACGACAAGCCGGTGCTCTTCCTGCATCCCAAGGATTTCCTAGGCACTCTGGTGGAACTGGAACAGGCCTGACACATGGGTTGGATCAGTGGCATCGCCGTCTACTTCGTCGTTTGGTGGACGGTTCTCTTCGCGGTTCTGCCGTGGGGATCCCACGCTCCGGAACGGGCCGAGCCCGGCATGGCGGATGGCGCTCCCGCCAAGCCGCGGATCGGCCTCAAATTCGCCGTGACCACGGCGGTATCGGCCGTGATCTGGCTGCTCATCCATCTGACCGTCACGTCCGGTCTGATCTCCTTCCGGACGTGAGCCCACCAGGGAAAGCATCGTGGCATGGCCATGACCTATTGCGAGGCGGCGCCGGGACATCCTTGGCACGGCCCCTATCACGACACCGAATACGGCTTTCCGTCGGCTGACGAGCGCGTGCTGTTCGAGCGCCTTGTCCTCGAGATCAACCAAGCGGGTCTGTCGTGGCTGACGATCCTGAAGAAACGGGCGGCCTTCGCCGCCGCCTTCGAGAACTACGACGTGGATCGGGTCGCGGAGTATGGCGAGGAGGAGCGCGCCCGATTGCTGGCCGACGCGGGGATCATCCGCAACCGGCTCAAGGTGGACGCGGTGATCGAGAACGCCAAACGCGTCCGCGCCTTGCGGGACAGCCATGGGGGATTCGCAGGTTGGTTGGACGCCCACCACCCGATGGACAAGGCCGGTTGGGTCAAGCTCTTCAAGGGCCAGTTCCGCTTCACCGGGGGGGAGATCGTCAACGAGTTTCTGATGAGCCTCGGTTACCTGCCGGGCGCCCATCATTTGGGCTGCCCAGTCGAAACACAGATCGCAACGCTCGATCCGCCCTGGATTCGAGCCCGACGGGCTGGGTACACCGGTTACGGAGCCTAAAAAACAGGCTTAACCATGGATGAAACTCGCTCAATCGCATACAAAATGGGCAAAAGAGCAAGAAAATGAGCAAAAGAAAAGGCGAGCCCCATTTTGTGGCTTGCCTTGCTCAGTCGCTCATACAATAATTTTTATCGCTGAGAGGGTTTATCCCTCTTACCGACGCCTGGTGGCGATTCCTCCCTAACTTCGGGCCGCGCTGCGGTGACAGCGCGGTCCTTTTTCTTTTTGTGGGCGAGACACTACGCCTTCACTTGGGCAACGTCACCCATTTTTTGCCTAAAATCACGATGTCATGCCGCGTCCCTAACCAAAACTCGGCCAGGATCCCCCGTGGCTTCCGGTTGGTGGCGGCTTGGTCGAGTTGATGCGACGAGCGTTAGGTCCTTCATCGAAATCACCGCTTCCAAGGTCGCTCGCGGGCATTCATTCTGCATCACGGCACGCGCGGCGTTATATCAAACCGGACCGCGCCTAGATCGGCTTTCTCGGAGGGAAAAACAAAAATGCTCAACAGACGTCAGTTCGGACTTTCGGTGGCTGGGACCGCCGCGGCTCTCGGTGTCGGTCCGATGGTGGGACGGGCGATCGCCGCCGATAAGCTGAAAGTCGGATTCGTCTATGTCGGCCCGGTGTCGGACCATGGCTACAGCTATCAGCATGATCTTGGACGGAAGCACGTCGCCGAGCATTTCGGCGACCGGGTCGAGACGACCTATGTCGAGAACGTCGCCGAGGGCCCTGACACCGAGCGCGTCATCAACCAGCTCGCCGCCGGCGGCTGCGGCCTGATCTTCACCACCTCGTTCGGCTTCATGAACCCGACCTTGAAGGTCGCCCAGCGATTCCCCAAGGTCAAGTTCGAGCACGCGACGGGATACAAGCGAGCCGCCAACGTCGCGACCTATTCCGGCCGATTCTACGAGGGACGCACCGTCTGTGGCCTGATCGCGGGCAAGCTGACCAAGTCGAATATCATCGGCTATATCGGCTCCTTCCCGATCCCCGAGGTCGTCAGCGGCATCAACGCCTTCACGCTGGCGCTGCGGAGCGTCAACCCGCAAGCCCAGGTCCGCGTCGTATGGGTCAACAGCTGGTATGATCCGGGCAAGGAGGCGGCCGCCGCCAAGGCGCTGATCGACCAGGGCGCCGACATCCTGTCGCAGCACACCGACAGCCCGGCGCCGATCCAGGAGGCGGAGGCCCGAGGCATTTACGCGTTCGGCCAGTCGTCCGACATGTCGCGCTTCGGACCCAAGGCGCATCTCACCTCCATCGTCGACGACTGGACGCCTTATTACATCCAGCGCGTCCAGGCGGTGCTCGACGGCACCTGGAAATCCGAGGACTACTGGGGCGGCCTCGCCACGGGGACGGTTATCCTGCCGCCGTTCAATCCGTCGATCCCGGAGGACGTCAGGGCGCTTGCCACCAAGGCGGTCGAGGATATCAAGTCCGGCGCCCTGCATCCCTTCACCGGACCGATCAAGGACCAGTCGGGCAAGGTCGTCGTCGCGGAGGGCAAGACCGCGACGGATCCCGAGATCCTGTCGATGGCCTACTACGTCGAGGGGGTCCAGGGCACGCTGCCCAAGTAACCACCTTCCTCGTTCTCCGGCGCCGGGGGTTCGCTGACCACCCCCGGCATGGACTTAACCGCCGCCATTGCCTACAGTCCCCCTCGATCGGACTGGCCATGGGCCGGTCGTCCCCGAGCCCGTGAGTATTCCAATGCGGTTGTCCGCCTACTTCCTGCCCACCCTCAAGGAAAACCCCAACGAGGCGCAGATCGTCTCGCATCGGCTGATGCTGCGCGCCGGCATGGTCCGGCAGACCAGCGCCGGCATCTACGCCTGGTTGCCGTTGGGGTTTCGCGTCCTCAAGAAGATCGAGCAGATCGTCCGCGAGGAGCAGAACGCGGCGGGCGCGCAGGAACTGCTGATGCCGACGATCCAACCGGCCGAGTTGTGGAAGGAGAGCGGGCGCTACGACGATTACGGCAAGGAGATGCTGCGCATTCGCGACCGGCATGAGCGCGAGATGCTGTTCGGCCCGACCAACGAGGAGATGATCACCGACATCTTCCGTTCGGCGGTCAAGAGCTATCGTGATCTGCCGCGCAATCTCTACCACATCCAGTGGAAGTTCCGCGACGAGATCCGCCCCCGATTCGGCGTGATGCGCGGGCGCGAGTTCCTGATGAAGGACGCCTACTCCTTCGATCTGGACGCCGACGGCGCCCGCCGGTCTTATCAGAAGATGTTCCTGGCCTATCTGCGGACTTTCGCCCGCCTGGGCATGAAGGCCATCCCGATGCAGGCGGACACCGGGCCGATCGGCGGCGATCTCAGCCACGAGTTCATCATCCTGGCGGAAACCGGCGAGAGCGGGGTGTTCTGCGACAAGGAGTGGCTGGACTTGGACGTGCTCGCCAGCGCGCCGGGGTTCGACGACGACCTGACGCCCTTCTTCGAGAAATACACCAACATCTACGCGGCGACCGACGAGAAGCACGATCCCGCGACCTCGCCGCTCAAGCCCGAGGAACTGGTCAGCGCGCGCGGAATCGAAGTTGGCCACATCTTCTACTTCGGCACCAAATACTCGGCCCCGCTTGGCGCGGTGGTGGCCGGGCCGAACGGTGAGCAGATCACCGTCGAGATGGGCTCCTACGGCATCGGCGTGTCCCGCTTGGTGGGTGCCATCATCGAGGCCAGCCACGACGACGCTGGCATCATCTGGCCGGACGAGGTGGCGCCCTTCAAAGTCGGCTTGATCAACCTCAAGACGGGCGACGCCGACTGCGACCGAGCTTGCGACGAGCTCTATCGCGACCTCCAGGCCGCCGGGGTCGAGGTGCTGTACGACGACCGCAACGAGCGGGCGGGCGCCAAGTTCGCCGACATGGACCTGATCGGCCTTCCTTGGCAACTGACCGTCGGGCCGCGCGGCCTGAAGAACGGCGTCGTCGAGATGAAGCGGCGGGCCACGGGCGAGCGCGAGGAACTGCCGCGCGACGCGGCGTTCTCCAAGTTGACCGCCGCCTGACCCGGTCCATCACAGCGAACAAACGTCCATAAAGGCCTTCAAGGCATGATCTTCGGCGCTTTCGAACGCATGGTCGCGATGCGCTATCTCCGCGCGCGGCGGCAGGAAGGCTTCATCTCGGTGATCGCGGGCTTCTCGCTGCTGGGCATTGGCCTCGGCGTCGCGACCCTGATCATCGTGATGGCCGTCATGAACGGCTTCCGCTCCGAACTGCTTGGCCGAGTCCTCGGGCTGAACGGCCACATGAACGTCTACGCCTTGCAGGGGCCGCTGCCGGATTACGGCCCGCTGGCCGATCGGCTGCGGCAGGTACCCGGCGTCCGATCGGTGACGCCCACGGTCGAGGCGCAGGCATTGGTGACGGTGCGCGGGGTATCGTCCGGGGCGATCGTTCGCGGCATCAAGCCGGAGGATTTCCGCGTTCGTCCCACCGTGTCCAACCACGTGGTCAGGGGATCGCTCGATAATTTCGAGGGCGAGACCGTGGCGATCGGCATCCGCATGGCCCAGCGGTTGGGGCTCGCCATCGGCGACCAGTTGACGCTGATCAGCCCACAGGGCAACACCAGCGCGTTTGGCACCGTGCCCAGGATGCGCGCCTACACCATCGGCGCCATCTTCGACGTCGGCATGTTCGAGTACGACAACAACTTCATCTTCATGCCGCTTCCGGCGGCTCAGCTGTTCTTCCGGGTGCCGGATGCCGTCACGACGCTGGAACTGATGGTCGACCAGCCGCGGCTGATCTGGCAATACCGGGCTCCGGTCCAGGAGATCCTGGGTGGACGGGCGCGGCTGGTCGACTGGCAGCAGTCCAACGCCAGCTTCTTCAACGCCCTGCAAGTCGAGCGGAACGTCATGTTCCTGATCCTGACGCTGATCATCGTGGTCGCCGCGTTCAACATCATTTCCAGCATGATCATGCTGGTGAAGGACAAGGGCAGGGACATCGCCATCCTCCGCACCATGGGGGCGACGCGTGGCATGATCCTCCGCATCTTCTTCCTGAGCGGCGCCAGCATCGGCGTGATCGGGACCCTGTTCGGCTTGGTCATGGGCGTCGCCTTCGCCGACAATATCGAGGCGATCCGCCAATTCATCCAGAACATCATCGGGACCGAGCTATTCTCCGCCGAGATCTACTTCCTGACGCAGCTTCCGGCGGAGATCGACTGGGGCGAGGTGGCCCGGGTCGTGCTGATGGCGCTTGGGCTGTCCTTCGGTGCGACGATCTACCCGGCCTGGCGGGCGGCCAAGCTCGATCCGGTCGAGGCGTTGCGCTATGAGTGACAAACCCACAAGTGTCTCCACCTCGGCCGCCGAGCCGATGATCCAAATCGATGGGCTGGTCAGGACGTTCAAGCAGGCCGGCGAGACGCTCAACGTGCTGCGCGGCGCCTCGCTGCGGGTCGAGGGAGGCGAGTTGGTGGCGCTGGTCGGGCCCTCGGGCGCCGGCAAGTCGACCTTGCTGCACATCGCGGGCTTGCTGGAAAAGGCTGACGCCGGAGAAATCCGGGTCGGCGGCAAGCTGGCCAACGCCTTGTCCGACGCCGAACGGACGGCATTGCGCCGGCAGTCGATCGGCTTCGTGTACCAGTTCCACCACCTGCTTCCCGAATTCAGCGCGGTCGAGAACATCGTGCTGCCGCAGATGATTTCCGGCATCGCGAAATCGGTCGCGCGAAAGCGGGCCATGGAACTGCTTGAGCTGGTCGGATTGGGCGCCCGCGCGTCGCACCGGCCCGCCCGTTTGTCGGGTGGCGAGCAGCAGCGGGTCGCCATCGCCCGCGCGCTGGCCAATCGGCCCAAGCTGCTGATCGCGGACGAGCCAACCGGAAACCTCGACCACAAGACGGCGGAGGATGTCTTCGCCGTCCTTGCCAACCTTGTCCGTGGCGGCGATTTCGGCGCGCTGGTCGCGACCCACAACCTGGATCTCGCCGCCCGGATGGACCGCATCCTGGAGCTTCGGGACGGTGTGCTGGTCCAGCACTGAGCGATGCGTTACCCTCCTGTTGGGCAGGCTCCCGGACCTCGCCAGGATTTAGGGTGCCGGCCCCAACATGACGGGAGGGAGACGCGGCGATGGACCAGAAAATCATCGAGCTTTATGACGAGTACACCCACGCGCCGCTGGACCGGCGGGTCTTCATCCGCAGGCTGACGACTCTGGCCGGGAGCGCCGCCGCCGCTTCCGCGTTGCTGCCCCTCTTGGAAAACAACTACGCGCAGGCCCAGATCGTACCCGCCGACGACGACCGTCTGGAGACCTCCCGCGTCACGTGGCCGGGCGCGTCCGGTGAGCTGAAGGGCTACCTGGCCAAACCGAAGGGGGCCGACAAGCTGCCGGCGGTCATCGTCATCCACGAGAACCGCGGCTTGAACCCCCATATCGAGGACATCGTCCGCCGCATGGCACTCGAAGGCTTCCTCGTGCTGGGTCCCGATATGCTCAGCCCCCTGGGCGGCACGCCAGCCGACGAGGATCAGGCGCGAACCATGATCGGCCAGCTCAATGGTCGGCAGACCGTGGACAACCTTACCCAGACCATCGCCTATCTGCGCGGCCACGCGGACTCCACCGGGAAGGTCGGCGCTGTCGGCTTCTGCTGGGGTGGCGGCATGGTGAACGCGCTCGCGACGGCATCCCCCGATCTGGCGGCCGGGGTGGTCTACTATGGCCGCACGCCGCCCTTGGAGTCGGTGCCGAATATCCGCGCCAAGCTGCTGCTCAACCACGCGGGGCTGGACACCGGCATCAACGAGAACCTGCCCGCCTATGAGGCGGCCCTGAAGAAGGCGAACGTCGATTACCGGCTTCACGTCTATCCCGATGTCAATCACGCCTTCAATAACGACACCAACGCGGCGCGTTACGACGCCACGGCGGCGCGGCTGGCCTGGGACCGGACGACCGCGTTCTTGAAGCAAAATCTGTCAAGCTGATCGCGCTCAGGGGGCTGGCCGGCTTGCTGGAAACGCGCGTCAAGCGAAACTTGAGCATGACGTGGCCCCCAACGCTTGGCATGCTGCCGCCTTCCAGACCGGAACCATCAGAGATACGACCGCATGCCGATCGCCGATTTCGTCCATCTGCGCGTCCACTCCGCCTATTCCCTCTCGGAGGGGGCGATCAAGATCAAGGAATTGGTCAAGATCTGCCAGAAGAAGGAGATGCCAGCGGTTGCCGTGACCGATACCGGCAACCTGTTCGGCGCGCTGGAGTTCTCGCTGGCGGCGATGGACTCGGGCGTGCAGCCGATCCTGGGCTGTCAGCTCGGCATCCGGCGTGTCGGACCCGCCGCCAATGGCGGTGGCAAGCCTGTCGGCAAGGGCCTGAACCTGCCCGATCAGCTGGTGCTCCTGGTCCAGTCGGAGGTCGGTTACCAGAACCTGATGAAGCTGATCAGCAAGGCGTTCATGGAGAGCGACCCGATGTCGGCTCCCCAGTTGACGCTGGATGATCTGGAGGGCTTCACCGACGGCTTGATCGCCTTGACCGGCGGCCCGTCGGGCTCGATCGGCCGTCTGTTCGGCGAGGGGCACAAGCCCGCCGCGCGCGAGGTCGCCGAAAAGCTCGCCCTGTTGTTCCCCAACCGACTCTATGTCGAACTGATGCGGCATGGCTTGGCGATCGAGGACAGGATCGAGCCGGACTTGGTTGATCTGGCCTACGCCCTGGATTTGCCGCTGGTCGCCACCAACGACTGCTTCTTCTCGACCGAGGATATGTACGAGGCCCACGACGCGCTGCTCTGCATCGCCGAGGGCTCCTACGTGGTCGAGGCCGAGCGGCGCCGGCTGACACCGGAGCACCGCTTCAAGTCGGCCGAGGAGATGCGGGCGCTGTTCGCCGACCTGCCCGAGGCGGTTGACAACACGCTGGTCATCGCGCGCCGCTGCGGCTACCTGCTGAAGCCGATCAAGCCGATCCTGCCAGCGTTCCAAGCCGCGGCCGAGGGCGGGCGGACCGAGCCGGAGGAACTTCGATTGCAGGCCCACGAGGGCCTGACGATGCGGCTGGAGAAGCAGGTCCTCACGGCGGAGATGACCGCGGAGGAACGCGCCGAGGTGGAGAAGACCTATCGCGACCGGCTCGACTTCGAGCTGAACGTGATCGAGAACATGAAGTTTCCCGGCTACTTCCTGATCGTCTCCGACTTCATCAAATGGGCCAAGCGGCACGACATTCCGGTCGGGCCGGGCCGCGGCTCCGGTGCCGGGTCGGTGGTCGCGTGGTCGCTGACCATCACCGATCTGGACCCCCTGCGGTTCGGCCTGCTGTTCGAGCGGTTCCTCAACCCCGAACGCGTGTCGATGCCCGACTTCGACATCGACTTCTGCCAGGACCGCCGGGACGAGGTGATCCGCTACGTGCAGGGCTATTACGGTCACGACCGGGTCGCCCAGATCATCACCTTCGGTAAGCTCCAAGCGCGCGCCGTGCTGCGCGACGTCGGCCGCGTGCTTCAAATGCCCTATGGGCAGGTCGACAAGATCTGCAAGCTGGTGCCCAACAACCCGGCCAACCCCGTGACGCTGGGGCAGGCGATCGACGGCGAGCCAATGCTGCAGCAGGCGCGCGACTCCGACGATTCGGTGCGCCGATTGATCGAGATAGCTCTTCGCCTGGAGGGGCTGTTCCGCCACGCCTCGACCCACGCGGCGGGCGTGGTGATCGGCGACAGGCCGCTCGACCAGCTGGTGTCGCTCTACCGCGATCCGCGGTCGGACATGCCGGTCACCCAGTTCAACATGAAATATGTCGAGCAGGCCGGGCTGGTCAAATTCGACTTCCTCGGCCTGAAGACGCTGACCGTGCTCCAGCGCGCGGTCGAGCTGATCGTCGAGCGCGGCGACGAGATCGACCTGACCAACCTGCCGCTGGATGACGTCAAGACCTACGAGATGATGTCGCGCGGCGAGACGACCGGCGTGTTCCAGCTTGAAAGTTCGGGCATGCGCGACGTCCTGCGCCGCCTCAAGCCGAACCGGTTCGACGACATCATCGCCTTGGTGTCGCTCTATCGTCCCGGTCCCATGGACAACATCCCGACCTACATCGCCGTCAAGAACGGCGAGAAGGAACCGGACTACATGCACCCCTGGCTGGAGCCGATCCTGAAGGACACCTTCGGGATCATGATCTATCAGGAGCAGGTCATGCAGATCGCCCAGGTGCTGTCGGGTTACTCGCTCGGCGGCGCCGACCTGCTGCGCCGCGCCATGGGCAAGAAGAACCAGGCCGAGATGGATGCCCAGCGCAAGCAGTTCATCGACGGTGCGGTCTCCAAGGGAGTCGATGGCGATCAGGCCGGGCTGATCTTCGACCAAGTCAACAAGTTCGCCGGCTACGGCTTCAACAAGTCCCACGCAGCCGCCTATGCCTTGGTCGCCTATCAGACCGCGTTCTTGAAGGCCAATTATCCGGTCGAATTCCTGGCGGCGTCGATGACGCTCGACCTCGGCAACACTGACAAGTTGAACACCTTCCGGCAGGAACTGGTCCGCTTGAAGATCCGGCTGCTGACCCCGGACATCAACAAGTCCAATCCCGTCTTCCGGGTCGAGGTGGCGCCGGACGGCGAACGGGCGATCCGCTACGCCTTGGCGGCGGTCAAGGGCGTCGGCATGCCGGCGATGGAGGCCCTGGTCGCGCAACGCGAGTCCGGCGGCCGGTACACCGACCTGTTCGATCTGGCCCGCCGGCTCGACACCAAGGTGATCAACAAGCGCCAGCTGGAGAACCTGACCTGCGCCGGCGCGTTCGACGCCCTCAACGCCAACCGGCGTCAGGTTCATGGCGGCATCGAGACGCTGATCCGCTACGCCCAGGCGGCGGCCGCCGAGCGGGACAGCGGGCAGTCCAGCCTGTTCGGTGGAGGCGGCGGAGTCGCGCTGACGGTGCCCGACCTTCCCAAGGTGCCTGATTGGGACCAACTCGACCGGCTGTCGCATGAGTTCGCCGCAATCGGCTTCTACCTGTCGGCGCACCCGTTGGACGGGTTCGCCAAGCCGCTGTCGCGGCTGCGTGTCGTCAACTCGGCGGACCTGCTGAAGCGGGCCACGGGCGGTGGCTCGACCCGCTTCCCGATGGCCGGCGTGGTGATCAACCGGCAAGAGCGGGTGGCCAAGAGTGGCAACCGGTTCGCCTTCGTCAGCCTGTCGGATGCCACCGGCGTCTATGAGGTGACCCTGTTCTCCGAACTGCTGGCGACCTCGCGGGAACTGCTCGAGCCCGGCAAGAGTGTCGTCCTGCTGGTCGATGTCCAGGTCTCGGGCGAGGATCTGCGGCTGACCTGCCACGACGTCAAGCCGCTGGAGGACGAGGTCGCGAGGGCGGCCGAGGGACTACAGATCATCCTCAGCCAGCCCGACGCGGCGCCCCACCTGCGGAAGATCCTCGACCAGATCGGCCGGGGGCGCGGCAAGATCTCGATCCTGGTTGATGTCGGCGGCATGCGGGAGGCGGAAATCGCCCTGCCCGGAGCCTACGCCGTGTCGGCGAAAGGCAGGGCGGCGATCAAGGCGATCCAGGGTGTCGCCGACGTGCTCGATCTCTAGGCGGCGACCCTCGCCGCCTGCCACGGCGCACGCGGATATGGTTGCCAAACGCGAGGCGGCGGGCTATCTATCGCGCGTCGCAAAACCTCACGCGGGCTTGCGGTTCACCGACCCATAGGTCGGCGACCCGCTCCGGTGTCCACATTCCGTGGACCACGCCCGCGGCGGAGTAACCGGAAAAGGACTGTTTTCCATGCCGATGCCCTCATTCACCATGCGCCAGCTCCTGGAAGCCGGCGTCCACTTCGGCCACCACACGCGCCGTTGGAACCCGAAGATGCAGCCGTACATCTTCGGCATCCGCAATGGTGTCCACATCATCGACCTCGAGCAGACCGTCCCCATGCTGCACCGCGCCATGACGGCGGTGCGTGACGTGGTGGCCGGTGGCGGTCGCGTCCTGTTCGTCGGCACCAAGCGCCAGGCTCAGGAGAAGGTCGCCGACTCCGCCTCGCGTTGCGGCCAGTACTATGTCAACCATCGTTGGCTCGGCGGCATGCTGACCAACTGGAAGACGATCTCCCAGTCGATCAAGCGCCTGCGCGAGATGGAAGAGCGCCTTCAGGACACCAACATCGGCCTGACCAAGAAGGAAACGCTCCAGCTCACCCGCGAGCGTGACAAGCTCGAGCGCGCGCTCGGCGGCATCAAGGAGATGGGTGGCCTGCCGGACATCCTGTTCATCATCGACACCAACAAGGAGTCGATCGCTGTCCAGGAAGCCAACAAGCTGGGCATTCCGGTCGTCGCGGTGATCGACAGCAACTCGAACCCGGATGGCATCGCGTTCCCGATCCCGGGCAACGACGACGCGCTGCGCGCCATCGATACCTACTGCGAACTCGTCGCCGGCTCCGTGCTCGACGGCCTGCAGGCCGAGATGATCGCGTCCGGCATCGACGTGGGCGAGCAGGAGGAAGGCGTCGAGGAAGACCTGCCGACCGAAGAGGAAGCCGCCGCCGCCCCGGTCGAGGGCGAGGCCGCCGTCTCGGAAGGCGCCCAGGCCTGATCCGCCAGATCGGGCAACCGGGCGCTGGAAGGCGTCCGGTTGCCCTTATTTTTATGCTTAGATTAGACTGATCATTCAGGAAGAGGTCCCAGATGGCCGAAATCACAGCCTCTCTCGTCAAGGAACTGCGCGAGAAGACCGGCGCCGGTATGATGGACTGCAAGAAGGCGCTGACCGAGACGTCGGGCGACCTTGAAGGTGCCGTCGACTGGCTGCGTAAGAAGGGCCTCGCCGCCGCCGCCAAGAAGGCTGGCCGGGTCGCCGCCGAGGGCTTGGTCGCGGTCGCCACCGCCGACACCGTCGGCACCGTGGTCGAGGTGAATTCCGAGACCGACTTCGTCGCCCGCAACGATCGTTTCCAGGCGTTCGCCTCCCAGGTGGCGCAGCTGGCGCTTCAGGGCGACGGCACGATCGAGTCGCTGCAGCAGGCGGCCTTCCCCGGCACCGAGCGGACCGTCGGCGAGGAAGTCACCAACATGGTGGCGACCATCGGTGAGAACATGAATCTGCGCCGCGTCTCCCGGATCGCCGTCGGCGACGGCGTCGTCGCCAGCTACGTCCACAACGCGCTCGCTCCGAATTTGGGCAAGATCGGCGTCCTGATCGGCCTGGAGTCGACTGGTGACCGCGCCCGTCTGCTCGATCTCGGCAAGCAGATCGCCATGCACATCGCCGCCGCCCGCCCCGAGGCGGTCAATATCGAGGATGTCGATTCGACGGCTCTCGATCGCGAGCGGAACGTCCTGGCCGATCAGGCGCGCGCCAGTGGCAAGCCGGAAGAGATCATCGCGAAGATGGTCGAAGGCCGGTTGCGCAAGTACTATGAGGAAGTGGTCCTGCTGGAGCAGGTCTACGTGATCGACGGCGAGAACAAAGTCCGCAAGGTTGTCGACGCAGTCGCCAAGGAGATCGGCGCCCCGATCAAGATCGTGGGCTTCAGCCGCTTCGTCCTCGGCGAAGGCATCGAGAAGGAACAGTCGGACTTCGCCGCCGAAGTCGCCGCGCAGGCGAACGTCGGCCGCTAAGGCCGGCCACTGGGGCCCTCCGCCGCCGGGATTCGACGACCGCTGACTTGGGGAATATTGCTGATGACTGCGATGGAGGGGGCGATGCCCACCAACGCCCGGTATGGTCGCGTCTTGCTGAAGATCTCGGGCGAGGCGCTGATGGGAAATCGGGAATACGGGCTCGACCCCGAGATCGTCGCTCGCGTCGCCGACGAGGTTCACTCGGTCGTCGGCATGGGCGTCGAGGTTTGCCTCGTGATCGGTGGTGGCAATATCTTCCGTGGCGTCTCGGGTGCCGCGACCGGTATGGAGCGGGCGACCGCCGACTACATGGGAATGCTGGCGACGGTGATCAACGCGCTCGCGATGCAGAGCGCGCTTGAGCGCCGCGGCGTCCAGACCCGTGTCCAGTCGGCGATCCCGATGGCCAGCGTCTGCGAGCCCTATATCCGTCGGCGCGCGGTGCGCCACATGGAGAAGGGCAGGGTGGTGATCTTCGGTGCCGGAACCGGTAACCCGTTCTTCACGACCGATACCGCCGCCGCGTTGCGCGCCTCCGAAATGGGCTGCGACGCGCTGCTCAAGGGAACCAAGGTGGATGGCGTCTACTCCGCCGATCCCAACAAGGATCCGTCGGCTCAGCGTTTCGAGACGTTGACCCACCTCGAGGTCCTGGCGAAGGATCTACAGGTGATGGACGCCTCCGCCATTTCGCTGGCGCGCGAGAATAAAATTCCCATCCTTGTGTTCTCGATCCACACGGCCGGGGCCTTCGCCGAAGTCATGGCGGGGCGCGGCAAGTTCACGATCATCACGGAAGAGGGCTGAACCACCGTGGCCGACCCTGATATTGACGATCTAAGCCGCCGCATGGACGGCGCCTTGGACGCGCTGTTCAAGGAATTCGGCGGACTGCGCACCGGACGCGCTTCCGCCAGCCTGCTGGACCCCATCACCGTCGAGGCCTATGGCCAGCGGATGCCACTCAACCAGGTCGGCACCGTCAACGTGCCCGAAGCGCGCCTGATCACGGTCCAGGTTTGGGACCGCGGCATGGTCAAGGCCGTGGAGAAAGCCATCCGCGACGGCGGATTGGGCCTCAACCCCCAGACCGACGGGCAGAACGTCCGTGTGCCGATTCCCGACTTGAACCAGGAACGCCGCACCGAGTTGTCGAAGGTGGCGTCGCGCTACGCGGAACATGCCCGTGTCGCCGTGCGCAACGTGCGCCGCGATGGCATGGACATGCTGAAGCGCCTGGAGAAGAATGGCGACATCAGCCAGGATGAACAGAAAACTTGGGCCGACGAGGTCCAGTCCATGACCGACGCTCACATCAAGAAGATCGACGAAGCGCTTGCGGCCAAGGAAAAAGAGATCATGCAGGTCTGACCTCGATGCAGGGGACTTCGACCACCACGGGCGCTTTACCGCGGCACGTAGCGATCATCATGGACGGTAACGGCCGTTGGGCGAAAGCCCGGGGCCTGCCGCGGACCGCTGGCCATCGCAAGGGCATAGAGGCGGTTCGGCGGACGGTCGAGGCCGCCCGCGAGCTGGGCATCCCCTATCTCACCATGTTCGGCTTCTCGTCGGAGAACTGGCGCCGGCCGGAAGGCGAGATCTTCGACCTGATGCAATTGCTGCGGTTCTATCTGCGCAGCGAGATCGCCGAACTTCACAAGAATGGGGTCCGCCTGCGGGTGATCGGTGATCGCTCGCGCCTGTCCGCCGACATCGTCACGATGATCGAGAAGGCCGAGGAACTGACTTCGGGCAATCAGGCGCTCAATCTGGTGATCGCGCTGAGCTATGGCGCACGGCAGGAGATCGTCGGCGCCGCGCGCCGGATCGCCCGCGATGTGCTGGAGGGGCGGTTGAGCCCCGAGGATATCACCGAGGAAAGTTTCGCCGCCAATCTGCTGACCCGCGACATCCCGGATCCGGACCTGCTGGTCCGCACCAGTGGCGAGCAGCGGATCAGCAATTTCCTTTTGTGGCAATCGGCCTATACCGAGTTGGTCTTCGTCGATACGCTGTGGCCCGACTTCACAAAGCGTGATCTTGAAGATGCAATCCGAGAGTTCAACCAGCGCGACAGGCGCTACGGCGCCGTCGGGACACGTTAAGACGGGAAACCTGCGTACCAGGATCCTGTCGGCGCTGGTTCTCGGGCCGATCGTCCTCGTGGCCGTCTATCTGGGCGGCTGGATATTCGAAGTCCTCATCCTGACCTTCGCCGTGCTGGCGGTGGCCGAATGGACCCGCCTAGTCGAACCGAACCGTTCGGTCCCGATGGCGATCTTGCCGGTCATTGCTGTCGGTGCCGTTCTCTTCGTCGATTTCGTTTACGGCGCGGGACTCTCGCTCCTGCTGGCCGCGGCCCTGACGGCGGCGCTGCTGATTTACGCTTGGGTTTCCCACGCCGCGCACCGCTGGCTGCTGGCTTTCGGCATACCATACATCGCCTTCGGCAGCGTGTCCCTGATCTGGGTCAGGGAGCAGCCGGAGATCGGGTTGGGGCTGCTGATCTACGTGCTGTTCTGCATCTGGGCCACCGATATCGGCGCCTACGCCGCCGGCAAGAGCATCGGCGGTCCCAAGCTGGCGCCTCGCCTCAGCCCCAAGAAAACCTGGGCCGGCCTGATCGGTGGCATGGTCTCCTCGGCCCTGTTCGGCGCGGGCGTGGCGATCGCGTTCGGCGCGGCGATGCCGTGGCTGGCGGCGCTGCTCGGCATGGTTCTCGCGGTCATCGGGCAGATCGGCGACCTGTTCGAGTCGGGCATAAAGAGAAAATACGACGTCAAGGACAGCGGTCACCTCATTCCCGGACATGGCGGCCTGCTCGACCGCGTCGATGGGCTTATCGTCGCAGCGCCGGTCTTCGCGCTGTTCCACGCGACAATTGGGAAAGCTCTCGGATGGTGGTAGCAGGCGCGCGCATGTCCGGCCGGGCCGGAAGTACATCCGACCGGGCGGGAAATACGTCTGGCCCGGAGGGAAGTCCCCGGAGCGTCACGATCCTTGGATCGACGGGATCGGTCGGGCGCAACACGGTCGACCTGATCTCCCGAAACCCCGGGGCCTACACCGTCGAGGCTCTCACGGCGGGTCGCAATGTCGTGCATCTGGTCGAGCAGGCCAAGGCGTTGCGGCCGGCTCTGGCGGTGATCGCGGATCCCGCCGGCTACGAGCCACTGCGGGACGCGCTGGCGGGCAGCGGCATCGAGGTCGCGGCCGGGCCGGAGGCGGTGGTGGAAGCCGCCCAACGGCCCGCCGACTGGGTGATGGCCGCCATCGTCGGCGCCGCCGGCTTGGAGCCCACGCTGGCCGCCGCCCGGCGTGGCGCCATCGTCGCCTTCGCCAACAAGGAGTGCCTGGTCTGCGCCGGTCCGTTGATGATGGATCTCGTGCGGGACTGCGGCGCCACGCTGCTGCCGGTCGACAGCGAGCACAACGCGATCTTCCAAGTCTTCGACTTCGAGCGCCGCTCCTCCGTCCGCCGGCTCCTGCTGACCGCGTCGGGAGGTCCCTTCCGGCGCGCCGACCGCGCCGTGATGGCGGCGGCGACGCCCGAACAGGCTTGCGCGCATCCGACCTGGACGATGGGAGCCAAGATCTCGGTCGACAGCGCCACCATGATGAACAAGGGGCTGGAGATCATCGAGGCGCACTTCCTGTTCGCGCTTCCCGAGGACCGCATCGACGTGGTGGTGCATCCCCAATCCGTCATCCATAGCATGGTCGAATACATCGACGGCTCGGTCCTGGCCCAGCTCGGCACTCCGGACATGCGGACGCCGATCGCTTTCGCCCTGGGGTGGCCGGAACGGATCGAGACTCCGGCGGCCCCGCTTGACCTGATCGGCGCCGGAACCTTGACCTTCGAGGCGCCGGATCCCGAGCGGTTCCCGGCTCTTCGGCTGGCCCGTCACGCCTTGCAAGCTGGGGGCGGCGCTCCTACGATATTGAATGCCGCGAACGAGGTGGCCGTCCAGGCTTTCCTGGAAAAGCGCATCGGTTTCCTGGATATCGAGCGGGTGGTGGAGCGGACGCTGGAGCTGCTGCCACATTCCCGCCTTGATGATCTGGACCATGTGCGCCACATCGACGCGGACGCGCGACGCGAGGCGACCGGGATGTTGACCCGTTTCGCCACTAAAACCTGAGCCGGGGGCGGCGGGAGAACCAAATGGAATTCCTCACTGGTCTGTGGACCTACGTCATCCCTTTCCTGGTCGTCCTGACCGTGCTCGTGTTCGTGCACGAACTCGGCCATTACTGGGTCGCGCGACGCAACGGCGTGCGGATCGAGACCTTCTCGATCGGATTCGGTCCCGAATTGTTCGGGAGAACCGATAAGGCGGGAACCCGCTGGAAGTTCAGCGCCATACCGCTGGGCGGCTACGTCAAGATGTTCGGCGACGCCGACGCCGCGAGCACGCCGAGCGGTGCCGTTCGGACCATGACGGCCGAGGAGAGGGAGGTATCCTTCTTCCATAAGCGCTTGGGCCAGCGCGCGGCGATCGTCGCGGCCGGTCCCATCGCCAATTTCCTGTTCGCGATCATTGGCTTGGCGCTGCTGTTCTCGCTCTACGGCCAGCCCTTCACGCCTGCCGACATCGGCACGGTCCAGGAGAACAGCGCCGCCGCCCGGGCCGGGCTGTTACCGGGCGATGTCATCGTCGAGATCGACGGCCAACCGATCGAACGGTTTGAGGAAGTCCAGCAGATCGTCCGTTTCAATCAAGGCACCGCCCTGGCCGTGGTGATCGAACGGGACGGCGGCCGTCAGCCCATCAGCGTCACACCGGAGATCACCACCGTGACCGACCGGATGGGTAACACCCATTCCATCGGCCTTCTGGGCATCGGCCGCGCCGGCATGGAGTACCGTCGCCACGACCCGCTGACCGCGCTCTGGCAGGCTGGCCGCGAGACGGTCAACCTGACCACAGGGACGCTGGGCGCCGTTGGCCAGATGATCTCGGGCGCGCGGGGCACCGAGGAGCTGGGCGGACCACTCCGTATCGCGCAGATGTCGGGCGAGGTGGCCCAGAGCGGGATCGTCGCGCTGATCTGGTTCATGGCGATCCTGTCGGTCAATCTCGGCCTCATCAACCTGTTCCCCATTCCCATGCTGGACGGCGGCCACTTGTTGTTCTATGCCGTTGAGGCGATCCGTGGTAAGCCGCTCGGCGATAGGGCTCAGGAGTATGGCTTTAGGATTGGATTGGCCTTGGTGCTCACCTTGATGGTCTTCTCGACCTGGAATGATCTGGTGCACCTCCGCGTGGTCGACTTTTTCCGGGGCTTGATTTCCTGAGGGCATTCGGAAGTTATTGGGGGATTCAGTTGGGGCTGAACAGGTTTTTGGCGGCCTGCGTGCTGGCTGCGTGCACGACGACGGCTACGTCGACAATCGCGCTGGCCCAGGGGCAGCCGACCACGGTGGCGCAAGCCAATTTTTCTGGCGGCACCATCTCCGACATCAGGGTCGACGGCACCCAGCGAATCGAGCCGGCCACCGTACGCTCCTATCTGGTGGTGCGCCCGGGGGATCCGTTCAATCCGGCCAGGATCGACGATTCGCTGAAGGCCTTGTTCGCGACCGGCCTGTTCGCGGACGTGACACTGCGCCGCGACGGCAACGTCCTAGTGGTCAACGTGGTCGAAAATCCGATCATCAACCGGATCGCCTTCGAGGGTAACCGACGGATCGAGGACGCCGACCTGGAGCGCGAGGTCCAGCTTCGGCCGCGTGTCGTCTATACCAGGACCCGCGTGCAGAACGACGTCCAGCGCCTGCTCGAGATCTATCGGCGCAGCGGCCGCTTCGCCGCGACGGTCGAGCCGAAGGTCATCCAGCTCGACCAGAACCGCGTCGACCTGGTGTTCGAGATCGACGAGGGGGCCCGTACCGGTGTCCAGCGGATCAACTTCATCGGCAACGAGATGTTCAGCGACAGCCGGCTGCGCGAGGAGATCCAGACCCGCGAGTCGCGCTGGTACCGCTTCCTGACGACCGATGACACCTACGATCCCGACCGTCTCACCTTCGACCGCGATCGCTTGCGGCGCTATTACCTGTCGCGCGGCTACGCCGATTTCCGCGTCGTGTCGGCGGTGGCGGAGCTGACACCCGACAAGGACGGCTTCTTCATCACCTTCACGGTGGAGGAGGGAGAGCGTTACAAGTTCGGCAAGGTCGGCTTGGAGACCGAACTGCGCGACCTCAACGTCGAGGGACTGCGCTCGCAGCTGACCACGACCGAAGGGGACTGGTACAACGCCGATCAGGTCGAGAGCTCGATCACCAACCTGACCAACGCGGTCGGCGACCTGCAATACGCCTTCGTCGACATCCAGCCGCGCATCGTCCGCAACCGCGAGGAGCGCACGATCGACGTCGTCTACGAGATCGCCGAGGGACCCCGCGTCTTCGTCGACAAGATCGACATCACCGGCAACGTCCGCACGCTGGACCGGGTGATCCGGCGCGAGATGCTGCTGGTCGAGGGTGACCCGTTCAACACGTCCAAGCTGCGCCGGTCTGAGCGGCGCATCCGCGATCTTGGATTCTTCGAACGCGTCAACGTGACGACGGCGGAAGGATCGCAACCGGACCAATCGGTGATCCAAGTCAATGTACAGGAGCAGTCGACCGGCGAGATCGAGATTGGGGCCGGCTTCTCGACCATCGATGGCCCCTTGGCGAACTTCGGCATCCGGGAACGCAACCTGCTCGGCCGCGGCCAGGATCTGCGGTTCTCCGCGACGGTGTCCGGCCGGACCCAGGAATTCGACCTCAGCTTCACCGAGCCCTATTTCCTGGAGCGTGATCTCGCGGCGGGCGTCGACCTGTTCCGCATCACCCGTGACAACCAGGATGAAAGCTCGTACGACGAGGCCAACACCGGTATCGGCTTCCGGCTCGGCTATCCGCTGACCGAGCGGTTGCGCCAGAAGCTGAACTACACCTTGCAGCAGACCGAGATCGAGAACATCGCGTCCGACGCCTCACGGTTCATCCGTGAGCAGGCGGGGACACGGATCGTTTCGCTGGTCGGCCAGGAACTGCTGTACGACGCGCGTGACAGCCGGATCAATCCAACCGAAGGCTATTTCATCCGCCTCAACAACGAGGTCGCCGGTCTTGGTGGCGACGCTCAGTTCTCGCGCAACCGCCTGGGTGCGGGCGTTTACTTCCCAGTCACCGAAAACACCGTCCTGAGCTTCCTGGGCGAGATTGGCTTCATCGTCGGTATTGGCGAGGATGTCGCGATCTCGGACCGCTTCTTCATCGGCGGCGACAGCCTGCGCGGCTTCGCGCCGGCCGGCATCGGTCCGCGTGAGTTGAACAGCGACGACAGCCTGGGCGGCAATCGCTTCGCCCGCGGCAGCGTCGAACTGGCGTTCCCGATCGGTCTGCCCGATGAGTTCGGTGTCACGGGGCACACCTTCTCCGACTTTGGCACACTGGGCGATGTCGACGCCACGCCGGTCGGCAGCGAGCGGCTGGTCGATGACGACTCGCTCCGGCTATCGGTGGGTGCCGGCATCTCCTGGCGGTCGCCTCTCGGACCAATCCGCGTCGACTTGGCCTTCCCGATCCTCAAGGAAGACTACGACAAGAAGGAGCAATTCCGCTTCAGCTTTGGTACCAGGTTCTAGGCATGGTGTTCGAACTCCGGACAATCCGGCGCTCTCTGATTGGCTCCGTCACCGCCCTGGCACTCACCCTGGCGGTGGCGCCGACGCGCGTTGCCACGGCGCAGCAACTCCCCACCGCGATGGTGGCTGTGGTCGATGTCCAATTGATCATGCAGGAGTCGGTGGCCGCGAAGAGCATCCATAAGCAACTCGACGCCCAGCGGCAGACCTATCAAAAGGAGATCGCGAAGCAGGAGGACAAGCTTCGCGGGGCGGAGCAGGAACTGGGCCGGCAACGCGCCGATCTGCCGCCGGACGCCTTCGAACAGAAACGGCGCGAGTTCGAGCAACAGGTCGCCGAGGTGCAACGTTCAGTCCAAACACGGAAGCGCGTGTTGGATCAGGCCTTCAACGAGTCCATGAAGAAGCTGCATGACGGCATGCTTCAGGTCGTCGCGGAGGTCGCGGGCGAACAAAAGGCCAGTCTGGTCTTGGCCAAGCAGCAAGTGGTCCTGGCGGAGAAATCGCTGGACCTGACCAACCCGGTGCTCGAGCGCCTCAATAAGAAGATGCCCACCGTGGCAGTGACCGTACCCAAGAGTTGACTTGACCCAACGGCCAGATTTGGGAACAAGCATCCGACCAGAACCGCACGAAGAACGGAGCCATGCCGGACCCTCGCTTTTTCACCGTCGCAGGCCCCTTTACGTTGGAGAGATTGGCCAGCATCGCTGGCGCTGAACTGGGACCAGGAGCCAGCCCCCACGCCGAATTTTCGGATGTGGCGCCTTTGGACGCGGCCGGGCCGAACCACGTCAGCTTCCTCGACAACAAGAAGTATGTCGGTGCTTTCGAGGCGAGCCGCGCCGGTGCCTGCCTCGTCCACCCCGACCTTGTCTCCAAGGCGCCGGCGGGCATGGCCTTGCTGGTGACGCGCAAGCCTTACATGGGGTATGCGCTGGTCGCCCAGGCCTTTTATCCGGTTCCGCCACCACGCGCGGGCGTGGCGCCGACCGCCTTCATCGACCCGACAGCGGAGATCGGACAAGGTACCGAGGTTGGGCCGGGCGCCGTGATCGGCGCCGGTGTCCGGATCGGAGCCCGCTGCCTGATAGCACCGAACGCGGTGATCGGAGATCGGGTGGAGGTTGGCGACGACTGCATCGTCGGTGCTTGCGCCTCGCTCAGCCACTGCCTGATCGGCAACCGGGTCAACATATACCCGGGTGCCCGGCTCGGAACCGACGGTTTCGGTTTCTCGATGGATCCGTCAGGGTATGTCCGGGTGCCGCAGCTCGGCCGCGTCATCGTCGAGGATGACGTCGAGATCGGCACCAACACGACCATCGACCGCGGCGCCGGTCCCGACACGGTGATCGGGCGCGGCACGATGATTGATAATCTGGTTCAGATCGGGCACAACGTCACCATCGGACCCGGGTGTGTGATCATCGCTCAGGTCGGTATCTCGGGCAGCACCAAGCTCGACCACCATGTGGTGCTCGCCGCCCAGTCCGGTTTGGCTGGGCATCTCAAGATCGGGGTCGGGGCGCGTATCGCCGCGAAGGCTGGCGTGATGCGTGACGTTCCCGCCGGTGCCGAGGTGGGAGGATACCCAGCGGTTCCCGTCAAGCAGTGGCTGCGTCAGGTCGCGGTTTTGGCGAATCTGACTCGCGGGAAGCGTACCCGCCTCAAGGAAGAATGACATGGAAGTCACCTCTGATAACCAAACTGGCGAGACTCAGCCGGGCATCGACATCGATATCCTCCGCGTGATGGAGATGATTCCCCACCGTTACCCGATGCTGATGATCGATCGGGTGACGAACGTGGTGGCCAATGTCAGCGCCGTCGGCGTCAAGAACGTCACGATCAACGAGCATTTCTTTCAGGGTCATTTTCCGCAGCGGCCGGTGATGCCTGGCGTTCTGATCGTCGAGGCCATGGCCCAGACGGCGGGCGTCCTGGTGGTGCATACCCTCGGCTCCGACGCGGAGGGCAAGCTGGTCTACTTCATGTCGATCGACGACGCCCGGTTCCGGCGTCCGGTCACCCCGGGCGACACCGTCCACATCCATGTCACCAAGTTGCAGCACCGGCGCAATGTGTGGAAGTTCAAGGGGGAGGCCAAGGTCAACGGCGTGCTGTGCGCGGAGGCGACTTTCGCCGCGATGATCCTGACCGAGTGAGCACCGCAACAGCCATGACCCAATCCATCCATCCCACCGCGATCATCGATCCGGCCGCCACACTCGGTTCCGCCGTCGTGATCGGCCCCTTCTGTGTCGTCGGCGCCGACGTGGTGCTGGCGGATGGGGTCCGGCTGCACTCCCATGTGGTGGTCGAGGGGCGGACGCGGATCGGCGCGGGAACGCAGATATTCCCGTTCGCCTCGATCGGCCACGCTCCCCAGGACCTGAAATTCCACGGCGAGCCGTCCGAACTGATAATCGGCGCCAACAATCGCATCCGCGAACACGTCACGATGAATCCGGGCACCGAGGGCGGTGGCATGGTGACGAGGGTCGGCGACAACTGCCTCTTCATGATGGCATCGCACGTGGCGCATGACTGCGTCATCGGAAACAACGTGATCCTGGCGAACAACGCCACGCTGGGTGGCCACGTCCATGTCGGCGACCACGCGATCCTGGGCGGCCTGTCGGCGGTCCACCAGTTCGTCCGGATCGGTGCCCACGCCATGATCGGCGGCATGTCGGGAGTGGAGCAGGACGTCATCCCCTTTGGTCTGGTGATGGGCGAGCGGGCGCGTCTCAACGGCCTGAACCTGATCGGCCTGCAGCGCCGCGGCTTTGGCAAGGAGGATATCCGGGCCTTGCGTGCCGCGTACAAGGCCCTGTTCTCAGCCGATAAGACATTGGCTGAACGGGTCGAGCAGGTCGGTTCCGAGTTCGGCGAGCAGCCTGTCGTCGGCGATATCCTGTCCTTCATCCGCGCCGACGCGTCCCGTCCGCTCTGCCAGCCGCGCGCGGAGCATGCTTCCTAAGCTTGGCATCATCGCGGGCGGAGGGGATCTGCCGACCCGTCTGGTCGAGGCGTGCCGCGCCGCCGGGCGCGAGATCTTCGTCTTGGGATTGGAAGGCCACGCCGAGCGAGACAATCCGGCGCTGCCGGTCGACCTTTGGTCACGCCTGGGGGCGGGAGGCGCCATGCTCGACGCGTTGCGCCGTGCGGAGGTGCGCGACATCGTGCTGGCCGGACGGGTGCGCCGCCCCAGCCTATTGGAACTCAAGCCCGACTGGTACGCCACCAGGCTGTTCGCCCGCATCGGCGCCCGCGCGCTGGGAGACGATGGGCTGCTCCGCGCGGTCACCACCGAGTTGGAGAAGGAGGGTTTCCGCGTCGTGGCTTCCCAGGATGTGTTGCGCGATCTGCTGACCCCGACGGGCCATCTCGGCGCCCATGGCCCCGACGAACAGGCCGAGGTCGATATCGCCCGCGGAATCGACGTGATCCGGGCGCTCGGCGGGCTGGACGTCGGCCAAGCCGTGATCGTCCAGCAAGGTCTCGTCCTGGGAGTCGAGGCGGTGGAGGGGACCGACGCGCTGATCGATCGCTGCGCCACCTTGCGCCGGGATGGTCCGGGTGGCGTGCTGGTCAAGATCAGCAAGCCCGGACAGGATACCCGGTTCGATCTGCCGACCATCGGAAAGGCCACGATCGAGCGGTGCGCCGCCGCCGGTCTGCGCGGCATAGCGCTGGAATCCGGCAAGAGCATCACGCTGGATCGCGAGGCCGTGATCGCCACCGCCGACGCCCGGGGCATGTTCGTTGTCGGCCTGGACGTGTCCTCGTGAGGGAGCGCGGCCCACTGATCTTCCTGGTCGCCGGCGAGCCTTCGGGCGACCTGCTGGGCGCCCGGCTGATGGCCGCCTTGAAACGTCAATCGGATGGCCTGATCCGGTTCGCCGGTGTCGGTGGCGAGCGCATGATCGCCGAAGGTCTCGATACGCTGTTCCCACTCTCCGATCTCTCGCTGATGGGTATCGCCGAACTGGTGCCCCGCTTGCCGAACTTGATCCGGCGGCTGTCCCAGACGACCGAGGAAATACGGCGGCTTCGGCCCGACGTGGTGGTGACGATCGACGCCCCCGATTTCTGTTTCCGGGTCGCCAAGCGGCTGAAGGGGCAGGGCATCCCGTTCGTCCACTACGTCGCCCCCAGCGTCTGGGCTTGGCGGCCTGGACGCGCCCGAAAGATCGCCCGGATCCTGGACCACCTCCTGGCGCTGCTGCCGTTCGAGCCGCCTTACTTCGAGAAGGAGGGTCTGCCCTGCACCTTCGTCGGCCATCCGATCGTGGAAGGTGGCGCCGCGTCCGGGGACGGCGCCCGCTTCCGCGAGAAGCACGGCTTGGCACCGGCTGATCGGGTTCTCACCGTTTTGCCCGGCAGCCGGCGTGGCGAGATCAGCCGCTTGTTGCCGGACTTCGGCGCGACGGTGGCGAGGCTGGCGCCACGCTATCCCGGCTTGGTCGTCGCCGTGCCCACGGTGCCCCACGTGCGCGACACGGTCGCGGCGGCGGTGGCGGGATGGCCCGTGCGTACCGTCTTGGTGGAGGGGGATGCCGACAAGTACGATGCCTTCGCCGCGTCGGAGGCCGCCCTGGCCGCTTCTGGCACCGTAGCACTGGAACTGGCGCTCGCCCGCCTGCCGGCCGTGATCGCCTATCGCATGCACCCGGTCACGCTCGGGCTCTATCGGCGCTTCATCTATGCCAAATACGCCAATCTGGTCAACATCATGCTGGATCGGATGCTGGTTCCGGAACTGCTTCAGGAAGACTGCACCCCGGAAAAGCTCGACGCCGCCATCACGCGGCTGCTTGACGATCACTCCGCGCGGGTGGAACAACAGACGGGAGTCGCCGAGGTCGCCAAGTGGCTGGGCGTCGGCGGGGTTCCGCCCAGCGATCGCGCCGCCGAGGTGGTGCTTGGCATCGTGAAAGGCACGACGCGACGCGGCCAATAACCTCCCCGGCGCGTTATTCGGTAATCATAATAATGGAGGGACAGTCATGGCCAATTTCCGCATGCTCCATACCATGCTGCGGGTCTACGACCTGGACAAATCAAGCGACTTCTACACCCGTCTGCTCGGCATGAAACTGCTGCGCCGCACCGATTTCGAAGGCGGACGCTTCACCCTCGCCTTCGTCGGCTATGGTGAGGAGTCCGACCATACCGTCCTCGAACTGACCCACAACTGGGATCAGAAGGAGCCGTATGATCTCGGTAACGCCTATGGCCACATCGCCCTTGGCGTTCCCGACATCTACGCGACCTGCAAGGACCTCGAGTCGGAAGGCGTCAAGATCCCCCGCCCACCGGGTCCGATGAAGCACGGCACCACGGTGATCGCCTTCATCGAGGACCCCGATGGCTACAAGGTCGAGTTGATCGAGCGGAGCTGAGCGGCTTCGTCCGGGAAGAATGACAACGGCCGCGCCTCCCGGGAGGCGCGGCCGTTGTCATGTCAGCCTCAGGCGTGACGGGGACCGTCACGGACGAAGCAGATACCAGAGCATTCCGGCGGTGGCCGCCAGCAGCGCCACGAGCTTGACGACGCGTATCAGGCGCAACCGCATCGGCGCCTTGTTGTCATTGGCCGCCGTGGGAAGAGCCTTGGCTCTCCGTCTGGTCGCGATCGTCACAGGCGGTTGGCGGGCGGATCCATCGGACCCACCCGACCCAAATCGAGGCGTGGCGCGCCGGTCAGCCACGCTCGTTCTGCGGGACGAACTTCCGCTGCGTGGCGCCCGTGTAGAGCTGACGCGGCCGGCCGATCTTCTGTCCCGGATCCTCGATCATCTCCTTCCACTGGGCGATCCAGCCGACGGTGCGGGCGACGGCGAACAGCACGGTGAACATGCTGGTCGGGAAGCCCATGGCCTTCAGGATGATGCCGGAATAGAAGTCGACGTTCGGGTAAAGTTTCTTCTCGATGAAGTAATCGTCCTCGAGGGCGATCCGCTCAAGTTCCATCGCGATGTCGAGCAGCGGGTCGTTGGTGATGCCGAGTTCGCCGAGAACCTCGTGACAGGTCTTGCGCATGACCTGGGCGCGCGGATCGAAGTTCTTGTACACCCGGTGGCCGAAGCCCATCAGGCGGAAGCTGTCGTTCTTGTCCTTGGCGCGCTTGATGAACTCGGGGATGCGGTCCTTGCTGCCGATCTCCTGGAGCATCTTCAACACGGCTTCGTTGGCGCCGCCATGCGCCGGACCCCACAACGAGGCGATGCCCGCCGCGATGCAGGCGAAAGGATTGGCGCCCGAGGAACCAGCCAAGCGAACCGTGGAGGTCGAGGCGTTCTGCTCGTGGTCGGCGTGCAGGATGAAGATGCGGTCCATCGCGCGCGACAGGATCGGGTTGACCTTGAAGGGCTCGCAGGGCACGCCGAAGGTCATGTATAGGAAGTTCTCGGCGTAGCTCAGGTCATTGCGCGGATACATGAACGGCTGGCCGACCGAATACTTGTAGGCCATGGCCGCCATGGTCGGCAGCTTGGCGATCAGCCGGTGGGAGGCGATCATCCGCTGGTGCGGATCCTCGATGTCGGTGCTGTCGTGGTAGAAGGAGGAGAGGGCGCCGGTCACGCCGCACAGGATCGCCATCGGGTGGGCGTCGCGGCGGAAGCCACGCAGGAAGTAATTGATCTGCTCATGGACCATCGTGTGATAGGTGATGGTCTTGTCGAAGGTCGAGAGTTGTTCGGGGGAGGGTAGTTCACCGTGGAGCAGAAGGTAGCAGACTTCCAGGAAATTGCAGTTCTCGGCCAAATCCTCGATGGCGTAACCGCGGTGCAGCAGAATTCCCTCGTCGCCGTCGATGTAGGTGATCTTGGATTCGCAGCTGCCGGTTGAAGTAAAGCCCGGATCGTACGTGAAGTATCCGGTTTCGGCGTAAAGCTTGCGAATATCGATCACTTCCGGACCGGTCGTGCCTTCGAGCACCGGGAATTCAAATGATTTTCCGGTGCTGTTATCAGTCAGCGTAACCGTTTTCTGGCTCATCTCGGCACTTCCTTGTGATTGCGGCCTCGGATTTCCCCGGACCGTCTCATATCAGGAGAGAATAATGCTGCAAAGCGGTCTTGGCAACGCAGCGCTTGGGCCTTAGCGCGGTTGCGCAATATCCGCAATGCGCGCGAGCGTTTCTGTTTTACCTAATAACTCCGCAACCTCGAAAATCGGTGGTGAAACCGTCGATCCCGCCAGCGCCGCCCTGAGCGGCTGGGCGACCTTGCCCAATTTCAAACCCTTGTTTTCAGCGAATTGCCTCGTTTTCGCCTCGATTTCCCCTGCATTCCAAGCGTCGAATGGCCGCAGTTCCTCCGCCAATTCCGTCAGCAACGCGACACCCTCAACCCCTAACAGATCAACGGCCTTACCCGTCACCGGCAGGGGACGGGGAGCAACATAAAATTGTGCGGACTCCGCCAACTCGACCAAGGTCTTGGCCCGCTGCTTCAGTCCCGGCATCGCCCGCGTCAGTAGGTCGCGCCCGGCGTCGCCGATCCCGGCGCCGAGCTTGGCCTCTATCAGTGGTGTGATCAGGTCGGTCAGCCGCCCGTCATCGGCCAGCCGCATGTAATGACCGTTCAAATTGTCCAGCTTGGCGAAGTCGAAGCGCGAAGGGGAACGGCCGATGCCACCTAGGTCGAACACCTCGATCGCCCGCTCGGTCGGGATGATCTCCTCATCCCCATGTCCCCAGCCAAGGCGCAGCAGGTAGTTCCGCAAGGCTTCCGGCAAGTAGCCCATGTCGCGGTAGGCCTCGACGCCCAGCGCGCCGTGCCGCTTCGACAGCTTGGCGCCATCGGCGCCGTGGATCAGTGGAATATGCGCGAACTCGGGAAGATCCCAGCCCATCGAGCGGTAGATCTGGACTTGGCGGAAGGTGTTGGTCAGATGGTCGTCGCCGCGGACCACATGGGTCACGTTCATGTCGTGGTCATCGACCACGACCGACAGCATGTAGGTCGGCGTGCCGTCGGCCCGCAGCAGCACCATGTCGTCCAGCTGCGAGTTCTGGACCCGGACCTCGCCTTGCACGTGGTCATTGACGATGGTCTCACCGTCGCGGGGCGCCTTGAGCCGCACGACCGGAGCCACCCCGGCGGGCGCCTCCGACGGATCGCGGTCGCGCCAGCGTCCGTCATAGCGCATCGGCTGACCGGCGGCCTTCTGTTCCGCCCGCATCGCCTCCAACTCCTCCGGGCTGGCGTAGCAAGGATAGGCGTGCCCCGACGCCACCATCTGGTGGGCGACCTCGGCGTGGCGGCCACGGCGCTCGAACTGGGACACGGCGTCGCCATCCCAGTCGAGCCCCAGCCACTTCAGCCCGTCCAGGATCGCCTCGACCGCCGCGTCGGTGGAACGGGCGCGATCGGTATCCTCGATGCGCAACAGGAAGGTGCCGCCATGGTGGCGGGCGAACAGCCAATTGAAGAGGGCCGTACGAGCCCCGCCGATATGGAGAAATCCGGTGGGCGAGGGCGCAAAACGCGTGACGACGGACATCGTTACCGCAATTCCGATCTGCACTGATAAAATGGTAACCGGTGACATAGCACATGGGGATCGTTCGCGCACCCCAACCGGCTGGAAGCCAACCGGCAAAATGATGGCCACCCTCTCGATTTCAGCATATCTGGCCCGGGCGCTCGCCGACCGCCTCATGGCGGAGCGGGAGCGTTGGATACTCTGGCTGCCGGTCGGCATCGGACTGGGAGTGGCGTGGTACTTCGCGCTGTACACCGAGCCGCCGGCATGGGCCGGCGCCGCCGCGACCACTTTGTTCGTCACCGCGTCGCTTCTGGCGCGTCATCGTGCGATCGCACCCTTGGTTTGTCTGGCGGCGTTGAGCGTGGCGCTGGGCTTCACCGCCGCGCAATTCCGCACCGCGCGAGTAGCGGCGCCCATCCTGGCGCGGGAGATCGGACCGGTTCCAGTGACGGGCAGGGTGCTCGGCGTCGACCGCCTGGAGAAGGGTGTCCGCGTCCTGCTGACCGAGCTCTCGATCCCCCGGTTGGCCGCCGACGCGACGCCCGGGATGGTCCGGATCCGGCTGCGCGACGCCGCCCAAGCGGCATCTCCGGGAGAAAGGATCCGCGTCAAGGCCGTGCTCGCCCCGCCGGGCGCTCCGGTGGCTCCGGGTGCCCATGACTTCGCCCGCACCGCGTTCTTCGCCGGGATCGGCGGCAATGGCTACGCGGTCGGTCAGGTCGAGCGGGTAGAGCCGGTGCCGGTCGGAGAGTGGGCTGACGCCATGGCGGCGGTGGAACGGTTTCGGTTGCGCATGAGCGACCGGATCAACTCCCTGATCGGCGGCTCCGAAGGCAGGGTGATCGACGCGCTGATGACAGGCGAGCAAACCGGCATTCCAGAACATGTCATGAACGATTTCCGCGTTTCCGGCTTGGCCCACCTGCTGTCGATCTCCGGCCTTCATGTCAGTCTCGTCGCCGGCCTGATCTTCGTTCCGGTGCGGGCGTTGCTGGCCCTGATCGAACCGGTGGCGCTGAACTGGGCGATCAAGAAGATCGCGGCGGTCGCCGCCATGGCGGGAACCGTCTGCTACATGCTGCTGGTGGGGTCCCCGGTGCCCACGGAACGTTCCGTGCTCATGACCGGATTGGCACTGGGCGCCATCCTGATGGACCGAAATCCATTCAGCATGAGGCTGATCGCCTTCGCCGCGACGGTGCTGCTGTTGAAGGAACCGGAGAGCCTGCTGGGAGCCAGTTTCCAGATGTCGTTCGGCGCCGTCACCGCGCTGATCGCTGCCTATGAGGTGATCAGTCCGGCGTGGCGGAGACTACGGCTGAACAGGGGACCTTTCGGGCGTGCCATGCTCCAGATCGCCGGTATCGTGGTGACATCGGTGGTCGCCAGCCTCGCGACCACGCCGTTCTCCATGTTCCACTTCCAGCAGATCCAATACTACGGCGTGCTCTCCAACATGATCGCGGTTCCGGTGACCTCGTTCTGGGTGATGCCGCTTTGCCTGATCTCCTATCTCGCGATGCCGTTCGGACTCGATCAGCCGTTCCTGGTGCTGGTGGGATGGGGTGCCACCGCGATCCTGGAGACCGCGCGCCTGACCGCCGCCTTGCCGGGAGCATCCCAGCTGATCGAGGCCATGCCGGCGCTCGCCTTGCCGCTGGTGGCCCTGGGAGGCTGTTGGCTCACGCTCTGGCGGAGGCGATGGCGGCTGCTGGGAGTGCCCATCATCCTCGGTGCCTTGCTGACCGCCGCGTTCCACGACCCGCCGGACATCCTGGTCGATGAAGAGGGAAAGCTGATGGCGGTTCGGGATGCCGACGGTGGGTTGTCCCTATCGTCTCGGATCGCCGGACGCTTCGACGCCTCGATATGGCTGCGCCGTGACGGGCGGCTGGAGGGGGGCGTCTGGCCGAGGGAGGGAAAGGGCGCCGGCGGATTGCTCGACTGCGACCGCTCCGGCTGCCTGTACCGCGCCAAGGGGCGCACCGTCGCGCTGGCGCGGGTCCGGCAGGCGTTGACCGAGGATTGCGGCGTGGCGGATGTCGTGATCTCCGCCGATCCGGCGCCGCGTGCCTGTTCGGCCAAACTGGTGGTGGATCTTTGGCGCTTGCGCCGCGAGGGAGCCCATCAGATCTGGCTTTCTCCCGGCGCCATGCGCGTCGCGACGGTGGCCGCCGAACGCGGTGACCGGCCTTGGACCAAGCCTTCACACGACAAGGGACTGGCGAGGCAACCTGACTGACCTTCTTTGCCGACACCTCGCCACTACCTCTTTCGAGCGATGGCTTGAATGGGCGCTTCGGGTGTTTATCCGGGTGACGTCCAATTCAGAGGTGCATTATGCGTAAGCTCGTCCTGTCGATTTTCCTGTCGGGGTCACTTTTGGCCACGGCCGGATGCGCCGACGGTATTGGAACCAAGCAAGGCGTGGGCACGCTGGGTGGCGCCGCGGCTGGTGGCCTCGCGGGTGCCCAGTTCGGCAAAGGCAAGGGACAGTTGGCGATGACGGCGGGCGGCGTGCTGCTCGGCGCGCTGCTGGGTGGCGAAGTCGGCAAGTCGCTCGACAGAGCGGATCAGTCCTATGCGACCCAGGCGGCGGACCGCGCCTACACCGCCCCGATCGGCGAGCCGATCAGCTGGTCGAATCCCGAAAGCGGCAACTCCGGCATCGTCACCCCGATCCGCGAGGGCCGCAACAATCAGACAGGCCAGTACTGCCGCGAGTTCAACCAGACGATCTATGTCGGTGGACGGGCGGAACAGGCGACCGGTCGTGCGTGCCAGCAGCAGGACGGAACCTGGCAGATCGTCCAGTAAAATCCTGACGTCGGCGCGATAGCCGAAAACAACCAGCCCGAGGAGGATGTCATGAGAAGAACGATCGCGGCGATCGCCGTCCTGGCACTCGTCTCTGGCTGCGCCCCTTACGCCAATGTTGGCTACGGCACCGGATTCGGGGGCTTCAACGTCGGGACCGGCGTCAACCTGTATCCGGGAGGAGGTGGCTATCACGGCCCCTCCGCCCTTGGGTTCGGATCCGGCGCCAAACAGACGGTGGGCACCTTGGGTGGCGCCGCCCTCGGTGGCCTCGCCGGATCAAGGATCGGCGGCGGAACCGGCAGGCTCGCGGCTGTCGGCGCCGGGACCTTGCTCGGGGCGTTCGTCGGCTCGGGTATTGGCGGGTCGCTCGACCGGGCGGACGAGGTTTACGCCCGGCAGGCGGCGGCACGGGCCTACGCGGCACCGGTCGGGGTGCCGATCCAGTGGAGTAATCCCCACACGGGAAATCTCGGCGCCGTTCAGACGACGCGGGACGGCTGGACGACTTCGGGCGCCTATTGCAGGGAATTCCAGCAACAGGTGGTCGTGGCCGGTAGGGTCCAATCCGCTTTCGGCCAAGCCTGCCAACAGCCGGATGGGACTTGGCGGATCGTTGGCTGACCCGTGTGGGACGAACCCGCCTTGGGGTGATGTGACCATAGCCGTATGCCTGCGTTGTGGCGGCCGCGATAAGGCCCGATAATCGGTCTCCGGGAGCGAAACGCGAGAGAGCCGAAATGCCGGCGTACCGAATATTGATAGCCGACGATCACCCCTTGATGCGGGCCGCGCTTCGGCAAGCGGTCGCCCAGACCCTGCCCGACGCGGAGTTGATCGAGGCTGGAGGCTTCAGCCAAGTCATGGAAACGACGGCGGCCCGGCACGACGGCATCGATCTCATCCTGCTCGACCTTCACATGCCCGGGATGAACGGCTTCATCGGGCTGTTCCTGCTGCGGGGCGAACATCCCGCTATACCGATCATCGTGGTGTCGGCGCTCGAGGATACGGTGACGATCCAGCGTTCGCTGGAATACGGCGCGTCGGGCTTCGTTCCAAAATCGGCACCGATAGAGACCATCGCCAAGGCGCTCCACACCGTCCTGGACGGCGGCGACTGGTTCCCAGAGATGGAGGGCGCGTCACCCCCCGTCGCCAACCCGCCGGAACCTGGCTTCGCCGATCGAATCGCGTCGCTGACGCCGCAGCAACTCCGCGTCCTCGCAGGCATCACTTCCGGCAAGCTGAACAAGCAGATCGCCTATGAGATGTCGGTGTCGGAAGCCACGGTGAAGGCCCACGTCACCGTCATCCTGCGGAAACTGGGCCTGCATAGCAGGACCCAAGTGATCATCGCCGCTGGCCGCCTGGTGGTCGAGGCGCCAGGCGACGAGGCGCCGGGGCCCTCGGCCCGAAGGGTTTCCTGACACGGTATCATTCGGCGGCTTGCCGCCTCCGGGCGATCAACTGGCTCACCAAGGCCCGTAACGCTCCGGGTCGAAGCGGCTTGCGGGCGAGGGCGTAGCCGCGCGAGGTAGCCGCCTCCAGGATCTCGGCACCGTGGTCGGCCGTGATCAGGGCGGCGGGTATGGAGACTCCCAAGCGCGATTCCAACCCCGCCAGCGCCTCCAGACCATTCGATCCGTAGTCCAGATGGTAATCGGTCAGGATGGCGTCCGGCGTCCGTCCCGCCAGCGCCGTCAACGCGGCCTCCGCGCTCGCCGCCGTGACGACATCGCAACCCCAGCCCTCCAGGAGGACCGCCATGCCACGCGCCACCGTCGGGTCGTTGTCGACACATAGCACCAGGGCGCCGGCGAAATCACGCCGGGGCCGCCGCGCGCGGGGATGCCGTTCGGCGACGGCGTCACCGGTGCGCGGAACCTCGATCGCGAAGCAGCTGCCCCGGCCCGGTGTCGAGCGGACCGTGACCGGATGCCCCAGGATCGCCGCCAACCGCTCGACGATGCTGAGACCGAGCCCCAGGCCCTTGCCACGGTCGGCCGAGACCTCCTCCAACTGGCGGAACTCCGTGAAGATGTCGCGCAGCTTGTCGTCGGCAATGCCGATCCCGGTGTCCCACACTTCGATCCTCAGGTTCCCGCCTCGCCTTCGGCACCCCAGCAGGATCCCGCCCGACACCGTGTAGCGGACGGCGTTGCCAAGGAGGTTCTGGAGGACACGGCGGAGCAGGGCGGGATCGCTGTTCACGGCGGCGCTCGACCGCACCATCCGAAACTTCAAGCCGTGCCTCGCCGCCAGGACGGTGAACTCGTCGCACAGCGGCGCCATCACGTCATCGACGCGGAACGCCGCCATCTTGGCGGTCACCACGCCGGAATCCAATTTCGAGACGTCAAGCAATTCGCCCAGCAACTCCTCGACCGACCGTAGCGACGCGTCCACCTGTCCAATCAGCGGATCCCCGTCGCCGGCCCGATCCGCGAGGGCCGACAGGAAAAGGCGGGCGGCATGCAGCGGCTGCATGAGATCATGCCCCGCCGCCGCCAGGAAACGCGTCTTCCCCAGGTTGGCCCGGTCGGCTTCGGCCTTCGCGGCCGCCAAGTCGCGGGTGCGTTCCTCGATCCGCCGTTCCAGACCCTCGTTCGCCTCGCGCAACGCCGCGGCCGTCCGGTGCCGCTCGGTCACGTCGGTGCAGGTCATCACGAAGCCGCCGCTGGGCATGGGGTTCGCGGCCATCTCCAGGACGATGCCATCGGAACGCCGCCACTCGCGGACACCAGAGCGCGTCGGATCGCGGCCCAACAGATCAGCCAAGTTCAAGTCTGCCTTCAACGCCCCATCGGGCAGGCCGTTCAGGCTGGTGAAGCGCTGGTTCCACGTCACCACGCGGCCCTCGCGGCCGACCACGCAGATGCCTTGGTCGATGCTCTCCAGGGTGGCGCGCAGCAGGTCGTGCTTGGCCAGGATCGCCTGGGACGCCTCATCCAGCATCGACCGGGCGGCGACCGGCGACATCCTGCCGCCCTTCAGCATGCCGGCGACCACGACGCGGGCCGACGCCGAACCCAGGGCTCCCGCCAGCAGGGTCTCGGTCAGCCGGACGGTCTCGGCGTCCGCCTTGTCGAGCCAGCCTTCCCGCCCAGCGAAGGCGGCGTCCGCCCTCTCGACTCCGACATAACGCGCGGCCATGGCGTGGAGGTCGGCCACCCGCGTCATGCCCCAAATGGCGCCGGAGGTGCCGTCGGACCGCATGGCGACGAACCGCTCCGCTTGGTGGCGCTCAACCCCGCTCTGGCGCGTGGTCACGGACAGCAGCAGGTAGCAGGCCAGATTGAGGCCGAGACTCCAGAGCACCGAGTGGGTCAGCGGATCGGGGCCGGGCAGACCGAGCAACGCGCGGGGATTGAGCCAACCGACGCCGAACGGCCCCTCTAACAGCAAGGCGCCATCCATCCAGCCCGCGTCAGCCACGGAGGGAAGCAAAGCCGTGTAGCTCCAGACGGCGAACCCGACCGCGATGCCGGCGATGGCGCCCGTCCGGTTGCCGCGGCGCCAGACCATGCCCCCGAACAGGGCCGGTGCGAACTGCGCCACGGCGGCGAAGGAGACCAGCCCGATGGTGGTCAGGGGGTAGGCGGCTCCGATCACCCTGTGGAAGCCATAGGCCATCGCGAGGATGGCGATAACCGCCGAGCGCCTGACCAGGAGTAGCATGCGCGCCGGATCGTCGCGCCACGCGGCGGTGGCGGGCCGCAGCCGCAGCCGCAGCAGCAGCGGGACCACCACATCGTTCGAAACCATCGTGCTGAGGGTGACGGCCGCGACGATGATCATGCTCGTGCTCGCGGACAGGCCACCAACGAAGGCCACCAGCCCCACCAGCGGCCAACCCTCGGCCATCGGGATGGACACCATGAAGGTATCTGCGCTGATGTCGCCCTCGGGGAACAGCAGCACCCCGGCCAAGGCCACCGGCATCACGAACAGGTTGATGACGATCAGGTAGAGGGGGAAGAGTCGGGCGGCCATCTTGACGTCGTCGACATGGACGTTCTCGACCACGGCCACGTGGAACTGACGCGGCAGGCAGAGGATCGCGAAGGCTGACAACAGCGTCATGGTCCACCAACTCCAGTTCCCCAGGTCGGGAACCAGCAGGTCGGGCAGCCGGGGGTGCGCCATTACCCGCTCCAGCAGCGTCGCCGGACCGCCCATGATCGCGAAGGTGACGACGGCACCGACGATCAGGAACGCCGCGAGCTTGACGACGGACTCGAAAGCGACCGCCAGGACGAGCCCGCGGTGATGCTCGTTGGCGTGGATGTGGCGGACTCCGAACAGGATGGAGAAGGCCGCCATGGCGGCGGTCACCAGCATCACGGTGTCGGTCGATACCAAGCGGTCGCCGCCCCCCGCTCCGGTCAGCGCCTCGAAGCTGATGGTGATCGCCTTCAGCTGCAAGGCCAGATAGGGCATCACCCCAATGACCGCCGTCACGGTGACCAACGCCGCCACGGCTTGGCTCTTGCCATAGCGGGCGGCCAGGAAGTCGGAGATCGACACCACGTTCTCCGCCTTGGCGATCCGAACCATGCGGGCCAGGACGCGGGAGCCGAGCCCCAGCATCAGGATCGGTCCAAGATATATGGGCAGGAAGTCGAAGCCACTGACGCTGGCGCGGCCGACCGAGCCATAGAAGGTCCAGGACGTGCAGTAGACGGCGAGGCTCAGCGTGTACAGGATCGGCGCGCGGGCGGCGCTCCGCCCGGCCGCCGCCCAGCGGTCCCCTTGCCACGCGACCGCGAACAGCGTCGACAGGGTGCCAAGGGACACCAAGGCTACGATCCAGGTCTCCATCGAATTCCAGCCACTCCAGAAAAGGCGCACCCTAGACCAAGGTCGGGGCTCCCAAGCACGGGATGTATCATTAAAGCTAATTTCCGATGAGGGCGGAGACGAAAAAACAGCCTTCCGAGGAGACCCCAGATGCAACAAGAACTGACTCGAAAGATCAGGAACAATCCAAAATTCGCCGAGTTAACGCAAAAGCGAACTAAATTCGGCTGGCAATTGTCCATCCTGATGCTCCTGCTCTACTACGGCTTCATTCTTATCGTCGCCTTCGTGCCTTCCCTTCTCGGCGTCCCGGTGTATGGCGTCATCACGCTGGGTATCCCATTCGGTCTCGTGATCATCGTCTCGGCCTTCCTGCTGACCGGTATCTATGTCCGACGGGCGAACACGGAATTCGACGAGTTGAACCGTCAGATCATCGAGGAGAGCAGGCGATGAGGCGCATCCCGCACGCATTGGCGGCACTCACCGCGGCACCGGTCCTGACGCTGTCGGGCGGCGTGTTCGCCGCCGACGCGATCAGCGGCGCGGTCCAGCAGCAGGCGACCAATTGGACCGCCATCGTCATGTTCCTGATCTTCGTGGCGGGCACGCTCGGGATCACCTACTGGGCGGCGTCCAAGACCAAGTCGGCCAAGGATTTCTACGCGGCCGGCGGCGGCATCACCGGCTTCCAGAACGGCTTGGCGATCGCCGGCGACTACATGTCGGCGGCCTCGTTCCTGGGCATCTCGGCGCTGGTCTACACCTCGGGCTTCGACGGGTTGATCTACTCGATCGGCTTCCTGGTCGGCTGGCCGATCATCCTGTTCCTGATCGCGGAGCAGCTGCGCAACCTCGGCAAGTACACCTTCGCCGACGTGGCGTCCTACCGCCTCCAGCAGACCCCCATCCGCACCTTGGCGGCCTCGGGCTCGCTGGTCGTCGTGGCGCTCTACCTGATCGCCCAGATGGTCGGCGCCGGCAAGCTGATCCAGCTGCTGTTCGGCCTGCAATACATCTACGCCGTGGTGCTGGTGGGCGTGCTGATGATCCTCTACGTCACCTTCGGCGGCATGCTGGCCACCACCTGGGTGCAGATCATCAAGGCGATCCTGCTGCTGTCCGGCGCCTCGTTCATGGCGCTGATGGTGCTGGTCAACTACAACTTCAACATCGGGGCCCTGTTCCAGGCCGCGGTCGACATGCATCCGAAGCACGTCGCCATCATGCAGCCGGGAACGCTGGTCGCCGATCCCATATCCGCGATCTCGCTGGGCATCGCGCTGATGTTCGGCACCGCCGGCCTGCCGCACATCCTGATGCGCTTCTTCACCGTCGCCGACGCCAAGGAGGCCCGCAAGTCGGTCTTCTACGCCACCGGCTTCATCGGCTACTTCTACATCCTGACCTTCATCATCGGCTTCGGCGCCATCGTCCTGCTGATGAACAATCCGGAGTTCTTCCGCCCCGGGCCGGACGGCACGATCAACCCGATCACCAACATGCTGGGCGGCACCAACATGGCCGCCATCCACTTGGCCCGCGCGGTCGGCGGCGACCTTTTCCTGGGCTTCATCTCGGCCGTCGCCTTCGCCACGATCCTGGCCGTGGTGTCGGGCCTGACGCTGGCGGGAGCGTCCGCCGTGTCACACGATCTCTACGCCTCGGTGTTCCGCCGCGGCCGGGTGAACGAGCAGCAGGAGATCCGGGTTTCCAAGATCGCGACCGTGTGCCTCGGCATCCTGGCCATCGTGCTGGGCATTGCGTTCGAGCAACAGAACATCGCCTTCATGGTCGGCTTAGCCTTCGCCATCGCCGCCTCGGCCAACTTTCCGATCATTTTCCTGTCGATGTTCTGGAAGAAGCTGACGACGCGCGGCGCCTTGATCGGCGGCTTCATGGGCTTGATCAGCGCCACCGTGATGGTCATTCTCGGCCCGACGGTATGGGAAAGCGTGCTCGCCCACCCCAAGGGCAGCGCTCCGTTCCCCTACGACAACCCGGCGATCTTCTCGGTCCCGCTCGCCTTCATCGCGACGTGGCTGTTCTCGGTCACCGACAAGAGCCGGAACGCGGCCAGCGAGGAGGCGGCCTTCGAGGCCCAGTATATCCGCTCGCAGACGGGAATCGGAGCGGAGGGAGCTTCCGCCCACTGATACCGACGGCCCTGATAACGTTGGAAACTCCCTGACTTAAGACATAGACGCCCCCGGAAGAATACTTCCGGGGGCGTCTTGTCGCTGGCTTTGAACGCGGTGGTGATCCGTTCTCGCGTTACTTAGCGCTATAAACGTCGATTTCGCTTTCCTGGAACATCGTGAGGTGGCATGTGTTTTCGGCCGAAACACCATACGCTAGAACCACTTGCCGAGGAGGTCGTCATGTCGCCGGAACAGGAAGAGCGGATCAAGAATCGCGCCTATGAGATCTGGGAGCGCGAAGGTCGGCCGGACGGCCGCGGCGACGACCACTGGCGGATGGCGGTTCAGGAAATCCGGGCCGAGGATGGCTGGGTCGATGACGCGGCGGATCCCGCCGGACCGACCAGCTCCCCCGTCGCCGCGGAGCAACCAGCCGAAGCGCCAAAACCCGCGAAGCCCCGGGCGCGCAAGGCGGCCGCTCCCAAGAAGGAAGTGGCTCCCAAGGCCGCCGCGCCTGAAGTGACAACCGAGGAGCCCGCGGCGGAGGCGTCGAAGGCGAAGCCCCGCAAGGCCGCTTCGAAGGTGAAGGAGCCCGCGGTCATCGAGGAGCCGGCGGTCGCGGAACCGAAGACCAAGTCCCGCAAAGCGGCCGCACCCAAGGTGGCCGCCGAGAAGCCGAAGAAGTCAGCGAAGTCCTGAACCGCCAAGTCCCGAACGGATAGTCGCGATGAACCCGGAGACCGCCACGACCTTTGGTGGTCTCAACCCTTCTCCGGGTTCATCACCTGATCGAGGCTGGTCGCTTCCATGGCGCGGCATACCCAGGTGGAGATCCGGTCCGAGTCCGACCGTGAGATTCTTGCCCTGACGTCGTTCGGCACCGGGCCGAAGCGGTATTCGAGGATGTCGAGCAGCAGTTCGGCTTTGCCCTTGGCCTCGCCTTCGGCCAAGCCCTCGGCCACACCCTGCGCCCGCCCCTCCGCCTTGCCATCGGCTTTGCCGTCGGCATAAAGCCTTTCAGCCAAAGTGGTCACTTCACCACGCTCCTCTTCCGTCAAGGGTGCCGACAGAAGTTCGACGGTCGCCCTGTCCAAGTCATTATATACGTTGATCATGTAGATCAAAAGCTGGACCATCCGGTCGTCGCGATAGACCTCGGTGGTCGCCAAGGCGAGCAGGCGCCGCCGGAAGTCGGATGGTCCTCGCGCCAGCTTCATGACGGCGAACCCGAATCGCAGGAATGGATCGCGCGATAGGTCACGGTCCTCGACAGTCCGCATGTCGAACAGGACATAGGAGAACGTCGGCACGAAGGGGCGGAGTTCCGGGCCGACGTCGTAGAGCCCGGCATAGTTGGGTGGCTCCGACCATGGCTTGGTTCCGTGACAGATCACCAGCGGAATCCCCGGAGGCAAAGGCGTTCCGCCGCCTCTGGCGAGATGGCTATGAAGAAACAAACTAACGGAATAGTAGCCGTAGGTCGGGTAGAGCGCGGCGGCACCCGACACCAACTCGCCTGCTTGTCGGGTGCCGCCGCGCTCTACCCGACCTACGGTTAATCCCGGTTCGACGAAACAAACGTTGGAACTGTCTCATCCGAGGCTGGTCAAATTTCGGCACCGGTGGCCACTTTGACCCGACAGCGCAATGAATCGTTCTGGACCGCATGCCTCCGTAGGCGCAAGGGGCCACGGCCGCGCCAAACCGTCGCTGATGATGACCCCCCCCTGGCGCCCGCTACTGCTGCTGGTTCAACAGCTTACGCTCCACCGTCTGTAGGTGTTGCCGCATCATCCGGGCCGCCCGGTCCATGTCCCGATCCGCGATGGCGGCGACGACCTCCTCGTGTTCGGCGTAGCTGTGGTGTCCGGGATCGGGCTTGGTCCGGTTCACCCGCAGCCTGCCCCAAACCACCGCGCGCCGGACGGCGTTCAGCGTGTCGAACATGGCGAGCAACAGCGTGTTGCGGGTCGACTCAGCGATCAGGCGGTGCAGCCTGTTGTCCCAGCTCTCGTATTGCCGCCAAGTCGCTGCGGAGCGCGAGCGCGCCATGCAGGTCCTCATCTCCGCGATGTCGGCGGCGGTGGCGTTCAGAGCGGCGACGCGGGCGATCTCCGGTTCGATCAGCAGCCGGGTCTGCATGACCTCCGCCGGATTGGTTCGGCTGGTGGTTACCGACAGGTCCGCCAAGCTCTCGGTCGGGCGGCTGCCGATGAAGGTGCCCTTGCCGACATGGCGCCATAATTGACCTTCCGCCTCCAGGGTCGCCAAGGCCTTCCGCAGTTCACCCCGGCTGACGCCGAGTTGCTGGCAGAGGTCCCGCTCCGGTGGCAAGCGGCTGTCGACCGACAGCGGCGCCTGCGCCAGCAAGGCTCGGAGTTGGGTCAGCGTGCCCTGTGGATCGACACCATTCATGATCAGTGACCTCAACCAATAAAGGGATTGGTTTCGATCATCCTCATACATGTGGCTGGAATCAAGCCAAATCCGTTGACTCTCCCTCGGACCAATGCGTACCATTAATTAATTGGTGAATAATGGTTGGGATCAACCCGACCGGCGGGCTCGGCCCGCACTAAACCAATGACTGGCTCATCTATAGGGAGGAAGCCAAGACCATGTTCAACAGCAACCCCTTGTCCCATGCGGCTCGCGCCGCGGCGGCTTTGGCCTTGACGCTCGGCTTGTCCCTGGCGCCGATGGAAGCGGACGCGGCCGGCAAGATCCGGATCGCCTTCGGCGATATCGCGTCGGTCGAAGCCCTGGGCTTCCTGACGGCGATAGAGCGCGCCAAGGAGCGCGGCGTCGATATCGACATCTCGTACCTGAAGTCGGAGGACATCGCGGCCCAGGCCGTGGTCGGCGGGCAGGCCGACATCGGGGTCGGAACACCCTACGCGTTGCTTCAGAAGGTGCGGGCGCCCATCCGGATCTTCTACCAGATGAGCACGCTGCGCTTCTATCCAGTGGTCAACACGGAATTCTACCAGGACTGGAAGGACTTGAACGGACAGGAGATCGCGGTCCACTCCCGCGGGTCGGGCACCGAGGCGATCATGACCCTGCTGGCGCGCAAGAACGGCATCAAGTACGGCCAAGTCAGCTACGTTCCAGGGTCGGAAGTCCGCACTGGCGCGCTGCTCCAAGGCAATGTCAAGGCGACCATCGTGGACTCGGCCGGCTGGCGCTTGCTCCAGGCGAAGGCTCCCGGCAAGTTCAAGGTCCTGCCGGTCGAAGGCATCGACGCCAGCGACGAGGCGCTCTATGCCAACACCAACTTCCTCGATAAGGAAAAGGAGTCGGTCGCGATCCTGACCGAGGAACTGCTCAACACCTTCCGCGAGATCAACGCGAAGCCGGAGGTGGTCACCGAGTTCCGCCAGAAATACAACCTCGCCCCTGATCTGCCGTCCGAAGTGGTCGAAGATATCGGCCCCTACTACAAGGACGCCGCCGATGTCGGACTGTTCCCGGCCAATGGCGGAGGTGAGGACGCGGCCAAGGACGATTTCGAGTTCTACACCGTCGCCGGGCAGTTGCAGGGCGAACCGGCCAGCCTGAAGGTGGCCGATTTCTGGACCCTGGAGCCACTGACCCAGGCGCTCCAGAAGGTCGGCCAGCGCTAGCGGTGCCGCACGGACGGATAGGAACACTCCACGATGTCCCAGCTTCTCGCCCGTGGTACGGGGATGCCGGTGGGGCCAACCCCCTCCTTCATCCGCTGGATCGCCACCCGCGACCACACCTTGTTCTGGCGGTTGCTCTCCCTGGCGCTGTTCTGCGGCGCCTGGGAGGTGGCGGGCCAGATCCCGGTCAATTACGCCCTGCCGCCGTTCTCGCAAACCTTCATGGCTTTCGTCGGCATGCTGGCGGATGGCAGCCTGCTCTCCGCCTACGCCACGACGCTCCAGCCGCTGGTGATCGGCATCGTCATCTCAGCCGTCATCGGCGTGGCCGTCGGCGTCCTGATGGGGCTCCGACCCCTGGCCGAGTGGCTGGCCGCACCCGTGTTCATCGTGATGCAGGCTGCGCCGATGGCGGCGCTGATACCGCTCATCACCTTCGTCTACGGCATCGGCATGACGTCGAAGGTGCTGGCGGTGACGGTGCTGGCGCTGCCGGTGATCGTGCTCAACTGCTACAAGGCGGTTCGCAACGTCAACCCGTCGCTGGTCGCCATGTGCCGCTCGTTCCAGGGAACGCGGTGGCAGCAGGTGGCGAAGATCGTCATCCCCGACGCCAGCCCGCTGATCTTCGCCGGTCTCCGGCTCGGCATCTCCGCCGGGTTCATTGGCATCGTCCTTGCCGAGTTGCTGATCACGCCGACCGGCATCGGCGACCTGATCACCTATCACCGCTCGGTCGCCAACTACGCCGAGATGTACGCGACCATCGCGTCCATCATCGTCTTTTCCGCGGTCACGGTCGGGGGCTTGCAGCGCCTCGAAGTGTCCCTGTTCCGCCCTGAGAAAAGGGAGATCGCCTGATGCAGGCCGTCCTGCCCCGAGCGTGGGAAACCCCCGTTCCAGCGAAGCCCGACAACATCGTCGAGGTTCGCGGCCTGTCCAAGTTCTACGGAAGCTTCGAGGCCCTCAAGGAGATCGATCTCGATTTCCCGCGCGGCGAGTTGATCTCGCTGCTGGGTCCCAGCGGCTGCGGCAAGACCACCTTGCTGAAGATGATCGCGGGTCTGCTCCAGCCGACCGCCGGCCAAGTGCTGGTCAAGGGCAAGCCGGTCACCGGTCCTGGTCCCGAACGCGCCTTCGTGTTCCAGGACTTCGCCCTCATGCCGTGGGCGACCGTCATCCGCAACGTCGCCTTCGGACTGGAACTACGGGGGATGCCCAAGGCCCAGCGCCACGAGATCGCGCGGCGCTACATCGCCGAGGTCGGCCTCGCCGGTTTCGAGGAGCGCTATCCCCACGAGCTGTCGGGCGGCATGCGCCAGCGCGTCGGCCTGGCGCGGGCGCTCGCGGTCGACGCCGACGTCCTGCTGATGGACGAGCCATTCTCGGCCGTGGACGAGCAGACCCGCCGCAAGTTCCAGGAGGACCTGCTCAGCCTGCGCCGGGTCCAGCGCAAGACCTTCATCTTCGTGACCCACAGCATCGAAGAGGCGGTCTACGTCTCGGATCGGATCGTGTTGCTGTCGCGCCGGCCCGGCCGCGTCTCCCGCATCATCGAGCCCGATATCCCGCGTGACGGTACCCCCGACGAGATCCGCCGCGACCGCCGTTACCTCGACACGATCGAGGATATCTGGGACGGTCTCAAGCGGTTCGTCGATTGAACGGGGTGGGGGAGCACACGCCATGACGCTGTTTGGCCACCGCGTTCCGATGATGTCCTCGCTGCTTGTCTGGTGCCTGCTGTGGGAGTTGATTGGCCGCCTCGACCTGATGTTCCTGGTGCCGCCGTTCACCGCCGTGCTGGCGGCGATGGTGGAACTGGTGCAGTCCCGCCAGTTCCTGGCCGCGACCGCCATCACGCTCCGCAGCTTCGCCGTGGGCATGGCGCTGGCGATCGTGGTCGGCGTGGCGCTGGGCGTGCTGATGGGCAGGTTCCGCGCCGCCGACCGCCTGCTCGGCATGTGGGTGAACCTGTTCGTCAGCGCTCCGCTCTCGGCGCTGGTGCCGATCCTGATGATCCTGTTCGGCTTGGGCGACACCACCATCATCGCGACGGTCTTCATGTTCGCGGTCTGGATCATCGTCCTGGACACCCAGGCCGGGGTGAAGCACATCTCCGGTTCCCTGGTCGAGATGAGCAAGTCGTTCGGCGCCAAGCCGCGCGACGTCTACCTGAAAATCCTGCTGTGGGCGGCCCTGCCGGAAATCCTGGCCGGTATCCGCCTCGGCATGATCCGCGGGGTGAAGGGAGTGGTGATCGGGCAGTTGCTCGTCTCGGTCATCGGCTATGGTGAGTTGTTCGAACTGTACTCCCGCAATTTCCTGATGGAGCGGTTCTGGGCCCTGACCATCCTCGTCTTCGCTTTCGCCATCCTGGTGTCCGAATTGGTCGGCGCCATCGAGAAACGCATCGAATATTACGCTGGAGTCCGTCAATGAGTGTCAACAACACCGGCCGCTGGGCCTTCGAACCCGCCGCCATCCCCAGTCTGCCGATCCGCGGCTCCGACGCGCTGTTCCCGGTCCATCGCATCTACTGCATCGGCCGCAACTTCGCCGCCCACGCCATCGAAATGGGCCACGATCCCAACCGCGAGCCGCCGTTCTTCTTCCAGAAGAACCCGGACAATCTGGTGACCGACGGCAAGTTCCCGTATCCGGACAAGTCAGACGACGTGCATTTCGAGATCGAGCTGGTGGTGGCGCTGGCCAAGGGCGGCAAGAACATCCCGATCGCCCAGGCGCTCGAGCATGTCTATGGCTATGGCGTCGGTCTCGACATGACCCGGCGCGACCTCCAGGGCGAGGCCAAGAAGCTGGGCCGCCCGTGGGAGATCGGCAAGGCGTTCGACGCGTCGGCTCCCTGCACGGCGATCATCCCGGCGTCCGAGATCGGCCATCCCGCCAACGGCCGCGTCTGGATGCGGTGCGATGACGAGCAGCGGCAGGAAGGCGACCTGAACCAGATGATCTGGAAGGTGCCGGAGATGATCAGCTACCTGTCGGACTACTTCACGCTGGCCGCTGGCGACTTGATCTTCACCGGAACGCCGGCGGGTGTCGGTGCCGTCAAGCGCGGCAACGTGCTGGTCGGCGGTGTCGACGGCGTCACGGAGTTGACCGTCACCGTGGTCTGATCGCTGGCGGTTCGAACCTTGGGAGAGGGAGCATCGTTCGTTAACGATGCTCCCTGGATTTCACCTGTGTGACGCTGTATCAGGGTATGACCGGCCGCTTCGAAGTCCCGCGCCTGGAGTACCCTGGTGACACGCGTCAACCCACTTCTCCTCGACACATCCAGCCCGCCGATCCCCCTGGCGCAAGGCTGGGCCAGGCGCTACGCCGGCACCCGCGGCCCGTTGATCGACTTGGCGCAGGCGGTGCCCGGGTATCCTCCGCATCCCGAGATCCTGGAAGCCCTTGCCGCTGCGGCCTCGTCGCCACTGATGGCGGGTTACGGTGCGATCCTAGGCGACCAGGACCTGCGGGACCGCTACGCCGCCCATGTCGGCCAGACCTTCGACACCGCCATCCGGCCCGGTGAGGTCGCGATCACATCCGGCTGCAATCAGGCGTTCTTCGTCGCGGTGCTGGCGCTGGCGAAAGCGGGCGAGGCGATCATCCTGCCGACGCCGTGGTACTTCAATCACAAGATGACGCTGGACATGCTCGGCATCGAGGCGCGGGCGGTGCCGGCCTCGGCGGAGGACGGCTTCGTCCCCGACCCCGACCGGATCGCCGCCGCGATCGACGAGCGGGTCCGCGCCGTCGTCCTGATCAGCCCGAACAATCCGACCGGCGCCGTCTATCCGCCTGAGACGCTGGCGGCGATCTTCCGGGTCTGCCGGGAACGGGGCGTGGCGCTGGTGCTGGACGAGACCTACCGGGACTTCCTGGCCGACGCGGGGACGAAGCCCCACGGGTTGTTCGACGATCCGGATTGGCGCGACACATTGGTCGAACTCTACAGCTTCTCCAAGTCCTTCTGCATTCCCGGTCACCGTCTTGGCGCCGTCATCGCGGGCGAGGAGTTCCTGGCCGAGTTCGCCAAGGTGATGGACTGCGTCCAAATCTGCGCGCCGCGCGCCGGACAGCACGCGCTGGCGGCGACGCTGGAGCCCATGACGGCGTGGCGCGAGGAGAACCGCCGCGAGATCATCGGCCGGGCCGCCGCGTTCAGGCAGGCGGCAGGCCGGCTCGATGGCTGGCGGCTCGACGCCATCGGCGCGTACTTCGCCTTCCTCCGCCATCCGTTCGACGCCAAGGCAGCCGATGTGGCGGAGCGTCTGGCGGTGGACCGCGGCGTGCTGTGCCTGCCCGGCAGCTATTTTGGCCCTGGCAACGAGCACCATCTCCGCATTGCCTTCGCCAATGCCGACAGGGCCGCGATCGAGAGCCTGCCCGACCGCTTCCTGAACCTGACCACAGGCTGGAACCAATAGGAAGTTTGCTTGATGAACCAGGACGAATTGGAGCGCCTGCGCGCGAAATACGGCTCCCTCGACGGCGGCGGGGTCTTCGATCCAACCTTCCGCAAGGTGGCCGACACGATCTTCTCCAAGTCCGGCACCCGCGTGGCTCCCTATGCCGGGATGCCGACTCTCCTGGCGGCTCCGCACCGCGCGATCGACCCGGAGGCGCCCGACTTCGGCGACCTCCAAGTGGCGATGTTGGGCGTGCCGATGGACCTGGGCGTCACCAACCGGACCGGCTCCCGGTTCGGCCCGCGGGCGCTTCGGGGCATCGAGCGGATCGGGCCCTACAATCATGTGCTCCAAGCCGCACCGCTGGCGGAGTTGCGCGTGGCCGACATCGGCGACGTGCCGTTCCGCAGCCGCTTCAGCCTGGACCTGTCGCACGAGGACATCGAAGCCCACCTGGGCAAGATCGTCGGGGCCGGCGTCGCTCCCCTGTCGGTCGGCGGCGATCACTCGATCTCGCTGCCGATCCTGAAGGCGCTGGGCAAGGATCGTCCCGTTGGCATGATCCACATCGACGCCCATTGCGACACCAGCGGTGGCTTCGACCAGACCAAGTTCCACCACGGCGGCCCCTTCCGGCAGGCCGTGCTCGAAGGCGTGCTGGATCCCAAGCGGACCATCCAGATCGGCATCCGGGGCTCGTCCGAGTTCCTATGGGAATTCTCCTACGATAGCGGCATGACGGTCATCCACGCCGAGGAGTTGGGCGGCCTGGGCATGGCGGCGGTGATCGAGCGCGCGCGTTCGGTGGTCGGCGACGGCCCGACCTATGTCTCGTTCGACATCGACAGCCTCGATCCCGCCTTCGCGCCAGGGACCGGAACACCCGAGATCGGCGGCTTGACCACGCGCGAGGCGCAGGAACTGCTGCGGGGCTTGAAGGGCCTGGACATCGTAGGCGGCGATGTCGTCGAGGTGGCGCCCCAGTACGACTCCACCACCAACACGGCGCAGGCCGGCGCTCAGATGCTGTTCGAGATACTCAGCCTGATGGTCTTCAGCCCCTCGATCGGCTCCCGGCGATAATAAAGACCCTAAGAAAAATCGAGGACAGGAAGGTGAACCGATGACCGAGACGACAAAGACCGGGATCACCCGGCGTACCGTTCTGGCGGGAGCCGCCGCTGGCGCCGCGCTGCTCGCCATGCCGTCGATCCTGAGGGCGGCGGACCGCTCGCTGAAGATCGGCGTCTACGGCGGCTACTTCCAGGAATCCTTCGACGAGCACATCTTCCCGGACTTCACCAGCGCCACCGGGATCGAGGTCCAGTCGATCTCGGAACCGACGGGAGAGGCGTGGCTGGTCCAGCTGTCGCAGGCGGCCAGGGCGGGACAGGCGCCGGCCGACGTGTCGATGATGTCCCAGGTCGCGATGCTGAAGGGGCAGGCGATCGATCTTTGGTCGCCGCTCGATCAGGCCAAGCTGCCGAACCTGAAGAACCTGCTGCCGCAATTCGTTAACAAGTACCCGGACGGCCGGATCGCGGGTGTCGGGGCGGTCGCGTGGTACATCACGCTGGTGACCAACACCGATGTCTTCCCCGAGGCGCCGACCTCCTGGGCCGCGTTGTGGGACCCGGCGAACAAGGATCGCCTGGGCCTGCTGGCGCTGGTTTCCAACTCGTTCCTGCTGGAGGTGACGGCCAGGACCTTCTTTGGCGGCCCCGCCAAGCTCGACACCGAGGATGGCATCCTGGAGGTCATGAACAAGTTGGCCGAACTCAAGCCCAACGTCCGGCTATGGTACCGCGACGAGGCGCAGTTCGAGCAGGCGCTGAAATCGGGCGAGATCCCAATGGGGCAGTATTATCATGACGTGACCGGCTTGGCCGCCGCCGACGGCAACCCCGTCCGCTCCACATTCCCCACGGAAGGCGGCATCCTCGACAGCGGCTGCTGGGCGGTCTCCGCCGCGTCCAAGAAGTCCGCCGAGGCCCACGAGTTCATCAACTACATGAGCGATCCCGCCATCCAGGCGAAGCTGACGCGGAACGTCGGCACCGCGCCAACCGTGGCGCGCAGCCTGACCGACCTGACCGACAAGGAGTTTGGCGCCGCGTCCTCCGAGATCGCGCCGATCATTCCACGCTACGACCTGTACCAGACCAAGTCCGACTGGCTGAACCAGAAGTGGACGGAACTGATCGTCGCCGGCTGATCCATTAGAAACGGAGCAATCCATGTCCGGCTTGGTTCTGGAGGGCATCTCCAAGAGCTTCAACGGCGTGAGCGCCGTCGATCACGTCGATCTCGCCGTTCCCAACGGAACCTTCGTCTGCATGCTCGGGCCGTCCGGCTGTGGTAAGACGACCTTGCTGCGCACGATCGCCGGGCTGGAGGAACCGACCTCCGGCCGCATCCTGATCGACGGTGCCGACATCACCGCGGTGCCGGCCCATAAGCGGAACTTCGGCATGGTGTTCCAGTCGCTGGCCCTGTTCCCGCACTTGAACGTCGGCGAGAACATCGCGTATCCGCTGAGGATCCGAAGCGTCGGCCGGGCGGAGCGGGTGAAACGCGCCGAGGAGTTGCTGGCGCTGGTCGATCTGCGTGGCTACGCCGACCGGCCCGTCGCTCGGCTGTCGGGTGGACAGCGCCAGCGTGTCGCCATAGCCCGCGCGCTCGCCCTGTCGCCCAAGCTGTTCCTGCTCGACGAGCCGTTGTCCGCCTTGGACGCCAAGTTGAGGGAGGCGATGCAGGTCGAGCTGCGGAAACTCCAGCAGCGCCTCGGCATCACCACGATCGTGGTGACCCACGACCAGCGTGAGGCCATGACCATGGCCGATCTGGTGGTCGTGATGGGCCAGGGCCGGATCCAGCAGGCTGCGTCGCCGGTCGAGATCTACCGCAAGCCGGTCAACGCCTTCGTGGCGGACTTCATCGGTTCGACCAACCTGATCGCCGTTCAGGGGAGCGGGCAGGGGGTGACGGCTCCCGGCGGCACCATTCCGGGCGTCGTCCTGGCGCCGGGGCAAACCAGCGCCACCCTGTCTGTCCGGCCGGAGGATATCCATTTGGTCCCCGTTGGCGAGGCTCCCCTGACCGGAACGATCAGCTTCATCCGCGACCTTGGCGCCAGCATCGAAACCTTCGTCGATGCAGGCGGCACCCAGATCGTGGCGGTGGCGTCGCCGCGCGACCGGGCGGAATTCCGGGTGGGCGACACCGTCGGGCTTCGGCTCGCCCCCGAGTCCTGCCGGGTACTGGCGTCGTGAGGCTGGAGCCACCCCGCCGGGCTTTGGACTACGCGCCGCTGGTCTTTCCCGCCGTCATGCTGACCGTGTTCTTCGTGGTGCCGTTCGGCATCATGGTGATGGTCAGCTTCTTCCAGCGGCAGCCGGCCGGCTTCTACACGCCCGCCTTCGTTTTCGCCAGCTACGAGCGGTTCCTGACCGCCTTCTTCGGGGGCGTGCTGGGATTCTCCCTGGGTCTGGCGGCGCTGGTGGCGCTGATCTGCGTTGTCATCGGTTTTCCGTTCACCTACGAGCTGGCGCGGGCGCGCCGGTCGGTCCAGGTCGTTTGGCTGGTGGCACTGCTCTCCATCCTGTCGCTGTCGGAGGTCGTCATCGGCTTCGCCTGGTCGACCTTGCTATCGCGCACCGCCGGGATCTCCAACCTGCTGGTCTGGCTCGGTCTGATGGAGAAGCCGACGGCCTTGACACCGAACTTCGGCGCCGTGCTGACCGGCATGGTCTATCAGGCGCTGCCTTATACCGTCCTCGTGCTCTACCCGGCCATGGCGCGGCTGGACCCGACCCTGATGGAGGCGTCGCGCACGCTCGGCGCACCGCCGCTGAAGGCGTTCCTGACGGTCGTGGTGCCGGCGCTGCGCAACACGATCCTGGCGACCTTCATCATGGTTTTCGTCTTCGCGCTTGGCTCCTACCTGCTGCCCCAACTGCTGGGCCGGCCGCAGCATTGGACGCTGTCGGTGCTGATCACCGATCAGGCGATCTACCAGTCCAACATGCCGTTCGCCGCGGCCATGGCGGTCTTCCTGGTGCTGGTCACGCTGGCCTTGGTCGGCCTGTCGCTGCTGGTCGGACGGAAGGAGATCGCGGCATGAGCGCCACCCTCTTCCGCCGCTGCCTGTTCACCCTGGTGGCGGTGTTCCTGGCGGCTCCCCTGATCGTGATCGCCGGGGTCTCGGTCAACGGGCAGCGGACGCTGGTCTTCCCGCCGGTGGGATTCTCCACCCGCTGGTATGGCGACATCTTCGCCGACGCCGCATGGCGGAGCGCCCTGACCGCGTCGGTGACGGTCGCGACGCTTGCGGCCGCCTTGGCGGTCGCGGTGGCCTTTCCGCTCTCGTGGTTCCTGTGGCGGCGCCACGCGCCGTGGGCGAGGGTGTTCCAGATCCTCGGCACGGCGCCTTTCGTCCTGCCGCCCGTCATCACCGCGCTGGGCTTCCTGACCTTCTGGACCTCGGTCGGAGCCTATGGCCAGCCGTGGACCGTCGTAATCGCCCACGGGATCTTCTTCGTCACCCTTCCCCTTGTGACGTTGTCCCTGGGTTTCGCGTCGATCGACCGGGCCCTGGTCGAGGCGGCCTCCACCATGGGCGCCGACGACCGCACGATCCTGCGGACGATCGTGCTGCCACTGATCCGGCCCTACCTGATTTCCGGCTTCGCCTTCGCGTTCGTGCTGTCGCTGAACGAGTACATCGTCGCCTACATGGCGGTCGGCTTCACGCTGGAAACCCTGCCGATCAAGATCTTCAACTCGCTGCGCTATGGCTACACGCCGACAATGGCGGCGGTCAGCATCCTGTTCGTGGCGGTCGCGGCCTTGATCTTCGGCCTGATCGCCCGCTTCGGCGATCTGCCCAAGCTGCTGGGCGCCTGGAGTTCACGGAATTGACCAAGTCACCCCTGCGACTGGCACTTCTCCAAATGGAGGCGACCGTCGGTGACGTCGCCGCCAATCTGGAGCGTGTCGCCAAGGCCGCGGCGGAGGCCGCCGAACGGGGCGCAGCCTGCCTATTGGCTCCCGAACTGGCGCTGACCGGCTACGGGGCCGGTGCCGCGATCACGGCCCTGGCCGAGCCCGCCGATGGGGGACAGGTGGCGAGTCTCGCCGCCATCGCGGCCCGGACCGGCGTCGCGGTCGTCTGCGGTTTCGCCGAGGCCGCCGACGGTGTGGTCTATAATAGCGCCGCAGCGGTGTCGCCGGATGGCACCCGCCGGACTTACCGCAAACTTCACCTCTACGGTGACTACGAGAGGGCGCTGTTCCGCCCGGGCTCGACCCCGCCGGAACCCTTTCAACTAGGGGGTCTGCGGGCCGGGCTGCTGATCTGCTACGATGTCGAGTTCCCCGAGATGGTTCGCCACTTGGCGGTCGCCGGGGCCGATTTGATCCTGGTGCCGACCGCCTTGCCGGCTGCCCAGCACGCGGCGTTCACCGCCCGCTCCGTGGTGCCGGTGCGCGCTTTCGAGAACCAAATCTTCGTGGCCTACGCCAATCACGCGGGCGGCGATGGCGCCTTCACTTATGCCGGAATGTCCGGGATCACGGCACCTGACGGCACCGACCTGGCCCGCGCGGATGCCACCGGGGAAACCATGCTGATCGCCGACCTCGATCCCCATGGTTTCGACTCTTCACGGGACGCGAACCCGTACCTGATCGACCGCCGAATGCGTTTCACCAGCGGACCCTACGAAGCCTGAAGAGGAACGCTCCCATGACCGCGACCCCCCTGTCGGAACCCACCGTTCCACCGCTGCCGGAGCCCTACCAAACTCCGTCGGCGCTGAATTTCTCCACCGTCGTCGGCTGGCCCGACGGAGCGAAGCCGACGGCGCCCGAAGGCTTCGAGGTGACGCTCTACGCCGATGGTCTCGACTATCCGCGCTGGTTCCACCTGTTGCCCAACGGCGATCTCCTGGTGTCGGAAGCCCGCAGCCAGCTGAAGCCGAGCCATGACCGGGATTCGCCGGCGATCCAGGGTGACCAGCGGTCCCGCGCGCTGGGTGAAAGCGCGAACCGGATCACCCTGCTGCGCGACGCCGACGGCGATGGTTTCCCGGAGATCCGCGAGACCTTCCTGGAAGGCATGAACCAACCCTTCGGCATGGCATTGCTGGGCGACACGCTCTACGTCGCCAACACAGACGGCGTCTTGGCCTTCCCCTACGTCACGGGACAGACCCGGATGGAGGCCAAGGGCGTCAAGATCCTCGACCTTCCCGCCGGAGGCTACAACAATCACTGGACCCGCAACATCCGCGTCGGCCCGGATGGGACCAAGCTCTATGTCACGGTCGGGTCGGCCAGCAACGTGGCGGAGCATGGCATCGAGGAGGAACACCGGCGCGCGGCGATCCTGGAGATCAACCCTGACGGCTCCGGCGAGCGCCTGTTCGCCAGCGGTCTCCGCAACCCCGTGGGGCTGGACTGGGAGCCGGAGACCGGCGTCATGTGGACGGCGGTCAACGAGCGCGACGAACTCGGTGACGAGTTGGTCCCCGACTACATGACCAGCGTGCGCGACGGCGGATTCTATGGCTGGCCCTATGCCTATTTCGGCAAGATCGAGGACCCGCGCCTGCGCGGACAGCGACCGGACTTGGTCGCCCAGTCGATCGTACCGGACATGGCGCTCGGCTCCCACACCGCGTCGCTCGGACTGACCTTCTACAGAGGAACGGCCTTCCCCGAGCGCTATCGCGGCGGAGCCTTCATCGGCCAGCATGGCTCGTGGAACCGGTCGGAGTTGTCGGGCTACAAGGTGCTGTTCGTGCCCTTCGCCAACGGGCGGCCCAGCGGTCCCGGCGAGGATTTCCTCGGCGGATTCGTCGCCGAACGCTCGAGGAGCGAGGTCTACGGCCGGCCCTGCGGTGTCGCCGAATTGCCCGACGGTTCCCTGCTGGTCGCCGACGATGCGGGAGACAGGATCTGGCGCGTCGCCGCAAAATCGTGAGTCAAGCGGTGCCAGACGCCGGCGTCATGCCGGCTTCCACCGCGAAGTCCAGTTGCAGGCTGACGAGATCGATGCCGCGTTGGTCCGGCTCGATCTCCGCCAGCAGGAAGGGACCATAATCCGCCTGCTCGGTGCGGGCGATCAGGACCACGCCGGCGGGGAGCACGATGACCTGCCACAACACGTCCTCGTGTTCCCGGCTGGCCGTGACCGGATCGATGCCGCTGGCGCCATGCGCCGCCATCCGGGAAAACGAAACCATGCCGGCGGCGTCGCGCATGGCTGGCCGGTATGACGGGTGGCGCGACAGCGCCGTGTCGCCCATCAGCGGCGGCAGGTCCAGCGTGGCGATGATCCTGGGACCGAAAGGCGTGTCGCGCAGGCTGCCGTCGATCACCACGGCCGGAGCGCCCAGATCACGCATGATAGAGCGGCAATGCGCCAGCAGGGGGCGCCAAAGCGGCGGCGGATTGGATACGACGACGGGTATGCATCGAGCCATTCCCCAAAGGTAGGCACCCAGGGACGGAAAATCGAGAGCGGTTGACCAGGAGGCGGTCGGCCTCCGATGATCATCCGCGGAATTTCCTGTCCCGAACCTCAGTCGAACACGTTGTCATGGCACTCATCCAGATCGCGGCCCGCATCAATTTCGACGTTGTCGTCCGTCTAGACGGCGTCGTCTCCAGCGGTGCCCAACTCAAAGCCCGATTCGATCCAGGTCGGCTGGGCGGCGGGGGAGCGAACACCGGCGTGGCGCTGGCCTATGCCGGCCATGAGGTGGCGTTGTTCGCGGAGGTCGGCGACGACGCCAGCGGAGCGTCGATGCTGGATGAACTCGTGGCGACCGGCATCGACGTGTCGCGGGTCCGCAGGCTCCGCGGCCCAACGCCTCCGGTTCTGGTGCTGCTCGATCCCGAGGGGGAGCGCACCATCATCCGGGGCTCTCCCAGGGAGGCGGGGGCGACTGTGCTACCGGCGGTGAACGAACGCGCCGACGCCCTCTACGTCAAGACCCATGGGGCGGATGTGGTGGAGTTGCTGCGCGAGCGCATCGCCTCCTGCCTCGTGGTGAGCCACGCACCTCCCGCCGAAACAACCGACTGGCCCGCGCATGTGATCGTGGATTCGGCGGCCCACATGGGGGCGTCGGCCCTGGCCGACCCCTATGCCGCTGGCCACGCCTGGGCGGGGGATGCCTTGCGCTGGATGGTCGTCACCGATGGCTCCAGGGGAGCGACTGCGTTCGGACCCGCTGGTGCCGTTCATGTTCGGGCCACGCCAGCCGAAGTGGTGGATAGCACCGGCGCCGGTGACGTCTTCACCGCGGGGCTGATCCACGGATTGCTAACCGGGATGCCGATCGAGGACGCCTTGCGGATCGGCACGCGCTGGGCGGCGCTGGCCGTCACGTCGCCCACCTCTGTGCCGCCGCCATCGCTCCGCGAACTGGTCCAGCAAAGCTGAACCACCGAGGACGGATCAAGCCGCGCCGAACTCGGTGTTCGGCACGCCCAGGATCTTGGCCAATTGCTTCATCCGCATCTGGACGGCGTCACTGTCGGGTACATCCTCGCTGCCCGCCGCGATCTCCAGCCGCACCGTGTCGGTGGTGATCCGCAGGCTCGCGGTATCCAGAATCTCCGGAACGCTGCCGGAAAACCGATGGCCGAGTTGGAGCGTGCGTCCCAGGATCTGGGCTCGGCGGTGGACGCTGGGCGTCACCAATGACACCGCTGGCTGCAAACACGGATCATCCTGCTTGCCGCCGTGGCGGGCGTGCAGCGTGGCGGCCAGGAAAACGCGCTCGGCGTGCGTCAGCCCGATCAGCGGGAAGTGGACGATCCGCTGGAAGCACTGCTGCGCCTTGACGTCGGCGTGATCGGCCCAAGCGATGTCCGACAGGGCGCAAGCTGCCAGCCGGAGCCGCCGCTCATCCGCCGTCTCATCAGGAAACAGCGTGTTGGTCCACCGGACCAGAGCCGGGGCGAAGGCGGGCACGCGGGCGACCGGAAGGCCGAAGGCTTGCGCGCCGTCGATCAGCGGATCACGCCGCTGGAGTTCAGGCTTGAGTTGCGAGTAGAGCCATCCCTCCCGAACGCCCAGCGCGGAGAAGACCACCCGTTCGGGCTTGAGCGCCTTCAGCACTCGGTCCATCACCAGCGCGGCCGCCGGCAGATTGCGCGCGCGTCGCCCCGAGACCCCTGGCAGGGCAGAGATCTTATCGGGAGCCATGCGCCATATCGTCTTCGCGAAACTCCGCAACTCGCCGGCGTCGACATCGTAGCCGTGGGCGACCTTCAGCGGGGCGCCGACCGACTCCATGTGGGCGCGCGCCAAGGCGCGCCAGCCACCGCCTACCGCGAAGAACACCGGCTTGGTCAGCAGTGGCGGCAACTGGCCCTTCATGATCTCGTCGATCCGCCGCTTGGCGCCGTCGCCAAGTTCGGCGAGCAACGCCTCGACCGGAAGCGCTCCCAGTGGCAGGCTGACCGACCGCTCACCGACCTTGTCCTCCAGCGCCTCAGCCACCTCCAGGCTGCCGCCGCCCATGTCGCCGACGAGGCCCTTGGGCCTGTGGAAGCCCGACACGACACCCAGCGTCGCGAAATGAGCTTCCTCGGTTCCGCTCAGAAGCCTGATCCCGCGTCCGGAACGCTCCTTGATCGCCTGGATCAGGCTATCGCCATTGGTGGCGCGGCGGACCGCTTCGGTCGCGATGATGTCGATCCTGTTCGCTCCCATCGCCTCGGCGATGACGCAGAAGCGATGGACCGCCTGAACCGCGCAGGCCATGGCGTCTTCCGCCAACTTCCCGGTCTTGTCGAGACCGGCTCCCAGCCCGCAGAGCGATTTCTCGTTGAAGCGGGGCAGGGGGGCTCGCCCCAGGTCATTGTAGACGACCAAGCGGACCGAATTCGATCCGATGTCGATCACCGCGTAGTGGGTGTGATCGGCTGACAGGAACTCGCTGGGATCCAGCTCCTGCGTGGCGTTCGCCAGATCGGCGCGAGGATTGTTGGCGTCGAGCATCTGTCTCTCCGGTGGCTGGCTGGAGCCATCATCCTTCAACTCCGGTCCGACGGCTTTGATCCAAACCGCCGGAGAGACAATCGAAAAAATATCGGCCGAAAAGAATTCAGCGGCGTCTTGTCTCGGAGGATCAAACCTTCAGGAGCGTCAGATCGCGGAGAACGGCAACCTCGCTCGCCTGCTCGTCCAGTCGGGCCTTGACCGCGTCACCGATCGACACCACGCCCAGCAACTCGCCGGCGGCGTCACACACCGGGACATGGCGATGGCGGCGCAGCGTCATCATCTTCATGAGATCCTTGACCGACTCGGTCGGCAAGCAAGTCCTGACCTCCTTGGTCATCCGATCCTCGACGCGTTCGGCCAGGGCGGCGGTTCCCCGATCGGCGAGGGCGCGGACAATGTCACGCTCTGACAGGATGCCGGCCAGCTTGCCCCGGCGATCGCGCACGACGACGGCGCCGATGCGCTTCTCGGTCAACAGCTTGGCCGCCGATTCCAGCGTCTCGGACGGCAGGATGGATACGATGGTGCGGCCCTTGTGGTTCAGGAGATCGGAAACGCTGGTCATGTCTTCCCCAGTGGGCCGCAGCGCGGGTGAACGGACCGCCGCCCTTCATGATGGTTGAAACACCACGGGCTTCGGCGCATCGCCCGCATTCAAGCGAAATGCGGGAAATCACCTTGGACGAGCCGGAGCCGGATGGATCGCGGATGCCGATGATCGGCGGCACGTGGTAACCCATTGGGATATTTTAACATCGTGCATCATTCATCGGCAATTACCTTCTTTTGAGTCGGCGCTCTTGCGCAAGGATATTTCCCGCCATGCGGAACCCTGTTCCGTGATCCGCAGAGGCGCGCCACCGGCTCAAGGCGTCGTGATACACACCCGCGTGGTCGTGCGAGTGGGCCATCATGAACCTATAAGAAGAAGATGGATGGATTGGTGCTTCTCATGGTAATGACGCGTGACCACCGTGGAGACCGATCATGCTCAAGAATCCATTCATCACCGATCCTACTCAGGATCTGATGATTTCAACGCTCGCGGAATTCGAGAGGATCTTGGGCAAGGGAGTGGCGGGCGAACCGATCAAGGTCGGCGATACGACGCTGATACCGATCTACGTGACGACCTTTGGCATCGGCGTTGGCGGCGGATCGGTTTTCGGTGAGACGGTCGGCGGTGGCGGTGGCGGCGGAGGCGGTACCGTTCCTTGCGCGATCGTCATCGTCGAACGGGACGGTGTGCGGATCCAGCATTTCGACTCGGGGTTCGTCTCATCGGCCACCAAGTCGCATACCGACATGGCGTCGGATGTCAGCAACCGTCATTCCCAGGCGAAACCGCGGACCTCGGCGGTCCCTGAGCCCGCGCCGATGACGGCGTCGATCGCCCCGCCGGTGTCAACCACGCCGGCCACCACCACGACGGCGACCCTCGCGGAGGGCACCGGCGCGACGGTGGCCGAACCCGCCTGAACCCGGCTTGAGGTGCCTTACTTCGCGCCGCCGGGCAAGTTGGCCGCGGTCTGGCCGAACATGATCTTCTTGGCTTCCTCGCTCATGGTCGGCTGGGTGTTGATCTCCTTGGCGCGATCATAGGCCCGGACGACGGCGGGCCGCTCCCGGATAGCCTCGAACCAGCGCTTGAGGTTCGGGAAATCGTCCAGGTTCTGCTGCTGGCGCTCATACGGGACGATCCACGGATAGGCCGCCATGTCGGCGATCGAGTAGTCGCCCGCGACGAACTCGCGGTCGGCCAGACGCCGGTCGAGCACGCCATAGAGCCGGTTGGTCTCCTTGACGTAGCGTTCCATGGCATAAGGAATGCGCTCCGGAGCGTATTGGACGAAATGGTGGTTCTGGCCAGCCATGGGGCCCAGGCCGCCCATCTGCCACATCAGCCATTGCAGAACCTCGGCCCGCCCGCGTGGGTCGGTCGGCAGGAAACGCCCGGATTTCTCCGCCAGATAGATCAGGATCGCGCCGGACTCGAAGACGGAGATCGGCTCGCCGCCGCCGGTGGGGTCCCGGTCTAGGATCGCCGGGATCCTGTTGTTCGGGGCGATCTTCAGGAATTCGGGTTTGAACTGGTCGCCCGTGCTGATGTTGACCGGGAAGATGGTGTAGGGAAGCCCGGCTTCCTCCAGGAAAATCGTGACCTTGTGACCGTTGGGAGTCGTCCAGTAATGCAGGTCGATCATTGCGATTGCCTTCCGAACATGAGAAGCGTCTAGGATTATGGACTGATCATTCCATAACATGGTCAGCCATACCCGGCAACCACTCACCCGCGTGTCTGTTCCAGCTCCCGCGGCTGGGTCAGGCCGCCAGCTTCTCGATGAACAGCCGATCCACCCGGGCTCGCGTATCGGTGTCGAAGCGGAACTGGACGCGGAGGACATCCTCCTGCTCCTCCACGATGCGGGCCGGGATCTCGTGCCCTTCGATGATCAGCACGACCGGAGTGCCGATCGCCCAGCTGCCCCGCATCCGCAGCGCGCTGCCGCCGCTTGAGATATCGATCATCCGGCCCGATGCCGTCTGGTGCCCCACCCTCAAGGTGATCGCCGCGTCGTGGGGGCGGCGCTCGAAGGTGCGCCGCTCGCCGGCATTGCTCATGCTGTCGAGGAACTGATCGACCTCGGCGCGCAAGGTCTCCGCCTGGGTCGAAAGTTCCGACGCGGCGCCCAGCAGCTCCGTGGCGGCGACCTTGGTGAAGTCGGTCGTGTCCTTGACCATGCCGATGCTGTCGGAGGCGAGGTTGCTCTTGTCGGCCGCCTCCTTGACGTTGCGGCTGATCTCGGAGGTGGAAGCGCTCTGTTCGGTGACCGCCGCGGCGATCATGCCGGAGCTTTCGTCGATGGCGCCGATCGTCTTCGTAATTTCCCCGATCAGCATGGCAACGTCGTTCGCGGAATGGACGACGGCGTTCACCTTGGCGGTGACCTCCTCGGTCGCGCGGGACGTCTGCGTTGCGAGGCTCTTGACCTCACCCGCGACAACCGCGAAACCCTTGCCCGCTTCTCCCGCCCGCGCCGCCTCGATCGTGGCGTTCAGGGCCAGCAGGTTGGTTCGCGCTGCGATGTCCTGGATGAATTGGACGATCTGGGTGACACCGGCGGCGACCTCGGTCAGTTCCCGCGTCACGGCGTCGGCCCGGCCGGCCTGCTCGACGGCGTCCCGCGTCGTCATGGTCGTCCGTTCCACCTGCATGCCGATCTCGCTGCTGGCGCTCGCGAGTTCGCCAGCGGCAGACGACACCAGATCGGCGTTGCGCGATGCGGCATCGGCGCAATCGGCCGCCTGGACCGCTTGATCCGATGCCCGCTCGGCCTCTGAGTTGAGCGAGCCGGCCGTCGCCTGGAGCTGGGTCGCGGCGGCGGCCACCGCCCGCAGTTGTCCCGAGATCGCGGCCTGGAAATCGTGAGTCAAGGCTTCCAGCGCGTTGTGGCGGCGCGACCGGTTGGCCTGCTCCTTGGCTTGCTCCGCTTCCAAGTCGCGGTTCCGATGCGCCGCATCGCGGAACACCGCGGTGGCGGCGGCCATGGCGCCGACCTCGTCATGCCGGTCGAGACCGGGAATGGCGCAATCCAGATCTCCCTCGGCCAGCTTCTTCATGGCCTGGGTCAGTCCCAGCAGCGGCGTCAGCACGCCCCGCCGGACCACCAGGAGAACGGCGAACGCCGCTCCGCCGAACAGTGCCGCGGTGATCAGCAAAGTCCAGAGCTGGGACGATCGGAAGCCGGCGATCCGCGTGTCGAGCAACCGCTCCAGATCGGTCGAGGACGCCTGATAGAAGCCGTCCCATTTGGTGACCAGCTCATCGACCTTGGATGCGTCGGGAGCGCCATGCTCGATGCTGGACAACAAGGCGGTCATCTCACTCAACAAGGCGCGGGCGGGTTGATCAAGGTTGGCCTTGACCGAGCCGTCGGCGCTGCCGCTGTAGGCCGAGGCGAGCGACGCCTCGATGCCATCGGTGACGGCCTTCAGCCCGCCCAACTCCACATAGAAGGAGACTTTCTCCTCCGTGTCGAGCAGGCCGTCGGCGAAGGTCTTCCGGGCCAGGCCGACCATGGACACGATCCGGTCGAGCGCCTCCGGCAGCTTAACCAGCATGATGTCCATGACGTAGAACGAGTCCAAGTCGGGATCCAGGATCAGGTTGCTCTTATCCCCGACGCGGGAGGACAGCGCGCGCAACGCGGCCCTGGCTTCGTCGTGACCGCTAGCACCCGTGGAGACGGATCGCACCGCCAAGGCGGCGGCGCGTGTCAGCTCGGCGCTCTCCATCCCGGCGCCGAACGTTGACTCGGCGTCATCGAGCGCTTTCGCCTCGCTGGCGGCCGGCTTCGTTCCGGTCAGGCCCGCGACGGCGACGTTCCGGTGAACGGCGGCGATCCGCCTGAGCTGGAAGGTTCCCGTCCGCTCCTTGTCGCTGAACTGGATCGTCGTGTTCTGATTGCCGATCAGCGCCGCCAGCACGAATCCCACCGGCGCCAGGAACAGCAACGCCGCGATCGCCAGCTTGTGGGCGATCCCCAGGGCTCGAAACATCTCCATCTCCAACGTCGACAGCCATCCATACGAAAGGCGTAACACGAAAAACGTGCATGACGAAGGTCGTGGGGAGTGACATTTCGTCAGTGATCCGCTCAGTCTTCTAATCTTTTTGAACGGCACCGTGGTCACTTCAGCCGTTTTGGGCAACCATGGGTGACCCGCCGGGTAGGCTTCCGCAGCAGTGCGTCCGCCGGGCGCGGAGCCATTTTCGACCACTTGGAAGAGGGGCCAGCATGCCGATGACATCGATTTCCCTCACCTCCCGAATGGTGCCGACCCTGGGGCAGGGCACTTGGGGCATGGGCGAGGATCGCCGCGGGCGGGACCGCGAGGTGCGGTCGCTTCAACTTGGTCTCGACCTGGGGTTGACCTTGATCGACACCGCGGAGATGTATGGCGAGGGGGGAGCCGAGGAGGTCGTCGGAGCCGCCATCTCCGGACGGCGCGACGAGTGCTTCCTGGTCAGCAAGGTCTATCCTCAGAATGCCGGACGGCGCGGCGCGCCCGAGGCCTGCGAGCGCAGCTTGAGGCGGCTCGGCGTCGACCGGATCGACCTGTACCTTCTCCACTGGCGCGGCGGCGTTCCCTTGGCGGAAACGGTCGAGGTCATGGAGCGGTTGAGGGATCAGGGCAAGATCGGCGCTTGGGGTGTCAGCAACCTGGACACCGACGACATGGTCGAACTCACCGGCGTGCCCCATGGCTCAAACTGCGCCACCAACCAGGTGCTGTACAACCTGACCCGGCGCGGCGTCGAATGGGACCTGCTGCCCTGGTGCCGTGACCACGCGATGCCGGTCATGGCCTACAGTCCGATCGAGCAGGGCAGGATGCCGGCGAAGAGCGCCCTGAAGTCCATCGCCGGCAAACTCGGTGCGACGGTTTTCCAAGTGGCCTTGGCCTGGGTGCTCCACCAGGACGGTGTCATCGCGATCCCGAAGGCGACGGACCCCGAGCATGTCAAGGCGAACCGGGCCGCCGCCGATCTCGTCCTGGACGCCGAGGATCTGGCTGCACTCGACCAAGCCTTCCCACCGCCGAAGGGGCCGAAGCCGCTGGAGATGCTGTGAGTGCACCCGTGTTAGCCCAGCCGAACGGGTCGGGGTAGGCGGAAGGCGCATGCCCCCAAGGGATCACTGGACGAGCCGCCGTTTAGTGGCTTTTATGTCAATCGCGGGGTTTAAGGTCTTGCCATTGGCGGAGGGATCATGGGTGGGCGTTGGGTCGGGATGATTTTTGGATCGCTGTTGGCGCTGACGGTGCCGGGCCATGCCGAGGACGTAGCGCAACGGGGCGAATATCTGGCGGCGATCATGGATTGCGGTGGCTGTCACACCGACGGCGCGCTGGCCGGACAGCCCAACCCCTCGCGCCGTCTGGCGGGCTCCAGCATCGGTTTCGAAATCCCCGGTCTGGGCGTCTTCTATCCACCCAACCTGACCTCCGACCGGCAGACCGGGATGGGCGACTGGAGCGCCGCCGACATCGCCAAGGCGCTTCGCACCGGCGTCCGGCCGGACGGACGGGAGCTGGCGCCCGCCATGCCCTGGCGCGCCTACGCCAACCTCAACGACGATGATCTCGCCGCCTTGGCGGCGTACCTGAAGGGCCTTGAGCCGGTGGTCAACAAGGTGCCTCCGATCGTCGCCTCGGGTGACGTCGCGTCCGCCCCCTATCTCACGGTCGCGATGCCGAAGAAGTAGAGGCTGAAGTCTTCGAGGTCATGTCCTGTACCGGTAATGGTAGCGGTAGACCTCCCGGAAGCCGGCACTCTCGTAAAGCCCCAGCGCCCGCTCGTTCGTGGCGGTCACCTGGAGGTAAGCCCGTTCCGCGTGGTGCGCCCGTCCCCAATCGAGCAGGCTGGAGACCAGCAGGCGGCCGGCCCCCCGCCGGCGGGCCTCCGGAACCGTGACGATGTCGAACAGCCCAACCATGCCACGCTCCGCCACAGCCAGCCCATAGGCCAAGGGGCGGCCGCCCTCGAAGACCGTGGCGAAGGCTGCCGGCATCAGGATGGAGCCGAGCATGCGGTCGTGGACGTTCCGCATGGTTGGCGTGATGCCATTGGCGGCGGCGAATCCCTCGCTCCAGGCGGGGGTCGGCGCCGCGGTGATGGTGACGGCGGGGTCCCTCCTGGCGTCGCCGGGCACGGGCGCCGTCATGACCATGGTCTCATCCAGCCGCCGGTATCCGATCCGGTGAAGGACGTCATCGGGTTCGTCGCCGGCCAGCGGTGACAGGCGGAAGATCACGGGGGTCCGCTGCCGCGCGTAGAGATCCTCGGCGAGCGCCAGCGTATCGCGGAACATGCCGGTCGGCCTAACGGCGTTGACCGAGTTCGCCCGCTTGGTCAGTCCTTCGGAGAATCGCATCAGCCAGCCATCGGACAGCACCGATCTCAGCGCCGGCCACGCGTTGAAGGCGCGCTCCTCGAGTCCGAGCACCGTCTCTTCCGTATCCATCATCGGCAAGCCCATCAGCAAAAGTCCAGAGACAAAACCTCGGTTCCAACCGTTATCGTGGAAACAGCCACACCGCCAATCCATACGGCGCCCGCACGATCGAAAGAAAGCAGGACGCATCATGTCAGACCGCCCAGCGACCACCATCCCGTCCCGCCTGAGTGGCCGTCACGCGTTGATCACCGGAGCCTCGCGCGGCATCGGCAGCGCCGTCGCCGTCCGCTACGCCACCGAAGGAGCCGTGGTGGCGATCAATTACTCGGGGTCCGAGGGAGCGGCCAAGGAGACGCTCGATCGGGCGCGCGATGCCTCCGGGAAGGCCGGCTTCACCGAAGCCGCCAGCCGCCACAGGATCATCCAGGCCGATGTCGGCGACGAGCGCGCGGCGCTCGCCATGGTCGATGACGTGCTGACGGATTGGGGGCGGCTGGACATCCTGGTCAACAACGCCGGGATCCAGTCGGAGGCCGAGAGCCACGCCTACACCATCGCGGAGTTCCGCCGCATCCTGAACGTCAACCTGACGGGCGCCCTGGTGTGCTCCCAAGCCGCGATTCGCCACTTCCTGTCGCGACCGGGCGGCGGCACCATCGTCAACTGCTCCAGCGTCCACCAGATGATCCCCAAGCCGGGGTTCATCGCCTACTCGATCTCCAAGGGCGGCCTGGGCAACATGACGCGCACCCTGGCGCTGGAATACGCCGACAAGGGCATCCGGGTGAACGCGGTGGCGCCGGGAGCCATCCTGACCGACATCAACAACGCGTGGCGGAACGACGACGACGCCCGCGAGGGCGTCGAGTCGCACATCCCCATGGGGCGCGCCGGCGACCCTGCGGAGATCGCGTCGGTCTTCGCCTTCCTGGCCTCCGACGACGCGTCCTACATCACCGGCCAGACCATCTACGCCTGTGGTGGCCTGACCCTGTTCGGTGATTTCAAGTCGAACTGGGCTTCCTGACAGCTTTCACGATACGCGAGCGGTCTCGCGCGCGGCCAGCGCCAGGCCGCTCGCGACCGATGTCAGCTCGCCGCCGGTCCGCAGTTTTCCCTCGCCGAAGCGATCGGCGAAGATCTTTCGGATCACGGGGATGAAGGATGACCCGCCGGTCAGGAACACCCGGTCGACCTCGGCGGCGGCGATCCCGGTGCGAGCCATCAGGTCGTCGACGCAGGACGCGATCGCGGTCGTCTCCGGCGTGACCCAGTCCTCGAAATCCTCGCGGCGGATCGGCGTCTCGATCACCGTGCCGGGAAGGGCGAAGCGGAATTGGGTGACGGGGCTGGCGGAGAGAGCCACCTTGGCCTGTTCGACGGCCCGGTGGAGATGGAAGCCCAGCCCATCCTCGATCACCGTGATCAGGGCGGATATGCGGTCCGGCTCCTCGGCGGTGCGCAGGATGTCAGCGAGCATCCGCCGCGTCTGTTGGGTGTTGAGGAACGACAGCAGGTGCCAGCGGCGCATGTATTCGAACGGCCAGACCGGCATCGGCAGCATCTGGCCGTCCATCGACCTGTACCGCGTGCCCTTGCCGAGGTGGGGTGTCACGCAATGTTCCACGATCCGGCTGTCGAAGCTGTCGCCGGCGATGCCGACGCCGCCGACACCAAGGATGTCGTTGGCCCTGCTTGCCCCGGCCGCCGACCGGGCGCGGGCCTTGGGACCGACCCGAAGCAGGCAGAAGTCGCTGGTGCCGCCGCCGAAGTCGGCGATCAGGACCAATTCGTCGCGCTCCAGCCCGCTCTCGTAGTGATACGCCGCCGCGACCGGCTCCAGTTCGAACCGGATGTCGGTGAGGCCGGCGCGGCCGAAGGCGTCGCGCAGCCGATCCAAGGCCATCGCCTCGGCATCCTCGCCACCGTCACCGACGAAATGGGCCGGGCGGCCGACAACCACCGTGCCCGGCAACGGCCCGGCCGACGCTTCGGCCTTCGCCTTGAGGTCCTTGAGGATCAGTGCCACCAGCGGCTCGATGGCGAACTGCTTGCCCAGGATGTTGGTGCCCGTGAAGTCGCGGGCGGCCAGATAGGACTTGACCGACTGGACGAACCGCCCCTCGCCCTCGCCGTCGAGGTAGGCCTCGATCGCCTCGGGTCCGGCCCAGTGGACCAGCTTCGAGCCAAGCCGGTCCTCCTGGCGTTCGAAGAACAGGACGGAGCGGAAGGTGTCGAAACTCCGCCCCGCCGCCTGGAGCGGCACCAGCCGGGACGGACCCGTGTCGTCCGCCACGGCGACCGCGCTGTTGGTGGTGCCGAAATCGATGCCGACGTGATTCAACGCTTCAACCCTGCGGTGGCGGTAGGGAATGGGATCGAATGCCAGCGGTTAGAAATAGCCCGCGAGATTGGCGCGGATCCGTTCCAAGACGGGCTTGGGCTCATCCGGGATCGGGAAGCTATCACCGGTGATCCGTTCGAAGACGTCGATATAGAGGGCGGCGGCCTCCAGCACAACATCCCCCGGTATCTCGGGGATCTCGTCCTTGTACGGATCGCACCGCGCGGTCACCCAGGTGCGGACGAAGTCCTTGTCGAAGCTCTCCGGCCGCTGGCCGGCTTCCACGCGGCTCTGGTAGCTGCCGGCGAACCAGTACCGGCTACTGTCCGGCGTGTGGATCTCGTCCGCCAGGATGATGCGGCCCTCGGAGTCGAAGCCGAACTCGTACTTGGTGTCGACCAGGATCAGCCCTTGCCGGGCCGCGATCTCGCGCCCCCGGTCGAACAGGGCGAGCGCCAGGGCGGAAACCTCGTCCCACCGCGCCTGGGTCAGCAGGCCGCGCCCGGTGATCTCCGCCGGGGTCAAGGGTTCGTCGTGGCCACCGTCGAACGCCTTGGTCGTCGGGGTGATGATCGTCTCCGGCAGCTTCTGGTGCTCGCGCATGCCATCCGGCATTTGGACGCCGTACATGTCGCGCTGGCCGGACTTGTACATCGACCAGACCGACGTGCTGGTCGTGCCGGTCAGATAGTCACGGACGACGATTTCGACCGGCATGATGTCCAGCCGCCGGCACACCACCACGTTGGGATCGGGATAGTCGATCACATGGTTCGGGCAAACGTCGGCCGTCTGTTCGAACCAGTAGCGGGCGATCTGGGTCAGCGCCTCGCCCTTGAACGGCACGGCGGTCAGGATGCGGTCGAAGGCGCTGAGCCTGTCGGTCGCGATGATCACGCGCCGCCCATCGGGCAGGTCGTAGTTGTCCCGCACCTTGCCGCGATAGTGGTTGGGCAGTTCGGGAATGGTCGCGTCGAGGAGCACGTTGCCCAGATGCGCTTTGGAAATCGTCTTGGCCACCAGAGGACCCCAATCGGAAATGGAAGCAACGATCATAGCCCGGCGATGACGGAACGCATACCGCGCCGTTTGCAGACCTGTTGCCCGTGGCGTCTGCCGGCGGGTTCGGCTAGATCAGGCTCCCGAAGATCGCGATCACGAAGCCAACGTACCGGGAGACCGCCCCCATGAGCGACTGTTACTGCAAGTCCGGCCGAGCGTTCGAAGAATGCTGCGGCCCCTTCCTCGCCGGGACCGCGACGCCGCCCACGCCCGAGGCCGTCATGCGCTCGCGCTATTCCGCCTTCGCGACCGCCAACGTCGATTATCTGGAGTCGTCGCTGCTGCCGGAGACGCGCGGCGATTTCAGTCGGCCCGACACCGAGCAATGGGCCAGGAGCAGCGAGTGGACCGGGCTCGAGGTGCGGTCGACGTCCAAGGGTGGGGAGGGGGACGACGAGGGATTCGTCGAGTTCGTCGCCCACTTCACCATGGACGGCAAGCCGCATGTCCATCACGAGACGGGCCGCTTCGCCCGCCAGGATGGCAGGTGGTTCTATGTCGACGGCATCATGGGGCCGCGGCCGCGAGTCGCGACCAAGATAGGTCGCAACGATCCTTGCCCCTGCGGCAGCGGCAAAAAATACAAGAAGTGCCACGGCGCGGCGGCCTAGATGTTCCGGCGCTACAAGGTCCACTTCTCGAAGCCGTCCCCGGCGCAGGCGCGGGGACGGCAGGAACGCGACGTCAATGTGGAAATTCTTAAGAGGTTTCTGTCAGCCAATGGTCTTAATGGAGAACTAGACCGAGTTCTCCCCTCTTCGGCCTTTGGTATTATCGAAGTCAGCTGTACCCCGCACCTCGCGGAGCGGCTCAGCGACATGATGGAGGTCGAGGTCGTTTTGGAAGCTTGACCAAAGGAGCCTCGCGTGACCAACAACACCGCCGTACAAGTCCCCGGCAGCCGGGATCCGGCCGCTCAATCACGCCCGCCTTTGCCGATGTTCTATCAGCGGCCATCGCCGCTGGACCGTTCCCGCCATCAGACAGCGCGGCTTCGAGCGCCCTCCGATGTGGATTTCGCGGCCCTGGCGAACAGCCTGCCGGTGATGGTCGAGGAATTCACGTTGGCCGCCCGCGATTTTCCGATCCTGTTCACGGACGGTCCCGTCTGCATGGCGATAGCGCTGCTCGGGCTGCGCCAGAACCAGAACCTGTTCCTCGCCGAGCGGGACGGCAAGCTGGCTTGGCGCACCGAATGCTATATTCCCGCCTATGTCCGCCGCTATCCGCTGGTCCTGATGGAAACCGACAAGCCGGGCGAATTCACCGTCTGCATCGACGAGGCCGCCGAGTTTCCGGAGGGCCCGGCGATCTTTGAATCGGGCGAGATGTCGAAAGCTGGCCAGGAGGCGCTGGAATTTTGCCGCGCCTACCAGAACCAGATCGTCAACACCCAGGCTTTCGGGGCCGCCCTTCAAGACAATGGGTTGCTCGACCGCTACAACGCCGAGATCAAACTGGAATCGGGCGAAACGTTCAATCTCACCGGGTTCCTGGCCGTCAATCCGGCGAAGTTCGACGCACTGTCGGATGAGGTCTACCTGGAGTTCCGCCGCAAGGGCTGGATCGGTTTGATCCACGCCCATATCGCGTCGGCGCTGAACTGGCAGCGGCTGATGGCCCTGACGACGCTGGCCTAGGGCTTACGCTTCCGATCCGCGGCTCCCCCGACCAAATAGGGCGGGAGGAGCCGCAGGTCGGGGAGGGATCAGCGCTGGGCGAACGCCTTCTCGATGACGAAGGTGCCGGGCTTGTTGTTGGCACCCATCTCGAAGCCGAGTTCTTGCATGTACTGGGTCAGCTCGCTCGTCATGTGGGGATTGCCGCAGATCATGACGCGGTCGTTCGCCGGGTCGAGTGCGGTCAAGCCGAGATCCTGATAGACCTTGCCGGACCGGAGCAGATCGGTGATGCGGCCCTCGTTGCGGAAGGCCTCGCGGGTCACGGTCGGGTAGTAGAGCAATTGCTCCGCCGCCAGTTCGCCGATGTACTCGTTGGCCTTCAAAGCCTCCAACGCCGCCTCGCCGCACTCCAGCTCCGCCTTCTGACGGACGGTGTGGGTCACGACGATGCGTTCAAACCGGTCATAGACGGCCGGGTCCTTGGCGATCGACAGGAAAGGCGCCAAGCCGGTGCCGGTCGACAACAGCCACAGGGTCTTCCCCGGCACCAGATTGTGAAGCAGGAGCGTCCCGGTCGCCTTGCGGTTGATCAGGATGGTGTCGCCCGGCTTGACGTGCTGGAGACGGCTGGTCAGGGGACCATTGGGCACCTTGATCGACAGGAACTCCAACTGCTCGTCATAGGGGGAGCTGACGACGCTATAGGCGCGCAGCAGAGGGCGTCCGTCGACCTCCAACCCCATCATGGCGAACTCGCCGCTATCGAAGCGGAAGCCGGGATCGCGCGTGGTTTTCAGGCTGAACAGGCTGTCGGTCCAGTGATGGACCTCGAGAACCGTCTCTCTCAGAATGTTGGACATCACGTCTTATCTGGCTGTCACCGGGAGTCGGGACCTTATATGTACAAAGGTGGCGCACCGCACAACATGTATTTCCGCGACCCGCTGTCGCGGATACCTCATATATGACATGGCTGCCATGTAATTACGTGGCCGATACGGGATTCGAGTTGCTTGAAGGTCCGATCCGACCAGGATAACCGAGCTTCCGCCAGCGTGTCACACCCGACATCGGGTGTAAATCCAATGGCCGCCTCCATGCGGCGTAAACTCTTGTTATACAAGGCGGAAATTCCAGATTTCCGGTGCGCGACGGAGCCTTCGACTCCATGGAATACGAGTTCGAATTCTCACCAGTCGGGCGGGTGCCTGACTTGGCTGCGCTGTGGAGGGACTTGGAGGGAAGGGCGGCGGGCTCGTTCTTCCTGTCATGGCTGTGGATCGGCTGCTGGCTCGACAATCTGCCCGCAACCACACGCCCCCATCTGCTGATCGCCCGCCGCCGCGGCCACGTCGTGGGGCTCGCGATCCTATGCCGGCGGGTGGTCTGGCGCCGGCGCGTGATCCGCACGCCGACCTGGTTGCTGCACGAGACGGGCGATGCCGCCATCGACAACCTGACCATCGAGTACAACGGCATCCTCGCGGATCGGACCGACGCCGACGGCGTCGCGGTCGCCTGCCTGACGTGGCTGGCACGGAATCCAACCGCGCTCGGGGATCTGGCCTTCGGTGGACTGGCGCCTCGGGATGAGACCCTCGTCCGAGCCGTGGCCGCGGATCTGGGGTTTCGCTGTCGCGTGGTACGATCCGACACGGCCCACCACGTCGACTTGGACAAGCTTCGCGGACAGGGCGGCGATTACAGGGCCGGCTTGGGCCGGAGTACCCGCGCTGGCGTCAACCGCGCGCTGCGGCTCTACCAGGAGCGGGGCGGCATCGATTTCCAGGTGGCTGGGAATGTGGATCAAGCCCTTCGCTTCTTTGACGGGCTGGAGATCCTCCATCGGCGCACCTGGGCGGCGAGGGGACAAAGCGGGGCCTTCGCCTGTCCGGTATTCGGTTCCTTCCATCGGACCTTGATCCGCCAAGGCATGGCATCGGGAGCCGTCCGCCTGTGCCGCGTCTCCGCCGGTGGTGAACCCTTCGGGTATCTCTACAACTTCGTCTGGCGTGGGGCTGTCCTCAACTATCAGAGCGGGTTCGCCTATGAGGACGACAACAGGATGAAGCCCGGATTGGTCAGCCATGTCCTCGCGATCGAGGATTCCCTAGCGCGCGGTGAGGCGGTTTACGACTTCATGGCCGGCGCCGCTGGGCACAAGGAGCATCTATCGAATGCCAGCGCTCCGATGAGTTGGCTCGTGATCAGCCCGCGCTCGCTGAGGGCGTCCGCCTTGGAATGGCTTGGGTCTTTTTACTGATTGGCGGCGACTATGAAGACGAGCAGCGTCGAGATCGCGTTGAAGCACCCGTGCAGCAGGATGCAGGGTATCAGCGAGCCGCTGCGTTCGTAGACCCAAGCCAAGGCCAATCCCACCAAGAACGTGCCCGGCAATAACACGAGGCTGCCGTGAAGGGCGGCGAACGCGGCGGCGCTGATCAAGCCGGCGAGGATCGGCCCGACATGGCGGCGGAGCCAGCCGTACAGCACCGCCCTCAGCGTGAGTTCCTCCGCGATGGGGGCGAGGACGGCCGTCGCGACCAGGATGCCGACCATGGCCGCCCAGTCGCCGGGATCCGGCATGATGAGCGCGATTTGAGGATTGTCGAACGGCTGGCCCAAACCGAGGGAGATCAGGACGTTGGTCACGATCACCACGAACTGAAGGAGCAGGGCCAGGGGGATGATCCGGCGGTACCAGGAGCGCGTCGCCGTCACCAAACCGAGCGATCTCCACGAGGCGCGGCGCCAGACCACGGCGATCAGCCAGACGATTCCGACCAGCGCGACGTTTTGGCCAAACAGGAAGCCGACCACCAAACCGCTGCTGATCTCCCGCGGGTGCAGGATCCAGCGCAGGACGAGCACGGCGCCCACGGCCAAGGCGACCATCACGATCAGGTCGAAGAGGCGTAGGGGAAGCTTGGACCACGGTGGAAGTGCCGATGCCTCGCCATCGGCGGCGCCATCGGGATCTGTTGGGGCGATGTCTGTCATGATTCCTTCTGGTCCGCCCGGCGGAGGGGAACGGACGTCGCGTCAGCCGCTTGGCCTGGCTATCACTTCCGCCAAAGTCTGGCGAGCCATGGCCGTCTCGCCTCGTCCAACTCGGTCCGCAGGCGCCTGACCGTATCCTCGAGATGGTCGATCTCGACCTGCCGGCGCTCGGCGTCCGCCACACGCTGGTCGTTGGCATCCTCCAACCGCTGGGTCAGCGTGCCCACCTCTTGGCGCAACCGGTCGATCTCGGAACGCAGCCGGTCGCGCTCGATGGTCTCCCCGGTGACCTGGGCGATCGATTTGGCGGAACCGCCCGCGTTGGCCTTGCGAATAGCCATGGTCGCCTCCCCTACCTGCGGATGCTGAAACATCTCATCGCCGCGATGGGTTCAACCTATCCCGCGGTTTTGTCCATCATCAAGCTTATGCTGTCGCCGATGCCCCTCCGCCGGCCGCGACAGGGCGGATCCGTCAGCCATGCGGAAAGCGCGCGGCGGATGATGAAAGGGAGCAAAGCTCACCTTCTTGATGCTTATCGCAGTGCAGCATAAGTCTGTTCACGGGAACACCAACCTGAATTTGTTCCCCTGAAACGAGGCAAGTGATGACCACCTACGATTTTCTGATGCCCGCAGGGCGCACCAGCCTTCTCGACATGCTGCGCGGCCTGTTCACGCGGGCGCCGCATGACGATGGCTCGGAAGCCAGTGGCTACGACAAGGCCGAGCGGGAGTTGAACGCGATGACCGATCGCGAGTTGCGGGATCTCGGCCTCAGCCGCGGCGATATCCACCACGCCGTCCGCTTCGGACGCTAGCTCACGAAACGGGACCGTTGAAACCACCACGGTTTCGTTTTATCTTTCGAGGGTGGACGGCGGGGCGGCTACCCCGGCGCCGGCTCCTGGTTAGAAGCTCGGGACGATGAGGGCTTAAAGCCCAAACGTCGTGAACCCAACCCGGAGAGAGAACCGATGTTTCGGCATCGTTCCACTCCCTCTGTCGCGAAGGCGGCCGGGCCAGCCTCGGCCGCTTTTCGCGAGCGGGACTGTCACAGACCAAATGAATTAATACAATCGAATGGGACAGTTGGTCCCGGATGACGGAGCGACAGCCGTTCCTTCTGGTCACTTGCCCGTGTCGGCATGGCGATGCTTAGCGGTTTTCTTGGCGACATCGGTCGGTTGATCCGAGAATTGCTTTCCCTTCCGCGTATCGCTTCGCTTCTTGGCGGTGGTGCGCCGATACTCCTCCGGGCTGAGGGCTTCACGGGCCTCTTTGGGCAGATACCGTTCGCCGGTGTCGCCGCTCTTCTTTCCCGACTTGGTTCCCCAATCCTCTTCGGTCCACTTGTTTAGGCTGTTGTCCTTCTTCTTTCCGCCTTCGTACCCGCCGCCTTGGCGTTTGTACTCCTGTACGGCGAATTGGGCCTTGCGGGCCGACCACTGACCCGCATGGCCGCCCTTTTCGCCCTCGGTCACCTCCCGCTTGACCCGCTCCCATAGCTCCGGGTCGGTTCGACGTGCCGTGTTCGCCATGCCCGCATCTCCGCTGTTCACGCCTCCTTGACGTCGCAATCAAGTCTAAGGCTGCCGGCGGTGTTGGCCACCGCCGAGAGGCAGATTTCCATACGCGCGGGCGGGATGTTGACGGCGAAGCGGGTGACGTAGCGGTCGCCACCGGCCTCCTGGATCGTCTGGGCCTCCAGGCGGACGATGTTGGCGCCGTATTCGCGGAAGACCTCGGCCATGCGGGCGATCAAGCCCAACTGATCGCCGCCGCTGAGTTCGATCGTGTGGGTGACGCGACCCTCGGGACCTGGGGTGGCCTCGAACTCATAGCCGGTCACTTCGACCCGCGCGTCCTCCAGTTCGGGCAGCGAGGCGAGGTCGCGTTCCAATTCGTCGAGCCCCAGATCGTCCGGCAACTCGCACACAGCGCTGAAATCGGCGCCTTGCCCCATCGCCGCGAATGTCGTGTCGCGCAGGTTGATGCCATGATCATAGAGGCGGCCGGCGATCGCCGATACCAAGCCTACGCGGTCAGCCGCCAGGATCGATACCAAGGCCAGGATGGGCTTGTTGGAGGACATTCTAATCTCCCGTGATTCGGTTCGCCGTTCTAGGGCTTGTGGCTTGTCGACACCTGAACCTATATGCCGTCCGCCGGTTCCGTCAAATGGACGCGGAAAGTTCCCCCACGCGGGTGATTCCAAGGGCTGAATGTTGCACCGCAGCGTCATCTTGAAACTGGTTAACGCACCGTTATCATTGACAAAATGGTCACACCACCCCAATCAATGCTGCTATGCAGCATAAACGCTGGCAAGCGTCATGGGTGAAACCTACCTTACTAAGCATCAGGCCGATCAAGAGCCATGCCCAGCCGGGGGGAAAGGCGCGCCACACAAGGATGCGACCATTGTCAACCCCAGCTTTGGCGAGGAGATCGACCTCGCCGGCGCCACTCACGTCGGAGATCGAGTCATGAACTTCATTAAGCAGTTGGGTCGGATCTGGAGCCAGTACCGCGAGTTTCGTTCGACGTATTCGGAACTGTCGCAGCTCTCCGACACCGACCTGAAGGACATGGGCCTGTATCGTGGCGACATCGTCCGCATCGCCTATGGCGAAGCCGAGAACAGCGTGAAATTGGGAAAGCCCGCCAATACCCAGCGCGGCCCCAAGTCCACCGGAACCTTCGGCGCCCTACGCGAAAGCCACTGATACGACCCCACCACCACACCCTGGTGTCATGGGTGTTCGTCATGAAGAACAGCAAAGTATCGATTCTCTGGGAGCGAGGCGCCGTCCATACCTGATAAGGAACGGCACTATGCTTAACATGAACGTGACCCAACCCTCTTTCGCCGGCTTTTTCCATTCGGTGAGCCAGCACTGCGCCGAGGGTTTCGCCAACTGGCGCCACCGCGCCGCGGCTCGTCGCGAGGAACGCCGCGCGCGGGCCGAGTTCGACGCGCTGTCGCCACGCGACCTTCAGGAAATCGATGTCACCCGTGGCAATCTCGCCTGGAGTTCCGAGGCGCTTGAAGGCCGTAACGGTATCAGCGTCGGCGCTGGCGGGCTGAACAGCCTGGGTGCCTTGCGCGGCAACTTCGGCAACTGAGTTTCCAAGTCCCGGAGCCATCATGGCTTCGGCGACGGTGTCCGCGAGATGAGCGCCAAAGAACAACACTGGGAGAGAAGCGCTGCCATCACCGTTTTGGGAGCGACCGAATGACCGCCTATCCAAACTCTTATGAGATGATCCAGCCGACGATTTCCGGGTTCTCGGGAGTCCGTGCCAAGTCCGCCCGGACGTCCTTCGCCGGGACCATCGTCGCCAAGGTTTCCATGTTCCTGAACCAGTATTGGGGCGCCTATCAGACGAAGGCGCAGCTGGGTCGGTTGAGCGATCGGTCCTTGAGCGACATCGGGATCGAGCGCGACAAGATCGACGCCGTCGCGAACCGCCGGTATTCCGGCGATCTGGTTCGCCACTCGGACCTCGGCACCTTGCTCGCGATGAGCGACGAGGATCTGGCCGATATCGGCGTCAGCCGGGGCGACCTCGAGGAATTCAAGGCGGGCCGCGTCAAGTTCGTCCGCCGTCGTCTCGCGGCCTGAGGGTCGCGCCGATGACCAACTCCGCCCTCGAGACCGAGATCCTGCTCCGGGCGATCATCTGCCTGGTCATGCTCAATGTCGGTTTCCTGTTCGCCTGAGCGAGCAGGAACACCGCCGAACCCAAAAGGGGGAGCGCCGCTGACGCCGGCGCTCCCCCTATTCGCGTTCGGCCACTCCTCCGTGCCGGCCCGCCGATCAGGCCTTGGCCGCCCGCTTGCGGCGCCACTCGACCCAGCGGCGCTCGATGCGGATCATCGCCCTGCTGGTTGGGCGCTTGAGGAAGGGAATGTCCTGCGCCAGCAGCAGCAGGCCCAGCGGCAGCATCCAGATGCCGAGGATCGGCAGGAAACTGAAGATGCCGCCGATCACCAAGAGAATGCCAACGGGGATTCGGACCCACGTAGCCCGCGGATCGCGCAGCCAGCGTAGGACACGGGCCGCCTTCGCAGGCAACTGGCGCTCGAGGCGCTCAAAACGGCGATCCAGCCTGCGGTCGTCAATATGTGTCATGCTGCCAATCTAAGATGCTGCCGACCGTTTTCAAAGGAGCCTTGTGGAGGCGCGCAGCCGCCATCGGAATTTTCCGGATTTTTCACGGCTCGGGAATAAATCGTCGCGTCGCGCGAATATGTGCGGAACGAGATGATGACCATGCACCCGCTGCTCAAAGACCACATGCTGCCGCTCCGCCGTTACGCCCTGGCGCTGACCGGCAAATCAGACCAGTCCGACGACTTGGTCCAGGAAACGCTCGCCCGCGCGATCGAGGGCGCTGCCTCGTGGGACCCGCGCCGGGACCTGCGGAAATGGCTGTTCGGCATCATGCGCAACACCCACGCGTCGCTCTCGCGCCGCCGAGCCTTGGAAGGCGAGGTCGCGGGGGAACTGGCGTCGCTGTCCGACGGCAGCGCGCCGGCTTCCCAGTTCTCCCGCGTCCACTTCAGCGAGACCATCGCGTCGCTGATGCGGCTCCCGGACGAGCAGCGCGAGGTCATGGTCCTGATCGCCGTCGAAAGCTTCAGCTACAAGGACGCCGCCGAACTGCTGGGCGTGCCGGTCGGCACTGTGATGTCACGGGTGGCCAGGGCGCGCGAGGCCCTGAGATCCGCGTCCACGCCGCCCGCGGCCGATGACAAACCAGTCCTGCGTCTGGTGAGGTGAACCATGACCGAACCAATCTGCGAATTCGACCTGATGGCCTATGTCGACGATCAACTCGACGCCCAGCGCCGCATCGAGGTCGAGGAGCACCTGTCGCGCAATCCCCAACTCGCGGCGCAGGTCATGGACGACCTATGCCGGCGCGACGAGCTTCGGCTGGTCTTGACCGAGGTCGCCGCCGAGGCTCCCCTGGACCGGGTGATCCTTCCGGTCGAACGGCTCGGTAGGCGTCTCAGCCTGAGGATGGCGCTCCATCGAAGCCGACGGGCCATCGCCGCGTCGGTCCTGATAGGAGCCGGCTGGCTGGCCCACGCGACCTTCGGCGGTCTGGGAGCCGATCCGGCCTCCGCGGCGCACATTCCGCCGGCTTTCGCCGGCGAGGCCGTGGAAGCTCATCGGCTGGCGCTGGTGGAGGATGCCGATCCTTCGATCAAGTCCGGGCCCAAGACGGCCGATATCGCAAACAGCGTCTCGATACCGATGCCACATCTGCCGGACAGGTTCGCGCCGGTGACCTCGCACGTGGTGCCCTTGACCAAAGGCAGCGCCGTCCAGGTGCTGTTCCACGCGAAAGGCGGCGAGCCCCTGACGCTGTTCGCCGCCGAGACGGATAGCTTCATCATCGCGCCGCCCAGCGCCGACGAGGTCAACGGCGTCACCGTCGTCTACTGGCAGTCCGGTTGGTACGCCTATGTCCTGGGAGGTTCCCGTGACCGCGAAGACCTCCTGACGCTGGCCGGCCAGATCATCCGCTAACCCATCCATACCCAACTTCCCAAGACAATCGAGCTCAGGGAGCCACCATGTTCAACCAGTATCCCAACCAGCAGGGCGCCTTCGGCCGCGCGGTCGACGGCGCCGCGTTCGACGAGGGCCTGCGCAAGCACATGCTGCGGGTCTACAACTTCATGATGGCCGGCCTCGCCATCACCGGCTTCATCGCCTTCTTCGTGGCGAGCACCCCGGCGCTCTACGTGCCGATCTTCACCACGCCGCTCAAGTGGGTGGTGATGCTGGCGCCGCTGGCCTTCATCTTCGTGCTGTCCTGGCGCTTCGACCGGATGTCGTCGTCGGCGCTCCAGATGACCTTCTGGGCCTTCTGCGCCGTCATGGGCGTCTCGATGGCCTCGATCTTCCTGGTCTTCACCGGTGCCAGCGTCGCCCGGGTCTTCTTCATCACCTCGGCGATGTTCGCGGCCACCAGCCTGTGGGGTTACACGACCAAGACCGACCTGACGAAGATGGGCTCGTTCTTGATCATGGGCCTGATCGGCATCGTCATCGCCGGCATCGTCAACATCTTCATCGGGTCGAGCGCGCTCCAGTTCGCGATCTCGGTGATCGGCGTCGTCGTCTTCACGGGCCTGACCGCCTATGACACGCAGAACATCAAGCAGAGCTACGCCGAGCACTATGGTCACGAGGCCAACTCCAAGATGGCCGTGATGGGCGCCCTCAGCCTCTACCTGAACTTCATCAACCTGTTCCAGATGCTGCTGCAGCTCACCGGGCAGCGCGAGGAATAAGGCCGACCGCACCAGTCACCCTGACATCACTCCAAACGGGATCATCATGGACCAGAACGAACGCCAGATCATCGATGAGCTTTTTGGCAAGCTCCGTCAGGCTGAGACACAGTCCGGCCCCCGCGACGCGCAGGCCGAGTCGTTTATCCGCGAGCAGGTCGCCCGCCAGCCGGCGGCGCCCTACCTGATGGCCCAAGCGATCGTCATCCAGGAACAGGCCCTGGCGGCTTCCCAGGCGCGCATCCAGCAACTGGAACAGGAGGCGCAAGAGCGTCCGGCCGCCGCCGCCGGTGGCGGCGGGCTGTTCGGCAGCCTGTTCGGTGGTGGCGCGCAGCGCCAACCGGCCGCCGCCCCACGCGGCAACTCGCCCTGGGGTCAAGCCGCCCAAACGCCTCCCGGCGATCCGCGCGTCGCGGCCTATGCCGATCCCCGCAACCAGCAGCGCCAGGGTGGAGGCTTCATGGCCGGCGCCATGCAGACCGCCATGGGCGTCGCCGGCGGCATGCTGATCGGCAACGCGCTCGGCAGCATGTTCTCGGGCGGCGAGGCGATGGCGGAAGACGCCGTCGGCGCCGTCGAGGAGCAGATCCCCGAGGAGATCGCTCCCGACGACGGTGGCGACTTCTTCGGCGGTGACGAGGAATTCTGACGGTTCCATAACCGTCCGAGCTGAGGCACTCTCCGTCCGGGGGCGTGGACATCCTGTCCGCGCCCCCGGATCGTTTCAGCCCTCGAGGATCACGGGTTTGTCGTTCAAGCTCCGTTTCGTGGCTCTGTTCTCGTCGTTGCTGGTCCTGTCGCTGCTGGCGGCGGGCGGCGCCATGGTCGCGAATGCCCGTTCGGCGGTCGAGACCGAGGTGGCGGCCGGGATGGAACTGGCGACGGCGCTGGTGATCCAGACCCTGGCGGGAGCGTCGGGCCAGAAATCGGCGGCAGACGCGATCAGCTCGGCGGTCGCGATGGTGCCCTTGCGCCATGTCAGGATCGCCGTGGCGGCCGACGGTGCCGCCGCCTCCATGCCGGCCCTGGTCGCGACCCGCGTGCCCGGCTGGTTCCTGGACCTGCTGGCTCCCGAACACAAGCAGCAGGAGATCAGGATGCGGCTGGCCGACGGAGCGCCCGCCCGGGTCCTTGTGGTCGCCGCCCCCGAGGACGAGGTTGCCGAGGTCTGGTCCGACCTTTCCGATCTGGCGATGGTCCTGGCCGTGGTCTCGGTGCTCGCGGTCGCCCTGTCCTGGGTCGCGATCGACCGGGCGCTACGGCCCCTGACGCGTCTGTCGGGTGCCTTGGAGCGGCTGGGACGCCGGGATTACCAAGTCAGCCTGGAGCCCATCCGCATCCGCGAGCTGAGGAACATCGGCGATACCGTCAACGCCTTGGCGGCCGGCCTTCGGCTGGCCGAGGAGAGGAACGGCGAACTGGGCCGAAAGCTGATCGCGGTACAAGAGGCCGAGAGGCGGCGGGTCGCCGGTGAGATCCATGACGAGCTTGGGCCCTGCCTGTTCGGACTGAGGGTCGAGATCCGCTCCCTCGACAAGCTCGCGCGGGACCTTCCCGCCGCGACAGCCACCACCGTCGAGGAGCGGTGCGAGACGATGCTGGAACTGACCGACGCGGTCCAGCGCATGAGCCGGCGCTTGCTCGACCAGCTCCGCCCCATGGCGCTCGAACACCTGCCGCTCTCCGCGGTGCTGGCCGACATGATGGTCAGGTGGCGCCGCACCGTGCCGGGCATCGACTGGCGGCTCTCGTTGCCGGACGAGGCCGCCAGGGCGATCGACGACTTGGACGACACCGCGTCGGTGACCCTCTATCGTGTCGTGCAGGAAAGCATGATGAACGTGGCGCGACACGCCGGCGCCACCCGCGCCGAGGTGGAGATCCGATCCGTGGTAGACACGGCCTCAGGGTCATCCATCGACTTCGGCATACGCGACGACGGGCGTGGCTTGGCGTCCGGTGGTCCGGCCGGGATGGGAATCCACGCCATGTCCGACCAGATCGCGGCGCTCGGTGGCTCGATCGCCATCCTGTCCCCGCCGGAGGGTGGCGTCGTCGTCCGGGGAATGATCCCGTTCGTCCGGTCCGATGTCTCCCCCGACGCGGTGGGCCAGCGATCCACGGAGCTTTTTGAGGAGCGGAAACATGGTGGATGAAGCCGGCGCCGGCGGGGCTCGAAAGATTCTTCTGGTCGATGATCATCCCGTTGTCCGGACTGGGTGCAGGCGGTTGCTGGCGTCCGCCGGGGGCCACGTGATCCTGGAGGCGGAGAACGGCGCCCGGGCGCTCGAGCTCCATGGGTCGGAAAAGCCGGACTGCGTCGTGCTGGACCTTGGACTGCCGGACATGAGCGGGCTGGATTTGCTGGCGAGTATCCGCGCGCTTGACCCGGACGCGCGAGTGCTGGTTTTCAGCATGCATGAGGATCCCGTCTTCGCGGCACGCGCCCTGGATGCCGGGGCTCGTGGTTACGTCACCAAGAATGACGCTCCGGAGGAGTTGGTCGCGGCGGTCGAGAGCGTGCTGGCCGGTGACGTCTACCTCAGCCGCGACATGGCGCGCGATGTCGCCTTGATGAACCACGGGCCCAACCGCGATCCCTTGCGCGACCTGACACCCCGCGAACTGCGCGTCCTGGCCGAACTGGGGCGCGGCGGGGCCATCGGTGACATCGCGGAACGCCTGGGCGTCAGTTACAAGACGATCGCGAACACCTGCACGATCATGAAGACGAAGCTGCGCGCCGGCAGCATTCGCGATTTGATTCGCATCGCCGTCGAGCGTCGGCTCGACCCATGACAACGCCCGAGGGGCTCGTCGGGAAAATTCGGCAAGGCAAGCCGGGAGTAAATGGAATGGTCAAGGTGAAGACTGCCTGATCTTCGCAGAATAGCACTGTTACTAATTAAAAGTTCTTGCCTCAACGCGACGGTGACGGGAAGCTCCTCTCCAACAAAGAATCGTACGCGGGAGGGATCGTCACATGGTGGGATTGAAGCCGTTGCTGCTTGGCGGCGTAATGGCCGCGATATTCACTTTCCCGGCTGCGGCCGACACGATTTATATCTCCAACGAGAAGGACAACACCATCTCGGTGGTGGATGGTGAGAAGTTGGTCGTCACCGACACCATCCGCGTCGGACGTCGGCCTCGTGGCATCACGTTCAATCTCGAGATGACGCATCTCTACGTCTGCATCGGCGACGAGAACCGGATCGACGTGATCGACTTGGCGACCAACAAGGTGGTCGGTCGTCTGCCGTCCGGTCCCGATCCGGAACTGTTCGTCCATCATCCGACCGATGCCATGCTGTACGTCGCCAACGAGGACGACAACATGGTCTCGGTCATCGATACAAAGGCCCGCAAGGTCGTGGCGGAGATCCAGGTCGGCGTCGAGCCGGAGGGGATGGGCATCAGCCCGGATGGGAAGCTGCTGGTCAACACCTCCGAGACCACCAACATGGCCCACTTCATCGACACCGCGACCAAGGAGATCGTCGCGAACGTGCTGGTGGACAGCCGCCCACGCGTCGCCGAGTTCACCTCCGACGGCAAGCACGTCTGGGTATCGGCCGAGATCGGCGGCACCGTCAGCGTGATCGACAGCGCCACGCGCCAGCCGGTCAAGAAGATCGAATTCGCCGTGACCGGCGTCTCCAAGGAGGCGATCCAGCCGGTCGGCATCCAGATCACCAAGGACATGAAACGGGCCTTCGTGGCGCTCGGACCCAGCAACAGGGTGGCCGAGGTCGACCCGGCCACGTTCGAGGTCCGCAAGTATCATCTCGTCGGCCAGCGCGTCTGGAACCTGGCACTCTCCCCCGACGAGAAGCGGCTTTACTCGACCAACGGCGTCAGCAGCGACATCAGCGTGATCGACGTCGAGAACAGTAAGGTCATCAAATCCATCCCGGTTGGCGGCGCGCCATGGGGTGTGGTCGTGAGACCGTAGCGAGCGCCGTGTCTTTGAGCGTAACCGAGTTCGTCACTTTCACCCCGGATCGTCGCGAGACGGTCCGGGTTTTTTCTTCGAGGCGGCGTTACACTTTGTTACACGAGAGGCACTGGTAGACACACTCTAGTCATCAATATTGGGTTCAATGGCGATGCCGTCGACGCGGAGCGTTGGCGGTCGTAATTTGGCGTGCTCCGATCCAGCCCGCCTGCTACTGGGCGATTGATGACAAAGGTTGACCCCTCGATGAAATTGGCCGGTCTCCTGGTGGCCGTGATCGCCATCGTCACGGCGGTGCTCGGTACGACCTATTGGCGTTCCGACGTGGCGCACGCGCAAGGACAGCAGCAGGGCAGGCGGCAGGCACCACCCCCCGCCGTCGAAGCGGCCCCCGTCAAGGTCGACCGCATAACGTCGGTCATCGACGCGGTCGGCACCCTGGAGCCGGCGGAGGCGATGTCCCTGGCACCCGAGATCGAGGGGACGCTGGCGGAGATCCTGTTTCGCGAGGGCACCCCCGTCCAAGCGGGGCAGATCCTGGTCCGGCTGGACGACTCGATCCTCAAGGCGGAATTGGCCAAGGCGCGCGCCGAACTGGGCTTGGCCGAAGCCAATTTCGAGCGCGCCGATACTCTGCTGAGGCAGCGATCCGGAACCCAGCGGACCCGGGACGAGACGTTCTCCGCCCTGCAATCGGCCCGCGCCTCCGTCCAGCTGGCACAGACCCAATTGGACAAGACGGTCCTGCGGGCACCGTTCGATGGCGTGCTGGGATTGCGCTCGGTCAGCAAGGGTGAATTCGTCAGCCGCGGTGACACGCTGGTCACCCTCCAATCGATCGACCCGCTCAAGGTCGATTTCCGGGTGCCCGAAACCCAACTCGCCAACATCCGGGTCGGTCAGAAGATCACGCTTAGCACCGACGCGCTCGCTGGCCGGACCTTCGAGGGGGAGATCTACGCGATCGATCCCCAACTCGACGTCAACGGCCGCGCGCTCAAGCTGCGGGCATTGGTGCGGAACCAGGATCAGGTTCTGCGGCCCGGCCTGTTCGCCCGCGTCGGCATCTCGGCCGCCAGCCGCGACAACGCCATCATGATCCCGGAATCGGCGGTCGTGCCCGAGGGCAATAGCCGCTACGTCTTCCGCATCCAGGAGGGTAAGGCCCAGCGGGTCGACGTCAAGCTTGGCCAGCGCCGCGCCGGCGAGGTCGAGGTGGTCGAGGGATTGTCTCCCGGCGACGTGGTCGTGACCGGAGGCCAGCAGCGGGTGAGGGCCGGCGGCCCGGTCGAGATCGTCAACGGCCAGCCCGGCGTCTGAGGCATGACCCTTTCCGACATCTGCGTCCGGCGTCCCGTCTTCGCGACGGTGATGAGCCTGATCCTGATCCTGCTCGGCGTGGTCAGCTACGATCGCCTGACCGTCCGGGAATATCCCAACATCGACGAGCCGGTCGTCTCGGTCAACACGACCTATATCGGAGCCTCCGCCGAGATCATCGAGAGCCAGGTCACGCAGGTGCTGGAAGGCTCGATCGCCGGCATCGAGGGGATCGACGTGCTGTCCTCGGTCAGCCGGCCGGAAAGCAGCCGGATCACGGTCCGCTTCCGCCAGAACATCAATCCCGACGTGGCGGCGAGCGACGTGCGCGATCGGGTGGGCCGCGTGCGCGGCCGTCTGCCGGACGAGATCGACGAGCCGATCATCGCCAAGGTCGAGGCGGACGCGCAGCCGATCATCACCATGCCGTTCACCAGCGACCGCCTGTCAGGGCTGGAGATCACCGACTATATCGACCGCTACGTCGTCGACCGTTTCAAGAACCTGCCCGGTGTCGCCGACGTCCAGATCCTGGGCGAGCGCCGCTACGCCATGCGGATCTGGATCGACCGCGCGCGGCTGGCTGGCTACAACCTCACGGTCCAGGATGTCGAGTCGGCGCTGCGTGGCCAGAACATCGAGGTGCCGGCCGGCCGGGTCGAAAGCTCCGACCGCGAGTTCACGGTGCTGTCCCGCACGGGACTGGTGGAGCCGGAACAATTCGGCAATATCGTGGTCAAGGTGGCGGATGGTTTCCCGGTCCGAGTCCGCGACATCGCGACGGTCCAGCTCGGCGCGGCCGACGAGCGCCGGGTCAGCCGCTCCAACGGCCAGAACTCGATCGCGATCGGCATCATCAAGCAGGCGACCGCCAATCCGCTCGATGTGTCGGAGGCGGTCAGGCGGACCCTGCCGAGACTGCTGGAGGACCTGCCCGAGGGCATGCGGGCCGAGATCGTCAACGACAGCGCCGTGTTCATCGACCGCTCGATCCAGGCGGTGTTCCACACGATCCTGGAGGCCGTCATCCTGGTCGTGCTGGTCATCCTGTTCTTCCTGCGGACGGTCCGCGCGACCATCATCCCGGTGGTGACGATCCCGGTGTCGCTGATCACCACCTTCGCCCTGATGTACGCGGCGGGTTTCACCATCAACACGCTGACGCTGCTGGCCATGGTGCTCGCGATCGGGCTGGTGGTGGACGACGCCATCGTGGTGCTGGAGAACGTCTATCGGCACATCGAGATGGGCAAGCGGCCGGTCCACGCGGCGCTGGTCGGCACGCGGGAGATCGGTTTCGCCGTCATCGCCATGACGCTGACCCTGGCCGCCGTCTACGCGCCGGTCGCCTTCGCGCCGGGGCGCACCGGCCGCCTGTTCCTGGAGTTCGCGCTGACGCTCGCGGGCGCCGTCCTGGTCTCCGGTTTCGTGGCGCTGACCCTGACGCCGATGATGTGCTCCAAGCTGCTCAAGGGGCACGAGAGCCACGGACGATTCTATAACTCCCTCGAACGCTTCTTCGTCGCCATGGGAAATGGCTATGACCGGGTGTTGCGCGCCAGCCTGCGCGCCCGCCCGCTGATCGTGCTGCTCGCGGTGGGCGTGGCCGGGGCCAGCGTCGTGTTGTTCCTGTCACTGAAGTCGGAGACGGCGCCGGTCGAGGACCGGGGCCTGATCCAGGCGATCGGCGTGGCGCCGGAAGGCTCGACCATCGATTTCACCGCGCGTTATGGCCGGGAGCTGGAACGGGTCTTCGCGAGCGTGCCCGAGATCCAGAGCTACATCGTGATCTCCGGCGTGCCGGAAGTGACCAGGACGCTGGCCTTCGCCCGCCTCCGGGATTGGGACGACCGCGACCGCAAGCAGCAGGACATCGTCGCGCAGCTTCAGTCCAAGCTGTCCAAGATCGCGGGCATCAGCGTGTTCGCGCTCAATCCACCCTCCCTGGGTCAGCGCGGCGGTAGCAAGCCGGTCGAGTTCGTCATCCAAACCTCCGGCACCTACAAGGAGTTGGAGGATTATGTTAATCGGATGCTTGAGCGGATTTCCCAGAACACCGGCCTGATCAACGTCGACAGCGACCTCAAATTGAACAAACCCCAGCTCGACGTGGTGGTCAACCGGGACAAGATCGCCGACGCCGGCATCCAGGTCGACGTGGTCTCCCGCACGCTGGAAAGCCTGCTGGGTGGCCGGCAGGTCACGCGGTTCGAGCGCAACGGCGAGCAATACGACGTCTATGTCCAGTTGGGGGAAACCGACCGGTCCACGCCACGCGACCTCAGCCAGATCTATGTCCGGGGTGGCGATGGCGCCATGATCCAGCTTTCCAACCTAGTCGAGGTCCGAGAGGTCGTGGCGCCCAAGGAACTCAATCGATTCAACCAGCTTCGCGCCGCCACGATCAGCGCCACCCCGGCCCCCGGCGTCTCCCTGGGCGAGGCCATCGCCTTCATGGAGCAGGCTGCGGACGAGGTGCTGCCGCAGGGTGTCCAGGTCGACTATGCCGGGCAGAGCCGGGAATTCCGCGACGCCGGGTCCAGCCTGATCTTCGTCTTCGTGCTGGCCCTGGGGTTCATCTATCTGGTGCTGGCCGCGCAGTTCGAGAGCTTCGTCAATCCCTTCGTGATCATGCTGACGGTGCCGCTCTCGATGACCGGCGCCTTGCTGGCCCTCTATCTCACCGGAGGCACCCTCAACGTTTACAGCCAGATCGGGCTGGTGACGCTGGTCGGCTTGATCACCAAGCACGGCATCCTGATCGTCGAATTCGCCAACCAGCTTCAGGACGAGGGCAGGGCCAAGCTGGATGCCGTGATCGAGGCCGCCGTGCTGCGCCTGCGGCCGATCCTGATGACCACTGGCGCCATGGTGCTGGGGGCGCTGCCGCTGGCCCTGGCGACGGGGGCGGGCGCCGAGAGCCGGCAGCAGATCGGTTGGGTGATCGTCGGCGGCATGTCGCTTGGTACGCTGCTGACGCTGTTCGTCGTGCCGACCATGTATACCCTGATGACCCGGCAAAGGTCGGTGGCGCGCCTTGAGGATTTCGAGGCGCCACACGCCGCCCCGGCGGAATAGGCTCGCTGGAACGGCCATTGGCCGGTGGCGCGGCGGATCGTTGCTCCCGCGCATTCGCCCTTGCCAGGACGTCCCTGGGTGCGACATGTCTGGCAGGGAATGAGCCGTCGGCGGATCGGCGCCGCGGCAAGGCAAGAGGAGCGACGGTATGTTCATCGCGATGAACCGGTTCAAGGTGTTGCCCGGAGCGGAAAGCGATTTCGAGGCGGTCTGGCTGAACCGCGAGAGCCATCTCCACAAGGTCCCCGGCTTCGTCGAGTTCCACATGCTGCGGGGGCCGCAGCGCGACGACCATCGGCTCTACAGCTCCCACACCATTTGGAAGTCCGAGGAGCATTTCCTCGGCTGGACCCGGTCCGAGGCCTTCCGTGACGCCCACAAGGGGGCCGGCGGCAACAAGCCGATGTATCTGGGTCATCCGGAATTCGAGGGCTTCGAGGTCATCCAGACCGTGACCAATCCCAACGCCGACTGAATGACGAGGAACTTGTAGACTTGGCCGACGCCCAGCTTTCCGACTTTTTCAATCGTTTTCCGATGCGTCCGATCGCCAGCGCCGAGCTTGACGCGGCGCTGGCTGAGGAGGCCACGCAGCCTCTGACGATCCTGTTCCTATGGGGGCGGAACTGTCCCAACTGCGACATCGCCAAACGGGCGATGATGGTGGCGCCGGAGCGTTTCCAGTTGGCCGACATCCGCTGGTTCCATGACAACGTCTATGATGACTTCGACATGGCGACCCGCTTCGGCGTCCATGGCATCCCGGTCTTCTTCCTGTTCCATGGACGCCGGCAGTTGGGCAAGATCACGAGTTGGCCGGGACCCGACGCCTTCCTGGACGTGATCGCCCAGCAACTGCGCCGGATATCGGCGACCTGAGACTCGGCAGCGCGGGCCTCAGCCGTGCTTCATCGGACAGGTGCGGAGGCCCAGCAGGACATAGGCCGGGCAGAAGCCGACGAAGGCTGTCAGCAGCGGTACGACGCCGATCCAACCCCAAGGTGTCTGCGGGCCGACGAAGACCAGGGAGATCAGGACGAGGCCGGCGACGATCCGCAGCGCGCGGTCTATCGTTCCGAGATTCTTTGGCAGGGACATGGCGGTTTTCCTCTCGTTTCAGGGGCCGTGTCGAGAGGATCGCCCGTCGCCGTCACCCGCTCAGTGACTAAGTCACCATGAGGTTCAGCCAGACGCGGCCGCGGCGAGATCACGCAGGCCGGCGGTATCCAGCACCTCCAGCCGGCCCCGGCCAAGCCCGACCAGCCCGAGGCGCTCGAACTCCTTCAACTGCCGGCTGACGACCTCCCGCGCCGTCCCAAGCTCGGTGGCGAGCACCTGATGCGTCAGGGGCACCGTGCCCCCCACCGGGGCGTGCCGGATCAAGGCTTCGGCCAACCGGCACTCGATCCGGCCGAACGCGACCTCGCTGACCAAACGCATCAGATCGGTCAGCCGAGTCCCGAAGCCATGGAACACGAAATCCCGAAAAACCGGAGACGCCGCGACCAGCGCGTCGAACGCCGGTTTCGCCAAGGCCACCGCGGACACGGCGGTTTCGGTCACCCCCTCCGCGCTGTAGTCCTCCCGGCCGATCAGGCAGGAGGTGGTCAGGATGCAGGTCGAGCCGGCGGTGACCCGGTACAGCACGATCTCGCGCCCCAGTTCTGACAGCAGATGCACCCGGACGGATCCCGCCAGCACGATCAGGAAGTTGGCGCAGACATCGCCGGGCCGGAACAGCACGGTGCCGGGCTTCAACTCGACCCGGGCCGCCTCGCGGGAGAGGAGGGCACGGGCCGGCTCGTCGAGCGGCCGAAGGTCCGGCAGCGCCTCGAGCCAGCCTGTCTCGGTCATGTCAGGCGCCACGAGCCTTGGCATCGCGGAACTCGTCATAGGCCTCCAGGGCCTGGGCGGCGTACATGACGCTCGGACCGGCGCCCATGTAGACCGCCATACCCATCGTCTCCAGAACCTCCTGGCGGGTGGCGCCCTGCTTGACGGCCGCCTCGGCGTGGAAGGCGACGCAGCCATCGCAGCGCGTGGCGACGGCGATCGCCAAGGCAATGAGTTCCTTCGTCTTGGTGTCGAGCGCGTCCGCCTTCAGCGCGGCCTGCGCCATCGCGGAGAAGCCCTTCATGACCTCAGGCGCTCCGCCCCGCAGTTCCTTGATGGCGGCGGACAGTTCCACGGTGGTGTTGGTCCAGCTTTCGGACATGACGGATCTCCTTGGTTCGACTGCGACGATGAAAGGATCGCGCTTGTCACGCTAACGTTTTATGATATATGATGCAAGTATCAATTATGATCGGGTAATGCATCATGGATGGATTCACGCCGGCATCTTCGGCGATGGGCGGCGCGTTGATAGGTGCCGCCGCCGTGGCGCTCTGGTTGGGCGTCGGGAGGATCATGGGTATCAGCGGCATCGTGGGGGGCATTCTCGCCAGTATGGCGGGAGGGGAAAAACATGATCTGGGTTGGCGCGCGGCCTTTCTGGTGGGATTGCTTGCCGCTCCGATCCTCGTCGATACGGTGGGCGGAATCGTTGAACCCGCACCTTCCGACGCACCGGCCCTGGTGCTGATCGCAGCTGGCTTGCTGGTGGGTTTCGGCACACGTCTCGGCGCTGGCTGCACCAGTGGGCATGGCGTTTGCGGACTGGCCCGAGCCTCCAAGCGATCCGTGGTCGCGACCAGCCTGTTCATGACGACCGCCGTGGCGGTCGTCTTCATCACGCGCCACGTGTTGGGAGCTTGATTATCATGGCTTCGCTATTCGTTGGATTGGCGGCCGGGTTGCTGTTCGGTGCCGGACTGGTGATCTCCGGAATGATTGGACCGGCCAAGGTCCTGGCGTTCCTGGATATCGCCGGTGATTGGGACCCGAGCCTGGCTTTCGTCATGGCGGCGGCGATCCCGGTCACCGCCCTCGGTTTCAAGCTGGCGCGCCGGCGCGATGGCCCCCTCCGCGGCGACCGCTTCTCGGCGCCGACTCGGACGGCGGTCGACGGCAAGCTGATCCTGGGAGCCCTACTGTTCGGAGCGGGCTGGGGGTTGGTCGGCTATTGTCCGGGTCCAGCGCTGGCGGCCTTGGTTTACGGTCAGTCCGCCACCTGGATCTTCGTCGTCGCCATGGCGGTCGGTATGGTGGCCCACGATTTTTCGTCCTGGAGGCGGAACGGTTGATTGGGCTCGTGACGCGGCGGAGTGTCGCGCGTTAGGGTCGGAGAGGGATTTGGTATCACGGGAACTGGATTTGGCGATGGAGACTGAAGCGGACGCCTCCCTGGTCGACGCGGCCTTGCTCGAGGCCAACGCCGCCGAGGCGGAGGTCTTCCTCCGCTCGATCGCGAGCCGTCACCGGTTGATGATCCTCTGCCGTCTGCTCGACGGCGAGGCCGCCGTCGGCGACCTGCTGCGGACGCTCGGCCTGACCCAATCGAACCTGTCCCGGCATCTGGCGCTGCTTCGTGAGGAGGGCTTGGTCGCGACCCGGCGCGAGGGCACCGTCATCCATTACCGCATCACCTCGGAGAAGGTGCGGCCGATCCTGGCCGAACTACAACGCCAGTTCTGTCCGCCTCCCGTTTCCTGAACGACGGCCTAGAACAACATGGTCGTGTGCTGGGCCACTTCCTGGCTGCCGCGGTAGATCATCTCGGCCGCGACATAGGTGATGATCGCGAGGCCGAACCAGCCGATCCAGCGGTGGCGATGCAGGATTTGGGCGATCAGGTTGGCGGCGGCTCCCATCAATGCCACCGACAGCAGCAATCCGATCACCAAGACCACCGGGTGCTCCTTGGCGGCGCCGGCGACCGCCAGCACGTTGTCGAGCGACATGGAGACATCGGCGACCACGATCTGCCAGATGGCGGCGCCGATGGTCTTCGTCTTGCCGGACGCCGAAGCGTTCCGTTCCAGCGCACCGTCGGGGGATGTTTCATCCTTCCCACGCTCCCGCAACTCGCGGAACATCTTCCAGCACACCCATAGCAACAGGATACCACCGGCCAAGGTCAGGCCGATGATCGCCAGAAGCTGTGTCGTCACCAGGGCGAAGAAGATGCGCAGGATGATGGCGGCGCCGATGCCCCAGAAGATCACCTTGCGGCGTTGATCCGCCGGCACCCCGGCGGCCGCCATGCCGACGACGATGGCGTTGTCGCCGGCCAGCACCAGATCGATCGCGATCACCTGGCCCAAGGCGATCAGCTGCGGCCACAGCCCAAAATCTTCCACTTCCCGGTTTTCCTTGTTTGAGGCGTGGCCGCCGATATCAAAGCTCGGCTTACAGTTCAACCGGGGAAATCAGGGGACTGGTTTGTCTTTGGTTGGAGGCTCGCTTGAAGGGTGAAATACGTCGGCGGCCTCGCGCAAGCCGCGTTCGATCGCCGAGGGTGGCGTCCGGAGCCCGGATCCTGGTCCGGGAATGTCATCGCCAGGGGGTGGCTCGGGAGTCGTGGTCGGAACGTCCTTGGGGGCCTCGTCGCCGTTCATGTCGTTTCCTCCGCGCTGTCACCTGTCGGGCCGAGGGATTGTCGGCCCGATAGGTTAAACAACCGAGCGGGATGAAAGCTCCCTGGTCAGGGAACGCTCGACGTCCCGGTTTCCGGCGCGGCGGGTCCGGCGGTTTCCGCCGCGTTCCGCCGCAGACGGTGCTCGCCGAGATAGAGCAGGATCGGCGCCGCGATGAAGATCGACGACGAGGTCGCCAGCACCACGCCGAACAGCAGAACGATGGCGAATTCCTGGAGCGCCTCGCCGCCGAACAGGGCCAGCGGCAGGGTCGCCAGAAAGATCGCGACCGAGGTGCCGATCGTCCGGCCCAGGGTTTCGTTGATGCTGCGGTCGATCAACTCGCCCAGGGGCATCTTACGGTAGAGCCTCAAGTTCTCGCGGACACGGTCGTAGACGACGACCTTGTCGTTGATCGAGTAGCCCATGATCGTCAGGATCGCCGCGATGGCGGTCAGGTTGAACTGCATGCCGGTCAGCGCGAAGAACCCGATCGTCTTTGTCACGTCGAGCAGCATGGTGATGACCGCGCCGACGCCGAACTGCCATTCGAAGCGGAACCAGATGTAGATCAGCATCGCGATGGCGGCGAGGCCGAGCGCCAGCATGCCCTGGTGGAACAGCTCGCCACTGACCGAGGCTCCGACCGATTCGACCCGCCGGATCGTCGTGCCGGGGAACTCGGACGTCAGCTTGTCCTGAACGGCCTTGACCGCCTGCTGCTGGGCCGCCTCGTTGCCGGGCTGACGCTCGAACCGGATCAGCACGTCGGTCGGCTGGCCGAACTGCTGGAGCTGGACGGGTCCCAGGTTGAGCTGGGCCAAGCTCTCGCGGAGCTCGGGGAAATCGGCGGGCTGTTCGGTGCGGATCTCGATCACGATGCCGCCGGCGAAATCGACGCCGTAATTGAGCCCCGGCTTGAAGAACAGGCCGATCGACGCGAGGCTGAGCAGGACAGAAACGATCAGGCCGATCCGCTTGCCGCGCATGAAGTGGATCTTGGTGTCATCCGGGGCCAGCCGGAAGCCGGTGGTGACCGACAGCACCTTCGGCCGGACCCGCTTCAGCCATGTCACCATCTGAAGACGCGCCACGACCGTCGCCGTGAACATCGAGGTGATGATGCCCAGGCTGATGGTGACCGCGAAGCCGCGGATGGTGCCGGTGCCGACGGCGTAGAGCAGCACCATCTTGATCAGCGTCGTCAGATTGCTGTCGACGATGGTGGCGAAGGCGCGGGTGAAGCCGGTTTCCATGGCGGCGAAGGCCGACCGGCCCCGGCGAGACTCCTCGCGTATGCGTTCGTTGATCAGGATGTTGGCGTCGACCGACATGCCGAGCGTCAACAGGATGCCGGCGATGCCCGGTAGCGTCAGGGTCGCCTGGAGCACGGACAGGCAGGCGACCGTCAGGAACAGGTTGAAGATCAGCGCCACGTTGGCGAAGACGCCGAACAGCCCGTAGGACATGATCATGTAGCTGACCACCAGCACGAAGCCGACGATACAGGCGATGATGCCGGCCCGGATCGAATCGGCGCCGAGATCCGGCCCGATCGTCCGTTCCTCGATGATCGTCAGCGGCGCGGGGAGTGCTCCGGCGCGTAGCAGGACGGCGAGGTCGTTGGCCGACTGGGTGGTGAAGTTACCGCTGATCTGGCCTCGGCCGCCGGTGATCGGCTCGCGGATGACCGGGGCGCTGATCACCTTGCCGTCGAGCACGATGGCGAAGGGCCGGCCGACGTTCTGCCGCGTGATTTCGCCGAAGCGCCGGGCGCCCGGCCCGTCGAACTCGAAGTTGACCACCCAGGTGCCGCTGCGCTGGTCCTGTCCGGGGCGGGCGTCGAGCAGACTGGCACCATCGACCTCGATCTTGCGGCGAACCAGATATTGCTGTCCGCGCGATGCCGGATCGACCGACGGCAGCCATTGGGTGCCCGGAGGGGCGGCGCTGCCGGGGGCCACCGTCTCGTCGCCCAGCAGGTGGAAGGTCATCTTGGCGGTCTGGCCAAGCAGGCGCTTGACTCGGTCGGGATCGCTCACGCCCGGCAGCTGGACCAGGATGCGGTTGCTGCCCTGACGCGCGATCACCGGTTCGTTGACGCCGGTCTCGTCGATCCGTCGGCGGACGATCTCGATCGACTGCTCGACCGCGCGCGACGCCCGGTCGCTGACGGCGGCGTCGGTGAAGTCCAGCCGGACCCGGCCATTGTCGGACGAGAAGGCGAAATCCCGCTGCGTCTGGCTGACGCCGGTGCCGAGCAGATCGCCCAGCGCCGCGCGCGCGGCCTCCGACTGTCCGGGATCCGGCAGCGTGAAGGTGACCGCCCGGTCGCGGACCGCCAGGTCGGTGTAGCGGATGTTCGCCGTCCGCAGGCCCGTCCGCACGTTGTCGAGAGCGCTTTCCAGCCGCTCGCGGACGACGCTGTCCATGTCGACCTCGAGCAGCAGGTAGGAGCCGCCCTGGAGGTCGAGGCCGAGATTGACGCGATGCTGACCCAACCAGTTGGGCAGCACTCCCTGCGGGATGAAGTTCGGCAGCGTGAACAGGACGCCCAGCGCGCAGACCGCCGCGATCATCCAGATCTTCGCCTTGGAGAAATGAAGCATGGTGGGGTTTTCCTCAGACCAGCTTGATCATCGCGACGCCGGCGACGACGAGGACCAGGAACAGCAGGCTGACCAGCTTCAGCCTGCCCTCGATGAATTCCTGGATCGGCGCGCCGTAACGATGGAGCAGGCCCGCCACGATGAAGAAGCGGCCCGCGCGCGATATGATCGAGGCGATGATGAAGACCGGAAAGCCCAGCTTCACCACGCCAGCGGTGATGGTCAGCAGTTTGTAGGGGATCGGGGTCAGTCCCTTGGCCAGCAGGATCCAGGCGCCGTATTCACGGAAACCGTCCTGGAAGGCGTTGAACTCCCGTTCCAGATGATAGAAGCCGACGATCGATTGCCCGATCGCCTCGTACAGGAAATACCCGATGCCATAGCCGACGATCCCGCCGACGACGGAAGACAGGGTGCAGAGCAGGGCCAGCCGGAACCATTGGTCCCGCCGGGCCAGCACCATCGGCACCAGCAACACATCGGGCGGCAGCGGAAAGAACGAGCTTTCCGCGAAGGAGATCATGCAAAGCCAGAGGGTGCCGGCCGGACTTCCGGCCTTCGCCAACGCCCATTGGTAGGTTCGTTCGAGCAAGATGTTTCCACGGGCGAAAGGCGCGGGGATCGGGGATCCAGCGCGATGAGGCGATAGGATGGTCATCGGGAGCGCCGCCAGCCCTTGGAGCGGCAAGGCATCGCGCGCTCGACGGCCCCTGGGGACCGTCAGGAAAGGGCTGGAGGCCCGGTGGGAATCCGGGGAGTCGACCGGCCGACACCGTGCGTGGGAGCGGGAGCGGGATCGCCAGCCGAGGATGCCAGCCGCGCCCACGCGATCACCTGGGCCGCCGGGGCCGCGATGTCGAAGACCCGTTCCGGCAAGGGCGGGTCGCGCGGAGTCGATCTGGATGCCTCGACGAAGAGTTGGCGGGGCAGGGTGAACTTGCCGTCCGCCACCGCGTCGCCGCCACCAGCGCCCGCGGCGCCGCCGGAAGTCTGGCGCGGCGGCGTCGCCGCTTCGTCGGCGGCAGATCCGACCTTGGCCGATGACCAGCAGAATGCCGACAACAGGCAAGCGATCAAGGCCAGAGCGACGGCTCTGACACTCGTGCCTGTCTGGGCGCGGCATTCCTGTAAGTCCGGCATCACACTCACGGCTGGAGGAGGTTGGGCGCAAACTACACGCGCGCCCAACCCCAAACCAGACTTATCTGGCCAACCTCGGCATGGGCTACCTGGCTCACTCCGGTTCGTCGGCGTCACCGAACAGGTAATCGATGTCGCCTGTCGCCAGGGTGCTGAACAGGGCGGTCCCCTCGATCGTCGCGGCGGCCAGATTGTCCTTGCGCCGCTGCAACTCCAGGATCCGCTCCTCCACCGTGTCGGCGGCGATCAGCTTGTACACGAAGACCGGCTTGTCCTGCCCGATCCGGTGCGCGCGGTCGGTCGCCTGATTCTCGGCCGCTGGGTTCCACCACGGGTCGTAGTGGATCACGGTGTCGGCGGCGGTGAGGTTGAGGCCTCGGCCACCCGCTTTCAGGCTGATCAGGAAGACCGGGACCTCGCCGCGCTGGAAACGCTCGACCGGGTCGTTGCGGTCGCGGGTCGCTCCCGTCAACTCCACGAAGGGGATCTCGGCCTTGCGCAACTCGGGCTTGATCAGGTCCAGCATCGACGTGAACTGCGAGAAGATCAGGATGCGGCGGCCTTCCGGCACCATCTCCCTCACCATCTCGATCAGGCTTTCCAGCTTGGCGCTCTCCCGGACGGCGGCGGCCGCCGGGATCTTGACCAGCCGGGGATCGCAGCAGACCTGACGAAGCTTCAGCAGGGCGTCGATCACCGTGATGGCGTTGCCCGACAAGCCGCTGTTGGCGATGGCGGCCCGTACCTTCTCGTGGACCGACAGGCGGATCGTCTCGTAGAGATCGCGCTGCTCCTGGTCCAGCTCGATATGCCGGATGACCTCGGTCTTGGGCGGCAGTTCCTTGGCCACCTCAGACTTCGTTCGCCGCAGCAGGAAGGGGCGGGTCCGCCGAACCAGCAGGCTGGCCCGCGTCGCGTCGCCGCGCTTCTCGATCGGCGTTCGGAACCGCTTCTGGAAGTCCTTGCGGTCGCCCAACAGGCCCGGCATCAGGAAGGCGAACTGCGCCCACAGCTCCCCGAGGTTGTTTTCGACCGGGGTGCCCGATAGGCACAGGCGGTGATTGGCGCGCAGCGCGCAGACGGCGCGGGTGGACCTGGAATCGGGGTTCTTGATCGCCTGCGCCTCGTCCAGGACGACCAGATGCCAGTCGCAATCCCGCATCAGGTCGACGTCGCGGGCGACGACACCGTAGGTCGTGATCACGATCTGGGCCGACGCCACCTCGGAACGCCGCTCGTGACGGTCCAGGCCATGGAGCACCAGGGCCCGCAGGTGGGGGGTGAAGCGCTTCGCCTCGTTGACCCAGTTGGGCACCAGACTGGTCGGCACCACCACCAGACACGGGTTGGTCAGCCGGCCAAGCTCGTGCTCCAGCGCGATATGGGCCAGCGTCTGCGCGGTCTTGCCCAGGCCCATGTCGTCGGCGAGGATGCCGGCGACGTTGTTCGCGGCCAGATGCTGCAGCCAGGCGAGGCCGGTCCGCTGATAGTCGCGGAGGTCGCCCTTGAACGCCGCCGGGACGGCGACCTCCGGCAAGGTCTCGTCGTCGCGCAGTTTGCGCAGGAAGGCCTCGATCTGGGTGGTCTCGTCGGCGCGGCGTGATACCAGGTCGTCGATGTCCAGCAGCAGGTCGGCCTCACCGATCGGCACCTGGAGCTTCTCGTCGAACCGGCGGCCGGTCTCCAGCATCGCTTCCAGCACGCTGAACAGCCGCTTGATCCTGTCGGCGGGGACGGCGAGCACGCTGCCGTCGTCCAGCATGACATGGGCCATGCCGTCGATCACCCGCATCGCGGACATGCCGCCACGGTCGATCAGGCGCGCCAGGATCGGCAGCAGCGACCGGCGCTGACCCTCGATCTCGACGCCGACCTCCATGTCGAACCAGCCTTCGCCGGCATCGCGGACCACGATGCCGACCTCACCCGCCGACTCGACCATGCGCGTGCCGAAATCGGCGCCGATGTGGATGGTCCAGCCCTCTGCTTCCAGCGCCGGGACGTGGGTGGTGAAGAAGGTCCGCCAGGCGGCGTCGGTGTCCTTGCCGGTCATCCGGTGGACGCGGGTGCCGCGATCGTTGAGTGATCCCTTAGGCGGGTCGATCCGAAGCTGGGCGAAACCAAGCTTGGCCAGCCTCAGCATGGCCTCCTGTTCGGCCAGCTTGTCACGGCGGGCGAACACGGGCGCCCCTTCCGGCATTTCGATGCGGGCGAATTGCCGCTGGTCGTCGGTATCGATCTCCGCCGGCTGGTCCGGCTCGCCATAGTCGAACGACAGCCGGAGGATGTCGATCATCCCCTCACCGAGCGAGACCACGCGGCCAAGCCTGGCGATGATGCCGGGGCTGCGCTCGACGATGACGGCGGGGTCGGAGCGGACCGGCCGGGGCGGCGGATCGGGCGCCACCAGCTTCGGCGCCGGCGTGCGCAGGGCCTTGCGGGCCATGAGCTTGGACTTGGCCGTCGGCTTGACCGGAGCCGGTTTGGTCGGCAACGGCGTCGCGTTTTTGGGCATGGTCACGATCTGCAGGTCGACCGGGCAGACATGCCCGACGGTGGGATCGACGCACCAGTGCCCCAGACCTTTGAGCAGCACGCCGCCCTCCGGCAAACCGGTCGGGCGCAGGGTGCCCGTTCCGGGATCCCGGAAGGCGCGGACCACGCGCTTGGGGCCGCCGGTCAGCGCCACGCCGGTATGCCAGCGGGCGCGGCCCGTCGCCAGCACGCAGCGCAGCAGCTTGTCGACGGCATCGGCCCTGCCTTTGGCGATCGGCGTGCGGACGAGCGCTCCGGCGCCGAGCAGACGGGCCACCGTGCGGTCAGGTCCGGCTTGGTCGATCCCGGCTACCTGGTCGATGACTTCGCGTGGTGTCGAAGGCCGTTCGGCGGCGCCGTCGGCGATCAGGCTGGTCGTCACGTACAGGGCGTTGTCACCCTGTCCCGGTTCCAGCGTCCAATAGGCTTGCGGAACCCCGGAGGGCGGCGCGGGAACGGCTGGCGATGTGGCGGGTGGAGCCGACGGGGCTGCCGCCGGCTTCTTAGGCACGACATCCAGCAACGACGGCTGGACCGGCCGTCGCCATTCAGGGCGGCTGTCCAGCGCGAGCAGGGCGGTCGCCGCCATATGGGCGCAGGCCGGACGCCCGCAGGTGCAGCTCCGCTCCAGCGTGACGCGCTGATTGCGGTTGACCGGCACGATCAGCACCGTGTGATTTCGGCCAAGATCGTTCACGGTGGCGCCGATATGGTCGCGAGCCGCCGTCAGGACCGCTCCGCCCGCCAGCAGCAAGCTACGGGCACGCTGAAGCGTCTTCTGATCGAAGAGGCGGGAGACGTCCTCTTCGGCAAACGGAACCGGGGCGCCGGCAGGCGATGAGGCCCGCGCAGTGTGGTTGACCAGTGACATGAATCTTTTGGCTGAGTGTTACGAAGCGATGGATGTCCGAAAACGGCGAAGGGATCAGGATACCCACTTTTGCCGCCAAGTGCCACACACCTGTGTCTCGGCTAATCAGCGGAGACCGCGCGCGACAGCTTAAGCGGAACGGTATAGCTTCTTTTTCCAATCATTCCGGGCGGTTGCCCTCACGGAGAATAGATCCCATGGCCGCCGTTTCTGGCAAAGGTCAGCGTCAGGCGGGTCAGATCGCCTCGAAATTCACGACCGGATCGCCACTGCGGCATGTCGTCGTCATGACATTCACCGGCTCCGTCGGGCTGATGGCGGTGTTCGCGGTCGACTTGGCCAACCTGTTCTACATCTCGATGCTCGGCGTCAAGGAACTGGCCGCCGCCGTTGGCTTCGCCGGGTCGATCCTGTTCTTCCAAATATCGCTGTGCATCGGCCTCACCATCGGGACGGGCGCCATCGTCGCGCGCGCGATCGGCGCCGGGGAGCGCGAGGAGGCTCGCCGCCTCGCCGGCTCCAGCCTGATCGTGATGGCGGTCCTATCGCTGGTGATCGGCGTGGCGACGGTGCCGTTCCTGGATACGATCCTGTCCGCCCTCGGCGCCCAGGGGGAAACCAAGCGTTTCGCCGAGCTCTACCTGACGATCGTCTCGCCGACCATGCCCCTCCTCGGCATCGGCATGTGCTGCTCGGCCCTGCTGCGGGCGGTGGGCGACGCCCGCCGGTCGATGAACGTCACCCTGTTCGCCGGGCTCGCCACCGCCGTTCTCGATCCGATCCTGATCTTCGGCTTCGACCTGGATCTGATGGGTGCCGCGATCGCGGCCTTGCTGTCCCGCTGCGTGCTGGTCGCGATCGGCTGGCGGGGAGCCTCCGGCATCCACGACCTCGTCGGGCGACCGTCGCTGAAGGCGCTGGGCGCCGACGCCAGGGCGCTGTTCAAGGTCGCCGGACCGGCGACGCTGACCAACATCGCCACTCCGGTCGCCTCGGCCTATGTCACGTACTCCATGGCGAAGTTCGGCGACGCCGCCGTGGCGGGACTGGCGATCGTCGATCGCATCGTCCCCGTGGCGTTCGGTGTGATCTTCGCGCTCAGCGGCGCGGTCGGGCCGATCTTCGCCCAAAACCTGGGTGCCCGGCGTTATGACCGGATCCGGGAAACACTGCGGGCCAGCCTGATCGTGATGCTTGTCTATGTGGCGACACTCTGGCTGGTGCTGTTCCTGGGCCAGGATCTGGTGGTGCGTGTCTTCTCGGTCCAGGGCATCGCCGCCGAGATCGTCCGGCTGTTCTGCACCATGACGGCGGGTGGTTTCCTGTTCATCGGCTGCCTGTTCGTCGGCAACGCCGCGTTCAACAACCTGGGTTTTCCGCTGCTTTCCACGGGGTTCAACTGGGGCCGCGCCACGCTCGGCACGATTCCATTCGTCACCCTGGGAGCGTCGGTCGCCGGAGCACAGGGTATCATCTATGGCCAAGCGGCCGGCTCGCTGATCTTCGGTCTGGCGGCGGTCGTCATGGCCTTCCGCGTGGTGGGCCGCCTCCGCGACGACCGCCCCGAGGTGTTGGCGTCGGATGAGGACTGGCGTGCCCCCGCCGCCCTGCCGGCATCCTCGGGCAAGGCGGCGCTCGCCACGCTCGCGGTCAGGCCGGCCGAGGCTGAGGATTGACCATGCGGATCATGGTCGCCTGCATCATCGCGATATGAACCTCGCCCTCCTCCGTCTCGGCGTGAACGTCGGCTCGGACGATCACCAGCAGCTTTCCGGGCTTCTCGACCTTGCCGCGCGCGATCAGGCGATCGCCCCGCGCCGGTGCCAGCAGGTTGGTCTTGAACTCGACCGACAGCACATCGCTTCCGGCCGGCATCAGGGTCAGGGCGGCCAAGCCGGCGGCATTGTCGGCGATGGCGTTGGTGACGCCGGCGTGGACGAATCCGTTGTGCTGCCACAAATCCGGCCGGATCGTCAGCGCGATCTCGCAGGTTCCGGCTCCGAGCGCCGCCAGTTCGGCGCCGATCAACCGCATGAACGGCTGGCCGTCGAAGGTGGCGCGGACCTTGCTCTGGTAGTCCGGATCCATGGGTGTGAAGTTCATGCCGCGCGCCATCCCGTCGCTTGATCGCCGTGTCACGCGATCAAGCGGGATTGGGCGGGACTGTCAAGGGCGAAGCCGCCGGGGTGCGACCGAGGCTGGACGCCAAGCGAACAAGCCGCACCTCCAGCGCCGCGCGGCGGCCCCGCACCGGGACGAATTGCAGCGGATGATCCCCAAGATCCACCCCGGCGCGCGCCTCGACCTCGCGGCTGACCACCAGTTCGACGTCGTTGTCCTTGGCGATCTGCTCCAGCCGGGACGTGGTGTTGACTGGATCGCCGATCGCGGTGAACGAGCGGGCGCGGCCATAGCCCATCTCGCCCAGAATCACCGTCCCGGAATGAACGCCGATGGCGACGCGGAGCGGGTAGGGCAGGTCGTGTTCCAGGTCGCGGTTGAGTTGGGTGATGCTGTCGGCGATGGCGCGCGCCGCCGCCAAGGCGTCGCCGGCCGCGCGCGCCGGATCGCCGTCGATGCCGAACAGCGCCATCATGCCGTCACCGATGAACTTGTCGATATGACCGTTGTGGGTCTCGACGGCTTGGCCGACCACCTCGAAGTAACGGTTCAGGACGAAAACCACGTCATAAGGCAATCGGGCTTCGGACAAGGTGGTGAAGCCGCGCAGGTCGGCGAATAGGATGACGATCTCTTGCTCCTGGCCCTCCAGATGGGATGATGGCCGGAGCGAGATCTCCGGAGTCGAGGCCGGCGGCATCAGCGGGCGGATACTGACGCTGTGCCTGGGTCTGACTTGGCAGGCGAGCCGGACATCCCTGCCGGCGCCGATCCTGGTCAGCACCCGCTGCTCGGCGGAGGACGGTGGCGGCAACAATTCGCGGCCATGCCCAACGCTGACCCTGCAGGTCGAGCAACGGCCGCGGCCGCCGCAGACCGAGGCGTGGGGGATGCCATAGGCGCGGCTCATCTCCAGGATGCTGGCACCCGGCAGCATCGTCACGGTTGGTCCGTCGACATAGGTCAGGGTTACCGTGCCGAACCTCGATGACAGGAGGCCGCGCACGCCGCGTGCCAGCAAAGTGACGGCGATCAGCGCCGCGAAGGCGTATCGGAAGATCAGGCTGGTGTCATTGACGAAGACGGAGGTGGTCGGCCCCGGCACGCGCGCCGCTTCGAGGATTCTCGCCACGGCCTCGCCGTCCGCCGTCTCCATCAGCAGGATCCGGCCGGAAACCAGGAATCCCAGCAAGGCCAGCGTCGGTATCAGCACGGCCAGGGTGAAGAGACCCGGCGCCACCGCGCGATACCCCGACCTCAACCTGAGCCAGAAGTGCAGGCCCATGCAGCCATGGACCCAGGAGATCACCATGACGATGCTTTGCAGGATGCCGAGATGGGGAGCCAGCCGCCAATAGGTCAGCTGGACCGACGTGTAGCTGGGATTGACGCCATACAGCTCCGCGACCGCCCGGGTGCCCAGGACATGCTCGATCAACAGGAACGGGATCGACAGGCCCAGCAGCAGCTGCATGAACTGCCACGCCGGCATCCGCATCACCCTGCGATCGTACAGCGACCAAAGGGCGTGGCCGATATGGACAAGGGCCGCCACCAGCAGGACGATCCAGGCGCCGCCGAACTGCCACGACAGGATGCCGCGCCAACGATCCATCGCCTCGAGCGATACCAGTCCCAGCGAGTGGTTCAACATGTGCGAGAGCACATAGGCGAACAGCACCAGTCCCGATATCGTCCGGAGTTGCTGGAAGCGCCGGCTTCCGTCGAGTGATGCCATACAGGGACTTCAAAGCTGATCGTTACCGCGGCGCGGAAGTGTACCTAAGGTGGTGCCGGATGCCACCCTGACCAGAGGCGTCATCCGGAACATTGGTATCAAAGCTTTGCTGTCCCGCCTAGCATCTCATCCCATCACGGCCCGCGTGGCGATGAAGAGCACCGAAGGGGCCATCAGGCAGCCGAGGCCGGTGTAGAAGGTCGCGGTCATGGCGCCGTAGGGAACCAGCTTTGGATCGGTGGCGGCCAAGCCGCCGGCGACGCCGCTGGTGGTGCCCATCAATCCGCCGAACACCATGGCCGAGCGCGGATTGTCCAAGCCGATGCTTTTGGCGACGAAAGGCGTTCCAATCATGACCAGGATCGACTTGATCAACCCGGCCGCGATGCTCAACGCCATCACGTCCGAACTCGCCCCCAAGGCGGCGCCGGTCACCGGACCAACGATGTAGGTCACGGCTCCAGCTCCGATCGTCGTCATGCTGACCGCGTCGGAATAGCCGAACGCCAGGGCCACCACGGCGCCGACCACGAAGGAGACGACGATCCCGGCGAACAGCGCGATCACGCCACTGATACCGGCTTTCCTGATCTCGCCGAAGCTGACGCCGAACGCGGTGGCGATGATCGCGAAGTCGCGCAGCATGGCACCTCCCATCAAGCCGATGCCGGCCAGCAGCGGAACGTCGGCGATGCCCTTGGTGCCGCCGGTCATGACGCCACCGGCATAGGCGACGATCAGCCCGATGATGATGGCGATCGCCGATCCGTGCAGGCGTCCACGCGTCAGCTTGGCTGACAGCCAATAGGAGATCCAGATCGTGACACCGACCACCGCGAAGGCGGTGACCAGCCCATTCTTGACGAGGATGTCGCCCAGGGTTTCAAGCATCCCGGTTCACTCCCCGCTCTTGACGGCGAGAGTGCCGTCGTCCGACACCATCTCCCCGCGCGGTTGGCCGATCCGGGTGATCACCGGCACCAGCGCGAAGCTGGCGATAACCGCAAGCGTGCCCGCCAGCACCGCCGCCGGCCCACCCTTCAACGCCGCGACGACGTTCTGCTGGGCCGCCATCGCGACGACGATCGGGATGTAGATGGCGCTCCAGAAGCCGATGCCCTGCTGGGACCACTCGTCCAGCCGGAAATCCTTCTTGAGGCGGTCGCTGGCGAGGATCAGCAACAGCATCGCGATGCCGACGCCGCCGACATTGGCCTTGACCCCAATCGCCATTCCAAGCAGTTCGCCGATTACCATGCCAGCGAGCATGCAGATCGACAGGAGTGCCACTCCGTAGATGACCATTTGAACGTTTCCTCGGTTTTATATTGTTTTGTCGCCACCGTGGTGGCGGTGTTTGAACGCCGCCTTGGTGGCGGTGTCAGCCCGCCTTGGCGCGGGCGTACAGATCCTTGTTCGCATCCCGCAGCAGGTTCTTCTGGACCTTGCCCATCGTGTTGCGGGGCAGTTCCTCGACGAACAGCACGCGTTTCGGCTGCTTGTACTTGGCCAGCCTGCCATCGAGCGCCTTGAGGATCGCCGGTTCGTCGATGGTGGCGTTTGGCTGCCGGACCACCAGGGCCGTGACCCCCTCGCCGAAATCCGCGTGGGGAACGCCGATCACGGCGCTTTCGATCACGCCGGGTAAGGCGTCGATCTCGACCTCGACCTCTTTGGGATAGACGTTGTAGCCGCCGGTGATCACCAGGTCCTTGCCGCGTCCCACGATGTGAACGTAGCCGCGTGGGTCGATCTTGCCCAAGTCGCCGCTGATGAAGAAGCCATCGCCGCGGAACTCGGCCGCCGTCTTTTCCGGCATCCGCCAATATCCCTTGAAGACATTCGGTCCGGAGACTTCGATCATGCCGATCTCGCCGTCGGGCAACGGCTCGCCACTGTCCGGATCTGTGACGCGGATGGTGACCCCGGGCAGCGGCTGACCGACCGTGCCGGCGATGCGGTCTCCGTCATACGGGTTCGACGTGTTCATGTTGGTTTCGGTCATGCCGTACCGCTCCAGGATGCGGTGACCGGTCCGTTCCGCCCAGGCGTCATGGGTCTCGGCCAACAGGGGGGCCGAGCCGGAGACGAAAAGCCGCATGTGGGCCACCGCGGCGCTTGTCAGCCCCTCATGCTGGAGCAGGCGCACGTAGAAGGTGGGTACGCCCATCATCACCGTGGCCCGAGGCATCAGGCGCAGCATCTCGCCAGCGTCGAACCGCGACACGAAGATCAGCGAGGAACCGGCCATCAGCGTCACGTTGGTCGCGACGAACAGGCCATGGGTGTGGAAGATCGGCAGGGCGTGGAGCAGCGCGTCCTCTGCCGTGAAACCCCAGACCTCGGCCAACGTCACCGCGTTGGAGGCGAGGTTGGCGTGGCTGAGCATCGCGCCCTTCGACCGCCCCGTTGTCCCCGAGGTGTAGAGGATCGCCGCCAAGTCATCCGGTCCGCGCTCGACATCCGAGAACTCGGACGGGCAGGCGGTGGCGCCGTCCATCAGCGACCCGGTGCCGTCGGTGCCCAGCGTCTCGATCGCCGCGACACCTTTCGACCGCGCCAGCGGCTCCAGTTCCGCCTTGGCCCCGGGCGAGCAGACGACGACGCGCGGTTCGGCGTCGCCCAGGAAATAGTCCAGCTCGGCCAGGGTATAGGCGGTGTTGAGCGGCAGATACACGGCACCGGCGCGGACACACGCCAGATAGAGCACGATCGCCTCGGCGCTTTTCTCCAACTGCACCGCCACCCGGTCGCCAGGCTGTACGCCGCGCTCGACCAGCAGGTTCGCCATGCGTGACGACAGCGTGAGCGCGTCGCCATAGGTCAGTGTCCTGGAGACACCGCCGCCGACGGCGGGCGTCTCGATGAAGGTCCGGTCGTTGGCCGGCATGCGGTCGCGCATCAGCGCGAACAGATGGTTTGGCATCGGTTTAAACCTTGGTTGACTGATCTTTGGTCTTTATGGCGGCCTTGGAGACCGCCTTTGGGCTGGGAGCGTCGGCGCGAAGCGACTTGCGGACGGCTGATGACGCCACGACCTCGCCCTGGGCGGCGAACCGCTCGTGGTTGGTCTCGATCTCATCGAGCTTGTAGAGGTAATTGACCATCAGCCCATGAGCTTGGCTGAGCCCCCGAGCCGACAGATCGCCCAGGAAATCCAGCCGTTCCAGCCGCGCGCCATTGCCCAGATGGAACTTGGCGACGGGATCGATCGGCTTGCCCGAAGTCGACTTCGCCTTGAGAAGATACGCCGCGGCGGCCGGTATCAACGCCGCCTTGACCTTGTCGCGGGATGCCGGGTCCTCGTGCCAGCCCGGCTTGTCCAGCCCCATCAGCGCTAGCTTGTCCTCCGGTGTCAGGTGGATGGACGCATCATCCGCCCGCTCGCGCGCCAGCCATCCGGCGAAGCCCGGCACGGGCGACAGGGTGACGAAAGTGGAAAGACCGGGTAGCTCGCGCTTCAGGTCCTCGACCACCTGCTTGATCAGGAAATTGCCGAACGAGACCCCGCGCAGTCCTTCCTGGCAATTGGAGATCGAATAGAATACCGCGGTCGTCGCCTCATCCGCCGCGATCGGCTGCCGATCCTCCGCCAACAGGGTGCCGATGGCGGAGGGAATCTCCTTGGACAGGGCGACCTGGACGAAGATCAGCGGCTCGTCCACCAGTTGGGGATGGAAGAAGGCGAAGCAGCGCCGGTCGGTCGGCTCCAGCCGGCGGCGCAGATCGTTCCAATCGCGGATGGTATGGACCGCCTCGTACCGGATGATCTTCTCCAGGATATTCGCCGGCGTCGTCCAGTCGATGCGGCGCAGAACCAGGAAGCCCCGGTTGAACCAGGACGAGAACAGGTGGACGAAGTCGGACTCCAGCGCCGCCATGTCCGGATGGCTCTTGAGATTGCGCGTCAGTTCCTCGCGGATCCTGACCAGCGCCTCAGTCCCACGCGGTGCCAGATTGAGCCGCCGGATGACCTCTTGGCGCCGGGGTTCCGCCGCCTTGTGCAGGTCCAGGATCGTCCGGGCGTCGCCTTTGGCGCGATAGGCCTCTATGGCGCGATCCAGCTTGGCGGTGTCGGGGCCGAACCGCTCCGCCAGCGTCACCAGGAAGGCACGCCGGCCCTCGGCGTCCAGCTTTCGCCAGCCGCACAGGATCTCGTCGGCCAAAGCCACACCGGACGCCTCGCCGCGGCCGCTGAGCAGGGATTCGCATAGGGCGGTCAAGCTGGCGGCGGACGTGGGTCCCTCCGGCGCGCCGCGACCGAGCAGCGAGCGGCCCCGGTCGGCGATGGAGTTCATCAGGTCGCCAAGGAAGGATGTGTTCGTGGTCATGGCTCTGTCCTCACGACTGGGCCTCACAAGGGAGCCCGGGGAGACCCAAGGGGACCTTGTATGCGGCTGGCTTCGATGTGCATTATGAAGCGACATCCTGTGAACAGAGTCAACCAGTCTTGTATACAAAAAATGGATCTATGTGGACATGACCCTGCGAGAGCCGGACGAGACGCGCCTCAAGTTGCGTGACCGTATCGAGAACGAGATCCTGACCGGGGCCATGCCGCCGGGCTTCCGGTTGGACGAGGTGACGCTGGCGACCCGCTTCGGCGTGTCGCGCACCCCCGTGCGGGAAGCCTTGTTCCAGCTGGCGTCCGCCGGGTTGATCGAGATCCGACCCCGGCGCGGTGCCGTGGTGTCGGAGGTTGGGCCGGAGCGGCTGGTGCAGATGTTCGAAGTGATGGCTGGCCTGGAGGGAATGGCCGGGCGCCTCGCCGCGCGCCGCCATAATGGCGATGACCGCGAAGCTCTGACGGAAGCCCACGCGGCCTGCCGGCTCGCGGCCGAAACCGCCGACGCCGACGCCTATTATTACGAGAACGAGCGTTTCCACCACGCGATCTACGCGGCCAGCCACAACGCCTTCCTGATCGAGCAATGCGCGGCATTGCACCGGCGGCTGAAGCCTTACCGGCGCATCCAGCTTCAGGTGATGAACAGGGTCGCCAATTCGCTGGCGGAACACGAGGCGGTGGTGGGCGCCATCCTGGGGACGGACGGAGAGGCCGCCGAACGGCTGCTCCGCGACCACATCATGATCCAGGGCGACCGCTTCTCCGACCTGATGGCGTCGCTGGCCGAGCGGTCGAAGCGACCCTTGGGATGATTTAAGAACGGTGCTGGGAAACGGGCGGGTCGGCCATGCCTCCGACCCGCCCGACGTCTCACACCACCCGGAAGTTCTTGAACTGCCAGGGGTCGGTCGTGTCGACGTCTTCGGGGAACAGGACGCCGCGGTTGTGCAGCGGAGTCCAATCGCTGTAGGAGCCGGTCAGCTTGCCCAGATAGGGGGCCGCGATCTCCAGGACGCGTTCATGGTTCAGTTCCTCCGGCTCGACGATGCCGGCCTTGGGGTTTTCGATCGCCCAGATCACGCCGGCCAGCGCCGCGGCGGTCACTTGCAGGCTGGTCGCGTTGTTGTGCGGGCACAGCTCGCGAGCTTGCTGGATCGACAGCTGCGACCCGAACCAGTAGGCTCCCTTCGCGTGGCCCATCAGCAGCACGCCCAGCTCGTCGATGCCGCCGATGATCTCATCCATCATCAGACGCTTCTCGGGCTGCATCGCCCAGGTCTTGCCGGCGAATTCGTGCAGCGACAGGATCGCGTCGTCGCAGGGATGGTAGGCGTAATGGACGGTCGGCCGGTAGCGCACCGAGGTGCGGTCCCAGACGGTCAGGTAGTCGGCGATCGAGATCGCCTCGCTATGGGTGATCAGGAAACCGTGGAGCGGTCCCTCCTTCGGGGTCCAGGTCCGAACCCGGGTGCCGGCGCCCGGCCGCATCAGGTAGATAGCCGCGTCGCAGCCGAATTCGTGGCGCCGCCCGTCTGGCGGCAAGCCCTTCTCGTGCGTGCCCCAGCCCAGTTCGGCCGGCTGGCATCCCTCGCCGACGAAGCCGTCGATCGACCAGGTGTTGACGAACTCGCCGCGCTTCTTCGGCACGTTGGAAACCTGGGTGTCGCGCTCGGCGACATGGATCGCCTTGACGCCCAGCGTCCGCGCCAGATCGGCCCAGCCGTTGCGGGTGCGCGGCGTCTTGATGTCCAAGCCGGTGTCGGCGGCGATGTTCAGCAGCGCCTGCTTGACGAAATGCGACACCAGCCCCGGGTTGGCGCCATGGGTGATCACGGCGGTCGGACCGTTGGCGTAGCCACCCTTGTGCTGAAGCACCGATTCGCGCAACGCGTAGTTGGAGCGCAGCGACGGGGACAGCGAGGTGTCGGTGTATCCGCCGGCCCAAGGCTCGATGCAGGAGTCGAGGTACAGGGCGCCGCGGGTATGGCAGAACTTGATCAGCGCGAGGCTCGACACGTCCACCGATAGGTTCAGCACGAAATCGCCCTCGCCCACCATGGGGTCGAGCACCGACCGGAAGTTATCCCGGGTCAGCGGGATGCGATGGAATTTGATGCCATACTCCTCCGCCTCCGTCTTTCCCCTGTCCTCGGCGGTCACGACCGAGATCTGCTCGGGCTTCATGTCGATGTGACGCAGCAGGAGAGGCAGGATGCCTTGGCCGATGCTGCCGAAACCGACGATGACGAGGCGGCCGGCGAACTTGACGATGGGAGAGGTCGTGGTCATGGCATGTTCCGAACAAGCTGGAGGTGGCTGACGAATGTCGGGGCCCCGCTGGGTGGATGGGTTGACGAGGAGAGAGTAGAGGAGCGGCGGCCCTTAGGCAGCACGCTCCATGATGTGACCGACCGATTTCGCAGCCGCGTCACTCCAATCGGAGTCACCTTCCGGCTGGACTTCCTGCTCCAGGTAGCCCGGAGTTTCCAGAAGCGGCCGATCGGTCACGTCGACCAGACGGACATTGTCGAAGCCGTTGAACGCGGTGCGCAGGCAGGAGCCATAGGCGCCGAGCTGCCCCAGCTCGATCCAGTCGCCGGCCTTGATGTCGGCGGGCAGCATGAAGGGGCCGACCATGTGATCGGCGCTGTCGCAAGTCGGTCCGTAGAACGAGAACCCGACTTCCTCCACGTCACCCCGGTCATCGCTGGCTTGGCCGTCCGCCTCGGGGCGGATCATCCGCGCCGGGAAGCGGAACGCGGGCACGCCGGCGTCCGACAGGCTGCCATAGACGCCATCGTTGATGAAAAGCTCGTCGCCGCGCCGCTTGATCACCTGGACCACCAGCGAGACGCCGGGCGCCACCAGGGCGCGGCCGGGCTCGCACCACAGTCGCGTGCGGGACGGCAGGCCAAGGTGGGCGAAACCGCGCGCGATGGCGGCCATGAAGTCGTCCAGCGGCGGCGGCGTGACGCCCGGGTAGCTGACCGGGAAACCACCACCGACATCCATCACGTCGATCTCGACGCCAGCGGCCTCGATCACCGTGCCGGCCAGTTCCAGCGCGCGTTCGTAGGCGGCGGGGTCCAGGCTCTGCGATCCGACATGGAAGCAGATGCCGATCCGACGGCTGACGGCGCGGGCGGCGCGCAGGAGCTTGGCGGCCTCGGCCGGGGCGGCGCCGAACTTGCCGGACAGGTCGTAGACGGCCGAACCCTTGGGCAGCGCCAGACGGATGAACAGGCCCAGGTCGTCAGCCTGCTCGGTCTGCTCCATCAGCTTCTCCAACTCCTCGGCGCTGTCGAGCGAGAAGTCCCGCACGCCGTAGTCGAAGTAGGCTTGATGGATGGCGTCCGGCGACTTGACCGGATGCATGTAATGGATCTCGGCATCGGAGAACATCTGACGGACCAGACGGACCTCGCCAGGGGAGGCGGCGTCGAAATGGCGGATGCCACCCTCGTACAGGGCGCGCATCACAGCCGGCTCCGGATTGCACTTGACCGCGTACAGCACGTCGCCGGGAAACGCCGACACGAAACGGGCGGCGGTGGCGCTGAGGACGGCGGGTCGCAGGCAATGGACGGGATCGACCGGGCGCAGGGTCTCGACCAGATTGTCGACGCAGGTGAGCGGGCGGCGGACGGACGGGGTGCCGCGGCGGGCGAGGGTGGTTCCCCGGCGCAGCGGAGAGACGGCGGAACGGAAACGGACGTGAGCCATGACGCATCCTCTCGTGGGCCGCGGACGCGCCGACGGACCCATGAAGACAAAACGAGCCCCAACGGCCTTTAAGCCGCGGGAAGGGACGAATTGGTGGGGATGTGTGACAGATCGGGCGACGCTCCGGCACCGCTAGTAACGCGGTGTGCGGGATCTTTCCAGCGTCGGCGGATCTGCCCGCTACCTTACGGTTCTAAAGCCTTCTGGCCGATAGCAAACATACTTACCTCCCTCTCGGGACCGGCCCACGGATGACCGGTTCTGCCAAAAAGGACGCGGTACGTCGTTACATAACCTCAAAGGGCCAGCGGCACGTGCGGGTGCGTCAACGACTGCTGAGATACTCTCTTCGCGCGGAGATGCAAGGGTATTTTTGTTACGGATCCGTGATTCTGTCCGCGCGGTCAGAATCACGCGCCGTCAAAGCAGGCCGAGCGCCAGGTAATCACCCAAGTGGCGCCAGATGCAGCCGACTTCCCGGAAGCCCACCTGACGCAAGGCGGCAAGATGGAAGTCCATCGTCATCTCCTGCTTGGGCGGCAAGTTGGAGAATCGGCGATGCCGTTCGGCGACGGCGGCGCTCAAGGCCGGTTCCGCCGCGATGGCGTCCCACCAGCCGACCCAGTCGTGGGCGCCATCGGCCCGGGCCGCCGCGCGGTTCGCCTTGATCGCCGTGGCGGTCATCCGCCGCAAGGTCGGCTGCGTCTGGTCGTAAGAGCAGATATCGCCATTGACGAAGACTCCCCCTGGTGCCAGCACGGACGTCAGGTCCTGATAGACCCGCATCAGGTTGGGGGCGCCCAGCCAGTGGAGGGCGGTCGTGCTGACGACGGCGTCGAACCGCCGGCCATCCAGGTAATCGACCCAGTCGGTCCGGCGCATGTCCAGCTCGATCCAGCTCCGGTCGGTGCTGTCCGCGTGCATCGCTCGGGCGAGGGTCAGCAGGAGGGGATCATAGTCCAGTCCGACGATCTCGGCGCCGGGCAGACGTTCCGCCAACCGGTCGCCCAAGCTGCCGGGGCCACAGCCGAGATCCAGGATCACCGGGGCGACCAGTCCGGCCGCCGTCAAGGCGTCCGCGATGATCTCGAACCGAGTCTCGCGGTGGGTGACATAACCCTCCTGCTGGCGATCCCATTCCTTGATCCAGCGGGAGGCCGAATCGGGGGTCAAGTTTCGCGTTCGGGTGGCTGTCAACGCCTGATCCATCCGGGACATCCTGTTCAAAAACCGTACATCTGTTTCCAGGTGGTACGAACGTAATCTCTCTGACCGACGATAAAACCACCAGTGCCACAAAGTCTTCACGAATGCCGGGGCAGCAGGGTGGCAATAGGGTATGCCACTAATGGTGCGGTGCAGCAATCAATTCGAGAGATCAAAAGTATGGGTTCGTTTAAAAACAACGTCTTCGATGACATTCCTGACGTCATGCCGGAGGAGATTCTCCAGGACCTGTTGGTGACGCCGGGAGTTCGTATTGAACGCATCGTCTCGCGCGGCCAGAGTTCGCCCCCCGGTTTTTGGTACGATCAGCCAGAGGGCGAGTGGGTGATCGTGCTGCGCGGCGCCGCCATCCTTGAATTCGAGGGCGAGGCGGAACCCCATCGTCTGCTTTCCGGCGATCACCTGAACATTCCGCCGCGCCGGCGCCACCGCGTGGCTTGGACCGATCCCGACCAACCGACGGTCTGGATCGCGGTGTTCCACGCGGACCGGCGGGCAGACTGACTGGAACGGCGTCAGGCCTTTCTCGGTGCGCCGCCAACCTCTTTCTCCAGGTCCGCGATCCGCTTCGCCATGGCCGTGCGGATGCCAGGAGCGACCGTCGGCTTGAGCGCCGCGAACTGTTCGCGCAACTGCTTGAGCAATTGGACCTTCTGGTCCTTGCTCCGCTTGATCGCGACGTTGTCGGAATGTTGGCCTTCGAAAGCGCGCATGACTGTTCTACCCGATACTGTCTGAGGTCATCGTGACGGACCCGGACCTTATGGTTGGAACAACGTGGAATCAAGAAGTTACGATCGGGTGTTGAGGTGCCGCGTCAAGGGGGATCAAACCGGTGACGCGCGGGTCGTCGGCGATCCTGACATCCTGGCGCACCGGAGTGAAGCCCGCGCGCTGGTACAGGCGCAGGGCCTTGGGATGGTCCAGCGTGCAGGTGTTGACCGTCACCTTCCCGGCACCTCCCTTCCAGGCGGCGTCGATCGCGCAGCCCAGCAGGAAGGGGCCCAGCCTCATGCCGACGAATTCCGGAATCATGCCGAAATAGCTGAGGTCCACTGCGGTTCCCCGGCGCCGGTCAAGCTCGGCGAACCCCGCCGGGACGCCGCCGACATACAGCACGGCGATCTCCACCTTCGGGTCATGGATGATCGCCGTCAGGGCCGCGTCGTCCAGCTTGCGCCGGTCCACCCACAGCCAGGGTTCGCCGACCGTGTTGTAGAGATACCGGTAGAAGGAGACCGTTGGTCGCTCCGCCCGCAGCAGCGCCAGCTTCTCGACCGGCGGGCGCGGTTTCGGAGCGGTCGGCGGGCTGGTCATCTCCAGATAGGTGATGACCACGCGCAGCTTGCCCGGTGGCAGACCCGGCACGACGCGAAGATCGGGAGGGGTCGTCATCGGGTCACCCTTCCAGTTTCAGGCTTCCAGTTTCAGGCTGCCGGTTTGGCGGGGCCCGTCTCGACCGGCAGATCGTCGCGCCGTCCCCACTCGGACCATGAGCCGTCATAGACCGCGACATCCTCCTTGCCCAGCAGGTAAAGGCCCAGCGCCGCGACGCAGGCGGTGATGCCGCTACCGCAACTGGTCACCACGGGGCGCTTCATGTCGATACCCGCCTTTTCCACCAGGGCGGTGAGCTGATCAGCGGATTTGAAGGTCCGGTCGCCTGGGTTCAGCAGGTCGCCGAACGGCAGGTTCAGGCTGCCCGGAATGTGGCCAGCCCTGCGGCCCGGCCAGAAATCGGCCTCGGCGCCGGTGAAGCGGCCAGCCGCCCGCGCGTCGACGATCTGTTCCCGGCCGGCGCCGATCGCGTCCTTGACTTGACCAGCGTCCCGGACCAGGAACGTGTTGAGGCGCGCCGTGAAGTGCCGCTCGCGCGGCATCGGCGGCATGTCCTCCAACGGGCGCCCCTCGGCGATCCACTTCGGCAATCCACCATCGAGCACGGCGACGTCGTGGTGGCCGAACACCCGAAACATCCACCAGACCCGGGCCGCGCTCATCAGGCCATGGGTGTCGTAGACCACGATCCGCACGCCATCGCCCAAACCGAGCTTGCGGACGCGCGAGGTGAACTTTTCCGGCGACGGCAGCATGTGCGGCAGGTCGCTCGACGTGTCCGAGATCTCATCGACATCGAAAAACACGGCGCCGGGAATGTGGCGCTCCTCGTACTCGGCGCGGGCGTCGCGGTCGGAGCCCGGCAGGAAATACGTGGCGTCAACCGCGCGGACATCCGGAGCGCTCAGGTGCTGGGCCAGCCACTCGGTGCTGACGAGCGCGTCGGGTTTTGAATAAGGCATCGTTTCCCCTCGAAAGTTCGGTGCGGCCGTGACCGGCCATCGCCGGTCGTCAGGCCGTGAGCGCCACGACCACGCGCCGGTTCTGCTTGCCCTTGTTCTCTATCTTGGTGACTTCGACCCGGCCGATCTCGCCGGTCCGGGCGACGTGGGTGCCGCCGCAGGGTTGCAGGTCGACGCCGTCGATCTCGACCAGCCGCACCTTTCCCGTACCGGTCGGCGGCCTGACCGACATCGTGCGGACCAGATCCGGATTGGCCTCCAGCTCCGCGTCGTCGATCCAACGCTGACCGACCACGTGATCCGCCTCGATCAGGCGGTTCAACGCCTCCGTCAACGCGTCCTTATCGAGACTGGCCGACGGCACGTTGAAATCGAGACGGCTCTTGTCCGCCCCGATCTGGCCACCCGTGACGGAGCCTGGCACCACCGCGCACAGCAGGTGCAGGCAGGTGTGCATTCGCATATGGGCGAAACGGCGGTCCCAGTCGATCTCCACCTCGACCGAATCGCCAACGGCCGGCGCCGCCGATCCAGGCTCCAGCACGTGGATCGCGGTGTCGAGGCCATCGCCCTTTATGGTGTCGACGATCCGAGTCGCGGTTCCACCGTGGTGGAGCGTGCCCGTGTCGCCGGGTTGTCCACCACCGGTGGGATAGCAGACGGTCCGGTCAAGCGTGACGCCGCGCTCGTCCACGCCCATCACGGTGGCGGCGCATCGGGTGGCGTAGGCGTCCTGGCGGAAGATGGATTCCATTCTCGGATCAAGCCTCAGCTATCGAGCCATGACGGCACGGGCAGGTTCTTCTGCCGAAGGAAAGTGGGATTGAACAGCTTGGACTGATACCGCGTCCCGAAGTCGCAGAGGATGGTGACCACGGTATGACCCGGACCCAGGTCGCGCGCCACCTTCATCGCGGCGGCGACATTGATGCCGCTGGATCCGCCCAGGCAGAGACCTTCGTTCTTCAGCAGGTCGAACAGCAGGGGCAACGCCTCCTCGTCCGTCACCCGATGCCAGTCGTCGATCGGGGCCCCCTCGAGGTTCGCCGTTATGCGGCCCTGGCCGATGCCTTCCGTGATCGAGTTGCCCTCGGCCTTCAATTCGCCATGGGCGTAATGATTGTACAGCGCCGAACCCATGGGATCGGCCAAGGCGATCCGGATGTCGGGGTTCATCTCCTTCAGCGCCATGCCGACGCCGGCGAGCGTGCCGCCGGTGCCGACGGCGCAGGTGAACGCGTCCACCGCGCCACCGGTCTGGCGCCAGATCTCCTGGCCCGTCGTCGCCTTGTGGCCTTCGCGGTTGGCGGTGTTGTCGAACTGGTTGGCCCAGATCACGCCGTTGGGCTCGGTCGCCGCCAGTTCGGCCGCCAGCGTCTCGGAATAGCGGACGTAGTTGCCGGGATCCTTGTAGGGCAGGGCGGGAACCAGGCGGAGGTCCGCGCCCACCAGGCGCAGCATGTCCTTCTTCTCCTGGCTCTGGGTCTCAGGCATGACGATCACGGTGCGATAGCCGAGGGCGTTGCCGACCAACGCCAGACCGATGCCGGTATTGCCGGCCGTCCCCTCGACGATCACTCCGCCAGGGCGCAGCGCGCCGCGCCGTTCGGCGTCGCGGACGATCGCGATGGCGGCCCTGTCCTTGACCGATCCTCCCGGATTGAGGAACTCGGCCTTGCCCAGGATATCGCACCCCGTCGCCCGGGAAGGACCCTCCAGGCGGATCAGGGGCGTTTCGCCGATGCTCCCGATGAAACCGTCGCGCACATCCACCGTGACCACTCTTTCCCAGCGCGTCGCGCTGATGACATACCGGAGTGGTGATAGACTAGCTTTCGCCTCTGTTCGGATCAAGCCGGGCCCGATCGCGGCGCCTTCCTAGCCGCGCCGCAGGCCGTCTCGATTCCGGGCGAGCCAGTTCAACGCGATGATGCTGGCGGCGTTGTCGATCTCGCCCTCGTCGGACCGGCGGATAGCCTCGAGTGCCGAGACGACATGGACCCGGATGTCCTCGTGCTCGTCCTCCAGGCCATGGATGCCACTGGCTTTGGACGAGTCGACGATCCCAAGGAACAGCGTGACGATCTCCGTGCTGCCGCCGATGCTCGCCATGAAGGCCGAGATGCGCCTGAGATCGCCGACGATCTCGCAGCCGGTCTCCTCGAAGGCCTCGCGGCGGGCGACGTCGGCCAACTCCTCGCCGGGCTTGACGACGCCGGCGGGCGTCTCGACGCTCCAAGCCGGCCTTCCCGCCAAATAGGCCGGCAGGCGGAACTGCTCGACCATCACGACCGCGTCGGCGTCCGGATCGTACAGCAGTGCCGCCACCGAGTTGCCGCGCTCGAAGATCTCGCGCGAGACCTCCTCGGTCCAAGCGCCGTCGAACTTCCGATGGCGAAGCCGGTATAGCTCCATCTTGAAGAAGCCGTCGTGCAGGGTTTCCTTGCCGCTGATCTCGATATCCCGCTCGTCATCCATCATGTCGCTCGATCGCATCTGAAAGTGGCATTCGCCGGATCCGGCTACCGTTTTTTTATATCCCATGCCGCCGGTGGGCGCGAGCGCCCCACCGGCCAATCCATTCGCGTCGAGCGACCTACCCGTTTCTCACACCTCCTCGGGGAGCTTGCCGTCGCCGGCGGGTTGTTCCTCCCCGGCGATGACCATCGCCTCGGCGATGGGCTCGGGATCAGCCGGTTTCCCCGGCCGGCGGAGTGACGCGCTCTCGCTGACGGTGCGCAGGAACTCCAGCGCCCGTCGGCGGACCTCGGAATCCTCGATGCTGTAATAGGCGCGCACCAGATCGGTGGTTTCGCGGCTGAGCAGGACGTCCGCGTCGAGCGGCGCATCGCCCAGCGCGCCAGCCCCACCGGGCAGCCGGCCGGACATCACCGCCGCCGTCTCGTCCGGCATGGCATCGAAGAAATAGGCGACCGGCACGTCCAGCACCTTGGACAAGTCGAACAGGCGGCTGGCGCCGACGCGGTTCGCCCCCCGCTCGTATTTTTGGATTTGCTGGAAAGTCAGGCCCAGCGCGTCGCCGAGCTTCTCCTGGCTGATCCCGAGCAGCAATCGCCGGAGGCGCAGCCTCGCTCCCACATGCGCGTCGATCTCGTTGGCGACATTCTTAGGCTTGCGAATCATATCCCATATCCGTGTGCGGCTGCGTATCGGACGCCCGGCGTGAAAACATCCGCGCCTCAGCCAGTCCAACGTGGCTGGCGAAATCGGGTCAGCCCAACCGCCAGCGGGCGCATATTATATCGATATAATCTTAAATACCACTAAAAGGCGAAGCATCCTTCCGGATAGTGCCGCCTGTGCTAGAAGCGCCAAAGGATAGGGCTCAGAAAGTCGGATTCAGCCTCAGATGCCTGTGCCGATCCATCGATCGGACCGACAGGGTCTCAACCCGGCCGCCCCGCTGTACTTCGAGCGGAACGAGTGTGCCGGCATCGCCCAAAGCCCAGATTTTCCGATAGAACTCCGCCAAACTGGTGACCGGCTGGCCCCCGACCGCGAGGACGGCGTCGTCCGGCCGCAAGCCGGCGGCGGCGGCCGGCCCTTCGGGCGTCACCCGCTGGATCACGACGCGACCGCCCGCTTCCCGCGTGGTGACGCCAATCCACGGACGCGGCGCCTCGGCAGATCGCCCCATCGCCAGCAGGTCCCCCAGGATCGGCTTCAAGACATCCACGGGAATGAACATGTTGCCGGGAGCGGCCAGCGGCGGTGCCGCGTCGTGGACGAACAGCGAGCCGATGCCCATCAGCTCCCCCTTGGCGGAAACCAGCGCGGCGCCGCCGAACTCCGCCATGGCCGGCGCTGTGAAGATCGCCTCGTCCAACAGGTATTCCCAGTAGCCGGCGAACTCGCGCTTGCCGACGACCAAGGTGGCGTGAACCCCCTCCAGGCCGCCCTGGGCGACCGCCAGCATGGGATCCCCGACCCGCGCCTCGGCGGAGCGGCCGAGTCGCATCGGCTCCGCCTTGAACCCATAGCGGCCGCGGATCAGCCCGAAGCCGCTGGCGTTGTCATAGGCGACGATCTCGGCGGGGTGGGTCTTGCCGTCGGCCGTCCTGACCTCGACGGCGCTCGCCTCCATGATCAGGTAGCCGATCGTGACGATCAGGCCGCTGCCATCGATGACGACGCCGCTGCCGGAGCGCTCCGTCCCCAGGCTCTCGGCGGAGCGGGCATTGGACGGGACCGTCGCCTTGACACCGACAACCGACCGCGTCATGGCGGCGACATCGGGGGCTCGCGCCTCCTGCGCCCTGGCTGGGCTCGTGATCGTCGAGGCTGATGAGGTGGCCGCGAGCATGCCCCAGACAAGGACATGGCCCAAATGGCGACCCAATTGGCGGTCCAGACCGAATCGTTGAAACATCCCAAGCGCTGATGGCATGTTGCCTCCCACGGCGTTCACGCCCGATCGCGTGACCATACCAATGATCTGTGCCGCGGCGATGCGGGCATCAAGCGCGCTTGAACCGCTTCCATCGGGTATCCGGGAGAAATTTCGGGTTGTCGATCGCCTCGGAGCGGATTGGGCCGGGTGATGTCGTAAGTGCGGAAGGCGGGCGCTGGGAGACCGCCCCGCCAAACTCAGCGCGGTAACGGTACCAGGATCATGGGCCGGGTGTTTTCCGGCAGCGACACGCTGGTCGTGGGCTGGGCGTCGACGCTGTCCCGCCAGGCCGTCACCAGCACGCCTCCGGCGACCGTGGCGATCAGTCCGACGACGATTGTCATGGCCAGGGCGTTGCCGCGAGTCGCTAGCGCCGTTTGTCCAATCGCGATGTGCATGGTCCGCTCCCTGGATACCGCTTGGGCGGAGACGGCATGGACAGGTTTGCCCAGCCGTCCGACTTGAAAGATATCGGCGCGGTCGGCTCGAACGGTCTCGGCCATTCTCGCCCTCGCCGCGACGCAACAAACCAACTTCGAAATACATGATGCACGAAAGCAGGCGAGAGGTGCCACTGCTTTGTCCGTGTTGGCCTCAATAGTTGGGCTGGTGTAGTAAAAATGCGTCAGCAATAACGACCCATTATCCGAGTCTTTAAGAAAAGACTAATTACCAAGAATGTCTCCACTCTTATCAAGTCAAGATAAAATCGATTGGGGTATGCATTGATGAGGCGGGGTGGGGGAGGGCAGGGGAGGGGAGGTTGACTTGGCGCTCAGGCGAACGGGGCCTGGGGCGCCGCAATTCATCACACGCTCGCCAAGCGCGAATGGCACATGATAATGGCCGCCGCATGCCTGAGGCATCGCCGGGACTTTTCGTGATGATTGGGTCTAGGAGAAAGTATTTGGAGGCACGGCCGGGAATCGAACCCGGATATACGGATTTGCAGTCCGCTGCATCACCACTCTGCCACCGCGCCAGGTGCCGCAACCGGCATATGTCAGCGCCGGCTCCGAAAGGGTGACCTGATATAGCGGGCGTGATGGCGTGGGTCAAGCGGCCGGTGACGGCTGCGGCATTCATGCGACAGCGGGCGCCGGTTCCGGGACGCTTCGAAGGCTCTCCGTTGTGTTCGAACGCGTTGACGGATATAAGGCGTCGCAGCGCCGTTCCGCCGCGGAAGACTGGCGCGCCGGATGAAACAAGATCAGAAAACGGTTGCCATGCCCGATTATTCCGCAGCACGCCACAACATGGTCGAAGGGCAGGTTCGCCCCAACAAGGTGACCGATCACGCTCTTGTCGAAGCGATGTCGAACATTCCGCGTGAATTGTTCGTGCCCAAGGCGTCGCGTGGCTTCGCCTATGTCGACGAGGATATTCCGGTCGCCAAGGGCCGCTATCTGATCGAGCCGATGGTGATCGCCCGGCTGCTCCAGGAAGCGCGGGTCAAGCCAAACGACATCGTGCTCGATCTCGGCTGCGGCACCGGCTACGCCAGCGCCATCCTGTCGCGCATGGCCGCCACCGTCGTGGCGCTCGAGGAGGACGCGGAACTCTCGGCCCGCGCCGACGGGACGTTGCGGGAGCTGGGCGTCGACAATGTCGTGCTGGTCCAGGGACCGCTGATCGAAGGCCATGCCAAGCAGGCGCCCTACGACGTCATCCTGATCCATGGCGCCGTGGCCGAGGTGCCGGCGGCGATCCTGGAACAGTTGGCCGAAGGCGGCCGGCTGGTCACCGTGGTGTCTCCCGATGGACGCATGGGGCAGGCGCGGATCTTCCAGCGGACGGGCAAGGTGGAAACCGGCCGCATCCTGTTCGACGCGGCGACCCCGCTGCTGCCCGGATTCGAGCCGAAGCCGGTTTTCCAGTTCTGATAGGGTGTTCGGATGCCGCCCACGGCGGCGGTTCCGACCCTGTTCGCGCCGACGGGACTTATGCCGACCGGGCCTTATTGTGACGAGGGACGTGTGATGACCGACACAGTGCCGCCGCAGATCGACGTCGATGCTCTCCAGAGTCTGCGCCAGTCCGGCGCCGATGTCGCCCTGGTGGACGTGCGGGAACCTTGGGAATTCGAGTTCTGCAAGATCGAGGGGAGCGTCAACGTGCCCTTGGGCTCCCTGACCAGCCGATCGGCGGAATTGCCGAGGGATCGCCAGATGGTTCTGGTCTGCCATCACGGCGGCCGGAGCGCGCAGGCGACCGCCTGGCTGCGTCACAACGGGTTCGCCAAGGCGACCAATCTGATGGGCGGCGTTGATGCCTGGGCTCGCCGCATCGATCCGACGATGAAGGTGTATTGATGAGACGGAAATCCCGGCTATCCGGCCTCGCGCGCGGCACATCGCTTGGCGCCGTTTTGGGCGGCGCCCTGCTGGCCCTGGTGGCCGGCCACCCCGCTTCGGCCCAAAGCCTCGAGGAGGCGCTGGCCAACGCCTACGCCACCAACCCGACCATCGATTCCCAGCGCGCCCAATTGCGGGCCACCGACGAGCTGGTGCCCCAGGCGCTGTCCGGCTATAGGCCGACGCTGGAGGCTGGGGCCGACGCCGGTTACAGCCGCCAGCGGTCACGCGGCGCTGGCAGGACGCTGGATTCCAACCTCGCGCAGCGGGGGGTCGACCTCAGCGTGGTTCAGCCGCTCTACTCCGGTGGCCGCACCGCGGCCGGCACCAAACGTGCCGAGGCGCTGGTCCAGGCGCAGCGCGCCGACCTCTTGTCGACCGAACAATCGGTCCTGCTCGACGCGTCCACCGCCTACCTGGACGTCGTCCGGGACCAGGCCGTGGTCGACCTCAACATCAACAACGAGCAGGTGCTGCGGCGCCAGCTCGACGCCTCGCGCGACCGCTTCAATGTCGGCGAGATCACCCGGACCGACGTCAGCCAAGCGGAGTCGCGGCTCGCGCGCGCCGTGTCGGACAGGATCCAGGCCGAGGGCGCGTTGCGAGCCAGCCGCGCCGTCTATACCCGCTTGATTGGATCGCCGCCCGGCCAGCTGACCGCGCCGCGCCTGCGCTTCGACCTGCCCGCGACGCGGGAGGAGACGGTGTCGCTGGCGGAGAGCAACAATCCCAGCGTGGTCGCCGCGGAATTCACCGAGACGGCGGCCCGCAACGCCGTCGATCAGGTGCGGGGCGAGTTGCTGCCATCGGCCAACCTGCGCGGCACCTTGTCGCGGACCTATGAGCCGAGCAGTTCCGCCGACCGATCTGATGGCGCCTCGGTCACCGCTTCCGTCACGATCCCGCTCTATCAAGCCGGGTCGGTCGAGGCGCGGGTCCGCGAGGCACGCCAAACCGCCAGCCAGAGGCGTATCCAGATCGAAGAGGCGCGGCGGCAGGTGGTCGAGAACGCGATCCGGGCCTGGGAAGGTCTGACCACCGCGCGCGCCACCATCGAATCGCGACAGTCCCAGGTGCGATCCTCCGAAATCGCCCTGGAAGGCGTTCGGCAGGAAGCGCTGGTCGGCTCGCGCACCACGCTCGATACCCTCGATAGCGAACAGGAACTGCTGGACGCGCGCGTCGAACTGGTTCGGGCGCAGCGCGACGAGACGGTCGCGGCGTTCTCCGTGCTGTCGGCCACCGGGCAATTGACCGCCCGGCAGCTTGGTCTCCAGGTCAAGCTCTACGATCACGAGAGTCACTACAAGCAGGTGCGCGACAAGTGGTGGGGCACCGATATCAATGAGTGATCATTCGGCTTCCACCCGGCCGGTTCAACGACTTGGTGGTAATTTAACCTGTTGTGACATAGGCTCCGGGTTCCGGATCAGGACCCTGGGGTTGCGCTGATGAGTGATACGAAGTCCCAGCAAGAACCATCGATGGAGGAAATCCTTGCCTCCATTCGACGAATCATTTCCGAGGATACGGAACCCGCCGAGCCGAGCAAGCCTGAACCGGCTCCTCCTCCGCCACCACCGCCAGCGCCTGTCGCCCGTGTCGCGCCACCACCACCGCCGCCTCCGCCGGAAGAGCCGATGGACGAGGACGTGCTGGAACTCACACAGATGGTCCAGGACGACGGGTCCGTCGTCGACGTCGAGGATCCGCCGGACGACCCGTGGGCGGGTGCCATGGATCCGGAACCGGAACCCTACCAGCCGGAACCGCCGCTCTCGCTCGAGTCCCTGGACGATCTGTTCGACCGCCCGGCGCCCCGGCCGCAGCCAAGACCGAGCTACGATGACGACGATCTCGTCTCAGCCCCGTCGGCCGCGGCGGCCAGCGCGGCCTTCGCGCAGCTCGCCACCAGCATCGGCGGCAACCGCTTCTCGGGGAGCATGCACGCCTATGGCGGCGGGCCGACGGTCGAGGATATCCTGAAGGATGTCATGCGGCCACTTCTGCGGGACTGGCTGGACCAGAACCTGCCGCCCATGGTGGAGCGGATGGTTCAGCGCGAGATCGAGAAGATGGTACGCCGCGCCCAAGGCGGCTGACGAACGATCCAGCCATCGCCTTGGGCGCCGGAGTTGATCGGGGCGGACCGTGCTGAACGCAGGGTCCGCCATATCCATTTCCATTTCCGCGAGGTCGTAGACCCGCGGCACCGAAAGGTTCAGCGATGCTGGACAAGACCTACCGCCCCGCCGACGTCGAAGCGAAGCGTTACGACGCCTGGGAGAATTCCGGCGCCTTCGCGGCCAACGCCGATTCCAACGCGACGCCCTACACCATCATGATGCCGCCGCCCAACGTGACGGGCAGCCTGCACATGGGGCACGCGCTGACCTTCACCCTTCAGGACATCCTGGTGCGGTACCATCGGATGCGCGGCGACGACGCGCTGTGGCAGCCGGGCACCGATCACGCGGGCATCGCGACCCAGATGGTGGTGGAGCGCCAGTTGGCGGCGGAGGGCAAGACGCGCCACGACCTCGGCCGCGCCGCCTTCATCGACAAGGTCTGGCAGTGGAAGGCGGAATCCGGCGGCACCATCACCCGTCAGTTGCGCCGCCTCGGCGCCTCGCCCGACTGGGAGCGGGAACGCTTCACCATGGACCAGGGCCTGTCGGAGGCCGTCGCCAAGGTCTTCGTCACGCTGCACAAGCAAAAGCTGATCTACCGCGACAAGCGGCTGGTCAACTGGGACCCCAAGCTGCACACCGCCATCTCCGACCTGGAGGTGGAGTCACGCGAGGTCCAGGGTCATCTCTGGCACTTCAAGTATCCGCTGGAGAACCAGCCGGACCGTTTCATCACCGTGGCGACCACACGCCCGGAGACGATGCTGGGCGACACCGCGATCGCCGTCCATCCCGAGGACGAGCGTTACCGCGATCTCATCGGTGGCCATGCCATCCTGCCGCTGGTCGGGCGCCGGATCGTGATCGTCGGCGACGAGTACGCCGATCCGGAGACTGGCAGCGGTGCCGTCAAGATCACACCCGCGCACGACTTCAACGACTTCGAGGTCGGCCGGCGCCACCAGCTGGAGATGATCAACGTCCTGGATCGCGACGCCCGGATCATCGACGACGCGATCATCCCCGAGGCCTATCGGGGACTTGACCGCTACGAGGCGCGCAAGCGGATCGTCGCCGACATGGAGGCGCTGGGCCTGCTGGAGAGGATCGAGCCGCACACCCACATGCTGCCCCACGGTGACCGCTCCGGCATGGTGATCGAGCCGTGGCTGACGGACCAGTGGTACTGCGACGCGGTGACCTTGGCGCAACCCGCCATCAAGGCGGTCGAGGAGGGCAGGACGGTGTTCGTTCCCAAGCAGTGGGAGAACACCTATTTCGAGTGGATGCGCAACATCCAGCCCTGGTGCATCAGCCGCCAGATCTGGTGGGGTCACCAGATCCCCGCGTGGTATGGACCGGATGGCGCCGTTTTCGTCGAGGAGACGGAGGATGCGGCCAAGGCCGCGGCGGAAGCCCACTACGGCGCTCCGACCGACCTGACGCGCGATCCCGACGTGCTCGACACGTGGTTCTCGTCGGCGCTGTGGCCGTTCTCGACGCTGGGCTGGCCTAACCAGACGAAGGAACTGGAGCGGTACTATCCCGGTGACGTCCTGGTCACCGGTTTCGACATCATCTTCTTCTGGGTCGCCCGGATGATGATGATGGGCCTGCACTTCATGGGCGACGTGCCGTTCCGCCATGTCTACATCCACGCCCTGGTGCGCGACGAGCGTGGGCAGAAGATGTCGAAGTCGAAGGGCAATGTCATCGATCCGCTCAACCTGATCGACGAGTATGGCTGCGACGCGCTGCGCTTCACCCTGGCCGCCATGGCGGCCCAAGGGCGGGACATCAAGCTGGCGGTCGGCCGGGTCGAGGGTAACAGGAACTTCGCCACCAAGCTGTGGAACGCCGCGCGCTATTGCGAGATGAACGGATGTGTGCCGGTGCCGGGGTTCGATGCCCAGGCGGTCAAGCTGACGGCCAATCGCTGGATCGCCGGCGAGGTCGCCAAGACCGCCGCGCGGACGGCGGAGGCGATCGAGGCCTATCGCTTCAACGACGCGGCGGGAGCGCTCTATCAGTTCACCTGGAACACCTTCTGCGACTGGTACCTGGAGTTTACCAAGCCCATCCTCAACGGCGATGACGAGGCCGCCAAGGCGGAGACGCGCGCGACGACCGCGTGGGTCCTGGATGAGATCCTGCACCTGCTGCATCCGTTCATGCCCTTCATCACCGAGGAGCTTCGGGAGCAGCTGGGTGGCGGAACCGGCACCGGGGGAACCGGGCTGATCCGCGCCGCGTGGCCCGTGTTCGGCCCGGAGATGGAGGATGCCGCGGCGCAGGCGGAGATGGACTGGGTGGTCCGGCTGATCTCCACGGTCCGGACGGTGCGCTCGGAGATGAACGTGCCGGCCGGGGCCCAGATCCCCATGCTGTTGAAGGATGCCGGGACGGAGACCGCGCGGCGTCTCGATACCCACCGCGACCTGATCCTGCGGATGGCTCGTCTGTCGTCGGCCGACACCACCACCGAACCAGCGCCCAAGGGAGCCATCCAGGCGGTGCTCGACGAGGCCGCGGTGCTGCTGCCCTTGGCCGGGGTGATCGACATCGACCAGGAGAAGGCGCGGTTGAGGAAGGAGATCGACAAGCTCTCCGGCGAGGTCGCCAAGATCGACCAGAAGCTCAACAACGCCAACTTCGTCTCGCGCGCTCCAGAGGAGGTCATCGAGGAACAGCGGGAACGCCGCGCCACCGCCGAAGCGGGCAGGGCCAAACTCACGGAAGCCCTGGCCCGGCTGGCGTCGGCCTGACGGCCAGTCCAACTGGGCGTTCGAAGAACGGCGGCGGGGCGCCACACCAGGATCGGTGTGGCGCCCCGCTTTCTTTTCAACCCCAGTGTTTCCAAATCAGAAACGCGAGAGGGAATGCTGTATACAGGTTGCGGTCACAAAGTCGGGGCATGTCGGTTTGCCGATTTGGGTCACGCGTGTGATTGAAGAAAGCTATCAATGGTCCGCGGGGTTGGAGTGGGCGTTGGAAGCCATGCACCCGCCGCATCGGAGCCTCAGGGAATCCGCCGCTCCATACGGATCAATGCACTAGGCTTCATCCGATGACGGGGTTATGTTCCGGCGCAACAAGTGCCGCCCCTCGCGGCCGAAAAGGGAACAAGGGGAATACGCTCATGCCCGACGGCGATACCAAACAACCCAAATGGGATAAATCGAACCTGCCGAGCCGGCACGTCTCGGTCGGACCGGAGCGGGCGCCGCACCGGTCCTATTACTACGCCATGGGCATGACCGAGGAGCAGATCGCGCAGCCCTTCATCGGCGTGGCGACCTGCTGGAACGAGGCGGCACCCTGCAACATCTCGCTCAACCGTCAGGCCCAAGCTGTCAAGATCGGCGTCAAGGCCGAAGCCGGCACACCACGCGAGTTCACCACCATCACCGTGACCGACGGCATCGCCATGGGCCATGCCGGCATGAAGTCGTCGCTGGTCAGCCGGGAGGTGATCGCGGATTCGGTCGAGGTCACCATGCGCGGCCACTGCTACGATGGCTTGGTCGGCCTGGCCGGCTGCGACAAGTCGCTGCCGGGCATGATGATGTCGATGGTGCGGCTCAACGTCCCCAGCGTCTTCATGTATGGCGGCTCCATCCTGCCCGGCCGCTTCAAGGGCAAGGACGTCACGGTCCAGGATGTGTTCGAGGCGGTCGGAGCCCATTCCGCCGGCAAGATGAGCGACGCCGACCTGCACGAGCTGGAATGCGTGGCCTGCCCGTCGGCCGGCTCCTGCGGCGGACAATTCACCGCCAACACCATGGCCTGCGTCTCCGAGGCGATCGGCTTGGCGCTGCCCGGTTCCGCCGGCGCCCCGGCGCCTTATGAGAGCCGCGACGCCTACGCCGAGGCGTCGGGCCGCGCGGTGATGGAACTGATCCGGCGCAACATCCGCCCACGCGACATCGTTACCCGGAAGGCTCTGGAGAACGCCTGCGTCGTCGTCGCCGCCTCCGGCGGATCGACCAACGCCGGCTTGCATCTGCCCGCCATCGCGCATGAATGCGGCATCGAGTTCGACCTGCACGATGTCGCCGAGGTCTTCAAGCGCACGCCCTACATCGCCGATCTCAAGCCCGGCGGGCGCTATGTCGCCAAAGACTTGTTCGAGATCGGCGGCGTTCCCGTCCTGATGAAGGCGCTGCTCGACGGCGGCTATCTGCATGGCGACTGCATGACGGTGACCGGCAAGACGATCGCCGAGAATCTGGCGGGCGTCGTATTCCCGACCGATCAGGACGTCATCCGTCCGACCAGTGATCCCATAACGCCGACCGGCGGCGTCGTCGGACTGCGCGGCAACCTGGCGCCGGGGGGCGCCATCGTCAAGGTGGCGGGCATGAAGATGCTCCAGTTCCGCGGTCCGGCTCGCGTGTTCGACTGCGAGGAGGACGCCTTCGCCGCCGTCGAGCGCCGCGAATACCAGGAAGGCGAGGTGCTGGTCATCCGCTACGAAGGACCGCGCGGCGGTCCGGGCATGCGCGAGATGCTATCGACCACCTCGGCCCTCTATGGCCAGGGCATGGGCGACAAGGTGGCACTGATCACCGATGGCCGGTTCTCCGGTGCCACCCGCGGCTTTTGCATCGGCCATGTCGGCCCGGAGGCCGCGGTTGGCGGTCCGATCGGGTTGCTGAGGGACGGCGACATCATCGCGATCGACGCGGAGGCCGGCACGATCACGGTCGAACTGTCCGACGACGAGTTGGCTTCACGCCGAAGCGCCTGGACACCGCGCCAGCACGATTTCCAGTCGGGTGCCCTCTGGAAATACGCGCAGCTCGTCGGCGATGCCGAGAAGGGTGCCGTCACCCATCCCGGCGGTGCCGCCGAGACCCACTGCTACGCAGATATCTGACGCCAATTCCCAGGCCGCGAGTCGATCCGGATCATGTCTTTCGTTTTGTCGAAGCTGTTCTGGGGGCTCGCCAAGCCTGGGAACGTGCTGGCCATCCTCCTGGTGCTCGGTCAGGCCCTTCAGGTCACCCGGCGGCCTAGGGCGAGGCGGGCGGGGCGGTGGATCGCGGGGTTCGCGGTGCTGGTGGTCGTCCTGGTCACCCTGCTGCCGATCGGACAGCTGACCCTTCGCCCGCTGGAGGACCGTTTTCCCCAGCCAGCGGCACCCGTGAAGGTCGATGGCGTCATCCTGCTGGGAGGCTCGGTCCAGACCGAGATGACGGCCGACCGGGGGCAACCCCTGCTCAACGGGTCGGCGGAGCGGATCACCGAATTCGTCAGGCTGTCGCGCCTGTATCCAGATGCCCGCTTGGTCTTCACCGGCGGGTCCGGGGTCATTTTCGCGGGGGATCTCCGGGAAGCCGACGTGATCGCCGAGATCCTGGACGGCATGGGCTTCGATTTGTCCCGGATCACCTTCGAGCGCGAATCGCGCAACACCTACGAGAACGCCATCCTCACCAAGGCCATGGTCCATCCGGCGTCGGGTGAGACATGGCTGCTGGTGACATCGGCAGTCCACATGCCCCGGTCGGTCGGAATCTTCCGGAACGCGGGCTGGCCCGTCGTGGCGTGGCCGGTCGATTACCGCAGCACGACCAAGCTTGTCTGGTCACCCGACCTGCTGGCCGGGCTCGACGCGCTGAACGAGGCAATGCGCGAGTGGTTCGGGTTGCTGGCCTATTGGGTGATGGGACGGACCGACAGCCTGTTTCCCGCTCCGAAATGACGCGAATAGGCTGTTTTGCCCAAATCGGTTAACCATTTTTGTTGGAGCTTCCGCTTAGATGGGGTAGCTTCGCCCCACCTATCGAGGAAGTCAGGATGGCCGGAAAATTCAGGGCCAGCAACTTGGTTAACACTTTGCTGGTGGCGGTGGCCATCGCCGCCCTGTCGGGATGCGCCGGCACCAGTTCGCCCTCCAAGACCGCCGGTCAGGGTTCGACCAAATCGGCGATCGGCGGCTACAAGATCGGCGAGCCGTATCAGGTCAAGGGCGTCTGGTATTATCCCAAGGAGGATTTCCGGTATGACGACACGGGCATCGCCTCGTGGTACGGTCCGGGCTTCCACGCCGAGACCACGGCCAATGGCGAGCGGTTCGACCAGAACGAGCTGACCGGCGCGCACAAGACGCTGCCGATGCCCAGTCTGGTTCGGGTGACGAACCTGGAGAACGGCCGGTCGATCATCGTGCGGATCAACGATCGCGGCCCCTTCATGCCTGGCCGGATCGTCGACCTGTCGCGACGGGGAGCGCAATTGCTGGGCTTCGAGGAACAGGGGAGCGCCAAGGTGAGGGTGACGGTCCTGGCCGACGAGAGCAGGGCGGTCGCGGCCGCCGCGCGGGCGGGACAGGCGGGTGTCGATGTCTCACGGGTCTCGCCCGACGGCGCGCCGGTGCCGATGGCGGCTCCGCGCGGAGTGGTGCAGGTCGAGGGAGCGAAAGCGCCGGTACAGTTCGCGGAGCGGCGGCCGTTCGACCCCTCGGAGACCGTTCCAGGCGCCACCGTGGATGGCCGTTTCATGCCGGCCGCTGTGGTCGCCGCCATGCCTGTGCGTGGCGCCGGCAGGATCTACGTGCAGGCCGGGGCCTTCACGGTGTATGAGAACGCCAACCGCTTGCGGGCCCGGCTCGCCGCCCTGGGCGACACCCGGATCGATCCCGCCATGGTGGGCGATACGCAATACTTCCGGGTCCGCGTTGGTCCGCTCGGCACGGTGGAGGCGGCGGATCAGGTTTTGACCCAGGTGATCGACACCGGCGTCAATGGCGCGCGGGTCATCGTCGATTGAACGCGTTTCTGGGCTCCACCGGACCAACCGGAGCCCCTGGCACCACGCGGCGGTCTCGGCCGCCGCGTCACGACTTGGAACAAGAGGGTAGCAATAGAGATGTCCGTCGCCCATCCGCGCAAACCGATCGCCTGGATCGCGGGAGTGATCGTTTCCTGTCTCGCCAGCGTCGCATCGGCCGCGTCGATCGACACAATCGCGAGGCAGGCGATCCTTGTCGACATGTCGACCGGCACCACGCTGCTGGAGAAGAACGCCCATCAGCGCATGCCGACATCGTCCATGAGCAAGATCATGACCATGTACATGGTCTTCGATCGGATCAAGGCGGGCCGGCTCTCGCTGGACGACACGATGCCGGTCAGCGAGCGCGCCTGGCGCATGCAGGGCTCGAAGATGTTCACCGAGCTGAACGCCCAGATCAAGGTCGAGGACCTGATCCGGGGCGTCATCATCCAGTCGGGCAACGACGCCTCGGTGGTGCTGGCCGAAGGTTTGTCCGGATCGGAGGAGCGCTTCGCCGAGGAGATGACCAAGCGGGCGAAGGAGCTTGGACTGAATGAGAGCAACTTCAAGAACGCGACGGGCTGGCCGGACGACAACCATTATTCCACCTGCGCCGATCTGGCGCTGCTGGCGCAGCACCTGATCAAGGACTATCCGGAGCACTATCACTACTATTCGCAGACCGAGTTCACCTATCACGGCATCAAGCAGGGTAACCGCAATCCGCTGCTCTACCGCAACATGGGTGTCGACGGCATGAAGACCGGCCACACCGACACGGCGGGGTATGGACTGACGGCGTCGGCCGAGCGCAATGGCCGCCGCCTTATCTTGGTGGTCAACGGCCTGCCGAGCATGCAGGCGCGCGCCGACGAATCGGCTAGGCTGCTGGAATGGGGCTTCCGAGAGTTCGAGAGCTACGCGCTGTTCAAGAAGGGCGAGCCCGTCGACCAGGCCGCCGTTTGGCTGGGAGCGTCGAACACGGTTCCGCTGGTGGTCGCCGAGGACCTGCGGGTCACCATGAACCGCGACGAGCGCCGCAACCTCAAGGTCTCGGTGGTGCTGGACGAGCCGGTGCCGGCACCGATCGAGCAGGGCGCCCAACTTGGCAAGATCGTGATGGAGGCTCCGGGCTTCAGCAAGAAGGAGGTTCCTCTGCTGGCCGGGCAGAGCGTCGACCGCCTAGGTATCGTCGGCCGGATCGGCGCCGCCGCGATGCATCTGGTCTCCGGAGGTAGCTGAGCCTTGGCGTCCGGGCGTTTCATCACCTTCGAGGGCGGCGAGGGCGCCGGCAAGAGCACCCAGGTCAAGCTGCTGGCCCAGGCGCTGGCGGAGCGGGGCAGGGACGTCGTCCTGACCCGCGAGCCGGGAGGATCGACTGGGGCGGAGGAAATCCGCAAGCTGCTGGTGTCGGGCGAGCCCGGCCGCTGGGACGGCGTGACCGAGGCGTTGCTGCATTACGCGGCTCGCCGCGATCACCTGACGCGGACGGTGTGGCCGGCGCTCTCATCCGGCAGCTGGGTGGTGTCCGACCGCTTCGCCGACAGCACCATGGCCTATCAGGGCTACGGCCACGCGCTCGGGCGGGAGCCGATCGAGCGGCTCCACGCCGTCACCGTCGGCGAGTTCGCTCCGGACCTGACGCTGATCCTGGACCTGCCCCCAAAGGCCGGAGTCGCCCGCGCCAACGCCCGGCGCGACGGCGAGGATCGCTATGAGCGCATGGACGTGACGTTCCACGAGCGCCTGCGGGATGGTTTCCTGGACATCGCCGCGCGCGAACCCAACCGCTGCGTCGTGATCGACGCCAGCGGGTCGGTCGAGGCGGTCCACGCCGCCATCATGGCGGAAATCGCGGCTCGGTTTCCCGCGTGAGCGAGCAGGTTCCCGATCCTCGGCATAATCCGGAACTGCTGGCCCACCAGGCGGCCGAGCGAACCCTGTTGGACGCCTGGAACTCCGGCCGGTTGCCGCACGCCTGGCTGATCGGCGGCGTCTCCGGCATCGGCAAGGCGACGCTTGCGTTCCGGTTCGCCCGGTTCCTGCTGTCCCAGGGCGGCGATGACGCCGCCGGGCTGTTCGGTGATCCGCCCCCTGCGACCAGCCTGCGGATCGGTCCCGAACATCCCGTGTTCAATCGGGTGGCCTCCTCCGGCCATGCCGACCTGCTGACCATCGAACGGCCGTTCGACGACAAGAAGGGCAGGCTGAAGAGCGACATCCCGGTCGATCAGGTGCGGCGTGTCGCCCCGTTCCTGCGCTTGACCGCCGCCGAGGGCGGCTGGCGCGTCGTCATTCTCGACGGTGCCGAGCGGCTGAACCTGAACGGCCAGAACGCGATCCTGAAGATCCTGGAGGAGCCGCCGTCGCGCACCGTCCTGATGGTGGTGACCGAAAATCCAGGCGGACTGCTGCCGACGATCCGGTCGCGCTGCCGCAAGCTGTCACTCGATCCCCTGCCGGAACAGGTCGTGATCGACCTGTTGAGCCGCCATCGTCCGGACCTGCCGGAGGGTGACCGGGCGGCGCTGGCGCGGCTGGCGGAGGGCAGCATCGGCCGCGCGCTGGATCTGGCCGAGGCGGGCGGGCTGGCCCTCTACCGCGACCTGATGGGCCTGCTCGGCACGCTGCCCAGGCTTGACGTGGTGGCGGCCCATGGTCTTGGCGACAAGCTGGCGCGCAAGGGGGCGGATACCGCATACTATGCCGTGACCGACCTGCTGGTCTGGTGGCTCGCCCGGTTCGCGCGCTCATTGGCGCGTGGCGTCCTTCCGCCGGAGGTGGTTCCGGGTGAGGCGGCGCTGATGTCCCGTCTGGCGGGGGATCGCGGCCTTGATCGGTGGGTGGAGGTATGGGAAAAGGTCAACCGCCTTTTCGCTCGGGCCGAGAGCGCCAATCTTGATCGTAAACAGGTCGTTCTCAACGCCTTGCTGACGGTGGAGGCGGCGGTTTCCGCCTGACGCCGGGGGCGGCACGAGGTTCACGGGAAGTCACGCCGCGCAGGAGAGCCTAGAGATGGCCGGGCAAAAGCCTTACTACATCACGACGCCGATCTATTACGTCAATGACGTGCCCCATATCGGCCATGCCTACACCACGCTGGCGTGCGATGTCCTGGCCCGGTTCATGCGGCTGGACGGCCGCGACGTCAAGTTCCTGACAGGCACCGACGAGCACGGCCAGAAGGTCGAGAAATCGGCGCAGGTGGCCGGCGTCGACCCCCAGACCTTCACCGACCGGGTGTCCCAGAACTTCCGCGATCTGGTCGGCGCGATGAACTACACCAACGACGACTTCATCCGCACGACCGAGCCGCGCCACATCGAGGCCTGCCAAGCCCTGTGGCGGGTGCTGGCGGAGAAGGGCGAGATCTATCTCGGTTCCTACGCCGGCTGGTACGCCGTGCGGGACGAGGCGTTCTATGGCGAGGACGAATTGACCACGACGCCGACCGGCCGGAAGCTGGCGCCCAGCGGGGCGGAGTGCGAGTGGGTCGAGGAGCCGAGCTATTTCTTCCGCCTCTCGGCGTGGCAGGACCGACTGCTGAAGTTCTACGAGGACAATCCCGACTTCATCCTGCCGCCGGGCAAGCGCAACGAGGTCATGGCCTTCGTCAAGTCCGGCCTCCGCGACCTGTCGGTCAGCCGGACCACGTTCAACTGGGGCGTGCCGGTGCCGGATGACGAACAGCACATCATGTATGTCTGGCTCGACGCGCTGACCAACTACATCACCGCGCTGGGCTATCCGAATACCGAAGCGGGCGGCGACTACGCCAAGTATTGGCCGGCCGACCTCCACATGGTCGGCAAGGACATCCTGCGCTTCCATGCCGTCTATTGGCCGGCCTTCCTGATGGCCGCCGGGCTGGAGCCGCCGAAGCGCGTCTTCGCCCACGGCTGGTGGACGATCGAGGGTCAGAAGATGTCCAAGTCGCTGGGCAACGTGGTGGCGCCCGACGCGCTGATCTCGACTTACGGCCTTGACCCGACCCGTTACTTCCTGCTACGCGAGGTCCCGTTCGGCAACGATGGCGACTTCTCGCGCCGGGCCATGGTCAACCGGCTGAACGGCGACCTCGCCAACGACTATGGCAACCTCGTGCAGCGCGTGCTGTCGATGATCCAGAAGAATTGCGCCGCCAAGGTGCCCGAGGCGGGCGCCTTCACCGAGGCGGACCAGAAGCTGCTGGGCGCCGCCGGAGCCCTTCTGGATACCGTCCGGCGCGAGCTGACGGTCCAAGCGTTCCACAAGGCGATCGAGGCGATCTGGGGCGTCATCGGCGATGCCAACCGCTATGTCGACGAGCAGGCGCCTTGGGCGTTGCGCAAGACCGATCCGGCGCGTATGGGGACTGTTCTGTATGTTTTGGCCGAGACGATCCGTCGCTTGGCGATTCTGACCCAGCCGCTGATGCCCGACGCGTCGGCCAAGATCCTGGATCAGCTCGCGGTGCCGGCGGAGCAACGCGGGTTCGACAGGCTGGCCGAGGGTCAGGCCTTGGCGTCGGGGACGCCGCTGGCTCCCCCACAGGGCGTGTTTCCCCGATTCGTCGAGGAAGCGGGAAACTGAGACGAAGATGCTGATCGACAGTCACTGCCACTTGGACTTCCCGGACTTCGCCGAGGAGCGGGACGCCGTGATCGCGCGGGCCAAACAGGCTGGAGTGGCCCGCATGGTGACGATCTCGACCCGGATCAGCCGGTTCGACCAGATCCGCGCGATCGCCGAGGCCCATGACGAGGTCTACTGCACGGTCGGCGTCCATCCGCATCAGGCCGCCGAGGAACAAGGCTTCACCTCGGTGTCGGCGCTGGTGGATCTTGCCCGCCATCCCAAGGTGGTCGGGATCGGCGAGACCGGGCTCGATTATTTCTACGACAACAGTCCGCGCGACATCCAGGAAGCTGGATTCCGGATCCACGCCGAAGCCTGCCGCGAAACCGACCTGCCGATCATCATCCATACCCGCGACGCCGATGACGACACCGCCCGGATCCTGGAGGAGGAGGGAGCGGGGCAGGGACTTCGCGGCGTGCTCCACTGTTTCAGTTCGGGCCGTGCCCTGGCGGAGCGCGCGCTGGAGATGGGTTTCTACATTTCCCTCTCGGGGATCGTGACCTTCCGCAAGTCGGAGAAGTTGCGCGACATCGTCCGCTCGGTGCCGCTCGACCGCATCCTGGTCGAGACGGACGCTCCGTTCTTGGCCCCGATGCCCAAGCGCGGCAAGCGCAACGAGCCCGCGTTCGTGGCATTCACCGCCGCGGTGGTGGCGGAGGTCAAGGGCATCAGCCCGGAGGAGCTGGCGGCGCGCACGACGGAAAACGTGCTGCGGCTGTTCAACCGGATGCCGGCGCTGGGCGCGGCTGGTGGAGCAACACCCGCGTCATGAGGATCACGATTCTCGGCTCGGGCGGGTCGGCCGGCGTTCCGCTGATCGGTGGCGATTGGGGCGACTGCGACCCGGCCAATCCCCGGAATCGGCGCAGCCGTCCCTCGATCCTGGTCGAGGATCGGGGTGCCCGCGTGCTGGTCGACACCAGCCCCGACCTGCGGGAGCAGCTGATCGCGGCGCGGACGACGTGGCTGAGCGGTGTGATCTTCACCCACGGCCACGCCGACCATACCCACGGGCTCGACGACCTGCGCGGCATCAACAACGCCATGATGGCGCCGATCGACGTCCACGCCGACCAGAACACCCTGGCGGATCTGCTGCACCGGTTCGGCTACTGCTTCACGCCGATCAAACCGGGGAGCATCTACTACAAGCCGACCTTGGTCGCGCACGAGATCACCGGACCGTTCGCCATTGGCGGCATCGAGATCCTGCCTTTCGAGCAGGACCATGGCTGGATGAAGACGCTGGGCTTCCGCTTCGGCGATTTCGCCTATTCGACCGATGTCGTCAGGATGAACGACGCCGCCTTCGAGGCGTTGGCCGGCGTCGACACCTGGGTGGTGGATTGCGTTCGGGTGGCGCCGGCGCATCCCGTCCACGCCCATCTCGAATTGACGCTGGAGTGGATCGAGCGGCTTCGGCCGCGCCGGGCCTACCTGACCCACATGAACCAGACGATGGACTACGACGCGGTTTGCAAGCTGCTGCCGCCCGGTGTCGAGCCCGCCTATGACGGGCTCGTCCTGGACATGCCGGAGTAGGACCGGGCGAGGGTAGGATGGGGGGGCGAGGGTAGGGAAGGCCGGTTCAGGCCTCCACCGCCCCGGCCCGCCGCTCCATCTCACGCCGGACCCGGACCGCGTCCGTGTCGGGAATGACGATGTCGGACCACGTCACCGCCTGTCCCGCCGGAACATCCCGGATCAGCTCGACCTTGTGCGCCAAGCCGATCGGCAAGGCTCCGATGTCCAGGCTGTGACCGGCGGAGACCAGCTTGCCCCAGACGGTGTAGCCGCCCTCGCCGTCCAGCGTCTCTCCCGCCCGAAGCTGTCGCTTCGCCACCGCAGCCACATCGCCGCGGAACGACTTGGTCTGGCCGGTCGGCTCGCCCCGAAGGGCCGCCGACAGCACCGAGATTCCGAGTTCCAGGCCGATCAGGTGGTACGGCTTGTACATGGCGGCATAGACGCCGCTGTCATCGGTCTTCAACCCGTACTGCTTGAAGCAGGCCTTGGCATAGTCGTTCGGCGCTTTGAGAACGACATAGACGCCCCAGCGCAAGTCTCGGAACACCGGACGGCCATCGCGTTCCAGCGACGAGACGACCTCGACCATGCCTTCCCGCTCCAGGATACCGCCAGCCGATTTGGGCCGCAGGATCTGGGGGAGGTCGTCGACGCCGCAGGGCGGGAACAGCAACCCGTCTGACGGCACCGAGAGGTCACAGGCATTGGCGATCGCTGCCATCTCGATCGCCGATTTGGTGCCATCCAGGAACGAGTTGAACATCTGGGCGTTCATCCCGCCGGCTCGCGCCTCCTCCGGCGTCAGCCCATAATGGCTCCAGACGTCGTCCGGCGTGACGCCGTGGAAGTGGGGCAGGTACTTGGTGCCCTTGCCGGCCGCGACGACCTGGAAGCCGCAGGAGCGGGCCCAGTCGACCAGTTCCGACGTCAACGCCGGCTGGTCGCCATAGGCCATGGAGTAGACGACACCCTTGGCCCTGGCCTCCTCGGCCAGCAACGCCCCGGCGAGCACATCCGCCTCGACATTGACCATGACGATGTGCTTGCCGGCGGCGATGGCGGCCCGCGCGTGGGAGATGCCGGCGGCCGGCGCTCCCGTGGCCTCGACGATGACCTCGACGCCGTCACGTCCGCAGGCCTCGGCACCGGTGGTGACGAAGGCCGTGCGGCCGATCCGGGCGTCATCCCAGCCGACCTGGCGGCACGCCGCCTTGGCGCGTTCCGGATCGAGGTCGGCGATCACGGCGACTTCCAGACCCGGCGTGGTCGGCACCTGGGACAGGAACATGGAGCCGAACTTGCCGGCGCCGATCAGTCCGACCCTGACCGGCCGTCCGGCGGCGACCCGCGCTTGGAGGAGGCTGTGGAGGTTCATCCCCTGATCACTCCGCGGCCAGCTTCTGGGACCGGGCGTAGGTCAGCAGCGCGTCGTCCGGAACCGTCTCGATCGGCGTGAAATCCTGATGGGCGATCCACTCCGGCCGGGTCGGCTTGCGGATGTGGTTGGAGACGGCGCACAGCGTCAGATAGACGATCTTGCGAGGGTAGGGGGTGATGTTGCCGGCGGAACCATGGATGAGGTTGCCATGGAACATCAGGACCGAACCCGGCTTGCCGGTCGGCGCCACGATGCCGCCCTCGTCGACCAGTTTGGAGACGGTGTCGTGATCCAGCGTCCACAGCGGGTAGGATGTCGTCTGCACGTCATGGCCCGCCGCCAGGGTCCCGTGCTTGTGGCTGCGCGGGATCAGCATCAAGGGACCATTGATCGGCATCACCTCGTCGATGAAGACCGAGATGTTCATCGCGCGCGGCTCCGGCATGCCGTCGTCGCGAGCCCAAGTTCCATAATCCTGGTGCCACTGCCAGACCTCGCCATCGAACGCCGCCTTGGCGTTGATCTTGTACTGGTGCATGTAGAGCTTTTCGCCGAAGAACTGCTCGACCGGCTCGATCAGCCGCGGATGGGCTCCCACGAGGCGGAAGACCTCGTTATAGGTGTGGGCGGCGAAAGCGGTGCGCGGCGCGCCACTCTTCTCACGCCAGACTTCCTTGCGGTCGGACTGGTAGATGCCCTCCGCCTCGGTCCGCATGACCGCCACTTCTTCCGGCGAGAAATGCTCCGGCAGGAAGATGTAGCCCTGTTCCTCGAAGTCCTTGAGCTGTTCGGGGGTGAGTTTCATGGAATGTTTCCTCCGTTTGATGATGTTCGTTAGTTGCGCGGCAATTCAGGCGGCTTGTGCCATGTCGGCGAGCCGTTGGGATGTCTCCGTTCCAGCCCGGCTGGCATGGGCACGCGCTTCGGCTTCGGCTTGATCAGCGTTCCCAGCCAGGATGAAACCCACGATGCTGGCATGTTCACGCCAGACCAGCGGCCGATGATCGGGGTCGTCCAGGACAACGCCCATCGACCGCTTCAGGTGCGGCCATTGCGGCGCCACGGTTTCCTCGATCGCCGAGTTGCCCGAGAGCCTATAGATGGCGGTATGAAACGCCACGTCGGCCTGGATGAACACGGCGGCCGGACGATCGGGATCGAGCGACCAGCCATGCTTGACCATCTCCTCGAGATCGCGGCAGGCCACCGGGCTTGCGGAACCCGCCGCGACGCGTTTGGCGGCCAAACGGGCGGCGAGGGCGTCCAGAGATGTCCTGACCTGATACAGGTCGAGGATGCGGCCGGCGTCCAGCGGCGCCACGACCAGGCCGCGCTTGCCGCTTTCGACCAGTAGACCTTGCCGCTTGAGAAGCTGGAGCGCGTGGCTGACCGGCTGGCGCGACACGCCCAGCCGTTCGGCCAGTTCCTCCTGACGGATGCGGCCACCAGCCGCCAAGTCGCCACACGCGATGGCTTCGACCAGCGATTCGTAAACTTGGTCGATCAGAACCGGCTGGGAGGCGACTGGCTTCATGATGGCTCACCGAGGCTTCAAAGTTTCGGAATTCTGAATTCCGAATTCATCAACCCTAAACCGGCGCGGTCGGATCGTCAAGCACATACCGTCGTATTGCACCTGTCATTTCCATAATATAAATTATCACATTCAATGGCATTGTTGGGAGAGAGTGCTTTTTGCCCGCCGGCGCGGCCATCGACCATCATCGGGTTTGCACCCGCCGCGGCGTCGGCTAAGGTCGAACCATCCTCCCTCCTGGACAGATCGGCCCTCATGTCGCGAAACATCGACCGCCTGCTCGAGATCATGGCCCGCCTACGCGACCCCAACGGTGGCTGTCCTTGGGATCTGGAACAGACCTTCCGGACCATAGCGCCGCATACCATCGAGGAAGCCTACGAGGTCGCCGACGCCATAGAACAGGACGACCTGCCCGCACTCAAGGAGGAACTGGGCGACCTGCTGTTCCAAGTCGTCTTTTACGCCCAGATGGCCAAGGAGGCCGGCGAGTTCGATTTCGACGCCATCGCGGGCGCCATAGCCGACAAGATGCTGCGCCGGCATCCCCACGTCTTCGGAGACGTCACCGTGGAAAGCGCGGACGCCATGGTCGTGCGCTGGGAGAATCAGAAAGCCGCCGAGCGCGCCGCCAAGGCGGCGGCCGAAGGCACGGTCCCGAGCGTGCTGGACAATGTCGTCGGCGGCCTGCCCGCCTTGACCCGAGCGATCAAATTGCAGAGGCGCGCCGCGCGCGTCGGCTTCGACTGGGCCGCGACCGCCGACATCCTGGACAAGATCGACGAGGAGATCGCCGAGTTGCGCGCCGAGTTGGCCGCCGCCGACAAGGCGCGGCTCCAGGACGAGTTGGGAGACGTGCTGTTCGCCGTCACCAACCTGGCCCGTCGCCTGGATATCGACCCGGAGACGGCGCTGCGCGGCACAAACGCCAAGTTCGACCGCCGGTTCCGCCGGATCGAGGCTTTGCTGGCCGAGACTGGCCGCGGCCCCGAACAGTCCGATCTGGACGAGATGGAAACCCTGTGGCAACGCGCCAAGCGTGAGGAAACCGCGCTGGCGCCTGAAGCCCCGCCCAACGCCTAGCTTGATAGCTGAAGGAATGAAGACGATGACCTACGCCAACAACGCCCCCCACAAGCCGGCGACGGTCCTGATCACCGGCGCCACCGGCGGGTTCGGCGGCGCCTTCGCGCGCCGGTTCGCCGCGATCGGATCGAAGCTGGTGCTGGCCGGCCGCAAGGCCGATCGCCTCAAGGCGCTGCGCGACGAGTTGAACACGGAAGTCCACACCATCGAGGTCGATGTCCGCGACCGTACCGCCATCGAACAGGCGTTCGGCACCCTGCCCGCCGGCTTCGACGAGGTCGAGACGCTGATCAACAACGCCGGGCTGGCGCTTGGGACGGATCCCGCCCAAAAGGCCGATCTGGACGACTGGGAAACCATGATCGACACCAACGACAAGGGCTTGGTGTTCTGCACCCGCGCGCTGCTGCCCGGCATGATCGAGCGCGGTCGCGGCCATGTCGTCAACATCGGCTCGACAGCCGGCAGCTACCCGTATCCGGGCGGCAACGTCTATTGCGCCTCGAAGGCCTTCGTCAAACAGTTCTCACTGTCGCTGCGGGCGGATCTCCAGGGCACCGGCGTCCGCGTCACCAATGTCGAACCCGGCATGGTCGAAACCGATTTCTCGCTGGTCCGTTTCAAGGGCGACGCCGAGAAGGCCGGTAAGGTCTACGCCGACACGACGCCGCTGACGCCGGACGATGTCGCCGAGGCGGTGTTCTGGGCGGCCACCCTGCCCCCGCATTTCAACGTCAACCGGCTGGAGATCATGCCGACGACCCAGGCGTTCGGGCCGCTGGCGATCCACCGGACCAAGTAGTCACTCGCCGAACAGCAAGTCCCGCAACGCCGTCCAACTCGCGCGGTCGGGGGCCAGCAGCAGGCCGCCGTCGCGCTGGGTCGGCGAATACGGTGTGCCGTCGATCCTGGCGTGATAGCCGCCAGCCTCCGCGTGCATCAGCGCGCCGGCCGCGTGATCCCACGGCATGATGCGGCGGTAGATCGAGAAATGCGTCTCGCCAGCGTTGAGCTTCAGATATTCGTGCGCGGCGCAACCCAGGGAGAAGGTTCTGGCCAGTCGGAGCTTCCGGCCCTCCAGCCGCTCGCGGGTCGAGGCGTCGAAATAGCGGGACGACAACACGCCGGTCATCTCGGGCAACTCCGACGCCGGGGCCGTCCGCAGGCGGGCACCATCAAGCCAGGCGCCCTGCCCTTTCTCCGCCACCGCCATGCGGCCGCCCAGCGGATCATGGATCCACCCGGCAAGCGTCTCGCCGCCCGCGGCGAGCGCCACGATCACGCCGAAGTGTTGTTTGCCGGCCGCGAAGTTGGAGGTGCCGTCGATCGGGTCGATGATCCAGACGGGATCGTCGCCGTGGATGCGGTCCAGGACCGTGATGTCGGCGGCGGTCGCCTCCTCGCCGATCACCACCGAGCCCGGCAGCAGGTCAGCCAAGCGCCGGGTCAATGCCACCTCGCTCGCCTCGTCGGCGACGGTGACGAGGTCGCCGGGACCCTTTTCCCGGATATCGGCTGTCGCCAGATGGCGGAAACGCGGCAGGATCTCCGTTTCGGCCACCTCGCGGATGATGGTCGAAACGCGGTCGATATCAGGCAACATACGGGAAATTTCCAGGACGGCTTCGTGAGGTGCTTCAATCGGATAGATGGTGTGCCGTGATGATTTTGCAAAATCGGGCACACACGAAAGAAGGGGCCGCGACGTAAGCCGCGGCCCCTTCCCTACCCTGGTCCAGCCTGTATGGCCGGGAGACTGGTGCTTAGAAGCCCATGTCGCCCATGCCACCCATGCCGCCCATGCCACCCGGCGGCATCGACGGGCCACCCTTGGGCTCGGGCTTGTCGGCGATCATCGCCTCGGTGGTGATCAGCAGGCCGGCGACCGAAGCGGCGTCCTGCAGCGCGGTGCGGACGACCTTGGTCGGGTCGATGATGCCGGCCTTGAACATGTCCACGAAGGTTCCGTTCTGGGCGTCGTAGCCATAGGACGGATCGGTCGACTCGAGCAGCTTGCCGACCACCACGGCGCCATCGGCACCGGCGTTGTCGGCGATCTGACGGGCCGGAGCCTTCAGGGCGCGACGGATGATCTCGACGCCGACGCGCTGGTCGTCGTTGGCGACCGTGACGCTGTCAAGGGCCTTCAGGGCGTACAGCAGGGCGGCGCCGCCACCCGAAACCACACCCTCTTCGACCGCGGCGCGGGTCGCGTGCATCGCGTCGTCGACGCGATCCTTGCGCTCCTTCACCTCGACCTCGGTGGCGCCGCCGACGCGGATCACCGCGACGCCGCCAGCCAGCTTGGCCAGACGCTCCTGCAGCTTCTCACGGTCGTAGTCGCTGGTGGTCTCGTCGATCTGGCGACGGATCTGCGAGCAACGCGCCTCGATGTCAGCACCGGCACCGGCGCCGTCGACGATCGTGGTCTCCTCCTTGGTGATCAGCACGCGCTTGGCGGTGCCGAGCATCTCCAGGGAGACGTTCTCAAGCTTGATGCCGAGGTCCTCGCTGACGACCTGACCACCGGTCAGGATGGCCATGTCCTCGAGCATCGCCTTGCGGCGGTCACCGAAGCCCGGAGCCTTGACGGCGGCGACCTTGAGGCCACCACGCAGCTTGTTGACCACCAGGGTGGCCAGGACCTCGCCCTCGACGTCCTCGGCGACGATCAGCAGCGGACGGCCGCTCTGGACGACGGACTCGAGGACCGGCAGCATGGCCTGGAGGCCCGACAGCTTCTTCTCGTGCAGGAGAATGAAGGGGTTCTCCAGCTCGGTGGTCATCTTGTCGGCGTTGGTCACGAAGTACGGGCTGAGGTAGCCGCGATCGAACTGCATGCCCTCGACGACCTCGAGCTCGGTCTCGAGCGACTTCGCCTCCTCGACGGTGATGACACCCTCGTTGCCGACCTTCTCCATGGCGCGGGCGATCATCTCGCCGATCTCGCGCTCGCCGTTGGCGGAGATGGTGCCGACCTGGGCGATCTCGGCGTTGGTGCCGATCTTCTTGGACGAGGCCTTGACGGCGGCGACGACGGCTTCAACAGCCAGATCGATGCCGCGCTTCAGGTCCATCGGGTTCATGCCGGCCGCGACCGACTTGACGCCCTCACGGACGATCGCCTGCGCCAGAACGGTCGCGGTGGTGGTGCCGTCGCCCGCCAGGTCGTTGGTCTTGCTGGCGACCTCGCGCACCATCTGCGCGCCCATGTTCTCGAACTTGTCGGACAGCTCGATGTCCTTGGCGACCGTCACGCCGTCCTTGGTGATGCGCGGAGCGCCGAAGCTCTTCTCCAGCACCACGTTGCGGCCCTTCGGGCCCAGCGTCACCTTGACGGCGTCGGCGAGAATGTCCACGCCACGCAGCATGCGGGTGCGGGCGTCGACCGAAAACTTAACTTCCTTGGCAGCCATGCCCTGGATCTCCTATTAGGTGGTTGACGCGAGGTGTTATTCGAGGACGCCCATCAGGTCGGACTCACGCATGATCAGCAGCGTGTCGCCCTCGATCTTGACCTCCGTACCGGACCACTTGCCGTACAGAACTTTGTCGCCCGCCTTGACGTCGAGCGCGGTGACCTTGCCATCGTCGCCGCGGGCACCAGGACCGACGGCGATGACTTCGCCCTGCATCGGCTTTTCCTTGGCGGTGTCCGGAATGATGATGCCGCCGGCAGTCTTGTTTTCCTGCTCGGTCGGCTTCACGACGACGCGATCATGCAAAGGCCTGAACTTCATGGGATCTCTCCGAGATGTCTGTCGCCGGCTTTGGGTGCCAGCGGGATTGTTTGTTAGCACTCAAGGCCAGGGAGTGCCAGCCGTATAGCGGCAGATTACCACGCCGTCAAGGTTTTCAACCAAAGGCGGGGTTTTCAGCCGTCCGCCGGGTGGCACTCCCGGGCAAATGGGGCCTCGCCCTGGATACACCAGGGGTGGTGGCGCATTTTCCGCGCGTCAAAAAGAGGGCCGGCGTCCTTTCCGGACGCCGGCCCCGTGTTTCCGCGGCGTCACGCGCGGCTTTGGCTCACCGCGCGGGATGGTAGTCGTAGCGGCTCTCGAACCGGGCAAGATCGGCGGGGTCGAGTGCTATCCGCAGATGGGCGAAGGACTCGTCGTCGCGCCGTTCCAGCACGTCACCCTTCTGGTGGAGCCAAGCCAGCGCCGCCCCGTCCTCGATCCGGACGGAGAGGTCGACCGTCTGCCGGTCCGCCGTCATGTGCCGGTCCAGCAGGCCGAACAGTTCGGGCAAGCCCTCGCCGGTCAGCGCCGAGACCGCCTGCATGTTATCGTTGCGCGCGGCCTGGGCCAGCAGCCCGTTCCGCGTCTCCGGATCCAGCAGGTCGATCTTGTTCAGTACCTCGACGACACGTCCGTCCTGCTCGCGGTCGATGCCAAGATCGCGCAGCACTGATTCCACGTCGGCCTTTTGGGCTTCGGTGTCGGGATGGGCGATATCCCGCACGTGCAGGATGATGTCGGCGGCCTGCACCTCCTCCAAGGTCGCCCGGAACGAGGCGACCAGATGGGTCGGCAGGTCGGAGATGAACCCCACCGTGTCGGAGAGGATCACCCTGCGGCCAGTCGGCAGCTCGATCCCGCGCATGGTGGGATCCAGCGTCGCGAACAGCAGGTCCTTGGCGAAAACGTCGGAGCCGGCCATCCGGTTGAACAGCGACGACTTGCCGGCGTTGGTGTAGCCAACCAGCGCCACCACCGGATACGGCACCCGCTCCCGCGCCTTGCGGTGCAGGTCTCGGGTCCGCCGGACCTCCTCCAGCTCGCGCTTGAGCTTGATGATCCGGTCACCGATCAGCCGCCGGTCGATCTCCAGCTGGCTTTCGCCGGGACCGCCCAGGAATCCGAAACCACCGCGCTGGCGTTCCAAGTGGGTCCATGACCGGACGAGCCGCGAGCGCTGATAGGTCAGCGCCGCCAGCTCGACCTGCAACTGGCCCTCCTTCGTCCGCGCGCGGGCGCCGAAGATCTCCAGGATCAGGCCAGTGCGGTCGATCACCTTGGCCTTCAATCCCCGTTCCAGGTTGCGCTGCTGGACCGGCGACAGGGCGTGGTCCATCACGACTAGGTCGATTGGTTGCTCGTTCTCCTCCGCCTCGCGGATCAGCTCCGCGAAATGCTCGACAACGCCGGACCCCAGCAGGGTGGCGGGCTGCGGCTTGTTGACCTTGATCGCCTCGGCGTGGACGACAGTGAGATCGATCGCGGAGGCCAGACCGACGGCTTCGTCCAGACGCGCCTCGGGGCTGCGGGCGCCACCTTCCGAACTGGCCTCTGATCTCCTGGTCTCGCGCAGGATCGGGTGGATCACGAGGGCGCGGCCGGTGCCCATGGCGGACCGGCCGTCGCCTTGATCTGGCGTGTTAGGTGCTTTCACCTTCTTTGGGCGGCTCGAAGAGTTGAATAGGATGGGCCGGCATCACGGTCGAGATGGCGTGCTTGTAGACCAGCTGGCTGTGCGCGTCGCGCCGCAGCAGGACCGAGAAGTTGTCGAACCAAGTTATGATGCCTTGCAGTTTGACTCCGTTCACCAGGAAGACGGTGACCGGAGTCTTGTTCTTTCGGACGTGGTTAAGGAAAACGTCCTGAACGTTTTGACTTTTTTCGGACATGTGCAATCGCCCCGTTTGTGATGGTTCTTGGGGCCCCATCCCAGAGCCCGGATATTCCCGCATAACCCAAAGGCTGGGCTACTCGCTGCGCTCCACTGGAGACTCCAGCGATATGGTGGTGCGGAGCCGCCGCACCAAGTCGGATACTATACCGCAACCGCCAAAACGGTGCGCGGGCGGAAAATCGCCGAAATCATCGGGACCATCACCAATCAGCATGGGTAGGCAGCCAGCGGCGTGGGCGCACTGCATATCCACGTCGGCGTCACCGACGAACCAGACATCCGGTCCAGCGGGAAACCCGCCGGGCGCCAGCGCCATGTGGATGGGATCAACCGCCGGTTTATCATGTGGGGCGTCCCCAGCCCCGACAAGTTTACCAAAATACCGATCCCAGCCAAGCTGGGCCGACTCGGCGCGCAGGAACCGCCCCGTCTTGTTGCTGACCACTCCCAGATAGACACCGCCGTCCGACAGGGCCTTCAGCAGATCCTCGGCACCGGGAAGCGGCTTCAGGTAGTCGAGGTGATGTCGGCCAAAATGGTCATAGAAGATGTCGCGCGCGTCGGTCCAGCGGTCACCGAACAAGCGGGGAAAACTGTCTCGGAGGCTCTGTCGGACGCGGACGCGGGTTTCCTCCAGCGTCCACGGCGGCAGGTCGTGGGCGACCAGGGCGGCGTTCAAGGCGGCGTGGATGCATCCCCAATTGTCGACCAGCGTGTTGTCCCAATCAAACAGGACGGCGCGGGGAAGCCGATCCGGTTCCTCGGGACCGGTGTCGGCGACACGCATCACGACGCCCCCTCGCCGCTGGCGTAGTCCAGATAGGCTTGCCGCAGCCGCTCGCCGAACGATCCCGGCCTGCCATTGCCGACGGTGTGGTCATCGATCCTGGTCACCGGCATGACGAAGGTGCTGGCGCTGGAGACGAAGGCCTCGCGGGCGCGGTACGCCTCCTCCAGCGAGAACGCGCGTTCCTCGAACGGGATGCCCGCCTCCTTCGCCAGACGGATGATCGACAGGCGCGTGACGCCGTTCAGGATCAAATTGTTCGCACAACGGGTCACAAGGGTACCGGTCTCGGTCACGATCCAGGCGTTGCTGGAGCAACCCTCCGTCACGTTGCCCTCGGGGTCGAGCTGCCACGCCTCGAAGGCGCCCGCCTCCACCGCCCGCTGCTTGCCCAGCACCTGCGGCAGCAGGGCCACCGATTTGATGTCGCGGCGCAGCCAGCGGATGTCGGGGATCGAGATCACCTTGACCCCGTTCTCCAATTGTTCCGGCGTCGCGAAGCTGGTGGCCCGCTTCGTCGTCATCACCAGGGTGCTGTCGGAATGCTTCGGGAACTTGAAGTCGCGCGGCGCGACACCCCGGGTGACCTGGAGATAGATCGTTCCCTGCCTCACCCGGTTCTGGGCGATCAGTCGGCGCATCAGCAGCTTCAGCACATGCGGCGCGACCGGCCACGCGATCCGCAGCTCACCCAGCGAGCGGGCCAGCCGGTCCAGGTGTCCCCGCTCGTCGACCAGCTTGCCGCCAATGATCGTGACGACCTCGTAGACGCCGTCCGCGAACTGGAAGCCCCTGTCCTCGACATGGACCATCGCCTCGCCGTGGGGAACGAACCGGCCGTTGACATATGCGTATCGAGACATGCTTTCCGCTTCCGTAAGGAGAAAGGAACGTTGGAAACCTTGGAGGCGCCTAGAAGAACTCCAGCCGGACGGCGAACATCTTCTCGACCTTCTTGACCTGCCCGACCGCCGCCAGGATGATCACCCGGTCATGCGGCTTGATGACGGTCGACGGCCTCGGGATGATCACCTCCTCGCCGCGCACGATCGCACCGACGATGACCCCGGTCGGCAGCTTGATCTCGCGCAGCGGCGTGTTGATCAGGCTGGATGTCTCCAGCGCCTCCGCCTCGATGATCTCGGCGAACCCCTCCCGCAGGCTGTGCACCGAGCGGATCCTGCCGCGGCGGACATGCTGGAGGATGGTCGAGACCGTGATCGTGCGGGGGCTGACGACGGCGTCGATCCCCAACGTCGTGACCAGCGGCGAGTACGTCGTCTTGTTGATCAGCGTGATGGCGCGCTGGCAGCCATAGCGCTTGGCTAGCAGCGAGGCGAGGATGTTGCCCTCGTCGTCGTTGGTGACGGCGACCACCGTCTCCGCCGCCCGCACGTTGGCCTCCTCCAGGATCTCGGGGTCGAGCCCGTCGCCGTGCAGCACCATGGTGCGGTTGAGCCGCTGGGCGATGAACTGGGCGCGGGCGCGGTCGAACTCGACGATCCGGGCGCTGACCTGAGGGTGTTTCGCCTCCAGCTCCTCCGCGAGGCACAAGCCGATATTGCCGCCGCCCAGGATGATGATCCGGCGGGCCTCCGTCTCCTCGTGGCCGAAGGCGGCCATAGCGCGGCTGAGATGCCGCGTGTCCGCGACGAAATAGACCTCGTCACCCGGCAGCATCTGGTCGTCGCCGCCGGGGATGATCGGCTTGTCGTTGCGGACGATCGCCACGACCTCGATGTTGAGGTCGGGGAACAGCCCGGTCAGCTGACGCAGCGGCGTGTGCAGGATCGGGCAGTTGTCGGCGCAGATCACCCCGATGACGCGGACCTTGCCGTCCGCCAGCGGGATCATGTCGAAGGCGCCCGGTACCTGGAGCCGCCGCGCGATGGCGCGCGCCACCTCGATCTCGGGCGAGATGATCACGTCGATCGGCATGTGCTCGCGCGAGAACAGGTCGGCCCAGATCGGCGCCAGATAGCTCTGGTTGCGGACGCGGGCGATCTTGGTCGGCACGTTGAACAGCGAGTGGGCGACTTGGCAGGCCACCATGTTGACCTCGTCCGCCAGCGTGACCGCGATGATCATGTCGGCCTCGCCGGCGCCCGCCTGCTCCAGCACGTTGGGGTGCGAGGCGAAGCCGACCATGGCCTGGACATCCAGCGTGTCGCTGATCTTCTGGATCAGTTCCGGCGACTGGTCGATCACCGTCACGTCGTTGTTTTCGGTCGCGAGATAGCGCGCGATGTTGGAACCGACCTGCCCCGCGCCGCAGACGATGACTTTCATGGCTCAATCCGCCGCCAGCTTGTGGCCTGGCTTGTCGTGGCCCGGCTTGTCGTTGCCGTGGACGCCCAGCGATTTCAGCTTGCGGTGCAGGGCCGAGCGCTCCATCCCGACGAAGGCCGCCGTGCGCGAGATGTTGCCGCCGAACCGTGTCACCTGCGCCAGCAGGTACTCGCGCTCGAACACCTCGCGCGCCTCGCGGAGCGGCAGTCCCATGATCTCGCCGCCCTTGTCCCATTTGAGCACGGTCGGGGTGATGGCGCCGATCTCCGGCGGCAGCATGTCGGCGCGGATCGGCTCGCGCGGATCGCCGGTGGACATGATCAGCAGCCAGTCGACCACGTTCCGCAGCTGACGCACGTTGCCCGGCCAATCATAGGCCTGGAGGGCGGCCATCGCGTCCTCGCCATAGTCGCGGGCCGGCAGCCCGGCGGTCTCCGCCGAACGCACCATGAAGTGGCGCGCCAGGAATGGGATGTCCTCCCGCCTCTCGGTCAGCGGCGGGACCCGGATCGGGACGACGCTCAACCGGTAGAACAGATCCTGCCGGAAGCGACCGGCCTCGATCTCGGAGGGCAGGTCGCGGTTGCTCGACGCGATCACCCGCACATCGACCTCGACCCGGGCCCCGCCGCCGACCCGCTCGAAGGTCTGCTCCTGCAGGACGCGGACGATCTTCCCCTGGGTCTCCAGCGGCATGTCGGCGACCTCGTCCAGCAGCAGGGTGCCGCCATGGGCCTGCTCGAACGTCCCGACCTTGCGCGGCACGCCGTCCTGACCATGCTCGGTGCCGAACAGCTCGACCTCCAGGCGGTCGGGCCGCATGGTGGCGCAATTCAGCCCGACGAACGGCCCGTCGGCCCGGCGCGAGCGGGCGTGCAGCAGACGGGCCACCACCTCCTTGCCGGAGCCGGCCGGACCGGTGATCAGGACGCGGCTGCCTGTCGGCGCCACCTTCTCGATCGACTGGCGGACGTGGTTGATGGCGGAGGACTTGCCGATCAGCTCGACCTGTCCGCCGGCCCGCAGCCTAAGCTCCTCGTTCTCGCGCCGCAGCCGGGCGGCCTCGATCGCGCGTTCGACCAGTACCAGCAGGCGGTCGGCCTTGAACGGCTTCTCGATGAAGTCGTAGGCGCCCTGCTTGATCGCGGACACCGCCGTCTCGATCGTCCCGTGACCGCTGATCATGATGACCGGCAGGTTGGGATGGTCGCGCTTCAGCTCGGCCAGGATCTGGATGCCATCGAGCCGGCTGCCCTGGAGCCAGATGTCCAGGATGACCAGGCTCGGCCTTCGGGAGCCGACGGCGGCGATCGCCTGGTCGGCGTCACCGGCCTGCCGGGTCTTCATGCCCTCGTCTTCCAGGATGCCGGAAATCAGCATCCGGATATCGGCTTCGTCATCGACGATCAGAATGTCATGCGCCATAGCGACTCTGTTTCTGCTGCGTTTCTTCGGCGGCCACGGCCGGCGCGGCGATCTCGGTCTTGGGAATCACGAGGCGGACCTGGGCGCCCGGAACGGGGCCATCGGGACCGGCTTCCCTGTCCTCCAGCACCAGTTCGCCGCCATGGTCCTCCATGATCTTCTTGACGATGGCGAGGCCCAGGCCGGTGCCCTTCGCCCGCGTCGTGACATAGGGCTCGGTCAATCTGTCGCGTTCCTCATGGGGCAGACCCTTGCCGTTGTCGGCGATGACGATGGAAACCCTGTCGTCATCGACCTGGAGGCTGAGATCGACCTGTCCAGGGGGCAATGTCCCGATATCGGGAGGCTGCCGGCCGTCGATCGCGTCGGCGGCGTTCTGGAGCAGGTTGGTCAGGGCCTGGGAGATCTGGCGGCCGTCACAGGGCACCGTCAGCGGACCAGAGGGCAGATCCGCCGTGAACTTGATGCTGGGATGGGCGCTGGATTGTAGGAACACGGCTTGTCGGCATAGCTCATTGATGTTCTGCGGCTTCATCACCGGGCTTGGCATCCGCGCGAAGGCGGAGAACTCGTCAACCATCCGGCCGATATCGTCCACTTGGCGTACGATGGTATCGGTACACATCTGGAACGTCTCGGGGTCGCTGGTGATTTCCTTGAGGTATTTTCGGCGCAATCGCTCGGCCGACAGCTGGATCGGGGTCAATGGGTTCTTGATCTCGTGCGCGATGCGCCGCGCCACGTCGGCCCAAGCGGCCTTGCGCTGCGCCGATAGAAGCTCCGTCACGTCATCGAAGGTCACCACGAAGCCGCGGATGTCGTTGCCCACCGACTCGGCGGCGATCCGCACCAGCAGCGTCCTGGCCGTCCCGGCCCGGCGCAGCTGGACCTGCGCTTCCATCAGCTTGGCCGGGCGGCGCCGGATCATGCCCATCAACTCGCCCATCTCGGGCGCCACGTCGACCAGCCGGCGGCCGAGCAGGACCTCCGGGTCGTCGACGCCCAGCAGGTGCGCGCCCGACAGGTTGGGCAGGTTGATGCGGCCCTCGTGGTCCAGGCCGACCACGCCGGCCGAAACACCGGCCAGCACCGTCTCGGTGAAGCGGCGACGCAAGTCGAGCTGGCGGTTCGCCTCGATCAGCTCGCGCCGCTGGCTCTCCAGCTGGCTGGTCATGCGGTTGAAGGCGCGGCTCAGCGTTCCAAGCTCATCCTCCGGCAACAGTTCCGGCACGCGCGCACCCATGTCCCCCGCCCTCACCCGCTCCGCCGCCGCGATCAGCGAGCCGATCGGCGCGACCAGGGCAGTCGCGAAGTTCAGGCCGATCCAGACCGCCGCCAGCAGCAGCAGCAGCGCCACGACCACGAAGATAAGCGTCGCGGTGATCTGAAGGCTGGACCGCTTGCCCTCCAGCTCGGCATAGGCGTTGGCCGCCTCCTGCGCCGATTCCATGTGGTTGAGCACGCGCGGCTCGACCAGCCGGCCAACGAACAGGAAAGTGTCGACGAAGCGGTCCAGCCGGACAAGGCCCCTGACCCTGTCGTCGGTGTCGGTCACCATCAGGACGACCTCGCCCTGCCGGGCGCGCTCCAGCGCGCTCTCGGGGATCGGCTCGAACTCCAGCGTGAACGACAGGCCGGAGCGCGCCAGCATGCGGCCGCTGCCGTCGAACACGATCGCCTCGGTCAAGGCCCGCAGCGCCGCCTGGGTCGCCACCACCTGGGCGAAGCGGCCGGGATCGGTCAGCAGGCGCGCCGCCTCGCGGTTGAGGTCGTTCGCCATGGCGAGCGCGTCGGCCCGGATCACCTGCTGGTGTTCGTGAAGGTAGGCTTGCGCCACGGCGCGGGATTCGTTGACCGCCGTGCGAACCCGCTCGCTGAACCAGGATTGGACGCCGACATAGAAGAAGATGACGGAGAAGGCGGCGACGATGATCGCCGGCATGACGGCCAGCAGACTGAAGGTCGCGACCACCCGCACGTGCAACCTGGAGCCGGCGAGGCCCCGGCGCCGCTCGATCCACAGCGCCACGATGCGCCGCGCGATGATGGCGCCAAGCATCAGCATCAGCGCCAGGTCGAGCGTCAGCAGCAGGCTGACCGTGTTGGGATCGTTGCCGAAGGGAGGTGTCGCGGTGAGCGCGCCATAGGTCGCGAACCCCGCGCCCACGGCCGCCACCGCCAGTGCCACGGCCAGCTTGCCGGCAAGACCGACGCGGCTGGCCCAGACCAGGAACTGGGTCCAAAAGGATTGCGGGACACCCGCGGGTTCACTGCTCATCTATCTCGTCGCATTGGGCTCGTCCTGAACCCGTCCTGTGACCAGGATGCCACGAGACCGATGCAGGGTGTGTTATTTTAGCCCACGGATGACTTGAATATCCAGTTCGCGAATCTTCTTTCTGAGCGTGTTCCGATTAAGTCCCAACATCTGTGCCGCTTTGATCTGATTTCCCCGCGTCGCGGAGAGGCTGAGGGAGATCAGCGGGCGCTCGACCTCGCGCAGTACGCGGTCGTACAGCCCGGCGGCGGGGATACCGTCCTTGTGGGCCGCGAAATAATCCTTCAAATGCCGCTCGACCGCCGAGCTTAGACCCTCGTTCTGGTGCTCCTCGACCTGGGGCGAGGCCGGGGCCGAGTCCGCCAGTTCGGACTCGATGATGTCGGTGCTGATGACCTCCTGGCTGTAGAGGGCCGCCAAGCGCCGCACCAGGTTTTCCAGCTCGCGGACGTTGCCGGGCCAGCGGTAGCGCTTCAAACGGTCCATCGCGGGGCCGTCGATGCTCTTGGTCGGCAGACCCTGCGCGGAGGTCAGCGTCAAGAAATGGCGGACCAGTGACGGGATGTCCTCAGTCCGCTCGCGAAGCGGCGGCAGCCGGATCGGCACGACGTTGAGCCGGTAGAACAGATCCTCGCGGAACAGCCCCTGGCGGATCAGCGTGCGGAGGTCGCGGTGGGTCGCGGCGATGATGCGGACGTCGGTCTTGATCGGCGTCCTGCCGCCAACGGTCGTGTATTCGCCCTCCTGCAACACGCGCAGCAGCCGGGTCTGGGCCTCCAACGGCATGTCACCGATCTCGTCCAGGAACAACGTGCCGCACTGCGCCTGCTCGAACCGGCCGGTCGAGCGGGTCGTGGCGCCGGTGAAAGCGCCCTTCTCGTGGCCGAAAAGCTCCGACTCGATCAGTTCGCGCGGGATCGCCGCCATGTTGATCGCGACGAAGGGACCGCTGCGGCGCTTGCCGTATTCGTGGAGCGCGCGGGCGACCAGTTCCTTGCCGGTGCCGGACTCGCCGGTGATCATCACCGTCAAGTCGGTGCCCATCAGCCGGGCCAGCACCCGGTAGATCTCCTGCATCGCCGTCGATCGGCCGATCAGGGGAAGCTGCTCCTCGGCCTCGGCGGCGTCGAGCGCCGCGTTGCCGTTGAGGGCCAACGCCTGCGGCGCGCTCAACGCGCGCTCGACGACGTTGACCAGTTCCTTCAGGTCGAACGGCTTCGGCAGGTATTCGAAGGCGCCGCGTTCCGCCGCCTTGACCGCCGTCATCAGCGTGTTCTGCGCGCTCATCACGATGACGCGCAGCTCGGGCCGGATCTTCTTGATGCGCGGGATCAGGTCCAGGCCGTTCTCGTCAGGCATCACCACGTCGGTGATCACCAGATCGCCCTGCCCGTCCGCGACCCAGCGCCAGAGGGTGGCGGCGTTGCCCGTGGTCCGGACGTCATGGCCAAGGCGGATCAGGGCTTGGTTCAGCACCGTGCGGATCGCCCGGTCGTCATCGGCGACCAGGATCGTCGATGATGACATCAGATCTGCTCCAGCGGCTGTTCGAAATCGGCATACATTGGTAGCGATACCTTGAATACGGTTCGGCGCGGCAGCGTCTCGAAGTCGATGACTCCACCATGGTCGCCAATCAGTTTCGCAACCAATGCAAGACCTAGGCCGGTCCCATTCCGCTTTGTGGTAACGAAGGCGTCGAACAAATGGGATCTAAGGTCTTCCGGTATGCCGTTGCCGTTGTCCTGCACGCTGACCAGCAACGGCAGGTGAACGCGGCTCTCGATGCCAGGAACGGCCAAACGGACGCCGTGCTGATAGGCGGTGCTCAAAATTATCTCACCACTCTGCTCCGGGACCGCTTCTGCCGCATTTTTAATCAGATTGAGGAATACCTGGATCAGCTGGTCTCGATTGCCATAGACATCCGGCAACGACGGATCGTAGCGCTCGGTGAAGCGGATGGTGCGGGCGAAGCCATTCTGGGCGACCCGGCGGACATGCTCCAGCACGCTGTGGATGTTGACCGCGGTCCGCTCCGGCGGACGCTTGTCCGAGAACACTTCCATCCGGTCGACCAGCGCCACGATGCGGTCGGATTCGTCGCAGATCAGCCGCGTCAACTCGCGGTCGGGTTCGGACGCGTTCTGTTCCAGCAACTGGGCGGCGCCGCGGATGCCGGATAGTGGGTTCTTGACCTCGTGGGCCAGCATCGCCGCCATGGCGGTGACCGAGCGGGCCGCGTTCCGGTGGGTCAACTGGTTGTCGATCTTTCGGGTGATCGACTTCTCGTGCAGCGACATGACCACGCAATCCGCCGGATCGCCGAGCGGCGCCACCCGAACGGTGACGAAGTGGATGCCGATGCGCGGCGTGTCCAGCGTCACCCCGTATTCCGACATGCTGGCGCCACCCAGCCGCGCCTGCTCGATCAGGAAGAAAACCGGGCTGTCCGACGGCAGCAGTTCGGTCAACGGCAGCCCGATCAGCGCCGCGGCGCCGCTGTCGAAGAACTCCTGCGCCTCCAGGTTGACGTACCGGATCTCGTCGCGGTCGCCGATCACCAGGACGGGATCGGGCAAGGCGTTGAGGATGCCGGACGGATCGATCTCCTGTCGCGGCGTCTTGCGCCACATGGGTGCCACCGCGCGCGCCATCAAGCTGCCATCCGTTCGATTTCGGGTGAATAGAAGGACCGGATCATGTCGCGCACGACCACCGGATCGGCGACGCGGTTGACCTCGGCGCGGAACTCGGCGGAGCCCGGAAACCCCTTGCTGTACCAAGAGACGTGCTTGCGGGCGATCTTGACACCCGCGTCGGTGCCGTAGTGTTCCAGCATGGCCTCGTAATGTTCCAGGAGTGTCGCCAGTTGTTCGTCGGGGCGTGGATCGGGCAGGCGATCGCCTGTCCGCAGATAATGGATGACCTGACCGATGAACCAGGGCCGGCCATAGGTGCCGCGTCCGATCATCACGCCATCGGCGCCGGACTGCTCCAGGCACCGCGTGACGTCCTCGAACGTCGTCATGTCGCCATTGGCGATGACCGGGATCGAGACCGCCTCCTTGACCGCGCGGATCGCCGGCCAGTCCGCCGAGCCGGTGTAGAACTGGCAGCGGGTGCGGCCATGGACGGTGACCATCTGGATGCCACATTCCTGGGCGATCCGCGCCAGATTGGGGGCGTTGCGGCTGGTGTCGTCCCAGCCCAGCCGCATCTTCAGCGTGACCGGAAGCCCGACCGCCTTGACGGTCGCCTCCAGGATGCGGGCGGCGTGGACCTCGTCCCGCATCAGGGAGGAACCGGCGTGGCCGTTGACGATCTTCTTGACCGGACAGCCGAAATTGATGTCGATGAGCGCCGCGCCACGATCCTGGTTGAGCCTCGCCGCCTCGGCCATCGCCGCCGGATCGCACCCGGCCAGCTGGACGGCCATGGGAAACTCCTCGGCGCAGTTGGTCGCCATCTTCATGGTCTGGCGCGACGCCCTGATCATCGCCTGACTGGCGATCATCTCGGAGACGACCAGACCGGCGCCGGCACGCTTGACCAAGCGGCGGAACGGCATGTCGGACACGCCCGACATGGGGGCCAGGATGACGGGATCGTCGATCCTGATAGAGCCGATGTTGATGCCCATAGTTTGGGCAATTCCCTGTAATGCTGTCATTTTGTGCAGACTATCACGCATTGCGAAAACATCGCAAGCGCGAAGAATGCCAATGAAACTATCATTCGGCCTGCCGGCACCGCCAATTTTGGTGGACGACCAGCGGCGCGACGGTTTCTTCGTTTGAATTTAGCCAAATGAAGTCAGGGAATTAGAACATCCGTAACGAACTTGACACCGGGGTATCCCAATGTGAGCAGGAGAAACGCCAGGAGAACGAACCGCGCGGCGCGCCTTCCCCTGACCCCTGTCGCGGCATGGGCGATCAGCAAGCCGCCGATGACCACGAAGGTGGCGACAGAAAGTACTGTCTTGTGATCGACTCGAAACAGGATGCCCTGCTCGAAATACAGCACCGACATTCCCGTCGCCAGACCCATCCCCAGCACGATCTCCGACGCCACCAGCAGGCGGCCCTGGAGCTGCTCGCTGTCCGCCATGGGGGGAAGCATCCGAGTCAAGGCGCTCGGCCGCTTCTCCTTCAGCGCGCGCTCCTGGAGGAACGCCGCCAGCGCCGCCACGGCGGACAGGGTCAGCAACGCATAGGTCGTGACCGACACGATGATGTGGATGTCGACCCAAACGGTCGGCGCCGACGCGCTCAAGGTCGGGTCCGGCGCCTCGACCGTCGCGGTGGCGAACAAGCCGACCAGCAGCAGGTAGGGCAGCAGCAGGGGCATCAGCCTCCAGCCGGAGCGTGTCGTCAGGCAGATCCCCGTGAACAGCACCATGCAGGTGGCGATACTGACCCAGAGGGTGGTGGACAACCCCGTTCGCCACGTGCCGTCGAGCTGGATCAGCGCCCAGGTCACCGGACCGGCGACCGCCACCGCCAGCGACGCCCAGAATGGCAGGTCCGGCCCTGCTCCCTGGCGGAACCCGCTCCGGACATAGGCCAGCAGCGAGGCCGGCATCAGCGCCAGCAAGGCGGTCAGACTGGAAATGACGTTGAGCAGCATGTTCTTCCGATCTTGGTTCCCGGCCGCGGTTCCCGATACCACCACAAAGCTCAGGAGCCTTCCGCTGGAATACAACCTCTTTCACCGCTTCGGAAACCATTTACGGCTGGTCGGCGCTCCACGACACATCGAACCGCCCAATCGGACGGCTTGGCGTGGCCAGTCCGACCGGCTAGGCTGCGCGCCACCTGACTTGCCAGGCTTGACCCGATAGTTCCGGACCAGACGATGACCTCATGTGTGGCGCTGATCGTCGCCGCCGGCAGCGGCGAACGCTTCGGCGGCGACCGCCCGAAACAATACCAGCGATTGGCGGGCCGCGCGGTTCTCCATCATACCATCTCCACCTTCCTGCGCCATCCGGCGGTGGACGCCGTCCAGGTGGTGATCCAGCCAGCCCACCGCGAGCTTTACGACGCGGCGGTGGCGGATCTCGCGCTGCCGGAACCGGTTGCGGGAGGCGCAACCCGCCAGGATTCGGTTCGCCTCGGTCTGGAACGGCTGGCGGCGCTCGATCCCGTCCCCGGTTTCGTGCTGATCCACGATGCCGCCCGGCCGCTGGTGGACGACGCCACCATCCAGGCGGTCCGTGACCGCCTGGACGCCGTGCCGGCCGCCATCGCGGCGGTCGCGGTGACCGACACGCTGAAGCGCGGCGTGGCGGGTCTGATCGGCGGCACGGTCGAGCGCGCCGGCCTATGGCGGGCGCAGACACCGCAGGGCTTCCGCTTCGCCGATATCCTGGGTGCCCACCGTGAGTTCGCGGGGGCGGAACTGACCGACGACGCGGCGGTGGCCGAGCGGGCGGGTCTGGAGGTGGCCTTGGTCGAAGGAAACGCGGATAACTTGAAAGTGACCAACCAGGACGATCTGGCGCGCGCCGCCATGCTGATGAACGCCTCCCTGCTCACGCTGCCCGACATCCGCACCGGCCAGGGATTCGACGTCCACCGCTTCGCCCCCGGCGACCATGTCGTGCTGTGTGGGGTGGCGGTACCGCATGACGCCCGTCTGGAGGGGCACTCCGACGCCGATGTCGGGCTCCACGCGCTGACCGACGCCATCCTGGGCGCCCTGGGCTCGGGCGATATCGGCAGCCACTTTCCGCCAAGCGATCCCCAATGGCGCGGCGCCGACAGCGCCATGTTCCTGCGCCACGCCGTCGATCTGGTCCGCCAGCGTGGCGGCATGATCGCCCACGCCGACGTGACGCTGATCTGCGAGCGGCCCAAGATCGGGCCGCATCGTGACGCGATGGTTGCCCGCATGGCCGAGCTGCTCGGCATCGCGCCGGACCGCGTCAGCGTCAAGGCGACCACGACGGAGCGGCTGGGCTTCACCGGGCGCGGCGAGGGTATCGCCGCCCAGGCCGTCGCCACCGTCCGCCTCCCGGTCAGCTAACGCGCCTAAGGTGAAAGGACCCGCCGATGCTCCCCGATGACGTGCTGGAACGCGCCCGCTCCGTCCTGAAGGCCTATGACACGGCCGGGCTCAAGCTCGCGACCGCCGAATCCTGCACCGGCGGACTGGTCGCCAGCGCCCTGACCGAGATCCCCGGCTCGTCCAGCGTGGTCGAGCGCGGATTCGTCACCTATTCGAACGAGGCGAAGACGGAGTTGATCGGCGTTCCCGCCGACCTGATCGCCCGGGTTGGCGCGGTCAGCGCCGAGGTCGCGGAGGCCATGGCGATCGGCGCCGTCGCCCATTCCCGCGCCGACGTGGCGGTCGCCATCACCGGCATCGCGGGGCCGGGAGGCGAGACGCCGGGCAAGCCGGTCGGGCTGGTCCATTTCGGCGTCGCCCGCCGCGATGGCGGGGTCAGGCTGGAGCGGCGGGTGTTCCCCGGCGACCGGTCGGCCGTCAGGCGCGCGGCGGTGCTGTTCGCGCTCGACCTCGCCGCCGATGCCGTCTAGGGCGTCAGGTAGAGGTCCCTCACGCTCGCCAGCCTGACCCGCGTGCCGGGATCGGCCCGCTCGAACACGTCGAGCGCCGCGTAGCGGCTGAGATCCAAGCCGGTCTCCCGGGCCAATCCGGCGATACTCACCTGGGTATCCTGGAAGTCGCCAAAGACCAGTGCTCGGGTCCGGGTCGGCAACACGCGCGCTTGCGAGCGCTGATAGCCGATCGCGGTCAACGCGCGGGTCGCGGCGTTGGTGAAAACGATGATCTTCCAGAAACCAAGGGGAATGGGCACGTCGTAGTATACCGGATCGTCCTCGTCGAACACGGGTCCGGTGATCGCCGTGACCCGGATGTTCTCCTGGTCCGTGTTGTCGAGGACGTAGTCCTCCAACTCCAGCCAGATGCCCCCATTGAACTCCTGGCGCTGCGGGCAGGCGTTGGTCGCGTGGAAGGTGTCGGCATCGGCCTGTTTGGCGGTCTTCTTGTCGCCCCAGTTCGGGTCCTCCCGCCGCGTCATGTGACCCCGGCTGAAGAATCCCCTGCCGTCGTCGCCGTAGACGCCATCGACGATTTGATATTCCTTGCCGATGCGGGGATCGAAGCGCCAGACATTGGTGCGCTTGACCGTCCGGTCCGACTTGGCGCCATCGATGTTGACGGCGCTGAACAGCGGCAGGCGCCGCCGCGTCGAAACCTTGACCGAGAAATGGGTATACTTCAGTTCGTGTGGATCATCCCCGGCGCGGAGGGCCGACGGATCCACCCCGGCAACCTCCCAGTGCCCCGTTCCGGGCAGTGGCAACGGCTTCGCGGCATCCACGAAGGCCGGATCATAGCCACCGCGGCCGGCATAGTCCTCCATCGGCCAAGGCTGCTTGGCGACACGCCGCGCCGTCACCCCCATTCCCGCCGAGGCCGCCACCGGGCCGAAGCGCCGGAGCGCGCCGTCCAGGGCGTCCGTCTTCGATTTGGTCTTCGCCATCACGACCTCCCGGTGCGGAACCCCTTATCGTCGCGACGCGCTGGGTCAGGCCGGCGTCGAGTTGGTCGCCGCCGCTGGAGCCGCGCCGGTGCCGTAGAGCTGCCGAGCCCTGCCCTCGAAGGCGGCGACCATCCGGCGCACCGCCTCGTTGAACAGGACGCCGATGATCTTCTGCAGCATCTTCGAGCGGAACTCGAAGTCGACATAGAAGTCGATCAGGCAGCCGCCGTTCTCCGCCGGGTGGAAGCCCCAGTGGTTGTTCAGGTAGCTGAATGGACCCTCGGTGTACGACACGTCGATCCGGTCGGGCGGCCCCAGCGTGACCTTGGACGTGAACCGCTCCCGGATCATCTTGAACCCGATGATCAGGTCGGCGTAGACGACCTCCCCCTCCCGCTTGCGGATCCGGGCCGCGAGGCACCAGGGAAGGAATTCCGGATAGCGTTCGATATCGGCCACGAGGTCGTACATCTGCTCGGGCGTGTAGGGCAGTACCCGCTTTTCCGCGTGTGTCGGCATCAGGTTTCCTTAGGATGCGGCGGCCAGGGCCAGCTTGGCGTCGCGCGCGGCGCGCATCCGTCGGAAATCGTCACCCGCGTGATAGGACGAGCGGGTGAGCGGTGAACTGGAGACCATCAGGAACCCCTTGCCGCGCGCGATCGAGGCGTAGCTCTCGAACTCGTCCGGTGTCACGAAGCGGTCCACCGCCGCGTGCTTGGGGGTCGGCTGGAGATACTGGCCGATGGTCAGGAAATCCACGTCGGCCGCCCGGAGGTCGTCCATCACCTGCAAAACTTCTTCCTTGGTCTCGCCAAGCCCGACCATGATGCCGGACTTCGTGAAGAGGCCGGGTTCCAGCTCCTTCGCACGGGACAACAAGTTCAGCGAGGTAAAGTAACGGGCACCCGGCCGGATCGTTGGATAAAGCCGCGGCACGGTTTCCAGATTGTGGTTGAACACGTCCGGCAGCGCCCGCGCGACATGCTCGACGGCACCCTTCTTCCGCATGAAGTCGGGCGTCAGGATCTCGATCGTCGTACCGGGCGAGGTCTCGCGGATCCGCCGGATCACGCGGGCGAAATGATCGGCGCCGCCGTCCTCCAGGTCGTCTCGGTCGACCGAGGTGATGACGACATGCTCCAGTCCCAGCGTGCCCACCGCCTCCGCGACGTTGTCCGGCTCATGCGGGTCGAGCAGGTCGGGACGGCCGGTCGCGACGTTGCAGAAGGCGCAGGCGCGGGTGCAGACGGCGCCCAGGATCATGAAGGTCGCGTGCTTCTTCTTCCAGCACTCGCCGATGTTGGGGCAAGCCGCCTCCTCGCAGACCGTGTTCAGCTTAAGTCCGCGCATCAGTCGTCGCGTCTCGGCGTATTCGGCCGAAACGGGTGCCTTGACCCTGATCCAGTCCGGTTTGCGCTGCACCGGGTTGTCCGGCCGGTGGGCCTTTTCCGGATGGCGGACGCGGTCGATCGGGGGGGAAGCGGTCATGATTCCATCAAGCTCCATATGCCTGTGCCAGAAGTGTAACGCTTCGGCCCGGACATCAAGGTGCGAATTGACCCAAGCGCCGCCGAAAGCCGGCGGCGCTTGGGTCGTTCGTGGTGGGACGCCCGGAGGCTGCCTAGTAGTGGATGGCCTTGCCGTAGGCGGCCAGGACCGACTCGTGCATCATCTCCGACAAGGTCGGGTGTGGGAAGATGGTGTGCATCAGCTCGGTCTCAGTCGTCTCCATGGTCTTGGCGATGCCGTAACCCTGGATCAGTTCCGTCACCTCGGCGCCGATCATGTGCGCGCCAAGCAACTCGCCCGTCTTGGCGTCGAACACCGTCTTGACCATGCCCTCGGGCTCGCCCAACGCGATCGCCTTGCCGTTCCCGATGAAGGGGAACCGCCCGACCTTGACCTCGTGGCCGGCGGCCTTGGCCTTGGCCTCGGTCAGCCCGACGCTGGCGACCTGCGGATAGGAGTAGGTGCAGCCCGGAATGTTGGCGACGACCAACGGGTGGACACCCTCGACGCCAGCGATCCGCTCGACGCAGATGACGCCTTCATGGCTCGCCTTGTGGGCCAGCCAGGGAGCGCCCACCACGTCGCCGATCGCGAAGACGCCGGGCTCGTCGGTCTCCAGCCACTCGTTGACCAGGATGTGCGACTTCTCGGTCTTCACCTTGGTGTTCTCGAGGCCGATGTTCTCGACGTTGCCGACGATGCCGATCGCCAGGATGACGCGGTCGACCGTGATCGTCTCGGACTTGCCGTTGGCCTCGATCGTCGTCGTGACGCTGTCCGCCGACTTCTGGAACTCACCGACCTTGGCGCCGGTGAAGATCTTCATGCCCTGCTTCTCGAACGACTTGCGGGCCATGGTGCTGATCTCCTCATCCTCGGCGGGGAGGATGCGGTCAACCATCTCGGCCACGGTCACCTTGGCGCCCATGTTGAGGTAGAAGCTGGCGAACTCGATGCCGATGGCGCCCGAGCCGATCACCAGGATCGACTTGGGCATTGTTTCCGGCACCATCGCGTGGCGATAGGTCCAGACCAGCTTGCCATCGGCCTTCATGTTCGGGAACTCGCGGGCGCGGGCCCCGGTCGCGATGATGATGTTCTTGGCCTTGAACTCACCGACGCTGGTCGTGCCGTCCTTGTCGACCTTGATCCTGCCCTTGCCCAGCAGGGTCGCGTGGCCGTCGATGACGGTGACCTTGTTCTTCTTCAGCAGGTGCTTGACGCCGCCCGAGAGCTGGGAGGCGACGCCGCGCGACCGCTTGACCACCTTCTGCAGGTCGAAACTGATCTCCTTGGCGGAGAAGCCGTATTCGTCCAGGTGGTGCAGCATGTGCGACACCTCGGCCGAGCGCAGCAGCGCCTTCGTCGGGATGCAACCCCAGTTGAGGCAGATGCCGCCCAGGTTCTCGCGCTCCACCACGGCGGCCTTCATGCCAAGCTGCGCCGCGCGGATGGCGGCGACGTAGCCGCCGGGCCCGCCGCCGATGACGATGAGATCGAACTCTGTGTCAGCCATGGGACTTCTCCGGTTAGAGCAGCATCGACAGCGGATCTTCGATCAGCTTCTTGAAGGCGGCGAGGAACTCGGCGCCAACGGCGCCGTCCACCACCCGGTGGTCAACCGACAGCGTGCAGCTCATGACGGTCGCCACGGCAAGTGCTCCGTCCTTGACGATCGGACGCTGCTCGCCGGCGCCGACCGCCAGGATGCAGCCCTGCGGCGGGTTGATGATGGCGCCGAACTCGCGGACGCCGAACATGCCCAGGTTGGAGATCGAGAAGGTGCCGCCCTGGAACTCCTCCGGCTTCAGCTTGCCGTCACGGGCGCGCTTGGCCAGATCCTTCATGGCGTTGGAGATGTCCACCAGGCCTTTGGTCTCGGCCGCCTTGATGATCGGCGTGATCAGACCGGTCGGGGTGGCGACGGCGACCGAGATGTCGGCGTTCTCGTATTGCAGGATCGCCTCGTCGGTCCAGGCGGCGTTGGCGGCCGGAACCTTGCGGAGCGCCAAGGCGGTGGCGCGGATGACGAAATCGTTGACCGACAGCTTGTACTCGTCCGACCGGCTGTTCAGCTCGGCCCGCGTCTTCAGCAGCTGGTCGATCTGGAGGTCGACCGTCAGGTAGAAGTGCGGGACGGTCTGCTTGGCCTCGGTCAGGCGGCGCGCGATGACCTTGCGCATGCCCGAGTTCGGGATCTCGCGGAACTTCATGCCCAGTTTGGTCGAGAAGTCCTTGGCGTCGACGCCGGCCGGCTTCTGGGCCGACGGTACCGCCGCCGGGGACTGGGCCGCGGCCTGTCCGGCAGCTTGCGACGGAGCCGCCTTCGGAGCCTCGGTCTTGGCGGCTTCGGCTGGCTTGGCGCCCTTCTTGGCGCCGCCACCGGCGACCGCGGCCTCGACGTCGTGCTTGACGATCCTGCCGTTGGGTCCGCTGCCCTGGATCTGGCCCAGGTCCAGGCCGGCCTGCTCGGCCATGCGCTTGGCGAGGGGGCTGGCGAAGACCCGGCCACCGTCCTTGGCGGCGGGAGCCGCCGGCGCTTGGGCCGGAGCCAGAGCGCTCTCGGACTTGGCCGCCGGAGCGGGCGCCGCCGCCGGTGCCGGAGCGTTCCCGACACCCTCGGCGGGCTTGTCGGCGGGCTTCGGCGCGGGCTTGCCGCCGCCGTCCAGCGCGGAGGCGTCCTCGCCGTCCTCCAGCAGCAGCGCGATCACTTGGTTGACCGCGACTCCCTGGGTCCCCTCGGCGACGATGATCTTGCCGAGCGTGCCCTCGTCGACCGCCTCGACTTCCATCGTGGCCTTGTCGGTCTCGATCTCGGCGATGACATCGCCGGATTTGATCGCGTCGCCTTCCTTCTTGAGCCACTTCGCGAGGTTGCCCTCGGTCATCGTCGGCGACAGGGCCGGCATCGTGATTTCAATAGGCATCTAGTGTCCCCCCGAAAGCGCGCCGCCAGTTCACGGCGCGCCGCCTTGTTGTCGCGTCAGCTCCGGTACAGCACGGCCTTGACGGCCTTCTCGATGTCCTCGGGCTGCGGCAGAGCGAGTTTCTCCAGATTGGCGGCGTAGGGCATCGGCACGTCGGCGCCATGCACCCGATAGACCGGCGCATCCAGATAATCGAACGCCTGCTCCATCATCAGGGCGGACATCTCGGAACCGATACCGGCGAAGGGCCAGCCTTCCTCGACCGATACCAGCCGGTTGGTCTTCTTGACGCTGTTGACGATCGTCTCGGTGTCGAGCGGGCGGATGGTCCGGAGGTTGATGACCTCGGCCTCGATGCCCTGCTCCGCCAGACGCTCGGCGGCGGCCAGCGCCTGCCCCACCATGAACGAGAACGCCGTGATGGTCACGTCCTTGCCGGCGCGCATGATCTTGGCTCGGCCGATCGGAACGATGAACTCGGGATCTTCGGGCACGTCGAAGCTGTGTCCGTACAGGATCTCGTGCTCCAGGAACACGACCGGGTTGGGATCGCGGATCGCCGACTTCAGCAGGCCCTTGGCGTCCGACGCGGAATAGGGCGCCACCACCTTCAGGCCCGGAACGTGGGCGTACCAGGTCGAGTATTCCTGCGAGTGCTGGGCGGCGACGCGGGACGCGGCACCGTTCGGCCCGCGGAACACGATGGGACAGCCCATCTGGCCGCCGGACATGTAGAGCGTCTTGGCGGCGGAGTTGATGATGTGGTCGATCGCCTGCATGGCGAAGTTGAACGTCATGAACTCGACGACCGGCTTCAACCCGTGGAAGGCGGCGCCGACGCCGAGACCGGCGAAGCCATGCTCGGTGATCGGGGTGTCGATGACGCGGCGGTCGCCGAACTCCGCCAGCAGACCCTGGGTCACCTTATAGGCGCCCTGGTACTCCGCGACCTCCTCGCCCATGACGAAGACCTTGTCGTCGCGGCGCATCTCCTCCGCCATCGCGTCGCGCAACGCCTCGCGCACGGTCAGCTTCACGGTCTTCTCGAAATACTTGTCCTCGTCGCTGGCGGGCGGAGCCGCCTTGGCGCCGGGCGGCGGCTCGACCGGAAGCGTCGGCTTGGTCTCCTCCTCGCCCTTCACCTTCTGGAGGGCGGCGCTCTTCTGGGTGTCGTCCGAAACCTCGGGCGTCTCCAACTTGTCGGCATCCTCGCCCTCGCCCACCAGGATCGCGATCGGCGTGTTGACCGCGACGCCCTCGGTGCCCTCGGCGACCAGGATCTTGCCCAGTTTGCCCTCGTCGACCGCCTCGACCTCCATGGTCGCTTTGTCGGTCTCGATCTCAGCCAGGATGTCGCCCGACTTGACGTCGTCGCCCACCTGCTTGAGCCACTTGGCCAGTTTGCCTTCCGTCATGGTCGGCGACAGCGCTGGCATTGTTACTTCGATCGGCATTGCAGTTCCTCCGGCACCAGTTCCCCGCCCCGCCTTCTTCGTCGGGCGTCAACGGGAGAGGCGGCGCCGGTGGAACCGGCGCGCCTCCGGGTGACCTCAAGCTGATGTTGCGTCTTAGGCTTCGACCAGGATGTCGGTCCAAAGCTCGGCGGGATCGGGTTCCGGACTCTGCGTCGCGAAGTCGGCGGCTTCCGCGACGATGGCCTTGATGTCGCGGTCGATCGCCTTCAGCGCGTCCTCGTCGGCGGCACTGGTGTCCAGCAGAAGCTTCTTGAGGTTGTCGATGGGATCCATCTCGGTCCGCATCTTGGTGACTTCCTCCTTGGTCCGGTACTTGGCCGGATCGGACATGGAGTGACCGCGGTAGCGGTAGGTCTTCATCTCCAGGATGACCGGGCCACTGCCCTCGCGGGCGTGTGCTACCGCGTCCTCGGACGCCTCCTTGACGGCCAGCACGCTCATGCCGTCGACGACATGGCCGGGGATGCCATAGGCGCTGCCCCGCTCGCACAGTTCACCGGCCGAGGCGCGGTGCTGGGAGGTGCCCATCGCGTATTTGTTGTTCTCGATGACGTAGACGACCGGCAGCTTCCAGAGAGCCGCCATGTTGAAGCTCTCGTAAACCTGACCTTGGTTGATGGCGCCGTCGCCGAGATAGCAGACGTTGATGTTGCCATCCCCGGAGTACTTGTGTCCAAAGGCGAGGCCGGTGCCGATCGGCACCTGGGCGCCGACGATGCCGTGGCCGCCGAAGAATTTCTTCTCGCGGCTGAACATGTGCATCGAGCCGCCCTTGCCCTTGGAATAGCCGCCGGCGCGGCCGGTCAGCTCGGCCATGACACCCTTGGGGTCCATGTCCGTGGCGAGCATGTGACCGTGGTCGCGATAACTGGTGATGATGCTGTCGCCCTTAATCAGGGCGTTCTGCATGCCGACGACGACCGCTTCCTGGCCGATATACAGGTGGCAGAAGCCACCGATCAGCCCCATGCCGTACATCTGGCCGGCCTTCTCCTCGAAGCGGCGGATGAGCAGCATCTCGCGGTAGAACTTGAGCAATTCCTCGGATGAATATTGAGGGTTCTCGTCAGCCTGCGGCTTGCGACGTTTGGACGTGGCCAAGTGCTCCTCCCGATGTTAGGCGGGATGGGTGCCTCCCCTCCCGCCCAGGCTCTTACTTGGGATAGAACTAACGCCGTATCCTGCAGGAAGCAACAGTGTTTCTTGCAATACCTTGTAATCTAAGGTGAATTTAGACTTAACCGGGTTCCAGTTAAGCACATGGCAAAACAATGGTTTTTCAGCCGCTCGTCTTTCACGGCTTACCGGCGGTCACCGGCGGCGCAACGCTGCTCCGCGGTACGAGAATGATAACGTCGTCCGGGTGGCTATAGTTCAGGACGGCGCGCGCACGCTCATCCAACATGTCGGGATCGAGATGATCACGCCGCAGCAGCGACGCGCGCTTCTCAAGCTCGACGCGCTCGTCCTTGACCTGGGCCAAGGTGGCCTGGGCCTGCTGGATCTCGTTCTGGAGATGGGATAGCGCTATCAAGCCGCGGTCGCCCTGGACCGCGTGATAAGCGAAATAGCCGACGATGGCGGCACCGATGGCGGGGCCGACCGTCTGACGCAGGGCGCGGCCCATGGCGTCTCTAACATGGTCAATAGCTGTCATGACGCGATGGAATCACGAAGAATTCCATCGCGTCAAACGAAAACTATCTTTTGGGGAGGTCGTGCCACAAATGTTGCGGCACGGCTCTCGTCAGGACCCGCGGATCACGCTCTTCCCAGCGAAACGGGCCGCGGCGCCCAGCTGTTCCTCGATCCGGATCAGCTGGTTGTACTTGGCCAGTCGGTCGGATCTGGACAGCGACCCGGTCTTGATCTGGCCGCAGTTGGTGGCGACCGCCAGATCGGCGATGGTGCTGTCCTCGGTCTCGCCCGAGCGGTGCGACATGACGGCGGTGTAGGACGCCTTGTGGGCGATCTCGACGGCGTGGAGCGTCTCCGACAGGCTGCCGATCTGGTTGACCTTGACCAGGATCGAATTGGCGACGCCCTTCTTGATGCCGTCGGTCAGGCGGATCGGGTTGGTCACGAACAGGTCGTCGCCGACCAGCTGGACCTTGCCACCGATCGCGGCGGTCAGGGCCGCCCAGCCCTCCCAGTCATCCTCGGCCATGCCGTCCTCGATCGAGATGATCGGGAAGCGTCCGATCAGGTCGGCCCAGTACGACACCATGGCGTCGGCGTCGAGCACCTTGCCCTCGCCCGCCAGGTTGTACTTGCCGTCCTTGAAGAACTCGGTCGAGGCGGCGTCGAGCGCCAGCATGATGTCCTCGCCCGGCTTGTAGCCGGCCGCCTCGATCGCCTTCATCACGAAGCCCAGCGCGTCGTCGGTCGAGCCCAGGTTGGGGGCGAAGCCGCCCTCGTCGCCGACATTGGTGTTGTGGCCGGCGTCCTTCAGTTTCTTCTTGAGCGACTGGAAGACCTCCGAGCCCATGCGGATCGCGTCGGCGCAGCTTTCGGCCGACACCGGCATGATCATGAATTCCTGGATGTCGATCGGGTTGTCGGCATGGGCGCCTCCGTTGATGATGTTCATCATCGGGACCGGCAGCATGTTGGCGAAGGCGCCACCGACATAGCGGTAGAGTGGCAGGTCGGCCTCCTGCGCCGCCGCCTTGGCGACCGCGAGGCTGACGCCGAGGATCGCGTTGGCGCCGATCCGGCTCTTGTTCTGGGTGCCGTCGAGGTCGAGCATCATGGCGTCGACCGCGCCCTGCTCGCTGGCTTCCATGCCGGCCAAGGCGTCGAAGATCTCGCCATTGACGGCGTCGACCGCCTTCAGCACGCCCTTGCCGCCGTAGCGGCCCTTGTCGCCGTCACGCAGTTCGACCGCCTCATGGGCGCCGGTGGAGGCGCCCGACGGAACGGCCGCCCGGCCGAAGGCACCGGATTCGAGGCTTACATCGACCTCGACTGTCGGATTGCCGCGGCTGTCGAGAATCTCGCGCGCGTGGATGTCGGTGATCACGGACATGTTTAACCCCGGGGTGGCTTATGTGGGCAGTGTTGTGGGCGAAGTCATAAAGGCCACGCCGGGGCTTAGCAAGGAGACAGGACCGCCCACGCCCTCCACCGGCGTGTCACGCCACAGCCGCCAGCATGCCGAAGCGGTCGGGTTGCGACAGCAGGGGCTCGCCGGTCAGGCTGGATGCCGAGAAGACCGTCGGCTCCAGCAAGCGGGATTGTGTAACCTGATCGACGAAAGCCGTCGAAGCCGTGTTCACGTCATCCGTATCCGGGAGCGCCGCCGCGGCGCTGGAACCGAACAGCTGGATGCCATTGTCGATGTAGGAGGCGCGGGCGTTCACGTGTTCGGTGGATTCGGAGAAACCCACGACCACGCTGGCGCGTGTCGTCCCGGCGTTCAGCGCGTTGGTCCAGTTGGCAAAGCCGACGGTGTCCGGACCACGCCCAAGGACGTTGTTATAGAGAAGGGTCACGAACTTGGGATTGTCGAGACTGCCGTATCTCTGCTGGAACTCCACCGATCCGGTGAAACCATCCGACATCTGAAGCAGGGTCATCCCGGCCTTCGCCGCGGCGGTCCAGTTCTCCAAGCCGCCCGCGTCCGGCAATCTATTCAGCGTGGCATGGTACAGGCGCGCGACCTGCGCCGCCTGATCGTCGCGCAGCCACAGCCCCTGCTCGAGGGTGGACTTTGTCTTCGCGATATCCTCGGCTGATTCGGAAAAACCCAGAACAACATCGGAACGGCTCATTCCCGCCGCGAGCGCGTTCGTCCAATTGGTCAAGCCACCCGCATCGGGTGTCCGGCCCAGGACGTTCTTGTACAGGAGAGTGACGAACGTCCTGTCGTCCGGGGTGCCGTAACGTCCCAGGAACTCGGCCGAGGAGGTGAAGCCCGTCACGGCCTGCTTCAACGTCAGCGCTCCCGCGTCGAGAGCCGAGGTCCAGTTGGTCAATCCGCCCGTATCCGGAACTCGGCCCAACGCGGCGCCATGAAGCCGATAGATTTGGGCTGCCGTTCCAGTGGTGCTGGCGGTGTAGGTACCATCGGTGAATTTATAGTATTCAGTCGATCCGTCGGTCAAATAGTCATAGTTGACTCCATCATAAACCGTGACCCGATTGCTGGAGCTTATGCTTATTGTTTTATAACTTGCTTTTGGAAGATGCCAAATCGCGGTATCCGTGCCCGCTCCACCATATAAGTAATCTTCCCCAGCACCACCATCCAGGGTATCATTTCCCTCATCTCCGTAGAGGTGGTCGGTCGCGTCTCCACCTATCAATCTGTCATTCCCCACACCACCGCGCAGGGTGTCGGTTCCGGTGCCTCCGTCCAAGACATCGCTACCTTCGTTCCCAGCGAGATCATCAGGGTCGGCACCGCCATTGAGATAATCATCGCCGGCACCTCCATAAAGGTAGTCCCAGCCGCCCTCTCCCTGGAGCGTGTCATTTCCGGCATTGCCCTTTATCGTGTCTCCCCCGGATCCGCCATACAGTGAGTTATTCAGCCCATTGCCCACTAAGGTGTCATACCCAGTTCCGCTGATGGCGTTCTCGATATCGGCTCCAAAAGCGATGGACACATTGTCCTTCGCCGGTGTCGCATAGAACCAGTAGGTGTCATCCACGCCGATCGAACTAAAGGAACCTGGAGACAAATCAATATCGACGTTCACACTTTGAGCGCTCGCGTTGATGGTATCGATACCACCACCGTCCCAAATGACCTTTGTGGTCGGCGATGTGGTGTTGGAGAAGTAATATGCTTCCATACCGGCTTACAATGCCTCGTCGCCCTGGGGCGCCACCACGGAAGCGAGTTGACGGTCGGCCGGCTTCTGCACGAACACGCGCCCACCACCGAACCCGACGCCCCCCATCTGGCGGCGATAGCGGCAAATACCGGCCTAGTCGCCCGCGCCACCACGCTTTCCTGGTCCGATCTCGCGGGGTTGGACCCAGCCCTTCCCATTATCGCGATCCTGGGGAATGGCAACGCCGTCATCGTGCGGGAAGTCGCGTCATCCGGAACCGTCGTGGTGCTCGATCCCCTGGCCAAGACGGTGGAACCGCTTCATCTGACGCGCGAGAGGTTCGAGGCGGCGTGGAGCGGTGCCGCCGTCCTGATCAAGCGGGCACCCTCCCGGACCAGGGAGGAACGCCGCTTCAGCTTGGGATGGTTCGTTCCGGAGTTGCTGTCCCAGAAGGCGGCGGTCTTCGACGTGGTGGCCGCCGCCGCCATGCTCCACATCCTGGCGCTGGCGATCCCGATCTTCCTACAGGTCGTGATCGACAAGGTTCTGGTCCATGAAGGCCTGTCGACGCTGACGGTGCTCGCGGTCGGCATGCTGATCGCCATCCTGTTCGACGCGGCCTTCGGCTTCCTTCGGGGATTCCTGCTGCTGCACGCCACGACCCGAATCGACATCCGGGTGGCCGTCAAGACTTTCGGCCACCTTCTGTCCCTGTCGCCCAGCTTTTTCGAGAACAGCGCCGCCGGAGTGCTGTCCAAGCACATGCAGCAGGCGGAACGGGTGCGGGAATTCCTGACCGGCCGCATGCTTCTGACCTTGCTCGACACCTCGGTGCTCGTGGTCTTCCTCCCGGTCCTGGCGTTCTACAGCGGCAGGCTGACGCTCGTGGTTCTGGCGTGCTCCGCGGCGATGGCCTTGACGATCGGATCGCTCATCCTGCCCTACCAACGCCGCCTGCGCCGCTTGTACCAGGCGGAGGGCGAGCGGCAGGCGCTGCTGGTGGAGACGATCCACGGCATGGCGACGGTCAAGGCGCTGGCCCTCGAACCGTTGCGCCGGCAATCCTGGGACAGGATCGCCGCCGACGCGATCGACCAGCATTTCCAGGTCGGCAAGCTCTCCGTCACCGCCCGCACCGCCTCCGCGCTGCTGGAGAAGCTGATGTCGGTCGCGGTGGTCTGGATCGGCGCGCTCGCGGTGTTCGACCACCTGATGACCGTGGGCGAGTTGGTGGCGTTCCAGATGCTGGCCGGCCGGGTCAGCGGCCCCTTGGTGCAATTGGTGACCTTGGTCCACGAGTACCAGGAAACCCTGCTGTCCGTCCGGATGCTGGGTGAGATCATGAACGCTGCGCCGGAACCGAACTCCACCGGTGGGCTGAAGCCGGATTTCAGCGGGAAGATCGAATTCACCGACGTCACCTTCCGCTATCCCGGTGGTGGCGAACCGGCGCTCAGCGACGTTTCCGTCACCCTGCCAGCGGGACGCCTGATCGGTGTCGTCGGGCGGAGCGGATCCGGCAAGACCACCTTCTCAAGGCTGATCCAGGGGCTGCACCCGGTTCAGACCGGGTTGATCCGGCTGGACGGCCATGACATCCGGGAGATCGACCTCACCCACCTCCGCCGCGGCATCGGGGTCGTGCCGCAGGACGCCTTCCTATTCCGGGGAACGATCAGGGAGAACATCGCCATCACCCGGCCGGGGGCGTCGCTCGCCGAGATCGCCGAAGCCGCCCGCCTGGCGGGTGCGGAGGAGTTCATCCAGCAGCTGCCACGCGGCTATGACACGCCGCTGGTCGAGGGTGCGGTCAACCTGTCGGGCGGCCAGAAGCAGCGCCTCTCGATCGCCCGCGCGCTGCTGCGCCGCCCGCCGATCCTGATCCTGGACGAGGCGACCAGCGCGCTCGACCCAGACAGCGAGGCGGTGGTGCGGGACAGCCTCCGCCACATCGCGAAGGGCCGCACCACCATCGTGATCTCCCACCGGCTGACCACCACACGCGACGCCGACGCCATCCTGGTCTTCGAGCGCGGCGCGATCATCGATTCGGGGCCGCATGACGACCTGCTGGGGAGATGCGCCCTCTATCGCCAGCTCTGGATGCGGCAAACCAGCCGGATGGAGCTGACGTGAGGCGCGACACCCGCGAGTTCCTGCCCGACGCCTTGGCCCTGGAACGCCGGCCCCTGCCCTTCCCAGCCCGGGCGACGCTTCACGCGCTGTGCGCCTGCGTCGTCTGCTTTCTCGCCTGGGCGGCTTGGGCGCGGGTCGACCGGATCGTCACCGCCGACGGAAGACTGGTGACGACCGAACCGCTGACCGTCGTGCAACCCTTGGAGACATCGATCATCCGGACGCTGAACGTGGCGATCGGCGATGTCGTGACGGCCGGCACGGTGCTGGCGACCTTGGATCCCACCTTCACCGACGCGGACGCCGCATCGCTGCGGACCCGTCTGGAAAGTCTGGAGGCGCAGATCAGGAGACTGGACGCGGTCACCGGCGACCATCCCATGGCCTCGGCCGAAGGTCCCGATCAGGAGATCCAGCGGTCGATCCTCGAGCGTCAGGTGCTGGAGTATCAGTCGCGACTCGAGTCGTTCCGCCAGCGGAGCGCGCGTGTCGACGCCAGCTTGGCCACCGCCAGGGTGGGACAGCGGGATCTCGCCGAACGTCTGAGCGTCTTCTCCGAAATCGAGGGAATGCGCCGCGACCTGAACGAACGGCAGACCGGATCCCGGCTTCAACTGCTGGAGGCGACCAGCCAAGTCCTGGCGCTGCGCGGCCAACTCAATGACATGAGGAACAAGGAAGCCGAATTGCTGCACGAGCGATCGGTGATCGAGGCCGATTCCATGGCCTTCGCCGGCGAATGGCGGCGCAAGCTGTCCGAGGAGTTGATCCAGGCGAGGCGGGACCGCGACGATGTCGCCGAACGCCTGGTCAAGGCTGAGCGGCGCGGCAGCCTCGTCTCGCTGACATCTCCCGTCGACGCCGTGGTGCTGGAGATGGCCAAGCTGTCGGTCGGATCGATCGTCAAGGACGCTGAGCCCTTGGTCAAGCTGGTCCCGCTCAACGTTCCGCTGGAACTGGAGGTGGACATCGCCGCCGGAGACATCGGCTTGGTCGAGCCGGGGGCACCGGTGCGGATCAAGCTGGAAGCGTTCCCGTTCCAGCGGCACGGCACGCTGGACGGAGAAGTCCGCACGATCGGCGCCGACGCGGTCCTCGATCCGGCCGAACGATCCAGCGGCGCCCATCACAGGACGCGGGTGCGTCTCCTGACCACCCGTCCCCGCGACGTGCCGGAAAGCCAGCGGATCGGACCGGGCTTTGTGGCGCGGGCGGAGATCAAGGTGGGGACGCGGTCCGTGCTCTCGTTCCTGCTCTATCCGATCATCCGAACGCTCGACGAAAGCGTCCGGGAGCCCTGAACATAGGCTCGACCAGGACAGTGACCCCGCGTGTCGGAGGGAACCGGCTGGATCAGACCAGTCGGCTCTGCTCGATGGCGGCGCGGATGAAGTTGGTGAACAGCGGATGCGGGGTCAGCGGCTTGGACTTCAGCTCCGGGTGGAACTGAACGCCGACGAACCACGGGTGACCCGGCAGCTCCACGATTTCCGGCAGGGTGCCGTCGGGCGCCAGACCGGAGAACAGCAGCCCCGCCGCCTCCAACTGGCCGCGGAAGTTGATGTTGACCTCGTAGCGGTGGCGGTGCCGCTCGCTGATCAGGTCGGCGTCGTAGATCTCGCGGATCTTCGATCCCTCGACCAGACGGCACGGGTAGGCGCCCAGCCGCATCGTCCCGCCGAGATCATCGGCGCCCGTCCGCATCTCGGTTTGGTTGCCTCGCTGCCACTCCGTCATCAGTCCGACGACCGGAACCACCTCGCGACCGAACTCGGTCGAGCCGGCGTTCGGGATGTCGGCCATATGCCGCGCCGCCTCGATCACCGCCATTTGCATGCCGAAGCAGATGCCGAAGTAAGGCACCTTGTGCTCGCGGGCGAACTGGACCGCCCTGATCTTGCCCTCCGAGCCGCGCTCGCCGAAGCCGCCCGGCACCAGGATGCCGTGGACGTGTTCCAAGTGCTGGACCGCGTCGTCCGACTCGAAGATCTCGGCGTCGATCCAGTCCAGCTTGACCCGGACGTTGTTGGCGATGCCGCCATGGACCAGAGCCTCGGCCAGCGACTTGTAGCTGTCGAGCAGGCTGGTGTACTTGCCGACCACCGCGATGGTGACCTCGCCCTCGGGCTGGCGCAGCGTGTGGACGATCTTCCGCCACCGGCTCAGATCGGGCTCGCCCTCGTGCGGCAGGCCGAAATAGCTCAGCACCTGAACGTCGAAACCCTGCTCGTGGTAGCTGATCGGCACCTGATAGATGGTGTCGACGTCCAGCGCCGCGATCACCCGCTCCTGGCGGATGTTGCAGAACAGGCCGATCTTGCGCCGCTCGCTCTCGGGAATCTGGCGGTCGGCGCGGCACAACAGGATGGTCGGCTGGATGCCGACGCTCAGCAGTTCCTTCACCGAGTGCTGGGTCGGCTTGGTCTTCAGCTCGCCGGCGGACGGGATGTAGGGCAGCAGCGTCAGGTGGATGAACAGCGCGTTGTCGTGGCCGACCTCGTTGCCGAACTGGCGGATCGCCTCCAGGAACGGCGTGCTCTCGATGTCGCCGACGGTGCCGCCGATCTCGCACAGGACGAAGTCCTCGTCCGTGATGTCGGCGCGGATGAACTCCTTGATCGCGTCGGTCACGTGCGGGATCACCTGGACGGTGGCGCCCAGATAGTCGCCGCGCCGCTCGCGCTGGATCACCGTCGAATAGATCCTGCCGGTGGTGACGTTGTCGCTCCGTCGCGCGGCGACGGCGGTGAACCGCTCGTAATGGCCGAGGTCGAGGTCGGTCTCGGCCCCGTCGTCGGTGACATAGACCTCCCCGTGCTGGTACGGGCTCATGGTGCCCGGATCGACGTTGAGGTAGGGGTCGAGCTTCCGCAGGCGCACCTTGAATCCGCGCGCCTGGAGGAGCGCTCCCAGCGCCGCCGAGGCCAGCCCCTTGCCGAGCGAGGAGACGACGCCGCCGGTGATGAAAATGTACCGAGTCATGGTGCCTTGCCCATCCCAGTGAGAACGTTCATGCCTGAAATGGGAGAGGCGGCCGGTCAGCCGCCTCTCGACCATTCGAACCAGGGCTGTCCGGGTGTGATCCCGGGATTTGGTTACTTCGAGACGGGCGCCTCGGGCGCCGCTGGAGCGGCCGGGGGCGCATCGGCCGGAACCGACTGCTGGGGTGCCGGCGGCATCGAATCGATGATCGACCGCGGCGTGGACTGACCACCCGCCATGATCGCCAGAACAAGGCTCGTCAGCATGAAAACGCCCGCCAGAACGGCGGTGGCGCGGGTGAGCAGGTTGGCGCTACCACGGGCCGACATCATGCCGCCCCCGCTGCCGCCGATGCCAAGGCCGCCGCCTTCTGATTTCTGCACCAGCACCACGCCGATCAGCGAAACCGCGATCAGCAGGTGCACGACCAGAACCACTGCTTCCATGGTTCGGAAACCTTTTCTAAAAAGAAAACCATTCTCAAACACCGATAAGCGCGCCAGCCGCCCCTTTCGGATGGGCATGGCGCGCCTTCGGTGCGATATTTACTAACTCCGCGCCGGTTTCGCTAGCGGCAAGTTTCCGCGATGCCCCAAAAATCATCGGCGATCAGGCTGGCGCCACCGACCAGGGCGCCGTCGACATGGTCGACCGCCATCAGTTCCGCCGCGTTCGACGGCTTGACCGACCCGCCGTACAGGATGCGCACCGCGTCCGGATCGCCAATCCGGCCGGCGAGGGTGGCGCGGACATGGGCGTGGACCTCAGCGACGTCGGCCGAGGTCGCCGTCTTGCCGGTGCCGATCGCCCAGACCGGTTCGTAGGCGATCACGGTGTTGGCGGCGTCGGCCCTCGACGGGATCGAGCCGGCGACTTGGGAAGCCACCACATCCAGCGCCTGTCCCGCCTCGCGCTGCTCCAGCGTCTCGCCGACGCAGATGATCGCGATCAGTCCCGCCGCGTGCGCGGCCGCCGCCTTGGCCGCCACCAGGGCATCGTCCTCGCCGTGGTTCTGGCGGCGCTCGGAATGACCGACGATGACGAATGCGCAGCCGGCGTCGACCAGCATGGCGGCGCTGATGTCGCCGGTATGGGCGCCCGACGGCTTGACGTGGCAATCCTGGCCGCCCACGGCGAGGGGAGTGCCGGCGACGGCCTGGGCGACGGGGTGGATCAGCGTGGCGGGCGGGCAGACCAGCATGTCGAACCCGACGGTGCCGGCTGCGGCCAGCCTTTTGGACAGGTCGGTCGCCAGTTCCAGCCCGGCGGCGTGGAGGCCGTTCATCTTCCAGTTACCGGCGATCAGCTTGCGGCGCTCGGGCATGGGCTCCATCTCGTTCCAGGTGTTGATCGGATCGGAACAGACGATGTTCCGGATGTCGCTGTCTAGCAAACGCGCCCGGCGATTTCCACCGGACGCGCGGCCAAGGCCGCCGGGAAATCGTCTGTTGCCGCTATGGGAGGCGCCTCCTATGATGCCGCGCCATCGGCAGGCCCACCGTGACCGATCGGCCATGACCATTTGGCCTGAGTTATCCAGTTGCCGGATCGACCGGCTCCGCTTTCAAGACGTTGGAACATGCTTCAAGCCCTTCGCAGCACCGTCGGTTCCTGGGTCGTCAAGATCCTGTTCGTTCTCCTGATCCTCAGCTTCCTGGGGTGGGGCATCGGCGACATTTTCCAAGGACGGACCGATACGACGGTGGCCGAGGTGGGCGACGTCAAGATCTCGACGCAGGAGCTGGACACCGCGTTCCGCCAGGAATTGGGCCGGCTCCGCCAGATGCTGGGTGGCCAGATCGACGCCGAGCAGGCGCGCCAGCTCGGCCTGGTCAACCAGTCGCTGGACCAGTTGATCCAGCGCACCCTGCTGAGCATGGCCGCCGACGAGGCTGGGCTGCGCGTCAGCGATCAGCTGGTGCTGAGCGAGCTTCGGAACGAGCCCGCCTTCCGCAACCAGCTCGGCCAGTTCGATCCCGGGCAGTTCCGCAGCGTCCTGGCGGCGAACCAGCTGACCGAGGACGCCTATGTCCAGATCCTCCGGTCGGAGATCAAGCGTACCCAGCTGGTCGGCGCCGTGGCCGCCGGGGCCCAGGCTCCCACCCCGCTGGTCGAGGACCTGTTCCGCCGTCAGGCCGAACGTCGCGTCGCGGAGACCATCCTGGTTCCCAACGCCGCGATGGGCGATGTCGGCACGCCCGACGACGCGGCGCTGGCGGCCTTCCACCAGGACAAGGCGGTGCGCTTCACGGCCCCCGAGTTCCGCAAGCTGACCGTGGGTCGCTTGGCGGTCGAGGATGTCGCCAAGGAGATCACCGTATCCGACGAGGATCTGCGGGCCGCCTACGACGCCCGCGCCGAGGAGTTCCAGACGCCCGAGCGCCGTACCGTCGATCAGGTGCTGGTGGCGGACGAGGCGACCGCCCGCGGGATCGAGTCCGCGCTGGGCCAAGGCCGGAGCCTCCAGGACGCCGCCACCGGCGCCGGTGCCGAGGTGATCACCCTGGGCAGTCTCAGCCGCGGCGATCTGCCGGCGGAATTGGCCGAGCCCGTCTTCACGCTCCAGCAGGGCGCCGTCAGCGCCCCGATCCAGAGCCCGCTCGGCTGGCACCTGATGCGCGTCGACCAGATCGAACCGGGCAGCGTCCGGCCGTTCGAGGAGGTCCGCGACACCCTGCTGGCCGAGGTCCGGCATGATCGGGCCGCCGACCAAGTCTACGAGATGGCCAACAAGGTCGAGGACGCGCTGGCCGGTGGCGGGAGCATCGAGGATGTCGCCCAGCAGCAGGGGCTTCGGCTGATCCAGGTCGACGCCGTCGACGCCACGGGGCACGGCCCGGACGGAGCGCCGGTCGGCGGCCTGCCCAACGCCCAGCAGGTGTCCCAGACCGCGTTCGGCTTGCAGCAGGGCGCCACCAGCAGCCTGACCGACACCCAGGGCGGCGACTATTTCGTCACCAGGGTCGACGCCATCACCCCGGCGGCGCTGCGCCCGCTCGATTCCATCCGCCCCGAGGTTGTCGCCGCGTGGCAAGCCGAGCAACGGGCGCAGCTGGCGGCCAAGCGCGCCACCGAACTGGCCGACCAGATCCGCGCCGGCACGCCGGTCGAGCAGGCCGCGGGATCGCTCCCCGGCGCCGTCGCTGGCGTGACGCCGGCCGTGACCCGTGGCGACCGCGAGGGGGGCGGCTTGCCGCAGGCGTCGATCCAGCAACTGTTCGAGATGGCCCAGGGCGAGGTCACCGTGGCGCCGACCCAGGACGGTCAGATCGTCATCCGGCTGCGCGACATCCAGAACGCCGACCCCGCCGCGTCGGAAGCCCAGGTGGCGCAGCTGCGCCAAGGTGTCCAGCAGGCCATGGCTGGCGACCTGCTCGCCCAGTTCACCGACGCGCTGCGTCAAAGCCACACGGTTTCGATCCACCAGGAGACCGTCGACACCATGTTCCAGCGGAACTGAGCGATCATGAAGGCCCTGCCCGTCCGTTCCGCCTTCGCCGAAACCTACGCCGCCGGCAAGCCCCAGGTCGTCTGGACGACGCTGGTCAGCGACCTGGAGACTCCGGTCTCGGCCATGATCAAGCTGGCGGATGGCCAGTCGAACTGCTTCCTGCTGGAATCGGTGACCGGCGGCGAGGTGCGGGGCCGCTACTCGTTCATCGGCTTGAAGCCCGACCTGATCTGGCGCTGCCGGCGCGACAAGGTCGAGATCAACCGGCGCGCCCGCTTCGATTCCAAGACGTTCGAGCCGTGTGACGAGCCGCCGCTCCAAGCGCTGCGTTCACTGCTGGCGGAGAGCAGGATCGACTTGCCGGCGGAACTGCCGCCAATGGCCGCCGGGCTGTTCGGCTATCTCGGCTACGACATGATCCGCCTGATCGAGCGGCTGCCCGACGACAATCCGGACATGCTCGGCGTTCCCGACGCCATCCTGATGCGCCCGACCGTCATCGCGGTGTTCGACGGCATCCAGAACCAGATCACCCTGGTGACCCCGGTCTGGCATTCGACTGGACTGGATGCCGATGCCGCCTATGATCTGGCGTTGGAGCGGTTGGGCGACGCGATCTCCGACCTGGAGCGGAACCTGCCCTACCGGCGCGAGGCGACCGCCGTCACCAAATCGCTGCCGGAGCCGGTATCGAACACCAGCCGCGAGGAATACCACGCGATCGTCGAGCGGGCGAAGGAGTACATCCGGGCCGGCGACATCTTCCAGGTCGTGCCGTCGCATCGCCTAAGCCTGCCGTTCGAGCTGCCGCCGTTCAGCCTGTACCGCGCGCTGCGTCGGCTGAACCCCTCGCCATTCCTGCTCTATCTCGACTTCGACGATCTCAGCATCGTCGGGTCCAGCCCGGAGATCCTGGTCCGGCTGCGTGACGGCAAGGTGACGATCCGGCCGATCGCCGGCACCCGCAAGCGGGGTGCCACGCCGGAGGAGGACAAAGCGCTGGCCGCCGACCTGCTGTCCGATCCCAAGGAGTTGTCGGAACATCTGATGCTGCTCGACCTCGGCCGCAACGATGTCGGGCGGGTCGCCAAGATCGGCAGCGTGACCGTCACCGAGCGGATGGTGATCGAGTACTATTCCCACGTGATGCACATCGTCTCGAACGTGGAGGGGACCATCGATCCCCAATTCGACGCGCTCGACGCCCTCTTCGCCGGCTTTCCCGCCGGGACGGTGTCGGGCGCTCCCAAGGTGCGGGCGATGGAGATCATCGATGAGCTGGAAACGGCGCGGCGCGGCATCTATGGCGGCTGCGTCGGCTATTTCGGCGCCAATGGCGCGATGGATACCTGCATCGCGCTCCGAACCGCCGTGCTCAAGGACGGCGTCATGCACGTGCAGGCGGGGGGCGGCGTGGTCGCCGACAGCGACCCCGAATCCGAGTATCAAGAGACGGTCAACAAGTCGCGGGCGCTGATCCGCGCAGCGGAGGAGGCCGTCAGGTTCGCCGCGGGCCGCTGACGCCAAGCGCGCCCACACGGCCCACGATCGATCCCGTCACCGTCTCAGGCGGCGGCCGCGACACCGCCGAAGTCGAATCCGGCGTCCTCGACCGCGTCCTTGACCGTCTCGGCGGACAACGCGCCGTCCACCGCGACGATCCCCGCCGCCAGATCGACCTCGACCTTGGCCGCCGGATCCTTGGCGACGATCGCGTTGGTGACCGAGCGCGCGCAACCGCCGCAGGTCATGCCGGAAACCTTGTACTTGGCGCTCATGGTTCTCTCCTTCGTTCGTTTGGATTTCTTTTCCGCCCGTATCGGCCAGTATCAGCCATTGGGGGGCTGACGGGATTTCAGGATGGCGCTCACCGGCACCAGGGTGAATCCGCGCTTGGCGAGGCCGGGCAGCCATTCCGCCAAGGCGTCGACGGTGGCGTCATGGGGGTGGCCGATCGCGATGGCGTGGCCCTGCTTCCGGGCCACGGCCTCGACCTTGGCGAGGCTGGCGCGGACGGCCGCCGGGCTCATGTCGTGATCCAGGAAGATGTCGCGACCGACCGTCGGCACGTCGAGTTCGCGCCCGATGCCATAGCCGACGCTGCGCGAGGTCGTGCGGCTGTCCAGGAACATCAGGCCGCGCCGCCGAAGCTCGCCCAGGACCAGCCGCATTCCCGGCTTATCCTCGGTGAACCGGCTGCCCATGTGGTTGTTGATGCCGATATAGCCTTCGAACGCCCCCAGATCGTGGTCCAGGCGGCGCAGCAGTTCGGCGTTGCCCGCGCTGACGGTCATGGCTCCCGGTCCGGGATCGACATCGCCGCTCTGCGGTTCCATCGGGATGTGGACCATCAACTCGTGTCCCGCCGCGCGCGCCGCCTTGGTCTGGCGCGGCAACTCGCCGGCATAGGGGAGCCAGGACAGAGTCAGCGGGCCGGGCAAGCCGACCACCCGGCCGCTCCGCTTGCGGTCGAGCCCCATGTCGTCGATGACGATGGCGATCATCGGACCACCCCGCGGGGCCGTGAAGGGCAGCGCGTTCCTCAGCCACGCCGGCGTTCCCGGAGCCGCGGCGGGAGGCTCCGCCGGCGGCCTTGGGGGCGGCATGACGGCGGCCAGAACCGTGGGTGGCCTGACGGGCGCCGCGGCCGGTGGGGGCACCGTGACCGCCTCCGGTGCCGCCGAGAGACGTGGCGGCTCAAGCGCCGGCGGATCGATCCTCGGCACGGCTGG